>CAWDKA010000010.1:0-387009 GCA_963802845.1 uncultured Alphaproteobacteria bacterium
GTGTATGTGGCTCTTGCACGCCTCCATGTCATTCTTGGCCATCATCTGCTGCGCCGCTTCCATTTCCTTCGTGGCTGTCGTCTTTGCCTCACCCGCGCCCATGGCCTGAATGTCAGCCTTCACCGCGTTTATGGCCGTGTCGCTACACTCCGCATGATGCGCCTCATGGCCGAGCGCCAAAGTAAGTGGAAGCCCTAGAAAGCCGGCCATAAGGAGCAAGTGAAGTGAGGTGCTCCTGAACAACAGATTTCGCATGCTAGTCCTCCTTTGCTCTCCTTCATGGACCCGTTGGCAGCCCTTCGGCGAGGACCGATCCGCCGCCCGCCATTGCTCTAGACCCTCTCAACAAGGAAGGTCCGGCCAAAAGTGGCGGGGATCGCGCCGTGGGCCCTAATCGAGGGACTGTCGCCCACATCCATTCAACGCATTCAATTAGTCGTCTCGAAATCCATCCCCTCGAAGGTGTAGCGGGGCTGTTGCGTCCAGATGCCGTCCTCCTGCACGGGCACTTTGTGGATCTTGACGTTGTCCACCTGGAGCTTGCCGCTCTTCTGGTTCACCCAGAAGTCGATGTCGTAATACTCATCCTTGCTGCCCGGCTTGCGAAAGTCGGTGCAGACAAAATACTCCCCTTCCTTTTTCAGGTGCCGCACCGGCTGGTGGATCTCGACGAATTGCAGCGGGATGGTCCCTCCGGTCTTGTCGTCCTTAATGGGTAGGTTGCCGTTTTCATCCTTGTTGGTGGCGATGTAATTGTGGATCGCGCTCATCACCTGCCACGCGCGGGTGACCTCCATGCTCCCCGGATGTTCCTGCACCGGGAGCCACCACCAAGCGACCGGCAAACGCGTGACCATGACATAGCGGTCGCCCTCCTGCTTCGGACCCTTCTGCACCCTGATATCCATGAGCTTGAGGTCATTCCCCTCCGGCTTGATCCAGAAGTCGATGGCGTATTGCTTTTTGGCCTCGTCCTTATCGTGGAAGATGGTGTTGGCGAACCAGCCATAGCCTTCCATGCCGCGGATGCTTTTGATTTGCTCAAAGACGAGGTTGAGGTCGGCGTCGAGTTTGGGATCGTGGAACACGAAGGCGCCGTCCTTGCTCCGCTCATCGACTGTCTTCTTTACGGCGGTATTCACATCTTCCTCGGTGAAGCTCTTGATCGGCCCGCTTGAGGGTGGGGCGGCGGGGTTGGGTTTGAGCGGCTTGATCCTTTTGGGACTCGTCGGCGGCGGTTGCGGGCGAAGTAAACGCCAAGCATAACGCCACGACCATAGCCGTGGCGGCGATGATCGAAACCAAGCTTCGATCAGAGTGGTTGTAAATCATGACTTGAATCCTTGTGCATTTTCAGGCGCACCACTTGCCGACGCGGATTTAGCTCAGCCCCGCGAATTGGTGGCGGCGCTGCGAAGCAGTGCTGTATCCTAGAGGTCGTTCAAGTGGCGCCCTCGCTGGGCACCTGACTGGTCAGCCGTGATCGGCATCCAAGTCTTGCCTTTGGTTCTGCACCAAATCCTGCGCCTCAGCAGAACCAGCGTCAACACGCCCCCGCGTTGAGTATTGCGCGACTAAACGCCTCAACCAGATCTGAGGGTTTCTATGGGCTTAGTTTGTTCACTTTTTTGGTCCAAATTGTTGGCTTAGCTCGGAGGACGAGCTATGCGAAACCATCGTCAATTTTGCGTGATGTGTGCGGCGTTGGCATGCCTGGCCGCAACCCCGGCTGCTGCTCACACGCATGGGCGACAGTCTGCTCGGAAATCGTGTACACTTTCAGCAATAACCCTACCGGTCTATCGCGGGCCTGCAGGATGACGCGCCATGTTGCTCTACATTAGGCAACGCTCGTGGTTTGCCTGGCTTGGGCTGCTCGCCTTTGCGAGCCAATTCGTCCTGACGCTGGGACACGTGCATGCGGAACGCGAGTACCTTTTAACACGTGCCCATTTCGCTCAATTTGAGCGGTATTTCGACGCTGACCACCACGCCATCGCATTCGCAGAGTTGACCCGGCAGCATCGCGAGATGCCGGCGGGACCCAACGACATTGGCGGATCATGTGCCTATTGTTGGACCATCGCGCAGGCCGCTTCACTAATTCTTCTTTCGCCCGCCCGTATCCAGCATGACCGCCTAATAGGCTTTTCGCCTACCACATCGAATCACCTGGCTCTTATCAGGTGATCAGACCTCGCCGTTTAGTCGCGCGGCCCTCCTCTGACATCAAAGGCCTAATGCGCCTTTAGCGTTGTTGCGCACTAACGGGCTGACGACGCTCCGTCAAAATCGCCACATCGGTTGGGTATCGGCGCCTCGCGGGAACTTTTAGCGTCGCGCTGTTGGCTCACCAAGATGAGGGGAGCCGAATGAACGTGATGGCAAAGCTAGGGACATTTTGGCGTGTAATTCTGCTCGCCCTTGCAATCGGGTTAAATCCGACTTTTTCCCATGCCGCGGGCGCAGTCGAAACCCTGAAGTGGGAGGACCTCGCGCCGCCCTGGGACGACTCCCAAAACCCAATGAACCAGCTGAACAAAGACCAGCAAGACGACGTGTACACGATCGTTTGGGGGCCGCATTACGGAGATCCAAAGGGAAAGCTGAACGCGGATGAACAGAAAGCCTATGCCGACCTCAAGGCATCAGGTGTCGATCCGGTCGCCCTCCTCGCGAAGATCGAGGAACTGCAAAACAAGGCAGAAATAAATAACAAGACGCTTATGCCCGGACTCGACGGGCACGTCATAAAGCTGCCGGGCTACGTTCTTCCGCTGGATTTCGATGGCACATTGGTGAAGTCATTCCTACTGGTGCCTTATGTGGGCGCCTGCATCCATGTTCCCCCACCTCCACCAAATCAAATCGTTTTCGTTCAGCTGAAGCACGGCTTCAAGAGCCCCGAATTGTTTGCCCCGGTTTGGGTGACAGGCCGCATTAGCACCGGAATGAACAAGACGTCTCTGACTTTGGTCGATGGATCGAACGAGGTGAACTTTGGCTATGCACTTCAGGCAACAACTGTCGAGCCGTACGAGGAAACGGCAGCCATAATAGTTTTGGGGATTACTTTCAACGTTTTTGGAGGAAGTGATGATACGAGCGATCTCAGTTACAGCTACGATTCTCGCGTTGTCGGCGTCGCACGGGGCCGCTGAGTCGGTGCGTCAGTTGGGGCCACACCAACACGGCCACGGGTCCCTTAATCTGGCGGTCGAAGGCCAGACAGTGCAGATGGCTTTGGAAGTGCCCGGCGCCGATATCGTCGGCTTCGAGTACGAGGCAACAACGGCTGAGGATCGGGCAAAGGTCCAAGCGGCCGAGGAGAAACTGGCGCAGCCTTTGGCCTTGTTTGTTTTGCCTCGCAATGCGGGATGCAAGGTTACCTCGGCCAAGGTCGTTATCGCCCGCGAGTCAGAGACAGACCACGATGCGCATGAGCACGAGGAGGACGCCCACGCCGAAGCCGACGGGCACGAAGCCGAGCATTCGGAGTTTCATGCGGAATATGCGCTTTCATGCTCCAATGTGGCCGCGATCACAACGATTTCCTTTCCCTATTTCGACGCTTTCCCAAATTCGGAAGAGCTCGCGGTCACGCTGATCACCGAGAAGAGCCAAGAGGCCTTCGAGGTGAACCGCGAGCATGCCCTTATCGATATCCGGGGCATAATGTAGGCCGCGTGGTGTTGAGATCGCGCGCCAAAGCTGTTCGCCTGGGCACCCACGCACTGTGCGTCGACAGGGTCGAGTTCCGTTGGCCGGGGCCGCACGGCTTTGAGATCGCAATCGACCGGCTGACGATCGAGTTTGGAGAGCGGCTGTTGCTCCTGGGTCCATCGGGGTCCGGCAAATCGACATTCCTGAGCCTTGTCTGCGGGATCGCCGTGCCAAGGGCCGGCGTCATAGATGTCCTGGGAAAGAATCTTGTAGCCATGAGCGCAACCGACCGAGACCGCTTTCGCGCGGAGCATTACGGCGTCATCTTTCAGATGTTTAACCTGCTGCCATATGCAAGCGCGTTGGACAATATCGTGCTGCCGCTCAGTTTTGCGCCTGAGCGCCGTAAGCGGGTCGTGGGGCAACGTCCGGCCAGGGAGGAAGCAGCGCGACTTCTTGCAGCTCTTGGCGTCCATGGGTCGCTGGCCACCGAGGGAATGGCAGCGAGATTGAGCGTTGGCCAGCAGCAGCGCGTGGCTGCGGCGCGCGCGCTGATCGGCTCACCGGAGTTGGTCATTGCCGATGAGCCAACTTCGGCATTGGACAAAAAAACGCAGGAGACCTTTCTGGATCTGCTGTTCAGTCAGGCCGAGGAGGCTGGAACCACGCTGATCATGGTCAGTCACGACGATCGCCTGGCGCCTCAATTCGATAGAGCTTTGGGTCTCTGCGACATCGCCACCATACAGCGGGGAGCCGAGGCATGATTTTGCCGCGCTTGGCGTTTTTGTCGCTCCGCAATCGCTGGCTCACTGCGCTGCTGACGGTGATCGCAATTGCCGTGAGCGTTGCTTTGCTGCTGGGCGTGGAAAAAGTCCGCACCGGTGCACGGGCGAGTTTTGCCGACACAATTTCGGGAACGGACCTGATTATCGGGGCCCGAACCGGCGAGGTCCAGCTGCTGCTGTACTCCGTGTTCAGGATCGGCAACGCGACCAATAATATCAGCTGGCAAAGCTACCAGGACATCGCCCAACGCAACGAGGTTGCGTGGTCCGTTCCGCTCACGCTTGGAGACAGCTACCACGGGTTCCGGGTGCTCGGCACGAATGAGGACTATTTCGAACACTACAAATATCGCGGCGGCCGGCGCTTGACCTTCACATCCGGCGGGCAATTTGACGATCTGTTCGATGCGGTTCTCGGCGCCGACGTCGCTTCGAGGCTGGGACACAAGGTCGGCGACAGGATCATCATATCTCACGGGCTCGGTGTCATTCCCCAAGGCGAGCATGCCGACAAACCGTTCCGCATTTCAGGCATTCTGGCGAAAACGGGCACGCCAGTGGACCGCACCGTTCACGTCTCGCTCGAAGCTTACGAGGCGATCCACATCGACTGGAAGAACGGCGTGAAAACGCCGGGTCTGTCGCCTCCTCCCGAAGCGGTGCGAAAATTGAAGCTGACGCCCAAGGCCATCACGGCCGCGATGATCGGCGTGAAGTCCAAACTTTCCACCTTTGGGCTCCAGCGCTTCGTCAACGAATACAGGGAAGAACCATTGCTGGCGATCTTCCCCGGGGTAGCGCTTCAGGAGCTTTGGGGGGTGGTCGGCACGGCGGAACAAGCGCTGGTACTGGTCTCGGCAATGGTCGTGGCTGCGGCACTTCTCGGCCTCGCCACAATGATTCTATCCACCCTCAATGAGCGGCGCCGGGAAATGGCGATCTTGCGCTCCGTTGGCGCGAGTCCGCGGACCGTCATCGGCCTGCTGATGATTGAAGCCGGTGTCCTAACGCTCCTCGGTGTACTGTTGGGCGTCGGCTTGCTCTATCTCGGTCTCTATGTCGCGCGCCCAATCATCGACGCTCGATATGGACTTTATCTTCCTATCACCACCCTTTCGCCGGGGGAGCTTGTTATGCTCGCCTTGATCGTCGGCGCCGGATTTGCTGTCGCTCTGCTTCCGGCTCTGCGCGCTTACAAGATGTCGCTCGCCGACGGCATGACGGTCCGAGTTTAGTCAAGCCCTTGATAGGTGGATTGGGTTGCCGAGGTCGCTTTTCCGCGGTCGATGTCCGCTTTGGGTCATTAGCGGACATGGTATCGCGACTGCGTCACGTCCGTTCTTCCCCTCAAAGCAGACATTCGTTAGCGCGAGTGGCACGTCCGCTAAGTGCCAAAAGCAGACATTGGGCCCGCCCTGCCGTCGTGCTTAAATCGCTCTTCGCGCCCGCCGCGAGACTTGTTTGCACAGCCCGAAGGACGAGAAATGACTGCACGCATCATCGATGGTAAAGCCATCGCGGCTGAGCTCAGTCAACGCATAGCCGACGCCGTTAAGCGCGTGACCGATGAGCGCCGCATCGAGCCGGGACTCGCCGTGGTGCTCGTGGGCGACAATCCGGCAAGCGAAATCTATGTGCGCAGCAAGACCGCCAAGACGGCGGCGACCAATATGCGCTCGTTGTTCAACAAACTGCCGGCGACGGCCCCTGCCTCCGAGCTCTTCGAGCTCATCGAGCGGCTAAACAATGACCCGACCGTGCATGGAATTCTCGTGCAGCTGCCGCTGCCGCCGCCGATCGATTTGCGCAAGGTGATCGAGGCTATGGGGTTTCATCCGTTGACCGCGGGACTGCTATCGACCGGCCTTCCGGGCATTGTGCCGTGCACGCCGCTCGCCTGCATCATGCTCGCCAAGAAAGTGCATGGGTCGCTCGCAGGCCTTGAAGCGGTCGTGATCGGGCGCTCGAACATCGTCGGCAAGCCGCTCGCGCAGCTGTTGTTGATGGATAATGCGACAGTGACGATCGCGCATTCGAAGACGCGCGACCTCGCTTCCGTGTGCCGCCGTGGGGACATCGTCTTCGCAGCAGTTGGCCAGCCCGAGATGGTACGCAGCGATTGGATCAAGCCGGGCGCCACTGTCATCGACGTCGGCATAAACCGCGTTCCGGCCGGGGACGGCAAGACGAAGATCATCGGCGATGTGGCGTTCGCTGAAGTGGCTCGATTTGCCGGCGCCATCACGCCGGTGCCGGGCGGAGTTGGTCCGATGACCATCGCCTGCCTGATGCTCAATACCTTGAAAGCGGCCTGCGCGCAGAACGGTTTGCCGCCGCCTTCGCTCAGTCCGTAAGCCGTCGCTCTTGGCGTGGTCTTAAGTGGCGCCCTCTCGACGCGCTAGCAGGGGCCGATGTCTGATTTGGGTCATTAGCGGACATCGGCGGACGGTTTTAGCGAGGTCCGCTTTACCCCCAAAGCGGACATGCTCAGCGCCGCCATAGATGTCTGCTAAGTGCCAATAGCGGACCTATCCAAGCGCTGCTCGCTGTCGGTTCGTATTTCGAGGTGCGCTCAACGCGGCGGCTTCCCTGACGCACTCACCTAGTGAAGCAAAAACCGAGCGCCTTATCGCTGCGTGCGTACGGAAGCCTTTGCGTTCCATCAGCACTTGGTGCAGCTGCGGCAGATGGTAGAAGGGGCACGCTCGGATACCAGTGGTGCTCGAGGTGGTAGCCAACATTGCATGGCAGGATAAAGATCGACTCCGGCCAGGTCGGGATCGTCGTTCGGGTGATCGAATACTCTTCCTGGTCGCTCTCCACCGCGCTGTGTTCGCAAATCAGGCGGATGTACTGAGCCGCGATATGCCAAGTGCAGAATGGCACGATCCAATAGAGCAAAAACGCGTGCCAAACGTCGAAATAAGTGAAGCTTGCGCCGCCAAGTGCATAAAAGCCTAAGCGCGCGGCACGCATCCAGCCGGGTGACGGAATGATCGTCGAACCGACCAAGCCGCGTAAAATCCAAAATAAGCCCGTGAGGAATGCGGCGCGGCGGAATAGAAGCCAGGCAAGCCCCAAACGCGTTTTCGGAAACTGCCAATCGGGAGCGAGATCGCCAGCGGCGTCGTGGGTGTACCAGATGTGGCGATTTCCATCGTTCGGGAGGTTTGTGTATTGATGATGCGTGCTATGGAACTTGCGGAAGCCTTCGACAGAGGCGAAGGTCGGCCACATCATGAAAAGATTAGCGAAGAGATCGTTTTGCCAGCGCACAGATAGCGTGCGGTAGTGCGCTGCATCGTGCCCAAGGATCAGCAGCGCATGCTGGCACGAGCCGATTACCAAAACCGCGAGGACATAAAGCACGGGATGCCAGAAACTAGTGCAGAATGCGATTGCCGCAGCGATCAGCACCCACTTACCGAAAGTAGTCACTATGGCTCTTGCAGGCTGCAGTCGAGAAAGTTCCCTGATCTTTGCAGGGGGCAGCCGCTCGGGGATTAGACGCGTCGAATTGTGCGGATGCTTGAAGACCGAGTCCTTAGAGATGTCCTCTGCCTGTATCTCTTCACGAAGGTAGGTGAGCGCCTTGCTGATCTTCGCGAAATCCGGCATTGCCCCCCCAAACTGCTGTTACGCTCGCAACGCTAGTGTTTTTCTGTGACCATTCCTGGGCGGCGGTGGCGACTGAATTGCTCAGGCGGCCCAATGTCAGCTTTGGGTCAAAAGCGGACATAACAGCTGCGACGGGCACCGTCCGCTTTGTGCGGACCTACTGCCGTAACGATGCTTTTCTTCGTTATGTTGAGGGTTGTATTTCTGTTTAGGCAGCAGACTTCTCCATTGAATGGTACTCGCCATCCGCGGCGCCAGAGTTGGCGTCGGGCTCAATGGTGCCATCAGTTCGTTTTGAGACAGCGCCGTCTCCCACGCGACATCTTCCAAGCGCTGTGGGATGTCGCCCAGCCGACCTCCTTCCAACCTCGCGCTTTCATCCATTCTGGGCCGTCGCGATAATCCACAATGTCTGCGCCGAACCAGTGAGCGATCCGTGCCACACGGCTGTTGCCACTCGCGGTGGCACCAATAATCGTGTCAAGGTTGAGAACGGAAAAGCCGTATTCCAACAGCGCAGCCGCGATTTCGATGGCCACCCCAAATCGTCCCCAATGATCGGGTGACAGCTCCAGACCAAGAACTGCCATCCTTTCTGGTTGCCCTGATTGGCGGAGACCAGCGCAGCCGCAGAGCTGCGAATTTCTCCGCTCGAAGATCCCGAGTTGGTAGTTTTGACGTGGGTCCTGCTCTCTCCAGTCGCTGAAGAGATTGAAAAGCTGGTTTGCCCTGGTGGCATCGGAGTTAGCGAAGTCGTAGAGATTACGGTATCGCGGGTCCATTTGATAATCGACGAAGCACTGGCGATCATCCTCTAAGAAATCGCGCAGACGGAACCGTGGCGTCTCGATTTGCATGACCCTTTGCTAGCACGGAATTGAGGGTCGTCCAGACTGGCTTCTCAGGATCACAAGCGGACCTCGCGAGCCGCCCCAAGAACGTCTGCTTGAGGGTGAAACGCGACCCCCTTCCGCTCTCCAATCCTTCGCGGTGGCACCCTATATAGGGAGTGGGCTGGGCAGTGGAGGTTGCCATGGTGGAATATCTGCTGGAGGCGAAGAGGTTCATTGAGTATGCGCGGGCGGCCTATAGCGCCGAGGCGCGCGATCAGGATCTCGATATGGCCGAGTGGTGCATTACCCGCGCCATCGAGGAAGCTGGGCACAAGCCCCCGAAACAGGTGCCGGCCAAGCCAGCGGGTCAAGCGGCCGCCGAGCCGAATTAACGGTCAGAAACTAGTCAGATCTCTTTACCAGCGTCCGGCACAGCCCCCAGCGAACACCTAGGCACTGCGCGTTACCCGTGCGAGCGCCTCGGAGGTGACGAGAACTCGCCCGTGCGCATCGAAAGGTCCTTCAGCATCGTGGGTCTCACTCGCGACCTCCTCGATTAGTTCGCGATACGCCTCGAAACCAGCGCCTCGGTACCGAAAAAATGCGTGCGTTCTGCGTAATCCCGCAGTGCCTCGTGGCTCACCCTGCAGGCCACCGTATTACCGGCCTCGTCCTCCATGAAGAACCGAACGCCATCCTGCTCTAGGTACTCGTCCTTCAGCCGCGTGAGAGCCACTCTGCTATCTCCTGCGTACTGAGCAAATTTCCCTCCGGCAACCCTCATAAGCAAGCCGAAAGGCCCACTAAAGCAAGCCGAAAGGCCCACTAACCAACGTCTGCTTTGGGTCAAAAGCTGACTTAGCCGAGCGCCCAGCGTATGTCCGCTTAGTGCCATAAGCAGACGTCTTCACGCGGGGCACTGTGAACAGTGAAGTGTTGATCACCGGGGACTATCAGTGCGCCGGGGGCTCGATCCGCCCAAGATTTTGGAGCCAGTTGAAGATAGACCAGCAAAAGGCGGCCCAGGCTGCTCCGATGCACCAGCCGGCGAGCACATCGGTGGGATAGTGGACTCCGAGGTAGATACGACTGATGCCGACAGCGATGGTCAGCAGGATCGCCAACCCCAAGAAATAAAGCTTGAACCGTAGAGAATGAAGACCCGCCAGGAGAGCGCCTAGGGTGAGATAAGTGATGGCCGACAGAGTTGCATGTCCACTTGGGAAGCTTGGGGTGAAGACTCGGGCGGCATGAGCCACGATGTCCGGCCGCGGACGCTCAAACACCAATTTCAGGGCATTGCTCAGCAGAACTCCGCCCACGACTGCAGCAAGAATCAGAAAGCGGCTGCCCGTTGACCCGCCATGAGGAGATAGATGGTTACCGCGCATACGACGATGCTGAGGACGACATAACTACCCAGGGCGGTGACGTCCCGAGCCATCTCTTCAACCCAAGAAGGCCCGATGGGGTCGGACAGGTCATCGACGCTGCGAAAAAAGAGAAGGATCGTCTGATCGAATTTTGTCGCGTCGCCCTCAATTACCTCCTCGGCAATATGACCAAATGCAAGCACTAGGCCCGCAATCGCGAGAACGGTCATCAGCGTCCAGACTTCCGGTCTGTAAGAGCGCATTGACTTTGTGTTCCATGCTGAAAATCGTGTCGGTACTCCTCGCCATGGGGCGGTGAGTAGCTGGAGAGTTAGCCTTATCCTTGATGGTGAGCAATAATGAGCAGCTGACCGCCTCCAATTTCGTGCTTGGACAATCCGCTGAATGGAGGAAGAGGCAGTTCGGCTCGGCAGCCAGCTTCTAGCGCCAGCTCAATTTGGCGCTTGGACACGCAAGCCCTAGCGTCTTAGAAATTGCGAGTTGGCATGTCCGCTTTGGGTCATGAGCAGACATCGCATCACGTCCGCGTCACGTCCGTTATTCCCCTCAAAGCGGACATTCATCACGCGGTTTGCACGTCCGCTTAGTGCCACAAGCGGACACCGCGTATGAGCTAGCTCCGGCTGGCCTGGACATTTTCGAGTGCATCGGGGTGGGGGGCCCCCGGGCTCTGGAGACGGGGGCGGACCGGAACGGGCGGCTTCGCTCCCATAAATTGCAAGGAAACGAAGAATACGGGGCAACGAAATCGTGTGGTGGGTGCGCGAGGCCGAAAAATCTAGCGCGGAGCACAGCATGTCCGCGAAGTGCCATACTCGGACCTCACGCTCGATCCGTGTGGCCCCGCTCTGCAGCGCGCAACGACGTTCGGTGCAGTTTGCCGTCCCGCATGAAGCTGACCAAGGTTTCGCGTCCGATTTGCTCGGCGCCAAGCATTCTGACGAGATCATCGGTACCGCTGACTGCGACCTCGTCGAGCGACAGAAGCATGTCGCCCTCTTGCAGGCCTGCCAATGCCGCCGGCCCACCCGACTCGACCCCGCCAATGCGCACGGCCTGCGGGCCTGCCCCGAGCGCCAGCGCCAACCGCCGAGGTAGGGCCACAGTCTGCCCTGCGATGCCGATGTGCCCGCGGCGCACACGTCCGTGCCTAATGATCTCGGAGACGACGAACACGGTCGTGTTGCTGCCAACCGCAAAGCAAATGCCCTGCGCTCCGCTGATCGTCGCGGTGTTGATGCCAACTACCTCTCCTGTTGTCGCCACGAGCGGCCCACCGGAACTGCCGGGATTGAGGGCCGCGTCGGTCTGAATGACGTTATCGATGAGCCGTCCGTTCAGGCCCCGTAAAGATCGCCCGAGCGCCGAGACGACGCCGACTGTGACCGTTGATTCGAAACCGAGCGGATTGCCGATAGCGACGACGAGTTGCCCTCGCCGCAAGTTTTTTGAGTTGCCGAGCACGGCTGCGGGGGAATCAAAGGGCAGCTCGCAGCGCAGAAGAGCCAAATCGGTGTCGGGATCGTCACCGAGAAGCTGCGCCTCGGCTTTGACACCCTCCGCGATCGAGAGGCGCACGCCCTTGGCGCCACCGACGACGTGACTGTTGGTGAGCACGAGACCGTCTCCGGCGATAATCATGCCGGAACCGACGCCGGCGCGGCGTCCCGCGACGCTTTCCACGCGGACGACCGCAGGCCCGACGCGGTCGACAACGGCAGCAACTGCGCGCGAATATGCGTCGAGCGGCCCCTCATTCTCTGGGTAGTGGATATGGTCCTCGGCGGGCAAGCGGCGTGCAGCGTTGCGCATGGGAGAGACCTCAAAGATTGATGACCCCGAGTTGGGCGGCATGCGCTACGGCGTCGGTACGGCCGATGGCGTCGAGTTTGTCGAGCAGCGAGCCGACATGGAACTTGGCGGTGTGGACGGAGATGCCAAGCCGCTGAGCGATCAACTTGTTTGACGCTCCCTCGGCGAGCAGCGTCAGGACTTCCAGTTCACGAGGTGTCAGTGGGACAGCGCCATTAGCCGCTGATGAGGGATCCGTGGGAAGCACTACGACCGCATCGGCAGTCTCTTTCCCACTTACCAAGCGTACGCCCGGCACACCTGTGAGCAACGCGGCGAGCCGGTCGGCGAGCGCAGCGTCCGCGAGGGCGAGCGCCAGCCGGACTGCGTTTGGGGCGATGGTCTCACTCAAGCGGCGCTCCTCTCGGCGATGGTCAGCGGAACCTGCTTACTCTCGCCAGCTCGACGCAACCCGAGCGTGACCGTCTGGCCGACACTGTCCGGTCCGAGCGCGCGCAGAAGCGATGCCACATGCCGAATTGGCTCGCTGTTCCAAGTGACGATGATGTCCCCCTGGTAGACGCCCGCCGCAGCGCCCGGGCCCTGAGGGTCGATGCTCATCACCATGACGCCCGATTCCTCACCGCTCTCGATTTCGACGGGGTGGAGGCCGAGGCCGATATAGCCGCGCGCGACGCGCCCGTAGTTCTCCAGCTTCGCCGCGACGCGTTCGATCGTGGCGGAGGGGATGACGAGTACACGCCGACGCGGCCCGAAAACCGCCAGGCCAATCGCCTGGCCAGCCGCATTGAGGGCAAGGCCGCCTTCGGCGCTTCGCCGCAGACGTAGATCAAGCTCAATCCTGGCGTCGATCTCGCCGCCACGCAGGGATCGCCAGGGTCCCGCGGCACGGGACACAACACCGACCGCGACGGTTGGCGTACCATCTTCGGCGCCCACCGCCATCGCGACCGCGCCCACTGCGACGGGTAAGGCCTCAAGCAAGACTGGTTGCAGGTCGCCGCGGTCGACGCGCAACAGTGCGATATCGGTGGTGGGATCACGTCCGGCAAGCTGGGCCCCGACAATCTCCCCGCCAGGAAGCGTGACGGCGAACTCGCCCTCCTCGGACAAGGCTTGATCGGCAGTGACGATGAGCCCTGGCCGCCAGACAAAGCCGCTTGACCGCGAGCGGTGTGAATGGACGGAGACGATGCCGGGCGCAACCTTGGCGACAAGACCGGTAAACGCGGCGGACAGGTCCTGAATTGGAGTGAATGCAGCGGGTTCGGTCATGGTGGCCTCCGAATGCTCTTGGACCCTCAATGTGGGAACCGCTTGGCACCGCGCCTACTACCCAGGTGGATAGGCGGAGCCGCTCAAATGCGATCGCCCGGGTCGATTCGTTGACAAGCGGACTAGACTACGACATAATCCCGTTTTCGACGACATGTTCCCCACGATGGAGGAAGTTATGGCTGTACGGGAGAGAACCTGGGAAACTCGCAAGGGCGAGGTGAAGTCGAAGTGGATTTGCCAGTGGGTCGCCAACGGCAGCGACCACATCAAGACATTCAAGACGCAGAAGGAGGCCAGAGACTACGAGGCCACAGTCCGCCTCGATCAGAAAGCCGGCATCCACATTCCAGACTCGAAATCGGCGACGTTGGCGCGCGCCGCGGAGGACTGGATCAAGGCGGTGAAGATCGGGCGCGCTGACCGGGACCGCGGCCCGGCGGAGCCCGCGACGTTAAGGCAGTATCGTTACCACCTCGATCACTACATCCTTCCGGCCCTCGGCCGCGAGAAGCTCTCCAAGCTCACCAAGGAGCGCGTGAAGAAGTTCCGCGCAGACCTGCTCGGCAAGATTTCTCGGGCGCTCGCTCGCAAGGTTCTGACCAGCCTCAAGGGTCTCCTCAACGAGGCGGTGGACTCGAAGAAGCTCGCCCTCAACCCCGCGGCCGGCATTAAAGTCGGCTTCTCCGAGGAGGAAGCGGAAGAAGTCGTTATTCCCGAGAAGAAGGATATTGGCCGGCTGCTCGTCGAACTCGACCGGCGCGCCGAGCAGGACAGCCAGCAGCGCGCTGCTTCATGGCGCCGGCGCCGGGCAATGGTCGCCACTGCCATCCACACCGGCGTGCGCGCCAGCGAGCTACGCGGGCTCCCGTGGTCGGCGATTGATTTTAAGGCCGGCAAGATCACCATCTCGCAGAAGGCCGACGAGAACGGCACGGTGAAGCGCAAGACGAAGTCCAAAGCCGGCAAGCGCGAGATCAACATCCCCACCGAACTCGTCGCCATCCTGAAGGACTGGCGCGGCGACCGCGTCCCGACCGGGCTCGTATTCCCCACCTCAACCGGCCGGCCTGAGAACCATGCCAACATCCATAACCGCTGCTGGAGGCCACTGCTGAAGGCCACAGGGCTGGCAGGGAAGGAATATGAGTGGCACCACCTCCGTCACTTCCACGCATCAATGCTGATCGACGCCGGCGCCAATCCAAAGGAGGTCATGGTCGAGATGGGCCATAGCTCGATCAAGATCACCTACGACCTCTACGGCCACCTGTTCCGCGACGAAGCGGCTGACAAGGCGCGCGCTGCTCGAGCAGACCTGATGGCGAGCAAGCTGCGGTAAAAAGGGAGGCGAATATGAGCATCTACGACCTGCTGCTGGCAGATGCCGACACCTTGACTGGCTAAGCGTTTTGGCAAGCGATGTTCGCGCGCGTAATGTTTGTGGTTTTCGCTATGATCGCTGTCGGGGCCGCGCTTGAGGCGATACAGCAGGCACTTCGTAATTTCTGGGGGCGCCTTCGTGGGAACTAAAAGGAACTACGACACAGATACGACACAGCGCGTATAAGTTATTGATCTAGAAGTGATGAGAAGGGGACTAAAAATCCGCGTGTCGGTGGTTCGATCCCGCCCCTGGGCACCAAAATCCGCCATTCTTTGGATTTACCACAAGCCTTCGCGGCGCTCGCCTTCGCCAACGGCGAAAACCATGGCGTGACGCCCAATAAGTGAGCAATTGCGCGGTGGATCCGGCCAAGGGGCGTGGCCCTTGCGCGGTACCATTTTTCGGTCCCGGCCCTTAGTTTCCGCAGGCTTGCAAGTTCGCGAGAGTAGGTGTCATAACTTCAATTACTTTTCGTCACAAAAATCGTGGAGGTGTATCCGTGGCGGGGAAACCAACAAAATCCGAAACCGAGTTGCTTGATCCCGCAATTGCGGCGCAACTGGGCAACGGTCCGCTTCCTGGCGGCGAAGTCGTGGGCGTGGACAAGATCCGCGAGCTGCTGTTCGGCAACCAGATGCAAGATTACGATCGCCGCTTCTCCAAGCTGGAGGAGCGGTTTCTTCAGCGCTTCAAGGACATCGAGTCCGAGACGGCGCGCAATCTCAGCGCCTTCGAATCGAACGGCAAGAAGCAGGTGGACTCGCTCGTGGGCCAGTTCCGCGAGGAGAAGGACCTGCGCGCCGATGCCGACAAGGAACTCGAGCGGACGTTGCGCGAGCAGAACCAGGCGCTCGAAAAGCGGCTGCGCGCGACGTCGGATCAATTGAGCCAGCTCGAGCGCGACATGGCCGACCGCCTGACGCAGGAAGCGCAGTCGTTGCGCGAGGAGATCAAGCGCAGGAACGACGATCTTCAGCACGCAATCGAGAAAATGTTCTCCGAGCTCAGCAACGTCAAAACCGATCGCAACCTGCTGGCCGGGCTGTTCGTCGAGGTCGCCAAGTGCCTAAACCAGGACGCGGCGAACGTCGCCAAGGGTGGGATCGAACCGTCGCGCGGCCGGACGGCCAGCTAGTGTCGCGAGGTGACCCGGTCCCCCGATACTCTTGAGGGGCTGCTTCGCTCGCCCTCGGGCGATGACGCCATCGATCGGAAAGCGTTGGCGGGTCTGCTCGTCGAAATCGCGCAGCGCCTGAAACCGGAGCTGCGCGCCCAGCCAAACGGCGTGCACTCGAGCGATCTGCAGCTCGAGCAGCTGCGGACCTTGCTGGTCGGCCGCGAGATCGAGACGCTGTGGCGGCTCACCGGCGTGATGGACGACCCCGAGCGCTTGGCCGCGGCGATCGGGCAGGTCTTGCCGACGGCCATCGCCCAGGCGACGGCCGATGCGCGTATGGGGCATGTGCTGGCGCCCGTCATGGAGAAGGCGGCGGAGAGCTCGATCCGCAACGACCCCACGACGCTCGTCAACATTCTCTATCCGACGATCGTGCCGGCGATCCGCAAATCGATCGGCGAAACGATCGACGAGACGTTCCAGCGGCTCAATCAGACCCTGAAGTACAGCCTCACCTGGCGCGGGCTCAAATGGCGCTTGGAGGCCTGGCGCACCGGACGGCCCTTTGCCGAGGTCGTGCTCAAGCATACGTTGGTCTACCAGGTCGAACACGTGTTCCTGGTCCACCGACATACCGGCTTGTTGATCGCGCACGTGGCGGCCGAGAATGCGGTGAGCCAAGACCCGCAGCTCGTCTCTTCGATGCTGGTCGCGATTCAGGACTTTCGTTCGCGATTCCTTCAGCGGCGCCGAGCACCAGGGGCTCGACTCGGTGCAGTTGGGAGAGTTGCGGCTATGGTCGGAGCCGGGACCGTTCGCGGCACTGGTCGCGGTGATCCGCGGCGATCCACCGGAGGGACTGCACGATGCGATGCGCAACACCCTGTCGCGCATTCACGCCGAGCGACATCATGCGCTCGAAAGCTTCAACGGCGACAGCTCGGGCCTCGGCGATGTCGAGGCGCGCTTACGCGAACTGGTCGCGCTCGGCGCGCATGAGGCGCCACGGGCGAGCGTCGCACGTGTGATTGTCGTTGGGCTCGCTGTTGCTCCTGCTGAGCCTGGCGGCGCGCATGGGCGGCGTGGTGGTGGTACAACCAACAGCTTTGGGAGGGCTATCTCTCGCGGTTGCGGGCGCAACCCGGCATCGTGGTCACCGAGGCCGGCAAGCGTGACGGCAAGTTCGTGGTCACAGGCTTGCGCGATCCGCTCGCCATCGACCCGCTTACGCTCGTGGGCGAGGCAGGGATCGATCCGGCGCGGGTCGTGGCGCATTTCGATCCCTATCAGGCCCTCGATCCGCAATCGGTGCTGAGACGGCTCGAGGCATCGCTCAATCCGCCGCCGAGCGTGACCTTGGCGATCGATGGCGACCGCATCGTGGCGCAAGGCTCGGCACCGCGGCCGTGGCTCGACCGCGCGCAGGCTGTTGCCAAGGCGTTGCCAGCCGGGGCGCCGAGCTTCGACCTTGCCGGGATCCGCAATGAAGACGAGGCTGACGAACGGCAATGGCAGAGCCTATGTGGAGTGGCTGCGCACCGAGCCTGGCATCGTCATCGCGCAGGCGGAAATGCGCGACGGCAGGTTCGTCCTGTCTGGTTTGCGCGATCCCCTCGCCATCGACCCGCTCACACTCTTGGGCGCGGCCGGGATCGATCCGGCGCGGGTCACGGCAAATTTCGAGCCCTATCAGGGACTCGACCCGCAATTCGTGCGGGAGCGGCTTGAGGCTTCCCTCAATCCGCCGCCCGGCGTGGCGCTCTCCGTCGATGGCGACCGCATCGTGGCGCAAGGGTCGGCCTCCTCGCCCTGGATCGCGCGGGCTCGCGCCGCCGGGCGAGCGCTGCCGGCAGGGGCGCCCGTTTTCGACGTGTCGGCCGTGCGCAATATCAGCGAGGGGGCGCTCGGCAAATTGCGCGATCTGATCCAGGCGCGCAGCATCCGCTTCGACAGCGGCGTGTCGTTGCCGGCAGATGGGCAGGAGAAAACTCTCGATGAGATTGCGGCCGAGCTGAAAGAACTCGCGGCGATGTCTATGGACCTGCACGTCGTCACTCGCGTGACGCTGACCGGGCATTCCGACGACAAGGGGCAGGGCACCTCCAACCTGTCGCTGAGCGTAGCGCGCGCCGAAGCGGTGCGCGCGCTGCTCAAGAAACGCGGGGTCGATCCGGATCTGCTTTCGGTGCGCGGCGCCGGCCCGCTCGAGCCGCTCGCGGAAGACACCTCCGAGGTCGCCCGCTCGGCTAACCGCCGGGTCTCGTTCTCGATCGCAATCGAGGAAGAGCCATGACGGCGGCGGTGCAGAAGAAGATCTGCATGCTCGGCGGCTTCTCGGTGGGCAAGACGAGCCTGGTCAAGCGTTACGTCCACAGCGTCTTTTCCGAGTCCTATCTCACCACCGTCGGAGTCAAAATCGACAAGAAAACCGTGGACCTCGATGATCGAACCGTGAACCTCATCCTTTGGGACCTCGCGGGCGAAGACGATATCAACTCGTTCCGCATAACCAATCTCCGCGGTGCGGCCGGATACGTGCTGGTTGCCGACGGGACGCGCCCTTCGACCCTCGATGTCGCGCTTTCGCTGCGGGAACGCGTCGAAGCCGAATACGGTCCGCTGCCGTTCGTACTGCTCTTGAACAAGAGCGACCTCACGGAGCAATGGGCGGTCAGCGATGCCGACCTGGCCGGACTGCGCGAGAAGGGCTGGTGGGTGCAGCCGAGCAGCGCGCGAACCGGCGAAGGCGTGGAAGATGCCTTCAAGGACCTCGCGGTCCGCACCACGAGTTGAACCATGGAAAGCCTGCCCGCAAGCCTGGCCGAGCGGCTGCGAGAGCTGACCTTTAACGAGCGGTCGGTGGCCTATCTTGAGGTCGATGACGCACTCAATCTGGTCGGCGCCGGCGGGCATCTCGATAACTATGGGCTAGCGGCGATCCGCCTCGGCGAGCCGGCGGTCGATCAGGCCGTGTTCCTCGCAGGACTTCTGCCGCTGGAGGAAACGCCCTTTTTTGTGCCCTCGGCCGAGCTCGAATGCGGCCGCGCCGCCGACCTTCATTTTTATCTCGACGCCGGCACGGTGTGGGTCGTGCTGCTCGACGTCACGGCCGAACGCGACGCGACCCGCCGTCTGCAGCAGAAAGCCTATGACATGACGCTGCTGCAGGAAAAGGAAGCGCAGCTCAATAAACGCCTGGAGGAGATGAATCGTGAGCTTGAGGCCGCCAACGACTTTCTCGTGAGGATTTCGACGAAGATCTCGCACTATCTCGCGCCGCAAATCTACAAGAGCATTTTCAGCGGTCAGAAGGACGTGACCATTCACACCGAGCGCAAAGAGCTCACCATCTTCTTCTCCGACATCAAGGATTTCACCGCCACCACGGAGGGATTGCAGCCGGAGGCGATCACGCATCTCCTCAACGAGTATTTCACCGAGATGTCGGCGATCGCGCTGAAGCATGGCGGCACCGTCGACAAATTCATCGGTGATGCGCTCGTGATCTTCTTCGGCGACCCCGAGACCAAAGGCACCGCCGAAGACGCCAGAGCCTGCCTCAATATGGCGACGGACATGCAGCGCCGTTTGGCCGAGCTCAATGTCAAATGGCGGAGCGCCGGCACGGAACAGCCGTTCCGCGTGCGCATGGGCGTCAATACCGGCTTCTGCAATGTCGGCAATTTCGGCAGCGTCGACCGCATGGACTATACCGCCATCGGCGCCGAGGTTAACCTCGCGGCGCGGCTCCAGTCGATCGCCGAGCCGGGCCATATCGTCATCAGCTACGAAACCTACGCTCTCGTGCGCGACATCGTGGCGGCGCGGGCGTTGCCGCAGATCGCGGTCAAGGGCATCAACCGCACGGTGATTCCCTATGTCGTGGAAGGCGTGCTGGACGAAACCGGGCGGAAGATCGAGATCTTCAGCGAACACATGACCGGCCTCGATTTCTACCTCGATCCGAGGGCGGTGGACGCGGCCGCCCGCGAGCGCATTCGCGCGACGCTCAAAAATGCGATTGCGGCGCTTGAGGCGCGCGAGGTTGACGCTCGCGCCGAGGTCGCGCGACCGGAGCAAGCGCCTTCCCCCTCGATCGCCAACGACTAAGCGAAAGTTTTCGAACGCGCCGCGCCGGCCCCGATGGGGATCGCTGCTTTGAGGGAAGTTTTGGCGCGGTCTTGCCGATCCTTCGATGTCGCGGCTGGCCTCACGCTCGAACGAGCGGCGGCTTGAGGCGAGGTGCGCCCTTGCGGTCCCGGCAAGCCAAGGCGGGAATATCCGCAAAGTCTAGAAGCGCTCCGCGGGTTGCGGCATTGAGCGCGCCGTGCGCCACACTGTCTTCGAGTGCGGCGCCCATCGGGCTCGGTTGGAACACGCCATTCCGCGCAAGCTATAGATAGATCAGCGCTGCGTCAGAATCGGACGCATGTGCGCCTTTTCGGAAAGAGGAAGCCCCCTCAAAGGTTGAGGCCGTGGCAGGCGAGCTCTTCGCGCATCATGGCGACAAGCCGCTTGGGCCGCACGATTTCGACCTCCCCGCCCCAGGTAAAGAGATGCCAGCACATTTCGCGAAGGCCGCCGGCGGTGAACTCGACGAGCACGCCGCCATCGGGAGATCGGTGACGGTTTGATAGGGATGAAACACGTAAGTGCGCGCGTCCGGCGCCGCGCGCGGCGAAAATTTCCAGGCGACGCGCACCGGACTCTCCTGGAACACGCCGAAGGAGCGCTCGGCAAAGGCCTTGAGCGAGAAATCGGCGCGCGGGACGAAGCGGTCGTCGAGCAGCGTCGCCACAATGATGTTGATGAGCACGAACATCCTGACGTCGCGGGCGCGGGGGGCTTCGCTGAAGGCGACAAGATAGTGCCGGCTGCCATAGAGGAAGCCGTAAGGGTGGACCGTCTGGTAGCCCGTGCGGCCCGAACCGCGATAGCGATAGTCGATGCGGACCTTGCGGCGCGCCTTGACGACGTAACGCAGCGTATCGAAAACGACGGGGCTGATTTGCTGCCGCGGGCCCGGCCGGAGCGCGAAACCTTCCGCTTCGGTTAGTGCCTCGAGATCGGGCGCAAGCCGGCTTGCTTGGCTTGCGGCAAGCGCGGCGCGGAGCTTCGCCTCAAGCGTCCGCAGCGCGGTTGCCTGGCCTGAAAGACCGTCGCGGTCGAAGCCGGTCGCCGCGAGCTGGAGGGCGGCAAGCTCGTCGACCGCGAGCGCGGAAAGGACCGGGGGGAGGCGCTTGATCCGCCAACGCTTGCGGCGATCCTCCCACGCGTCGAGCTCCTCCAAGGGCAGGAGCCGCCCGGCCGCCGCGAGCATCCGTTCGGCCGTCCGGCGGCTCACGCCAAACCGCTCCATGATGTCGGCGACGCTGAGGCCGGCATGCGCGGCGCCGAGCTCGAGCAGGAGGCCAAGGAGCTGTTCGGCCGGACCGTAACGCATGGGGCGGAAACCCTGATCGCGCAGAGACTTCGGTGCACCAAGACGGAGATTACGCCATAGCGGGGCGACATGTCCGTCAGAATTGGTCGCATGTCTCTGGCGACACATCCCTCGCCAGTGCCCTGCAAGCCGTGACGACGCGTGCTTGGACAACGCAGCCACCTTGCCGCTATGCTCCCATGGTTTCACGGGGAACTCATGCGACAGCGAAGCATCGTCATCGGCGCCGCCGGGCTTGTGCTTTGGGCGGGACCTGCTTTCGCCGAGTTGCGCATCCCGTGTCTGTGGAACCCGTTCGGCGGCTGCTCGGTCACGCTCGTGTCTCCGGAATATGCCAAGCGGCCCGTGAAGCCGCTCGACAAGGAGGCTGCGCTCGTGGAAATCAACGCCTTCCGCGCGGCGAACGGACGGGAGCCCCTCATCCTCGACGAGCGCCTTTGCCAGGCCGCCGCGGCGCAATCGAAGGCGCAAGCCGCACGGAGCGGCATCGGGCATACCGGGAATGACGGGTCGAAGCCGATGGAGCGCGCGGCGCGCGCGGGCTTCCACGCCAAGATCGCTTCGGAGAACGTCGCCGCGGGACAAAAATCCTTCAGCGATGCGCTCGGCACCTGGAAGGAAAGCTCCGCCCATCGCACCAATCTCTTGCGTCCCAATGTCAGCGCCATCGGCGTGGCGATGGCCAAGAACACAAGCGGCCGCGCCTATTGGACGCTGGTTCTCGCCGGCGAATAGTCGGGTTGCCCTGTTTGCACTCGAGGCTCAATCTGTATGACAATGGCGCCCTCGGGCCCCTTGCCCGTAGGTGATCCATGCAGAAAGACGCCGATCGGACCCTTCAAAGCGAGACGGTCCCGTGGACCGACCCTCTCTTGCTCGAAGATCAGCTCAACGACGAAGAGCGCAAATTGTGTCACGCCGTGCGCGCTTATTGCGCCGAGCGCCTGCTGCCGCGCATCGTCGAGACCGCGCGCAACGAGCGCTTCGACCGCGAGATCGTCGCCGAGCTTGGCGCGCGCGGCTGGCTCGGCCCGACCATCGAACCTTATGGCTGCGCTCCCGAAAACTACGTCGCTTACGGACTGATTGCGCGCGAGCTCGAACGGATCGAACTCGACCCACCGCACGGTCTTAAGCGTGCAATCCTCGCTCGTCATGCATCCGATCCACAGCTTCGGGACCGAGGCTCAGAAAGCGAAATATCTCCCCAAGCTCGCCAAGGGCGAATGGATCGGATGCTTCGGCCTCACCGAGCCCGGAAGCGGGTCCGACCCGGCGAGCCTGCAAACCCGCGCGAAGTCCGTGAGGGGCGGCTACACGCTCTCTGGAACCAAGAGCTGGATCTCGCATTCGCCCGCGGCCGATGTGTTCATCGTCTGGGCCAAGACCGACGACGGCGTTATCCGCGGCTTCATTCTCGAGCGTGGCATGAAGGGGCTCACCACGCCGAAGATCGAAGGCAAGCTCTCGATGCGCGCCTGCACCACGGGGCAGATCGTCATGGAAGACGTGTTCGCGCCGGAGGAAAATCTGCTCGCAGGTGTCTCTGGCCTCAAGGGCGCATACAGCTGCCTAAACCAGGCGCGCTACGGCATCGCCTGGGGGGTGATGGGCGCCGCCGAAGATTGCTGGATACGCGCACGGAACTATGTGCTCAATCGCGATCAGTTCGGACGTCCGCTCGCCGCGGCCCAGCTGATCCAGTCGCGGCTTGCCGACATGCAAAGCGAGATCGCGCTCGGGCTGCAGGCATCACTCAGGGTCGGGCGCTTGATGAGCGAGGGACGGGCGACGCCCGAGATGGTGTCGCTGATCAAGCGCAACAATTGCGCCAAGGCGCTCGAGATCGCGCGCGCCGCGAGAGACATGCACGGGGCGAACGGCATCTCCGACGAGTTCCACGTCTTTCGCCACATGGTCAATCTTGAAAGCGTCAAGACCTATGAGGGGACGCACGACATTCACGGCCTGATCCTGGGGCGCGCCCAAACCGGAATTGCCGCCTTCGGCGATTGAGCGCTAGTCGTCGCGCGGAGCCAAGGTGCTTTCGGGCGCCGGGTCGCGGCGGGAACTCTTGTCGCGCGCAGCGGTCGATCTTCATTTGCCCGTCACCGCCGCCCTGCTCGACCTCGATGCAGCCATCGCCTTCGACGGCCGACCAGCGTGGCGATGCCTGCCAGCCAAGCCCCGCCGTCTGCGGATCGGCGTAGTCTTGAGCAGAATTGGGATATGGGGCAGGAGGCGGCGGTGAAGAGGCGTAAGGCGCGCCGAGCGGAGGCGGAGGGGCATAACTCGATCCATAGCCGCTTGGCGGCGCGAGCGGCGCACGCGTGACAGGCGCGGGGCGCTCATAGGCCAACGAATTTGTAGCTGCGGAATTGACGGTGGAGCGCGGCTGGTCGGTGCACGCGGCGAGCGCGGCAGCGACCAAGGCCATGACCGTGACGGCGAAAAGTTTCCGCAAGTCCCAAATCCCCCGGGATTTCTGCCCCAAGCCAGAGGGCAAGCTTAAGCCTCAAGGGGTTACCGAAAGGTCACGAATGCGACAGAAGGGAGCGAGGGCTAGGGGGTTGACGCGGACGCTCCCTAGCAAGTCAGTTGGGCGCGATGGAAAAGCCTTGCGCCTCGAAGGCGGGGGCGGCCTCGGGCGACAAAAGAAATTGCAGGAAATCGCGCGCCTCCGGCCTTGCCCGTGCGAGCAGGGCAACCGGGTAAAGAATTTTCGGATGGCTTTCCTCGGGGAAGGTGCCGACGACGCGAACCGCACGCTCCGCCTTTGCGTCGGTTCCGTAGACAATTCCGAGTGGCGCCTCACCCTTTGCGACGAAGGACAATGCCGCGCGCACGTTATCGGCCTGCGCCACGCGCGGCGCGACGCCATCCCACACGCCGAAACAGATCAGCGCCGCCTTGCCGTATCTTCCCGCAGGCACGGAATCGACGTTGGCCATGGCGAGCTTGCCCTCGGGACCGAGGGCCTTGAGCAGAGGCAGGTTCTTCTCCATCGGCAGGGTCACGGTCGAATCCTTCGGCGCAATCAATACGAGCTTGTTCCCCAGCAGCGTTCGCCTCGAGACAGCGTCGATCAGGTTCTTCTTTTCAAGCTCGTCCATCCAATCGAGGTCGGCCGAAAAGAAAATGTCGGCCGGCGCGCCCGCCTCGATTTGCTTGGCGAGCGCCGAGGAAGCGGCGTAGCTCACCACGATTTTTCGTCCGGTCTTGGCTTGATAGCGCGTGACGGCGTCATCGAGCGCGTTCTTCAAGCTCGCCGCGGCGAACATTGTGACGTCGGAGGCACGCGCGGGTTCGCCAAGGAGAGGCACTGCGGCAAGGACGATGAGGAGCAGTGTGCCAATTCGGCATGTCGCAAAGCGCATTTTCGATGATCCCTCGGGCGATCAGGTGCGATATAGCCAAATGGAAATATCGCCTAGAATCGCCGGTTTCGCCATAGCGTAAACCGTCCCATTCGTCGTAGCCTGACGTTTAAACCGGCTGAGGAGCCCCATGCTGACGCTGACGGGCGAGGAACTCGTTGCCATCAAGCTTTCCTTGCGCGTTGCGCTCGTGGCGACGGTCATGAGCCTGCCGATCGGCATCCTGATCGCGCTCGTGCTTGCCCGCGGCCGGTTCTTGGGCCGCGGGCTGCTCAATGCAATGGTCCTGGTCCCGCTCGTGCTGCCGCCAGTCGTAACGGGTTATTTACTGCTCCTGACCTTTGGCCGCAACGCGCCCGTGGGGCGCTGGCTCGCCGATCACCTCGGCATCGTCTTCGCCTTTCGCTGGACGGGTGCGGCCTTGGCCTCGGCCATCATGGCCTTTCCCTTGATGGTCCGCGCAATCCGGCTCTCCATCGAGGCCGTCGATCGAAAACTCGAGCAGGCGGCGGCAACGCTCGGAGCGAGCCGCCTCTCCGTCTTTGCCACCGTGACGCTGCCGCTCATCGCGCCGGGAATTTTCGCGGGCGCCATCCTCGCCTTCGCGCGAGCCATGGGCGAATTCGGCGCCACCATCACCTTCGTGTCCAATATTCCCGGAGAGACGCAGACACTGCCGACCCTGGTCTACACCTTCACGCAAGTGCCCGGAGGCGATGCGGCCGCGCTCCGGCTGACCCTCGTTTCGCTCGTGATCTCGCTTGCCGCGATCCTCGTCTCCGAAGCGCTTGCCCAGCGCGTCAGCCGCAGGCTTCACGCGATATGAGCCTCGAAGTTTCGGCAGGCACCCATCTCGGCGAGTTTGCTCTTGACGCGGACTTCAAGAGCGAAACCCGAGTGACCGCCATCTTCGGCCCATCGGGCTCGGGCAAGACCAGCGTTCTCAACGTCATTGCTGGATTGCTTCGTCCCGAGCGCGGCCGCGTCGCCGTCGATGGCTCGGTTCTCTCGGATACAGACGCGGGCGTCTTTGTTCCTGCCCATCGCCGGCGCATCGGCTACGTCTTTCAGGACGACCGCCTCTTTCCCCATCTCTCGGTGAAGGGCAACCTGACTTACGGGCGAATCTTCGCGGGATCCTCGCGTCACCATGCGTCCTTCGAAGAGGTCATCGACCTCCTCGATCTCGGCTCTTTGCTGCGCCGAGGAATTTCGGCGCTTTCCGGCGGTGAGAAGCAGCGCGTTGCCATCGGCCGCGCGCTCCTCTCCTCGCCGCAGCTGCTCCTCCTCGACGAGCCGCTATCGTCGCTCGACGAGCGGCGGAAGGACGAGGTGATGCCGTTCCTCGAGAAACTCAGGGATCGGGCCAGCATGCCGATCGTCTATGTGAGCCACGTGTTTTCTGAGATCGAAAGGCTGGCCGGAACGGTCGTGCTGATGGGATCCGGCCGGGTGCTTGCCGTCGATGATGCGAGCCGCCTCAAAGCGAAGGCGAGCGAACTGCGTTAGGCTTCAGCCGGAGCGGGCGTCTCGGCGCCTGCTTTCAGCGACGCCACGATCGAGCTTTCAGCCGCCTCGGCCGCGGCGATGTGCGCTGCGAGGACAGTCCGGACGTTGTGGTGCCAGGCCGTGAATTCGAGCAATTTGTTCGCAAGCCGGAGCTGGGCTCGCATGTGCTCAAGCGCGTTGTCGTGCTCCCGCTTGAGCTCGACGACCAACTGGTCGAAACGCGCGTTCTCGGCGCTGATCTCCTGCTGAAGCAGGTTGGCGCGCTCGTTCAAGTCGGCACGAATATCATCCATGGCTGCGCCTCCCCGGGAACACGCACAAACCGCGCTTCCGCCGCAGAGTCCCAGCCAAGAAAGTGGCCGGACATTCGTCAACGGATCAATTCGAGTTTTCCAGGTTATGCACAGAGACGCACTGGCCGAGGCGCAAGGCGACAAGCCACGAAAACCGCGTGCATGGGGCATGCTTAGAGACGCGGCGTGCAGGCGCGTCTTGGCGTGACGGACGGTTCTACTGGCTGAGCGGCGCGCCGTCGGATCGGCTTGGGCGGCGTTGACCCGCGCCGGTCCTGCGCTCAAACTTGAAGCCATGATCCATGGCGCCCTGCTCGACCTCGCCGGCGTGATTTACGACGGCGATCATGCGCTGCCCGGCGCACTTTCGGCAATCGAGCGCCTGCGCCAGGCGGGTCTTTCCTTGCGCTTCGTCACCAACACGACCCGCATGCCGAAGCGCAAGGTGCTAGGGCGGCTTGCCAAGCTCGGCTTCGACATCGAAGAAAGCGAATTGTTCACGCCGGGAGAAGCCGCGCGCAATTGGCTTGCCGCCAACGACTGCTCGCCCTCGCTGCTCGTCCATCCCAATCTCGTGGAGGAGTTTGCGGATGAGGGGGGCCGCCCACAACGCGCCGTCATCATCGGCGATGCCGGAGAGGATTTCGACTTCGCCCGGCTCAATCACGCCTTCCGTGAACTGATTGGCGGCGCCCCCTTCATCGCGCTGGCCAAGAACCGCTCCTTCAAGGACGACGACGGAGCCTTGAGCCTTGACGCCGGAGCCTTCGTCACGGCGCTCGAATTCGCGACGGGGCGCGATGCGCTGGTCTTAGGGAAACCCTCGCCGGCATTTTTCCAGGCTGCGCTCGCGAGCATGAATTGCGCGCCGGAAAGCGCCGTGATGGTCGGAGACGATGCCGAATCCGACATCGCCGGCGCGCTCGACGCGGGGCTTGCCGCCGCCGTGCTCGTCCGCACCGGTAAGTATCGCGCAGGCGACGAGACACGGTTTTCGCCGACGCCCACGGCGACGGTGGCCAACCTTTCAGCGGCCACCGATTGGATCCTGGCCCGGCGTGCGCCGTGACGTTTTAGAACAATCCCCGCAGCAGATTGACGATCAGGAGCAGGACGATCGCGCCGAGGGCCGAGGTCACGATCGCGCCAACAAGGCCGCCGCCGAGCGTGAGCCCCAAGCCGAGCCGCGGGAACAGCAGGGCCGCGATGAATGCACCGGCAATACCCACAAGAATGTTGCCGAGAAGGCCGAAGCCCCCGCCCTCGACCACGACGCCAGCAAGCCAACCGGCAACCGCGCCGATCAGGAGCGTAACGATGACAGCCATGATATCCATGATTTCCCCCCTTTGCCTGTCCCCCTGCGTTGGGCGCAACGGGACCGCGAAAGCTTAGCGCATTGCCGCAGACGCCACCAGCCGCCTCAAGCGGCGCGCCGCGTGAGTCCGCCCTTTGCGGGGGTAGGCCGCTTCAGCTTAGCAGGGCCTGCAAACGCACGCCTTTGCAGTGCCGCGGTCGACGCAGGACCATTTGGTGCCGGCCTTGCAGCGGCGCGTGCCGAAAATGCATCCCGCCTTCTCAACGGTCGAGTAGCTCTTGAGCAGGGCGAGCGAATTGGCGATGCCGGTCAAGGGGCTCGCATTCGCACTCCACAGTCCCGCCCCGGCAACCGCAACGGCGACAGTCATGCCTAGAACGGCAAATGTCTTTGTCATCAGCGCTTCCTCCGATTGCGCCGGCGGCCTTTCGCCAACCGCCGAATGCTCCAATATCGCGCGACCGCGGTCGATGCGCAAATGCGTTGCTTAAGATCTTAGGTTAGCCGCGTGAAGTAACGCGGCGCTCAGCGCCTTGCTTCTAAAGCAGTACCCGAGGCCAATCGCGGGCCTTGGCGCATCAGCACGAAGGCCGACCCGGCACCAAGGGCCAATTATCCTCATCCTCGGTATGGACGGGCAAGTGCCCGTCGAGCGCATAGAACGTGTGCCGGCCGATCGGGAGCCCGTCGTGGCGCGCCCAAGCCGGAAGCGACCCGCCGCGCCTATCCTTGACGATGATCGGGTTCAAGAAATGGGTGGCCCCTGCGGTCGGGTCGGGCATTTCGCCGAGAAGCACGGAGTCGGCGATCCGGGCGGCATCGCGGTAGCGCGCGTCGCTCGGCTCAAGCCTCTCCATCTCGCTCCGCCTGGTCATCCACGGCTCGAACTGCCAGGGCCGCGTGACCACCTCCTTGATAGAACCGCCCCATCGGCCGAGCCGTGCACGATTGAGAATCACATGCGCAACCGCGACCTTGCCGATCTCCGTCTCGCCGCCCGCCTCGAAGACGAGGGTGCGAATGAGGTAATCGCGGGCTTCGCCGTCGAGTGGCGGGAGCTGCGGCTCAAGCTGGAGCAGGCGCGCGTCTGCGCGAGCAAGACGCACCGTACTATCGTCAGGAAGAGGCAAGAAACAGCTTCCGGGATTTCCAAGCGCAGCCAAAGATTGCGTCGAAGGTCCCACGATGTTTCCAATGAGGCCTAACGCCAAGGCCAAGGATAAGATGTAAATCCGCAACGCACGTCCCCCACATTACTGCGACGTGTTCAGTTCGAACTATGCGGATTCGCGTGATGAACAAGATGATTTTAAGGCGATACGGTAGCGATCTTTGGATCAATTGCGGCAAGCTTAACGCCAGAAAGAAGCATTTCCGGCCGGGATACGTTACCAAGGGCTGGGACGAGCGAATTGTGGCAAATTAGGTTCCGTTATTCGGTGTCAGGGATGAGGGGCATTCTCAACCGCGGGCTGATCGTGGCCGATAGACTTTGGCCTTGCGCACGTGCTCCATTAGACGGGACCGGGAGCGAGTGGGACGCAGGACATGACGCAACGGCAGTTCTGGACCGGTGCGGCCTTGCTTTACGCCATCGGGCTCGCGGCCGCTCTCTTCCTTGTCTCGACCGCGCAAAAGATGCCGGAGGACGCCGGGGCCGCACTCGCGCTTCTCTGCGTTCCGCTGGTGTGGGGCTTTGGCCCCATAGCGCTCATGTTGATTTGGCTTGCTGTGAAGCGCGACCTGTCAGCCGCCCGCTTCGGCCTTCTTGTTTTCGCGGTGCTCTATCTTGTCATCGTCGCGCTCAACCTATGGTGGCGTGACCAAATCTAGGGCTTCTCCCGCCGACCGCGGCCCGGGTGCGCGTCAGACTTTACGAAGAGAGACGCATTGGATCAATGAGGTCGGTAGGGTGCCGATCGGTCGACCATCGGGGGACCATCGGTCACCACGATCATGGAGGCCATGAGCCGATTTTTTGCATCCTCGAACCCGTTGGCGGTACACTAACAAAGCAGGGGTCATCATGCTGACAGCCATCGTCGTGCTGCACCTTCTGGTGTATGATACAGAGACTGGCGCCGTCCTCTATGCGAGGACGCGTGCCATGCCCTCTTTCGTCAATTCAATCGAAAATTGCCGCAAAGAAGGGGTAAACAAGGCCCAGCGACTTGCCGCCGAATACCTCAAGACTTACCCCGCTGCTTCCGCGAACGTCGATTGCGAATGGCGGCGCGGCAGGCCCACCGACCCGGCTTGAGAGACTAGTCTGAACGGGTTCCCAGTTCGAACTCTTCTCAATGCGAGCGGTGACCTCACACCTATAGGCGCGCTCGAGCGTTCCTTTCACCCGCACCCTGAGGAGGGATTAGTGCCTTGATCTGTTCGTGTGAGTCTCGAGGGATGAGGGATTTAGTCAGACTAGGAACGATACAACTATAACGAGAATAGGAGCGAATGCTCGTTGATCAGATAGGGCGACTGCACGTGGCCCCGACCGACCTCGCGGCCAACGCACTAACACCAAGTTCCCGACTTATGCCTCCACCGACGCCGGCATAGATTTTTGGCAAGTAGCGGCACCTTGACTCATGAGGCATCGTAACAGCGCTTCGGCCTCGGCCTCCTTGACGGCCGGTGGGCTCTGGCAGCGACCAAGCCTCGCGGTCCCAGCTATAGGTTGTGGCATAATGAGGGCATGCACGCTTGGCGGCTGCGGACGGCAAATGCCGCAATAATGCGCTTACCGTACATGGAGCTTTCCTCAGTCAGCGTTAATGGCGGTAAAATTGCAACGTGCGCCTTTGAACGAACCCGGGACAATCAGAACGACAATTGACGGCAAGTAAGACCGTATTCTTCTACTCTGCCGGCATGTACCGCGCCCTGTCGTCGCCGACGGTAAAGAGCGCAACAAATACGCAGCAGATTTTAGTCATCCATTTTTGTATCGCGCTCGGGGAGGCGCACGGCCGTCATCATCGGCAGCTCGATTCAAGTTTAGGGTTGAGCGCATCACCTTGGCGAGGACCTCATGATCGCTGCGAAGTCCATGGGGCTACCCAGCAGCCGGGCAAGATTGCTATCGTTGGCTCGGGATCGGGGTTCGAGCCGCCGCTTCCGGAAAACGAAACAAGCCGATCCCGGAAAGGCTCCCGGTGAAATTCCTCGCCCCTCTGGCCTTGGCTTCTTTTGCGGCCGTGTCGCTTGGCGGGGCGCCCGGCGATCGCCCCGTCGTTATCGGCGCGATCTACAATCTGACCGGCGGCCAGCAGAATCTCGACATTCCGTCGTCGCAAGGGGCGCGTCTTGCCGTCGATCATGCCAATGAGCGCGTCGGGGCTCTCGGTCGCCAAGTGAGTATGGTTGTGGTCGACGGCGAGACCAAACCTGAGATCATCGCCGCAAAAACGCGCGAGCTCATCGCCGATCAGCCGGCGATCGCAGGTCTCATCGGCCTCTCAGACACTGACATGGTCCTTGCGGCGGCGAAGGTCGCCGCGGAGCGACGCCTCGTGTTTCTCACTTCCGGCGCGACCTCGCCGCTTCTTCCCACCGAGATTCCCGAATATCTGTTCCTCGCCTGTTTCGGCGACAACGTGCAAGCCGCGGCCGGAGCGGAATGGGCCTATGACACGCTGAAAGCACGAACGGTTGCCGTGCTGTTCAAGCAGGGTGCGACCTACACCGAGCTGTTGCACGGCTATTTCGAGACCCGTTTCAAGGAGCTTGGCGGCAAGGTGCTCGCGGTCGAGTCCTACAGTCTCGAGGCGGGCGATATTGGCGCGAAGGTTGCCGAGCTGCCTGCGGCCGACCTGATCTACCTCGCAGCTCAGCCCGACGATGTCGCGCTTGCCGTGCCCGCCCTGCGCAATGCCGGGATCGAGGCGCCAATCCTCGGTGGCGATGGTCTCGATATCGGCGATGCCTGGTCGACGATCGATAAGGCAAGCAAGGTCTACTTCACCACGCACGCCTATCTCGGCGCCGACAACCCAGCGCCCGCGGTCAAGGAATTTCGTGCGGGCTTTGCACGTGCCTATCCGGGCAAGGAACCCGACGCATTTGCCGCGCTCGGTTACGACGCGGCCCGACTGCTCATGGCGGCAATCGAGAGCACGGTGAGCACCGAGCCGCAAGCCGTGCGCGAAGGCCTCACCCGCACCAAGGATTTCCCGGGCGTGACGGGTAACATCACCTTTGCCGCTGGGAACCGCATTCCGGTGAAATCGGTCACCATCATGCAAGTCGACAGCGGCGGGCAGAAATTCGAAGCCGAGATTTTGCCGAAGAACGTACCGCCGCCGCGCTGACGCGCGATGCAGCAACAGTAGCGCGTCGATGCGAGGAACGCATGGGTCTCAAATATGTCGAGGATCCGGGCGATTGGTTCTCCTTCACGCTGAAGGACGGCGTCAGGCAGCAATGCTGCGGTTGCGGGCTCACGCACGACATTTACGTGAGGCGCAACGGGCGCGGATGGCCACGAGCGCGCCACGGCGGCGGCGCGCCGCGCCCGCAAGAAGACCGTCGTCATCGCCGATGCGTGATCGTTCGGGCGAACGCCAGATGGCTATGGCCGCCCATATATGCCGCCCATATATTATATGCCGCCCATATATCCATATATTATATGCCGCCCATATATAATGTAGACGCCGCCCTTTCTCCCTCCCTCGCGGCGTCCTCCTTCCCAAGAAATCCCCTCATCCCCGGAGTTTTGATTCCACGCGCGCCTCGCTGGCACAGGTGCGTTTCCGCGCGTCTGCACTCCTGTCGCGGTGCAACCTGCGCGTGTGTTCACGGCTTGAACGTCTCCGTCTTCGCGCGGCGTCACCCCGCCGCTCAGCGCGACCCCCGCGCCGTGCCGCTCCGAACGACCCAACAAAGAAAAGGGCAGAGCGGGGGAACACTCTGCCCAGGTTTTCGGCCGCCCGTGGCGATCGCGGGCACTTTGGCGCCTCGCCTCAAGCGGCGTTGGCGTCGCGGCGGGGGGAAGGCGGAGGGGAGGGAGCCCTCGCCTCGCTGCACAGACGGCCGATTTCTTCTTGCGCGGCAGGGCTTTGGATCCAGCCGAGGCCATGCAAACAGTCCGGCTCGAACCTGAGCTCGAAGGCGACGGCGCGCCAGCTCGCGAACTTGCCGGAGCGGGCAAGTTCGCGCGCGCGGGCCTGCACACGTTGCAAAGTCTCGCTCAAGTCTCGCCTCTCTCGTGTCATGAGGGGAAGTCTAGCGCGGGCCCGGGGTTAACGGCGGGCACCTTAAGGGTTACGCCGAATGATCCGGGGATTGACCACAAGGATACCAGCTATGCCTCTATGGGGCGGCCGCCTCGCGCGTCCGTCCGCCGGAAAAGGCATAACATTCTCTGCTTCTATCGGCGCGCGCATGGAAATTCTGTTTCTCATTTCAGTCCTTGTCTTCGTAGCTATCTAGCCGCCTACAGGGAATGGCTCAACGCTGCCCACGGGCGTTGGCTCGGCGAGCTCGATCTCTACAAAAAGCGCCTTTCCGCTTACGAAGAGCTGAAGCGCGCCGTGGGGCCACTGCGCGCGGCGGGCCAAGTTTCGCAAGACGACGCCGACCGCTTCGCACGAACGACATGGCCAAGCGGCGGTGCCGCGAGCTTCCGAGCCAAATCACCGAAGCCATCGACCGGGAAATGCCGGAGCGGATGGAGAGGTTTCTCCAACCTCGGCCAATCGCGGTGCTGATTCTGTCCAAGCCGCTGCAAGAAGAGATCTTGAAGGCGGAGCGGGCGCTGATCACGGTCTATGCGCCCAACGGCAATCCGTTTCAGGCGGTCGCTTCGCTCAAGGACCTGGGCACGGCGATCGAGACGCTCAACAAGCGCCGCGGCCCCTCCTCACCGCGAACGGAATGACGGACGGGTAGTCCTGGGAGCGCAGCACTCCACAATGGGCGCGACACTCTATATATGACGGGCAGGAGCGACCCTTAGGAGGAACAGGCTTCCGGCTATGCTCGATCCGGTCGTCAACTTCTTCACTCGCATCTTCGAGGCTATCGGCCGCGGAGTTGGCGTTGCCGTCAGCTTCGTGCTGTCACCATTCCGCTGGTTTGGCGGTTGGTATGGGCGGCGCGGCGGAATTCTCAAGGCCGTGCTCGGCACGCTCCTCCTCGTCCTCGTTGCGCTCTACCTCTATTTCTTCTGGAACACGCAAAGGTGGACGAATTTCGACCCCAACTACGCCGCCCGCTACACCACCCCGGCCGAGCCCGTTGCGACGGGCGATAGGCCGGCAGGAGGGATCGTCACCACGACGGAAGAGGCCGGCGCGCAGGCGCAGACCTGCCGGCCCTCGCTGATCGTCGCTGCCACCGCGGACCTCGTCGATTTCAACGTGAACCAGAACGCGTGGATCTCGTCGATGATCCTGTACAAGCTCGGCCTGTTCGGCATCCCCTGGGAGCGGACGCCTTTCTTCGACAACAAGGCCGCTTTCCAACGCGGGATCAATCAGGCCGTCCGGCGCACCGCCATCGAGCTTGTCGATACGTTGGGGCGGGTGCGTGGTACCTCGGGCATCGATCCCGATTTGCAGAAGGCGCGCGGCAACCTGCAATTCGACGAGGAGACCTGGTATTTCGCCCTTAGCCCGCTCGGCCCCAAGACGCCGACGCCCTCCTTCTACCGCGCAGCGGTCGGCGACCTCCGGGCCTTCAATGCCCGGCTCGAGAAATGCGAGGCGGTGTTCGACGCGCGCGGCGACAATCTTCTCGTCTTTATCGACCGTATCGCCAACGATATCGGCGCGACCTCGGCGATTCTGCGCGACCGATCCGAGAAATATAACAGCGGCTGGCTCGATCCCCGCGCCGACGACCGCTTCTGGTTCGCCTACGGCCAGCTCTACGGCTATTACGGCATTCTCACCGCGGCGCATGCCGATTTTCGCGACGTGATCGCCCAGCGCGGGCTAACTCAGCTCTGGACCGAGCTCGAGGATCAGCTGCGGTCTTCGCTCAGAATTCAGCCGATGATCATTTCCAACGGCGACGAATTGGGCTGGCTGATGCCGGCGCATCTCGCGACACTTGGCTTCTACATCCTGCGGGTGCGCTCGAACCTGGTCGAGATCCGCCTCGTGCTTGATCGCTAGTTTATCGAATCGCACATGGTCGCCTATCGTGGTAAATTGCCAATTCGAGGCTGCGCCGCGTGGGAAGCGTGGCAGATAGCGGCACAGCGTGAGGCTAATCGCCATGACGAGCGAAGTGGCGCAAGGCGCTGAAATGCAAACAGGAAGACAGGGCGCCGAGCGGGAAGTCGAACGCCTGTTGCTCGATGCGGCGGGCGCCCTTCAGCGTCTCGTCGCCGAGCGCGATGCACTTAAAGCGCGCGTCGAGACGCAAGAACGGGAGCTCAACCGCCTTCAGGAGCATATCGCCCTGTTCCACGACAGCTACCGCAGGCTTACGAGCGAATTCATTGCTCAGTCCCAGCTTATCGACGGCGCCGTGAGCCGCTTCGTCGGCGCCAAAGCCGCCGAAATTCAACCGTTCAAGACGGAACCGGGAACCCGCTCCGAGGGTTAAGGGACTGCGGCGGGATGGGCCATGCCGGGCTGCGTGATCGGCTGAGTTGGTTCCCGTGTGCGCGTAACCTTTGGCACGGAGGGACAGTTCATGAATATTCTCGGTCCCAACCCACAACGCGGCCATGGTCCGGTCGACTGGAGCGCTCTCAGTCAGAAGCGGGCTGAGGCGAGCGAGGTCACCCCGCTCAACCTTCTCGGCGCGCGTATTGTTGACGAAGACGATACGACTACCGCTGCAGCGCCGGCCAACGGCGGCAGCTCGGACTTGCTCATTCGTGGCCTGGTGGAACGCCTGCCGGCGATCGACGAGGCCTGGCCGCTCGCCGAGCGCGCCAAATGGTTGCGCACCGCCGCCACCATCTTCGCGCTCGTCTATCGGACTGGCGAGGGCGAAGACGGCGAGATCGGCGTTGCTCTAACCGGAGCACCTAAAAAGGTGCCGGAGGCCTCGTCGAAGACGAAGGAAGCGCTGGCCGCGGAGACAACGGACGCGCCACCCAAGAAAGAACAAACCGCGCCAGAGAAGACCTCTGCCGATTTTTCGGTTTTGGGCAACGCTTCTTCGTAGACGAGCGCCGCCGCGAACGGGCACCGAGCGTCGGCTTGTTGCTAAGGCTGAGCTTTAGCCTGATGTCCTAAGCGTATTTGGCACTTAGCCTGCCACCGCCCGCGTCGTCCGCGTCGCGGCAATCCGCTCGGAGATCGAACGGTAGGACTGCTCCTGCGGCGTTGCGCTATGGTCCTTGCTTGGATGGACCGAGCCGTTTTGCAGGTGAGCCGGCTCGGGGCTTGCGTCTTCGACCCAAGCTTCGGCGAGGCGCCGCGCGGGAATCGCGGCGGCGGCTTCCTTCTTGGCGCTAATGCGCGCCTTCATACGGAACCATTTCGCCTTTCGCGCAAAGGCGGCGCGCTGCTGCGGCGGCACGCCGAGGCGATCGGCCGCCGCCTTCTCATAGAGGAGCGCGATCCTGAGATGTTGTTCTGCCGTGAGCACCATCGTGTGAGCATCGCCTCTCCGCTTTAAGAGTTCCCTAACGTGAGTGGGACGTCGCGCGATCTCGGATTGGCGTCGAGCAGGGGTCCAACGCAAGGTTGCGCGAGTGCGTGTCCTGTCTAGACTGGTTGTCTTCGTGCGGCGGAACCCCAGAGCCAGCGTGACAAGACCCTACCGATACCGGCCGGCGATGTTCTTCGCCCTGACCTATGGGTTGAGCTGGACGCCGTGGTTCGCCGGGATCTACGCCGGGTCGCGGGCGGAGCTTGAGCCTTACGCCGCGCTGGCGAACCTTCTCGGGGTTCTTGGCCCGATTGGGGCGGCTCTGTTGCTGGTCCTGACCTCCGGGAGTGCAGCGCTCAAGCAAGATTTCTGGGACCGACTGCTCAACTTGCGGCGAGTGAGCCCGCTCTACGCGGCGTTCGCGGTCGCGATACCGGCTACCGTCATCTGCCTGTCGATCCTCCTGTCCTTATGGCTTGGCCAGCCGGCAGATCAATTCCGGCTTTCGGGCGGCGCCGGCCTCATCCCTCTCGTCGTGCTCGCTCTCGTGCTCGCGCCTATCTGCGAAGAGGTAGGCTGGCATGGCTATGGCGCCGACAGTCTAAGAGAGGGGTTCGGCATGCTGCCGGCGACGCTCCTATTCGCCGCTCTTTGGTGCGCCTGGCACGCGCCGCTCGTGCTCGTTCCCGGCACCTACCAGCATGGGCTCGCGGTGATGGACAGCAAGATCTTTGTCGGCAATTTCTTCGTGAGCATCGTCCCCGCGGGCATTATCGCCAACTGGCTCTACTACAAGAATGACCGCTCCATCGCCGCGGCGATCCTGTTTCATGCGATGCTGAACGCGGCCGCCGTGCTGATTGCTGCCGGGCAGGTGGCCAAGGTCATCGCCACTCTGCTCTATGCGGCGATCGCCGCGGCGCTCATCATCGGCGATCGCCGTTTCTTCGGCGAAGGTCCGCGCAATTTCGTCAAGGCGCGATAGCGCTCCTTCCGCGCGACCGGAGCAGCGATGCCCCTTCGCGAAGTGGCGTTTCGGCGCTATTCTGATTCTACCCTCCGCGGCTTCAAGCGCAGGCAGATAGGAGGAACGATGCGAAAGTTTGGAGTTGCCTTAGCCGTCGTCGCGGCCCTGCTGATCGCCGGCTCGCTCTCGTGGAAGGCCGAAGCGACGAGCGCGGTCAAATCGGAGACGCTGCCCGCGATGGTCAAGAAGTTTTCGCTCATCGATAAAGCGGCGTGCAACGGCTAGGGCAGGTTTTGCCCCCCGGGCTACACCTGGAGATGCGGTCCGTACAAGTGCGCGTGCCGCCCCTGCTAGCCGGATAGGGATAAAGCAAGGCGTCCGGCCTCCGCGCCAGGCCGCCTTCCTCTTGGAGCAACGACATGTCTCTGGCGAGCGATCTGCTGGCGAAGCCCGCCGCTCTCACGCCTGCCTCCAAGTACACGGTGTTGAACGGGGTTGGCTATCTTGCCGGAGGCGTGCTGCTTATTATCTGGCCGGGCGTAACCCAGGCGCTCTTCCGCGACCCCGCCTTCGCTGGACAGGAAGAGGCGCTGATGCGCGTCCTCGGACTCACCGTTGTTGTCATCGGATGGTTTTACGTGTTCGGGGGAAGGTCAGGATCGCGCCAGGTGGTCGCGGCATCGATCGTCGATCGCCTGCTGTTCGTCCCGCTCGTGCTCGTGCCACTCGCCTTGACCGGCGTGTTCCCGCATCTCCTCCTTTCCTTCGCGATCCTCGACGCCTCGCTCGCGCTTGGCGCCTGGGTGCTGCTTCGGCGCGAGCGGTCGACCTCCACCGGCTCGTGATGCCATGACACCGAACCGGGAAACCCCTTGGAAAAGCATCGCGATCCTGCTCGCGATCCTTCTCGGCGCGGTCCTGGTCGCGTTCGCGCTGGTCGTGAGTGGCATCATGGATTTCGGCCTCTCGCTGCTGTAAGCGTCGGTCGCGGTCTTCCGCCTTAGCGCCCTTCTACCAAATTGTCGCAGGCGACAGCCCCGAAGAAGACAAGGTTTAGCCGGAGGATAAGCTGACGAAGGGGCACAAGACGCATGCACTCGTTGCTTTCCCTACTCTTCAGCTGCTTTTTGGCGGGCCTCGTCTATGGGCTCAGCCTCCTGCCGAGCACGAGCTTAGGCCAGACGGAAGAAACGGAGGAATGGGCGAACGGAAGCGACAAAGAGAATGGCAAGGCAATCGCTCCAAACACGGAAGGAACTTCGCGTGGATCGCATGTCCGCCGGAGCGATTCCGCCTAGCGGACACGCTCCATATGGGGACGAAAGCTCGGCCCTAGCGCCACCTCGGTGACGCAGCGATAGCTCTCAGCGATAGCGACGCCCGCCGCTTATCTCAACGAGATCGCCAATCCGCTGAAATCGGCATTAGCGATCAACCCGACTTGGCGGCCTGACAGCCTCAGCACGGCGCCTTTTTCGTTTTGCAACACGACGGTACGCCCCCCAACGCCGAACGCGGCGCCGGCGCCAACGCCGACGTAAAGGCCGGCAACGTCGGATGCGCGCCTGATGTTGCTGACGCGGCCGTATAGCCTAGTCCCCGAGCCGCCGAAAACGAGTTCCCGCGCTCAAGCCGCCGATCGAAAGCGGATAGCGGCGCCCGTGAAAGACGAGCATACCGTTGCCGCCTGATGCACCGATGAACCAGCCGCCCTTCAACTCGCGTATCGAGATGGTCCCCGAATCGGCGCGCGCAGCCGACAGGGTTGCGAGCGAAACCATCGTGAAAATGACGATCAGAGCGGCGCGAAACACTAGCCAAGGTCGCATGGTGGGCCTCCTTGGATGCTTTGTGGAGCGGCCCGCTCGCCTTGCGGACCGAGCGCTCAAGTCTCCCCCAATGGCGGCCCGAAGACCGTGACTTTTACGTCACGCCGGACACATTATTTTGGGTGATGAAGGCGAGTCGTCGGTCCGCGCCCAAGGGATTCAGCTATCGGCTGAAGGGCGCCTCAGGCGCGAGATATGCGGCGATCGCCTTGACGAGGTCGGTTGAGAGATTGCCGCTCATCGATGCCTTTTCCTTCAGGGTCACGGATACGGCGATCGCGAGCTTCTGTGCGGGAAGGTACACCATGGTCGCGGCATAGCCTGCGAAGGACGGGTTCTGGATAATCCAGCCATCGGCGACGAAAACGCCCAAGCCGTAATAGGTGGTCGGATTCCAGGGCTTGAATTTCGCGGCTTCCGGCGCGATCTGCGCCGCGTGCGATTGCGGCGAAACCAGCGTTCCCTCGCCGATCGCCGCCGCGCTCTTCAAGATGTCGGCAATGTTCGAGGTCATGATGGCGCCCGCCGCGAGCGTCCATGACGGATCCCAGTAGGTCGATTCCTCGTATCGCCCTCGTTCGCCGTCGAAGGCATGAAGCACCGGCTCCTGGATGATCGCCGTCATTTCGCTCCGCGTGTCTTTGAGCGATAGAGGCTCAAGGATTCCCTCGCGTATGAGGTCTTGAAGCGGACGATCGGACGCCTTCTCCAACACCTTGCCGAGAATGACGAAGTTGGTATGCGCATACGACCAGCACGTGCCGGGGTCGCACGGCATCGGCTTCTTGAGAGCGAGCGCGATGAGTTCGTCGGGCTGCCACGCCCGGAACGGGTCGGCGTAGAGCAGGGGAACAATGGCGTCTTCGGCGACGTAATCCGCATAGCCTGACGTTCCGTTGATCAGCATCTTGAGCGTGATCTGGTCGGCCTTGGGATAATCCGGGAGCCACTTCGAAAGCGTGTCTTCGAGGCTGAGCACGCCCTTGTCGTGCAGTTGCAAGAGCACAGTGCCGATATAAGCAATCGCGACCGAACCGTTGCGGAAATGCATGTCGGGCGTGGCCGGCACCCCGGTCATCGATTCGCCCCAGGCCTCGATGAGGAGCGGCTTGTCGCCGAAGGCAACCCCGGCGAGGACCGCCTTGAGGTCGCGCTTCGCCATTGTCTCGCGAACGATCGCGCCGATTTTTGCCTTGGCGTCCTCGATCGCGACACATGTTCCGGCCGCGGCGACTTGTTCGTTCGGGCAGGCTTGCGCTGTGGGCGCCGGCTCGCCCGCGCGGGCTCCATCCATCGCCAAGCCCGCCACGCCGACAAAGCCCGCGAGCACAAATCCGAGCGTCGTCGCAGAAACTTCATTCCGCATGGCCGTCTTGTTCTCCCTCGAAGCACGCCGCCTCGATAGCAAAGCCGCAATTGTCGTAGGTTTTGCCAACGCTTACGCGCGGTAACAAGTGCCACAAGGGCAAAATAAAGACCCGGAAGGGGGGCCCTCCGGGTCATAAACACTGAAGGCGCGCGTTTCACGGCGCGCCTTTGACGCAACTTACGCAGGTTAAGCGGATTTCGGCGCCTTCTTGACGACCTGCTCGACCGGCTTATAGGCGTCGCGCGCGAGATTTACGTAAAGCTCGCTCAGCTTCGTCGCCTCGGCGACCCAGTTGTCATAGGCCTTCTTGGCGTAGGCCGACTGGATCTCGATGGCCTGCTCGATCGACTTTGCGCCAAGGAGTTGCTCGAAGGCGCGGGTTGCGTCCTCGAACGACTTCTTGGTGTAGTCGGTCGCCTTGGAGGCGATCACCTGGAAACCCTTGTTCCACTCGCCGTAAGAGCGAAGAGCGGCATCGAAGCCCTCTTTGCCGAATTTCTGCGACTCGTCGGTGAACTTCTGAAATGCGTCAAGCATAGGACATGCGCTCCTGTGGGAAGATCGGGACTGGAATGGGGTCTGAGCGCGACCGTTTTATGTGCATTGCAGCATAATCGTCAAGCGATTTCTTGTGCGGCGCATATAAGTCCGATTTAGGACGGTTTTTTCCGTATAACAATCAATAACTTAATATGATCGATGTTGCAGCCCAATCTGGGCCCAGATGCAGTCCCCCGCTGACGGCTGCGCGCCTGATTCGGGTGATGGCGACGAGCGGGGTTGCGCCGTGACATACTTTACCGCGCCGAGGACATAGCTGGCGAAGTGTTCGGGACGCTTGCCAATGAGTGCCGAGGAGGCGAGGACGGCCGATCGGGCGCTGAAGCGCACGCCGCTCCACGCTCTGCATCTTGCACTCGGCGCGCGCATGGTGCCGTTCGCCGGCTACGACATGCCGGTCCAATACCCGGCCGGCGTGCTGAAAGAGCACCTTCATACCCGCGCGGCAGCGTCGCTTTTCGACGTTTCGCATATGGGACAGATCGTGCTTCGCGCGAAATCGGGCGCGCCCGAGGACGTGGGCCTTGCGCTTGAGCGGCTCCTTCCGGCCGATCTCGCCGGTCTCAAGCCTGGGCGCATGCGCTACTCCTACTTCACTAACGCGCAAGGCGGCATTCTCGACGATCTGATGGCCGTCAATGGCGGCGACCACCTCCTCCTCGTCGTCAACGGCGCCTGCAAGGACGGCGATTATGCGCTTGTCGCTGGTGCGCTGGGCAAGACCTGCACCGTCCAGATGCTCGATCGCGCGCTCATCGCGCTCCAGGGGCCCCAAGCCGAAGCCGCGCTCGCGCGGCTCGCACCGGACTGCACAAGCATGAAGTTTTTGGAGGCGCGCACGCTCACGATCATGGGGGCGCCGTGTCTCGTCATGCGCTCCGGCTATACCGGAGAAGACGGGTTCGAAATCTCGACGCCTTCTGATCTTGGGCGCGAGATTGCCGAGGAATTGCTCGCCAATGCGGCGGTCGCGCCGGCCGGGCTTGGCGCGCGCAACTCTTTGCGGCTCGAAGCGGGGCTCCCACTTTACGGCTCTGACATCGACGAGACGACGACGCCGGTCGAAGCGGGGCTCGCCTGGGCGATCCAAAGCGCGCGGCGGGACGGCGGCGCGCGTCAGGGCGCCTTCCCCGGCGCCAGCCTCATCTTGCAGCAGATCGCGCAAGGGGCACCGCGCGCCCGTGTGGGCTTAAGGCCGGTGGGGCAGGGGCAACAGGCGCGGGCGATCGTGCGGGGCGGCGCTCCGCTCTATGCCGATGCGGACGCAAAGACGGCGATCGGCGCGGTCACCTCTGGCGGCTTCGGTCCGAGCCTCGACGGCCCGATCGCGATGGGCTATGTGCCGGCGGCGCTCGCCGTGCCTGGGACGCGCGTCGTCGCTGAGCTTCGCGGCAAGCGGCTGCCTTTGACCGTGACCGGGCTTCCCTTCATGATGCCGAAATACAAGCGGAGTTAGGGAGGACGAATTGCTGAAATTCACCGAGGATCATGAATGGCTCAAGCTCGAAGGCGACGTCGCCACAATCGGCATCACCGCGCATGCGACGGAGCTTCTCGGCGATGTCGTCTTCGTCCAGCTGCCCGATCCCGGCGCCAAGCTCAACAAGGGCGACAGCGCAGCCGTCGTCGAATTGGTGAAGGCGGCGTCGGACGTTTATGCCCCGCTTGCCGGCGAGGTAGTCGAGATCAACCAGGCCATCGTCGACGACCCGGCGACCGTCAACGCCGATCCGCAAGGAAAGGGCTGGTTCTTCAAGATAAAGCTCGACGATAAGAGCGCGATGGAAGGCCTCATGGACGAGGCTGGCTATAGGAAGCGCATCGAGTAGGCGTCGCGATGGCCTCTCCCAGTCCATACACCCCCAGCACCTACGACCCTTACGATTTTGCCAATCGCCGTCATATCGGACCCTCGCCGGAGGAGATGGCAGAGATGCTGCGCGTGGTCGGCGCGCCGAGCCTGGATGCGCTGATCGACGAGACCGTGCCCGAGGACATCCGCGAAAAGACCCCGCTCGAATTCGGCCGGCCATTATCGGAGCGCGGCATTCTCGACCGGATGCGGGCGACGGCGGTGAAGAACCGCGTGCTCACTTCGCTCATCGGCCAGGGCTATCACGGCACCATCATGCCGCCCGCCATACAGCGCAATATCCTCGAAAACCCCGCCTGGTACACCGCCTACACGCCTTATCAGGCCGAGATCAGCCAAGGGCGGCTCGAGGCGCTGCTCAATTTTCAGACGCTCGTCTCCGACCTCACCGGGCTCGATGTCGCCAATGCCTCCCTGCTCGATGAGGCGACTGCGGCGGCGGAAGCCATGGCGCTCGCCCACCGCATCACCAAGTCGAAGGCAAACGCCTTCTTTGTCGATGAGATGTGCCTGCCGCAGACCATCGCCGTGCTGAAAACGCGCGCCGAGCCGCTCGGGTGGGAAATTGTCGTCGGCTACCCGTTCAAGGATCTCGATCCGGAAAAAGTGTTCGGTGCACTGTTCCAATATCCTGGCGTGTGCGGCGCCTTCCACGATTTTTCGGCGTTGATCGAGAAGCTCCATGCCGCCAAGGCGCTTGCCGGCGTCGCCGCGGACCCGCTCGCGCTCACGCTGCTCAAGCCCCCCGGCGAAATGGGCGCCGATATAGCCATCGGCTCGATGCAACGCTTCGGCATGCCGATGGGATATGGCGGTCCGCATGCCGCCTATATCGCGGTCAAGGACGCCCATAAGCGCGCGCTGCCCGGACGCATCGTCGGCGTCTCGGTCGATGCGCGGGGAAACCGCGCCTACCGGCTCGCGCTTCAGACCCGCGAGCAGCATATCAGGCGGGAAACCGCGACCTCGAATATCTGCACCGCCCAAGTGCTGCCGGCGGTCATCGCCTCGATGTACGCCGTGTTCCACGGGCCAAAGGGTCTGAAGGCGATTGCCGAGCGCGTGCACCGGAAGGCGGTTCGTCTCGCCGACGGGCTCGCTTCGCTTGGCTTCAAAATCGCGCCCGGCGAATTCTTCGACACCATCACCGTGGAGGTCGGGCCCTACCAGGGCCTCATCATGAAGAACGCGGTCGATTACGGCCTCAATCTGCGGAAAGTCGGTCACGATCGCATCGGCATCACCGTCGATGAACGAACGCGCCCCGCGACGCTCGAAGCGGTGTGGCGCGCCTTCGGCGGTTACGACCTCGTCTATCGCGATGAATGGCCCGCCTATCGCTTGCCCCAGGACCTCATCCGCCAATCACCCTATCTCACCAATCCCGTGTTCCACATGAATCGAGCCGAGAGCGAAATGACACGCTATATGCGGCGCCTCGCCGACCGCGATCTCGCGCTCGACCGCGCCATGATCCCGCTCGGCTCGTGCACGATGAAGCTCAATGCCACGGCGGAGATGCTGCCGATCACGTGGCCCGAATTCGCCGAGCTTCACCCCTTCGTTCCGACCGAACAGGCCCGAGGCTATGCCGAGCTGATCGAGGATCTCTCCAAGATCCTGTGCCAGATCACCGGCTATGACGCGATCTCGATGCAGCCCAATTCAGGCGCGCAAGGCGAGTATGCCGGTCTCCTCACTATCCGCACCTATCACCGCTCGCGCGGCGACACCCATCGCGATATCTGCCTGATCCCGGCCTCTGCGCACGGCACCAATCCCGCTTCGGCGACCATGTGCGGGATGAAGGTCGTGGTCGTCGCGACCGACGCGCGCGGCAATATCGACCTTGCCGATTTCCGCGCCAAGGCCGAAGGCAATGCCGCGAACCTTGCCGCAGCCATGATCACCTATCCCTCGACGCACGGCGTGTTCGAGGAAACCGTGCGCGAGATTTGCGCCATTACCCATGCCAATGGCGGCCAGGTCTATCTCGACGGCGCCAACATGAATGCGCTCGTGGGCCTCGCGCGGCCCGGCGACATCGGTGCCGATGTCGGCCATCTCAATCTGCACAAGACCTTCTGCATTCCGCATGGAGGCGGCGGACCGGGAATGGGCCCGATCGGGGTCAAGGCGCATCTCATTCCTTTCCTTCCCGGTCATCCCGAGACGGGCGGCGCTGCCATGACGGTGTCGGCCGCGCCATACGGCTCGGCCTCGATCCTCGCCATCCCCTGGAGCTATTGCTTGATGATGGGCGGGGCCGGCCTTACCCAGGCAACCCGCGTCGCCATCCTCAACGCCAATTACATCGCCAAGCGCCTCGGCGCGGCCTATGGGGTTCTCTACACCGGAAGGAATGGACGGGTCGCGCACGAATGCATCGTCGATACGCGCCCGCTCAATGAGACGGCGGGCGTCACCGTTGACGACGTCGCCAAGCGGCTGATCGATTGCGGTTTCCATCCCCCGACCATGAGCTGGCCGGTCGCGGGGACCTTGATGATCGAGCCGACCGAGTCGGAGACCAAGGCCGAGCTCGACCGTTTCTGCGACGCGATGCTGGCGATCCGCGAGGAAGCGCGCGCGATCGAAGAGGGGCGCATGGACAAGACCAACAATCCGCTCAAGAACGCGCCGCACACGGTCGAAGATCTCGTCGGCGAATGGAACCGGCCTTATTCGCGCGAGGAAGCTTGCTTCCCCGCCGGCGCTTTCCGCGTCGATAAATACTGGCCGCCGGTGAACCGAATCGACAACGCCTATGGCGACCGCCATCTCGTCTGCGTCTGCCCGCCGATCGAGGCATACGCCAAAGCCGCCGAGTAGGCGCCAAAGCTCAGCGCCTCGCTTCGCCGCTCCGCGGTAACCAAGATCGTGGCTTCCTAAGTCCGTGCCGCCACGCTACCAATGGGCGCCCGCGTCTCAAGCGTCAGGCGGGCAGGGCGGCAACCTGGCGTCGCGAGCATCACGGGGACCAGCATGTGGGACGACGTCCTTCTTTACGTCATCATCGGTTTCGTCGCGCAGATGATCGATGGCGCTATCGGCATGGCCTATGGCGTCACCGCGAGCTCGGTCCTGCTCAGCCTCGGCGTGCCTCCCGCGACCGCAAGCGCCTGCGTGCACGCAGCCGAGACCTTCACCACCGGCGCCTCGGGCATTGCCCATTGGCGCTTTGGCAATGTCGACAAGAAATTGCTGCTCCGTCTCGCCATCCCGGGAATGATCGGCGGAGCGATCGGCGCCTACCTGCTCACGGAACTTCCCGGTGAAGCGCTCAAGCCCTACATCAGCGCCTATCTCCTTGTCCTTGGGGCCTTCATCGTGTGGAAGGCGCTCGAGGTACGACCCCTTAAGGTGCCGGAGCCTCGCGCGGTCGCCCCGTTGGGCTTGGTCGGCGGCGCCCTCGATGCCATGGGTGGCGGCGGGTGGGGTCCGATCGTAACCTCAACGCTGCTCGGCCAGGGCGCAACGCCGCGCTACGCTATCGGCTCGGTCAACCTCGCCGAGTTCTTCGTCACGCTCGTCATATCGACGACGTTCTTCCTCACCGTCGGCTTGAGCCTGTGGCCGATCATCACCGGCCTCATCGTCGGCGGCGTGATCGCGGCGCCCTTCGCGGCGATGGCGACAAAGCACATTCCCGACAAGGTGCTCATGCTGATCGTCGGCTGCGTGGTCACGCTCTTGAGCTTGCGCACCATCGTCATTGCGCTTGCCCCAGGCTAAGCGGGGGCGTGCGCCCACAATTGCTTGAAACTATCGTAGGCGTTGCGCGCGAGCGCGTGGAGGTCCGGGTAGGCCGCATCGACCTTACGCGCCAGTTCCACCTCGTTCATCACCGGGCGAATGTGCTTCGACCAGTCGATCACGGTGTCCTTCGTCACCTCGATGTGAAACTGAACGCCATAGGCGCGGTCGCCATAGCGGAAGGCCTGGATCGGGCAAGCCTCGTTGTAGGCAAGCACCGCTGAACCCTCGGGGAGGGCAACGACTGCGGCGCCGTGCCATTGAAGCGCGGTGAAAGGATCACCGATGGCGCGCAGCAAAGGATCGCGCGCGCCTTCATCCGTCTTCCACACGCGCATGAGGCCGTGCTCGGGAATTTTTGCTTTCTGCACGCGGCCGCCGAGGGCATCGGCGAGGAGCTGATGGCCGAGGCAAATGCCGAAAAAGGGGCGACGCATCTCGGCGACGAAACGGCGGATCGCGGCCTTCTCTTCGCGGAGCCAGGGATAGAGATCCTCCTGCCAGACATCCTGTGGGCCGCCCATGACGATCATGGCGTCGAAGGGCTCGAGCGAAGGAATCGTTTCGCCCTCGTCGATCTCCACCACCTGCCAAGTGGCGCCGTCGGCGCGGAGGAAATCTTCGAAGACGCCGAGAGGTTCGATGACTTCATGCTGTAGAACAAGAACGTTCGTCATTCGGGCTCGGTCTCCTCTCTCTCAACCGCGCGCGGCGGAACCGCCAGCACCTTGTCGATCCTGCGCCCGTCGAGATCGACGATCTCGAAGTGCCAGTCCTCATGATCAAACGACTCTCCAACTTCGGGTAGATGCCCGAGAGTCGCAAGAGCGAATCCGGCAACCGTGTGGAAGTCGCCCTCCGGACGCTCTCTGAATCGAAGCCGGTCGAAGGCGTCGGGTGCCGACATCATGCCGTCGATCAAAAGCGAGCCGTCATCGCGTTCGACGATGCCGGGTTCTTCACCTTCGACCTCCGGCAGCTCGCCGGCGATAGCCTCAAGCAGATCGGTCTGAGTCACGATCCCCTGAAGTACGCCATATTCGTCGAGAATGGTCGCGAGCCTTACCGGCGCTTTCTTGAACTGCTCGAGCACCCTGAAGATCGGCATGGGTTCGGGCACTGCGAACGGCTGGCGCAGCGCCGCCATGACATCGAGCTTCTTTCCGGCCAGGACCTGATCGAGAAGGTCCTTTTTCAGCACCATGCCGAGCGGCTCGTCGATCCCGGCCTTGCCGACGAGAATCTGCTCATGGCGGCATTCTCGTATCGTCTTCAGCGTTTCCTCGGGCGTATCTTCGACGTCGATCCATTCGAGATCGACGCGCGGCGTCATGATGTCGGTGATACGGCGATTGCCGATGCTGAGCACCCGCTCGACAAGCTGCTGCTGCGCCCGCTGCAGCAATCCGGCTTCTTGGCTTGCGGCGATGAGCAGCTTCAATTCTTCGGGCGAATGCAAGGCTTCCTCCGCCGTGCCGGGCTGCAGGCCGCAAAGTTTCAACAGCCAGTTGCCGATTCCGTTCAGAACGACGATCGCCGGCCACAACATGACGCGAAACAGCCAAAGCGGACGCACCACGGCGAGCGCCGTGCGCTCGCTCCGCTGCAAAGCCAGGCTCTTCGGCATCAATTCACCGAGCACGATATGGAGCGCGGTGATGATGCTGAAGGCGATTACGACCGCAATGACATGCGCGCCCGCAAGTGCGAACCGCCCCAATCCCGAAAGAAGAGGCTCGATGAGGCGAGCCAGCGCCGGCTCGCCGATCCAGCCGAGGCCAAGCGAGGAAATGGTGATGCCAAGCTGGCAGGCGGCGAGGTTGGCGTCGAGTTGGGAGAGCGCGCGGGCGAGCGCCTTGGCGTTCCTCTTCCCCTTGGCGACCAAGCGCTGAACGCGGCTGCGACGCACCGCGACCATCGAAAATTCGGCGGCGACGAAGAAGCCGTTGGCCGCCACCAGTAAGAAGACCGCCAAGATGCCAAGAAGGTCGGTCAAACTACCATCGCCCGTAGGCATGATCCTTTCTTTCAACCTCGCTGATGAAGGGATGAGCCCTAAGAATAGACTGGCCGCGCGCCGCTGTCGCGATCCGGTTTCGCAAGCTCGGCTGCGCTTGATCCAACCGCTTTGGTCCGCCCCTCTACGGGCAGCGCGTGCTACCTGAGCGCTTCCGTCATGCTATCTTGGCGCAGAACTCGCTCGGGGCGCCGTGGCTTGTCCAAGGCGTCGGCGACGTAAGACTTGGGGTGGGCCATGGACGATCTTTCGACCCTGTTCAGTCTCAACAACTGGCCCGGCCATCTCTCCTATATCCTCATCGCCATCTCCTACTGGCTGACCGACATCTTTTGGCTTCGGGTCGTGGCCGTCGTCGGGCTGTCGTTCGAGATCCTCTACTTCCTGCTGTCGGGCGGCGATCTCCGCACCGGTATCGGCTGGGACCTCGTCTTTATCTTGATCAATCTCTACCAACTCTATCGCCTGGCGCGTGACCGCCTCTCCTTGCGCCTCCCGGAGAAGGAGCGCGCCTTGTTGCGCAAAGCCCTCGTCGGCCTCGACGATGCCCAGATTGCCCGGCTACTCGGCGCTGGGGAGCTTTGCGATCTCGAACCTGGCACCAGGCTTGCCGAGGAAAATCAGCAGCTGGAGAAACTCTACTTTTTGTGTGGAGGCCGCGTGGGCGTGAGCATCGCCGGCCGCGCTGTGTCGCAACTGGAGCAAGGCAACTTCGTCGGTGAGGTTGCGTTCCTGACCGAACGGCCCGCCACCGCGACCGTGATCGCCGAGACGGAGTTGCGCGCGCTCGCCTTCGATCGCAACAAGCTCAAGAAGTTCTTTCAGAATGAAACCGAGGTCGCAGGCCTGATCTATCAGCTGATCGGCCGCGAACTTGCGCACAAGATCAAGGTGAGCAACACGCTGATCGCAGGGCCTCTCGCCGCGCAGGGCCGTCCCGCTTAAGCAAAAAGAGGACGGCCGAACGAAACGACCGCCCCCGGGTTGAGGACTTCACGTTGGGGATAGGCAATTAGCCGCCGGCGGACTCGACGATGAACTTGCCGACCACGCCACGGTCCATCAGGCCCTTCGGACCGAACTCATAGGTTCCCGGCCGAATGGCGACGAAGAACAATTCAGCCTCGCCGCCATTCTCGAATTCGATTTCGTCGAGCGTCGCCGATTTGATTTCGACCCCGCCCGCCTCGACCTTGCGGATCCAGATATTGCGGAAGAGGGCCGGGGCGATGAGAGCGTATTCCGCCTGGTCAGACGCAACGATCTTCAAGCGATAGCCTTGGCCGGACTTCAGCCGGTATTCCTTCGGCGCCATATGCGCGCTGTCCGTCTCCGAACCGAGCGTCAGCGTGTCGAGGCGGACCAGATTGTGGGCGGCGGGATCCAAGATCTGGATCTTGGCCGCGGACGGCGCCTCCTCTTTCGCCTTGTCGTCGTCCTCTTCGGCATAAGCCGCGGCCGCGCCGACGCCCAACGCAAGCGCCAAAGCAATCATTCTCATCATCGAACTCCTCCATTGTCACAATTGCGGGCCGGACCCGCGCCTGCGCGATTAGACGCCAACCCAAGAACCATCCGATAGGGGTTCCCCAGGTAAAATCGTCGGGAAATCTTGGCAGAGCTCGCCGGCCGCGCCGTCCGCTGGACGTCCGGAGCATTCCCGTCCAATTGCATTGCGCCGATGGCTCGATCGGAAAGTCCCGATCGAGCATTACGCCGGCACGAAGGCGCTACACGCCCTGATTGGACGCTTATCGGGTCGCGAGAGCCGAACGTAATTGGGCTTTTCGGCTGCGCGAGTGGGCGAGCCCTTGCCAGCGCACCCAATCGTCGACCTCTTTGCGCACGTGATCGGGAGCAAAGCCGTAGAGCTGCAGAATCTTTCGCTCAAGGCGATCGCGCCGACCATCGATCAACTCAAGATCGTCGTCAGTGAGTTTGACCCACTTTCTTTGAACCCTGGTTTTGGACTCTCGCCACTGGTCTGCCACATGCGGCCAATTCATCGTTTTCCCTCCGAATGAGTGCCGGTCTGGAGGCGAAATGCCTTCCCCCGGAATGCGTTCCATGGCGCAACGAAGAAGGTGGCTGTGTGACATCGATGCCACGGGTGGCGGCGAAATTGTGGCGACCCAATCGCTATTCGGTGATCGAGTCAGGCGCTGCCGCGAAGCTGGTCCGCCGTTTCTGCACTTCCGATAGGCAGATCGCGTATTCGCGGCTCCCCTGCTGAAATCCGAGCTCCTGACACTTGGAATAGTCGGCGGCGACGAATGCAGGCTCGGTTGCACAGCCGGCGAGCGTCAAGGCGAGAGGGCCCGCGACGCAAAGTGCAAGAAAGCGCGCCTTGTGGAAGTGAACAGGTGTCATGGTTAATCCCCCAAGCCGAAAGATGACGCGTCGCGGCGAGCACCGAATTGCAATCGCGGCGGCGGAGGTCCGGCCGGCTTGTCGGCGATCGCCGGTTTCGCCACGCGCGCGACGCCGCCGCCGGAAGCGAGCACGGTGCGGCACTCGTTCGGCAGATCGGCAAGAGTGAGAGGACGCGCCGCCGGGGCGTTCTCGGCCTCCCGGCGATCACGCTCCGCCTCAAGCAGAGTCTGGAACCAGCCATCGAGCTCGGCGCCGCAGCCGTCCCCGCCCGCCACCTCCTTCTGTCCTCTGCAGCCTGGGCTTCCGCGCGGGCAGGCGAGGCGCACATGGAAATGATAGTAATGACCCCACCACGGTCTCACTTTGCTGAGCCAGGCGCGATCTCGGCCGGCCTGATCGCAGAGCGCCTGCTTGATCGCGGGATGGACGAAGATGCGCTCGACCTCGCGATAGGAGGCGGCAAGCCCGATCAACCTTGTATGGGTGGGCGTCCATACATCGCGATCGACATTGAGTGGGTCGCGCAGCATCGAAACTGCCGACATGTTCTCGCGCTCGGAGCGTGACAGCCTGCGATCCGGCATCGAGGTCAGCCAAATATCGGCATCGAGCCCAATCTGATGACTGGAATGTCCGGTGAGCATCGGACCGCCGCGCGGCTGGGCCATGTCGCCGACCAAAAGACCGGGCCAGCCGATCGCGCGCGCGTCGTCCGCGAGCCGCTCCAGATAGGCAATAAGGCGCGGATGTCCCCAATTGCGGTTGCGCGAGAGGCGCATCACCTGCCAATTCCGTCCGTTCACCGGAAGCGCTACGGCGCCGGCGAGGCACCCTCGCGAATAGGAACCGATTGCCTTAGCGGCGAGCGGGGCAGGGGAGGCCGCGGCGCCGAAGAGAGCCTTAGCGGGGGTCTTTGTGTCTGCGCCGCGCGAAGCAAAAAGCGATCTGAATTGCGGCAGGTCTTGAGCCTGAGCCGCGGCGGCGCCACAGCCGAGAGCGAGTATTACGCAGAGAATCCCCCGCAGGTACACGTCCGGAACCCCCCAAACAGGGTCTCATTAGACGCGTGCCGCCTTTCCGAGAATTTAACGCCAAGGGCGCGCCGGGAAGAGAGGGCCTCGCGATTGGGCTTCACGTCGGATGAGGGATGGGGTTAGCCCTGAGCCCGGTATTGCGGGACGTGCTGCTCGCCGTCGTAATCGAGCTTGGGATGGCGCCTTGCGTGGCGGCGGCGATAGGCTTCAAGCGGCCGCGTCGGCCTGCGCGCATCGTCATATTGCTTCTGAAGCTGGGCCAGCCTGGCGACGATTTCGATCCCGGTCATTGGCGAATCCTCCGCAAAAATCGCCCGATCTTGCCGAATTCGACGCGGCGGCCGACGAATAGGTTCAAGCCCCTTTCGGCAGCCGGAGGCCGCCCCGGCCGCGGAAGTAGGCAAATTTTCACTCCTTTCCTCTTCAAATGCCGTGCTCACGCCACGGTTTTGTGCCGCAATAGGCGAATCAGGCACGGGGGACAGATTGACCCTTTTCGCTGTCAGCGCCCTTCTCGCAGCGCTCCTGATCGCCTCCTACGGAACGCGACGCATCTGGCTTGCGTGCCTATCGATCGCCCTTTCCGCGGCGGTGGTGGCCGGCGCGATCTTTGTCGCAACCACCGAAACACCCGCGGAAGAGCGCGCCAAGCTTGCCTTCCTCGCCGAGAAGCTGTCGCTCGTATTCGACCCGCAATCGCTCGATGTGGTGACGGCTGCGCTTGACCGCGTCACGACGTTTGTCGCCCAATACCAGCTCGTCGCGCCGAGCGAGGTTCCGACCATGCAAGCGGCGACCACGCCGAGCTGGTTCGGCGCGGACAGTGCACCAAAGCCAACTGCGAATTCCCCGCTGACTTGGTTTCTTGACGACCCGAACGCACCTGTGGTCGCGCCGATCGAGGACGGGTTTGCCATTGGCGGGGTCAACAGCTCGGACCAAGATCTGAGCCAAGTCCACGCCACGCTCAAGCCTGACGGAAGTGGGCGCGAGATCGCCCTTGGCCTGAAAGTCGAGGGACGCGCTGCCAGCAACGCCGTCATTCCGGCGGGAGCGCAATTCAGCTTTGGCTTCGACGCGACCGACGACGCCAAACCGTCGACCGGCGCGATCCTGACGTTCCGCTACGTCATCACCGGACAGCAAAAGGCGGCGATCGTCTATCTCAGCGCGGCCACCATCGCGCGGTTTGCAAGTCGCGAATAGTTTCCCTCTCGCTCGCCACTTTTGCCCGAACGAAGCCCGCGCTCAGTCCTTGCGGCTATCGCCGTAGAGGATCGTGTGCTCCTGCTCGTTGGGATCGGAGCGCGCGACAATGGCGATGGCGGGTTCGGTGTCGCTGAGATTGAAGGGCTGGTGCGGCACGTCGGCGGGGACGAAGATGAAATCGCCGGCCTCGTTGACCACGCTCTTCTTCAGTCCCTCGCCGTACCGCGTCTCGACGCGGCCTTGCACCAGGTAGATCGCCAACTCGAAGCCCCTGTGCACATGCGCCTCTGCCGAGCCGCCTGGCGGAATGACGACCTTCAGCAAGGAAAGGCTCTTTGCGCCCGCGGTTTTGCCCGAGATTCCCGGAAAGATCGGCAGCGCCTGCTTCGATTGGGTGGCCTCGGTCACGCGCACGGTGACGATGCTCTTGCCGTCGCGTTCGCCCAAGATGGTCGCTTCGCCCGCAAGCGCTCGCGCCATTCCGCAGGCGGCGAGACCGAGCAGAAGGACGGTTACCAGTGCGCTTGCGTTGCGCGGTCGAACGCGGGGGAAAGCAATATTCTCGGCGATCGTTTCAGGGATCATGCGCATTGCCGCCCTCGTTGCGATTCAGTTGCTCGCGATCAGCACGTCGAGTGAAACACGCCGCCGGCAGGAAGGGTCTCGCGAAGCTCGTTGAATCGCTTCACGGCAGCCTCAGTCTGCAGGATTTCGGCTTCGATGCCTTTTTTGGCCAGGGCTTGCAAGGTCTCGGGCGAGACGCAAAGCCGTTCCCACATGCCGCGCGAAAGCACCACGGCGCTCGCGCCATGCGCGATCAGTTCGTCGATGTCGGCGGGCTGAATGCCGGGCACATGGCGAGTTCCGGTCTCGCTCCAATCCCATTCGCGGGCGCCGCCGGGAAATACCTTGGCGTCCTTAAAGGGGGAAAAGCCCTCGACCTCGATGCGGCCCCAGGCCAGGTGCACGATGCGCGGGGATTTCGGCTCCGCTTGGCCCATATCCGCGTCCGGAAACAAAAAGGGAAAGCCCGGTCATTTTGACCGGAGCTTCCCCCGCTTAGCGCTTTCCCTCGTGTTTTCGCGCGAATCGAGTGGAAGGAGAGCCCACGAGTTGGGCAATTCTCGGGCAAGGTTGCGGCAGGCGAAAATAAGCTCCGGATGTTGCCCAAATATCACGCCCACTTCGGGAGCGACCTATGCAGCAGCATTGCCAATGTGGTCGCGGGCGATGTGTCGCCTGCTAGCCCTTTCCACGTTATGGTCCCTTCAAGAATCGCATCGCGACGTGTCGCGCGAGATGAAGGGAAACAGAAGCGTAATGGCCGACAAGCGGGACGAAGGTGGCGTTTCCTACCGTGACATCAACGTAGGCTATTTCGAGGACCGGCAGCTCAGGCGCCATGCCGGCGTCTTTTATTTGTGGGCGCTCGGCGTCGCCGCTGTCATCTCGGGCGAATTCTCCGGCTGGAACCTTGGCTTCGCCGTTGGCGGCTGGGGCGGCATGTTCCTCGGCGCTGTTCTCATCACCCTTATGTATCTCGGCCTCACCTACTCGATCGCGGAAATGAGCCCGGCCCTGCCGCACACCGGCGGCGCCTACTCCTTCGCGCGAACCGCGTTCGGACCCTGGGCCGGCTACATCACCGGGGTCGCTGAGAATGTTGAATATGTACTGACGCCCGCCGTGATCGTCTTTTTCATTGGCGCTTACTTGACGGCGATATTCGATACGCCTGCCGCCTATCAGCCGATCTGGTGGGTCGCGGGCTATGCGTTCTTCGTGGGCCTCAACGTGCGCGGCGTCGAGCTCTCGTTCATCGTCACTACCGTCGTGACCTTGCTCGCGATAGCGGTCCTCCTGATCTTCTTCGTGAGCGCCATTCCGTTCATCGATTTCGGCAAATACGCGCTCAATATCGGCGCCGATCCGGCAACGGGCGCCGCCATCGAACTGCCGGAGGGACATGGTCCATTCCTTCCCTTCGGCCTTTACGGGGTGCTCGCCGCGATGCCGTTCGCGGTGTGGCTGTTCTTGGCGATCGAGCAGCTTCCGCTCGCCGCGGAGGAATCGGTCGACCCGCGCCGCGACATGCCCAAAGGCATCATGCTCGGCATGTTCACGCTCATCGTGTTGGGATTTCTCGTCCTCATCATCAATCCGGCGATCCCCATCGCGCGCGAGGTTGCCGATGCAAGCGGCGTTGCGACCACGGTTCACGGCGCCTTTGCGCTCGGAACCTCGAGTTGGCCGATTCTCGACGGCTTCCGTGCTATTTTCGGCGAGGAAGCCGCGGGCGCGCTGGCGCTTGCGGCCGTGATCGGCCTCATCGCCAGCTTCCATGCCATCATCTTCGCGAGCGGGCGTCAGATCTACTCGCTGTCGCGTGCAGGCTATTTCCCCGAAATCCTTTCGCTAACCCATGGCGAGCACAAGACGCCGAACGTCGCCATCATCACCGGAGCCTTGGTCGGTTTGGCCGTGATGCTCTTCGTCTGGTTCAGCCTGGGCGGTGAAAGGGCAGGGTCGTTCATCGGCGGCGTGCTGCTCAACATGGCGGTCTTCGGCGCCATGTTGTCCTACCTCTTGCAGGGTCTCACCTTCATCCAGTTGCGCCGCCGGTTTCCGGATATCGAGCGCCCCTACCGCAGTCCGTGGGGCGTCGCCGGCGCCGCGATCGCCGTCGTCATCGCGCTGGTGACAATCGGCTTCCAGCTCGTCGATCCACTTTATCGAGCGGGGGTGCTCGGCGTTGCGCTCTGGTACGCGCTGGCGATCGGCTACTTCGTTCTCTACGCCCGCAGGCGCCTGGTGTTGTCGCCGGAAGAGGCGTTCGCGGTCAGACACCGCAAAGACGCGTCCTAGCCGAAGGCGCGCAAGCGGCCTTAGCCCTAGTATTGTGGAACAGAAAGGCTCCTTTCGCGATTAGCTCTAGCGGATCAGCACGTGTTGGGGCATCTTTATGCTGCCGCCCGCAATTCTGGGGCGGCCGGTTGGCCTCAAGGTCCCGGACCACGATACTGCGCCACAGGAGAAGCCGATGGGGAGTTTCCACTCACCGAAACGGTACGGCAACAAGACCCGTATCGATCTCAATCAGTCCTATCAGGTGGCGTATTGGAAGGACCGGTTCGGCGTCACGGAGGAAGAGCTCAGCGAAGCCGTGCACGCCGCGGGCGCATTGGCGCGGAAGGTCGAGAAGTATCTGAAAGCCAAGGTCGAACGCTAGCAGCCGTTCCCGGCTGGAACCGCAAGAACCGCGCGCGATGAGCGAGCGCGCGTGAATTAGGCGGCACAACACTCAACCAAGAGATACCGGAGCCGCTGAGGTCGTTTGTCCGACCTCCGCGGCTCCATCGATTCTAAAGGAGCGGGCGGCCGTGGGGGCCGGGTGGGGCGAAATCGATGCCCAAGATCACGAGAACGGCAATGGCCTTTGCGAGATTGTCCAACAGGGTTGTCTCCCCGGACGGAGCAATCGTCCGATGCGGCCCTACCTAGTGATTCAGCTTCTGTAATACAAATCACATTTTCCTGCGAGAGAATGTTTTTTACTGCCGGTGAAGCCGCATTGGGCCTGTCGTTCGAGAAGGATCGCCAGACGCTTGACATATTAGCCGCGCTTTTTAATCAACCGACGGCTTTGATCCGCCTATGAGTCGCCCGGTTTCGACGGCGGCTGGTCGAGCAGCGCTAAGAGCCCTTCCAACAATTGGGTGGGCGTGGGTGGGCAGCCCTTGATGTGAAGATCGACGGGAATGACCTTGTCGACGCCGCCGACCACGGCATAGCTCCCGGCGAAGATGCCGCCGTCTGCGGCGCAATTGCCGACCGCGACCACCCATTTCGGGCCGGGCGTCGCATTGTAAGTGCGCTCGAGAGCCTCGCGCATATTCTTGGTGACGGGACCCGTCACCATCAGCACGTCGGCATGGCGGGGAGAGGCGACGAAGCGCAAGCCGAACCGCTCGAGGTCGTAGAAGGCGTTGTTCAGCGCGTGGATCTCGAGCTCGCAGGCATTGCAGGAGCCCGCATCGACTTCTCGGATGGCAAGACTGCGGCCGAGCCTGCGCTTGGCCGCGACATCGACCCTGCCGGCAAGCTCCGCCAGCGCCGCCTCGTCGGGCGAAGGCGCCGCTTCCGTCACCGGTCCGCGCATCAAGTTCTTGAACAGCAAGGTTCGCAAGTCGAAAAGTCCTCTAGAGATCGTGACCCGAATAGGAGCAGTTGAACGATTTGTTGCAGAGCGGGAAGTCGGCGACGATGTTGCCTTCGACCGCCACCTCGAGCAGCGGCCACTGAAACCAGGACGGGTCGCGCAAATGGCAGCGCTCGATGGCGCCGTCTTTGCCGAGGCGGACGGACACGAGAACGTCGCCGCGGAAGGCCTCGGTGAGGCCGAGACCTTCGCTCGCGTTGCCGGGTTTCCCGAGCGGGGCGCCGAGTTTGCCCTGCGGCAGCCGCTCTAAACTCTGCTCGATCAGCTTGAGGCTCTGCTCGACCTCGCGGGCGCGGATCCACAGCCTCGCATTGACATCGCCGTCGTCGCGCACCGGGACCTCGAATTTGAGCTCGCCGTAGGGCGCGTAGCGAAGCGCTTTGCGCGCATCGAAGGCGCGGCCCGAGGCGCGGCCGACATAACCACCGGCGCCGAAAGCGCGCGCGAGCGTCGGCGCGAGATAACCGGTGGTGACGGTGCGGTCCTGAAGGGTGGCGGTGCTGTCGTAAATTTCCAGGAGCTCGGGGAAGCGGCCGCGCACGGTCGCGATCAGCTCGCGCAACGCCTTCTCGCCGCCGGGAGCGATGTCGTGGGCGACGCCCCCCGGCACGATGCGGTCCATCATCAAGCGATGGCCGAAGGAGGCTCGCGCCCCGCGCAAGGTGCGCTCGCGCAGCATGCCGCATTCGATGTAGAGGAGCGAGAAGGACGCGTCGTTGCAGATGGCGCCGATATCGCCGAAATGATTGGCCATGCGCTCGAGCTCGGCCATGATCGCGCGCAAGAACACCGCGCGCGGCGGTACCTCGATCTGAAGCGCCAATTCGACCGCATGTGCGAAGGCGAGCGCGTAAGCGACGGTACTGTCGCCCGAAGTACGGCCCGCGAGCGCAGCACCCCTCTCGATGCTCGCGCCGGCCATCAGCCCTTCGATGCCCTTATGCACATAGCCGAGACGCTGTTCGAGCCGCGCCACGGCCTCGCCATTGGCGGTGAAGCGGAAATGCCCGGGCTCGATGATGCCGGCATGGACCGGCCCGACGGGAATCTGATGGAGATGTTCGCCTTCGACCGGCAGGAAGTCGTAAGCGCGGGCGGCGACGCGCGACTTCTTGGCCTTGCCGAGCGGGTGGGTCACGCCCCAGTAGCCGAGATCGAGCCAGGTGCGCGCGTCGGGCGAGCCTACAGCCTTGAGGCCGAACAGGTCGCCAATCGTGCGCTCGAGCCTACCCGCAGCCGGGTGGAGCGCCGCGATCGAGGGGAACTTGCCGTCGCGGCATTCGTGGGTGAATACGCCGATCGCCCCGGACGGTTCCTCGATCAGAGCAAGATGCACCGCATCCTTGTCGCCCCACAGGCCGAGCAATGTCGCGCGCGCCTCGACAAGTTCCGTGATGGCGAGCTTCCAGGAATCGCCCGTCACGATCGCACGCGGCCAGGGGCGATGACCCTCGACTTTCTTTCCCGTCTTGGCGATGTCGGCGAGCGCTGTCATCGTTCTTTATCCCAGGAGCTTCGCCACGGTCTCGAACAGGGCAACGATTGCCGGCGGCAATGCGACGCCCGCGACAAGCACGAGCGCAAGATGGACGAACATCGGAGCGTAGGAGCATTCCGCCTTACGGCTCGCGCCCTTGGGCTCGCCGAAGGCGATCGCGTTCAGCTGCAAAAACAGTGCACCGACGGCGACGAGGAGGCCGAGCACGAGCGGAATGGCGAGCAGGGCGCGATTGGAAATCGTGGCGCTCACCAGCAGGAACTCGCTGGTGAAGAGGCCGAGCGGCGGCAATCCGGCAAGCGCTGCGACCCCGATCACGAGGCCCCAGCCGATCAGCGGATCGGTGCGGGTCAAGCCACCCATCTCGGCGATCTTCTGCGTGCCCTTCACTTGCGAAATATCGCCGACGGCGAAGAAGATGGCCGACTTGGTCAGGGAATGCAGCACCATGTGCAGGAGCCCGGCGAAATTGGCGAGCGGACCGCCGAGGCCGAAGGCGAAGGTGATGAGGCCCATATGCTCGATTGATGAATAGGCGAACAGGCGTTTGATGTCGCGGCGCCGGTACAACATGAAAGCGCCGAACAGGACGGAAACGAGACCCATGGCGATCATCAGCGTGCCGGGAGCGACCACGGCGGGATTGCCGGCGAGCACGATCTTGCAGCGAAGCAGCGCGTAGAGCGCGACGTTGAGCAGAAGCCCCGACAGCACGGCCGTAATCGGCGTCGGGCCCTCGGCATGAGCATCGGGCAACCAGGCATGAAGTGGGAAGAGCCCGATCTTAGTGCCGTAGCCGAGCAGGAGAAAGACGAAGGCGAGATTGAGCATGGCGGGCTGGAGCGAAGCGGCATGCGTCACAAGTTCGGTCCATTCCATCGCCTTCAGCCCCGGACCGACAACCGCTTGCGCCGCCATATAGAGAAGGATGGTGCCGAACAGCGCGAGCGCGATGCCGACACTCGCCAGGATGAAATATTTCCACGCCGCCTCGATCGCCGCGTGGGTGCGATAGATGCCGACCATGACCACAGTGACAAGCGTCGCAAGCTCGATCGCCACCCACAATACGCCGAGATTGTTGCTGAGCAGCGCGACGTTGAAGGCGAGCGCGAGCCCTTGATAGAGCGCGTGATAGAGCCGCAAGAAGGCCGGCGTGACGCGCCCGCTTCTGAGCTCATAGGCGACGTAGTTCGCGCTGAAGACGCTGGTGGTGAAACCGACGAAGGCGACGAGCACGAGGAAAATCGTGTTGAGCTCGTCGACGAGAAGATAGGAGCCGGATCGCTCCTTCCCGGTCCAGGCGAGGTAAAGCGTGGCGAGCAGCGTGAGGAAAGAGGCGCCGGCGTTGACGTAGGCGCTCGTCCGCGTTCCTGGCAGAGCCGCGATCAGCGCTGCCGCCGCTGCGGGAATGACGAAAAGCAGGAGAGCCGGATCGAAGCTCATCGTTCCTCGCCGCGATAGAGATCGAGCGCGCCGACGTCGACGGTGTCGAAGCGCTCGCGAATGCGAAACAGGAAGATGCCGATCACGATGAAGGCGATCAGGATCGAGAAAGCGACGCTGATCTCGACCACGAAAGGCATGCCCTTGGCGCCGGTGGCGGCGAGAACGAGTCCGTTCTCGAGCGACATGAAGCCCACGACCTGGCTCACGGCATTGCGCCGCGTGACCATCATCAGGAGTCCGAGGAGGACCACGGCAAGGGCGAAGGCGAGATCCTCGCGAGCGAGGAGGTCGGCACCTTCGGTTGCGCGCAGGGTGACGACCATGGCAAGCGCGACCAGGCCCATGCCGAGCAGCATGGTGGAACCGATGCCGCCGACGGTCTCGATGTGACGCTGGATGCCGAGCTTGACGATGATGCGATGCAACGCGACCGGTATGACGACGGCCTTGAACAGAAGCGCGATGGCGGCGGTGATGTAGAGCTGCGGCGCGTCTTGCGCGTAGGCCTGCCAAGCCACGGCAGCGGCCAGCACGAGCGCATGCAGCGCATAGACGTTCAGCAGGGCATAGAGGCGATCCTGGTAGAGCAGGAGGAAGCTCACCAACACGAGCGAGCCGGCGAGGAGATGGGCGATGTCGAGGGTGAGCGTGCTCATTTCAATGGCTCCGCGACACGAACATGAGGAGCGTGGCAAGGAGGCCGAGCATCAGTGCGATGCCGAGGAAGTCGGGCACGCGAAAGACGCGCATCTTAGCGATCGAGGTCTCGAACAGGCCGAGCAGGAAGCCCAGCGCGGCGAGTTTGGCGACATAAGCGGCGATGCCGAGCGCAAGCGCGGCGAGGGGGGCGCCGGGCGGCGCGATGCCCCAGGGCAGGAACAGGCAAGCGATCAGCGAAAGATAGAGCAGGAGCTTGAGCTCCGCCGCGAGATCGATGAGGGCGAGGTGCCGCCCCGAATATTCGAGCACCATCGCCTCGTGCACCATGGTCAACTCGAGGTGCGTCGCCGGATTGTCGACGGGGATGCGCGCATTCTCGGCAATCGCCACCATGATCAGCGCGATCAGCGCCATGCCGAGCGAGACGCGCAAGCCCAACTCGCCTGAGGCAAGAAATTCGGCCATGGCGGAGAGCTGGGTCGTGCCTGCGACGAGCGCCAAGGTAAAGACGATCATCAGCATGGCCGGTTCGGCGATGGTGGCGATCATCACCTCGCGGCTCGAGCCAATGCCGCCGAAGCTCGTTCCGATATCGAGTCCGGCGAGCGCGAGCAGGAAGCGGGCGGTGCCGAGGAGCGCGACGATGGCGATGAGATCGGCGGACCAGGAGAAAATGAGCCCCGAGGCGAAGGTCGGCACGAGCGCGGCGGCAACCCAGGTCGCGGCGAAGATAAGATAGGGAATGGCGCGGAACAGCCACGACGCATTGTTGGCGAGGACCACCTCCTTGCGCAGAAGTCTGACGAGATCGCGATAGGGCTGGAGGAGGGGCGGGCCCTGGCGAAGCAGGAGACGGGCCTTGACCTTGCGCACGAAGCCGATGAGGAGCGGCGCCAGCGCGAGCGCGAGCAGCATCTGGACGGCCTGCACCGCGAGATTGAGGATCACGGCCATAGCGCGAGCACGAAGAGGAGGCCGACAAGGGCCGCGAACACGAAGCTCAAATAGTGGCGGATGCTCAAGAACTGGAGCGGGTTGACCCAGGAAGCGACCCGTTCGACGAAAACACCGATCGGCGCGTAGAGCGTGTCCCACAGCACATCAGTTAGGCGAACCGTGAGCCGCGCCGCGCCGGTGCTGCCCGGGGGCGGCATCGTGACCTCCTCGCGGGCGCGGAACACGAGCGTTCCGAACACGCGGCGAATGGGCTGGGCGAAGCTGGATGCGGTGTATTGGGTCTCGGGTCGCGGATCGGGATAGCCGCAATCCCAGGCCGGCCCCCGCCTGACGTTGCGGGTCGCCAATCCATGAATGAGCGCGACTGCGGCGGTCGCTGCCAGCACCATGAAGGCAAAAACGAGAAGACCGTTATAGGAGATGCCGCGCGCCGCGATGGGAACGATCGAGAGATAGGGCAGGTCGCGCTGAAGCGGCATGCTCTCGCCGACCATCGCCGTGGCGGCCGGCGCCAGCGCATCGATGAAGAAGCCCGGCACGATCCCGGCAAGGAGACAAAGCCCGGCAAGCGCGAACATCGAACGTCAAGGAGAAGGGGTCGCTCTCGCGCGGATTGGCGGCTTCCTTGCTGCGCGGGCGCCCGAGGAAGGTCACGCCGAAGGCTTTGACGAAGCAGGCGGCAGCCAAGGCGGCGGAGAGCGCGAGCAGCGCGCCGACGGCGGGCACGAGGAATTTCAGGCTCCATGACGGAAGCTCGGGGCTCAACAGGATCGCCTGGAAGGTAAGCCACTCCGAGACAAAGCCGTTCAGCGGTGGTAGCGCCGAGATAGCGACACAGCCGACGAGGAAGGTGAAGGCGGTGAGCGGCATGCCGTGAATGAGTCCGCCCAATTTCTCCATGTCGCGCTCGCCGGTCGCGGTCAGCACGGCGCCCGAGCCCAGGAACAGGAGATTCTTGAACAGCGAGTGATTGAGCACGTGGAGGAGGGCTGCGGTGAACGCGAGCGCGGCCGCTGCCCGAAAGCCGTACGATTGGAAGGCGAGCGCAAGGCCGAGTCCGATGAAGATGATGCCGATATTCTCGACCGTGTGATAGGCGAGGAGGCGCTTCAGGTCATGCTGCATCAGCGCGTAGAGCACGCCCATCACGCAGGTGATGCCCGCGAGCGCGAGCACGGCGAGGCTCGTCCACCAAGGCGTGGCCCCGATCAGGTCGAAGACGATGCGCACGAAGGCGTAAACCGCGACCTTGGTCATCACGCCCGAAAGCAGGGCCGAGACGTGGCTCGGCGCTGCGGGATGGGCGAGCGGGAGCCAAGCGTGGAGGGGCACGAGACCGGCTTTGGACCCAGTGCCGATCAGCACCAGAATGACAATGAGCGACGTGAGGACTGAAGCGTGATCGCCGTCGCGGATCGCGGCGAAGGCGAATGCGCCGTCTGAGCCTGCGAGCAGGCCGAAGGCGAGAAGAAGCGCGAGCGTGCCGAAGCTCGCCATGACAATATAGACGTAGCCGGCATGCAGGTTCTCGCGCTCGCGATCATGCGCCACGACCAGAGCCCATGACGACAGCGACATGAACTCCCAGGCGAAGAGGAAGGTAAAAGCGTCGTCGGCGACGACGACGAGATTCATCGCCGCGAGGAACAGCGGATAGAAGGGGAGCACGCGCTGCGGCGCATGTTCATGCCGGCCGTAACCGAGCGCATAGAGGCTCGCCGCGGCGCCCCCCAAATTGACGACGGCGAGAAAGAAAGCGGAGAGTGCGTCGAGGCGGAGATGTGCGCCGAGCCACGGTAGTCCGAGAGGATATGTCAGGACCTGCTCTGGGTCCTGGGCCAGAAGCGCTGCGACCGAGACGGCAAGCGCCGCCGCCGACACGGCCAAGGAGGCGCCATAGACAACGACTCGGCCTGCCGCCATTCGGCTCAGCACGAGCCCCAGCGCCGAGATGAAGACCAGCGCGGCGGCTGAGACGAGAATGACGGGAAGCGCCATCGCGTTCATGAGCGAGCCGACATTGCCGCTGACGATCCCCCGCGTTCGCGCCCACGTTACCTGGCAACCAACAGCGCTGGCCCCGAGCCTCGCCCGTCAGCCCAATTTCGCCGCTCGATCCTTGAGGAAAACCCGCCAAAAGACGCAAAAAACGCCGTTTTGCCTTGAGGCTCCCCGCCCAGGTTCCCGGCGTGTCTAGTCATTGTGACAATTTCCATCAAGTGGAATCTGGTTGGCGTCACGGCGTACTGGCTGAAAGCGTCGACGGCGCGCGCAGGACCGGAGCCAATGGCGATCAGGAACGCCGGCGCGAATAGATACGCGCCCAATCCGGCGCAACGGCGCGAGCGCACCGGCACTCGCCAGCGATCCGTCCCCCCTGCCACGTCTCGACGGCGTCGGCGTGCGGCCGCCGTCCTCCCCATTGCCAAGCTAACGGTCGCGCGTGAACCGGGCAACGCAACCGCTGGCTCAAACAGCGCCGTTCCACGAGAACCTAGTTGCTCGCTCCGCCGAGATAGGACGCTACCGCCTCGTGCATCTTCAAGACGGCGTCCTTGAGCTCGCTCTGCGAAGCCTCGGCATCGATGGCCTTGACCACGTCGATCCAAAGTTGCTCAGGCAGCCCGGCTTCGCTCATGCGCGATCGGATCACGCCGCCGAGACCGTGATCATCGCCAGGTTCATAAAGCAGGAGCAGCAGATTGGATTTGATCGCGGCGTCGTAGAGCAGGCCTGCGTCCTTGCCAAACTTGGCGGCAAGCGCGCGCCCGGTCTCGGCGCCAGCGCCCTCGACAAGATAGACAATGACCTCGCCATAAGTATCGACACTGGTGGTGGCGCGGGTGGGGAAGGGCGCGATCGTAATGCCCATGGATTCTGTGATCGGCTTGATGCTCGACAGAAGCCGCTCGACGGCATCGTCTTGTCCGCCTCGCGCAAAGAGAAAGGCGGCGAGGCTCAAGCGATCGCCGAGCCGCCAGGCCGCGGCGCCGATGGGCTCGGCCGGTTCGGCGCACGCGCCCGATCCGCCAGAGAACGGCAACGTTGCCACCATGAGCGCCAAGGCCATGAGCTTCCGCCGTCCTAGATTTAAGGAACAAGAGACCATGGGTTCGCCTATAGTTCGGGTGCGATTTCCGAGGCCCGCGCGTTACGATAGGCGAGGAGTATATTTTCACGGCACGGAAGCGCCAAAAAGCACGGAAATGTGAGGCATTTGTCGCAAGGGCAAGCCTTGCCGGGAAGGCCGTTAGGGGGAGAGACTGGAGGCTAGGCTGTTGGCGATTCCTTGAGGCATTGGGTCATTCAGTCTCGCCTTCGCCGCCGCCTTTTTGTAGCGTCTCGCCGGGCCGGGCCGATGAGACGCCAAGGGTCCGGAGCCGCCACGCGTAATGAGATGCGGTCATGAATGACAAGCGAAATCGGAACGGCGACCCCATCGCGCGTAAGGACGAGGCCCCGGCGCGTGTCGCGCCCTCTCCAGCCGAAACCGCACCGGCGCGCCGGGGCGGGGCTTTGGGCCGAGTCGTCCTTCTCCTTCTCGCTATTGCCGTAGCGGCGCTGCTCTATCGCTACTGGGGCTTCTGGCAGAGCGCGCCGCAAGCTCAGGCCGAGCCGCCGCCGCCAACTGTCACCGTCTCGAAGCCGCTCGTCAAAGAGATGGAGGAATGGAGCGATTTCACCGGACAATTCCAGCCGTTGGAATCGGTCGAGGTGCGCGCGCGGGTCAGCGGCTATCTCGAATCCGTCAATTTCACCGACGGTCAGCTCGTCGAGAAGGGCGACCTTCTCTTCGTCATCGAGCCGCGTCCCTTCGAGCTTGCTCTCGAGACGGCCAAGGCCGAGCAATCGCAGGCTGAGGCGCAGCTGCAACTCGCGCAAGCCCAACTCGAACGCACCGCGCAGCTCCTCAAGAACAACTATGCCACGAAGGAAACCTATGACGAGCGCGTGGCGCAGGTGGCCATCGCCCAGTCGACGCGCGATGCCGCAATCGCCGCAGTCAACCAGGCCAAGCTCAATCTCGATTACACCCGCGTGACCGCCCCAGTCTCGGGCCGCATGGGACGCCATGAGGTCAGTATCGGCAATCTGATCATGGGCGGAACCAGCGGCGCCAGCGGCACGACGCTTCTCACCACTATCGTCTCGCTCGATCCGATCTGGCTCAGCTTCAATGTCAGCGAAGGCGACGGGATGACCTACAAGCGTCTGGTGCAGAAGGGTGAGATCAAGTCCGCGCGCGAAAATACCGTCGGCGTGCAAGGCCAGCTCATGGACGAGAAGGACTGGACGCTCAAGGGTACGATCGACTTCGTCGACAACCAATACGATCGCTCATCGGGCACGATCCGCGTGCGAGCGGCGTTCCCTAATCCCAAAATGTTCATCACGCCCGGCCAGTTCGGCCGCGTGCGCGTGCCGATGTCGCAGCTCCGCCCAATGATCCTCGTACCCAACTCCGCAGTGGTGACCGATCAATCGGTCAAGCTCCTGTTCACCGTCAGCGGCGACGGCACGGTCGTGCCGAAGCCGGTTGAACTTGGAGCGGTCACCGACGACGGCTTGCGCATCATCCGCAGCGGCATCACCCCTGATGACCGGGTCATCATCAACGGGCTGTTGCGGGCGCGGCCCGGGGGCAAGGTCACGGCCGAGGAGGGTACGATCGGCGCGCCGCCCGCGCCACAAGGTGCATCGCCCTCATGAACTTTTCGCATTTCTTCATCGACCGGCCGATTTTTGCGGCTGTCATCTCCATCATCATCACGCTGATCGGCGGCTTCGCCTATTTCAGTTTGCCGGTGGCGCAATACCCCGACATCGCGCCGCCTTCGATCTCGGTGAACGCGAGCTATCCCGGCGCCTCGGCCGAGATCGTGGCCAAGACGGTCGCAACCCCGCTCGAGCAGGAGATTAACGGTGTCGACGACATGCTTTACATGACGTCGCAATCGACGAGCGACGGCAGCATGGCGCTCGCGATCACCTTCAAGCTCGGGACCAATCTCGATACGGCGCAGGTTTTGGTGCAGAACCGGGTCGCGACGGCTCTGCCGCGCCTGCCCGAAGAAGTTCGCTCGATCGGCGTTACCGTGAACAAGCAATCGCCCGACCTGATGCTGGTGATCCACCTGAGCTCACCTGACGGGACGCGCGATCTGCTCTACATCTCCAACTACGCCACCCTGCACGTGAAAGATGTGCTCGCTCGCATCGAAGGCGTCGGCAATGTCACCATCTTCGGCGCGCGCGACTACTCGATGCGCATCTGGCTCGATCCCGACAAGCTCGCCTTGCGCGATCTTACCGCGAGCGACGTGGTCGCGGCGCTCAGGGGCAGAATGTGCAGGTCGCCGCCGGCGTCATCAATCAGCCGCCCGTGCCCCAGCCCGGCGCGTTCCAGCTAAATGTCGAGACGCAAGGACGGCTGACGACGGCGGAGGCGTTCGGCAACATCATCGTCAAGTCCGGCTCCGAGGGCCGGGTGATACGCATCCGCGACGTCGGCCGCGTCGAGCTCGGCGCAGCCGACTATAACCGCAGCGGCTATCTCGACGAGCGGGTGGCGATTCCGTTGGGCATCTTCCAGCGGCCCGGCTCCAATGCACTGGCCACGGCGGCCGAGGTGCAAGAGGCGATGGCGAAGCTTGCGCAAAGCTTCCCGCACGGACTGCGCTACGACATCGTCTATAACCCGACCGTTTTCATCGCGCAGTCGGTCGAAGCGGTGATTACCACCATGTTCGAGGCGGTGATCCTCGTCGTGGTCGTCATTATTCTGTTCTTGCAGACATGGCGGGCGTCGATCATCCCCATCGTCGCCATTCCGGTTTCGCTGATCGGCACCTTCGCCATGCTGTCGGCGCTCGGCTTCTCGCTCAACAATCTTTCGCTGTTCGGTCTCGTGCTCGCCATCGGCATCGTGGTCGATGACGCCATCGTCGTGGTCGAGAATGTCGAGCGCAACATTCGCGAGGGATTGAGCCCGCGCGACGCCGCCTATAGGACCATGGAGGAGGTGGGCGGAGCGCTCGTCGCCATTGCGCTCGTGCTCTCGGCCGTGTTCATACCTGCGGCGTTCATCACCGGAATCACCGGCCAGTTCTTCCGCCAGTTCGCCGTCACCATCGCGACAGCAACCGCGATCTCGCTGCTCGTCTCGCTCACTTTGAGCCCGGCGCTGTGCGCGCTTCTGTTCAAGCCTCACGAGCCGACACCGGCGAAACAGAACATCTTCGCCCGGCCGATCAGAGCCTTCTTCAAGGGCTTCAACCGGGCGTTCGAGTGGCTCTCCTTCAATTACGGTAGGCTGACCGGGCGTCTCGTTCGCGTCTCGCTGCTCATGCTCATCGTCTATGGCGGGCTGATCGGGCTCACCGTCTATCAATTCGCCAAGGCGCCGACCGGATTCATCCCGCAGCAGGACCAAGGCTATCTCATCAATATCATTCAACTTCCGCCGGGCGCCTCGCTCGCCCGCACCGACGAGGTGGCGCGCAGGATCACGAAGATCGTGCTCGACACGCCCGGGATCGCGCATGCCGTGCCCATCGTCGGTCTCGACGGCGCGACGTTCACCACGGCGCCAAATGCGGCGGTCGTGTTTACGCCGCTCGATGCCTTCGAAGAGCGGGCCAAGAAGGGTCAGAGCGCGGAAGCCTTGCTTCTGGCGCTGAACACGAAATTCGCTGCCATTCAAGACGCATTCGTGGTCAGCGTCTCGCCGCCGCCCGTGCGCGGCATCGGCACGACCGGCGGTTTCAAAATGGAGGTGCAGGACGTCGGCGGCGGCGAGCCGGCGCAGCTCGAAGCGGTGGCGACGGATGTCGTGGCGGCCGCCGCGAAGGAGCCTAGCCTCGCCAATGTGTTCACCACCTTCAACACGCGCACGCCGAAGGTCTATGCCGATATCGACCGCGTCCGCGCCGAAATGCTCGGGGTCAACACGAACGACGTGTTCCAGACCTTGGAGATCTATCTCGGCTCGCAATATGTCAACGATTTCAATTTCCTGGGCCGGACCTACCGGGTCACGGCCCAAGCTGACGGCGATTTCCGCCAGGATCTGCACGCGATCGGGCAGCTCAAGACGCGGAATGCTACCGGCCAGATGGTGCCGCTCTCATCGGTCGCTTCCTTCCGCGACATCACCGGGCCTTATCGCGTCGAGCGGTTCAACCTGTTCCCGTCGGCGGCAGTCCAGGGCGGCACCAAGCCCGGCGTCTCGACGGGCCAAGGTCTCGCGACGATGGAGCAGATCGCCAAAGCGGTGCTGCCCGCGGGGTATGCCTTTTCGTGGACCGAGATCGCCTACCAGGAGAAGCTCGCGGGCAACACGGCGATCTATATCTTCCTTGCTTCCGTCGTGTTCGTGTTCCTTCTGCTTGCCGCCCAATATGAGAGTTGGACGCTGCCTCTCGCCGTCATTCTGATCGTGCCGATGTGCTTGTTGGCGGCGGTAAGCGGGCTGCTCGCGCGCGGCATGGACGTGAACATCCTCGCCCAGATCGGTTTCGTCGTTCTGATCGGACTCGCCGCCAAGAACGCCATTCTGATTGTCGAATTTGCCAGACAGAACGAGGAGCATGGCGAAGACCGCTTCCAAGCAGCGACTGAAGCCGCGCGCGTACGCTTGCGCCCGATCCTGATGACCTCCTTTGCCTTTATCCTCGGCGTGCTGCCTCTCGTGATCGCGACCGGGGCGGGCGCCGAGATGCGCCAATCACTCGGCACCGCCGTGTTCTTCGGCATGATCGGCGTCACCCTGTTCGGCCTGATCTTCACGCCGATCTTCTACGTGGTGGTGCGGAGATTCGCGCGGAAGGGTCGGCCCGCGAGTGCCGCTCAGCGCCCCGCGCCAGCGGAGTGACCCCGAACGCCGGCGCCTCCCTTATCGTCGGCGCCTCCCCATAATTGTCATCGCCCGGCTTGACCGGGCGATCTAGTGGCCACGCTGTCCCTTATGAAGTTCAGGGATTACTGATGCCCGCCTGCGCGGCATGACAAGGAGAGCTACGATCCAGTAGCCACGTGTGTGGATCCCCGCCTGCGCGGCCATGACAATCAAGGCACGATGACGACACGGAAGCGGGCCTTGCCGCTCAGCATGCGCTCATAGGCTTCGGCCGCGCGGGTGAGCGGATAGGTCTCGATCATCGCGGCAACGCCCGTCATGACGCTGAAGCGCAGCGTGTCCTCCGAAATCGGCGGAGGTGCCCGACGGCCAGCCGCGCACGCCCCGCCGATCGCCGATCGCCTGATAGGAACTGACCTCGATCGGCTCGGGCGACGCGCCGACCACGATCATCGTGCCGTCGACGCCGAGGCCGCCGATCAGAGGCGTCATCGACTTTCCACTCGTTGCCGTGGCGAGGATCACTTTCGCGCCGCCGAGCGCCATCAGCGCCGCGGCTGGGTCTTGCGCCGCGCTGTCGATATAGACATGCGCGCCGAGATCGCGCGCGAGCTTCTCCTTGTCCTTGCCCCGCCCGATTGCCACGGTATGAAAACCCATGCGGCTTGCGAATTGCACGCCGAGATGGCCGAGCCCGCCGATGCCTTGAACCGCCACGACGTCGCCAGCGCGCGCACCGGAATTGCGCAACGCGTTGAAGGTGGTGATGCCGGCGCACAGCAGCGGCGCGGCATGGACGGCATCGAGTTCATCGGGGATCGACGCAAGCGCCTCGATCGGTGCGATCATGTAGTCGGCATAGCCGCCATCGAAGTGAATGCCGGGAATCCTGAGGTTGCGGCAGGTGATGAAGTCGCCGCGGCGGCAGCGGGGGCACGTCCAGCAAACGCCGCCGAACCAGCCGACGCCGACCCTCTGGCCTACGCGCCAGTTGGTGACCTCCGACCCCACGGCGTCGACGCGGCCGGCGATCTCGTGACCGGGGACGGCCGGATAGTGGACCCCGGGGAAAATGCCGGTGACCACGTAAGAGTCGCTGTAGCAGATGCCGCAGGCCTCGACCTTGATCCGCGCCTCGCGGGGTCCGGGCTCCGGTATCGGCCGCTCCACGAGCTCGAGCGGCGCATTTGGCTTTTCCACCTGAACGACGCGCATGACTTACTCCTCTTGCAACTGCTCAATCGAAGATGTGGGCCTGGGACAGGCCGTTGAAAATCGACTGCACCGCGAGCGCGGCAAGCAGCACACCAAAGACACGCACGATCACCTTCCGCGCCGTCACGCCGATCAGATGATGAATCTCCTGCGCGAGCAGGAGGAGCACAAGCGTCACGGCCATCACCGCCATGATCGCGGCGATGACGGCGCCAATGAGGCTGAGATCGCCCTCGGTGCTTGCGGCGAGCACGATAGCGGAAGTCATGGCGCCTGGGCCGGCGAGCAGCGGCGTGGCAAGCGGGAAGACGGCGATCTCGGCGTGATGCTCGGCCTTGTCTTCCACTTCCTCGCTCTCTCTTGCCGACAGAGATGCGGCGGGCCCGGGCCGCTTCGCGAGCGTCATTTCGAGCGCGATCATGAACAGGATGATGCCGCCGGCGGTCTGGAGCGCGGCGAGCGAGACGCCGAGCTCGGTCAAGACCGGCTGCCCGACGAGCGCGAAGAGAAGGATGATGATAGTCGCGATGATAACCGCCTTCGCGGAAATCGCGCGCCGTTCGGCCGGGCTCATATTTGGCGTGAGCGAAGCGAGCAGCACGGCCGTATCGATCGGGCCGATGACGGCGAAGAAGGTGGTGAAGGCGGTAAGAAACGTCTCGATCATCGGATGGCAGGCAGGGTCTTGGGGTCGTCGCTTTGTATCATTTTTTCCAACGTGCCGTCGCTCCTGCTTTCCAGTGTCGGGACTTGCGCCTAAGTTCCTGAACTGAGCGCTAACGTTTGCACAACCATGCTGCGATAGAACGCGTGGGTCTTGCACCGCGGAGACCGTGCCGGCATGAAAGTCCACATCCATCACTTCCACGCCGAAGGCGCCGTCGCCGACGAAGGCGCGCTCGAGCAATTTCAGAAGCAATGGGCGACCTATCAGAAACTGGTCGATAGCGACGCGGTTTCGCATCGCGAAACGGGCGCGATCCTGCATCGCGCGCTTGCCGCGCTGCCAAGGTCCTTCGCCTTTCTCGATATTGCTTGCGGCGATGCCGGCCAGATGCGGACGGCGCTCGCCGGTACCAAGGTCAGGCACTATCACGGCATCGATCTAGCGGAGCCCGCGCTCGCGCTTGCCGCACAGAATCTCGCCGGTGTCCCCTTCGAAGTCGAGCTCGATCACCGTGACTTCGTTACGGCACTCACCAGGCGCCCCGAGCCCGCCGACGCCGGCTGGTGCGGGCTCTCGATCCATCACCTTTCGCCCGACGGAAAGCGCGACCTGCTCAAGGCCATCCGCGGTTCGACAAGCGCGTTCCTGATGATCTACGAGCCGACCCTGAACGAGGACGAGACGCGCGAGGCCTATCTTGCGCGCTTCCGCCGCGTGAACCGCCCCGCTTGGAGCTTCTTGTCGGATGAAGAGTGGGCGGAGATCGACCACCACGTGACCAGCTCCGACTATCCCGAGACGAGCGCAAATTGGATCGCGCTCGGGCGCGAAGCCGGATTTGCGGACGCGCGCGAGCTGTTCTGCGACCCAACCGGGTTCTACCGCATTTACCGCTACGACGTCTGAGATGCGCTGGCGCCTTGCGCCGGAGCCACGCGAAGCCGCTATTCGGCGGCGAGCCTCACATATTGACCCTTGCCGACCGGGCAAGCGGCCCACAGTTCTTTCAGTGCTCGGATCAATGCCGCAATTTCGGCGTCGGTATGCACCGGCGACGGCGTGAAGCGCATGCGCTCGGTGCCGCGCGACACAGTCGGGTAGTTGATTGGCTGCACGTAGATTCGATACTGGGTGAGAAGGGTATCGGTTACTGCCTTGCAGTGCACCGGATCGCCCACCATCACCGGAACGATGTGACTCGGATTGTCCATCACCGGGAGCCGGGCCACTGCCATCAGCCCCTTCACCGTCTTGACCCGCTCCTTGAGGCGCGCACGTTCGATCTCGCTCCGCTTCAAATGCCGGATCGAGGCGAGCGCTCCGGCCGCGAGCGCCGGCGCGAGCGACGTGGTGAAGATGAAACCCGGGGCGTAAGAGCGAATGGCATCGCAGCAGGCGGCGCTTCCCGCGATATAGCCGCCCATCACGCCGAAGCCTTTGGCGAGCGTGCCATTGATGATGTCAACCCGGTGCATGACGCCGTCGCGCTCGGCAACGCCGCCGCCGCGCGGGCCGTAGAGGCCGACCGCGTGCACCTCGTCGAGATAGGTGAGCGCGCCATACTTCTCCGCGAGGTCGCAGATGGCGGCGATCGGCGCGATATCGCCATCCATCGAATAGACGCTCTCGAACACGATGACCTTGGGTGCGGCGGCCGGGACGGCTTTGAGCAATTCCTCGAGGTGGCCGATGTCGTTGTGACGGAAGATGTGCTTCTCGCCGCCGCCCCGCCTGATGCCCTCGATCATCGAGGCGTGATTCTTCGAGTCGGAGAAGATCACGAGCCCCGGCATCAACCGTTGCAGCGTGGCGAGCGTCGAAATCGTTGGCGACATAGGCGCTGGTGAACAGAAGCGCCGCCTCCTTGCCGTGCAGGTCGGCAAGCTCGGCCTCAAGCTCGACATGATAGTGGGTCGTGCCGGAGATATTGCGCGTGCCGCCGGAACCGGCGCCCACTTCCTCGATCGCCTCATGCATGGCGTCCCGGACGACGGGGCTCTGGCTCATGCCGAGATAGTCGTTGGAGCACCAGACCGTGACGTCACTCACCTCATCCCCGCGGAAGTGATTGGCCGTGGGGTAGGCCCCGCAGCGCCGCTTCAAATCGGCGAAGACGCGATAGCGGCCCTCGGCATGCAGCGCCTCGAGATGCTGGCGGAAACGGAACTCGTAATCCATTCGATCCTCGATCATCTCAACCATGACCGGCCTCTGCCCAGGCCGGCAGCCGTGGCGATCGATCCCCGCGCCAGAAGTGCGGCTTCACGATCCACGACTCTTAGAATTCCGCCGTTCGCGGCGGGTTCCGAGGGCTAAGTAGCATCAATCGCGACTCTGTCACAAGCGTGGCAAGCCGGTCGGAAATCATGCCGCAGAGGCAATTCTGACTGCTGCGACCGGTCCAAATTTGACCTGCCTGAAAGACCGGCCATGGGCGGACGCTCACTTCTTCGCCGGCTTCGGCCCCCTCTCGGCAGATTGCGACAGGCGCTCGGCTACGGCGGCGGCTAGACCCAAAATCGCCTTGGTCGGAATCCGCACGGCCATGACGTCGAGGCGTTGCCTCTCTTCCTGGATGGCGGCGATTCGAAGGTTTGGTAAATCCTCGCCGTCGCGCTTCAGGACTTCGGCGGTCACCCGGGAATCTTCGATATAGAAAGTAATGACCAGATGATTGTCGACGATCTTGTGCAAGGTGCCGTCGGCTGGGATCTCTCTATAGTCGGGCGCCCTGATATGCTTGACGTGAATTTCTTCGGGGGATTGGTTGGCCATCGCTTCTTCCGGTGCCGCGCTTTTTTGCCTCTTCGCCATCGCTGTTTACCAGAGGCAGCGCCCTTTCACCAGTTTGGGCGGCTCCCCCGCTTTCGGAATGTCTTCGGCGCGACGGCGAAGGTCGAGAAACGGGAGCCATTTGAGGGCTTGTGTGGCTCGGCTGCACTTCCGCAAGGACCGTTCCGCGCGGTATCGAGTGACAGAATCGGCTTGCTCAAATCGATGGCTGCGGCAGCCCATCGAATCGAACAGCAGCTCGCCATTAGGCCCGCGTCCGGGTCGCTGGACGACGCGTCGGCAAGCAAAATCCGGGGCACTTTCGGCAACGGCATAACATACTGATAAATAAGACATTTTTCTGCTTCTCGCGGCGACCAGAACAGGCCCCGACTCGTGGCGGAAATGTCACAAGAAGACCAAAAACGTCGGGGTTTTGGTTGATAGCAATTTACCTTCGCGACGGAACGCGTATAAGCAGAAACAGAACTCTCATCGGGGGATTTCTGCCTACATCATGGCAGGGGCTCGTCCGAGCGGAGCCGAGAGGCAAATTCGAAGCCGAGAGTTTGGGGATTAGGCAATTTATCAGGGAAGGTGGAGATGGACATGTTTGGGGGACTGACAAAAACATCCAGCCGCATCGCCATCGCAGCCGCACTCGGCTTGACGCTTGGCGGGTTCGCATTCAAGGCGACCCCCGCACAAGCAGCTGACCTCGGCGGCGATTGCTGCGCGGATCTTGAGGAGCGGGTGGCCGAGCTCGAAGCGACGACCGTCCGCAAGGGCAACAAGAAGGTGTCGGTGACGCTCTCCGGTTGGGTCGTCAAGTCCATGAACTGGTGGGACGATGGCGTATTAACAGCTTCGTCGTCGGCGACAAGGACGCAGACTTGGCGAGCCGGTTCGCCATCACCGGCAGCGCCACGATCGCTCCCGGCTGGACGGGCGGTTACAATATAACCGTGGTGGCCCCTGGTGGTCAGGAGCTGTCTGGTCAAGGCGGTACCTTCGGCATCACCGCCGATCAAGAGCAGGAAATCGAGGCGCTCGGTCGGCTTTGTCAACGACACGCTATCCGAACGCTCTATTCGTATATCTACATCAAGAGCGACACGTGGGGCGCCGTCAACTGGGGTTATTTGAGCCCGGCATCCGACAACCCGGCAGTGCTTGCCGACATTTCGGGAACCGTGATCGAATCGAACGCGGTGTTGTTCGAAGGCGCGGGCTTTTTCCTGCGGCCTGATGGGAGCTGAAGGCGGCGGGTCGTCAGGCCTTAACCAGAATCTACATTTTCTCAATTTCGTGACGCTGCGCCACTGGCGGGGGCGGTGTCGGCGCCGACTGCTTCGGCGCACCGCGGGCTGCGGTCCGCTACAACTCGCCGACCTGGGGCGGCTTCAGTTCGAGACGTCTTACGGCACCGTCGAAGGCGTCCCCGGACTTACACGTACGCGAACACGGTTGGCAGAAGATGCTGATGGGCTGGGTGACATCCCTCAGTCTCAACAGCCGCTATAGGCCCTGCGACGCCGGAAAGCAATTTCTGGGATGCCGCCGTCTTCTACACGGCTGACTGGAACAGCATCAAGCTCTCGGCGGCTTACGCCTTCACTTGGACCGAGTTGGAACACCAGCTTCGCGCTTTGAACTGCAAGGCGTTTGAATCGCTTGGTGACGATTTGGGCGATCCAAAGTTGACTGACTGCGGCGAAGCTAGGCTGCACCAGATCGGCGCCAGCATCATGCACAAGCCGTCTGGCCTCGGCATCTACGGCCTGTGGCAGCACGAAGAGGTTGTCGATGGGCCTCAGATCGCTCGCAGTAGCCTTTGAAGCCGATAACTGAGGTGACACCTTCGTCAGATATCGACCGGATACCGAGGTCTGGTACGTGAAGCCGTTCTGGAGGAAGGTCTGGGGCCCGTTGGCGCCACGGTGCTCTACGGCGAGTTTGGCCAATATGACGACCAGTTCGGTTCGGTCGGCTGGCTTTGAACGTGGCCGGCGCACTCCCCGGCTGGTGGATATTCGATGACGGTATCACTTGCTTCAGTAACCGGATCTCAAGGTGGAGCGCTGGGGTCTCGGCGCAGTGCAGGAGATCGACGCGGCCGCCATGCATCTCTGGGTCAGATGGCAGCATCAGGAGGTTGATGTGGATTTCAGGTCTGCGTTCGACAACGCTTACTGGTGACGACCTTGGGAAAGTAGAGCAAGGACTTCGACGACTGGGATCTGTTCCAGGCTGGCGGCATCATCTTCTTCTAAAGCCGTAGCAACTCAAATCCACGGAAGCCGCCCTTCGGGGCGGCTTCTTTTTTGTTGTTGTTTCTGAAACAAGCCGCCCTGCCGGGCGCAATCTCGGACGGGCAAAGTTGGTTGAATAGCGTTACGCAAATGCAGTTCCCAACTGCGTGCCTTCACGACGGGTCGGAAGCGGTAAATTCGAGTACCGAGCGGCTTAGGCAGAGGCCTCGAACGCAACAACGATCCAGCCTATTGCTCTTGCCGTCGCGGCGCGTCAGCGGTGAGCAGGCCCGCTACGCCAAGGTCTATCGGTTTGCATTTCCCGATGGCCTGCTGCGGACAGCCGCATCGTTGCGGTCTATGACAGACGACTATGTTTGACGGTTCAAGCATCCGTCCAACTCACCGGGCACTCGACGCGGGACTGAGGCAGGAGAGCGTGAAGCGTCAACTAGTTCTGCTAGTCTAATCAATCGTGGCGCGACTAGGGTGTTTATGCTTCAGGAACGCAACATCGGGTAAAGCGGTGACGCTGGCAAAATTGACGATCAAGCTTCATAGAGCATTTCTGATGTGGCGCCTGCCCGCTTTGACAAGGCAGCTGACGTCACTGTTCGTAAAGCTGAGAGCGTCGCTAACTCTCCGAGGCGGTGCGCCGTAAGCACCGCAAGAGCCGAACTCGTTAGGGCAAAACGGGCGTAAACTCGTCGCATGACCAGCTGCAGTGGTGGTGTGCTATCGGGGACCAACTCTATGTCGGGAGCGAGTGCCGTACGCCTCCTTGCGCCGAGTTACCGCCGCATCGTTTCGCCAATCGGCTTCGCGGCCGCAGTTCTGGGCGGAACGCCTTGAACCCAGCTGGCTTTACCAACGTGCATCGTTGCACGCGCGGTCGCACCCTCCTTGTAATGCGAAAGGACAGGCCGAAGCTAGCGTTCTGATGAGCCTGACGTCGGCTAATGGCGCACCATACCAGGCGGCGCTCTGACGTGCGGGGCTGAAGCCCGCGCTAACGCGCGGGGACGTGAACCGCCGTTCACCAGCGGAGGCTTCGCCTTTGCCGCTCGTAGTAGCTCTCATGACAAGGAGATTAACGCGGCGCATGCACGCTGCGAGCCCGAGGGTTGTGCAAGGCCCGAAGCGGGGCTATCTGTGGGCACGAGACTGCAGCTCAAAAGACAGGCGCCATGAGCTAGGCCGCCGCAAGCCGCCCTTGCTCCGGGAAGCCCATGCAGAAAGAAGCCAAAGGGCGGGTCTAAGCCCCGTTCTCACCGTCGAGAACGTGTCCTATTGGTACGGGGCCAAGCGGGCGCTCGACGATGTGAGCTTCAAAGTCTATCCCGGCAGGGTCACGGCGCTGCTCGGTCCGAACGGGGCGGGCAAGTCGACGCTGTTCTCGCTCATCACCGGCTGTTCGACGCGCCAGAGGGCCGTATCGAGATTTGCGGCAAGTCGGCGGCACAATGGGGTGCCAAGGCGCTTGGACCGCTCGGCGTCGTGTTCCAGCAGCCGACGCTCGATCTCGATCTCACGGTCAAACAGAATTTGCGCTATTTCGCCGCGCTCAGAGGATTGAAGCGCAGCGACGCCGACGAACGCATGCTGCGGCGCTCTCAAGGCACTCGACATGGCGGAGCGCATCGGCGAGCGGGTCCGTGCGCTGAACGGGGGTCATCGCCGCCGCGTCGAGATCGCGCGGTCCCTGCTGCATAGTCCGAAGTTGCTCCTCCTCGATGAGCCGACCATCGGGCTCGATCATCCGACGCGGCGCGCCATCGTCCGCCATGTGCATGAGCTTGCCAAGCGCGACAATATCGGCGTGCTGTGGGCCACGCATCTGTTCGACGAGGTCGAGCCCGATGACGACCTCCTCGTCATCGATCGCGGCAAGATCGTCGCGCGCGGCACTACCCGAAGGACGTCGTGGCCGAGACCGGCGCCAAGGATCTGGGCGGCGCCTTCAGGCTGCTTATCGGCGGCGAAAGCGAAGAGGACGTCGCGGCGTGAACGCCATGCATTACACGCGCGCCTTCGCCGGCATTGTCTGGCGCGAGTTCCTGCGCTTCATGCAGCAGCGCGAGCGGTTCTTCGCGGCCCTCGTCAGGCCTCTGATCTGGCTGATCATCTTTGCCGCAGGCTTCCGCGCGGCGCTCGGCATCTCGATCATCCCGCCATACGAGACTTACATCACCTACGACGTGTATATCACGCCGGGGTTGCTTGCGATGATCCAGCTGTTCCAGGGCATGCAAAGCTCGCTGTCGATGGTTTACGACCGCGAGATGGGTTCGATGCGCGTGCTGCTCACCACGCCCCTGCCGCGCTGGTTCCTGCTGGTGGCGCGCCTCTTCGCCGGCGTGATGGTCTCGTTGTTCCAGGTCTATGCCTTCCTCCTCGTCGCCTATTTCTTCGGCGTGGAGCTGCCCCCGCTCGGCTATCTCGCGGCGCTGCCGGCGCTCATCCTGACCGGCATGATGTTCGGCTCGCTCGGCATGCTGCTGTCCTCGACCATCAAGCAGCTCGAGAACTTCGCCGGCATCATGAACTTCGTGATCTTCCCGATGTTCTTCGCCTCATCGGCGCTCTATCCGCTGTGGAAGATGCGGGAGGGAAGCCTGTGGCTCTATTACCTCTGCCTCTACAATCCCTTCACCTGGGCCGTCGAGCTGATCCGCTTCGCGTTCTACCTCCAGATCAACTGGCAGGCGCTCGGGATCGTGGGCGCTTGCATGCTTCTGTTCCTGGCGCTCTCGGTGTGGGCTTACGATCCGTCTTTCGGCATTCAGCAGCGCAAGGTTGGAGTGGCCGCCTCCGACTGAACGACCTGCGCTTGTTGCGCAACTCCGCGCGCGCAAATTTGCTAGCGTTCACAATGAGTTGTGGCATAGTTCGTGGCATGGCGCAGCACGAACGGATTTCGCCGACATGACGCGATGTGACTCAGCTCGCCGCGAAATTGGCAGGGATAGCGGCGCAACAAATCGGCGTGGATGGCGTCGACAGTCTTTGCGTCGCGCTGGCTTTGCGGCACGGCGATCGTCTCCACGGCGACGACTTTCGTCGGGCGCGGGGCGAGCAGCACGAGCTGGTCGGCGAGAAGTATCGCCTCGCGCGCATTGTGGGTGACAAGGATCGCGGTCGTGGGCCGCGCCTGCCAAACTTCGAGGAGGAGACGGCGCAGCCGATCGGCGGTGCGCTCGTCGAGCGACACGAACGGCTCGTCGAGCAGCAGAAGGTCGGGCTTGGTGGAGAAGGCCCGCGCCAACGCCACGCGGCGCGCGAGTCCAAGCGACAGCTCCTGCGGGTAGCGCGGCAGCATGTCGGCGATACCGAGGGCGTGTGCGAGGCGATCGAGATCCCCTGCCGTGAAATCCGGCGCCGCCACCAGCTCGATATTCTGCCTGACCATCCGCCACGGCAGGAGCCGCGGCTCCTGGAACATGAAACCGATGCGGGTCTCGGGCGGAATGGCGATAGCGCCGGTGAAGCGTTCGTCGAGGCCGGCCACGATGCGGAGGAGCGTGGTCTTGCCGCAGCCCGACGGGCCCATCAGGACCGTCATGCTGTCCGGCGCCACATCGAGCACGAAATCGCGGATGGCGACCAGCTTGGTGCCGTCGGCGCTGACGTGCGTCTTCTCCTCGACGCGGATTTCAAACCGGCTTGTTACGCCAGCGGGTCGAATGTCGTTCAATGGGCTGCACCAAGAGATATTCGATTGCCAGCATGATGGCGACAAAGGCAAGCGTGTAGCCGAGGATCGCCGTCACGTTGAAAAGCTGAAAATTGAGGTGAAGCTCGAAGCCCACGCCGTTCGGGCGCCCGAGCAGCTCCACCACGAGAACGATCTTCCAGATGAGCGAGAGGCCCGTGCGCGAGGCCGCGGCGAAGTAGGGCTGAAGCTGCGGCAGCGTGACATTGCGCAGCTTGCTCATCGGCGACAGCCGGTAGGCGCGCGCCATCTCGTCAAGTCCGGGATCGAGCGCGCGGGCGCCCTCGCGCAAGGTCACGACGACATTCGGGATCTTGTTGAGGGCGACGGCGCCGATAGCGGCGGCCTCGTTCAGTCCAAACCAGACATAGGCGAGGATGATAATGACGAGCGCCGGCAGATTGAGGAGCACGATCAGCCAAGGGTCGAGAAACCGGTCGAGTCTGGGCATCTGGCCCATGGCAAGCCCGATCACGCTGCCGATCAGCATGGCCACGACGAAGGACGCCGCGACCCGCCACAGCGTGATGCCAAGCTCGGTCAGGAGATCGCCGTGCACGCGTCTCCTGGTAGATATATTCGAGCACGGCGCCGGGGCCGGGCAGAAGCGCGGCTGTCGGCCAATTGCGCGGCGATGAACCAGAGCAGCAGGAAGCCCGCGATGGAGAGAACCGAAACCATCGGTCCGCTCAAGGCGCGCGCGCCTTGCACCGTACCCTCACGCGCATCGATAACCGTCATGATTTGCTGCCGTTCCAGAATGTGCCGGGAGCAAGCTCGGTCGCAGGCCCGACGAGCTTCTCGCCTCCAAGTTCCCGCAAGAACTGATAGAGCACCTTGGCGTCGGCCTCGTTCTCGCTCACCGACCGTTCGGGGATGCCCTCGCGATAGCGGCGGCGAAGCGCCTCGAAGGTTGCTTCGTTGAAGTTGGGATCGTTCTCGCCCATCACCGCCTTCAGCCGGTCCCATTCCTTGTCCGACGTCGCGAGCAGCTCGTCAGCCTTGGCCGAGGCGCGCAGAAATGCTTGAATTCCCTCAAGATTCTTCGTCGCCCAGCCTTCGCTGAAGGCAAAGCCGACCATCGCCACCTCGCCCTTGGCGCCAAGCTCGCGCACCACGTCCTCGAGTCCGATGAGCTGGGTGAAGCCCGCGGCCTCGAGCCTTGCGGCGAAGGGCCAGAAATTGAGCACGGCATCGATCTCGCCCTGCTTGGCCCGCTCGGCAAGAAGAGGAGGCGCGCCGAATTCCTGCGTGGTCTCCGTTCTCAAGTCGATATTGGCCGTGCGCAGCGCATAGGCCACGAGCAGGAGCCAGCTCTTGTCGAGAGGGCCTCCCGCCACGCCGAGCTTCTTGCCCTTGAGATCGCCGAGCGTCTTGATGGGAGAATTGGGGGGAACCATGATCGCCCCGAGCGCGGTCGTGAACGGCGAGAAGGTGAAATCGCCGCCTTCGGCCCGTTCGCGCGAGACCCACAGCCAATCCGTGGCGATGACGTCAACCGAACCTGCCTGCAGGCCCACAGTGGTCGCCTGGGTGCTCGCAAGCGGCACGATATCGAGTTCCACGCCTTCGGCCTTGTCGAGCCCGTTGGCCTGAATGGTGTCGAGCAACCAACTGACGGTGCCGAATTTCAGGACGCCGATCTTGACTGTATTCGCCGCATGCGCGGGCAGCGCGAGACAGGCGCTCAGAAGCGCCCCGACAAGCAATGGTAGAAGACGTGACCGCAAGCTGCGCTCCTTCAAATTTCTGTTTCCGCTTCTGTTGGGACCCGCCTGGCGATCAGCGCGCACCGCTCCGCCGCTATTATTGCGGCAAACGCGCGTCTGGCCCTCGGGCGAGGTCCAAGAACGATATGGTGCGTCATCGATGAGAGTGGCGGTGCATACTCTACCGATCTCGCCAAAGTTCGCAAGGTTTGATCGCCCGTCCGGCAAGACATGCCGCAATTTCCATCTTCGCTCTTCCTCTTTCGCTTCAGGACGCCGCTCGCAACCGGTAGCCGTGGCCACGCACTGTCTCCAGCAAAGGTTCGCGACCAGGGGTATCGATCTTGCGCCTCAGCCGCGCGATATAGACGTCAACGACATTGGTGAGAGGGTCCTCGCTATAGCCCCATACCTGGTTGAGGATGCGGGTGCGGGAGAAGACCCGGCCGGGCGCGCTCATCAAGAGTTCGAGGATGGCGAGTTCCTTGGCCGTGAGCTTGATGGTGTCGCCGCCGCGCCTCACCTCCAATAACTCGCGATCGAGAACGAGGTCGGCGACTTGCAGAACGTTGGAGTCGGCGCGAATTTGTGCGACCGGCGCACCAGGGCCTCGATGCGGGCAAGCAGCTCGTCGAAATCGAAAGGCTTGGTGAGATAGTCGTCGGCGCCGAGCTTCAAGCCCTTGATCTTGTCCTCCAGGGCGTCCATGGCGGTCAGCATCAGGATCGGCGTGTGATCGCCCTCGAAGACGCAAACGCTGGCACACGTCGTAGCCGTGCATGTCGGGAAGCATCAGATCGAGCACGATCACGTCGAACTCGCCGGTCTTGGCGAGGTCCACTCCCTCGCTTCCGGACGCAGCAACAGTCACGCCATGATTTTCGGCCCGGAGTCCGCGGTCGATGAAGTCGGCGACGCGCGGCTCGTCTTCGACGAGAAGAACGTTCACGCTGCTGCCTCCGTCTTGGCGGCAGGCAGTGCGACGGTGACGGTCGTTCCTTCGCCGGGACGGCTTGCCATCACGATTCTCCCTTTATGGGCCTCGACGATCGCCCGCGCCACCGGCAGGCCGAGACCCAAACCTTCCGCGTTCATGGTCGAGGCTCTGCCGCCACGGCGGAATCGCTCGAAAATCCCCTCAAGTTCCTCCGCCGGTATGCCAATGCCGCGATCGGAGACGCGCACCGTGACCTCGCCGCCGTCGCCGCCGACCTCCACCTTCACTTCTCCCTTGGACTTGGAATAGCGCACGGCATTGTCGAGAAGCACAAGGAAAAGTTGCCTTAACCGAGCAGGGTCGCCGCGCACAATATCGTGCGCGCCATTGACGTAATCGACTTCCACATTGCGCCCATGCGCGATCACCTTGGCGTCGCCGCAGACCTTCTCCAGGAGTTCGCCTAGATCGATCGGCTGCATGTTGAGGCGCGTGGCGCCTGCGCCCTGCCGGGCAATGAACAAGAGGTCGTTGACAAGAACCGAGAGATGCTTGGCCTGCTCGACGATGCGCTCGATCGAACGCTTGTAATCGGCAACCCGCTTGTTCCGGCCGCGCAGAGCAATCTCTCCTTCGCCACGGATGATGGTGAGCGGGGTGCGAAGCTCATGACTGATATCGGCGAAGAAGCCGCGGCGGGTCTCGTCGATCTTTCGCAGCGACGCGTTCGCCTGGCGAAGCTCCTCGGTGCGGGCAGCGACCAGCGTCTCGAGATTGGCATGGGCGTCCTGCAAGGCGGTGTGATGCGCCTGGAGATCGGCCGCCATGCGGTTGAAGCTCTGGCCGAGATCGGCGAATTCGTCGCGGCCGGTGATGGCGATGCGATGGGAGAGATCGCCTTGGGCGAGCTTCGAGGTCCCGCGCAGGAGCTCGGCGAGCGGAGCGCGCAAGCCGCGTAACAACAGGATCACGAGCGCGAGGGTGGCGAGAATAGCGAGCGCCGCATGGATTTGGCTCACGCGCTCGAGCCGGCCCAAGAGCTGGGCCGCGTCGGCGTCGATCCTGATGACCTCGGCGGTCTCGTCGGCAAGCGCCCACGTCGATCAGGCCGTTAAGCTTCTGGTCGATGCCGCCTCTGAGCAGATCGGTCAGTTTCTGCCAGGCGATGTCCGGTTGGCCGCGGCTGCGCAGCTGCTCGACCTCGCCGAGCTGGTCGAGCGTGCGCTGGAATTCCTTCCGGATTTCCGTCAGCCGCGTGAGCTCCGCGGACTCGGCCCGGCGCTCATCGGCATCGACGATGGCAAGCTCCTTTTCGGTAAGGGTCTGAAGCGTCGCGAGATCGGATTCGATCACCTTGTTGAGATAGGCGGCGCCGAGGGGCCGGTCGGTCATGCCGGTCAGGAGCGTATCGGTCCAGGTCTTGAAGAGCTGCTGGCTGTGGCGCGAGATCTGAAGCTGCCGCTCGAGCTGCTCATGGGCGATGCGCGAGCGCGTGAGATAGCGATGCGACTGGGTCACACCCCAATAGGCAAGCGCCGCCGCGGAAAGCGACATCGCCAGAAGCAATCCCGCCGTCACGAGGAGCTTCGTCTGGTAGCGCATCCGATGGTCTCAAAGCCTCTAGCGTCCGGGAGGGCGCAGGCACAGCCGGCCCTCGGAACGGCCGGATTTCTATAACGCAATTTCCCCAATGCTTGCGGCTATCTTTCCAGCCCATAATGAATTTTTGCATTCCTCGGGCTTTCCACAAGGTGGCAGGGCGCCGTTGGCGACGCCATGCCTGGGAGGGGGAAATCCCGGTAGTTTTTTTGCCGTTGGCCCCGGCCGCCGGTTTGCTAGTATCGAGGCATAAGAATCAAGGTTTTCGGGGATTTTTTCAGGGCGACTCAAAGTCCCGGGGGGCGGCTTTGGACCGGTATCGGACTTTCCTGCGCGGCGCGCAGCGCTTGGCGCTATTTCTGGGGTTTTTTGCGCTGGCTTTCGCCGGGCTGATTGCCGGCAACGACGCGCCCGGCACTGGCCGAATTCGAGATCCAGGAATCGGGGGTCGAGAAGGGCGAGGTCGAGCTCGAATATCGCGGCGCGGTCCATGACGGCTTTCCAAGAACCGAGCGCGAGGAGGTCGAAGAAGAAGGCGAGGGCGGCGCCCTCGAGGAGGAGGAAGAGGGCGAATTCCTCCGGCAAAGTCACGACTTTGAATTCCAGTATGGTCTCACAAACCGCATATTGTTTTCCACCACCCTCGGTGCTGATGAACCGCTTGAGGATGACTTCGATCTCAGCTCTGTGGAAATTGAACTCCAGTACGAGCTGGTCGAGCGCGAGGGCAACGGTTTCGGGCTTGCGTTCATAGGCGGCTACGGGTTTGCGACGCGTGGCGGAGAGGCCGACGAGCTGGAATTCGGACCCATCATGGAGCTGGCGAGCGGTGGCTTTTTGCTTACGACCAATACCTTCTTCTCAAGCCAAGTCGGTGAGCACAGGGAGACGGACGGGCTCGGCTTCGAATATGGATGGCGCGCCCAGCAAAAGATCGCAAAGAAATGGGCCATCGCCGCCGAGATGTTCGGCGAGATCGAAGATCTGTCCAATGCCGGATCGTTCGACGACCAGCCGCATAGTCTCGGCCCCACTCTGCTGTATATTCCCAACGGGGACGACGATGAGGGCGGCGGAAACGGCGACGGCGACGATGAAAATGGGGTCGCCGAGGCGCCGGAAATGGAAGTCTCCTTAAATGTTGGCGTCCAATTCGGACTTACAGATGCCACCTCCGACACGGCTGTGAAATTCCAAGGTTCAATCGGCTTCTGATCAACCACTTTCCCTACACGGCCTTCGCATGGCGCGGAGGCCGCTCTTTTTGCCCTTGACGGGCCTGGCTCCTGATCGCCATTTCAATCCTCATCATGCTAATCAAGGTACTCGGTTCGGCGGCGGGCGGGGGCCTGCCGCAATGGAATTGCAACGGGCGCAATTCGGCGGACGCTCGCAACGGTGTGGCGGGATTGACGCCACGCACGCAGGCCTCGGTGGCGGTGAGCGCGAGCGGGGCGGAGTGGGTTCTGCTCAACGCCGCCCCCGATCTGCGCCAGCAAATCGACGACACGCCGGAGCTTCACCCCGCGCCTGACGGCCCTCCGCGCAACAGCCCGATCAAGGCAGTGGTGCTGACCAATGGCGACGTCGATGCGGTGGCCGGGCTCCTGACGCTGCGCGAAGCTCAACCCTTCACCGTCTACGGCACTAGAGCGCGTGCTTGGGGTGCTTGCCGAAAACTCGATTTTCGACGTGCTCGACTCACGTCTGGTCAAGCGCGTCGCGATGGAATTCGGGCGGCCCTTCGCCGTGGAAGGCCCTTCGGGTCCGGTCGGCATCACGATCGAGGCGTTTCCCGGTGCCGGGCAAAGTCCCGCTCTATCTCGAGGACGAGACCGGCAAGGGGAATTTCGGCTCGCAGGAAGGCGACACCGCGGGCCTCAAGGTCACCGACACTGCCAGCGAGGCGTCACTTCTTCTATATCCCGGGCTGCGCCCGGCTCGACGATGCGCTTCGCGCGCGGCTCAAGGGCGCGCCGCTCCTCTTCTTCGACGGCACGCTCTATGCCAATGACGAGATGATCGCTCAAGGGCTCCTCAACAAGACCGGCGAGCGCATCGGCCATATGAACATGTCGGGGAGCGCCGGCAGCGTCGCCGAGCTTGCTCCGCTCGGCATCGCCCGCAAGATCTTCATCCACATCAACAACTCAAATCCCGTTTTGCGTGAAGGCTCGCCCGAACGCGCCGTGGTCGAAGGCACGGGCTGGGAGGTCGCCTATGATGGGATGGAGGTGAGGGTCTGAGCCTTAGCTTGCCCGCGGGGTCCGCACATCGCCGAAGGCGACGACGTTCGGGGGCAGGGCTTCGGCAGCCGGCTTGACGTGATCGCCGGCGGCAATTCGCCAATATGTCTCGATGCGCTCGGCGAAGGGCCGCGCCCGCTCGGCAAACAGCCTCTCGCCGAGTTTTCGCGCGTCTTTGCGCAACGTGCGCTGGCGCTTACGGCAGCGTTTCAGAAATGCCGCCGTTTCGTCGGGAGAGCCGAACATCATGGTCGGCGTGGAAGCGATCCGGCACAGCAGGGAAATGTCGTGGTCGTCGCCGAGCGTCTGCGACAAGGCCTTGGCGGTGTCGACTCGCGCCGAGAGCTCGGACGGCCAGCAGGGGACCAGGAGCTGCATTTGCCGCCAATGGTGCTGCACGCCTTTGCGCCACTCGTGCAAATCTTCGTCGCGGCCAGAGTCCATGCCGTGGTGGAACGCCTGGCGGGTCTCGCGGTAGCAGCGCCTGAGCCCCTTGGCGAGCGAAGAAAAATCATCCGGGTAGACGGCGAAACCGGCAAAGACAGGACGGAGCTCGAGTAGCCCGCGCATGGCGTCCGAAGCGGCGCTCCGCTCCAAATTTTGCTCCGCGGCGTGACGGCGCTTGTGGAGCCAAGCCCGCATCGATTGAAGCGGACCCAAGCCCGCACCCGCGCCTGTCTCTCGCTCGAGCTTGTCGGTGGCATCGATCAGGGCCTGGGCGTCGCGCGCGGGCGCGAGGCCGCGAGCGATCGTCGTCAGGCGCTCGTAAAGAGTGTCGAAGGCGGGCTCCGGCAGGCCGGGCTTCGCCAGCAGAAGCAGCGAGCGGAGCCGCTTCAAACTTTTGCGAGCGTTGTGGATGCCGCTGTGGCGCTCGGGCGGGGCAGCAAGAGCGCCATGCGCGAGCTCGAGCTCGGCGAAGGCAACACGCCGCAGGGCCTCGCTCATCGGCGATGCCGGATCGAGTTGGTAGCTCATTGAGCCTCCTCAGCCCCAGGCCGTGCTCCTAAGCCCAATGATCCTTTGGCGAGCGGGTCGAGGTCAAGTTCCAAACCGCTGCATCAACCTTGTGCACGGTCTGTGGAAAGGCTGCGCCATGGCGCTGTCGCGGCGATCCAGTTTTTCACGCTCAGATCAGGATCTTCGCTTGTCACAATGTCGGTGACGACGGCGGCGGAATCGGCGCCCGCCGAAAGCACCGAAGCGGCGCGGTCGCTTGTAATGCCACCGATTGCAACCAGGGGACAATCGATTCGCGCGCGCCATTCGGTAAGGCGGGAAAGGCCTTGCGGGGCCCATTTCATGGCCTTCAGCTTGGTTTCATAGATCGGACCGAGCGCGACATAGTCGGCGCCCGCGGCAAGCGCCGCATCGAGTTCGGCGTGGCTGTGCGTGCTGACGCCGATCTCAAGGCCCGCCGCCTTGATCGCGGCGAGGTCGGCTTCCGCCAAATCCTCCTGGCCGAGATGGACGAAATCCGCGCCCTTGTCGATCGCCTCCCGCCAATAGTCGTTGACCACCAATTGGCACCGGTGCGCGGCGCAAAGCCCAATCGCCTTTTCAATCTCGGCGCTGACAACGTCTCGCGGCTTCTCCTTGACGCGGAGCTGCACCAGCTTGAGCCCAAGGGGCAGGAGACGGGCGAGCCACTCCGTATCGGGGAGGATGGGGTAGAAGGGATCGAGGCGGATCAAAGCGGGGGCGCGGACCCAAGATCGCTCAGGACGCATGATCGATCTTGAAGAAGGGCGTGCCGGCGACAGGCGTCGAGGGCTGCGCCATGTCGCGCGGCTCGATCAACCCGGCCTCGAAGGCAAGCCGCCCGGCCGCGACGGCCTTGGCGAAGGCGTTCGCCATCTTCGCCGGATCTCCCGCCTTGGCGACGGCGGTGTTTAGGAGCACGCCGTCATAACCCAACTCCATGACCTCGGCGGCATGCGACGGCGCTCCGAGACCGGCATCGACGATGAGCGGGATATCGGGGAAATAGGCGCGGAGCGTCTTCAGCCCCTCCTTGTTGATCAGGCCGCGAGCCGAGCCGATCGGCGACGCCCACGGCATCAGCACCTTGCAGCCGGCCGAGACCAGCCGTTCGGCCGCGCTCAAATCCTCGGTCGTATAGGGAAGAACCTCGAAACCTTCGCTCGAAAGCGCGGCAGCAGCCTCGACCAGGCCGAACAAATCGGGTTGCAGCGTGTCGTCATTGGCGATGACTTCGAGCTTGACCCAATCCGTGCCGAACAGCTCGCGCGCCATCTTGGCGGTGGCGATCGCTTCCTTCGCCGTGCGGCAGCCGGCCGTGTTGGGCAGCACGCGGGCGCCCATCTCCTCGATCAACGCCCAGAAGCCCTGGCCGGTGCGGGCGCGCGAGGATTCGCGGCGGAGCGAGACGGTGACGATCTCCGCGCCCGCTGCCGCGATCGCCTGCTTGAGAGCGTTCGGCGAAGGATATTGCGCCGTGCCGAGAATGAGGCGCGAAGCGAAACTCTTGCCGTAGAGGGTGAGCATCAGCCGCCCTGCCTCGGCGCCACGATCTCGATCTCGTCGGCCTCGTCGAGCTTGGTCGTTCCGCGCGACGATGCGGCGACGAAGCTTCCGTTCACGGCGGTGGCGATCTTCGCGCCGCCGAAGCCGAGCCGCGCGCAAAGCTCGTCGAGCGTCGCGGCGTCGGTGGCGAAGGCTTCACCGTTGAGCAGGATCTTCAAGAAACACCTCCGGCTCCTTCGCACCCGTCTCGATATAGTCGGCAACCAGTTCGGCCAGAGAGGGAGCGAGCAAGAATCCATTCCGGTAGAGACCGTTGACGTAGATATAGCCCTTCCGCGCGATAATCCTAGGCCGATTGTCGGGAAACGCAGGCCGCACGCCCGCGCCCTGCTCGATGATCTCGGCTTCGCCGAAAGCGGGATCGAGCGCGTAAGCGGTTGAGAGAAGGTCGAGCGCCGAGCGGAGCGAAATCGCGCCCAACTCCTCGCTCTCGATCACCGTTGCGCCGATCATGTAAACGCCGTCGCCCCAGGGCACGACGTAGATCGGAAAGCGGGGATGCAGCAGGCGCACCGGCCGCGTCAAGGTCACGTCACGGCTCCTGACCACAATCCGCTCGCCGCGCACGCCGCGCAAGTTCGGAAGATCGTCCTTGGCGCCGAGACCGCGGCAATCGATGACGACATCGGCGCCCTCGGGCGCCGCGCCGTCGCCGAAGCGCAAAGAAACGCCTTCCGCCTGGACGCGGTCGAGCACGAAAGCGCAAGGCGTCCTCAGGGGCAAGATGGGCCTCCTCGGGGAAGAAGAGCGCGCCGGCGAAGCGATTGCCGAGAGAGGGCTCGAGCGCCGCAAGCTCCGCCGGCGATAGCTGCCGGTGCCCGCTTGTCATGCGCGCGAAGCGGTCGAGTTCGGCGCGGTCGCGGCCATGCGCCACGGCGAGCGTGCCGTTGATAGCCGTGCCGGGATAGGTCTTTTGCCAGAGCGCGATGCCGCGCTTGCCGAGCGCGTTCACCACCGGCTCGGCGTTGTCCTCCTCGCAGCGGAGCGCGAGCATGGCGCCGGCATAGATGCTGCACGCATTCGCAAAGGGCTCGCTCGACCGTTCATGGATTGTGACGGCATGGCCGCGCCGGGCAAGGATCAGCGCCTGCCACAGGCCGACAACGCCCGCCCCGCGGACGACGATGTTATGAGACGGTCCGGCCATTCAGTCCCCCAGCGCCACGCCTTCGCGGCGCGGATCGGCGCCGCCTTCGAGGCCTTCCGAGGTGACGGCGATGACATGCTCGCCGCTGGTCAGGTCGGTCCGCCGCACCTCGTGGCCCATGGCGGCGAGAGAAGCGGCGAGCGCGTCCCACTCGGCGCCCGGCTCTATCAGGACCGCGTTCTCGATGCTACCGAAATTGACGAGCGCGCTCGCTGCCGCGGGGTCGAGGTTCCAGTCGATCAGGCCGATGATGGTCTTGAGGTTATAGAGAATGATCGCCGAGCCGCCGGGACTGCCGAGCACGAAGCGAAGGCCGTCAGGTCCAAAAACGATGGTTGGGCTCATCGAACTCCGCGGACGCTTGCCGCCCTCGACGCGATTGGCGACGGCCCGGCCGTCCTCGTCCGTCGGGGCGAAGGAGAAGTCGGTCAGCTGATTGTTGAGCAGAAAGCCGCGCACTATGGTCCGCGCGCCGAAGGCCTGTTCGATGCTCGTGGTCATGGCGAAGGCATCGCCGTCGGCATCGACCACGGAGATTTGGCTCGTTCCCTTCCGCTCACGCGTGCGATCTCGTCCGAACGAGCCCTCCTTGACGTTGGGCGGCAAACCCGCCGTCACGCGTTCGAGCGCGCGCTTAGGGTCGATGAGGGCGCGGCGCTCGGCGATATAGCCGGCATCGAGCAGTCCGGCGACAGGCACGGAAACGAAGCCCGGGTCGGCGAGGTAGAGCGCGCGGTCGGCGTAAGCGAGCCGCTCGGCTTCGGCGACGAGATGCGACGGCTTCGGCGCCGAGGGGGGCGGGGCCGAGGTCGTAAGGTTCGATCAGCGCGAGAGCCTGGCCCGCGGTGACGCCGCCCGAGGAGGACGGTCCCATGCCGCAGACCTTGTGCGCGCCGGTAGGGCACGCAGACCGGCTCGCGCTCGATCGCGCGATAGCGGGCAAGATCCTCGACCGTGAGACTTCCGGGCTTGCGCGGATCGTGCTGCACGGCCTCGGCAATGTCGCGCGCGATGTCGCCCTCGTAGAAGGCGCGAGGTCCGTCACGGGCGATCGCTCTCCAGCGTCTCGGCAAGCGCCGGATTCTTGAGCCGGTAGCCTGACGGCAACGGTCTTCCGGCCTCATCGAAGAAATAGGCGCGCGCTTGCGGCGGTGAAGCTGTCGGGCCCTTCCTCGGCGATCTGCGCGGCGAGGCGGGGAGAAATGGCAAAACCGTCTCGGGCAAGGGCGATCGCGGGCTGAAACAGCTCCGCCCAGGGGAGCTTGCCGTATTTCTCGTGGACAAGCTGCAAGGCGGCGATCACGCCCGGGACGCCGACCGCAATGCCGCTCGCCATGGCCGTTTCGCGCGGGAGCGGGTTTCCGTTGGCATCGAGGAAGAGTTCGGGCGTTGCGGCAAGAGGGGCGGTCTCGCGTCCGTCGATGCTGGCGAGCGTCTTGGCGCTTGCGTCCCAATAGAGAATGTAGGCGCCGCCGCCGATCCCCGAGGATTGCGGCTCGACCAAGTTCAGCACCATCTGGATCGCGATGCCGGCATCGGCGGCGCTTCCGCCTTTGCGCAAGATGGCAAGCCCCGCCTCGGCGGCGAGGGGCTGGGCGGCAACGACCATCTGCTTCTTCGCCTTGACGAGAGGCTTATGGGTGAAGCCGCTTGCGCCTTCGGGCGCTTCGAGGGCGTAGGCGCGCAAGGGAAGCCCGCTTGGGCCGAGCGCGAGCAGAAGGGCGAGGAAGAGCGCCGAGGATTTGGCGGAAGGCGTGCGTCATGCGCCGGAGCATAGCCGGTTTCGCCTGGAGCGCCACGGGCTCGCTAGAGGGAGCGCGGTTAATGGAAGTCGCGGGATTTCGGGATGATGCGCTCGGCTCTGGGGTGGCGGCGGGGGTGCCAGCGCGGATGGAAGCGCTCGCCGGGCGATGGGGCGCCACGATCCGGGCTCGGGGCGGCGCACTTCGTCGGCATGGGCGAGCGCAAGGCTCAGAGCCTCGCCCTCCTCGGTGAGAAGATGAAGCCAAGTCGCTCCGGTCTTCGAGGCGGGTCGCCACCACATGAATAATGTCCTCGTGGCGCTGGACGCGGCCATGCACCACGACAAGACGCGCTCCCATTACCACTTTCCGCTCCCGTTCCAGCACATTCGGCCAGATCACCGAATTGGCGATGCCCGTCTCGTCCTCGACGGTCATGAACACGACGCCTTGCGCCGAGCCCGGGCGCTGGCGGACGAGCACGACGCCGGCCACGCTCACCCTGGCGCCGTCGCGGCATTGCTTGAGGTCGGCGCAGGCGGCGATGCGCATCGCGGCGATGCGGGCACGCAGGAAGCTCATGGGGTGAGCTTTGAGCGAGAGGCGGAGGGTGCGGTAGTCGTTCACTACATGCTCGGAGAGCGGCATGACGGGAAGGGCAACCTCCTGCTCGGCGCCCGCCTCTTCCGTGCCGGCATGCTCGAAGAGCGGCAAGGGAATTTCGAGCGGAAGTCCGCGCACCTCCCACAAGGCCTGACGGCGGTCGAGACCGAGAGAGCGGAAGCTATCCGCCGCGGCGAGCCGTTCCAGGCTTGCGCGCTTGAGCCCGCTCCGCCGCCACAGATCGCGCACGTCGCAATAAGTCTTGGCGGGGAGGTTGTCGCGGATCGCGACGAGACGCTTCGCATCGTCCTCGCGCAAGCCGTCGATCTGGCGAAGCCCGAGGCGAAGCGCAAAACTGGAATCCGGTTCTTGGTCATGCCCGCGCAGGCGGGCATCCAGTATTCCCTGGTCTTCGTTATTGAGAGTCCTGGGATGACTGGATCGCCCGGTCGAGCCGGGCAATGACATCTGGGTGACAGGCTCGAGCGTGCAGTCCCATTCGCTCCAATTGATATCGGCTTCGCGCGCCTCGACGCCGTGCGCGCGGGCGCAACCCACGATCTGCGCCGGCGCGTAGAAGCCCATCGGCTGCGAATTGAGGAGCGCGGCGGCAAAGGCGGCGGGGTAATGGCATTTGAGCCAGGACGAGACATAGACGAGATGGGCGAAGCTCGCGGCATGGCTCTCGGGGAAGCCGTATTCGCCGAAACCTTTGATCTGGTTGAAGCAGCGCTCGGCGAAATCGGGCGGATAGCCGCGCGCGGTCATGCGGCCGACCATCTTCTCCCGGAGGCGGTCGATCGTGCCGCGGCGGCGGAACGTCGCCATGGCGCGGCGGAGCTCGTTCGCCTCCGGCCCTGAGAACTTCGCCGCCACCATGGCGAGGCGCATGGCCTGCTCCTGGAACAGCGGCACGCCCAGGGTCTTGCCGAGCACCTGGTAAAGCTCATCGGCCGGGCCGTGATCGGGGTGAGGCGAGGGGAAGACGACAGCCTCCTCGCCGCAGCGGCGGCGCAGATAGGGGTGGACCATGTCGCCTTGAATCGGGCCCGGCCTTACGATCGCGACCTCGATGACGATATCGTAGAAGCAGCGGGGCTTGAGCCGCGGCAGCATGTTCATCTGCGCCCGGCTCTCGACCTGGAACACGCCGATCGAATCCGCGCCGCACAACATGTCGTAAACGCGAGGATCGTCGCGCGGCACGGTGCCGAGCGCGACGTTTTTGCCATAGTGATCTTTCAAGAGGGCGAAGGCCTTGCGGATGCAGGTGAGCATGCCGAGGCCGAGCACATCGACCTTGAGCAGGCCGAGCGCATCGAGATCGTCCTTGTCCCATTCGATCACGGTGCGGTCTTCCATGGCGGCGTTGCCGATGGGGACCACTTCCGACAAAGGTCCGCGCGTCAGCACGAAGCCGCCGACATGCTGGGAGAGATGGCGGGGGAAGCCGATCAGCTCTTGGGTGAGCTCGAGCACGCGGGCAAGCAGCGGGTCGGAAGGATCGAGCCCGGCTTCGCGGACATGTTGCTCGGGCAGGCTCGAATTGCTTAAGCCCCAGATGGCGGTGGCGAGCGCCGCGACGGTGTCGGCGCTCAAGCCCAGCGCCTTGCCCACTTCGCGCACGGCAAGCCGCCCGCGATAGCAGATGACGGTGGCGGCAAGCCCGGCGCGGTCGCGACCGTAGCGGGCATAGATATATTGAATCACCTCCTCGCGCCGCTCGTGCTCGAAATCGACGTCGATGTCCGGCGGCTCTTTCCGCTCCGGCGAGACGAAGCGCTCGAACAGGAGATCGATCTCGGTCGGATCGACATTGGTGACGGCGAGGCAGTAGCAGACGGCGGAGTTGGCGGCCGAGCCGCGACCCTGGCAAAGGATGCCCAGGCTTCGCGCGTAACGGACAATGTCGTGGACGGTGAGGAAATAGGGCGCGTAGTTCAGCTCGGCGATCAGCGCGAGTTCCTTGACGATTGTGTCGCGGACTTTATCGGGGAGGCCGTTCGGGTAACGCCAGGCCGCTCCGTCCCAGGTCAGATCTTCAAGATGGGATTGCGGGGTTTTCCCTTCGGGAACCGGCTCGTCGGGATATTCGTATTTCAGCTCGTCGAGCGAGAAGGTGCAGGCTTGCGCGATCTCGACGCCGCGGCGAAGCGCATCCTCATGGCCGGCGAAGAGCCGCGCCATCTCCTTCGCCGATTTGATATGCCGCTCGGCATTGGCTTCGAGGCGGAGGCCGGCCTCGGCAATGGTGCATTTCTCGCGGATGCAGGTGAGCACGTCCTGAAGAGCGCGGCGGTGAGGGGCGTGATAGAGCACGGCATTGGTGGCGACGAGCGGTGATGCCCGCGCGCCTTCCGAGTTCGGCGAGTGCTGCGATGCGGGCGCGATCGTCGCCGCGATAGGAATGCCGCGCCGCGAGATAGAGGGGCGTCTTCTCGCCGAGCGCCTGCTTGATGCGGCGAAGCTGCGACTTCGCAATTTTCCTTGTCATGCCCGCGAAGGCGGGCATCCAGTAGCTCCTGACCTTCATTCCCGAGAGATCCGTGGTTACTGGATCGCCCGGTCAAGCCGGGCGATGACATCGGGCAGGGTGAGGGAAAATCGTCGGGAGGGACAACGATGAAGATCAGGCCCTCGGCATGGGCTGCGACATCGTCGAGGAAGAGCGTGCATTGCCCTTTCTCGGCGCGGCGCTGACCGAGCGTCAGAAGCCGGCAGAGCCGGCCGTAAGCCGCCCGATCGGTCGGATAGGCGAGCAGGCTTGGCGCATCCTGCAGATCGAGCCTGGCGCCGACGATGAATTTGATGCCGGCTTCCTTGGCGGCGATATGGGCGCGCACCGCCCCGCAAGCGTGTTGCGGTCGGTGACGGCGATGGCCGCGAGGCCCAAGGCCTTCGCCGTCGCCACCAGCTCTTCGGGATGAGAGCCGCCGGCGAGAAAGGTGAAATTGGTGACGACCTCGAGCTCGGCGTAGCTTGGCATGGCGAAGTCACCCGAAGACGCCGTGCAGATACCAGGAAGGAGGCCCGAGCTCGGCCTCCTGATAGAGGCCTTCGCGGAACACCCAGTAGCGATGCCCGTCTTCGTCTTCGATGCGGTAATAGTCGCGCGGCCGCGCCGTATTTCGCCGATGGGGATAGCACAGTCTCTGCTGTCCGCGAACCAAACCACGCCACCATTCCGGCGCGATGCGCTCAGGCCCTTCGGACTTGACCACGCGGTGCGTCACGCGCCGCCAGGTGAAGCGCGCCGGAGGGCCTTCGGGGATTTCGGCGAGCACGGTCAGAGGCTCGGGCGTCGTGAAGAGAAGAGGCGGGCGTTGCGGCTTGCGCCAGAGAGGCTCAGGCCAGGGCGAAGGCCCGGCAAAGGCGCTTTTCAAGCCTTGCGCGAGCTCGGGCAGATGACTTGCGCGAGGAACGAGGCGGCTCACCGCGCGCGATCCTAAGCGATTGATCAGGCGGTCGATCAGGGTCTCTGGCCGCGCTTTCCCGTTCGCTTCGGCGAGGTCGGTTTGGGCGGGAGGAAGCGCCTCGGTGACGAGCGCCGCAAGCGACATGAAGTCCACGCCGAAGCCAAGGTCGAGGGCCTCGATCCTCTCCTTGAAGAGACGAAAGAGATGCGCCGGCTCGCGCGAAGGGGCGCTCAAGCCCGCCTCGATCACCGCCGAGGAGCCGTCGGCGCGGGCCACCCAAAGGGCAAGGCGCCGGCAGCCTTGCTCGGCGCGGGCGAGCTTGTCGCACAGCATCCGCGCAAGACGCTCGATGCCCGCCAAGACGCCGTCATGAGTGACGATCGGCTCCGGCAAAGGCAGCCGCGCCGCGAAATCGGGCAGAGGGAGAAGCGGGACACGCGGCTCCTCGCAGGTCCCCAGCGCCTGATCGAGACGAAGCAGAACGGCCTCGGCCGTCTCCTTGGCGTGGAACCGCCGTTCGAGGCTCGCGCGCGGCAGATCGTAGAGCTGGCCGATGCGCTTCAAGCCGAGCCGCCGCAAGAGACGAGTGATCTCGGGCGCAAGACGCAAAGCCTCGACCGGCAGAGGACGCAAGCGCGGGTCCGATCTCTCCATCGGGAACGATAGTGGGAGATCGGTGCGCGAAACGGGAAAGCGCATGCGCGCCCCCCAAGGTCTCGGCGAGAGCAAGCCGCGCGGTGAAACCTGCGCGGGCAAGCCGCCGCGCCAGATCGGCAAGAAGCGCGCTCTCGCCGCCGAAGAGATGGGGCACGCCGCTCACGTCGAGCCAAAGCCCGTCGGCGCCATCGAGATTGAGCGTGGGGCTGTAGCGGCACGACGCCCAGCGGGCGAGATCGCGAAGCGCCGCTTCATCCTTCTTGGGCGCTGCGGGCAGCGTGAGAAGGCGCGGACAGATGGCGCGGGCATCGGCAAGGCAAAGACCGGCGGAAAGGCCCTCGCTCGCACCCGCTTCGTTGAGCGCGGTGACGAAGAGCCCCCGCTCCTCGTTGCCGATCAGCGCCAGAGGCCGGTCAACGGGTAACGGCGCGCCGCTGCTCGCTGTCTTCTCGCGGTTCAGCCGCTCGAGCGGAAGATGCGGCAGAAAGACGGAAACGAAACAACTCATGACTGAACTCCACGATGAAGCTCCGCCCCGGCGCTTCGCCCCGGCAACGCTCGAGCGTGAGCTGCCAAGAAGGGCTTCCGGGCGCCATGGCATCGAAGGACACCGCACCGCTTCTTCGCGCGGCGATGCGCCAAGTCGTGACGGTTCCGGGAAGGCTTGCGTTGCGATGATCGGAGAGCAGGAGGCAGGGCGTGCGCGAACTTTGCGCGGCGAGGCCGAGACGGCGCGCCATGAGCGGGGTCTCGATCTCGACGGCGGCGAGCGCTGCGATCAGCGCGCGGCTCTTCAAACCTTCTTCGAGAGCCCAGGCCGCGTCGGTTTCATTCCTGACCATCACGACAAGGAGAAGAGCGGGGTCGAGGCCATAAGCGATGAGCCCCGGTCCATAAGGGCGGCCCCATTCCCGCGCGGCTTGCCTCGTCAGGCACCACAGAACGAGGTCGCGGGGCGCGTTCCGCGCCGCCGCTTGCTGGGCGATGACGGCAAGGGCGAAAGCAAGCGAGGCAGGCTTGTCGCTGTAACCCTCCGGCTTGATCTCATGCAGCCCGCCTTTTTCGAGTTTGCTCAAAAGGGGGATGGGACTCGTCATGCCCGGATGCAGGCGAGCCTGCGATCCGGGCATCCATGCCAGTGGCAGCGAGCGAGGAGGGGCGCTCCTGGGGTGGATTGCCGGGTCGGGCCCGGCAATGACGAGGGAGGGAGAAAAAGAGCAGGCGGGGTGGGGAGGGGCCGCGCCCGGTGCGGGGGGATTGGCCAGGGACACGGGAACCTGCTCGAGCGCGCGGACTTGCGCCCGTAGATGCTCAATCAGGACCCTCGCCCTTGCCCCGTCTGCTTTTGCAACGCCAGCCGGTTGAACGAGGGGACCTGCACCGCCTGGAACATCGCTACGCACGCTTACTGACCTCAACTCTCGTTCATGTTTTGTTCTAAATGGAATCGGACTGCGAGTCAAGGCGGAGGGCTCCGCAAGGGCCTCGGCGACAAGAAACCAGGTCGTTCTTTACGACCGCCGGGCGCCTTCTGCCGAAGGCGTAAACATTCGGTAAACATCGAATGTAAATTTCGGGTAATTTCTCTTACTTCTCCTTGATTTCTCACCCCTTTTCCTCCGCCTCGCTTTACCCTCTATTAACCGAATGGCGTCCGCCTCTGTTGGATTGCTTTAACGACGGTTTTAGCGCGGCAGTGTTAGCTCTGCCGCCCGGGGTCCGGGTCGGCCGAGCAGGCCAGGCAAGGACCCCGAGAAAACCAACAAAGCAAGAACGGGAGAGTCGACATGAGGACCATGCTTGCGCGCTTTCTCAGGGACGAGTCGGGGTCGACAACCATCGAGTACACCTTGATCGCTGCCGGCATCGCCATCGCAATTCTGACCGCCTTGAACGCCCTAGGGGGCAGCCTCGGCGGTTTGTTCGACACCCTCGACGGCAAGATCGGGGCCAGCGCCGGCGGCGGCTAGCGCCCGATTTGCATGGTCCCGGGGCGGCCGGATCAGGGCCACGGACCAGGCCGCCAATCCTCCACAATTCGCGCCTAACAGAGGCTTCCTTTCTGACGGGAGACACGGTCTTGCCGCCGCGAGGCCTCTCGGGGCACGAGCGCCTTCTCAAGATTTTTCTCGCCGCAGCTCTCATGAGCGGCGGCGCGACCTCCGTCGCCGCCCATCCCCATGTCTGGACCACGGTTCGCGCCGAGATCGTGTTCGGGCCCGATCACCGCGTCACCGGCATTCGTCATATCTGGGCGTTCGATGAGTTCTACACCGCCATGGCGATCGAGGGCCTCGATACCGACAAGGACGGCGCCTACTCGAAGGAGGAACTTGCCCCTCTCGCCAAGGTCAATGTCGAGTTGCTCAAGGAGTTCGATTATTTCACCTTCGTGCATGTGGAAGGAGAGGACAAAGTCCTCAAGCTGAAGCCGCCGGTCGACTATTGGGCCGAATACGACAACGGCGTGCTCACCCTTCACTTCACCCTTCCGCTCGAAACACCGGCCGATACGCATGGGCAGCCGGTTGCGGTCGACGTCTACGACCCGTCGTTCTTTGTCGCTTTCGGATTTGCCACGGAGAAGGCCGTGACGTTGAGCGGCGCCGACACCAAAGGCTGCACCGCCGAGATCGCGCGAGCCGGATCCCGAGACCGCAGCGAGCGCCAAGGCCCTGACCGAGTCCTTCTTCAGCCAGCTTGGTCCCGGGCTCGAATTTCGGTTCGCAGTTTGCCCAGACCGTGACCGTCAAATGCAAAGACTTGCATCTCTGAGTGGGGTCGGCAGGACGGTGTTGTTCGCGGCGCTGTCGGCTGCTCATCGCCGTCGCGGGCGCCCATGCCGAGCTGAAGCCGTTCAATCCGCTTACTGCGACAGAAGTCGCGCCAGTCCCGCCTTCCGCCTTCGCGCCGTCAATGGCTGCGCCGTTTCAATCGTCCGGACCGATCGGGTGCCTGTCCGCCTGGGTGTTCAATCAGCAGCAGAATCTTCAGCGAATGCTTGCGGCAAGCGTCAAGCGCATGAAGACCGGCAGTGCGATGGGCGGCGCGCTTGCGCTTGCCGCGCTCTCCTTTGTTTACGGCATTCTGCATGCGGTCGGTCCGGGACACGGCAAGGCGATCATCTCGTCCTATGTCGTGGCCAATGAGGAGACGGTGCGGCGCGGCGTGCTCATTTCCTTCATTGCCGCGGGCCTCCAGGCGCTGACGGCGATCGTGCTGGTCGGCGTTCTCCTGATCGGGCTCAATGCGACCGGGCTTCAGGTCAATGCTTGGTCGAATTATCTCGAAAGCGTGAGCTACGCGCTCATCGCGGGGGTCGGCCTTTACTTGCTTGTCACGCAGCTTGGCCGACTTTGGCGGGGCTGGCGGGGAGCGGCTGCATCTCACGCGGGAGATAGCCATCATGGCCACGGCCATGACCATCATCACCACGGTCACGGCGACCATCATCACGCTCATCACAAGCATGCGCCCGGAGAGACTTGCGATCATTGCGACCATATCGTCGATGCGCGAAAACTCGCCGGTCCCTTCTCCTGGCGCAAGGTTATGGCGGTCGTGTTTTCGGTCGGCGTCAGGCCGTGCACCGGGGCTATCCTCGTGCTCGTGTTCGCGCTGACGCAAGGCATGTTCTGGGCGGGCGTCGCCGCCACCTTCGCCATGGCGCTTGGCACCGCCATCACGGTTGCCGTGCTCGCAACGCTTGCGCTCGGCTCGCGAGAGCTTGCGTTGAGGCTCGGTGGCGCCAACGCAGCCTGGGCCAATGCGGTTTGGACCGCTTGCACCATCGGCGGGGCGCTCGTCATATTCCTGTTTGGAACGCTGTTGTTTATTGGCTCACTCGGTCCGGCACGGCCATTCTAAGCCGGCCCTTCAAGAGGAACGGCGTAGGCTATCAAGGGAAGAACCGCGACAAATTCCGCGCTCAGGCTTGCTCTCATCGGGAGTATGATGTTTTTTTCGGACTGATCGATTGGCTGACCGGGCCACGCATCCCAAATATGCGAGGCGGGGAGGGCAGGGCGCGAGCCCCGCGAGCGAATACGGAGAGGCAAACATGACACTCCAACTTGGCGAAACCGCACCCGACTTCGAGGCCGATACGACCCAAGGCCGCATCCGCTTTCACGAGTGGATTGGCGATTCCTGGGCCGTGTTGTTCTCGCATCCGAAGGACTTCACGCCCGTCTGCACCACCGAACTCGGCTACATGGCGCGGATCAAGCCCGAGTTCGACAAGCGCGGAGTCAAGATCATCGGCTTGAGCGTCGATCCCGTGGACCGCCATTCGAAATGGGCGGACGACATCAAGGAGACGCAAGGCTTCGCCCCGAACTATCCGATGATCGGCGATCCCGACCTCAAGATCTCAAAGCTCTACGGCATGCTGCCGGCCGCCGCCTCCGGCAATGCCGAGGCGCGAACGCCTGCCGACAATCAGACCGTTCGCAACGTGTTCGTCATCGGCCCCGACAAGAAGATCAAGCTCATTCTCGTCTATCCCATGACGACGGGGCGCAATTTCGACGAGGTGTTGCGCGTGATCGATTCGATGCAGCTCACGGCGAAGCATCGCGTGGCGACGCCGGTGAACTGGAAAGAGGGCGATGAGGTCATCATCGCGGGCTCCGTCAACGACGAGGAGGCGAAGAAGATCTATCCCGACGGCTGGAAGGCGCCGCGGCCTTATCTCCGCATCGTGCCGCAGCCGCGCAGATAGCGCCGCTACATCCGTGGCCCGGCCTGAGACACCGCTGCTCGCGACGGATTGCGTGGTCCGCGACGATGACGGGCGTATCGTTCTCATCCGCCGCCAGAACGATCCGTTCAAAGACGGCTATGTCCTTCCCGGCGGGTTCGTCGATATCGGCGAGACCGTCGAAGCGGCTTGCCGGCGCGAGGTTCTCGAGGAAACAGGGCTCTCGGTCGGCGCGCTCAAGCTTGTCGGCGTCTATTCCGATCCGCGGCGCGACCCGCGCGGGCATAGCGTCAGCGTCGCCTTCACCACTCTCCTGCCGGGCACGGCACGCCCGCAGGCCGGATCTGACGCAAGCGCCGCGATGTGGGTCGCGGACTGGCGCAATTTCGATCTTGGTTTCGATCATGGGGAAATCGTTGCCGATGCCGAGAAGATCGAGCTCGGCTGAAACGCGCCGCCCAGGCATCGAGGCTAGGCGGCTCGCAAGTGATGCTCTATCTAAGAGCCGTAAGGACCGAGCGGAGCCAGTGTCATGAATGAGAGGCCGCGTCCTGCCCGTTTCTCTGCCAGCCCGGCCTCGTCCAAGGCAGCGGCTGCGGGCAACGGCCGCGTGGGCGTCCTCCTTATCAATCTTGGCACGCCGGACGGGACCTCCTACTGGCCGATGCGCCGCTACCTCAAGGAGTTCCTCTCCGACCGGCGCGTGATCGAGACGAACCGCGTGTTGTGGTGGTTCATTCTGAATTGCGTCGTGCTGGTGAAGCGGCCCTTCACGAGCGGGGCGAAGTACCGCTCGATCTGGGACACGAAGCGTGACGAGTCTCCGCTTCGCACCATCACGAGGAGCCAGGCGGAGAAGGTCGCTCAAGCTCTCGCTCCAAAAGGGATCGCGGTCGACTGGGCCATGCGTTACGGCAATCCGAGCATCGCCTCCCGCATCGAAGCGCTGATTGAGGAAGGTTGCGACCGGCTCCTCGTTTTCCCCCTCTATCCGCAATATGCCGCGGCGACGACGGCGACCGCCAACGACAAAGTATTCGATGTGCTGAAGACGCTCCGGGATCAGCCCGCGCTTCGCACCGTGCCGCCTTACCCGCTGGATCCCGTCTATATCGCCGCGCTCGCCCATTCGATAAAGGCGCATCTTTCGGCGCTCGACTTCGAGCCCGAGGCGATCCTCGCCTCCTTCCACGGCGTGCCGCAAGACTACATCGACAAGGGCGATCCCTACCAGCAGCAATGCGTCGCGACCGTCGAAGCGCTCCGCGCCGCGCTGGGGCCGCTCGGTGCGAAGCTCAAGCTCACCTTCCAGTCGCGCTTCGGCCGCGCCGAATGGATCAAGCCCTACACCGATCAAACGGTGGAGGCCTTGGCGCGGTCGGGGGTCAAACGCATCGCCATTGTCACGCCCGGCTTTGCCGCCGATTGCATCGAGACGCTCGAAGAGATCGCGGAGGAGAACAAGGAAATCTTCCATGAACATGGCGGGGAGAAGTTCAGCTACATTCCCTGCCTCAACGACAGAGCGGGCGGAATCAAGCTGCTCGTCCACCTGATCGAGCGGGAGCTCGAAGGCTGGGTCTAGGGGTCATGCGTGCGGCCTTGGCCATCGGTCTCGTCCTGCTGCTCGCGGTCTTCGCCGCGCAAGCCGTCAGAGCCGAGACGGACAACGCGGCGGGCGGTCCGGCACCCCTCGCCTATGTGACGGTCGCCGGCGCGCCCGGCGACGGCGACCAGGCGCTCGCTGCCGCGCTCAGCCGGCAGCTCGAAGCGCGCGGGCTGAAGCCCGCAACCGCGTTCCAGGCCAATATCTACGAAGTGCAAGGGACGGTCCGCGTGACGCCTGCGGCAAAGGGCAAGGAAACGATCGTCATTGTCTGGGTCCTGCTCGGCCCCGACGGCAATCAGATTGGCGTCACGCGCCAGACCAAGGACATCCGCAAAGGCTTGCTCGACAAGGCATGGGGCAAAGCCGCCGAGGCGGCGGCCGGCGCCGCGGCTCAAGACATCGTCAAGCTCATTCCGCGCTAGGCGCCGAATTTGAACCAACGCGCAACGGCCTTCCGCTCCTTCTCGTCGAGAGTGAGGTGAAGCTTGGTGCGGCGAAGCAGGAAGTCCTCCGCGGTCATGGCGTCCTCGACCTCCACGGCGTGCTCGAGCTCGGCGCGGGGAACGCCGGGGGCGATTTCCTTGGCCGAATCCGGGTCGGCGCCAATGCGGCCGAACAAGGCGTCGATCTGATCGCCATAGGTGAGCGCCCAGCGGCGCCGCATCGCGTCGGAAATCTCGCTCGGGCCGAGCGCGGCACGATCGAGCAGTTCCGGCAGCGGCAGCGTCCCGCCGTGCAAAGGAGCGTCCTTGGTCCAGGCGCCTCCCGCATCAGCGCCCAGGCGGCGCAAAGCGTCGAGCACGTCTTCGGCGAGCGCGCGGTGCGTCGTCAGCTTGCCGCCATAGAGGGTGACGAAGCCGCCCGTGCCGTTCGCGACCGGCGACAGCGCGGGGCTCCGGCTGATGCGGCTCGGGGCCAAGCCTTCCTCGTCGTGGAGCGCGCGCACGCCGGACCAGGTATGGACGATGTCAGCCTCCGTGACCGGGCCGGAGGGGCTCGCGAAATAGCGATTATAGGCGGCGAGCAGATAGGCCTTCTCTTCCGCCGAGCAGAGCGGCTCGCTCAAGCTCCCCTGATGCGGCACATCAGTCGTGCCGACGATCAAGAAGCGCTGGTCGAGCCAAGGCAGGACGAAAACGACGCGTTCCTCTTCGTCTTGGAGGGTGTAGGCGTCGGCTTGAGCGGGCGCCGGCATCGGTAGAACGATGTGGCTCCCGCGCACAAGCGTGAGCGCGCGGGCGGGCGGAGCCTTGTCGGTCATGGCGTCCACTCCCGCCACGAACGGACCCGCCGCGTTGACGATGAAGCGCGCCTCGATGCGGCGCTTTTCCCCGCGCTGGTCGAGCTCGGCGGCGTAGCCATTTTCGCGTGCGCTGATCGCAGTGACGGCGCGGCGGTTCTTGATATCGGCGCCGCGGGCGCGCGCGTCGAGAAGGACTGCGAGCGTCAGCCGCGCATCGTCGGTCATGCAGTCGCAATAGTGGAGCACGGAGACGAGCTCTTCTTGGCGCAGGCTCGGAAGCTGCACGATGTCGTCGTCATCAAGCCTGCCGCTCGCAGGCAAGCCGTCGCCGAAGGACAGCGCGTCGTAAAGCGCGAGCCCCGCCCGGAGCGCGAGCGCCTGGCGCCGCTGCCAGCGATAGATCGGCAGCAAGAACCGCAAGGGCGTGACGAGATGGGGCGCTCCTTTGAGCAATTGCGCCCGTTCGACCAAAGATTCACGCACCAGACCGAGCTCGAGCCGCTCCAGGTAGCGCAAACCGCCGTGAATGAGCTTCGACGATGCAGAGGAGGTCGCGCTCGCGTAGTCGGCCTTTTCGGCGAGCATCAGCTTCAGCCCGCGCCCTGCCGCGTCGCGCGCGACGGCGGCACCGTGGATTCCACCCCCGATGACGAGGAGATCGAAGGATTGAGCAGGCAACGCTAGGCGACGCCGGCGCGGAGCAGATCGTGAATATGGATGATGCCGACCGGGCGTCCGTTCTCGACCACGAAGAGCGCCGTGATCTTCGAGGCGTTGATCATTTCGAGCGCGGCACTGGCCAGCAGCTCCTGCGACACCGTCTTGGGCGCGGGCGTCATGATCTCTTGCGCGCGCCGCGACAGCAATCCGTTGCCCATGTGGCGGCGGAGGTCGCCGTCGGTGATGATGCCCGTGAGGACGCCGTCGCCGTCGATCACGCCGAGACAGCCGAGCGCCTTCTCGGTCATGACGACGATCGCCTCGGCCATGACCGCGTCCGCGTCCGCGAGCGGCAGGCGGTCGCCCTTATGCATCAAGTCGCCGACGAATTTCAGCCGCGCGCCGAGCTGGCCGCCGGGATGCAGCGTCTTGAAGTCGCGCGCGGTGAAGCCCTTGCTCTCGAGGAGCGCGATGGCGAGGCAGTCGCCGAGCGCAAGCTGCATCACCGTCGAGGTCGTCGGTGCGAGCCCGTGCGGACAGGCTTCCTTGGCTTGCGGTAGCCGCAGCACGAGCTCGGCCGCCTCGCCAAGTGTCGAAGCTGGATTCGACGTGACCGCGATGAGGGGAACGGCGAAGCGCCGCGAATAGGAAACGATGTTGCCGAGCTCGACCGTTTCGCCCGACCAGGAGAAGGCGACGATGACGTCGGCCGGCGTGATCATGCCGAGATCGCCGTGGCTCGCTTCGCTCGGATGCACGAAATAGGAAGGCGTGCCGGTTGAGGAAAGGGTGGCGGCGGTCTTCTGCGCCACATGGCCGCTCTTGCCCATGCCGGTGACGATGATGCGGCCGCGGCAGTTGCGTAAGATTTGGAGCGCTTCGGCGAAATTGTCGACAAGCTCGCCGGCGAGCGCGGCCTTGAGCGCGCTCAAACCCTCGGTCTCGAGCTGGAGCGTGCGTGTCGCCGACGCGACCGCTTGGCCGCGATCGTCGCGCAACAAGCGATCCCGCTTAAGACCCGCCGTCATGATTGCTCCCCCGCTATCTGCATCGGACTTTAGCATGGAACAGGGCTTTGGAAGGCCCAAGAGTCGCGCCGATTGTGGCATGGCGCGAGCCCATTTAACGCGGTTTCCCCGGCTTTCTGATCGTCGCTCCAATTGAGGCGCCGGAGCGCCGAAGCTCATTGGTTGTGCGCGGTTACAGCAGCTTCTTGATCTCGGCACTGATGGCCGTGGCGAGATCCGGCCGGGCGAGCGCGTAAGCGATGTTGGCTGAGAGAAAGCCGATCTTCGAACCGCAGTCGAAAGCGCGCCCCTCATAACGCAGCGCATAGAAGGACTGGCGCTTGAGCAGCGTCAGCATCGCATCGGTCAGCTGGATTTCGCCGCCCGCGCCTTTTTCCTGGCCTGCGAGTATCGCGAAGATCTCAGGCTGGAGAATGTAGCGGCCGAGAATGGTGAGGTTGGACGGCTCGGTTCCGGGCTTCGGCTTCTCCACCATGCCGTCGATGGGGCGCACCCGTCCGTCGCCTTTGCCGCCGAGGCTGACGACGCCGTAATTCTTCACCTGGTCGTCGGGTACGGGCTCGACCGCGATGATGTTGCCGCCATGCTCCGCGTAGGCGTCGATCATCTGGGCGAGGCAGCCTTTGTATTCAGTCTGCACCAGGACGTCGGGGAGCAGCAGCGCGAAAGGCTCGTTGCCCACGATTTCGCGCGCGCACCAGACCGCGTGACCGAGCCCGAGCGGCTCTTGCTGGCGGGTGAAGCTCGTGCTCCCGGCATCGGGCAGGTCGGCGGTCAGCGCCTCAAGCTCGGCGGTCTTGCCGCGCGCGGCAAGCACATCTTCGAGCTCGACTTGCCGGTCGAAATGGTCCTCGATGACGCTCTTGTTCCGCCCGGTGACGAAGATGAAATGCTCGATGCCGGCATCCCGCGCCTCATCGACGACATGCTGAATGACCGGACGGTCGACGACGGTCAGCATCTCCTTGGGAATCGCCTTGGTCGCGGGCAGGAAGCGGGTGCCAAGCCCTGCCACGGGGAACACGGCCTTGCGGACGCGAGCAGTCATCCGGTCCTCGTTCAATCGATCTCGCCAGCGCGGGTTAGAACTCCCTCAACCGCGATCCGATAGCAAGCGGCGAATTGGTGGTAAGGTTGTTCCATGAGTGTTCTGGTCACGGGCGGGGCGGGCTATATCGGCAGCCATATGGTGCTCGCTCTCCTCGATGCAGGCGAGGACGTCGTCGTTCTCGACAATCTGTCCACCGGATTCCGCCGGGCGGTCCCTGCTAACGCCGAATACGTCGCGGGTGATGCCGGCGACCGCGACCTCCTGCTGCGGTTGTTCCTCACCCATCACATCGATGCGATCATTCATTTCGCCGGGTCCATCGTCGTGCCGGAATCGGTTGTCGATCCGCTCCGCTATTACGGCAACAACACTTGCGTATCGCGCACGCTCATCGCCGCTTCCGTCGAGGCCAAGATTCCGCATTTTATTTTCTCATCGACCGCCGCGGTCTACGGCATGCCGGAAAAAAATCCCGTCGCCGAAGACGCGCGGCTTGCCCCGATCTCGCCCTACGGCACGTCAAAGCTCATGACCGAGCTCATGCTGCGCGATACGGCGGCGGCGCACGATTTGCGCTATGTCGCGTTGCGCTATTTCAATGTCGCGGGCGCAGATCGGGAAGGCCGCAGCGGGCAATCGACCGCGCGCGCCACCCATCTCGTGAAAGTCGCCTGCGAGACCGCGCTCGGCGAGAGACCTTGTCTCGAAGTGTTCGGCACCGATTACCCAACGCCCGACGGCACCTGCATCCGCGACTACATTCATGTGAGCGATCTTGCCCGCGCTCACCTCGATGCGCTCCGCTATCTCCGCGGCGGGGGCAAGAGCGAAGTCCTCAATTGCGGTTACGGCACCGGCTTCTCGGTGCTCGAGGTGATCGCCTCGGTCAAGCGCGTGTCGCAGCGGGACTTTCCTGTCCGGGTGGGACCGCGCAGGGCGGGCGATCCGGCGGCGCTCGTGGCGCAGTCAGACCGCATCGGCGAGGTGTTCGGCTGGAAGCCCGAGCTTAACCGCCTGGACACGATCGTCGGCCATGCGCTTGCCTGGGAAAAGCAGTTGATCGAATGGCGCGCCGCGTCTTGAAGCCTTGCGAAATTGCCTTTGCCGCGCCGCAAATCCACGGCCAAAATCGGAACCCGCGAATCTTTGGACCTTGGGATTGAGCATGGCGACGCCGGCACTAAAGAGAGCGGCTCTTTGCTTCGTGCTCGTGCTCGCCGCCCTGGCGCCGCACGGGGCGCAGGGAGCAGGCGTGGACGTGGCCGCCTATAAGCGCGCGGTCGAATTGAGCTTCGCCCAATGGCTAGAGGCGCTATGGCCCGATGCGGAAGCCGCGGGCGTCTCGCGCGACACCTTTGATGCCAATCTCAAGGGCCTGAAGCTCAACTGGTCTCTGCCGCATCTCGTCCTGCCAAATCCCGCCGGGCCTGACGGTCCGCCTTTGCCTGAAGCGCTCGCCGCCAAGGCGAAGCCGCTGCACCAGCCCGAGTTCGACATTCCCGCCAACTACTTCAACAAGACCACGCTTAACGTTCTCGCCGGCACGGGGCGGGGCAAGATGGAGCAATGGGCCAAAACGCTCGGCGCGGTGCAAAAGCAATATGGCGTGCCTGCCAGCATCGTCGTCGCGATCTGGGGGCGCGAGTCGGGCTTCGGCAAAGCGGACATGCCGTTCGATGCGCTTTCGGCCATCGCCACTCAGGGCTTCATGGGACGCCGCCCGGAAATCTTCCGGCAAGAGGTGATCGCCGCGCTGAAGATCCTCGAAGAAAAGCACGCGACCCGCGCCGAGTTGCGGAGCTCATGGGCGGGCGCCATGGGCTACACCCAGTTCCTGCCGTCGGATTTCGAGAAATACGCGGTCGATTTCGACGGCGACGGCAGCCGCGACATCTGGAACTCGGTTCCCGACGCGCTCGGCTCGACCGGCAACTCGCTGCACAGCCAGGGATGGGACGGCAGTCAGACCTGGGGCTATGAGGTCGTGCTGCCCAATGGTTTCGATTGCACCGAGCAGGGTCCCGACAAGGCGCGTCCGATCGGCGAATGGGCGAAGCTCGGCGTGGCGCGCGTGAAGGGTCAAGCGTTCCCCGAAGCCAAGCTTCGGGACCAGGCCTTTCTCGTTCTGCCGGCCGGGCTCAAAGGACCCGCCTTTCTCGCCACCAACAATTTCTCGGTGCTGAAGCTCTATAACAACTCCGACGTCTACGCGATTTTCGTCGGCCACGTCGCCGACATGATTGCAGCCGGCGCGCCGGTCGCGTTTGCCGGTGAGTGGCGCGCCGTGGAGCGCTTGCCGCGCGATCGCATCCAGCGCTTTCAGGAAGCGCTCGTGGCGAAGGGCCACGATGTCGGCAAGGTGGATGGTCTTGCGGGCTTCAAGACGCGGAGGACGATCGGGCTCGAGGAACGGGGGCTCGGCATGAAGCTGAGCTGTTATCCGAGCGCGGCCCTTGTCGATGCCGTGCTCAAGAGTGACGGTGCCGCGAAGGCCGAGCCGCCGAAGCAATAAAGGGCCAATTGCCTAGGTTTTGCCCGGCACTCTTGTTAGTGTCAGCCCATGCGAGTCGCGATGAAAACTAAGTCATTGATCCCGTGGGCACTATCGGCTGCGCTGGCGCTCGTGGCCCATCCCGGCCAAGGTCTTGCCAATAGCAAATGCGTCGAGGGCATATGGCCCTCGGCCAAATCGGCGGGCGTTACCCGCGCAACTTTCGACCGCGCTTTCCAGGGCTTCACACCCGACCCCGAAGTGATCGAGCAGGCCAACTTCCAGCCTGAATATGTGAAGCCGGTCGGCGAGTACATCGACCGCGCCGTCTCCGATAAGCGGGTCGCGACCGGCAAGGAAAAGCTCGCCGAGTACCAGGACCTCGTCGCGGGGCTCGAAAAGCGCTACGGCGTGGACCGCCACATCATCGTGGCCATTTGGGGCGTTGAGTCGAATTACGGCAAGCTGCCCGGCGACAAGAACGTCATTCGTTCGCTCGCCACGCTCATCTGTTCCGGCACCAAGGCAAAGTTCGCCAGGCCCCAACTCGTCTCGGCGCTGAAGATTCTGCAACGCGGCGATGTGAGCCTTGAGGCCATGAACGGCTCATGGGCGGGCGCCATGGGTCACACCCAATTCATCCCCACCACCTACACCGCCTATGCCGTCGATCAAGACGGCGACGGCAAGCGCGATATTTGGAACAACATTCCCGATGCTCTCGCTTCGACCGCGAGCTATCTCAAGGTCTCGAACTGGCGCGCCGGCGAAACCTGGGGCTACGAAGTCAAGTTGCCCAAGGGCTTCAATCCGAAGCGGGTCGGCGAGAGCACGCTGAAGCCGCTCGGCGAATGGCAGAAGATCGGCGTCGTCAAGGTGAACGGCGAGCCTTTCCCGAGGGCCGCCGACAAGGCCTCGCTGTTCGCGCCGGAAGGAACGCGGGGACCTTCCTTCCTCGTGCTTAACAATTTCCGTTCGATCCTCCGCTATAACGTGGCGAAGTCCTATGCGCTTGCGGTAGGCCATCTCGCCGACCGGCTGAAAGGATATGGACCGTTCGTCCAGCAATGGCCGACCGACGAGACGCATCTTTCGCTCGCCCAGCGCACGGAGCTGCAACAGCTCCTGATCGCGCAAGGGCTCATGGAGGGAGAGCCCGACGGCGTCATCGGCCCGGCAACGCTCGAGGCGGTCAGGACCTATCAGCGCGCCAAGACGCTCCCCGTTGACGGATTCCCGAGTCTGACCATTCTGAAGATGCTCCGGGCCGAAGCGCCGCGGCCGGCCCCGTCTGCCGAGGGCCAGACCGGGAGCATCGGCGAGGCGCAAGCGCCGGACGCCGCTGCGACTCAAGCGCCGAGCGCCGCGCCGCCCGCCAAGGCCGCCGAGGGGCAGCCTGCCGGCGCAACGCCGCCCGCCGAGAGCGGGGGCGGACAACCGGCCGATACCGGCCAGAACTGAGGCGAGGGACTTGGCGTTTTCCCTGGAAGGGATTACGAGTGTCGGGCTCCGGGCCAGTCGAGGGTAAGGCCGGTGAAGGACCTAATGGCCATGTTTGCTAGGGTTTCCGACCGCCGCGCGGCGGGGCTCGCGCTGGCGACCGCCGCGGCCACCGTCATGGCCGGCCTGGTCCTCGGGCTTCTGCCTGCGCTCGCGCAGGGCACCCCCCCGGTGCAGCGCAGCTACATCAACCCGTTCCCCAACGGCGACCGCTACCGCGTCGTCGTGCTCGGCGATTCGCTGGGCGAGGGTCTATGGTCCGGCCTCTATCGCGCCTTCGAGGAGGACAAGACCCTCGAATTCATCCAACACGCGAAGCCGAACAGCGGATTTGCGCGCATCGATTCCTACGACTGGAACGAGCAGCTCGCGAAACGTCTCAAAGAAGACACCTACCAGATCGCCGTCGTCATGTTCGGCGCAAGCGACGCCCAAGGCGTTCGCAGTGGCAAGGAGTGGCTGAAAGTTGGCAGCGAGGGCTGGCGCGAGATCTACGGTCAAAGGGTCGAAACCTTCATCAAGCAGCTCCGCGCCGCCAATGTCGCCGTCTATTGGGTGGGTCTCCCCATCATGCGCAGCGCGACCCAGAATGAGGACGCCGAGAAGCTCAACGATGTGTACCGCGAGAAGGCGTTCATCAATGGCGCCAGGTATGTCGAGACCTGGACCGGGTTCAGCGACGAAAGCGGACGTTATAGCCCCTACGGGCCCGATATGACTGGGCAGGTTAAGCGGCTCAGAGCCGATGACGGCGTCCACTTTACGGCGCGCGGCTACTTGAAGCTCGCGCATTTCGTCGAGAAGGACCTTCGCAGCGATCTGAACCTCGCCAAGATCGAGCGCAACATCCCGCTCGCCGGCAATGAGGACGAGCAGGCCAAGGTCATGGGCCGCGATATCGTCGCGGAAGCGCCCACGGCGCCTTCGCCCAGTACAGCCGCTCCCGCCGCTCCCGCCGCTCCCGAAGCCGAGACCGAAACGGATCAGGTTGCGGGCGCCCCGTCGCCCCCGCTGCAAGAGAGCAATGTCGGCGAGGTGAGCGTGGTCAGGCCCGCGATCGACCAGACGCTCCAGGCCGCGCAAGGCCTAACCTCGCAAGGCGCGCCGCAAGGAGGGTCGGACGCCGAGATGATCACGAGCGAACTCGGCAATGGGTTGACGGCGGTTGCGACCCTTTCCTCGGTCGCCGACCCTTCGCTTGCCTCCTCGCGGCCGCGGCTGCCGCTGTCGCAGCGGCCCTATTACAAGGTGCTGATCAAGGGCGAGCAGCTCAAGCCCAAGACCGGACGCGGCGACGACTTCGCCTGGCCGCCGAGCTGACGCCGCGCTAGCGCGCCCGCTAGCGGGGCAGCTCGGTCTTGCCCATCAGGAATTTGTCGATCGCGTGCGCCGCCTGGCGCCCTTCGCGGATCGCCCACACTACCAGCGATTGGCCCCTGCGCATGTCGCCCGCCGCGAAGATCTTCGCCCGCGAGGTGCTGTAGTCGAGCTCGTTGGCCTTGACATTGCCGCGGGCATCGAGATCGAGGCACAAGTCCTCGACCATGCCCTGTCGCACGGGATGGAGGAAGCCCATGGCGAGCAGGACGAGATCGGCGGGGATTTGAAACTCCGTCCCCGGCATCGGCTTGAATTGGCCGTCGAGACGGATGCATTCGAGATTCTCGACCTTGCCGTCCGAGCCCAGGAAGCGGCTGGTCGCGACGCTGAAATCGCGTGCCGCGCCCTCGGCCTGGCTCGATGAGGTGCGGAGCTTGAGCGGCCAATTCGGCCAGGTCAGAGCCTTGTTCTCCTGCTCGGGCGGCTGAGGCAGAATCTCGAGCTGCGTCACCGAGACTGCGCCTTGGCGGAACGAGGTGCCGATGCAGTCTGAGCCGGTGTCGCCGCCGCCGATCACCACCACGCGCTTCCCCGTCGCAAGGATCGGCTCGGCGTCGCCTTGAGGCTCGCCCGAAATGCGGCGGTTCTGCTGCGGCAGATAAGACATGGCGAAATGGACGCCGTCGAGATCGCGGCCCGGGACTTCGAGGTCGCGGGGATGCTCGGCGCCGCCCGCGAGCAAAACGGCATCGTAGTCGCGTTCGAGCGTCGCGACGGGGAGGTCGCGGCCGACATGGACGTTGCAGTGAAAGGTGACGCCTTCGGTCTCCATCTGCTTCACGCGGCGTTCGACGATGTATTTCTCCATCTTGAAATCGGGAATGCCGTAGCGGAGCAGGCCGCCGGGAAAGGCATACTTCTCGTAGACATGCACGTCATGGCCGGCGCGTGCGAGCTGTTGCGCCGCGGCAAGTCCGGCGGGGCCTGAGCCGACGACCGCCACGCGCTTGCCGGTCTTCGCCTCCGGCAGCATCGGCCGCACCCAGCCTTCGTCGAAGGCTTTGTCGGCGATCGCGCACTCGATCGATTTGATGGTCACCGGCACGTCGATGATGTTGAGGGTGCAGGCGGCCTCGCAAGGGGCGGGGCAGATCCGGCCCGTGACCTCGGGGAAGTTATTGGTCGAGTGCAGGTTCGCCGCCGCGACTTCCCAGTCGGAGTGGTAGACGAGATCGTTCCAGTCCGGGATCTGGTTGTTCACCGGACAGCCGGTGTGACAATAGGGAATGCCGCAATCCATGCAGCGGGCGGCTTGGCGGACGATCTCCGTCTCGCTCGGCGCGATCACGAACTCGCGGTAATGCCGAACGCGGTCGGACGCCGGCTCGTAAGCCCGGTCCTCGCGTTCGATTTCGAGAAAGCCCGTGATCTTGCCCATTACGCCCTTCGGCTGCTTGAAAGGTCTGTCAGCGAGTAGCCACCGTCTTGCGCCGTCGTCAAGCATTCGAGGCAGCCCGCCCGGTGTCGTCCACCGGGACATTGACGTGCCCGCATGAAGATTACTTGCCGTTGCCCCGCAAGCCGATTTCGATGTCGCCGAGACCGGTTTTGTCGGCCTGCTGCCGGCGCGCGATCTCCTCCAGCGCCCGGCGGTACTCGACCGGCATCACCTTGACGAATTTGGGCAAGTAAGCGCCCCAGTCGTCGAGGATCGCCTTTGCGCGCGCCGAGCCGGTGTAATGGAGGTGGTTCTCGATGAGCCGCCGAAGGCGCTCCTCGTCGAAGCGGCTCATGTCGGCGATATCGACCAGGCCGTGGCTTTCGAGATCGCCGATCTGGTGGCGGCTTTTCTCCATCACCTCATTCTCGCTCGGCACCGGCTCGAGATCGACCATGGCGAGGTTGCAGCGGCGCTCGAACTGGCCGTCCTCATCGAGAACGTAGGCGATGCCGCCCGACATGCCGGCGGCGAAATTTCGCCCCGTCGGCCCGATTACGACGACCACGCCTCCGGTCATGTACTCGCAGCCATGGTCTCCGGTCCCCTCGACCACGGCGATCGCGCCGGAGTTGCGCACGGCGAAGCGCTCGCCGGCGACGCCGCGGAAATAGCACTCGCCGGAAATCGCGCCATAGAGCACGGTGTTGCCGACGATGATCGACTTCTCCGGCACGATGCCCAACTCCGCCGGCGGCCGGACGACGATGCGTCCGCCGGAAAGACCCTTGCCGACATAGTCGTTGGCCTCGCCGACAAGATCGAGGGTGACGCCGTGCGCAAGCCACGCGCCGAAGCTCTGCCCCGCGGCGCCCGACATACTCACCCAGACCGTGTCTTCGGGCAGTCCGGCGTGGCCGTAACGCGTGGCGATTTCGCCCGACAGCATCGCGCCGGTGGTGCGATCGGTGTTTCTGATCGGAAGCTCGATCTTGACCGGCTTCTTCGCCTCGATTGCCTCGCGGGCTTGCGCGATCAGCTTCACGTCGAGAACTTTGTCGAGGCCGTGATCCTGCCGTTCGGAATTGTAGATCGCGACCTCGGGCGGCACCTCCGGCTTATGGAAGATGCGGCTGAAATCGAGACCCTTCGCCTTCCAGTGGTCGATGGCCTGACTCTTGTCGAGAATTTCGGTCTGGCCGATCATTTCGGCGAAGGTGCGGAAGCCGAGCGCGGCCATGTATTCGCGCACCTCCTCGGCCACGTAGAAACAGAAATTGACGACGTGCTCGGGCTTGCCCTCGAAGCGCGCGCGCAACACGGGGTCTTGCGTGGCAACGCCGACTGGGCAGGTGTTGAGATGGCATTTGCGCATGTAGATGCAACCAATCGAGATCAGAGCCGCGGTGGCGAAGCCGAACTCGTCGGCGCCGAGCAGCGCGCCCACCACCACGTCGCGCCCGGTGCGGATGCCACCGTCGACCTGTACGGAGATGCGGCCGCGCAGGCGGTTCAGCACCAGCGTCTGCTGGGTCTCAGCGAGGCCGATCTCCCAAGGGGAGCCCGCATGCTTGATCGAGGTGAGGGGCGAAGCGCCCGTGCCGCCTTCGAAGCCGGCGATGGTCACATGGTCCGCCATGGCCTTGGCGACACCCGCGGCTACCGTGCCGACGCCGACCTCGGAGACGAGCTTCACCGACACGTCGCCTTGCGGGTTGACGTTCTTGAGATCGAAGATGAGCTGCTTCAGGTCCTCGATCGAATAGATGTCGTGATGCGGCGGCGGCGAGATGAGACCCACGCCCGGCGTCGAGTGGCGCACCTTGGCGATAGTGGCATCGACCTTGTGGCCCGGAAGCTGACCGCCTTCGCCGGGCTTGGCACCTTGCGCCATCTTGATCTGCATCATGTCGGAATTGACCAAATATTCTGTGGTCACGCCGAAACGGCCCGACGCCACCTGCTTGATCCTTGAGCGCATCGAGTCGCCGTTCGAGAGCGGCTTGAACCGGTCCGACTCCTCGCCGCCTTCACCGGTGTTCGACTTGCCGCCGATGCGGTTCATGGCGATGGCAAGCGTGGTATGCGCCTCGCGGCTGATCGAGCCGAACGACATGGCGCCGGTCGAGAAGCGTTTGACGATCTCCTTGGCAGGTTCGACCTCGTCGAGAGGGATTGGCATGCGCCCCATCTCCTCGGCCGGCCTGATGCGGAACATGCCGCGCAGTGTGAGCAGTTGCTCGGTCTGGTCGTTGATCTGCTTGGCGTAGGAGCGGTACTTCTCCGGCAGACTGCCGCGCACGGCGTGCTGGAGATCGGCGACGACCGACGGACGCCACATATGCGCTTCGCCGCGCACGCGATAGGCGTACTCGCCGCCGACCTCGAGTGCTTCGCGCAAGACGGGCGCGGCCGAGAAAGCGAGTTGATGCCGCTCGGCAGTCTCGCGGGCGATTTCGTCAAGGCCGACGCCCTCAACTTGGCTGTTGGTGCCGGTGAAGTATCTCGCGACGAAGTCCGACCGCAGCCCGACGGCGTCGAAGATTTGCGCGCCGCAATAGGACTGATAGGTAGAGATGCCCATCTTGGACATCACCTTGAGTATGCCCTTGTCGACCGCCTTGATGTAGCGCTTGATCGCTTCCTCGGCGGTCACCTGCTCCTCGAGATCGGGCTGCATGGCCTCGATGGTCTCGAAGGCGAGATAGGGGTTGATCGCCTCGGCGCCGTAGCCCGCAAGCGTGCAGAATTGATGGACCTCGTGCGCTTCGCCGGTCTCGACCACGAGGCCGACGGAGGTCCTCAGTCCGCAGCGGATCAGGTGATGATGCACCGCGCTTGTCGCGAGCAGCGATGGGATCGGCACGCGGTCGGGACCGGCGGCGCGGTCCGACAGGATGATGATGTTCTCGCCGGCGCGAACGGCCTCTTCCGCGCGGCGACAGAGCGCGTCGAGCGCCCCGGCCATGCCGGACGCCCCGTGGTCGGCGCCATAGGTGATATCGAGCGTGACCGTGCGGAACTGATTGTCGGCGACTTCGCCGATTCCGCGAATACGCTCCAGATTCTCGTTGGTGAGGATCGGGTGCGACGCCTCCAGCCGCTTCTGCTTAGAGGTGCCTTCGAGGTCGAGCAGGTTCGGCCGCGGCCCGATGAAGGTGACAAGCGACATCACCAGCTCCTCACGGATCGGATCGATCGGCGGGTTCGTCACTTGGGCGAAATTCTGCTTGAAATAGGTGTGCAGCAGCTTCGGCCGCGACGACAGCGCCGAAAGCGGCGTGTCGGTGCCCATCGAGCCCACCGCCTCCTGGCCCGACTCGGCCATCGGCGCCATGAGGAACTTCAGGCTTTCCTGCGTGTAGCCAAAGGCCTGCTGGCGATCGAGCAGGCTGACATTGGTGCGCGAGGGCGGGGGCGCCGCGCCCGGCAGCTCGTGCACGCGAATCTGCGTGCGGTCGAGCCATTGCTGGTAGGGATGGGCCGAGGCGAGCTCGGCCTTGATCTCTTCGTCGGAGATGATGCAGCCCTTCTCCAGGTCGATGAGGAGCATCTTGCCGGGCTGTAGCCGCCATTTCTCGACGATCGACTTCTCTTCAATCGGCAGCACGCCGGTCTCGGACGCCATGATGACGAGGCCGTCGTCGGTGACGAGATAGCGCGCCGGGCGCAGGCCGTTGCGATCGAGCGTAGCGCCGATCTGCTTCCCATCGGTGAAGGCCATAGCGGCAGGGCCGTCCCACGGCTCCATGAGACAGGCGTGGTACTCGTAGAAGGCGCGGCGCTTGGCATCCATGAGTGGATTGCCGGCCCACGCCTCGGGGATCAGCATCATCGCCGCGTGGGCGAGGCTGTATCCGCCTTGGACCAGGAATTCGAGCGCATTGTCGAAGCAGGCGGTATCGGACTGGCCCTCGTAGGAAATCGGCCAGAGCTTCTCGATGTCCTCGCCGAACAGCGGCGACGACACGCTCGCCTGCCGCGCGGCCATCCAGTTGAGGTTGCCGCGAAGCGTGTTGATCTCGCCGTTATGCGCGACCATCCGATAGGGATGAGCGAGCTTCCACGACGGGAAGGTGTTGGTGGAGAAGCGCTGATGCACGAGCGCGAGCGCCGAGGCGAAGAGCGGATGCTGCAAATCGCGGTAATAGGCGCCGAGCTGGTAGGCGAGGAACATGCCTTTGTAGACCAGCGTGCGGCATGACAGCGACACGGTGTAGAAGCCGATGTCGCGGCCGCCCGTCTCGCCCATGACGGTGTTCGAGATCACTTTGCGCAGGATGTAGAGTCGGCGCTCGAATTCGCTCTCATTCTCGATGCCGGCGCCCCGGCCGATGAAGACCTGCCGATGCACCGGTTCGGTCGCGATCACCGATTGCGAAAGGCAGTCATTGTCGGCAGGGACATCGCGCCAGCCGAGAAGGGTGAGCCCCTCGGCTTCGATCACCCGTTCGACGACCAACTCGCAATAGATGCGCTGGGCCCGATTGCGCGGCATGAACATGTGGCTGACGCCGTAATGGCCGGGCTCGGGCAGGGCGATGCCGAGCGGCGCGCAGGCCTCGCGCAAGAATTCATGCGGGATTTGCACGAGAATGCCGGCGCCGTCGCCGGCGAGCGGGTCGGCTCCCGCGGCGCCGCGATGAGTCAGGTTTTCGAGGATCTGCAAGCCGTTCTCGACGATCTTGCGGCTTGGCCGGCCTTTGAGATCGGCGACGAAACCGACGCCGCAAGCATCGTGCTCGTGCTTCGGATCGTAGAGTCCTTGCGCGGGCGGCGGCGAAGGCCACGCCCCAAGCGAAGAAACCCATTTCTGGCCACGCAATGTCATCGTCACTCGAAACCCTGTCTACGGCTCCCGCCGCCCGCCCTTCTACAAGCTGAAGACGTTTGACTGGCTGAAGGCGGAGGACGCCTCACGCCTCCTTTGGCGATGCGGGCGAGGACCGATGTCGGTTCTTGCGACATCCCCTAGGCCCTTGCGCCGCGCCCGCGACAAAGGTCAGCAAGCCTGTCCTATTTGCCCTCAAAATGACAGATTTACAAGACCCGCACAAGAAGGATTCACCGTTCGAGGCCGGCGGTCCCGGCAGCGCTTCACCGTGTGCTGGCGGAGCTTTGATTTGACGTGATCGCGGCCATCCCGGCTTACTCGCCGAAGCAACCAACAGCACCGGTCGCGGGTTCCGGCGCGCGGTGCGCAATTCGACCGAAGAGGAGAGACTTATGACCGACCAGCCTAGGAATTTTACCGGTCTTGCCGTGAGCTGCGCCTTTGCCGCAGCGCTCGGCCTTGCGGCAACGGGGCAAGTCGCCGCCGACGACAAGGAGAAATGCTTCGGCGTCGCCAAGGCCGGCAAGAACGACTGTGCCGCCGGGCCCGGCACGAGCTGCGCCGGAACCTCGAAGGTCGATTATCAGGGCAATTCCTGGACGCTCGTGCCGAAGGGAACATGCCTCACCATGGAACTCCCGGATGGGCGGAAAGGCGCCCTAGAGGCGCTTACTCGCGACGTTCCGCCGGGTTAGCGAACATGTCGGCGCGGGGCCCAAACGATCGCGAGGCGATGGCGCTCCCGCCCCGCGCCGGCGCCGGGCTCAAGCCCGAGCATTACCGCGCGATCCTCGACGCCGCGCCCGACATCGGCTGGTTCGAGATTCACGCCGAGAACTAATGGCGAGGCCCATGGCGTCGGGCTGTCGATCGGCGGGAGCGGCCCCCTAGACCGCGAGCATCTCTGGCGAGGGCGCTCATCGCCCGCTACGAGCCCTCGCTCTTCTCCGAGCATCTCGCCTGGTCGAGCCATGACGGCATATACCTCAACGACCTCCTGCCGCTGCCTTACACCGAGGAGACGCTCGCGCGTGTCTGCGACCATATCGAGGAGGTGCAAGAGACGCTCGGGCGCCGGATGCTGCTCGAGAATCCCTCCACCTATGTCGCTTTCGCCGATGCGGCGATGAGCGAGATCGCGTTCTTGCGCGAGGTTGCGCGCCGCACCGGCTGCGGGCTTCTGCTCGACGTGAACAATGTGTACGTCCAGTCCGTCAATCACGGCTTCGATGCGGGAGCCTTCATCGACGAATTCCCCGTCGAGCATGTCGGCGAAGTTCATCTCGGCGGTCATGCCGTTGACAGCGACGACGACGATTCCGCGCTCCTGATCGACGACCATGGGCGCGAAGTCGCCGACGCCGTATGGGCGCTCTACGCGCGGGCGCTCGCTCCGGCCCGAAGCCCACCCTGATCGAGTGGGACAACGACGTGCCGGCGTGGGAGGTCTTGTTCGCCGAGGCGAAACGCGCGGACCGGATCATTGCCGAACGCCGCTCCAATCGCATCGTGGCCTGAGTGTGACCGGTTTTTCGGAAACGCAGAAGGCATTCGCCGGCGCCGTGCTCGATGCGAAGCCGCGGTGCCCGCTAGCCTCACGCGCAAGGCCGAAGGCGCCCCCGCGCGCCGCTTCGGCGTCTATCGCAACAATGTCTATGCCGGCCTGATCGACGTCCTCGCCGGAAGTTTTCCGGTCGTGGCGCGGCTCGTCGGAGAAGAGTTCTTTCGCGCCATGGCCCGCGACTATGTCGAGCGCGAGCCGCCGACCTCCGCGGTCCTGCTGCGCTACGGCGCGGGCTTTGCAGACTTCATCGCGGGCTTTCCTCCAGCGGCGACGGTGCCCTATCTCGCCGACGTGGCAGCGCTCGAATGGCTAAGGCACAGCGCCTATCACGCGGCCGACGCCGTTCCGCTTCCGCTTCAGGCGATCGCAAGCGCAGCAGATCGCGCCGCCGATGCCGTGCTTGCGCTCCATCCATCGCTCGGCGTCGTGCGTTCGTCCTATCCGATCGTGTCGATCTACGAGTTGAACGCAGAGAGCGGCGATGTGCCTCATGCGCGTTTAGCGGGGAGCGAAGATGCGCTGGTGGCGAGATCGGGGCTTAAGGTCGAAATTCGCCGTCTCCCGGAAGGCGGCGCGCCGTTCATTCTCGCGTTGAAAGACGGGAAAACGATCGGCGAGGCCGCGATCTTGGCCCTTCACGAAAGTTCGGCCTTCGATCTCAAGGCCAATCTCGCCGGACTGATGGCAGGCGGCGCGATCGTTGCCGTCGGCGCGGTCGCGAGCGGTTAACGAGGCGTCGCGCTGCGCGTCTGCTTAGCCAGAAGGGCGCCCCTCCGACGAGAGACGCCCTTCTTGTTTTCTGCCTGTCGCGTTACGCCGCCTTGCTGTCGATGACCTTCGGCTTCTCGGCCTTGTCGGTCTTGGTGGCGATCGGGATGGTGCGCGGCTTCATGGCCTCGGGCAGCTCGCGCACGAGGTCGACATGCAGCAAGCCGTTCTCCATGACCGCACCCTTGACCACGACGTGGTCGGCGAGCTGGAACCTGCGCTCGAAGCTTCGCGAGGCGATGCCGCGATGGAGGAAGGTGGTGTCCTCATGCTCCGTGCGCTTCTCGCCGCGAATAGAAAGGGTGTTTTCCTTCACCTCGATGGTGAGGTCGCTCTTGCCGAAGCCGGCGACGGCCATGCTGATGCGATACTCGTTCTCGCCGACGCGCTCGATATTGTAAGGCGGGTAGCTCGGGGCCTCGCCGTCGAAACTGGTGAGCGTATCGAGCAACGAGCCGAGCCGGTCGAAGCCGATGGTGGAGCGATAGAGTGGGGTAAGATCGAAGTGCCTCATGACACATCCTCCTTGAGAAGCGATATGGATTGGTGCCCGCTAGAAATCGTTCAAGCCGGGCGGAGTGCGCGAAGCCGTTTGGCCTTCGCGCGCTTCGCATATGGGTGCGGCAAGCGAGGGCGTCAAGGGGCCTAGGCTGCTGAATATAAAGGTGAAATCAGAACATCGGCGGTGTCGCCGCTTCCCCTGTCACGGTCCGCGCGCGCCTGTCCGAAGAGCGTGGCGCGCTCCCGCTTCGCTGCTATAAGAGGCGCTTCGCGCTTTCAGAGGCCAACTCGCGATGAATCTGATCGCCACACCCAAGAACCCGATCCCGATCGGGGCCTCGACCGGCTATATCGAGCCGCGCAAGGGCTTGCGCTTGCGCTACGCCAGCTGGCAGTCGGCGCTGCGCGAGCGGCGCGGCACGGTCTGCATCTTCCAGGGCCGCGCCGAATTCATCGAGAAATATTTCGAGGTCGTGGGCGAGCTCCGCCGCCGCGGCTTTGCCGTGGCGATCTTCGATTGGCGTGGGCAGGGCGGATCGACCCGGCTCACCCGGGACCCGCGCAAGGGTCACATTCACGACTTCGCCGAGTACGAGGAGGACCTCAACCACTTCATGAAGGCGGTCGTGCTGCCGGATTGCCCCGCGCCCTACTACGCGCTCGGCCACTCGATGGGCAACATGGTGCTGTTCAGGGCCTCGACCAAGCGCGGGTGCTGGTTCAGCCGCATGGTCATGACCTCGCCCATGTTGCGGATCGCGGAGCTGCCCTTCTCGAACAAGCTATGCGGCCAGATCGCCGATGGGCTCACCATGCTCGGCTTTGCCAAGCAGACCGTTCCGAGCGATGGGATAAAGCACCGTCAGGATCCTCCCTTCGAAGGCAACCGTCTCACCTCGGACCGCGAGCGTTTCTTGCGCAATGTGTCGGTGCTCGACGCCGCGCCGCAACTCGCCGTCGAGTCGCCGACGATCGGCTGGCTCAAGGCCGCGCTGGACACGGTCGAGCTTGTCGGCAGCGAAAAATTCCCGCCCCGCATCCGGGTTCCGGTTCTCATGCTTGCCGCCGGAGACGATCAAGTCGTGTCGATCAAAGCGATCGAGGACCTCTCTTTTCGCTTGAGGGCCGGCGCCCAGATCGTGCTCCGGGGTTCGCGCCACGAGATCTTGCAGGAGCGCGACAGCATTCGCGAACAGTTCTGGGCGGCGTTCGACGCCTTCGTCCGCGACACGGCGTTGAGCAAAGCGAGCTAGCCTGACAGCATCGCGACCGCCGTTTCATGCAGGCGCTTGTCGCCCGCGGCAAGGATGCGCCCGCCGCCGCGCGGATCGCCGCCCTCCCAAGTCGTGACCACGCCACCCGCCCGCTCGACGATCGGGATCAAGGGAAGAATGTCGAAGGGCTGGAGGCCGGCCTCGGCGACGAGGTCGATATGCCCCATCGCGAGCAGGCAGTAATTGTAGCAATCGCCGCCGAAACGGCGCAGGCGGACGGCATCGGTGAGAGCGGTGAAGCGCTTGTGCTCTTCCGGCGTGAAATAGTCGGTGCTGGTCGTGGCAAGGAGCGCTTGACCGAGATCGGCGCAAGCGCGAGTGCGGATGGTCTTCGTGCTGCCGTCGCGGCGGAAGAAGGCTTCGGTCTCGCCGCTCCAGAAGCGTTCGCCGGTGAAGGGCTGATCCATCACGCCGAGCAGAGGGGCGCCGGCGCGCGTCAACCCGATCAGCGTGCCCCAAAGCGGCAGGCCGAGAATGAAAGAACGTGTGCCGTCGATCGGATCGATGACCCAGCAATAATCGGTCTTGCCGGCGGCCGCGCCAAACTCCTCGCCAAGAATGCCGTGGGCGGGAAAGGCCTCGGCAATCTTCTCGCGGATCGCGGTCTCGGCATCGCGGTCGGCGGCCGTGACCGGGTCGAAAAGGCCGCCGCCTTTATGGTCAACGGCCTGCTCTGTGCGGAAATGCGGCAATATGACCGCGCCGGCGCGGTCGGCTAGCGCGTGCGCTGTGGCAAGAAGGGACTGAAATTGGGGATCGTTGGTGGCGGCCACGGCAGAGGGTTGAGGCAATTTTGCCTTGTGAGTCAAGGATTCCAGGCGGCCAGTCGAGCCCATGGCAGGGGACGAGGGCAGACCGTTGCCAAGACGCATCACTGTCTCGGAAATGCCGCTCAGAACCCCAATCGAACCTTGCACTTTGTGCGGCGCAATGACATATTGTTGCAATGCGGTATGGCTCTCCAGGCTGTCCCGCTGCCCTTTTTGGGCGTTTCCTCCCTAGACTTGGGCCGTTCGTACATGCGAACGGCCCCTTTTTTATGTGGCAGCCGCTATTCGGCCGCGGCGCGCGGGACGGCAAGGCCCGAAATGCCGGCCGTGAGCGAGGTTACCATGGCCTCAAGGTCATCGCGCAGACGGCGAAAACCGTTCCCCTTCTCGAAGCTCGTCTCGTCCATGTAGAGGGCGCGATTGATCTCGATCTGAAGCACGTGCTGGGCCTTGTGCGGCCGGCCGTAATGCTCGGTGATGTAGCCGCCGGCATAGGGCTTGTTGAGGGCGACGGCATAGCCCAGCGCCTTCAACTGGTTGGCGGCAAGCCGGGTCAGCTCCCCGTTGCAGGAGGTTCCGAAGCGATCGCCGAGGACGAAATCCGGGCGCATGCCCCCCTGTTCGGTGATCGGGGTCGACGGCATCGAATGGCAGTCGATCAGAAGAGCGCAGCCGAAAGCCTGATGGGCCTCAGCGAGCAGGCTGCTCAGCGTCTCGTGGTAAGGCGCGTAGAGGCGGTTGATTCGCTCGAGAGCGGCCCCGACGGAGAGCGGCTCGCGGTAGATTTCATCTGATTCCGAAACGATCCTCGCAATCGTGCCGAGCCCGCCGATGACCCTGACCGATTGCGTGTTGGCATAGTGGGGCAGCCCATCGCGGAACAGAACCGGATCGAGCTCGTAAGGCTCGCGGTTCACGTCGAGATAGGCGCGCGGGAAATGGGCATGGAGCAGGGGCGCGCCGAGCGCAGTCACGAAGCCGAACAGCTCCTCGACATAGGCGTCCTCCGAGCGGCGGAGCGCGAGCGAATCAAGCCTCGAAGCGGCAAGAAAGGCCTTGGGATAGACCCGGCCGCTATGGGGCGAGTTGAAAACCAGGGGGACGCTCAGGGTCTCGGGCCGCGCCACCGTGAAGGGCGGCGAAAGCTCGGTCTCGATCGCTTCGACTTCGCTTCGGCTCATGCGCCCTTCCTTGAGAGTTTTGCCCGTGAACGCGGGAATCGCCGGTAAACTCTGCCAATCAGAGTTGAACCTGGCAAGGCGTGTTCTGCCTTGTGTCCAGAGCAAATAGACGCGATGATTTGGGATTGAAGGGGCCAGGGCCTGGGCTGTTCCGGGCATGGCCTCATCGCTTACCAAGTCATTTACCAAGTTTGTGTACGCCGTAAGGCGAGCGTTAAGGGGGAGCGAGGGATGGAGGCGAAAGACACAAGGGCGCGCAGCGTACAGCGGATTCTCCTCGCCGAGGACGACGAGGACATGCGCCGCTTTCTGGTGAAGGCGCTCGAGAAGGCCGGTTACGACGTCATCGCGTTCGGCAACGGGCTTGAAGCCTATGAGCGGTTGAAGGAGGAACCCTTCACGCTCCTCCTCACCGATATCGTCATGCCGGAGATGGACGGCATCGAACTTGCGCGCAAAGCGAGCGAACTCGATCCCGACCTCAAGATCATGTTCATCACCGGCTTCGCGGCGGTGGCCCTGAACCCCGACAACCAGGCGCCGAAGGATGCCAAGATCCTGTCGAAGCCCTTCCACTTACGCGACCTGGTCGACGAGGTGGAGCGGATGCTTGCGGCGTGATGGCGAGCGGGTTGCCTTGACGGCACCGCACCCGATATAGAAGCCTGACTTGGAAGCTTGACCGATCCGTCGGTTTGAGCGGGCGCGTAGCTCAGCGGTATGAGCACTGCGTTGACATCGCAGGGGTCACTGGTTCGATCCCAGTCGCGCCCACCATTTCTAAGCTCTTACCTCGATTGAGGTTTGAGCGAAGGATAGCTCCTCACAAACAGACCTAGCACCTCGGCTGTCACAGCTATGTCACAGCAAGGGGTTCGTCATGGCTACAATCCGTAAACGAGGCGCGGAGTGGCAAGTGCAAATCCGTCGTGTTGGTGTTCGACCAATTTCGCGCTCGTTCCATGTACTCAAAGATGCCGAAACGTGGGCGCGGCAAATGGAGTTAGTCGCCGACCGTCGCGATTTACCTCCTGACCCGAAGGTACTCCAACGGATAACATTGGGGCAGTTGGTTGAGCGTTATCTCGACACCGTGAGTGTTCGGAAGCGCGGCCATCATGTCGAACGAGTCGTCCTCAATGCATTTCTTCGTCATCGCATCTGCCGCAAGCCACTCTCGGAAGTTGGAGCCAGCGACTTTGCTACTTACAGAGACGAGCGGCTGAAGACCATCACAGCTTCCACGCTCAAGCGACAACTGGCACCCCTGCACAACATGTTTGAATTAGCGAGGGACGAATGGGGATTGCCCCTGCGCGAAAACCCGCTGCGGAAAGTGCGGCTTGCATCTTGTCAAATTAGACGCGAGCGAAGACTCAAATCCGGTGAACTGGGCCAACTCATCCTAGCCGCCCGAGCCTGTCGCAATCAGTTAGTGATGCCCATCGTCCTGCTAGCGGTCGAGACAGGTATGAGGCGAGGTGAAATCCTGTCGTTGAAATGGGAGAATGTTGACCGAAAAGCCGCCGCCATACTCATTCCGCAGAGTAAAAACGGTCACTCCCGTATACTGCCTTTGACCCAAGTGGCAGCAGCGGTTCTCGATTCCGTCCCTGCTCGAGCCAACCGCGTCTTCCCGCTATCGAGTAGTGCGTTTCGGTTGGCCTGGGACAGGCTCAGAGCGCGCGCAGGAATATCTGACCTCCATTTTCACGACCTTCGCCATGATGCCATAAGTCGGTTCTTTGAACTTGGGTTGAGCGTTCCTGAGGTGGCCCTATTAAGCGGGCACCGGGATGCCCGGATGCTGTTTCGCTATACCCATCCGGTGCGCACTCAAATCTTGCAAAAGTTGGAGTCCAATGGCGGGAGTGCGCCTTTAAGTTGCACTTTAAGCCGATACAATTGCCGACCGCGCTAAGCGTGTCAGTAGGTTGAATCGCCTCGCGTTTTAGCCAAAAGCACCGTTTTTTTGTTGGAACTAGGGAAGCGGAGCAAGTTCCGCCTCCAGACGTGCATTGCTGCTAAATACACAACTATTTGGTTAATTTCGATGGCAGTCGAGGTAAGTGGCTCAATCTTCTAGTAAAACAGAGGGAGATTGGCCCACTAGGTTTTATAGCTTCCAACAGGAGCCGGGTTGTGTAGCAATGTAAGATGGTAAAGTATACTAATCTCATGAGGATCAGAGTGAAAGAATATATCAATACTTACACAAGCAATGGTTTTTCTATAGTCCCACTTTCTTATAAAACAAAAGAGCCTTCTTGTTTTTGGCGAGAATTTCAACAAAGGCACCCGTCAGTTGAGGAATGTGAGCGATGGTTCGCTGGAACTGTCACAACTGCTGGAACTGTCACAACTAATGTCGGAATCGTCACTGGGCCAGTTTCTGGCATCGTCGTGGTGGATGTGGACGGAGCTGAGGGAGAGGCGTCGCTTGCCGCTTTGGGGGAACTTCCTCCCACTCCCACGGTCCGAACCGGCAAAGGTCGCCATCTCTATTTCAAGCACCCCGGGTTCCCAGTGAGGAATCTCGTCCGGATAAAGCCGGGTATCGATGTGCGGGGAGATGGTGGTTACGTGGTCGCTCCACCCTCGGTTCATTCAGACGGTTCGGTTTATGAGTGGACCATTCGCCCCGAAGACCAACCATTCGCTGAATTGCCACCGGCACTAGCGGACCTCATCGCACCTAGGGACCGCAAGGACCTTCCAACAGCCGAGTTGCCGATGAGTTCGGAGGAGAAGCTTACGACTCTTGGAGGCGTTCCCAGAGCCTACCGCAATGAGATTGAGCAGCTATTCGGGCAACTGGCGCAAGCAAAGGAAGGGCAGCGCAACGACACGCTTAACCGGGTTGCATTTGCCCTAGGCCAGTTGAGCATTAGCGGCGTAGTTGATGGCGACTGGGCAAGAAATGAACTCAGCGCCATCGCAGAGCAGGTGTGGCCTTTCAGCTTCGGAGTCCGAGGCAACTATCAAGAGCGGATTCGATGCTGGGGCCAGCAAGCCCAGAGAAGACCTTCAGCCGTTTTACAAGATTCTCAATTCGTTACCGAAGGTCATGGACCGTCCGCTGCGTCTAATCGATGGGAAGGCATACGGAGCCACTTGGCTTCCCATTGCTCCTCATAGCGATGCAGTGGGGAAAGCAAGCCAGACTGAACTGGTGATATTCACGGCCGAAGGGAAATTTTACAGCGCCGCCGACATACCCGGTTCCCAGCCCTTGGATGACTTGCCGATCAGGATAGAGCTTCCTTTTGTGCCCGCGACCGACAAGATTCTCAGTCCAGTAGGTTTCAGAACGCTCATGATGGGCGAGAAGCCGAACCCGGCAAGACTGTTCGCGCAGGTTACCGAGACGGTCGATAGGTTCGTGAGCTTTGAAAGCTCGCTGGCCGATCAGCAATCCATGAGTGAAATGGTGGCCTGTTGGATTATGGGGACCTATTTGCTCGATGCCGTTGATGTAGTGGGGTACCCGTGGCCAACAGGTGAGAGAGGGTCGGGTAAAACACAACTCCTGAACACCGTCTCCTCGTTAGCCTTCCTTGGCAGAACGACCACGGCTGGTAGTTCATTCGCAGCCATTCGAGACGAGACTCACTACGGTGCGACCTTGGCCTTTGATGACTGCGAGGACTTTCGAAGCATGGAAAGCGCTAAACGGGAGCTATTGCTCGCTGGCAACACTCGCGGGACCGTAATCAGTCGAAAAGAGCCAACCACACACAACGAGTGGCGAACGGTTAATGTGAACAACTTCGCGCCGCGGCTCTTCTCTTCAATCGGCTTGCCTGATCCGGTGCTTGGCAGTCGCACTATTTCAACCCCATTGGTAACCTCGTTGGAGACCGCAAAGACACGACGGTCACCTCTTCGGGCAAGCGATTGGTCTTGGCAACGGCAGTCTCTCATCGATCAGCTTTGGTCTGTAGGCGTCTGCTATTTGCCCAGGCTGAGGGAATGCGACGAGGAAGCATCTCGACTTTCTAACCTCGAAGCGCGTGGTCACGATATTTGGAGGATGCCGCTCGCAGTTGCGCATTGGCTGCAAGTAGATCACGGGGTTGAGAGAGTTTGGGATCGACTTCAACAAATCTCAGAGGCATATCGAAGCTTGAAAGCTGAGAATGAGGAGTACGACCTTCTCACCTTGGTAGTGCTCGCCGTGCATGAGTTGGTGGCTGAGGCCAAGCAGAATGTCATCGTGCCCACAAAAGTCATCGCAGAGAGGGTGAACCGCATCGCTTCGGGCGATGAGGTCGCTTGCTTCGACCTGGTCAACCAACATGAAAGCCAACGCGTGGGTGCACTGATGAGCAGGCTCGGATTCCAAAAAGCCGCTTCGCACGGAAAAAACCGGTCTTGGCAATTAAGCCGCCGACAGGTTGACCAAATTGCAAAGGCCAGAAGCATACCTCTCGTCTTTCAGTCTAATGGAATTGAGGCTGTAGTAGGCTGAGGGATCTAAAATAGGACGCTTGGGACTACTGGGACGGTTCAGGAAAGGGTGTACAGGCTTAGAGGCTCAACAATGCTTCCAAGCTTCAGCCCACATGGACTGTTGGCCTGGAGTCCCAAGCGTCCAAAGCGTCCAATCAACTAATGTGCAGTATGTGGATTGAGTAACGCTGGCTCAACGACGCCAATCTGGCCTGGCCTCCAACACAGCAGTATGCAGGACCGGAGCGAAGTGGATAATGTAAACTTTACTTTCAGCGGGTCTTCATACACGTAGCGCATCCCCTCAAATGCGTTACCGCAATCGGAGAGTGCTGTCTTGCTATGACGCGCCCAAGCACTTCATGGTCATCAAGATAAAAGAGACCTGGTATCCCTATTGCGCGATTGATGGTGCCACGGTGCAGGCGCTTATCACCGCAGCGTCTGTTGGCACTTTCTATAATCAGGTTATTCGCAGCAGACCTGATGGCTCTCATGGCCCATTCGACTGCCGTGATCACCCTATACCGATCTACCCCCGCAATGAGTAAGCACGAGGGGTGCGTCGGTCGATGACAGTTCGAGGTCTTGCATCAGTCGCGGTAATGACTATCGCACTGCCGGGCTGTGGAGATCAGTGCAGTGAACCAATTCGCCTAGCCATAGTTTGCCTGTGGTAAGTGACCAGTTGAATTGAGAGCAGGCCAAAGGGGGACATTCAGCGTCGCCGAAGAGACTAATCAAAAGAACTCAGTCAAGGAGAGATCACATGCCCATTTACATCTCCCGAGGTCGTTTCACTACAGACGCGGTCAACGACTTAATGGCTAAGCCCGAAAATCGCGAGGAAGCCCTCGCCAATCTCTTCAACAGTGTTGGAGGTAGGCTTATTGGTTGGTATCTGACGTTCGGTCCGCATGACTGGTTGGTGATTGGCGAATTCCCTGACAACAAAACGGCTGCCTCTGCCATCCTGGCTGCGGCCGCAGGCGGTAGCCTGGCCGACATGGAGACGACCGTCGCGATGACAGCCAAAGACGCCAAAACAACCTTTGAAGCTGCCGGAAAGGCGGCGTCGGCCTTTAGGGGCGCTGGACACGCTTAGGCTTCAAAACCTGGCGTTCACCTTTGGCGCTGGAGGGCTTATCACCACGAATACGCGGCCCGGCACTTGCGTCACTTTCTTGGTGTTACATTTGGGACACCAGCTTGCAAAGCAAAACACGCCGACTAAGCGACCGAACCCGCGGCGAAAATCCTAGGGATGGCCGCCAGTTGGGTTCATGCGCTATCGTGGTCGCGCTGCGGCCCGGGGCACGACGGATGCCGAGGGGAAACTTACTCGCGCCTATTTGCCAAGCCTTCGCTTGGACATGCTTTCTATGTCCCTATTGGTTCGTGAATGAGGCCGCTGCGACGGGGCCATTCATAGAACCGACAAACCAGTTTCCAGGCGGCAATAGTACGGTGTTGCCATCACCAAAGATGCTCGACCACATCCGCTCAATGCTGGCTGATCAAGCCCTCCGAAGCCATGCCGATCCAGCCGATGTCGCGGCGCTTGCAGCCTTTTATGAAAGTAGTGTGACCCCTCTGTGGATCACTGATATGGGTCTTTCGGCCAGAGGCCAAAGTGCTCTGTTCGAGATCGAAAAGGCCGATGATTGGGGTCTTGACGCCACTGCCTTCGAGCTTCCGCCTGCAAGCGAACTGCCGGGGAGCTTGGAGGAGCAGGCCCGTGCCGAGATCAAGCTCAATCTAGCTATTCTTAAATATGGCAGGTTTGCTCGCGGAGGACGACTGAACCCGCGTGACATCATCGGCCCTTTCGATCAAGCGCCACCTTTGCATGATCCAAAGATCATCCTGGCGGAGATCGCTGCCGCAAAAGCGCCCGACGCCTATCTTCGGTCACTGCATCCGAGCCACGAGCAGTTCGAGCGCCTGCGCAAAGCTTTCCTGAAAATGCGTAGCGAGGTTGGGCAAAGCACACCGTTAGCTAATGCAGGCATCCGGCGTCTCATCATCAATATGGAGCGCTGGCGTTGGATGCCAGAGCACCTAGGCGCTCTCTATGTTTGGAGCAACACCCCCGAGTTCATGCTTTACGTGATCAAGTCTGGGAAGACGATCTTCGCAGACAAGACGCAAGTCGGTACCAGCAACGACCCCACGCCAATCTTGTCCGCCGACATGACGACCATTGTCTTCAATCCCGAGTGGATCGCACCTAGGTCGGTGTTGATGAGAGACTTGCTGCCGCGTCTCCGCAAAAAGAACTACTCGATCCTCAACAAATATGCGTTCTCGGTGAGTTATCTGGACAAGCCAGTGAACGCCACTAAGATTGATTGGAGCCGGGCCAACATCCTCGATTACACATTCAGACAGAAGCCAGGGCCAAATAGCAATCTTGGCAAAGTGAAGTTCCTTATGCCCAACAAATATGATGTCCTATTGCACGACACGTTCCCGGCTCGCCGCAAGGTGTTTCAAAAGTCGATGCGTGCGATCGGTTACGGGTGCGTCCGTATGGAAAAACCAGACCGGTTCACCGAAGTGCTTCTTGCGGAAGATAAAGGCTGGTCAACGAACGAGGTCAGGGAGCTTTGGGAGAATAGCGTCAACAGCCCCGTCGATCTTGATCACCAAATTCCAGTTCATCTGACTTATTTCACCGCCGTAGTGGATGACACGGGGAACGTTGCCACCTTCTCTGACATCTACCGGCTCGACGAGAAGCTCACAAAAGCTTTGTTCGGCAATCCGTCCGGTGCGACTGCAAAGCCTGCAGGAGAGGCAACCACTTCGTCAATGAAACCCACTTCCAGCGATCCGCATGTCGGACAGATCGTGACAGCTACTTGGTATGGAAACGAACTTCGAGGGAACCGCACGGCGTCGGGGGAAATGTTCAACCCGGACGGCCTCACTGCAGCCCATAAGTCTCTACCCTTCGGCACTTGCCTGGTGGTCGGCAACCCACGAACCGGGCGAACCGTAGTTGTGCGGATAAATGATCGTGGACCATTCACAGAAGGCATGACGCTTGATTTGTCTGCAGGAGCAGCGCGCGCGATTGGGATGCACTCGACACAGAAGGTCTCGATGAAACGCTGCTAAGGTTTCGCGCGCTTTTTACGAACAAAATTGTTCGCCGAATGCGGTTGGATAACGCGCTCACGGTTCCGCTGACGGGCGTCGGAACACGCGAAGTCAGGTGCCTATCGGCTCGCCGGGAAGGACAAGCCGAACATCGCCCTCGGTCATACCCCATTCCACAAGGTAGCTGCGGGGATGTGGCCTACGACCTCAATCACCGCATCTTCGACCTTGGTAAACGTTGCCACTGCGACCTTGGCGCCCTCGTCATCGGCCAAAGCAACGAGGAACCACTGCTCCAAGAATTGATCCTCAGCAAGGTGCTTGGTCAATAGACGCACCACTCGTCCGTCGGTCTTGAGTTTCATCGGTGTACTATGGCATGCACGACAGATTTAAGTTGAGCCCGTTCCATTCTCTAACCGAGCGCATAACTCGTCCACTGTGGAGATGGGCATAGCCATCAGCTCTGAGGGACAACTGAGGAGGGGATCGCGGGTCAGCCCTGCCTGGGCTAGGGCGCTGGTTTTTTCCGACCATCCGCAGCGGGCAAACAGCCTGGCGCAATCGGTGTCGCTTGAGCTTCCAGTCTATCCCTTCTTAATTGGTATCGTGCGCTGCTTACCAATCGCTTCGGGGCGCTTGGGAAGGCTCACTGTCAAGACACCATTATTGAAGCTCGCTTCAACCTTGTTCTCGTCCACGGTGTCCGGAAGACGCATGGCACGCTGGAAGCTGCCGTAGCGACGTTCCGACACGCGATAATTCTCCTTCTCTTCTTCGTGCTCGTGTTTTTTCTCGCCTCGGATCGTCAGGACGCCGTCCTGGAGCGACAGTGAGACATCCTTCTCGTCGATCCCCGGAAGTTCAGCTTCGACGACGATTTCCTTGTCGGTCTCCCTTACGTCCATGTGAGGGGTGAGGGCGAAGCCTCGATCTCCACTCGTACCGAACATGCGAGGGAAGGCTGGTAGGCCGCCCAAAAAGCTGTCGAATAAGCTATCCATTTCCGCTCTGAGAGCACTGAAGGGGTCTGAATAGCGGGGCGCAATGTCCTTTTTGCCGGGTTTATGGGGGTCATCAATCATGGTGCACCTCTTCGCATACACAGGCATCGTCTAGGCTTGATCTAGGTAACCGCGCGTTGTTCGCAAGGGAAGCGACGGACCACCGCCACAATCTGGCTATGGCCCACGATCTGCTATCGGCCAAGAGACCCCGCTTCGGAACCGACGACGTACGCTTGCTTTGCGAAGGCATTGGGTTTTTCATCGCGACTATTGGAGATGGAGAAGTGACGTGCCCACCTACCAGTATCGTTGTAGAGAATGTGGCAAGTCATTCGAGCGCACCGAAACCATCAGCGAGCACGAGGCCGCGAAGGTGCGGTGCCCGAAATGTAACAGCAAAAAGGTGACCCAGGTACCGGGTCGCGTTCACGTTGTGACTTCCAAGAAGAGCTAGAGGTCGTCGATCACTTGGTGGCATGGCTCCGACAGCAAAAGGCCCTCCGATGAGGGAGGGCCTTGTTTGTCTGCTGCGTTTCCGGCTTACCCCGGATGCTTCTTCGAGTAGTAAGCCTGAGCCTTGGCGAGATTGCCCGAAGGGTCTGCCATGAACTGGGTCAGGGCCGATTGGTTGCCGAAGCAGTAGGTCTTACCGTGAATTTGCGTATTGACGGAACAGTCCGTCTTTATGTCCTTACCGCTTGCGAGGCCCATCGCGCACATGTTGTCGTACTGGCCGGTCACGGCTAAAGCGGCAGTGGCCATGCCGATGAAGAAAACGCCCGCGAGGGCAGTACTCATGTAGGTTCTCATGTTCATCTCCTGTCAGTGGGGGATCTGCGGAGATCCTTTCAGAAGACAATTATACGCGTAGGTTCCTCCGTCGGTAACCCAAGTCACGCTTTCGTGACAGTCATTATCGGCCCGAAGGCACGATGAGTATCACTCGGTCCCGCAGGCGGTGTGATGGCACGAAGGTGCTCAACGCCTCCGAAGATGCTCACAGCTGTACTTTCCTGATCTCATCACAGATCGTGTGTACGCGACGACTACACCCTACCGGCAAGCAGCGGAAGGCCGAGAGGGATACACTCAATGCTGATGACTTTATTTTCGTGAAACAACGAGGGACTGACACGATCTTCAACGCTAAGGAGCGTGATGGCACTATTTGGCCAGCCTCGTGATTGGCATCGCTCGAAATCACTGAGCCCGGTCGTCAGCCGCTTATCGGCTCTCCAGGGAGAACAAGCCGAATGTCACCCCTCGTCATCCCCCAACCGGCGAGAGTGGTTGCGGCGAAGGCGATAGATCACAATCCAGCCACCGCAATAATCTGAGGCGGCAAGTTCGTGCTGGCATCCTTGCGTGGCCACACCCCCTCGACATGGCGTACCGCTCCGGCACCTGAAACACGCACTTTGGTGAATCCTATTGCGCGAAACTTGCTCGCGATCAACGCATTGTCAGCTAATCGCTCGACCGAGTTAAGGGAGAGCGTTGCCCTGTAGCGCTTTCCCTTTTGTACAGTAAATTCACCGGCGAGGCTCGCGACGCTGAAAATACCGGTGATAGCGAAAGCCACGAGAGCTTTCAGCAAACTGCAAAATGTCTTGTTGGTCATCGCGGACTGTAGGTCACGGCACTTGTCGTGAGGGCTGAACACTAGTGTGAGTCATTTTCTCGCCATCCCACCCAAATAAGGCGACATTGCGGGGCTCGGCGACCTCTCCGCGAGGTTCGGAACGACGCTGCTGCCCGAATGCCTGTTGCACACTTCAAAAGATGCTCACCACAAAAGCATGAGCATCTTCGAGCGGAGCATCCGAGGTGAGCATCTTCGCAGGTCTACTTTGCTGTCCTAAATTCCGATCCGAGCGGTTCGGTAGCTACGTCGTGTTGCTTAATGGCGGAACCATGCTTCGCAACCAGTATGCGACCTTGGGTAACAAGCAGCGCAAGCCCTCGTTCAAGTTCGGAACCAGTGAGGAGTTCGGCTCCGTTATTCTGTTGCTCTCGAACAAAGTCGTCCAACCGGTGGGAAGCCAAAGCCTCACGCAAAGTTAAATGACCCATAGCCTCCTCCCAAAAACAAAATGGAGCCCCGGCTCGCCAGCCGAAGCTCCCCTCCATTGTTAACTGGAAGCCTACTTCATGAATGGGGAGAATATGCGGCGAAGGCGGAATGCGCGCACGACTTCCTGGGATTTCGCGGTTATTGGAGCCCAAGCCCGGCACCTGGCACGCTAAAAGCGGCCTACAGGCGATTTTGCTGACTAGCAAGCAGAAGACCGGCCAGCAGGAGATAGCTGCCCGATGATGGCTTGCGCATTTCAGCTACTCGGCAACCCTAGAGGGTTGTATCATCCTCGATAAATAACTCGACACTTCGGGAGGAGAAAATGGTTGCGATTACTCCATCCGACCCAGGTACGACACGTACCATCTTTTATGGCGTTGCCATCTTGATGGCGATTTACGGGCTAGCCCTTCTTTTGTTTCCCCAGGCGATCTTCGCTCTAAGTAACGATCCTGGCGTGCCGGCCAATCCCGGCTGGGTGCGCTGGGCTGGCGGATTTGTCTTGGGCACGGCGGTAGCTGCATGGCTTGCTGCCAGCAATCCAGAGAGCCAACGGGCTCTCACGATGGGATTGGCCACAGCCTTCACCCTGGTTACCCTGGCTTTGCTCTACAGCAACCTCGCTGGAGACTACCGTGGAGAACAACTGTTGAGTTGGTTGCAGATCGTTGGCAACGGGGTTCTTGCGGCCGTGATGTGGTGGCTAACGTCCAAATTTGCCGCGTAGAGCGCCCTAGGACATCGTTTCGAGACCAGGGTGGAGCGGCGGTGCAAAACCGAAGGTTAGGCCTCGGAGCATCTCCCTTGCGAGGCAGTGCTCCTTTGCCGGCCAAACGCCTCGGCCGTTGGTTCTAAGCCACTCTGGGGTTATGCCTTTGATCAGCAAGCATCACAGATGGAGAAAAAAATGAAGCGGCTTCTCTTGGCCTTCGCTATTTTGGCAGTTGCAACCGCCTTTACTAACCCCGTCTTTGCTGGGTTAAAAGACGCCAAGAACAAGACTGACTGCGAGAAGGCAGGCGGCGTTTGGATCGAGAAGGACAACAAATGCGGTGCCAAGGGACAGTAAAGGTGCACATCGCGTTGTTTGATCGATCCCGGCACGACTAGCGAGCACTCGCTTCATGGCAGCCTCTGATCGGCATGCCACCCGTCCAGCGTTTCACGTTCCAGCGGCGTTGAGGCACCCAGCAGGGAAACCCCCACCTTGTTGCGCTCTTAAGGCTTGACGCTCGACTCTTTGTCGGACGCCGATGGAGGAGGTGGAGGGATGACTTCCTCCTCATGACCAGCCTCCGGGTTCGGAGCTTGCGTGTAGATGTCTTCATCGCCAGTCGGAGGCGGGGGGATAACCTCCTTATGTTCGGTCCGCGGGCTCGGCTGTTCGCCGTTCTCGGCTCCAGGCGGGTCTTGCCCCTGCGGCACCGTCTTCTCCGGCGCGTCGGTCGCACTAGCGAATGAAGCCTCGAAGCCGGACGGCGCGATGAGCGCGAGTGTCGCCCATAGCGCTGCGGTTGCGTACAGCCCTCGCATGTCAGGGTCTCCTTAGGAAGCGCCTGCCACGCTGACTCCACGTCAACATTGTCGACCGGTGTGCCGCGGGCATGATGGTTGTTCGCGGCGCTCGCTGTCCGCTACTCGTCGTCCATGATGGTGGGAAGGTGTTTGCCCTCGATAACCGCTGCCCCACCTTGGGTTTCCACTCCATCGAGGCTCGGTGAAAGACGGCAGCCTGACGTCCGATTTTGCTGAGATGTGCGCTCTCAGGGGAGACGGACCTCTCGCCCCGCGTTAGATTGCACAACAGTAAGGGCGTCCTGGTTATAGGGCGCCCTTACTCATTTCCGGCTGACCCGGGCTTACATGCCCATCGCCTTGTGCGCTTCGGTCATGTACTTCATGCACTCGGCATTGTTGCCGGCCTTCATCCCAGCCTTGGATTTATCGAGCGCCGCCGTCGCTTCCTTTTGTTTAGCGGGATCAGTCATCTTGGCGATCATTTCATCCATTTGCTTCATATGTTCGTCTGTGCATTCCTTACTCGCACCGGCATAAGCAGGAGTAAGGACTAGTGCTGCTGCACAAGCAGCTAACAGCAATGTCTTGAGCATGACATTTCTCCTTGGCGCGTAATCGCGGCTGGTCGGGAGAAGGGTTTAACGCCTGGTTCTAACTTACGTTGCATACCCTCTGAGACTAGTGACCAACGAGAGCGCTAGTCGCCAGCGCTTCATCAGCCTCAACGAATGGGCTTGTCGCGCGATATCTCCCGAGAAAAGGAGAACCCACATGCACGCTTTGCGAACGAGTGCGGCTATTCTTTACTTCCTGCTTTTGGCTATCGCCGCAGGACTTCCCTCCACTTTGGCATTCAGCCATGAGGGCCATTATGCGGAGTGTAACGACACGACCATGAATGCGTTAAGCGCCGACATACAGGCCATGAAACGCGCTTGCCGACCATTTATGTGTCGATGATGACAATCATAGGCCACGGGGGAGGTCCAGTTACGGTGTTTTATTTTCGCCTGCTCCCGGTGCTTGAGTCTCCGACTGCGTGGTGGCCGGTGCTTGAGTCTCCGACTGCGTGGTGGCAGGTGCTTGAGTCTCCGACTGCGTGATGGCCGGTGCTTAAGTTTCCGACTGCGTGATGGCCGGTGCTTGAGTCTCCGACTGCGTGGTGCTCTTTTCGCCGGTGTCGATCATTCCCGCCCAAAGTAGGGCAAGAGCCATAAGCACACATACAGCCACGATACCCATTACTACGTAATTATCACTGAAGCGGCTGCGGGCTTCGCGGGTGTCTGTAGGACGGGGTCTATCAGGCATGATACGCCTCCATCTCCCGTCTAGCTGCATACATAACCAAGCCGCACCGTCACGGTTCCAAAGATCAATTGCCTTGCCGCTTCAAGCGCCTTGGCTGTTGATCGCATCCCGGCGGCCATGTCCTGAAAGACGCCGTCTGCTATACTTCGGGAATGGACCCGCTGCATGCCACCATCGAGGAGTTTGCCGCTGAGGGCTTCACGCATGTCGAGTGCTATTGCCCTCGATGTCGCATGATGAAGCTAAGACCGATCAGTTGGCTCCCGCGCATCTCGATGGGACTGACCATCGCACAGCTTTCAGCGCGGCTGCGTTGTGCCGAGTGCGGCGGCCAAGTGCACCCGGTGAAGCCGTGGCGAAGTCGAGGACGTGCTAGGAAAGCCGCTCGGGCGACGAGGCTAGATCAGGCTTCTGACTTGGGGGACACGCTTGGCACGCGATCCCGCGTTCATTTCCTGGTCAATTTTTTCGTCAGTGTGAGAAAGCTCACAGCGTCAATTCCAAAAGGGTCTTACGATTCCTTCATGCTTATGGAGGACGCTAAGACCCGTCCGATGCCACAGGTGACTTGCCAATATCGCGGATACATAATCCGCTTAGAGCGCAGGGGTGACCTACTGCTGGTCAGCGTTTCGCCAGCAACCTCCGACCTGCCCATCCTCCATCGCTGCCTTTTCGAGGCCCGCTCGCAATCTGAGGTCGAAGCCTTGAGTGAAGTGCGGTATCGCGTGGACCGAGTTCTTGCCAACTGAGCAGTTGGTCAGCTATCTCGAAGTCCTGATTGAACGCGCCCAGGCATCGCTCGAACAGCAGCTCGACATCTAATTGCCCAGGCTTGGCATAAGTCATGATGCATGTGGCCAAGAGACGTCGTGCGGTCTCTATGCCTTCATCGTCCCAGCGTCCAAGGCCACCAGCGACGAGCCTCTGCCAAGCTAAATCGAATACCTCGTGAAGGATCTTTAGATCCTCTGGTCCGAAGGCTGACGTGTTTTCGTGACGGAAAGGCATGTGTGCAGGCTTACCCGGGGTATCCGGCTCTTAATATAGCCGCGCGGCCATTGCGAAAAAAAACGCACTGTAAGTCGGCACCACCTACGAACTCCAGCGTCGGGCCGCTCTACGGAACATCACTTTCACCGCTCCGTTTTCCTAGTAGCCAGTCGGGAGGTGCAGGTTCCCTCCGCCGGCTGGTTAGGCCCGGTGCCACCTCTCCACTCCTGTGCTTGGAAGCCATGGGGGTGCCGGGCCGCTGGGCGGGGAACACTCACTTTGCACCAGGCGTTTCCCGTAGGATGCGAATCATCGTCACGTTGTCAGCATCTCTAGCCATGGGCCTTGTCGCGTTTGGGTTTGGCGCGGGCCAGGCGCAGGCGGGCTTTTGCCAATACCAATACAAACACTGCGTCGCACGCTGCGCCTCGAAGGTGATTAAGATTAAAAGGCGGTGTGTTCCGGCTTGCCGAATGCAATTGCATCACTGCAAAACTCCCGATCCACATCTCGGAGAGCTGACAGGAACACGCTGACAGCCCCGTCACTTTAGGGCCGCTTTAGCTTCAATTTTCGCGCGGACTGCCCCCGCCAGGTCGAGCCGCTCTCGGTGAGCTTGCCGCGCAAGAGCCGATTCCTCAGTTCGTGCCACCGACCCGATGTCCGCTAATGGCACTTAGCAGACGTCAATGCCGATCACCGGAATGTCGGCTTCTGGGGATAAAGCGGACATTCCGGTGTTCCTTGTCGCAGACCTCGGCAGAACTCAACAATGGTTGGTCGTCAGGTCTTTAAGCTCGCTGACCCGTGGCACGAGGCTTTACGGGTTTTTTGAAACCACTTCTGCCCGAAGCGCCGTGGGTATCGATTTGCCGAGCAGAGGCTCATCCCCCTTGTCACAGCTGTGTCACAGCCGCAATTAAACCAGGGGCGGTTTTGCTTGAGCAGGAGGAAATGTGTAAGCTGTATAAGCAGCTGATTTGTCGACAGCTTGTGAGGAGCACTAGGCCATTCGGCGTTAGCTCAGCTGGTAGAGCACTGTGTTCACATGAAGATGCCTGCTCTTCGGTCCCCTTCTATAAAGCGCTTAAATGCTGATCAGACCGTTGCGGATCGCGAGCACAACAGCCTGCACCCGGTTCTTCGCGCCGAGCTTTCGCATCGCTTGATGCATGTGCCACTCGACTGTGCGCGTCGACAGATTGATCTGCTCGGCAATCTCCTGAGCTGATAGACCGTCCGCAACCATGTCGAGCACATCGCGCTCTCTCTTTTTCAAGCTTGTAGTGGTCATTGGTGGATTGGGCTCTTCGTCACAGTGTCGCTGTAGGTGGTAGTAGCAAGAGAGCCCGATTGCCTGGATGACGAGCTTGTATTTGAGGAGTTTCTCGCGGCCGCCGCCCATCCACATCGTGCCGACGCAGCCGTAGGGCCCAGGCACGGGAACGACGAGGAATTCTGCGACCTGCATGTCTCTCGCCTTTCTGGCCCTTTCGTCATCGATTACGTCGGACCAGAAGAACGGCTCGACGGTCTCTCTGCTGTGCTTGACGACGGGGTCAGCGTTCGGATCGTCACGGTGTTGATACGCTTCGATCCACTTCGGTGGAGCCCTGTATCCGATCACCCACTTGTCGAGTGGCTCACCGGTGTGAGCGAAACGCATGAGGGCGAAGTATTCGACGCCAACCTCACGCAGCACCTTTTGCATGCTGTCAAGCAGAGACCGCGGCGTCTTCTCGCGGAGTAGCTGATCCACAACTTCTTGGAGTCGGTACATTCCCGTACATCTACGAGTTGACCGTCCTTTCAATTAACCTAGGTTCGTCACTGAGTCATCTTAAATGCACCGGCGTGCGTATGCGTTCTAATCTTCCGTAGCAAACTAGGGCCCGCGAGCAGCGCGATGAACAGAATTTTGTTGAGCAGGGAATTCTTGCCTCGGGCCGCTTGCGTGAATCCGTAAAGAAATGTGGGAAATGCCACAAACATAAATTCGCGATTGTCCTAGAATCAAAATTCAGGAGTAGTCTCGTAAATTGCAAGACCATGCTTTATCTCGCTGAGAACCTTCGAGGCAGTCGGCATGACAGTAGAGCAACTAGGGGTCCTCACAAGCGTGCGGCGCAGTGCGCGTGAGCCTCCACAAACCCATCCACTAGGGCCTCACGTCGCCGAGCTGTTTCTTGTTGGAATTGCGTATTTCGCGTTTGCCGGCCTAGGCCTACAGCTTGCGTCGATTAATCCAAGCGTCACACCCATCTGGCCCCCGACGGGCTTGGCCATCGCAGCCATCTTGTTGTGGGGCGGACGAGTTGCACCTGCCATCTTTATTGCTGCCTTTCTGATCAATCAGATCACCGCAGGCTCGATTTTCACCTCATTGGCCATTGCCGGCGGCAACACTCTTGAGGCAGCCGTCGCGGGCTACCTCATTAGACGTTGGGCAGAGGGTGAGCAGGTTTTCGAAACGCCTAATGGCGTAACCAAATTCGCGCTAATTAGTTTTGCCGCGACGGCGGTCAGTGCCACGATAGGAGTGAGCAGTCTGACGCTCGCTGGCTATGCTGAAACGAGCAGTTTCATTTCAGTCTGGCTCACTTGGTGGCTCGGCGATTTGGCGGGGGCTCTTGTTGTCACCCCGGTTGTCGTGCTCTGGGCCAAAAGCGAACCAGCATCACTCAGGCCACCTCAAATTACCAGAACAGGATTGACTTATCTTGCCGCGGTTGCTGTCGGAATGATGGTTTTTGGCTGCCCCGTTATGCATCGCGTACCCGTTCCCGACGCGCTGGGTTTTCTTGTTCTTTTGCCATTGCTGTGGGCGTCCCTCCGTCAGGGCCCACGAGATACCGCTACCGTGGCGCTTATCATTTCCGCTTTCGCGGTTGTTTGTACCCTGTTGCAGTGCGGGCCCTTCGCCAAGCCGAGTCCGAACGACTCCTTCACACTGTTGCTGGCCTTCATGATCAGCACCGCCGTGCTCTCACTCGTTTTGAGCGCCGATGTAGCGGTAAGACGCCGTATCGAGAAATGGCAAAGACAGCGCATTTTGGAAACCGAGGTATTGTGGCAAGCCACTATTCAACTCGCCTTTGGCGGCTCTTTTGAAGATCTTCTTCGGGGCTGCCTGGAGAGGATTTGCCGGGTGACCGGTTGGCCCGCGGCGCATGCTTACCTTACCGACGACGTTGATAGCCCCCGCCGCCTGCTTTCCAGCTCAGTCTGGCACTTCGAGCGTGAAGACTTAACACCTCTTGCTCGTGAACTTGCAGGAGCCGCGTTGAAGACCGGCCAGGAGCTTCCTGGTAAAATATTGGACTCTAATAAGCGCGACAGTGTCCAACAGCCACGAACCCCAATCCTGCTGAAACTCAGTAAACGCGTCCTGTCGAAATATGGGCTTCTCGCTGCCTTCGGCTTTCCGGTCTACGCAGAGGGAAAGCCTCAGGCGGTTCTGGAATTCTTCTCGGAGACGCATCAAACGCCTGACGAGTATCTCGTTTATTTCGTGCAAAGCATGGGACAGCAGCTTGGGCGGCTTCTCGAGCGCCAGCAAGGAGAAGAGCAACAACGCCGTGTGGAAGCGATTCAGAATGCTCTCAATGTCACGACCATCCGCTCGGAGGCCTTAGAGGCAACACTGAATGCGCTTACCTCTGCTGTCTATCTCGCTGACCGTGAGGGGCAAATCGTTTATATGAACCTTGCGGCTGAGCGCCAAGTCGACACTGGCAATGTAATCCGGATCGTAAATGGTCGTCTTGCTCCTGTAGACCGCGAGGCGAGCCTTACGCTCACTAGTGTTATCGACGAGGTAGTCGGCCAGCGGGCTGATCTTTCAACCAGCGGCACGATTGCTCTTCCCGGCGTAAACAATGCAGGTCTAATCGCCACTATCCTCCCGCTCGCATGCGGCGAACCGAGGAGCGTGGCTGGAATGGTGGCAATCTTCGTGCAAGATCCGATTGTCACGCAGCCCTTGGCAGGCGAGGCCTTCGCCGACCTCTATGGTCTCACGACGAGCGAGCTAAGCGTGCTCCTAGCGATGGCGCCAGGGCTTTGCGTCAAGGAAGCGGCTGAGACGCTTGGGATCAGCGAGAACACTGTCAAAACCCACCTGAAACACATTCACTCGAAAACCGGAATATCGAAACAGACCGAACTCCTCCGGTTGTTCATGAGTGCCACACCGCCAGTGAGCTGCGCGGGAGTAGGCAAATTACCGCCTGCGAGCACCTAGAAAAAGATGCTGACTATGAGCTCTCGATGCAAATCCCAGTCTTAGTGCTCTCAATCCGAGGCCTGGAGCACCAGTAGCCGACTTTTTTGAAATCGGTATAGGTCGTGCCAATTCAACAACCTTCTGCTCGCCGCTCGCAATATACTGACCTTATCCAGGCGATGATTTTCCAGAGGTCGTCATCTGTCTTGATGATTTCCCCGAAGTGCGGCATCGGTCCCACGACGCCCTCGGAGCCCTTGCGTTGGTAACCCAGCTTCCCGAACGCATCGCCGGGACTTAGTTTACCTGTTCCAAGCGCGATCAGCCGGAACAAAGTGTCATCATCATCCCCGTAGACCCAAACAGGATTGGTTAAGGGCGCGGCCATGCCGCCGCCGCCGCCACCACCGTGGCAGCCGTTGCAGCCAGCAGCCATGTATTTGCGATGGCCCTCCTTTGCGACGCTGGCAAAATCCGGGTAAGGACTTTTCAGTTCACCCCTGGGCGCGGTGGCTACCCTTTCCATGGGCGTCATGAGTTCCGCACTCATGCATTCACCGGGTGCCGTTCCAGCTGATACGAACAACAGAAACAGCAAAATCAGAATCCCGGTGGCTGTTCGACGATGCATCGCAAGCTCGCGGCAAACAACGCGCCAGGTTCCAAAAAGCTAGGCCTCAAACGTATGCAACGTCCAAGGCCCTTGAGGGAGAGAGGAGTTTTGCGTTTATTGTGCTTATCAAAATCCGGATACGCTAGCGTTGAGGGGTCGTTGGGATGGTTGAGTGGTGATGCCGAAAGCGACTGCGTTATCGCTGTTGACGAGAGCGAGGCTCTCAGCATTTCTCCCGCAACGGAGATTGAGTGATTCACCTTCAACACTGTCTATATGCACGGTCTGACCAGGTTCAAGACTGATTCGTATGCGAGATGCCAACGTGTCAGAATCGGCCCTTGTTTTGTCCCAGATCACCGCGTGGACAGCACATTGATCGCTGCCAGGCAAATAGAACGCTATTACCCGACTGCTGCCGACCGAAGTCAGAATTGGCTCGTGAGGGGGGACCGGCCCCAAATTGTTAAGTTCGTCAGCGATGGCGGGCATAAGAAAAGTGAAGGTGGCAAGGGCGCCCACAACGGCGATTTTTGAGCATTGGTGGTGGTTATTCGAGCACATTGTAACTCTCCCCAAATGTTCCAGTTGTCCAATAGTGGGCAGACTTCATAGGAATTGGCGCCCCCCAATCGGGTAGTTGATCTCCCCAAAACGGGTGAGAGCCATTTACTGGTGGACACGCCCTCCAACCTGGTGGGCTCAGCCGAATGACGTTAGCCGGCTTTTCTCTTGCCGCCTTAGGGGGGCGCCAACAACGAGATGGGGTTTACCTCGCTTTTTGACCCTGTCGAGCAAGCCGTTGCCAAGGCCCGCCAGGAAGGTCGCTTAAAGTTAGGCCCAGCTAAAGAAACCCGTGGCGAGCCCACGGGTTGTTCCTTAGGGCTTGCGTTTCGGGGGGTGTAACCACGCCGAATTTTCGCACATCCAGCGCTGGGCACCTCCCGCGCGTAACCAATGAGTAAGTACCATGACCAAGTCATCCCCTCGCAATTCCTCCAGGAAAGCGCGCACTGCTACACCTAAGCCGACTTCCAAACGGACCCGGAAAAACAAGACAACCCCCAAGGTTGTCGCTGAAAAGGTGCGGGGTGCTTACCGCGCCACTGCTCGGAAAGTCTCCGCTGCGGGCGTTCGCGATATGCGGAACCCCATCGCTCTCTTCGAACAATTTCCGGGCACGCAGGTGCCGAACACGCTGCGCGTCGTTGCCGAAAGGAACGTGGCTCATGCGCGCGAGCTGTATGAGGGTTCTAAAAATACTCTCCAAGCCGCAATGGAGAGCTGGCAGAAATCCTTCGGCGCGGCTGGTCAGGGTGCCGCGGCGCTTAATCGTAGGTTCATCGACCTCGCTGAGCGCAACATGAATACCGGCTTCGACTTTGCGATGAGCCTCGCTGGCGCGCGAAACTTGACCGAGGTCATGGAATTGCAGGCAACATATTGGCACAAGCTACTCGGTGATTTGCAGGCGGAACGACGCGGACAGTCAACCGCGCGCATTGGAAGGCGAAATCAATAAGGCCGCTGCAACAAGGGTGAGAGGCTTTGGGATATAAAGGGGTCTTTCACCGCCCTTCCTCTGGGTCCCATAGCCGCCCGGGGGAAGTACACCGCCGCAAGAAGTGTCACAACGGCGTCACAGCGCGGGGTCGCAACGATCAACTTGCTGAGTACCATAAGGGTTAGTCGATGGGGCCCGTCGCAATCGGATTGCTCGCATTTGGTCTCGCGCTGGCCGGCATATTGCTGGGCAGGGAATTTCACTGCCGATAACTCCGCTTCTCGGAAGTGACGGTTGGCTCTCTCTCACTCGGTCTACCGCACGGCCGGCGGTTTCCAAGTGCCATCGTAGACCGAAGGCGGCTCCTTCCTCGGCCAGTAAAGCCGCATCACGATGTATGCTGGGCCATCAGGCGCGGGCAGCCAGTTTGCCTCCTTGTCGGCACCGGGAGTGTCCTTCTGAATGTATAAAGTGATCGAGCCGTCGGCGTTCTTCTTGAGGTTCGGGAGCATCGGCGCGTTAATCAGGTAACGGTTGATCGGGTTTTCGATCAGAAGCTGCGTCTTGCCGTCATACATCGTCACCGACCAAAAGGCGTTGACCGGCGGTAGTCCGCCGTCCGGGAAGGTGAGCGTGTAGCGGTTGACGCTGGTGTCTGGTCTACCGGCGAGCAGGGGGTACACGGCCTCTGCAGGGCTATTGCCGTAGATCCCTGCCATCGCCGCCGCGGCTCGCAGCAACCAGTCTCCAGCATAAGCCTGCCGGTCGCCAAAGCCTTTGAGACCAATCAGCCAGCCATTCACGTTGGTTCCAAGAGTTTCCGTCTGCTGCTTGATCTTCTCGACCCCACTCTTCATCGCCGCCTCAATCTCAGCCTTCTGGTCCGGCGTGAGCGTGTTGGCGGAAAACGGCTTGCCGGCCTCGATGCCAATTTCGGCGAACCGAGCGCGCAGAGGCGCCTCCACTGCCGCCGGTCCCGTCGCGGGGCAGAACTGGAGGACGAAATTCAAGTAGGTGAAGGGATCGGAGGCCGCGAGCTTCTTGTCGATCTTCGGCCATGCGATTTCCGGCGCAGCGGGCGGCGCAGGCCTGTTCAGGAACTTCGAGAGCGGGATGGCGCGATACCCGGCCTGGATCTTCCGCACGTTCTCGATGTCAGCCGGATTAAAGAGTTGAGTGCGGATGCCCGCAAAGACGAAGTCGGTCTCGCTCTGGCGATCCCTTCGGGCGTCTCGCCCTTCCAGCTCGGACCGGCAATCATCCCGCAATTCGCACCATTGCCCGTCGTGCGGCTGCCCATGTAGCCGAAATTGAATGTGTAAAGGTCAACAAGCTGCACGGCGAAGTACCGTGACTTCTCAATTTCGGGATTGCAGATCACAAACGGCTCTGCCCGAAGGTCCATGCCCACGAACGAATAAGGCGTGTCGCTGTTCGGCGTGACAATCGCCGTGTCCGCTGGCGTGTATACGTTCGCCGCGTTGTAGAGCTGATTGATCGGGGCCTTATATCCTGGCGCGGATTTGTCGATGAAGTACTCGTAGAACACGGCGTAGTTCATCACCATTGGAAAGCCGTAGATGAATGCCTCTTCGGCAATCTGCGCGGTCTCATTTTTGCTAGAGTTCTCTTGAGCCAAGCTTGGAATGACGCCAAGCACGGTAAGCATGAGCCCCACTACCAATGTCCGCATTGCGGCCCTCCTCCTGTTTAAACCCTGCGATTAAGACCCAGGCTTGCGGCATTCGATTGCCGTTCGGCGGTCAGGGAGTTGGTCAACAAGGTCATCGACCTTCCCACCTATGACACTTCCGTGGCGCCGCTGTGACGCAGTGCGATGTTAGCTAGGCCAAGTGTGAGGGGAAATGCCTGAGCTGTGGGGGCCGCGTCGCGTCACGTCTTCCCCAACCTCTGTTTCAAGCGCGTAGTTAGACAGGCAGTACGGAGGTCGCCGGGTTAGCTCCACCCCGCAAAGCTCTTGAACATTCGCGTGGTGACTTACATCCACGACCTTGGCTCGGCCACAAAGGCCGAGTGGCATAGGCAGCTCCCCTTTGTTGGGTTGAGCTGCTTTGCGTGAGTGGGGGCCGCTCTCTTTAGGTCGAGCGGCCCCCTTCTCTCTGCGGCGCTTTCCTAGCTTGGGAAGAGATTGAAGCCCGTCCTCGGTAGGGGTCTAACATCTCTGTCAAAAGCTTTGCGTTCCCGCTACAATTCGGAAGGCTGGGGCACCCCGCTGTATCGCGTTAGAGAGGGGGTTTGCCATGACACTCACGATCAAGGGTATTGATCGCGAAGAGCCCGATGGCTTTGACCGAAGACCTGATGCCGCACACCGATTTTGGACGGCTGCGGGTGACGTGTTCATTAAGATCGTCAGAGATCAACCCGACATCCAACAACTGGTCTACTCCGTCGTCGATGCGGGCGGTGACATTGAAATCACTGCACATAATCGAGAGGGGAGGATTTCGGTAACGGTGGCGGAACCATCGGGCCGTAAGCACGTCGTCTTCGACGGCCACTCTCCGTGAGGATTGCGGGCACAGGCTAGTGTAGCAAGTGGGTGAGGTATCGCGTCATGTTCAAGCGCAGAGGAACTATCATTGCAGAAGGCTTGAAGATTAAGGGTAGCGTGTCGGCAGAGGGCCTGGTCGAGGTCAATGGTCAAGTTGAGGGCGACGTGCACTGCACGTCGCTGTTAATTTCTCCGAAGGCCGTGATCAATGGTGGTGTTGAAGCTGACCGGGTTGTGGTGAACGGCAAGGTCGAGGGGCCCATTCGCGGCAGCGAAGTGGCGCTTAGATCCCACGCGCATGTCGTAGGCGACATTCAATGCCAGCATCTATCTATCGAACGCGGTGCCTACTTCGATGGGCATTCGACATGCTCGCCCCAAACCAACATGCGAACAGCGCCGGAGAGGCTTACCACTAAGCTGCGTAAGGCGAATGAGCTGAAGGCAACTCGCGAGCCAGTGGACGCATCGGCAGCTTGACGACCGTTGCACGTCACCGATGTTCGTAAGCAAGCGAGACACGACAACCTCAACGCGGCCATACTCGGCTCACGCTGCGATCTAGTAACGGAGTACGGTTGATGACAACAATGCAGCAAGAAGTGCTGTTCAACGATCTTAATGCTCTAACCGAGGAACAGATCGAAGCGGGTCTCGCGGCAGGGGTGTGGCGTGAAAACCGGCCGTTCGTGAAGCAGTATCTTGATCAGATTAGATTGAGCCGCTCAGATGCGGCGATAGCGGCACATGGCTTAGAGGCTATTCGCAGCGTTATGGAAAACACGCGGTCAGCCGACCTTAAAGCCACGATAGCCCTCATCGTCGCAGGAGGGGCAATGATGGCGGCCATGTCCTCCGCGTTCGTCGCGTTCCTGGCGCTGAGCGACGTGACGATCTCATGGTAATCACAGCGAAGAAGCCCGTTGCAGGCGAGACACCAGAAGCGCAATTCGTGCTGCACTCCGTCAGTTTCCGGCTCGTTTCGCTGCCCTATGCAATTCATCGCAGCTCTTGATCCAGCCTAGTTGTTGAGCCGCCTCATTAGCGGCCACCCAGGCGAGGCTGCGGAACTCGGACAGGCTCATCGGAGCATCTGGATCATCTGCCCGTACTCCTCAGTGACAAGCCAGGGAGCATTTTGTTTTCGATACTTTGCTCGGAAACAGGTGCCTCGTAGGACGACAAGGATGTGAGTGCCTTGCACTTCGACCGTCAGGTTCGAGTGGGTCATTTCTAACCTCCCCGACTTTCGGTGAACGTCCAGGTTAGCTGACGAGGGTTACCAGAGAGGATTGCGCTAAGGCCGACCTGGCCTGGGATGACAATGCCAATGTTTGTGGAGCACCGTCTCTAGCTGCCGAGGCAATGCCCGAGATCCAAGAACTGGTAAGCCAGAGCGCGTTGGAAGAGACCACCGCAATTACGTCCACCGTCCTCATCAGCATTGACAAAGCCAGTCAGACGATGACCGTTTTGTTGGATGGCGTACAACAATATGAGTGGCCTGTTTCAACAGGTCTTCGGGGTTACACAACGCCATCGGGAACTTACACCGCCAGATCGATGAACAAGATCTGGTACAGCAGACAGTGGGACAATGCGCCCATGCCCCACGCTGTGTTCTTCACCCGAGACGGCCACGCCATTCATGGCACCCTCGAGGTGAAACGCCTCGGCAAGCCTGCCTCGCATGGCTGCGTGCGCCTCTCACCCGGAAATGCAGCCACACTCTACTCGCTGGTCGAGAAGACCGGCGTGGAGAACACGCAGGTGGTATTAGCCGGCAGCACTCCGGGGGGTGAAGGAAAAGTGGCAAATAAAACAAGAGCCAATCCCTCTCGCTCGCGGTACGAAGACTACTACGCGAACTCCTTTCCTGAGCGGCGAAAACGAGGCGGACTTTTCAGGCGTCTATTTGGTGGATAAATCGGCGCTCGTCGGTCACGCCAACTCGCAACGAACCTGCCCCCGACAAAAAAAGGTTCTCTGAGACGAGTGGCTCTAGCGCGGCTTACTCACTCTTATCAACCGCTTAGGACTTTTAATTCGCATTTTAATTGCCCATATAAGCGCTATTCAATGAATTTCATCTACACGCATCGCCATGGAACAGTACGACGAGTTAGACACCTTCGAGAGAGTTGAGAGCTGGCCGACTATTGAGGAGATCGAGCGACGGTTGCGGAAGCTCGGCTGCACCAGGGAACAGGTGAGGCGTCACCTTGATCAGGTGGCAATGAGCCGAGTTGAAGCCGCCAGAGAAAAGCCCAATCCTCGTTCGAAGAGCCGTTGATTGCGTTACCGGGGACTGACAGGACGCGATCAGCTTCGTAGCACCCAGACGGTCATGATCTGCGCTTTTGGCTCCGTCGAGCCCTAGGTGCAGTTCGGCGCGACTTAGCCGAGCTGCGGCTTTTTGGTCGTTGCCCTTTTTGGTGCCGTTCTTGTGGTAGCCGCGCGGCCGTTGTTCTCTTTGATTTTGCCCTTCTGGACGACTTCTTTGTCGTGGGCGCTTTCCTTTTGGCAGCTTTCTTTTTTGGCGCGGCCACTGCCCCCTTCGCCTTCCGTCTTCGGGGTTTTCTAGTCCGCTTTCTCGCTGCGCCAATAGCGGCACCAGAGAGCGCGCCAATCACGGTTCCGACGACCGGAACACGCAGCGCAGTCCCGGCCACCGCGCCCGCGACTGCGCCACCGAGTGTGCTTCCTACCGTGCCTTTTTCTGCGTTAGCGGCGTCTTCTTTCTTTTTCTTATCGTCCATGTTCTCCCTCCTGAGTTGGCACGAAAGACGCTCTCCTTGTTGCGGGCCCACCTGTCAACGATGAGCAATCCATTAACTGGTTTTCCTGTTTCCGATCGCGCGAAACAAAGTGGAAATAGGTGGCAGACGAGGCTTCCCAGGAGGGGAGGGAAACCGCCATGCTTAGAGCTGAAGTCCGTACCACTTACACAATGATTTATCGCGGCTACGCTATCGAGGTCTCACGAGGACCTATCGGCTGGCGTGCCGGCGTCTACCCACGCAGCGCTGATTTGCCCATCTTGTACCGCAACGAAGTACAGGCTTCCGACCAAGATGAGACGGTCATCGAGGCGATGGATCGCATCGATAGGGTGCTCAGGCACTAACTGGCAGTCGGTGAGACGCCGTTGCAATTAGAGCTAGCGCCACACCGCAAAGCTCATTCGGACGCGATGGCGCTGTTATAGTCTAGCTACTGCAATGATCTGAGGGGGCAAGGCCGTACTGGCATCCTTACGTGACCAGAAGCCTTCGACCCTACGGATCGCTCCTTCGCCTGAGACACGTACTTTAGAGAAGCCTAAAGCGCGAAACTTACTTGCGATCAGAGCGTTGTCAGCTAACCGCTCGACCGAGTTAAGAGACAGTGTTGCCCTGTATCGCTTACCTTTGTGAACCGTAAATTCACCGGCAAAGCTGACGCTGGCGAAAGTGGCGGTGACCGCGAAGGCCGCCAGAGTTTTCAGGAAATGGGAAACTCTCTTGTTGGTCATTACGTAAATCCTTCCGCTTTCAGGAACAGGTTACGCGGGTTGTGCGGAGGTTGGTGCGAACCAACGGCGTGGCTGTATCGCCCGAACTCACCCAAAATAAGGCGACATTGCGGTCTACCTCGGCACGCAAGCCTTGCCCGAGACGAAAGGAGCGCCACTTGCGTGCTCTAGGTCTGAACCTTTTTGCTGGAACGTGCTCGGTGGGTCTGATGCTCGCCACGCCCACTCTAGCCAGTTCGCAGCCAAGCCACCTGTCCTTGGGCTTGGTCAAATTTGGTGCTGCTGCAGTCGAGGAAGTCGGGCATCGCCGCTATCGATACGCCCACCGTCGCTATTACCGGCCCACTTATCGAGCGTATCACCACCCCGACAAGTCCTACGATGGTTGGCCCGACCATTATCGTCGGCCCCACTACTATGATCCGGGGTGAAGTAGAGGCTTCAATGCAACTGAACAACTGTTGCAATGCCTCCTTAGCCAACCCTTTGTGTCTTGCGGGTAAGCGGCCCTTAGCTGTCGATGATGATCTTGCCCTGCTCAGGCACTGCGTCCGATTTACCGTATCGCCTTGAGACGACCAATACACGCGTCGAGGAGTTGGCAGGGCTAGCAGCCGGAGATAAGGCCGTCGCGCGAAGATGCTGACGTAAAGTGCATGAGCACCTTCGAGGCGGATGAGCATCTTCGCCACGCTTATAGACTGCTACTCCGCTCTCTTCCCGCGCTTGCTTGCTCGACTGGTTAACTTTGCAGAGCCTTTAGATCGAACCTTCGTCTTGCCCCTTCCGGCTTCGACCGCTTCCGCTTTGAGTGTTAGCGCCGCCAGCCGTGTCTTGTGTGCCGCTCTGCGCTGGCTTGCTCGACGCTTCATTTCCTTCGCTTTGTGCGCACCCCGCATATAGTCCTCCATAGGGCATCGGCGTTTATAGGCGAGAGCACTTTCTCTACTTCACCCTTGACGCCGGTCACAGCGATGTAACCCCTTCGATTAAAGAGGTCATGTCTATGTCACTCTCGATGTATCAGGCTTCCGTCCCTGCATTTGTGCAAATGTTAAACAACCTCTCCGCGATCTTGGACAAGGCCGAGGCTCATGCCAAGAACCGCAAGATTGATCCAGAAGTCTTGCTCGATTACCGGCTTGCCCCTGATATGCTTCCCCTCATTCGTCAGGTGCAGATTGCAGCCGATCTCGCCAAGGGAGCCGCTGCGCGGCTCGCAGGTGTCGAAGTGCCGAAACATGACGACACGGAGAAGACCTTTGCCGATCTCAAGGCTCGGATCACAAACGCGGTGGCATTCGTACAATCCATCCAAACTAGCGACATTGATGGCTCTGAGGGTCGGAACATCACTTTAACCCTCGGTGAGCACACGATGAGTTTCAAAGGCCAGCCCTATCTGGTGCATTTCGTGCTACCCAACTTTTATTTCCACTGCACCACGGCCTACGACATTCTGCGGCATTGCGGTGTTGAATTGGGCAAGCGGGATTTCATCGGAACCATTTGATCGGGAGGGGTGGACGTGCCGACCTACCAGTATCGTTGTGAAGAATGCGGCAAGTCATTCGAGCGCACTGAAACCATCAGCGAGCACGAGGCGGCGAAGGTGTTGTGCCCGAAATGTAACAGCAAAAAGGTGACCCAAGTACCGGGTCGTGTTCACGTTGTGACATCCAAGAAGAGCTAGAGTTCGTGGTGCTCCGACAGCAAAAGGCGCTCCGTTCAGGGAGGGCAGCTATTCGCTTTTTATGCGGCCGCGCCTACCAGCGTGCAATGTCCGCTATGCACATAGCGGACATGGTCAATGCGCCGACGCACCACCCCGCTTCTGAGGGCAAAGCGGACGCCATTTATCGCCTAGGGTGGCGATATGGTCGACTTGTCGTCTGGTGTAGTCGGAGATGGTGGGATTACCTCCTCCTCATGTCCTGCATCGGGATTAGGCGCATCCGTATAAATGTCATCGTCGCCTACCGGTGGTGGTGGGATGACTTCCTTATCCTTTGAAGGAGGAGGTTGCTGCCCGTTATCGGCCCCCGGCGGGTCCTGGCCCTGCGGGATGCCTTTCTCAAGCTGGTCAATCCCGCCAGCAAATGAAGCCTCAAAGCCGGACGGCACGACTAGGCTAAGGGTCGCCCATAGTACCGTGGTGTAGAACATTCGCATGGCGCGTCCTTGCAGAAAGTGAACTAAGGCCAGCGGCTTCATGTTCCACCTATCCGCGCGCATCCCAGCGTCAGCTTCTCGTTCGGGTTCTGAGACGCCGTTGCAACGAGAGCTAGGCGAGAAGCTTGACCCGCTCAGCGGTTCCCAATGGGGCGATAAGCCCAAAACGCAGCACGGCAACTAGCCAGAGATGGTCGGTCGTCAGCCTAGAGCAACATCTGCCGCGCATCGGCGGGCACGATATGCCGAAGCCCCGAAGGTCCCGCCAAGGAACACAGGCATGCGCAATGCTCCACCGGGCGTCGCGCGCGTGATGCGCGGCAGGAACGTTTCCCAATCGCGTCTCGCTCCGGCTAAGGCCGGCCAGCAACCTCTAACGGCGGCGCGTCGGCACCAGATTCCACGACGCCTGCGTTGGCCGTCTCACCGCGACACGCACGACAGCTTTGAACAGGCCGACGGTCGCTCCGACGAATTGCAGATGACAGCTGGGTATTGGGTTCATTGAGATGCCTCTCCTTGCCCGAGGCGCCCCCTCCAGCCGAACCTTCGATTATTTCTAGAACTCTTCCGTCCAACCAAAGAACGCCAACCAAAGAAAAGGAAGAACCTCGGTTAAGGATGGCTCAAACCGATGTCTCGCATTATTGCTACATTGTCAGCACCCGGATTTTGTCGATCTTGCGGGGACTTGCAGCGCGGACCTGCCAAGCCAACGCACGTCGCCTGGATTTCCGCAGCGCACAGCGCGCCGACTGTTTTCCCCACATTTCCGTCAGTTTGTCCAAGCCGGAGCGGCGGATTTGCGATAGTCTCGCTACTCAAGGCCACGCTCAATGTGGCCGGCATAGTTCGGTGCGGGACTCAAGCAAGGGGGTAGGCAGATGGATCTCACGAGTTCTTCTCGTTCAAGCCGTGTCCGGCGCGGTCGGTGGCAGCGCGGCGGGCGCCGCGGCCAAGCAATACTCGCTCGGGACCTTGGGCAACGCGATCGCAGGCGCGATCGGCGGCGGCGTGGTCGGCCAGCTGATCGGCACCTTCGCCGGTCAGGCGATCGAAGGCTGGGTCGGCAATATCGCCGGCGGCGCCATCGGCGGCGTGATCATTACGCTGCTTGCCGGCGTCATCAGGAACATGACGGCGAAATAGGCCTTGAGTGCGCGGGCGGAGGCGAAAGCCTACGTCTCCACAATCACCTTGAAGCCGCCCCAGATCATGCGTTTGCCGTCGAAGGGCATGGATTTCATATCCATTCCCGCGAGCCGCTTGTCCTTCATCGCCTTGGCGTTGACCTTGTCGCGATGGGTGCGCGACTTGTAGAGGATGTAGGAGAACACCACCGTCTCGCTCGGCTTCAACTTGACGCTCCGCGGAAATGACGTCCACTTGCCCTTCTTCACGTCGTCGGCGACGCATTCCTTGAAATCGAGCGCGCCATGATCGCGCCAGACCTTGCTGGCCTTGCGCGCCAAGCGGCGGTAGGCTTCGAGCTTCTTTTTCGGAACCGGCACGATAAATCCATCGACATAGGCCATGGGTGTTCTCCTTAGGGTTCAATTTCTCACGCTCTCAAGGCCAGGATGAACGACGCGCACGCGACAAGCGCGGCAATCGTCCGCACATGATTCCAGGCCGTCCAGGCTGAAAGATATGTCTTCCAGACACTCGCACCCTCGGCGCTCTTGGCGCCGGTTGCGGCGAGCTTGTTGTTGAGGGGCACATTGAAGGCCATCGTCACGAAGATGGTTCCGGCGAGATAGAGCAGGGCGCCCGCAAGCAGATAAGGCGACCGTGACGGCGACCATCCGGCGAACGCCGCGATCGCCAATATGAGCGCCGCGGCTGCGGTCCCGAAGAACACGAAGAAGAACACCGGGTTCAAGACCGCGACGTTGATGGATTGCATGGCGGAGATGCCGCCTTCCGGCGGAAGGCGCTTCAGCGCGGCCATGATGAAGGCCGAGAAGGCGAAGAAGATCCCGGCGACGAGCTCGGCGCCAAGCGCAGCCGCGAGCGTCAGGCCGGACATCAATTCGTCCATCGCGCCGCAAGTCCTTCCGGCCCGGTCAGGACGGCTTCGCGCAATTGATCATCCAGGGTGTGCCAAAGCGGTCGGTCAGCATGCCGAATTTCAAGGCCCAGAACGTCTCGCTAAGCGGCATGGTCACCGTGGCGCGATCGGCCAGCCCATTGAAAATGCGGTCGGCCTCGGCCGGGTCAGCGACATTGAGCGTCACCGACATGCCTTGCATCTTCTGAAACCGGTCCGGTGGCGCGTCCGAGGCCATCAGCACATTGTCGCCAAATTCCAGGCGGGCGTGCAGGATCTTCTTGCGCCAATCCGCCGGCGTCTTTTCTCCCGCTGGACTTCCCTCGAAAGGCATCATGCCGACGATCTTGCCGCCGAGAAATCTTGGCATAAGCCCCGAAGGCTTCCTCGCAATTGCCGTTGAATAGCAGATACGGATTGACTCGCATGTCGTACTCCTCGGTTTGTCAGGCTCTTGCAAGATAGCTGTCGAGCCGGTCGAAAGTTCCAGTCCGGCCGTCATCGAGTCCTTGCCGTCCTCGAAGACCTTGCGCTCGGCCTCGGTCGCTTCGTAAGGCACCCAGCGGATTGTGATCTCGGTTTTTCCTGCTCCGGCGTCGGTAAATCTCACCGTCTAAGATGTGGAGCGGCCAGCCTTCGTGCAGCGGGTGCCGGCTCACGCCGCCCTTGGGGTCGGAGAAGGAGACGAAAAAACGAGCCGTTCCTGTGGCACGATCTCGCGAAAGAGCAATCGGCCCCACATGTCCTCGCCCTCCGGCGAGCGCAACAGATAGTGGGCCATGCCGCCGGGCCTAAGATCGAGCGTGACCGAGACGATGTCGAAGCCCTTCGGTCCCCACCATTGGCCGAACTGTTCCGCTTCGGTCCATGCCTTCCATACGCGTTCGCGCGGCGCCTTGAACGTGCGCCTGATGAAGAATTCGAACGCCTTGGTCTGGTCGCCCGGCTTCGCTCCCGACCTTGGAATTCTTGAAGATCGAGCAATAGAAGCGCGCAGCCTCCTCGGCCTCGGTATCGAACCACAGGCACGGATTGATCTTCGACGCGCAGATCGGCATGACCAGGTCCTTCCTAAGAACTCACGTTTCGTGGGGGCTAAGCAAAAAATTGTGCAAGCTTGTCGAGGCAGCCACTCCAGCCTTGCGCGTGGCGATCGCGCGCGGGCTCATCGAAGAACTGCTCATGAATCAGCGTCAGCACCGATCCCGCCCCGTCGGGCTTGATGAGGATCGTGACCAGCGACTCGCGCTCGGGCGTGGAGCGCCACGCCCAGGTGAAGACGAGTTTCTGCTCCGGAACCACCTCGCGATAGACGCCGCTCACGTGATGCTCTTCGCCGTCCTCGGTCGAGAAGGTGATGGCATAGTGGCCGTCCACCCTGACATCGGCGGCGGCGTCCTTGACCGGCCCGGAGTTCGGGGCCGAACCACTTCAGGATTTTTTTGGGGTCGGTCCAGGCGGCGTAGACTTTTTGCGGCGGGGCATCGAGACGACGTTTGAGGGTGAGGCTGGGCCTTTCGGCAAGCCTGGCTTGGGCGGGCATGAATCGTCCTCCACAAAGGCAGCGAGCCGGTCGAGCTGGTCCGACCAGAAGCGCTGGTAGTGATTGAGCCAGTGCATGGCTTGCTCCATTGGGGCAGCGGCCAGCTGGCAGGTGACGGTGCGGCCGACCTTGCTCCGTGTGATCAATCCGGCGTCCGACAACACATCGAGATGCTTCATGACGGCGGGGAGCGACATCGAGAACGGCCGCGCGAGCTCGCTTATCGAAACGCCCGCGCGGCGATCGAGTTGCGCGAGCAGCGCCCGCCGCGTCGGATCGGCGAGGGCGGAAAAAGTGCGGTCGAGCGCTATGTCTTGATACTTAACCATCGGGTTAAGTATAGGGACGACGGGTGGCGGCGTCAAGCCTGCGACAGGTTTGGGGGAGAGACGCGAAAAAGGGGCCGAATCGTTGACAGGAGCGGTTAGCCTTCCTATGGTCCGGCCGGCTTGAATGGCTGGCCTTCGGCCGCCCAAGCCATTTTCATTTCCGCGAAGATGGATGACTTGCCATGAAGATCAAGAATTCGCTCCGGGCCCTGCGCAAGCGCCATCGCAATAACCGCGTGGTGAGGCGGCGCGGCCGGCTCTACGTCATCAACAAGACCAATCGCCGCTACAAGGCGCGGCAGGGCTGATGGCGATGCGGACCGCCGAAGGTGTCCGCTTCAATCACCTAAGCGCCCCGACAGTGCTTGTCGCCGCGCTGCTCTTCTCGGCGAGTTTCTGCTTTCCGCTCCTGGCCGCGGCCTTCGAGGGCGATGTCGAGATTCCGTCCGATCTCGAGCAACCGGCCGAGGTTGCGCCGGACGAAAGCGAAGCGCCATCTCCAGAGCCACAACCCGGCGACATTCCCGCCAAGCCGCGCGAGCTCAATCGCGGCGTCTTCCGCCCCGACCTCCAACCCGGAAGCGAAGGCGCGAGCGAACCGGGTTCGCCCCAGGAGAATGAAGGGGAAGGGCTCGCGGCCCAGCCCGACGATTTTCCGCTGCCCGGCCCCGCAGAAAAGCCGAGGGTTCTCGGCGAACTCTATGTGCAGCTCACCAAGGCGAAGGACGCGGAGGAAGCGGCGCCGATCATCACCAATATCGAGACGCTGTGGCGCGCGACCGGCAGCCCCACGGTCGATCTCCTCATCGGCCGGGCGGAGCGGTTCACTAACGACAAGGATCTCGGTCTCGCACTTGAGATTCTCGACGCGACGGTCGCCCTAGCGCCCGAGGAAGCCGAAGCCTGGTATCTCCGCGCGAAAGTCCAGTACGCGGAGAGCAAATACGACCTTGCCCTTGCCGATCTCAATCGCGCGCTCGAGCAAGACCCGAAACATTTCCGCGCGCTCGAACAGCTTGGCCACGCGTACGAGGCGCTCGGCAAGAAGCCGGAGGCGCTCGAGGCCTACCGCAAGGCTCTTGCGATCAATCCATTTCTCAGCGATGCCGAGCAAGCGGTGAGGTTTCTCGAAAAAGAAATCGGCGCACGCAACCTCTGACGGCGCCTCCGCCTAGATATCGGTATCGTCGCCGACGAAGGCGATGCGCAGCATGTTGGTCGCGCCCGGCGTTCCGAGCGGCACGCCGGCCGAGATGATGACGCGCTGGCCCGGGAGCGCGAAGCCTTCCTGGTAGGCGATGCGGCAGGCCTTGGCGACCATGTCGTCGAGATCGCGGGGGTCGTCGGTGAGCACGCAATGGAGCCCCCAGACGAGCGCGAGCTTGCGCCCCGTGGCCGGGATCGGCGTGAGTGCGATGATCGGCTGCTTGGGGCGCTCGCGGGCCGCGCGCAGGCTCGTCGCGCCGGAGGCCGTGTAGCAGACGATGGCGGCGAGATTGAGCGTGTCGGCCACGGTGCGGGCCGCGGCCGAGATGGCGTCGGCGCCGGTCGCCTCGGGGCCGATGCGCTGGGCGTGGATGATGGCGTCATAGAGCGGATCGCGCTCGACCTCGATCGCCACCCGGTCCATGGTCGCGACGGCCTCGATCGGATACTTGCCCACGGCCAATTCGGCCGACAGCATCACCGCGTCGGCGCCCTCGAACACGGCGGTTGCGACATCTGAGACCTCGGCTCGGGTCGGCACCGGCGCGGCAATCATCGATTCGAGCATCTGGGTCGCGACCACCACCGGCTTGCCGGCGTTGCGCGCGGCGCGCGTAATCTGCTTTTGCAGGCCCGGCACCTTCTCGACCGGCATCTCCACGCCGAGATCGCCGCGCCCGACCATGATGGCGTCGGCAAGGTCGATGATGTCATCGAGATGCTCCAGCGCCGACGGCTTTTCGATTTTGGCCATGATCGAAGAGCGGCCGCGGGCGAGCTTGCGCGCCTCGGCGATGTCCTCGGCGCGTTGCACGAAGGAGAGGGCGATCCAGCCGACGCCGAGCGACATGGCATAGTCCACATCGGCGCGGTCCTTCTCGGTCATGGCGCCGAAGGGAAGCACCGTGTCGGGAAGGCTGATGCCCTTGCGGCTGCCGAGCAGCCCCGTGGTCATGACCTCGGCATCGATGCGGACGTCGCTCGCCTCGACGACGCGCAGCCGGAACTTGCCGTCGTCGAGCAAGAGCGTATGGCCGGCCTGCACGGCCGGGAAGATCTCCGGATGCGGCAGGTGCACGCGGCCGAGACCGCCGACCAATTCGCGGCGGACGAAGCTCAGCACGTCGCCTTCGTTGAGCTTGATCGCGCCCAACTCGAATTTGCCGATGCGGAGCTTGGGGCCTTGCAGATCGACCAGGATGCCGATGGGCCGCGAGAACTCGGTCTCCAATTTGCGCACGATGGCGTGAATGTCGCGCAAGCCCTCATGCGGGGTATGAACTCATGTTCACGCGGAACACGTCGGCGCCCGCCTCGAACAGGCGCCGCATCGTTTTTTCGTTGTTGGAGGCAGGACCGAGCGTGGCGACGATCTTGACCCGGCGATTGCGCCTCATTGGGGTTTCGGCTCGCCCTCTGGATCGGTCAGGCGGACGGTCCAATCGCGTTCTTCGCCGGTGTCAACTTCGAAGAAGCCGGTGCGCTTGTAGCCACGCTTCACGCAATCCTTGGTGTCGCGGATGGTGAAGGACTTGTCGTCGGTGCACATGAAGAGGCCGCCGCCCCATTCGCCGCCGCGATCGTAATCGATGGCGTGGATGTAATAGAACTGCGCGATCAAAACGCCCTTGAGCAGGGTCTCGCAGGCATGCGCGGGGATGTTCCACCATCCCTCGGTGGCCCAGCCTTCCGAGTCCTTGTAGCCGATGGCGACGCCGACCCGGCTCGCGGTCGTGTTGCAGAGCTTGAGATCGGCATACGCCGGGCTCGCGCCAAAAGCGGCGCTGGCCGCGGCGAGAACGAGCCCCGCGGTCAAACCTCGCCAGGAGGGTAGGGGTGCGGAAAGCGGGCGCTTGGCGGCCGTCCGGATCGTCGGAAAACCAGGCATCATCCCGCTAGCAGGCCCCGTCTCGTGGCAAGGGAATATTGGAGGTTAGCATCGAATTGGTTGCGTTTGTCTGACCGCCGGGCCCGATTATAGACCCTCGCTGTTCCGGCAGAAGGGCCGGCGAAAGTCCTGAGTAATTGCGACAATAATTGCGACGCAACCTAGGCCGGGATCAAGATTTTTTCTTGCCGCCGGGGGAGGGGGCGGGCGAGAAGGTGGGAGCCGCCGGCCGCGCGGCTTAGGGGAGCCTGATCTGGATCGTTTGGCACAAGACGAAGGGGGCTTAAGCGCCTACCGCACTGTCGACGGCGACGCGCGCGCTGGCATCCTCATCCTCTGCGACCATGCCGAGAACGCGATCCCGACGGCCTTTGATCGCCTCGGCCTCAAGGAGCAGGACCTCCATCGCCACATCGCCTACGATCTCGGCGCCGCTTCCGTCGCCGAGCGTTTGGCGGAGAGCCTGGGCGCGCCGGCGATCCTGTCGCGCTTCTCGCGGCTCCTGATCGATCCCAATCGCGGCCTCGACGACCCGACGCTGATGATGCAGATCACAGACGGTCTGATCGTGCCGGGCAATGTCGGGCTCGATGTCGATGCGCTGCAATGGCGGATCGACACCTACTACAAGCCCTACCATCAGGCGATCGCGCGCGCCGTGGACAAGGCCATCGCGCTCGGCAAGCCGCCTGTCATCGTCTCGGTCCACAGCTTCACGCAAGCCTGGAAGGGCGTTCACCGTCCCTGGGGTGTCGGCGTGTTGTGGGACAAGGACCCGAGGCTCGCCCTTCCTCTGCTTGAGGCGTTGCGCGCCATTCCCGGAATCGAGGTTGGCGACAACGTTCCCTATTCGGGACAATTGAAAGGCGATACGCTTTACACGCACGGAACCCTCCGCGGCTTGGCGCACGCGCTCGTCGAACTGCGGCAGGATCTCATCCTCGGTCCCGAAGGACAGGCCGAGTGGGCGACGCGGCTAGCCATGGTCTTGCGCAAGGTCCTGGACGAGACGGGCGCCGCGCTGCACGCGATCGAGTTACATGGCTCTTACACCGACGGACTCATGGGCGGCGCGCCCGCCAAAACGGAGCAAGCGATCATGGACGAGAAGACACGGACCGAGATCGAGGCGGAAGCCTTCCGGCGGCTCGTCCGGCATCTTCGCGAGCGGACCGATGTGCAGAACATCGATCTCATGGAGCTCGCGGGGTTTTGCCGGAACTGCCTCGCCAATTGGTATCAAGAGGCGGCGGCGGGGAAAGGCCTTGCCTTGAGCAAGGACGAGGCGCGGGAGGCGGTCTACGGCATGGCCTACGAGGAGTGGAAGGCGCGGCATCAGACCGAGGCGCCGAAGCCGCTGCGACGGAGCCGATAGGCCCGCTCTGGATAAGCGGGATAAGAGCCGCCCCTGTCTTGCCGCAGCGGATCGCCGCCGTAAGCTTGGACCTCGCTCGAATCGAATTGGGGGTCCTCGCCGTGCAGCTCCAAACGTCAGCCAAAGATCAGCTTCGCACCATCGTCGCCCGCATCGAGCGGCTCGAGGAGGAAAAAGCCGCCCTCGCCGCCGATTTGCGCGAGGTCTATGCCGAGGCCAAGGGCAACGGCTTCGACGCCAAGGCGCTGCGAACGGTCGTCCGCTTGCGCAAGCAGGACGCCAATAAGAGGCGCGAGGAAGAGGCCGTGCTTGCCACCTATCTCCAAGCGCTCGGCATGGCAGGGGCGGACGCAGAAGCCGCCTAAAGGCTCAGGTTTTGACTTGAGGCCTACTTGCTGCGGCTTAGCGCGTGCTTTGGGCGAGCCGGGTCGGAACGGGCCCCTCGGCCTCGGCGTAGAGCGCCTTCACCGCCTGACCCGAGAAGCGCTGTGCCGCCGCCAGCCCCTGATAGCCCGAGCCTCCGCGCAGCTTGAAGGCTGTCGGGTGATCCATGTCCTCAAACAGGTAGTCGATGCTGTCCTGCTCGGGATGGGAGAGCGGCGCGAGGGTGCGGCTATAAGTTACCGATGCGTCGGTCATAAGGCCGGCGATCTCGAAGGGGGCGTAGCTCAACTGGTCGGGATGGTCATCGTCCGCCTCTGGAGCGCCAACGACCTCGGCGTCTTCATAGGTGGGAAGCGGGGAAGCTTCGGGGGTGGGCGCGCGTTTCTCCGGTCCTGACCGCAACAGGCCGGGCAGCGACATGCCGCCTACGCTCGCATAGGTGAACAGGCGCCCGGGGGGATTCGGCGACCGGGAGTCCTCGATGATGTCGGCCGATCCCGGCGTGTAGGACGCGAGGATCACCTGCGGCTTGCCGTCCTCCGTCTGCGCGTCCAATTCCGCCTCGGCAACGACATCGGCCGAAGACCTGGCAGAAGGCGCAGCAGAGGCGACCATGGTGTTGCCGACGAGCCCCTTGGCCAGCGCGAGCTTATAGTCCGCGCGCGAAATCGGCTTGTTGTCGGTCGGGAGATAGCGCGTCTTGCCGTCGGGGAAGAGGGCGGCGAGTTCAAGCCGCGGGATGCGCGGCCACATCCGTACGTGTCCGGTATCGACGTGTACGAAAGGAATGCCGGAGGTCGGGTAGTAACCGACGCCGCCGACTTCCTGCACCAGCGCGGAGTTCCGCAGCGTCTTCACGGCGACGTCGGGGAAGTGGATATCGGCGGCCTTGCCCTGGATATGTTGGCTCTTTTTGGCTTGGCCGCCGCCTTTGCGCCGGAGCGAAGCGTTGGTCGCGGCGCTGCGATAGGCGGAAACGAGATGGATCGGCTCGTGCGAGCCGAGTTGCTTGTGCAGCGTCCAGATCAGGTCGATCAGGGCCGGGTCCATCTTGGTTTCTTGGTTGGCCCGCCAATCGCGCATGAATGTGTTGATCTGCTTCAGCGCCGCGGCATCGTATTTGCCATCGCGCTTGAAGGTGACGGTCAGCGTTTCCTTGGTGTGAATGTTGAACATGCTGAGAGTGCGCGTCTCGCCGGTCGCGCTCGCGCGATAAGCGGTCACCGTGCACCACGTCGCGGCCGCAAGCAATGTCAGGCATGCGCCAAAGACGGCGCGACGTGCGACACTCCCCCGGATTCGCATCCCCGTCTAAAGCCTTTCCCTCGCCGGCACTCCCGATGCCGGCTCCCGTCAAGCGCACGACCAAGATTTCGGACGCGCGCCCCCGCAGGCGGCACTTCCCCAGGCCGACCGCTGTTGTTAAGTATTAGCCAAAATGCGGGAAAAACAAGGCAACAACATTAAGCCTGCCGTGAATTTCCGGGTAGAGTTAACAAATTTTCCCCAGGTTATTCACAAGCTTAGAGGCCCAAAGCCGCCGCCATGCGGGCGTCGTGACCGTAAATATCCCCGTAGGTTGAGAGCGATCCGTCATCATTCACTTTAAGAGTGAAATAGGTGACGTGGACAGGAATCCGCCCTTTTAGCGGCACCTGCTGGTCGTAGCCCGTCTCAAGCGCCGTAAACGTGCGCCCGTCGCTCCAGCCCTGGTCCCGCTTCATGATGATCGCGGCCAATTCCCCGGGATTCTGAACCCGAATGCAGCCGTGGCTCTCGGCCCGAATCGGGTAGGCGAAGAGGTTCTTCTGCTGCGTGTCGTGCATGTAAACGTCGTGCTTGTTGGGGAACACGAACTTCACTCGGCCGAGCACGTTGTCGGGCCCGGGCGGCTGGTAGAGTTCGAGATTGCGGATATCGACGCGGTTCCAGTCGATCGAATCGGGATCGATGTCGCGGCCGGCATAGCGGACGCCTAGCCCGTGACGCTGGAGCACAGACGTGTTCCACCGGCTGCTGCGGAAGAACCAAGACGCCTCCTCGCGAAGGTAGGGCCTGATTTCGTCCACCTTGATCGAAGTCGGCACGTACCAATAGGGACCGAACACCACCGTCTGCATCTCATTGGAGAGAACGGGCGTCGGCGTGTCGGGCTTGCCGACGACGACGCGCGTCGTATAGACGGGGCCGTCGTCCGCGGCGACGCGCAACATGAATTCGGGAATATTCACCGTCACGTAGAACGCGCCGAGGTCGCGCGGCAGCCACCGCCAGCGCTCCATATTGACGAGTATCGCTTTGACCTTGGCGGGGCTCCCCGCTGCGGGAGACGGGGCGCCATTGAGGAGCCGTCTCGTTCCCGGGCCAACGGCGCCATCGGGAAGAACACCGTGAGCGAGTTGGAAGCGGCTTACTGCCTCTGCGACCTCTTGGTCGAATTGCGTCGCGATGACAGGCGTCCCATCCGGGTTCTCCGCGGCGATGTCGAGCCGCTTGCGGAGAAGCGCCACCTGCTCGTGCTCGACGCCGAGCTTGAGCACGGGACCCTCCGGGATCTCGATCGCGGGTTTCGGTGTTTCGGATTTGCGGCCGCGAAGCTCGAGCAGCTTTTGCCTCAGCGCCTCGAATGGCGGATGGTCGGGTTGAAAGCTTCTGAGATACGCGGCGGGATCCGCGCGAATGGCGATCGAGTCGATCACTTCGGAGGGATTCGGCAAAGCGAGCGTGGGATCGAGATTGCGCGAAATCCGCTCGGGCTCGATCCGCCCGCCACGCGCGTCGCGCGCGTAATCGAGCGCGGCATAGCTGATCTTGATCTCCGCGTCCGCGAGCCACTCGGTGGCATTGCTGCTCGCGGCATCGAACGCGTCGAGCGCCGGAAGCGCGTAGTCGCGTGCGCGCAAGCCATAATCGTCGGCCTTATCGATCTCGGCGATGACGGCCTTGCCGCGCTCGGTCAATCCGTTCTCATCGACCCAAAGCGGATGCTGTTCCGGCGCCGCGTAGAACTCGACGAGCGCGCCTTGCTCGGTCAACTTTGTCTTGGTTGGTTTCGTGAACTTGGCCGCAAGCTGATCTTGGATTGCGATGCGGATCGCCTCGGCGCGCGTGAGCGGGGCTCCGGCCACGCCGGGTTCGGCGGCGGATGCCGGCCCGCTCATGGCGGTGGCCAGAAGCAAGACGAGCGCAGCGCAACCGGTAGATCTCATGATGTGCTCCCCCAATTTCTTGTCGCTTGGCCGGACGACGGCCGGCAGATTCCCTTCGGCGCGGGTCAGTTCGCCCGCGCCTCGATCCCGATCTCGCGCATCTTGCGGTAGAGCGTCGAGCGGCCGATCCCGAGCCGTCTTGCGATCTCGGTCATCCGGCCGCGATAGCGGCCGATGGCGAGCCGGATCATATCGGCCTCGACGGCTTCGAGCGGGCGAATGTCGCCGGTCTCGCTTAAGGCCGGGATGCCGATCGCGTCCCTGCCGCCCGGCTGCGGCAGGTTGATCGTGGCCGGCGCCACTTCGCCGAGCATGGCCGGTCCTTCGAAGCGGGGCAGCGGATTCTTCGGCGCCGGTGCCGGCGGGACCGTGACGGCGTAGCCCTCGACATGAGCCGCGATCTGCGGAAATTCGTTCACCGTGAGCGTCGGCTGATCGGCAAGCACGACGGCGCGGTACACTGCGTTCTCGAGCTGGCGGATATTGCCGGGCCAGTTGTAGCGCTGAAGCATGGCGCCCGCGTCGTCGCCGAGATGGTCGATACGCTTGCCTTCCTCGGCGGCGAAGCGGGCGATGAAGTGGCGGACGAGCTCCGGCACGTCATCGCGCCGCGTGCGGAGCGGCGGCACCCAGATGGGGAACACGTTGAGCCGGTAAAACAAGTCTTCGCGAAACCGGCCGTCATTGACGAGATCGATCATATTGCGATTGGTCGCCGCGATCAGGCGAACGCCGGGCGCGCTGCTTGCGCTTCGCGGTCTCGCCGGCTTCGAGCGCGGCGAGAAGCTTTGCTTGCGTCTCGAGCGGCAGTTCTCCGATCTCATCGATAAAGAGCGTGCCCGTGTCGGCTTCGGCGAATTTACCGGCGTGCGCCTCGGCCCCGAACAGGACGCCGTCGATGCCGTTCTCGGGGATCGCGCCGCAACTCACGGTCACGAACGGCCCCGATTTCCGGGCGCTCTCGCCGTGAATGGCGCGGGCAATGAGTTCCTTGCCGACGCCCGGCTCGCCCTCGATCAGCACGGGGAGGCCCGAATTGGCGGCGCGCTTGCCGAGTTCCAGCACCCGGGTCATCGCTTCGCTGCCCGCGATCAAATCGGTGAAGCTGAGCGCGCCCTTGGCCGAGGCCTTAATGCGGATAAGCTCGTCGGCCAGCGCCTCGATCCTGAGGGCATTCTTGATCGAGACTTCGAGCCGCTCGGGGCTCACCGGCTTGACGACGAAATCGGCGGCTCCCGCCTGCATCGCGGCAAGGGCGGCGTCGATGCAGCCCGAGTCAGCCTGAACGATGACGGGGGGCTTGCGGGAAAGGGCGCGCATGGCCGAAAGGACGGCAGGGCCGTCCACTTCCGGCATGAAGAGGTCGAGGAGGACAAGGGCGATATCGGCCGCGCTGTCGGCGGCGAGCGCGGCGAGCGCACTCTCGCCGCTATCGGCGCCGGCGACGTGATAGCCGAGCCGCTTGATGGTCTCTTCGATTGTATGGCGCTGGGAGGGGTCGTCGTCGACGACCAGAACGCGTTTGGGCATGACGCAAGACTCAGAGGACGCTACGAACCGAACTTCCGGGGCGAGCCTGCTGCCCGAGCCTTGATGCCGGGGCGAAACCAGCTCGTTTGTGCCAAATTTGAGCAGTTGAAGGTAAATATCCCCTTTATCTCGGTTCGATTTTGGTGTGGTCGGGGGGCGGCCCAGCACAAAAAGGCCGAACTTCGCGGCTCTTTGGAAACTTGCCGGAGCGCTCTATCCTTCCCACACTAGACAAGTCGCCGCATTAACGAGGTTCACGCCACCGATGCCGTTCAAAGTCTGTCGCTTGCCACAGCATCCCGCCTTCGCCGCCACTGCATCCGCCAGAGGCAAGGCAAAACCCGAGACGCATCCCAAAGCAGAAGGAACGTCGAAGCTCGGCGCTCTGCCTGAATGGAAGCTTGCCGATCTCTACGAGAGACCGGATGCGCCCAAGCTCGAGAGCGATCTCAAAACAGCCGAGCGCGAGGCCAATGCGATGCAGGACCGCTATGCGGGCAAGCTCGCCAAGCTCCTCGACGGGGCCAAGGGCGGAGCGGCGCTGGCGGAGGCCGTGCGTACGTTCGAGTCCTTGAACGATCTGATGGGCCGGATCGTGTCCTATGCCAGCCTGCTCTACGCCGCCGACACCTCAGACCCCAAGCGGCAGAAATTTTTCGGCGACATCCAGGAGAAGATCACCGCCATCTCCTCGAAGCTCCTGTTCTTTCCGCTCGAGCTCAACCGGCTCGACGATGCCAAGCTTGAGACGGCGATGTCGAAATCGGAGCTCGGTCATTTCCGGCCGTGGCTCGAGGATCTCCGCAAGGAGAAGCCCTATCAGCTCGACGACAAGCTGGAGCAGTTGTTCCACGAGAAGGCGGTGACGGCGCGCGGCGCCTGGGACCGTCTGTTCAACGAGACGATGACCGCGCTCAAATTCGACGTCGACGGGGAAAAGCTCAGCCTTGAGCCGACGCTCAATCGGCTGCTCGACCAGGACGAGGGAAATCGCCGCGAAGCCGCCGAGGCTCTCGCCAAGATCTTCAATGATAATGTGCGGCTCTTCACCCTCATCACCAATACGCTGGCGAAGGACAAGGAGATTTCGGACCGCTGGCGCGGCTTCGCCGACATCGCCGACTTCGCGCCATCTCGCCAACCGGGTCGAGAAGGAGGTGGTGGATGCGCTGGTCGCGGCCGTGCGCGAGGCCTATCCCCGCATTTCGCATCGCTACTACGCCATGAAGGCGAAGTGGCTCGGCCGGAAGACGCTCGCGCATTGGGACCGGAACGCGCCCTTGCCGGAGGAGCCGAGGCAGGTGATCTCCTGGTCCGCCGCGCAAAAGACCGTGCTCACGGCCTACGGAAATTTCTCGCCGCGCATGGCCGACATCGCCGGAGAGTTCTTCGCCAAAGGCTGGATCGACGCGCCGGTCAGGGACGGGAAATCGCCCGGCGCCTTCTCTCATCCGACCGTTCCGAGCGCGCACCCCTATATCCTGCTCAACTATCAGGGCAAGCCGCGCGACGTGATGACGCTCGCTCACGAGCTTGGCCACGGCGTCCATCAGGTGCTCGCCAACGTGCAAGGGCCGCTGATGGCGCCGACCCCGCTCACGCTTGCCGAGACCGCGAGCGTGTTCGGCGAAATGCTGACCTTCCGCGCCCTGCTAAAGCAGGCGCCCACGCCGCGCGAACGCAAGGCACTGCTCGCGGCCAAGGTCGAGGACATGATCAACACGGTGGTGCGCCAGATCGCCTTCTACAGTTTCGAGCGCAAGGTGCACGGCGAGCGGCGCGACGGTGAGCTCACGAGCGACCGGCTCGGCGCGATCTGGCTCGAAGTGCAGCGCGAGAGCTTGGGACCGGCGATCGAGCTAAAGCCGGGCTACGAGACCTTCTGGTGCTACATCCCGCATTTCATCCACGCGCCGTTCTACGTCTATGCTTATGCCTTCGGCGACTGCCTCGTGAACTCGCTCTATGCGGTTTACGAGAAGGCCGATAAGGGCTTCGCCGAGCGCTATCTCGACATGCTCGCGGCGGGCGGCACCAAGCATCACAAGGAATTGCTCGCGCCGTTCGGCCTCGATGCCTCGGACCCGAATTTCTGGTCGATGGGACTGAAGGTGATCGAGAACCTGATCGACGAGCTTGAGGCTCTCGACGCCGTGCCCGCCACGGCGTAGGGAGCCGCGGGAGGGTGGGAGGGGGAGCGTCATCGCCATGACGCAGGTTTCGCTCGTTCCGATTCTGCTTTGGGTCGCGGCGCTTGCGGCGACTTGCATTGCCGTCTGGCGCGGGCCGCGTCCGGTCGCGCGCGCTTTCGTCATCGACCGGCTGCTGCGTTACCTCTTCGTCTTTCCCCTCGGGCTTCTGGGGCTGTGGGCCTTTGTCGGCCACGTCTTCTTCCCGGCGCAATCGGCGGCATCGATCGGCTGGGCAGACAGCCCGTTCCAATTCGAGGTGGGCGTCGCCGGTCTCGGGATTGGACTTGCTTCGGTCTACGCTGCGTTCAAGGGCTTCGAGGCGCGGCTTGCGGCTTCGCTCGCGGCCGCCGCTTTCCTGATGGGCGCCGGCGTCCTCCACGTCACCGATATCGTGACGGCGGGGAATTTCGCTCCGGGCAACGCCGGACCGATCCTCATCACAGATTTTCTCACCCCCATCGCCGTGCTCGTGCTGCTATTATCTTTCAAGCGATGAGCCGGCACCCAAATCGACGGCGACGGTCGCGCTCGAGGCCGAGTTGGAAGTTGCGCGCAAGGCCATGCGCGAATATCGCAATGCCTTGAGCGAGCTCGGCAAGGACTAGGTCAGTGCCGGGCGAACACCTCCGTGGTGCCGTCTTTCTTGATGAGCAGCACGTCGTAAGGTTCGGTCTTGCCGTCCTGTTCCATTCCGGGCGAGCCCACCGGCATTCCCGGAACCGACAAGCCGATCGCGTCGGGCTCTTCGGCAAGAAGCCGCTTGATGTCGGCAGCCGGCACATGGCCCTCGATGACATAAGCGCCGATCTTGCCGGTGTGGCACGCGGCAAGGTCTTTACCGATCCCCGCCTGGCGCTTGATGCGGTCGAGGATCGATGGCGCGGCTGCATTGACCTTCACGTCGAAGCCGTTCTTTTGGAGATGCTCGACCCACGCCTCGCAGCATCCGCAGCTTGGCGATCGCCACACTTCGATCGGCCCTTCGGCCGCGGCGTGGCCCGGCCAGGCCCAAAGCATGGCCAGGACAAATAGGACGTAGGGTCGCATCGTCATTGGCTTCTTCCCTGGCGTTATGGTCTTGGCCTCGACCGCCCCTATATGAGGGGAGAGCCATTGCCATGCGCAAGCCATGAACGACCGCCAGCCCGATATGGAGAAGAACCGCTTCAGCGCCCGCGCGCTCCGCTATGGCAGGGTCGGCGCCAATGTCGGCACGGTCGCGGCCCGGATCGTGGCAAGGCGGTTCTTCGGCCTCGATCCCGAGCGCGACCGGGACGCTGCGGCGCTCGCCGCCGCGCTCGGCGGGCTGAAAGGCCCGATCATGAAAGTGGCGCAGCTCCTCGCCACGATCCCCGAAGCGCTGCCGGCCGAATATGCCGCGGAGCTCGGTCAGCTTCAGAGCCACGCCCCGCCCATGGGCCGGTCGTTCGTGCGGCGGCGCATGGCGGCAGAGCTCGGCCCCGATTGGGAAACGAAATTCGCCTCGTTCGAGCACGAGTCGGCGGCGTCGGCATCGCTCGGCCAGGTGCATCGCGCTTCGAGCCATGACGGCCGCGCGCTTGCTTGCAAGCTGCAATATCCGGACATGCAGTCGGCGGTCGAGGCCGATCTCGTCCAGCTCGCCGCTCTGTTCCAGATCCATGCGCGCATGCGCCCCGCCATCGACACCTCGGAGATGCTGAAGGAAATCTCGGCGCGGCTCCGCGAGGAGCTCGATTACGATCTCGAGGCGCGGCACATGCGGCTGTATGCGATCATCTTCGCAGACGATCCGCTCATCCGCGTGCCGGAGGTGTTCTCCGACCTGTCCACCAAGCGGCTCCTCACCATGAGCTGGCTGCAAGGGAGACGCCTTCTCGATTACACCTCGCGCGCGCTCGAAGAGCGCAACCAGATCGCCCGCGCCATGTTCCGCGCCTGGTGGTATCCGTTCAGCCAATACGGAGTGATCCACGGCGATCCGCATCTCGGCAATTACACTATCTTCGAGGACGGCGAGGGCAGGGCGGCCGGCATCAATCTTCTCGACTATGGCTGCATGCGCACCTTCGCCCCGAAATTCATTCAGGGCGTGATCGACCTTTACCACGGCCTCTTGCGCAAAGACCGCTCGCTGATCGTGCATGCGTACGAGACCTGGGGCTTCGGCGGCCTGTCGAACGAGGTGATCGATATCCTCAATATCTGGGCGAATTTCATTTACGGGCCGATGCTCGAAGACCGCGTTCGCACCATCGCTGACCGGGTGAGCCCGGGCATGTATGGCAGGCAGGAGGCGTTCAAGGTGCATCAGGGATTGCGGGAGAAGGGACCGGTCAAGGTGCCGCGCGAATTCGTGTTCATGGACCGGGCGGCGATCGGGCTCGGCGGGGTTTTCCTGCACCTCAATGCCGAGCTCAACTATCACCGCCTGTTCGACGACACGATTGCGGGCTCCGATCTCGCCGATGTGGCGGAACGCCAGCGCACCGCGTTCACAGAAGCCAAGGTGCCGTTGCCGGAAGGCTTAAGAGACGGAGCACTCGCATGAATCCAAACAGGGCGCTGTGGGAAAAGGGCGACTTCACGCGCATCGCCGAATGCATGCGCGAGAGCGGCGAAGCGCTCGTCAGGGAACTCGGCGTGACCAAGGGGCTCAAGGTCTTGGATCTCGGCTGCGGCGATGGAACGACGGCATTGCCGGCGGCGAGACTTCGGAGCCGACGTCGTGGGCGTCGATATCGCGAGCAACCTCGTCGCGGCCGGCAACAAGCGGGCAAAAGAGCAGGGCCTCGTCAACTGCAAGTTTCAGGAAGGCGATGCATCCAATTTGCACGCGCTGAAGGACGATGCCTTCGACCTCGTCATCAGCATCTTCGGCGCGATGTTTGCCCCAAAGCCGTTCGATGTAGCCAAGGAGATGGTCCGCGTCACGCGGCCCGGCGGCCGGATCGTGATGGGCAACTGGATTCCGAACGATCCGACCTTGGTGGCGCAAATCCTGAAAGTCAGCGCGTCCTACTCGCCGCCGCCGCCGGAAGGCTTCGTCAGCCCGATGACGTGGGGGATCGAGGGCAACGTGATCGAGCGCTTTGGGGAAGCGGGGGTTCCGAAGGAGGCGATCTCGTTCGTCAAAGATACTTACGACTTCAACTTTCCCGGCTCGCCGTCGGAGTTTGTCGAGACCTTCAGAAAATATTACGGGCCGACCATGAACGCGTTCGAGGCCGCGGAAAAGAGCGGCCGCGCCGGCGACCTGGAGAAGGAGCTGGAGGCCCTGTTCGAGAGCCAAAACAAGAGCCCGGACCGGAGTGCCACCTCGATTCCGGCAAGCTTCCTCCGCGTGACCGTTGCGGTCGATTGACCCCGCCGGAGGGGCGCGCGAGTACCTGCCGGCCAAGTCTTTGGAAAACAAGGGGTGCGGGCAGGCGGTCGATTATTGCCCGGGCGCCGGGCTTTATGCTATTTGCGCGGGACGAGAAAGCCATAAGCGCCAGAGGGGAGTTCGCGATGCGCATCGATCCGAAAGAGGGCAGCTCGGCAATGGATTACACCGAGCACATGAAGACCTATGGCCTGTTCTGCAAGCTCACGGCCTATACCATCATCGGCGTGGTCGCGGTCATGGTGCTCCTCGCCCTGTTTGTGGCTTGATCGGCCAAATTCACCGTCTGGCGGCGGCCTCCGCCGCTCCCTTTAGCCCCAACATCTCTCCGCACCGGCGCTTCTCGCCCGGCGCCTCCATTTAAGCCTTTAGGATTGCGATGATCGCGATTGGCGTGCCGGCCGAAGGGGAAAACGAGCCGCGCATCGGGCTCACACCCGAGACGGTCAAGAAGCTCGTGAAGGCCGGCGCGAGCGTTGCGATCCGCGCGGGCGCAGGGCTGCGCTCCCACTTTGCCGATGAGGATTACAAGGCGGCCGGGGCAACGATCGCCAGGACCGATGCCGAGGCCGTCGCCGATGCCGACATCGTGCTGACCGTGCGACGCCCCAGCGCCGAGATCGTCAAGGCCATGAAGAAGGGCGCGGCCGTCGTCGGCATGCTCGATCCGTTTTCGGGGGCCGAAGGTCTCGATGCGCTCGCCAAGACCGGGATTGCGCTCTTCGCCATGGAGCTGATGCCGCGCATCAGCCGCGCGCAGAGCATGGACGTGCTCTCGTCGCAATCCAATCTTGCCGGCTACAAGGCCGTTGTCGACGCGGCGGAGGCTTTCGATCGCGCGCTCCCGATGATGATGACGGCGGCGGGCACGGTGCCCGCGGCGCGCGTCTTCGTCATGGGCGCGGGCGTGGCAGGGCTCCAGGCGATCGCCACGGCGCGGCGGCTCGGCGCCATCGTGACCGCGACCGACGTGCGGCCCGCGGCGAAAGAACAAGTCGAGTCGCTCGGCGCAAAGTTCATCGCGGTCGAGGACGAGGAGTTCAAGCAGGCCGAGACCGCCGCCGGCTACGCCAAGGAAATGTCGGACGCCTACAAAAAGAAGCAGGCGGCGCTGGTCGCCGAGCACGTCAAGAACCAGGACATCGTCATCACCACGGCGCTTATCCCGGGACGGCCCGCGCCCAAGCTCATCTCCAAGGAGATGATCGAGAGCATGAAGCCGGGCTCGATCATCGTCGATCTCGCGGTGGAGCGGGGCGGCAACGCCGAGTTGGCCAAGCCGGGAGAGGTCGTTTCCCATAAGGGCGTTCGCATCATGGGCAAGCTCAACCTGCCGGGCGCGGTTCCCGTCAATGCGTCGAGCCTCTATGCACGGAACCTCCAGGCCTTTGTCGAACCCCTGATCGACAAGGAGAAGAAGACGCTCGCCATCAATTGGGACGACGAGCTGGTCAAAGGCACGCTCATTTCGCGCGACGGCGCCATCGTCAATGCCATGATCACCGAGCGCCTCGGCGCCAAGCCTCTCGAGGCAAAGCCTGCCGATCTCCGGCGAAAACGGCCGCCGCCAAACGCAAAGTGAGGGAGCCCAAGCCATGAGCAGCCATCGCATCGGCCTCTGTCTCGGCGCGCTTCTCGTTGCCGCGATCGCGGCGTCCATGTTCCCGGCCGCGGGTCTCGCCGCCGAGGCGGCGGCGGAAGGCGGGCAGGATTTCGTCTTTCGCGTTTCGATCTTCGTTCTTGCGATCTTCGTCGGCTATTACGTCGTGTGGAGCGTCACGCCCGCGTTGCACACGCCGCTGATGTCGGTGACGAACGCGATTTCCTCGGTGATCGTCGTCGGAGCGCTGCTTGCCGTCGCGGTTGAGGCGGCTGACGTCGCGGGCTCCGGCCATTCGCTCGCCAAGCTGCTCGGCTTTGCCGCGCTCGTCATGGCCTGCGTCAACATCTTCGGCGGCTTCCTCGTCACCCAGCGCATGCTCGGCATGTATCAGAAGAAAAAGAAATGAGTTCGAATTTCGCAGCGCTTCTCTATCTCGTCGCGGGTGTCCTCTTCATCCTCGCGCTCCGCGGACTGTCGTCGCCCGAGACATCGCGGCGCGGGAATTATCTCGGCATGGCCGGCATGGCCATCGCCGTGCTCACCACGCTCGCCGTGGCGCAGCCGAAGGAGCCGCTCACCTGGACCATGATCCTCGGCGGGATGGCGATCGGCGGCGGCATCGGCGCGGCGATCGCGCGGCGGATCCCCATGACGGCGATGCCGGAACTCGTCGCCGCGTTCCATTCGCTGGTCGGCATGGCGGCGGTCTTGGTCGCGGCGGCCGCCTTCTACGCGCCGGAAGCCTTCGGCATCGGCACGCCCGGGGCCATGCACGCATCGAGCCTTATCGAAATGTCGCTCGGCGTCGCCATCGGCGCCGTCACCTTCACAGGCTCGGTCATTGCCTTTCTGAAATTGTCCGGGCGCATGTCGGGCAAGCCTATCCTTCTGCCTGCGCGCCATCTCATCAATATCGGGCTCGCGCTCCTGCTCGTCTTCTGCGTCGTCATGTTCTGCCGCGAGCAGAGCGCGTTCTATTTCTGGGCGATGGCGCTGCTGTCCTTCCTTCTCGGCGTTCTCATCATCATCCCGATCGGAGGCGCCGACATGCCGGTCGTGATCTCGATGCTGAACTCCTATTCGGGGTGGGCGGCGGCCGGCATCGGCTTCACGCTCGGCAATTCGGCGCTCATCATCACCGGCGCGCTGGTCGGCTCGTCGGGCGCGATCCTGTCCTACATCATGTGCAAGGGCATGAACCGCTCCTTCATCAGCGTGATCCTCGGCGGGTTCGGCGGCGAAGTGGCGGGGCCGGCCGGAGGCACGGAGCAGAAGCCGGTGAAGCTCGGCTCGGCCGAGGACGCGGCCTTCATGATGAAGAACGCGGGCAGGGTCATCGTCGTGCCGGGCTACGGCATGGCGGTGGCGCAAGCGCAGCATGCGTTGCGCGAGATGGCGGACGGGCTGAAGAAGGCCGGCGTCGAGGTGAAATACGCCATTCACCCGGTCGCGGGCCGCATGCCCGGCCACATGAACGTGCTGCTTGCCGAGGCGAACGTTCCTTACGACGAGGTGTTCGAACTCGAAGACATCAACTCCGAATTTCCGCAGGCCGACGTCGTCTATGTGATCGGCGCTAACGACGTGACCAATCCCTCGGCCGAGGACGATCCGACCTCGCCGATCTACGGCATGCCGGTGCTCGAAGTGTGGAAGGCGGGAACCGTGCTGTTCAACAAGCGGTCGCTTGCGTCCGGCTATGCCGGGATCGACAATCCGCTGTTCTATCGAGACAACACCATGATGGTGCTCGGCGACGCGAAGAAGATGACCGAGGAGATCGCCAAGTCCTTGTAATCCGGGACCTGCGCTTCATCGCCCCAATACAATCTAAGAATCGCCCAATTGCGGCTCCATTCGACCCCTAGAGCCGTTCCCGAAAGCGGCGCGATACCGCCCCGCAAAACCCACCCCAAAAATCCGTGGAAGCGCCTCGATCGTGAACCTTTCTTAAGCATGCGACGTCTATGAGGGTGGCGAATTCCGCCCTCCGGTTCATGATGGACGCAGCGAAAAGCCCGCGGCCTCACTTCCCGGAAATTGAGCCTATATGACAGTGTCATCGTTGAAAGGTATTGTCTGAACCATGCTGAATCTTGTGCTTGCGCTTTTCGGTATTTTCGCACTGATCGTCGTCATCGGCAGATTGCTGCACCGCTATTTCGTTTATCTGCCCGACCGCACCCGCGTCGATCCCAAGGACGCCGGACTTCAGGGCGTAGAAGAAGTGGTGTTCAAGGCCGCCGACGGCACCAAGCTCATCGCCTGGTATCGCCCGGCGCGCGGAGCGAGGCCGACGCTTCTCTACTTCACCGGCAATAGCGGCAACACCGCAAGTCGCGCCGGCAAGATCAAGGCGATCGCCGCCGACGGTTACGGCGTGTTCATGCTCAACTATCGCCGCTACGGCGGCTCCGAGGGGCGGCCGAGCGAGCCCAGGATCGCGGTGGATGCCGTCAGCGCCTACGACTACTTGCGCGGGCTCGGTGTCGCTCCGCACGATATCGTCGCCTATGGCGAGTCGCTCGGCACCGCGGTCGCGACGCGACTGTCGCTCCAGCGCCATGTCGAGGCGCTCGTGCTCGAAGCGTCCTTCACTTCGATCGTCGATGTCGGCAGGCTGATGTGGAAGGGATTCCCGCTCAGCCTCATCATGGCCGACCAGTACCGCACCATCGAGCGGATCAGCGCGGTCAAGGCGCCGCTCCTAATCATTCATGGCGGGCGCGACGCGATCATTCCGCTCGATCTGGCTCGGCGCGTGTTCCATGCGGCGAGCGAGCCGAAGACGATGGCGGTCGTGCCGCAGGCCGGTCATAACGACCTGTTCGACCGCGGCGCGTGGGAGCGCGTGCGCGGCTTTCTCGACGCTCTGCGTCCCGTTCCTGCGGTCAACAAGGTCAGGGCAAGAGGCGGGCGCCGGGTCGAGATCGCGGCCGCGGCAAGCGGCGAGGCCCGCTAGCGCTTGAAAAACCAATGGCCGGGCAGGGGCCCGGCCATGCGGCATCTCGTATGAAATCGGCTGCTTGCTAGCGACGCGGACCGCGCGGCTTCGGCGCCGGACGCCGCCTCCGCCGCCCTCGCGCTGCGCCTTCTTGCGGGCAAGCTTCCGCGCCCGACGGATGGCCTCGGCCTTCTCGCGGGCGCGCTTCTCGGACGGCTTTTCGTAATAGTTGCGGAGCTTCATCTCGCGGAAGATGCCTTCGCGCTGCATCTTTTTCTTCAAGGCCCTCAAGGCCTGATCGACATTGTTATCGCGAACGACGACTTGCACGAGCTTCTCTCTCTCCGTTTGGCCTAGTGACTGTCGGGATGGGAGCGGGAGGCCAATCAGCCCCGGCCACGACCGGTCAGGGTCCCGCATCCGCGACGTGCTCTAACAGAAGGGCGGTAGCTTGTCCAGACGGGGAAACCTCAACTCTTGGGGTAGAGCCGCGTGACGTGGCCCATCTTGCGGCCCTGGCGCGCTTCCGTCTTGCCGTAGAGATGGACGGCCGTATCGGGCTCCGCGGCGGCCTCGCGCCATGTCTCGACGTCGGCGCCGATCAGATTGGTCATCACCGCATCGCTGTGGCGCGCGGTCTCGCCGAGAGGCCAGCCGGCGATGGCACGGATATGGTTCTCGAACTGGCTGATGAGGCAGGCATCGAGCGTCCAGTGCCCCGAATTGTGCACCCGCGGCGCGAATTCGTTGACCAGGAGATCCGGCCGCTCTCCTCCGCGGGCGAACATCTCGACGCAGAGCACGCCGACATAGGAAAGCGCTTCGGCGATCTTGCCCGCGATCATCTGCGCCTCGACGCTCAAGGCCGGCGCAATACCGGCAGGTGCGCGGCTCCTGGCGAGGATGCCGCCTTCGTGCACGTTCTCGACCGCATCGTAGAATCGCATCTCGCCGTGCTGTCCGCGCACCGTAATCACCGAAATCTCGCGCTCGAACGGCACCATTCCTTCCACCAGCGCAGGCACCTTGCCGAGGCTTGCGAGCGCGGCGGCGGCGTCCGCAGCGTCGCGGATTGGGACTTGCCCCTTGCCGTCATAGCCGAGGCGTCGCGTCTTGATGAGGGCAGGGAGGCCGACGCGCGGGAGCGCGCTCAAGAGATCGTCGAGCGAATCGACCGGGGCGTAAGGAGCGACCGGAATGCCGAGCCCGGTCACGAAATCCTTCTCGGCGCGACGGTCTTGGGCCACGGCAAACGCATTTGCCGGAGGAAAGACCGAAACGACACGCGAAGCGGCTTGAAGCGTCGCCGCGGGCACGTTCTCGAACTCGCAGGTCACCACGTCGACGCTACCCGCAAACCGCGCGATGGCGTCGTCGTCAGTATAGGAGCCGACCGATCGCGCCGCGGCGACGTCGAAAGCGGGCGCATCCGCTTCATCGGAAAAGATGTGGGTCTTGAGCCCGAGACGCGAAGCTGCCATGGCCAGCATGCGGCCGAGCTGGCCGCCGCCGAGGATCCCGATCGTGCTGCCGGGCGGCAGCGGGCTATCAGGCATTATCCTCGACCGCCTCGGCAACGGCATCGGTTTGCGCGGCGCGCCAAGCCATGACGCGGGTGGCGAGACGCCGATCGCTGAGCGCCAGGATTTGCGCCGCGAGCAGGCCGGCATTGGCGGCGCCCGCCGCGCCGATGGCAAGGGTCCCGACCGGCACGCCGGCCGGCATCTGCGCGATCGAGAGAAGACTGTCGAGACCCTTGAGCGCGCGGCTCTCGATCGGAACGCCGAGCACCGGCAGCTCCGTCATCGAGGCGGTCATGCCGGGAAGGTGGGCGGCGCCGCCGGCGCCTGCGATGATGACTTTCAGCCCGCGCTCGCTCGCGCTCGAGGCGTAGTCATAGAGCCGCTTGGGCGTGCGATGCGCCGAGACCACCTTGGTCTCGTAGGGCACTTTCAGCGCATCGAGCACGGCTGCCGCTTCCTTCAGCGTTGGCCAGTCGGAGCGGCTCCCCATGATGATGCCGACGAAGGGCTTATCATCGCTCATGCGCTGATCTCTCGGGAGGCAGGCGGCCAGGCGGCGGAAAGCGCGGGATTATAGGGGTGGAACCCTGGTTGGCAAGGCACGTTGTCGAAAACCGTCAGGCGATGATGTCGGGCAGGAGCTGGTCCTCGATGCGGGCAATCTCGTCCTTGAGGGCGAGTTTCTTCTTCTTGAGTCGTTTGAGCTGGAGGGCGTCGGCGCGGCCCAATTCTTCCAAGGCGTTGATGGCGCTGTCGAGGTCGCGATGCTCTTGCTTAAGCCTGAGCAGCGTCGCCCGGAGCTGGCGAATCTCCTCGCTCTCCATCGGACGTCCCCTGCTCCTTGCCTCTCTTCGGGACGGGCGAAAGTATCGCGGCGAACCATGGGCGGCGCAAGGGCTTGGCGCGTTTTGCCAAGAGGTTAAGCGATGCGATCGAGCCGCCGAAGGTGACAAATCGCTGCCGATTTGTCACAATGGGCGAAACGAGACCAACAGCATGGAGGTCCGATATGGCGCTAGACGCACGCCTTGAGGAGTTGTCCGAAAAGCATCGTGCACTGGATCGAAAAATCGAAGAAGAGTTGGGCCGCCCGACCGCGGACGACCTGAAGATCGCGGAATGGAAGCGTCAAAAATTGCGTCTTAAGGATGAGATTGAGCGTCTCAAGCACCAAATGAGCCATTAGGGCTCGCATTTAGGAGTTTCGATGAGGCCGCGGGGGCGCAAGTTTCGCTTGCGCCGAGGCGGCCTTTCATTTTGTGGAATTACCTGCCGCAATTCGGCGCCGGCCCGCGCGCTAAAGATGCGAATCAGATGAGGGAAGGGAGCCGCGACATGCGAAGCGACCAATCCTATCAACCGCTCCTTGGCGCCTGTCTTGTCCTCGCCTGGCTCGCACTCCCGGCTGCGGCGGCCGAGAAAGACATGACCGACAAGGGCCAGGCCCTCGTCGAGACGAATTGCGCGCGCTGTCACGCGATCGGCACGGAGGGCGACAGTCCGCACAAAGAGGCGCCGCCGTTCCGGACCCTCTCCGCCAAGTACCCGGTCTCAGATCTTGCCGAATCGCTCGCCGAAGGAATCGTGTCGGGACACCCCGACATGCCGATCTTCGTGTTCAGCCCGCAGGACGTCGCGGCGATCATCGACTACCTCGAATTGATTCAGGAGAAACCTGCCGCTCCCGCCGGAGAAGCGCAGTAGGGCGCGTCAGACGTCGGCCGCGCCTTCGGGCCACATCAGCCAGTCGCGGGCGGCGTCCTCCTCGCCCGGCGCGAAATGCTCCACCTCGCACGACATGAAGGGCGCGACCAGGCTCGACCAGAGATGGTGCGTGTCCGTGTTGGCGACGATGGCGCAACGGCTGAACGCCTTGAGGTGCCGCAAGCTGAACTTGACGTCATGCCAGAAGGCGGTTGCGTCCATGCCCTCGAAATCTTTGACGATCTCGAGCACGCGCACCTTGCCGTGGCGGCCGATGAAGGCTTCGAGCCGCTTGGCCACGGCATCGAACTCCTCCGTCGACAGCCGCCCTTTGAGTTCGATCTCGACCGCCTGGGCGTTGTCGTATTCTTTGTAGCTCAGCATGGGTGCCGGGTGCGCGGGTGAGGGCGATCGTCGTTCGGTCTTTGTAGAGACCGGCTCCGGGCGGGGAAAGAGCCGGTCGCTCGGCGCTTTACCGCTTGCGGCGGCTCGCTTTTCCCAAACTGCGTGGCCCCCGCGCCGGTTCACGGAAAATTAGCCTTAATCGAACGATAATGGGCCGCGTTTGACACGCTGTTGCCGCGTTTCCGGCGCTAGTAGCCGGCGAGGGACGGGGAGATCCGCCGATTAACAAGCTCATCATTTCGCTTTTGGTTCTGAGCGCCATCGTCTGCGTGGCCCTCTACATGGTGGTCAGCCCTGCGCCCACGATCAAGCGGGCGGAGAGCGGACCGCAGACGCGGACGCTTGCCTACCAAGAGAAAATCGCGCGCACAGCCGAGGAGACCAAAGAGGTCGCCCCGGAGGCGCCCGCTGCGGCTCTAGCAGCGTCCCAACCGGCAGCTTCTGTTCCAGCTTCGTCCCAACCGGCAGTTTCTGCGCCTGCTCAAGGCGCGCAAGCGCCACTCCCGCCCGAGACCGAGACCGGCGCTCCGGTTGAGGAGCAGCGCGCTACGGAGATGGCGGCATTGCCACCAGGCGAGGACGAGCCGGGCGACCCCAACGCTCTTCCCTGGCAGCGTCCGAGCCCGCCCAATGCGCCTCCCGGAATGGAGGCCGAGGCGGACGCGTTGATGCCGCCCCCGCCTGGCGCTTATGACCAACCCTACGATCCCTACGGTCCTCAGGCTGGGCTCCCCGAAGAGGTTGACCCCAATGGCTTGCCCGCGGAAGAGCCGCAAGAATGGGTGCAGGTTCTGGTGTCAGGCGCCGGCATGCACGGCGCGGCGTCGGACGATGCGCCTATGCTGTTCGCCTTCCCTTACGGCCGCGTTCTTCGGGTCGTATCGCGCTATGAAGGCTGGGTCGAGGTCACCGATCCGCAGAGCGCCGCGACCGGCTGGATACAGGCGCATCTGCTTGCGCCCGCGCGCCCGCCGGGCCCTCCCGGCGTCGAGGCCATGTATGGCGAAGAGCCGCGCGAACGCCCCAGCTGGTTGCAGCGGCAGGGCGACGGCTTCGCCGACATGATCAATCGCGCGCTCGGCGGCCGGTAAGCGAACGCGGCACTCCTTCGGGCTTCTGAAACTTTAAGTCACCGCCATCGCGGTTGCTCAGACGATCGGCGAAATCGGCTCGCTGTGATCGCTGTGAGGCTCTAGTGGAGCATGAGCGGCGTCCCGGCCGTTTGCCTGATGACCATTGCCCCCCCGGCCCGCGGTGACCTCGGCTTTGTGGCCATGGCCGTTGGCGCTCTTCCCCGCCACGCGAAGCTCGCGCTCAACGGCGCTGCGCGCGGCCTCGTTCTGCGTGTAGAGCTCCATGTGCTCGGAATCTTCCTCGGTGACCGGGGTCAGCGCCTCGTCCCGATAGAGCTTGGCCTGCGGGTCAGCTTCGACTTTGCGCACGATGCGCTTCAAATGACGCCAGCGCTGCGCCACGACCACGAGTTTCCGGGCGATGTCGGCGGCGTAGCGGCCATAGAATAGGAGCGGGGATTCGAGCGGCATGCCCGAGCGTCGGTCGTGGCGGTATTTGACGCGGAAGATGCCCCATTGCAGCGGGTGCAGATTTTCGACCGGCACCGCGCTCGAAAACCAGAACAGGACCGGCATCAGCGAGCGAATATTGATGCCGCTCGCATAGGCGCGGCGGACGATCGTCTCGAGGTGATCGTCGGTATAGTAATGACCCCAGGCGGTGCGATAGGCCTCTTTCCATTCCGCTGCGCTCATCTTGGGATGGGCGGTAACGACATGCTCGACGTCGTATTTGTTCATGTCGGGATCCATCCACACGCCCTTTTCCCACAGCACCTTGTGGTCTTCCGAGCCCGGCAGCGGCGTCAGGATGAAAAACTCGAGCATGTCGAGCGGCAGCTCTTTCTTGATGATTTCGAGATCGTGCCGGATCGTCTCGGGCGTGTCGTTGGGGAAGCCGAGAATGTAGCCCGCATAAGTGATGATGCCGACGCGCTTCCATTCGAGCAGCATCTTGCGGTACTCGGTGATCTTGTTCTGCCGCTTCTTGGCCGCGATCAAATTGGCGGGATTGATGTTCTCGAGCCCGATGAACACGCGCGTGACGCCGGCGCGGCGCGACTTGTCGATGAAGTTCGGGATGCGGTGGCAGAGCGTGTCCACCTGGATGCAGAAGCGAATGTCGAGCCCGTCCACTTCGCGCAACTTGATGATCCGGTCGTAGATCGCTTCCCAATCCTTGTTGCGGGCGAAATTGTCGTCGGTAATGAAGAAGCGATTGACCCCCTGATCGTAGTTCATGCGGATGATCTGCTCGACGCTGTCGGGCGAGCGATAGCGCGACTTCCGCCCCTGGACGTTGATGATGGTGCAGAAGGAGCACTGGAAGGGGCAGCCGCGGCCGGCGTCGAAGCTCGTGACATTGCCGATGGTGCGGCGGACGAAATCGACGGGGAGGAAGGGCGGGGAGGCGACATCGCCGATATCCGGCAGATGCTTCATATGGTCGTAGATGGGCCGCAGCTTGCCGCTTGCGGCGTCGAGGATCGCTTCGTCGAAACCCTCCTCGGCCTCGCCGGCGTAGATCGAGACGCCGAGCGCTTGCGCTTCCTTGATGTCTTCGGGGAGCTCCTTCAGCATGGCGAGGCAACCCGAGACATGGAAGCCGCCGATCAAGACTTGAATGCCGGCCGCGCGCAGGGGCCGCGCGATGTCGACGGCGCGGGGGAACTCGTTCGACTGCACGCCGACGATGCCGACGAGACCGGCGCCGCCGTTTTCGGCGATCCGCCGCGCAATCTCGCGCGGGCGCACGCGGATATTGGTCTCGTCCATCGCCATGACGTCGATCGGGAGATCGGGACCGAGCAGCTTGCCGTTCGGCCGCGCCGAGCGCGAGGCTATAGACGGCGGCCAGCGAGTTCGACGGCATGGTCGAGCGCAGCCACTGCACGACATAGCCGTCATTGTCGTAATGCGACGGCTTGATGAGAATGAGCTGAAAGCGCGGGCCGCTCGTGCCGGTCTTGGCCATCATCCCTCAATTGAACCCGTGACGATTTCTGCCCCGCGCGATGCCGAATCCGCCCGAAAAACCGGCGGTTTGGTCCCTTTGCGGGGGCCCCGATTCACTCAAACATATTATCCCCCGGCGGTCCAATCGATTAGGGGGCGGGCTTGTCCAAGGGCTGATTTCCGCCGGATTGGCGCGCCTGCTCGAACTCGGCGATGTCCTTCGCCAGGAAGTAGTTGAGCATGGTGCGAATGGTCGCGATCACCGCGAGCTTGGAGATGTCGTCCCAGGTGGGCGCGACCGCCGTGCGCACGAGGTCGGCGGCGAGAGCGAATTCGAGCGCGAGCAAAATCCAAGTTGCAAATTTGATCCAGATCTCGCGGCCGCGCATCTCGTCGGCCGCTCGCCCGATGATCGCCACGAGCAGCGACATCAGCGCCTGGAAGGCGCCGAACGCCACGACGAGGACGGCGCCCGCCTCGATCAAAAGCGCGATATAGCTCGCGATCTCGCTGAATCGTTCTTCGAGCGGAATGGCTCAATCCCCCAATGCCGATGAGATTGGCTAAAGCCCGCGCGCCGCGCACGCCCCAATTCGCCTGCTCAGACGGCCTTCGCCATGTCGCGCAGCTTGAATTTCTGGATCTTCCCGGTCGAGGTCTTTGGCAGCTCGATGAAGACGACGTGGCGCGGGCACTTGTAGCGGGCGAGCTTGTCTTTGCACCAGGCGATGATCTCCTCCTCGGTGACTTTCGCTCCCGTCTTGATCTCGACGAAAGCACACGGCGTCTCGCCCCATTTCGTGTCGGGCTTGGCGACGACCGCGGCGGCGGCGACCGCCGGGTGCTTGTAGAGCACGTCCTCGACTTCGATCGATGAAATATTCTCGCCGCCCGAGATGATGATGTCCTTCGACCGGTCCTTGAGCTGGATGTAGCCGTCGGCGTGCATCACGCCGAGATCGCCGGAATGGAACCAGCCGCCGGCGAACGCTTCTTCGGTCGCCTGCTTGTTCTTGAGATAGCCCTTCATGACGATATTGCCGCGGAACATGACCTCGCCGAGCGTCTCGCCGTCGGGTTCGACGTCTCGCATGGTCTCGGGGTCCATCACGGCGAGCCCTTCGAGCGCGTGATAGCGCACGCCCTGGCGGATGCGCTTGTCGAGGCGCTGTTCGGGCGGAAGCTCATCCCAGGCGGCGTGCCACTCGTTGAGCGTGGCGGGGCCATAGGTCTCGGTCAGGCCGTAGAGATGGGTTAGCTCGAACCCGGCCGCGTCCATCCGGGCAAGAACGGCGGCCGGAGGCGGGGCAGCGGCATGGCTGAAGGCCACGCACTGAGGAAAGAGACGCCGCTCGTCCTCGGTCGCGTTTAGGAGAGCCGCCATGACGAAGGGCGCGCCCGAGAGATGCGTCACCTTGTGATCCGCAATGGCGTCGTAAATTGGCTTCGCCCGGACCGCGCGCAAGCATACATGAGTGCCGGAGAGCAGCGAGATCGACCAGGGAAAGCACCAGCCGTTGCAGTGGAACATCGGCAGCGTCCACAGATAGACCGGGTGCTGGCCCATGCCCGTGGCGAGCGCATTGGCGTAGCACATCAGCGCCGCGCCGCGATGATGATAGACGACGCCCTTGGGGTTCCCGGTCGTGCCGCTGGTATAGTTCAAAGAGAGCGCGTTCCATTCATCGTCGGGCATGGCCCAGGTGAAATCGGGGTCACCGGGCGCGATGAAATCTTCGTAGTCGAGCGTGCCGAGACGCGTCCCTTCAACCCCGCATTCGAGGTCGCGATAGTCGATCAAAAGCGGCTTCACCTTGACCTGCTTCAGCGCCTCGGCGAGCACGGGGCCGAACTCGGTGTCGCCGATCAGCACCTTGGTGTTGGCGTGGTCGAGCATGAAGGCGACGGCCGATGCATCGAGACGGGTGTTGATGGCGTGGAGCACGGCGCCGGTCATGGGCACGCCGTAATGGGCTTCGAGCATGGCGGGGGTGTTGGCGAGCATCACCGACACCGTATCGCCAAGTCCTGTGCCGCGCGCGGCAAGCGCGGAAGCCAGTTTGCGGCTTCGCGCGTAGAAATCCGCGTACGATATTCGCGTCTTGCCGTGGATGATGGCGGTGTGGGCCGGATGAACCGCGGCCGCCCGCTGCAAAAACACGAGCGGCGTCAGCGGCTGGTAATTCGCCGGCGTCTTGTCGAGTCCGGTATCGTAAGGATTGGCCATCGCCATCCCGAGCGTTTCCCGCTCGCAGCCTAGCGAAGGGTTAAGCCGGCAGGCAATCGGAAACCGGCGAGACGCGCCGGCCTGCGGCACGAGTGAGTTTTGAGCGAACTACTCGCTGGGCGCGTCGCTGCGCTTCAGCTCTTTCAGCTTGGCGAAGACCGAATCGATGTCGGGCGCCTCCTCCTCCTCATCGGGGGTTGCCATGGCGGTGCGCGCCTCTTCGGCAAGCTTAGCGGCCATCGGCGGCTCGGGTTCGGGCGCGGGTTCGGGCTCGGCCGTGCTTTCCTCGGTCGGGAGCAGGGTTCCGGCTTTTGGCGGTTCGGCAAGCCCTGCCTGTTTGCGTTCGCGCTCGAGCCTGGCAGCCGCCTTTTTCACTTCGGCATCGAGGTCGATCTGCGAGCAGAGGCCGAGCGTCACCGGGTCCTGCGCCTGGAGGTTGGGCGAGTTCCAGTGGCTCCGCTCGCGGATGGCGATAATCGTGGGCTTCGTCGTGCCGACGAGCCGCATGATCTGCGAAGTCCTTAAGCTCGGGATGGTTCTTCAACAGCCACAGGATGGCATTCGGCCGGTCCTGGCGGCGCGACACCGGCGTATAGCGCGGGCCCCGCTTGGTCTTCACCTCGGGCACCTCGACCTTCGGCTCCGACAGCTTGAGGCGGTGCGAGGTTTCGCGCTCGGCCTTGGCGATCTCCTCGCGCGAGAGCTGCCCCGACGAGATCGGGTCCATGCCCTTGATGCCGTGGGCCACGTCGCCGTCGGCGATGCCCTTCACTTCGAGCACGTGCAAGCCACAGAACTCGGCGATCTGCTCGAAGGTGAGCGAGGTGTTGTCGACCAGCCAAACCGCGGTCGCTTTGGGCATCAGAGGGGTACGGTCCATGGGGTTCCAAACCTTGAGAAGTCACGCGACCTTCCGCCCCTTCGGCGAAAGACGGAAATCGAGGTCACAAGAAGGAGAATGACGCCTATATAGGCCGTGATCCTCGCCTAAGCAATTGCCGATTACGCATCTTTGCGAATTTCCAGCACGATTTTGCCGATATGGGCGGGGTCGTCGATCCGGCGGTGCGCCTCGGCCGCCCGATCGAGTCTGAAGGTTAAGTCGATCACCGCCTTTACCTTGCCTTGGGCGATCAGCGGCCAGACGCAATCTTCGACCCCTCTTGCGATGCGCACCTTGGTTTCTTGCGTCTGGGCGCGCAGCGTCGAACCGGTGAGCGTGAGGCGCCGGAGCATGAGCCTCATCAGATCGATCTCGACCTTGGCGCCCTTGAGGAAGGCAATCTGCACGATCCGCCCCTCGAGCGCCGCCGCGCGCAGATTGCGTTCGATATAGTCGCCGCCCACCATATCGAGGATCACATTGGCGCCCTCGCCGCCGGTCGTAACGCGCACGGCCTCCACGAAATCCTCGTCGCGATAATTGATGGCGCGCGCGGCGCCGAGCGCAAGCGCCGCGTCAACCTTCTCGGCGCTTCCGACCGTCGCGATCACACGGGCGCCGAGCGCCGCGCCGAGTTGGATGGCGGTCGTGCCGATGCCGCTTGCCCCGCCATGCACGAGCAGCCATTCGCCCGGCTTGAGCGCCGCGCGCTCGAACACGTTGTGCCAGACGGTGAACAAGGTCTCAGGGAGGGCGGCTGCCTCGACCATGCGGAGACCTTCCGGCACGGGCAAAGTGGTGGCCTCAGGCGCCACGGCATATTCGGCGTAGCCGCCGCCATTGACGAGAGCGCAGACGCGATCGCCGTCTTTGAAGCGGGATGCGCCTTGACCGCGCTTCACCACAATGCCCGCGACCTCGAGCCCGAGCAGGTCGGAGGCGCCCTTGGGCGGCGGGTAGAGGCCCTGGCGCTGGACCACGTCTGGACGGTTGATGCCGGCGGCCGCAACCTCGATCAGGACCTCGCCGGGACCGGGCTCCGGCACGGGCCTCGTGCCTGCGACGAGCACTTCGGGACCGCCCGCGCCCTTGGCCTCGATCGCGGTCATGGTCTTTGGCGGCATCGGTTTCTCTCGTTCGATGAAGGGGACGGCACCTTAGCCAGATTTGCGCGAGGTGCTAGAATAGATGCATGGACCTCGACGAACTTCAGCCGGTCAAGAAGCCCAAGGCCTACGAGCTCGGGCAGGATTTGAGCAAGCTTTCGGTCGGCGAGCTGAAAGCGCTCATCGGCGATCTCAAGAACGAAATCGCGCGCGTGGAGGAGACGCTCGGCGCCAAGCAATCGTCGAAGAGCGCGGCGGAGGCTGCGTTCAAGCGCTAGCGCGTGATCGCTGCGCATTCCTTTAGGTAAATCGAGCCTTAGCATTAACGCGTTCTTAGGAGTTCTCGCGTTAAGGTCTCGGTCATCCAGCCTTCTGGATCTGAGTGGCTTTCCACTCTGTTTGACGCCTCCCTGTTAACTTCCTGAGCCGCCGCCTGGCGGCTCTTTTTTTGCCCCAATCGCCCGCTTTAACCTTGGAGGCTGATGAGCGGCGCGTCTTCCGGCGCATGGCATATGATGCCCCCGGGGCTCGTGCGTAGACGGGAGTAGGGCATGGCGGGGAAGTCCAAGAGCGGGGACCGCGACGGTAACGTTACGGTCTCATTCGGCGCCAAGTTTGCGCGCTCCGACCAATTTAAGACAGTTTTTCGCGAGGGCATGGCGCTGGTCGAGGCGGCGGCAACCTATCTCGACGGCGACGGCCGCAAAGAGGCGCGGAAGCTCCGGCCACCCCATTCGCTCGCTTACGCCACGGAGAGCATGCGGCTCACCACGCGGCTCATGCAGCTTGCCTCCTGGCTCCTGATCCGCCGCGCCGTCTGCGAAGGGGAGCTTACGCCCGAGCAGGCGAAGGCGGAGCAGAGCAAGATCAAGCTGCCGGTGATCGGGAGCGAGCAATCGGCCGTGCCCCGCGATTTCGGATCGTTGCCTCCGCGTTTGCGCGAGCTGATCGAGCAAAGCATCAAGCTTCAGGAGCGGGTCATCCGCCTCGATCAGATGCTCGGCACTGAGGCGTTGCCGCAAGCCGGCGGCGGCGACCACCCGCTCAAGACGCAGCTCTCGCGTCTCAGGTCGGCCTTCGGCAAGGACGCCGAGTAGGCGGCTTTCGGCAAACGAAACGCGCTATTTGAGGAAGCCCGCGTATTTCCGCTTGAAGCGGGTGAGCCGGCCGCCGCGATCGGTGAGATGCTGGCCGCCGCCGGTCCAGGCCGGATGCGTCTTCGGATCGATGTCGAGCTTGAGCGTGTCGCCTTCGGCCCCATAGGTCGAATAGGTGACGAACTCGGTGCCGTCGGTCATCACCACCTTGATGGGGTGGTAATCCGGGTGAATTTCCTTCTTCATGGCTTCTGGCCTTCGTGAAAATCGGCGGATTCGGTTGAGCGGAGCCTATAAAGGAACTTGCCGGAGGCCGCAAGGCTGCGCCCTAAAAGCGCGCTTCTCGACCCTTTCCGGCGGCCCGTTCCGCCCTTAATGTCCGGCACGACGAACTAGCTGGGCCCATTTTTGTGCAGTCGGTAGAGCCACCACCCGAAGACCGCTTGCGCGACCGGGAAAGCGCGGCGGAGGGCGAAGGCAGCGGGAAGGCGAGGCGCGCCTCGCTTCGCTCGCTCCGCGCGCTTAAGCCTTATCTTTTCCGCCACAAGGGGATGCTGGCCGCGGCGCTCGTCGCACTCGTTGTTTCGGCCGCCGCGACCCTTGCCGTGCCGCTCGCCGTGAGGCGCATGATCGATCTCGGCTTCTCAGGGATCGATCCCGGCCTCATCGACAAATATTTCGCGACGCTCGCGGGCATCGGCCTCATTCTCGCGCTGTCGAGCGCGGCGCGGTTCTACGCGGTGAACTGGCTTGGGGAGCGGGTCGTCGCCGACATTCGCCGCGACGTGTTCGCGCATCTGACGGAGTTGAGCCCGGCCTTCTTCGAAGTTTCGCATTCAGGCGAGATGATGTCGCGGATCACGGCCGACACCACTCAGGTGAAGGCGGTGGCAAGCACGGCGATCTCGCAGGCGCTGCGCAATATCCTGCTCCTGATCGGCTCGGCCGTCATGATGATCGTGACGAGCGCGAAACTGTCGCTCGCCGTGCTGATCGCCATCCCCATCATCGTGCTGCCGCTCGTCGCCTATGGCCGCTCGGTGCGAAAGCGTTCGCGCGAGGCGCAAGACACGCTCGCGCAGGCCTCGGCTTACGCGAGCGAAAGCCTGGCGCGGGTCAGGGTGATGCAGGCCTTCACTCATGAGAAGGCGGCGGCGGCGCGCTTCGGCTCGGCGGTCGAGCGGTCTTTCGCGGCCGCCAATTCCCGGACGAAGGCGCGGGCGGGGCTTACCGCCATCACCATCTTCCTCGTCTTCGCGAGCGTCGTTGGCGTCTTGTGGTACGGCGCTCAGGAGGTGCTGGCGGGGACCATGACGGGGGGGAGGCTGTCGCAATTCGTGCTCTATGCCGTGCTTGCGGCTTCGGCCGTCGGGGGCTTGAGCGAAGTTTGGGGCGACGTGGCCCAATCGATGGGCGCGGCCGAGCGCCTGGGCGAACTGCTCGAGGCCCGGTCGAGCATCACCTCGCCGCTAAATCCGAAGCCGCTCCCGGTGCCGCCGCGGGGCGAGATCGCCTTCCGCGACGTCTCCTTCGCCTATCCTTTGCGGCCCGATGCGAGCGCGCTCGATCGTGTGAGCTTTCGCGTCGCGCCGGGCGAACGCGTGGCGCTGGTCGGGCCGTCGGGCGCGGGCAAGACGACGATCTTCGCGCTTCTTCTCCGTTTCTATGACGCCAATCGCGGCAAGGTCGAAGTTGACGGACTTGGCGTCGGCGAAGTCGCGCTCGATCAGCTTCGCGCCCGCTTCGCGCTCGTGCCGCAGGACACCGCCCTATTCGCCGACACCGTCGCCGCCAATATCGCCTATGGCGCGACGGACGCGAGCCGGCAGGCGATCGAGGCCGCCGCTCGGGCCGCCTTCGCCCACGATTTCATTACGGCTTTGCCGGAAGGCTATGACACGATGCTCGGGGAGGCTGGCGTGACGCTCTCGGCCGGACAGCGCCAGAGGATCGCAATTGCGCGCGCCGTGCTGCGCGATGCTCCAATTCTGCTCCTCGACGAGGCCACGAGCGCGCTCGACGCGGAGAGCGAGACGCTGGTGCAGCGCGCTCTCGACAAGATCATGGAGGGCCGCACCACGCTCGTGATCGCGCATCGGCTGGCGACGGTAATGCGGGCCGACCGCATTCTCGTGCTCGACCATGGGCATCTGGTCGAAGAGGGGACGCATCAAAGCCTGATCGGCAAAGGCGGCATCTACAAACGTTTGGCAGAGTTGCAATTCGCGCCCGACGCCGCCGAGTAGGCGAGGCAGTCGAAGATCTAGCGCTCGGTCAGCTTCAATTCGATGCGGCGGTTCTTGGCGAGCGCCTGCTCGCTGTCGCCCGCCTCGATCGGCTGGAACTCGCCGAAGCCCGCCGCGACCAGCCGGTTTGGCGACACGCCCTGATCCATGAGATAGCGCACGACCGAGATCGCGCGGGCGCTCGATAGCTCCCAGTTCGAGGGGAATTCAACCGTGGCGATCGGCTTGATGTCGGTGTGGCCGTCGATGCGCATCACCCAGGCGATGTCGGGCGGAATCTTGGTCTCAAGCTCGTTCAACGCGGCGGCGAGCTTGTCGAGCTGGAACGTGGCCTCGGGCCTGAGCAGGGACGACCCGGTATCGAACAGCACGTCCGACGGGAACAAGAAGCGATCGCCGACGATCTCGAAGTCGGACCGGTTGCCGAGCGCTTCCTTCAATTTGCCGAAGAAGTCGGAGCGGTAGCGGGCAAGCTCCTGCACCTTCTTGGCAAGGGCGACGTTCAGCCGCTGGCCGAGATCGGCGATCTTCGCCTGGCTCTCCTTGTCCTTCGCCTCCGAGGCCTCGAGCGCTTCCTGAAGTGAGGCAAGCTGGAGTCGGAGCGCCGCGAGCTGCTGGTTCAGCATCTCGACCTTGGCGAGAGCGTCGTTGGTGATCTGCTTCTGCTCGTCGAGGGAGGAGGTCAGCGCGCGAACGCGATCCTCGGCGCCTTGGGTTTGGCCGCTCGCCGCGCCGAGCAAGCCGGTCAGGCGCTCGTTCTCCTTGTCCTTGTCGGTCAACGTCGCCTGCAGCGCCGCGAGGCTGTCCTGGGCGGACTCCCCCTTCGAACGTTCGAGCGCGAGCAGCTCGGTCAGTTCGGCGAGCTGGCGGTTGAGCTTCGTCAGCATCGTGTCCTTGCCACTCGCGGCCTGGGTGACGACAAAATTGGCGAGCATGAACAGCGCCATGAGGAAAGTCACGACGAGCAGCAGCGTGGACAGCATGTCGACGAAGCCGGGCCAGTAATTGGCCTGGAAACGGCCGCGGCGGGCGCGTGCCAGGGACATGGCTACTTGCGCTCCTCACGCATCGGCAGCTTGGCCTTGTCGGTGATCTGGCGCAGCACCGTGGCGAGCTCCTGCTGCTGCTGCGCCTGCTCGTCGGCCCATTCGCGCACCACCTTCTGCTCGGCGCGCATCTGCCGGATCAGCTTATCGACGCCCGCGGCGAGGTCTTTGACCGCATCGCCGGTATTGTCGTTCAAGAGTTTCATCTCGACCTTCTCGTTGAGATCGGCGAGCGAGCGCTGCATGTCGAGAAGGGCGAACCGCACTTGAGGCGCCGTGCCGGCGGCGCCGGGCGCTTCGGCCAATTGCAGCTCGGTGATGCCGGACAGCCAATCCTCGAGCTCGTTATAGAAGCGCCCCTGCGCGTGTCCCGCTTGCAGGTCGAGGAAGCCGATGATGAGCGAGCCGGCGAGACCGAACATCGAGCTCGAGAAAGCGATACCCATGCCTCTGAGCGGCCCGGCGAGGCCTTCCTTCAATTGATCGAACAGCAGCACGCTTTCGCCCGCGTTGGTGTCGAGCGAATTGATGGTGTTGCCCACGGTGCTCACGGTCTCGAGCAAGCCCCAGAAGGTGCCGAGCAGGCCGAGAAAGATAAGGAGGCCGATCAGATAGCGTGTGGTCTCGCGTTGCTCTTCGAGACGGGACGCGACCGAGTCGAGCAGCGAGCGCATGGCCCCGGTCGCAAGCGAGAGCTGGCCGGTGCGGTCGCGCAACATGGTCGCCATCGGCGCAAGCAGAACGGGACTCTTCTCGACGGTCAATCCGGGATCGGAGATACGGAAATTATTGACCCAGTTGATCTCGGGGTAGAGCCGCAAGACTTGGCGAAACGAATAGACGACGCCGACTACGAGCACGCCGATGATGAGCCCGTTGAGCCCGGGATTGGCCAGGAAGCTCCGGCGGAGCTGCCCCGTCTGTCCGTCGAGGATGATGGTGAGCAGCACCGCGAGAACGAGGAACAGGGTCATGCGCCAGAGAAAGACCTGGGGGCGCGTGAGTTTGACCTTGTAAGTGACCGCTGCCATGCCCTGCCGTGGTTCGACTCGCCCGATGACTTAAGCTTAACCGAATACTTCTACGGGCAAAACGGCAACCTCAGGGCGGGCCTTCCCCTGGTATTCTCCGGGGGCCGGGGCCGTGGGAGGCGCGGTCAGGTGCTTGCGCCTTTCAGGAGTTTGAGCAGCTTGCGCTGGATCGCCTCGTTGCCGGCGACGATGCTCCCTTGCGCCAGCACCGCCTCCTTGCCCTCGGCGTCGCTCACGAACCCTCCGGCCTCGCGCAGAATGACGATCCCGGCCGCGAGGTCCCAGGGCCGCAAGTTTCGCTCCCAGAAGCCGTCGAATCTGCCGGCCGCCGTCCAGGCAAGGTCGAGCGCGGCGGCGCCGAGCCGGCGCACGCCCGCGGATGCGGCCATGACGGCGCGGAGCTCGGCAAGGTAGTGATCGTGCGCGGGGCGCCCGCTATGGGGGATGCCGGTGCCGATGAGGGCGTCGGCAAGCTCCGACCGTGCCGCCACCCGGAGGCGGCGGTCGTTGAGGAAAGCGCCCTTGCCCTTCTCGGCGGTGAAAATCTCGTGCGTCGCCGGATTGAGGATCAATCCCGCCACGAGCTCGCCCTCGCGCTCGAGCGCGATCGAGATGGCGAAGTGGGGAATGCCGTGCAGGAAGTTGGTGGTGCCGTCGAGGGGATCGGCGATGAAGCGGTGGGTGCGGTCAGCGCCTTCGATCTCGCCGCGCTCCTCCAGGAGAAAGCCATAGCCCGGCCGCGCGCGGGCAAGCTCGGCGTGCAAGATTTCTTCGGCGCGATGGTCGGCGGCGGTGACGAAATTGGCAGGACCTTTCAGCGAGACCTGGAGCTGCTCGACCTCGCCGAAATCGCGCGCGAGACTGCGGGCCGCCTTGCGGGCGGCGGCGAGCATCACATTCATCAGCGCCGAGGCGGGCATCGGGGCGTTTCGTCGTGTCGCGTGCCGGCGCATGCCGGCACCAGGGATGAGCTAATCCGCGCGGCGGACGTAAGTGAGCTCGTTGGTGTCTACCACCACGCGCTCGCCGACCGCGATGAAGGGGGGAACCATGACGCGCACGCCGTTCTCGAGCATCGCCGGCTTGTAGGACGAGGCCGCGGTCTGTCCCTTCACCACGGGTTCCGCCTCGACCACGGCGAGCGTCACCTGATCGGGAAGCGAGATGCCGATCGGCCGCCCCTCATGGCTCTCAACCGTCACTTTCATTCCGTCTTGCAGGAAGGCCGCGCGTTCTTCGAGGAAATCGGCTCGGATCTGGATTTGGTCGTAGGTGTCCGTGTCCATGAAGGTGAGCATGTCGCCTTCGGCATAGAGGAACTGATAGTCCCTCTGCTCGAGCCGCACGCGCTCAACCGTCTCGGAGGAGCGGAAGCGCTCGTTGAGCTTGGTGCCGTCGATCGCGTTCTTGAGCTCGACTTGCGCGTAAGCCGGTCCTTTGCCGGGCTTCACGTGCTGCGTCTTCACCGCGACCCAGAGCCCGCCTTTGTGCTCGATCACGTTGCCGGGTCTGATTTCGTTGCCGTTGATCTTCATGGAACGCCTTAAGGGGAAAGCTGAAAGCAGGCCTTTAAGACGTGCGGGGGAAGCGCTGTCAAGCGCCGCTACTCGCTCAGGCGCTCGCTTCGCCAATTCGCGGCCGCTTCTTCCGCCTTGGCGCGTTCTTCCGGCTTGAGCTTGGAGAGGACGATGTCGAGCGAGAAATCGCTGACGCCGGCGCTACGCGCGAGCAGATGCCACTTGGCCGCCTGCACCGGATCGGCCTTCACCGCCACGCCATTGGCGTAGAGCCGCGCAAGCCGGTTCTGGGCGACGGCGTTGCCCTGTTCGGCGGAGAGCCGGAAGAGCTTGGCGGCGCGCGCTTCGTCCACGGCCACGCCTTGGCCTTTGAACAGCATGATGCCGTACTCGACTTGGGCATCGGCAAGGCCCGCGTCGGCCGCGCGGCCGGTCCACTCGGCGGCCTTCTTCTTGTCGGGCGACACGCCGCGGCCGAATTGGTAGAGCGCGCCGAGGTCGTATTGCGCCTGCGCATTGCCGGAGGTTGCCGCCTTCTCCATCCATTCGGCGGCCTTGGCTTCGTCGGCCGGACGCCCTTTGCCCTGAAGGTAGACGGCGGCGAGATTATATTGCGCGGCGGGATTGCCGCTCTGCGCCGCTTTCTCGAACAGGTTGGCGGCGATGTGCAGGTCCTTCTTCACGCCGAGGCCTTCGGCGACCATGAGCCCGAGCGAAAACTGCGCATTGGAATCGCCGAGATCGGCTCCCTTGGCGTAGGCATCGGCCGCCTTGCCGTAGTCCTGGGCGACGCCGAGCCCTTCGGAATAGATCTCGCCCATGAGCGTGTAGGCTTCTTTCGAGCCCTTCGCCGCTTCCTCTTCGGCGAGCTTGAGCGCGGTCAGGTAGCGGCCTTGAGCGTAGGCGGCGTAAGAGGGGCTTTCGGCAGCGCCCGCTAGCGCTGGGGCCAGCGCCTGCAAAAGCGCCCCGGCCACGATGGCGGCGCATGCGCGAAAGGAGGTCAAGCCGTCCTCCGCGACGCGCGAATGGCGCGGTCGATCTCGGCGATCCGCCGGGGGCCCTCGTCATCGCCCCAGAGGCCAAGCGGAGGCGCGACGAAATCGGCGCCGCGAGCGGCGCAGCGCGCCGCCTCCTCGGCGTTGCCGACGTTCCAAGCGATGCAAGGCACGACGAAGATTTCGGACCACCAGGCGATAAGCTCGGCACGCTGATCGATTGCGGCGCTATCGCCTTTGTCCCGCGGGCCGAAAGCGACGTAGTCCGCGCCCGACTCGGCCAGACGCATGGCATCGTCCCGGCTAAAGCCGCAAAAGACGCCGATACTCGCCTCCGCGCCGAGGGTCTTGCGCGCCTCGGCGTAGAGCGTTGTATCTGCGGCAAGATGCACGCCGTCGGCGCCGACGCGCGCGGCGAACGTTGCGTCAGTCGCGACGAGACAGGCGAGCCCGCTCCCTTGCACCAGAGCGAGAAGGGACGCGAGATCGTCGTTGGATTGCGGCGAATCCGAACAAAGCAAGACGCTAGCCGCATCGGTGCTGGCGATTGCGTGTGTGAGCCGGCTCACAAGTTGGGCCGAAGGGTGCATTGGAAACTGAAGGTATAGCCGGCAATGAGGCTTGATTTCGGCCATCCTCTTGAAATGTTCTCGCTCCGTTGCCCACGCCGATCGGTGCGCCCGTCTCAAATCATAGGGCTCGCACAACTGTCAATGTCAGCGGGCGGAACAAAACGACTGAGCGCATCGTTGTTGTGGAATCAATTCTGCGCGCCGCGACATTGACATCAAGCCGCAGGTCCAGCAGCCTGAGGGTCTCTGGCAAGAAGCGTGGCGCCTCAGCGGGGAGAGTGCAGCGATGGGCCAATCCGACGCCCTGCAGCGGGCTGCCGAGCGGCTCGACATGGCTGTCGAGGAGCTCGAGGCCTTCTTGCGGCAGGCCTTTGCCGAAACCGAAGACGGCGTTTCGCTTGCGAACTTGCGCGAGAAGGTTCGCTTTCTCACCGAGGAACGCGACAGGCTGCTCAAGGAACTCGATGCCGAGAAGGCGCGGACGCACCGTCTCGCGGCGGCCAATGACGAAGTTTCCGGGCGGCTTAGCGCCGTCATGGTGACACTCAAGGACTTGATGCCGGCCAACCCCAGGTAGATCATGGCGGGGATACAGCCCGGGGGCTGCCATGGGTCAGGTCACCGTCGTTCTAAACGGCCGAACCTATCGTCTGGAGTGCGGCGAAGGCGAGGAAAACCACCTCATCGCGCTCGCAGAGTATCTCGGCACCCATGTCGAAGATATGAAACGAAAATTCGGCCAGGTCGGCGACGACCGGCTGATTCTCATGGCCTCGCTCCTCGTCACCGACGAATTGTGGGAGCTGAGGCGCGAAATGGAGGCGTTGAAGGCCTCCCTTGCCGCGGCGCGGCGCGACCGCTCGGTCGCCGATGAATCGGCGAAGTCGGCCAAGGCCGATCTCGCCGGCCGGATCGAGGCCGTGGCCGACCGGCTCGAGGTCTTGAACGAGCGGTTCGGCAGCGAGGCCAAGCCGCCGGCCAAGACAAAAAAGCGTCCGTGAATTCCAACCGGTCGCGCAAGCGCAATGACTTCGCTATAGTCGGGACGGCAGGCTGCGAGGTGCGTTAGGCGCACAATTCCCAGGGCCCTATAAGATCCTAAGGGAGCCGCCGTTTGCCCTTTGTTTCCAAGGGTTACATGGCGAAATTTCTGGAAACCCCCGGTTCAACCCCGCCAGGGGTCGGGCCCAAGGGAGGCCAAGGGAACGCGGTGGGCTTGGGCCGGGCCGTGGCCCGACCGAGGTTCGCTTTGGCCGCTGGTGGCTTCCCAGCGGCTCGGGCCAGTAGAGGCTCGGCGGTGAATCGCTGATGCATCGGCGGGTGAAGGCGAAGCCGCGATGGCCGTCGGAGCGTTGATCCCGGTCTCCCTACAACAAGTAGGTGGGCGCCAAATGACGGAGACCACGGTCCCCGCCAGGGTCGGCTCCCATGGATCTTTATAGGGCCCTGGGATTTGTGCTCCTAACGCGCCTCGCAGCCCGCCGCCTGCGACTATAGCGAAGCCAAGCGGGAATTGCGACTAACGCCGCTTGCCCCGTTTATCGGCACGGTGCGGTGCGATTGGGACGGCGCGCTCAATATTTCTCGTACACGTTCTGAAGCAGGAGCTCGAGATGGCTGGCGGCTTGGTGCTCACCAATTGTCAGACTATTCGGGTGTCCGCAATCATTTCTCAGATCAAGGCGCTGCGTCAGCTGCTTCTTCTCTGCCTTGTCGATTATGCCGGCGTCCTCGCACACCTGCAGAAAGTCGGCCTCGCTAAGAGGCGCAAAGTTCTTGATGGTCTTAATCGGCTTAGCCTTCAGGAAGCGCGCAGTGAGAGCGGCGTTGAATGCCTTCAGCGCTTTGTCGAGTACGTGGTTCTGCAGAATCCACACCGCGCCTACCCACGACAACACTACGGCAGCCCTGTTGAGTTTAGCCTCAAAGCCGTCGACCGCTTCCTGAATGAACGCGCGGCGGATGGGATCAGTGATCGAGGCGATGTGAGCATGCAGACTGTGGGTGGCGTCGGTGATGAGCTTGGCCTTTAGCGGGATTCCCTTCTCCCTGAAGTAAATCCAGTCCAGCCGGTAGGAGAATCCACCCTTGTGGGAGGCGGGAGACCAGGCCGAGCTCGTCCGCTCGCGCGAGCACCAGCGGCACCTGCCATTTCTTGATCTTCCGCAGACCCACCGACACACCCTTGTCGGTAATCTCCCTGGTCGACGACGGCTTGTCCAGGACCCCGAGGATTGTGAGGACTGCGATACGCTGATTGGCACTTGCCCTCAGCTTACCTGCAGCGTCGAGTCGCTGATGGCGCTCATCTTGCAAAAGTGGCTGGACATTATCCGGGGCCAATACGCGCCGAAGGCCGTCGAGAGCCTCAAGACGGGCACGCGGCCGCCTTTCCTATTCGGAGGCGCCTGCTGCCGTACCTTCAGCACTCATTCTGGTTTCTGCCCAACGTCGCGGCCTGTCACGCGATGGCGAACCTGCTGGCCGAGAAACACAACACCTTCTGGCACGAGTACAAGGTTGTCGTCGCGGCCGGGGCTTCGGCAGGGATCGGGCTCGATGCGCTGCCACCGGTGCGCAAGGCCATCGGCAGCGGCTTCGAGACCAAGACAATCACGCTATCGTGCGGCAAGCTCACCACCGGCGTGACCGTGCCGCAGTGGTCATCAATCCTGATGCTGCGCAATCTGAAGAGCCCGGAGACCTACTTTCAGGCCGCGTTCCGCGTGCAGTCGCCATGGTCCATCAAGAACCCCAACGGCGACAACCCGAACGAGGAAGAAATCCTCAAACCCGTCTGCTTCGTGTTCGACTTCGCGCCCACGCGCGCGCTGCGACAGCTCTCCGAGTACGGTATCGGGCTCTCTCCCAATGAGCCGAACCCGGAGAACGCTGTCAAGGACCTCGTCTCGTTCCTGCCCGTGCTGGCCTATGACGGCGCGAACATGACGCAGATTGACGCGGGCGGCATCCTCGACATAGCGATGGCGGGCACCTCGGCCACGCTGCTCGCGCGTAAATGGGAGAGCGCGCTGCTGGTGAACGTGGATAACGACACGCTGCGCCGCATCCTCGACAACCCCGACGCGATGGCTGCCGTGGAGCGCATCGAGGGCTGGCGGTCGCTCGGCGACAACATCATCGAGACCATCATCAACAAGAGCGAGAAGGTGAAAGAGCTCAAGAACAAGGCTAAAGAGCGCGAGCTGACGGAAAAGGAGAAGAAGGAACTCACAGCCGAGGAAAAGGAGTACAAGTCCAAGCGCAAGCTCGTGCAGGAGAAGCTCATCAAGTTCGCGACGCGCATCCCGGCGTTCATGTACCTGACCGACTTCCGCGAGAACACGCTTCAGGACGTGATTACCAAGCTGGAGCCAGAGCTGTTCCTGGCCGTCACCGGCCTGACGGTGAAAGACTTTCACCTGCTTGTTAGCCTGAAGGTGTTCAACACCGAGCAGATGAACCAAGCGGTGTTCGCGTTCCGCCGGTACGAAGACGCGTCCCTCCGGTACACGGGCATCGACAGCCATGAGGGACTGACCCACTACGGGCTCTACGACACGGTGGTGGCGAGAGAGTGAATGGCCGCTGGCGCTGTTTCGACTACTACGAACTGTTGAAGCGCGACCAGTTTGGCCTCGACTTGTTCTGGATCAACGACAAGAGCATTACCGACCTCGATAACCTGCCTGAACCAGATGAGCTTCACCGAGAATCTGGAAGCGGGTTTTAACAGCTTCCGAGAGGCTGGTATCGAATACGTCAGCGGCCCGTGTGCATTTAGTAGGTGGAAGGCGGCAAGGCATTGCCCGCCGCCCCGAAACGACCCCGCCAAAGTTGCCGACGAGAAACACGGGGCCACTCCTAAGCGCGTCAAGCCGGGACATGACAACCGGCCGCAGCTGCGAAGACGCGCTCACCACTCTCCGCCATCGCCGGTTCCGCAAGCTGCGCGCTTCGCTCCGCGGCGGCGATGGCGGCATCTCAAGCGGCAGCTTCCTTTGCATCGGTCGGCGCACTCCAATTTCCATCTCGATCCTTCTGCAATTCAGCACCTTGGGCGATGAAAGTTTGCGCCCGCTCCCAGCCATTCTCAACCTCTGCCAGACCTTTTGTGGTGGCCTCACGCTCCGCGAGGATTTCGGGCGGCATGTGTCCTTCAACTTTGCTCTTTAACATCGCTTGTTCGGCATCACTCAGATTGGTCAACCCTGCGGGTCCATGGAGGAGCGCGGAGGCGACGTGTGAGTCAGAAGCGAACCGCTCTATCCAGGACATGCGGGCGCGATCATCTTTCATGTTGGAAAACTTATCGCGAATCTCCTAGTGCAGGATTGCTTCGCAACCATCAGCAGGTTGCTTGAGGACCATGCCGATTTGCCCCCCATTTCGCCATCGGATCCTCCACCGCCTTGCGCGCGCGTTCCATCTCGTTGGAGTTTTGAAACGCGAGGATTGCTTCTGCCCCCCAGCCGCTTTCCAGGGGTCTGTCAAAGGCGACTCCTTGGGAGGCTCCCGGAGTGGGGTAAGCCCCGGCCGACGAAACCGTCCGACCGAGGGCCTTGCGGCCGTGTGGGACGTCCCAGCGGGCTGGCCTCCGCCGCCGGCGGGCCATCTTTCCGCATCGGTGAGTCAGCTATCGAGCGGAAGTCGGAGAGCGGAAGAACATTTCAACTTCCGTCGGCGTGACCTTTCCGTCCTTGTCGGCATCGATCACCTTAAAGATTTTTGCATGGGCCGCCTGGACTTCCTCAAGCGATAAAGCTCCGTCGCCATCATTATCCATCAGAATCATCATGACACGCATGTGCATGCCATGACGCTTCATGCCCGGGCGCATCATGCCATGGCCCATCATGTTTTGGCCCATACAGCCCATCATATCCTCGCCTGTCATCTTGGCGCTTGGCGCTTCGGTTCTTGGGCACCAGTGCTTGGCGCTTTCTGTTCTTGCGCACCGGCGATGTTGCTCACCAGCAGGAGTGCGGATGCGATCAGTATTAGTTGTGCTTTCACGTTAGGTCTCCTTAGCCGCGCTTCGTTACCGAACGTCGTAAGAGAGAGAGTTTAATAGCGGAGCAGAAGAAAAGTTGCCTCGCGGGCTCCTTCGGCCGACTCGAACGATCGAAATGGGCTGCGCGGCCTCCATTAGCTGCGCGGCCTCCATTAAATGGACGCCGATCTAGCCGCTAAGACGTAACCGGGCGAGCCCGCTAACGAGCCTTGGAGCCCGGCATCGGCCGTTGCCAAAAAACAGCTTTTCAGGAACCTAGCTGCCCTGGGAGGCGAACGCCCTCCCAGCGAGCTCCAGTGAGCGGGGTTATGCCCCGCCGACGGAAGGGTCGGCCGAGGATCGTTTTGACCGTTACTGGCCTCCCAGGGAGTCTGGCCACTGTGGCCTCGTTGGCACGAAGGTGGCTTTCTCGAATCGAACGGATTAGGCCCAGAACTTTCACATGGTCAGAAGAACCTTCGCTGGGCCGCACCCCGATGAGGCCCCCCTGCAAGAGGTCATGGTCGGTTTAGGTGAAGACGAACTTTGGACGACCGAGCTTCTGGCTGGTCAACAATCACTCAGACCAGATTGCGTTGTGGTCGCTCGCCTGGCTTGGTGGTTTAATGACTAGTAAGGGGATGAGGAGAGGACCCTTGGAAGCGCGCAATTTGCTCACGCTTGGTTTGTTTTCGTTCCTGGCGACAGTACCGGCCTCTGGCGCTCCCGTGACCAGCATGCCTAACTCGCAACACGGAAAGGAGTTAGCGACCCGGCTCTGTTCTAACTGCCATCTCGTTGGCATTGTTGAACAGCAACATGCCAACGCAGATGTTCCGAGCTTTCACGAAATCGCCAACAAACAAGGACAGAGCGCCGGTGCGATCATGGCGCATATTATGCTGCCCAAGCACCCGATGCCGACGATCCCCCTCACGAAGAGCGAGCTTGCCGACCTCTCCGCCTACATTCTCAGCCTTCGACAGGAGGAGTAAGAAACTTGAAGCAGTGGTTCCCCTTGTTAGCCACCATCCCGTTCGTGGCATGGCTGGCTTCGAGTGCAGAAGCTCAAACTCGGGACCCTGGAGCGGGGGCCGCCTACGCTAAGCAGGTCTGTGCAAAGTGCCATGCAATCGACCAAACGGGAACGTCGCCCGAGCCCACAGCACCGCCGTTTAAGGATGTGGCCAACACGCCCGGAATGACTGGCACTGCCTTGAGGGTTTGGCTCAGCACATCACATCCGACTATGCCCAATATCATTGTCGAGCCAACCGACATGGACAACGTCATCGCCTTCATTCTCAGCTTAAAAGAATAAGGACACAGTCACATCAGGAGCCTTTAAGGATCCTCTCCAGCGGCAAAGATGGAACTCCGAGCGGGGTAGTCCCATGCTTTCCTATAAGGAACACGACAACGCGCAAGCGGTTGAAATTGTGCTCGAAGGCCACGTTTCGACGGAGGAGTTCGACGCCGTAGCTTCCAAGCTCGAAGCTTTCATCAAGCGGCATGGCCATGTGCGCGTGCTCGAAATCATCGAGCATTTCGAGGGTATGGACGCGCATGCCCTCTGGCATGACATCAAATTCAGCCTTCGCCACGTGAAGGATTTCAGCCGCGTCGCGATCGTGTCTAACCCAGACACGCATCATCTATGGTCTAGTCTAGTTGCTCCTTTCATGTCTTGCGCGGTAGAGCATTTCGCGCCCGGCGACGAAGAGGCCGCCCGAGACTGGCTAATGTGGCCCGAAGGAGCAGCTGATTAGCTGCCAATCAGTGCTCAGCCGCGGAGAGGAGACAGCGAGACCTCGTTAGCTCCGACTGCTAAGCAGCTAGCTAGCGCAAACGAGAGGGCGCCGGCCAGCGCTCGTCTCCAGGCATAAAAGCGACAGCTATGAACCTTTAAAAAGCTTTGCCGCGGCTTCCGCGATCTTCGGCTCAGCCGGGCGCGGCTCCAAGCTCAGTCCTTCGCCCAGGTGATGGATGAGTATCTTGAAGACGGCAAGACGCCCGTATGACTTGTTATCAGCTGGAACAACGTGCCAAGGAACCGCCCTGTTGAGGTCTGCTCGATCATGTCTTCGATGGCGAACTCGTAGTCCGTCCAGCGAGACCGGTTTCGCAAATCCTCAAAGGTGAGCTTCCAGCGTTTCCACGGATTAGCCAGCCGATCCTTGAACCTGCGGATTTGCTCTTCGGGCGTGATGTGCAAAAAGCATTTCACAACGCGAATGCCGTCCGCAACCAACATTTGCTCGAATTGATTGATCTCCTCGTAGCCCCTTAGCCATTCCCGCTTATTCGCGATCCTCTCCACTCTCTCGACCAAGACGCGCCCGTACCAGGAGCGGTCGAACACCACGATCTCGCCGCGGCTGGGTAGCTTTTCCCAAAAACGCTGAAGGTAGTGCTTACCCTGCTCGTGCGACATCGGTGCCGCGACCGGATAGACTTTGAAGCTGCGTGGATCCAATGCCCAGGCGAGTCGTCGAACGATGCCACCCTTGCCTGAGGCGTCCCATCCTTCGAGGACCACTACCGCTCTCTCTCGCGTGCCGAGATAGGCTTGTTGAATTGCTTGCATGGTGGACTGCATTGGGCGCAGCTCGCGCTCATAATCGGCAAACGAAACCTTTGGGTGCTTCGTTATCTCGGCCAGGCGTGGACGCGTGGCGACTATGAAATGTTTGGCCTTCATCGCAAGTAGATGGCGCTCAGCATTGCGCCGGGAGGTTGATTAGATCAAGCACGTGTCTGCCAGCCCCTCGGGACGCGGCGTGCTAGGCATTAACCCAACAGGCGCTCTGGCATCCATCTGCTCGTCGACGTCGCAATGTGCTAGGCTACTGGTGGTAGCTAAGCCTTACGTGGTTGAGTTCATCCCGAAAGGGAAGCATCATGGCCAACAGAAAGATCGGGAATATCGTCAAGGGCCAAAACCTGCAGGTACTCGCGGAGGATGCGTCGGTACAGCAGGCCTGCCGATGCATGTGGGACTGCGGCACAGGGTCAGTTCTGGTGGTTGACCATCAACAACGGTTGACCGGCATTTTCACCGGGCGAGATGCGGTGCGTACGCTTGCCGAGGGTAAGAGTGCCGAAGTTACCACTCTGGCGCAAGCAATGACGCCCAATCCCGTCACGATAAGTCCTAATAGTCGCGCAATCGACGCGCTGCGGAAGATGAATGAACTCGGCTTCCGTCATCTTCCAGTAGTCGAGAGCGGGAGGATTGTAGGCATCGTCACGCGGGGCGCTTTTAAGGGTATGGAAATAGATCAGCTGGATGAGGAAATACACATTTGGGAATGCCTCCGCTGACGTGTTCCATCCTGAAGATTAGCACAGCGTCAAGCCCCCAACCCATCGTCCGAGACTAGCAGAAGGCTAGGCAGACGCTTCGCCGACGGGTGGACTGGCGTACTAAATGCTAAACATCGTGGCTTACAGGCATCTTGGCGCTGATCGCCGAGTTTGAGAATGATATCGTGCTCGGCGCATTTTTGGTATAATTCGTTAGTCGCTTTCAGCGTGATAGCGCTGAGCCATCGCAGCGGTTTTTAAACTGCGCCCCTTGGCGCAATGATGTGCGCGATGGAAGAGCCATTCAGATCTCAAACTGCGCCATCACGTGACCGGCGAGCGTCACTTGCCACAAATTGCGGAAACCATCAGGAGGCCAGGTATGAGTATCGCAGCAACAGAAATTCGGCTCGATAAAAGGGTGACAAGTTTCGTCAAGGAACGGCGCAAGCTCTTGATCGATGGGAAATGGGTCGATGCCGCCTCGGGCAAGACATTTCCTGTCGAGAATCCCGCCACCGGCGAGGTGATTGCGCAGGCGGCGGAGGGCAACGAGAAAGATATCGACCGTGCCGTCAAGGCGGCCCGCCGGGCATTTGAGAGTGGGCCGTGGCCAAGATTGAGCCCATCCGAACGAGGCCGGCTGGTCTGGAAGCTCGGTGATCTGATCCTCGAGAATCTCGAGGAGCTGGCTGAATTAGAGTCCTTGGATAATGGGAAACCCATTGCTGTTGCCCGCGCAGCTGACGTGCCGCTGGCGGCGGATCTCTTCCATTACATGGCCGGATGGGCGACCAAGATTGAAGGCAACACAATCCCACTTTCGGTGCCCTATGCACCAGGAGTGAAGTTCCATGCCTATACACTGCGTGAGCCGGTTGGCGTGGTCGGCCAAATCATTCCGTGGAACTTTCCGTTTTTGATGGCGGCGTGGAAGCTTGGACCCGCACTTGCCACCGGTTGCACAGTCGTTTTGAAGCCGGCCGAGGAAACGCCGTTAACAGCCCTACGCCTAGGGGAGCTTATCCAGGAGGCGGGATTCCCCGATGGCGTGGTCAACATCGTTACCGGGTTTGGCGAGACGGCCGGTGCGGCACTGGCAGCACACCCTGGGGTCGACAAGGTGGCATTCACCGGCTCAACCGAAGTGGGCAAGCTCATCCTCAAGGCGGCCGCCAATGACCTGAAGAAGGTCTCGCTTGAGCTGGGTGGCAAGTCCCCAAATGTCGTGCTGCGCGATGCCGATCTAGATCTCGCTATCAAGGGTACGGCGAGTGGCATCTTCTTCAATCATGGTCAGTGCTGTTGCGCTGGGTCACGGCTGTTTGTGCAGGAGAGCATCTTCGACAAGCTCGTTGATGGCGTTGCCAATGAGGCCAAGAAGATCAAGGTCGGTCCCGGACTCGATCCCGAGACACAGATGGGCCCGATGGTCTCGGAAAGCCAGTTCAACCGCGTCTGCGGTTATCTCGAGTCTGGCCTTGCAGAAGGGGCTAAAGCCGTCGCTGGCGGCGGGAAGCTCGGCGGCAAGGGGTATTTTGTTGAACCGACTGTGCTGGTCGACACCAAGCCGGACATGAAGGTCATTCAGGAAGAGATCTTCGGCCCCGTAGTTGCAGCCATTCCCTTCAAGGAACTGAATGATGATCTGGTCAGGGCCGCCAATGACACGATCTACGGCTTGGCAGCGGGGGTTTGGACCAGGGATCTCAGCAAGGCCCATTCCCTGGCAGGCAAGCTGAAATCAGGCACCGTCTGGATCAACTGCTATAACATCTTCGATGCGGCGCTGCCCTTTGGCGGCTACAAGCAGTCTGGCTGGGGACGTGAGATGGGACATGACGCCCTCGATCTCTATACCCAGAAGAAGGCTGTTTGCGCGGCCTTGTAACGGCGATAAGCCCGCGCGACGGTTCCGCTGCCTACAATTCCACACGACCAGCATATTCCCGAATGTCCGTTTCGGGTCATTAGCGGACATAACGCGCTCGTGTGCGTCATGTCCGCTTTTCCCCCGAAAGCGGACATTCGTCAGCGCAGGTGGAATGTCCGAAAAGTGCCAATAGCGAACTGGCTCAGAGACCAGGAAAATAAAGCTCCCTAGCGGAGTCGCCGAAGGAGGAAATCAATGCGCCCCCGGCATATTGAGGCTCATCTGGTCGAGCGGATCGGATGGCTGCGCGCCGCCGTGCTCGGCGCAAATGACGGAATCATCTCCACAGCGAGCTCTGATCCTGGGCGTCGCCGCCGCGGCAGCCGCCAAGGGCGATATAATGCTCGCGGGCGTCGCGGGTCTCGTCGCTGGCGCCATGTCTATGGCGGCGGGTGAATATGTCTCGGTCAGTTCCCAATCTGATACCGAGCAAGCCGATCTCGCAAAGGAGCGGCGTGAACTTGCGGAAGATCCGGAATTCGAGAAAGAGGAGCTGGCGCAGATCTATGTTGCCCGTGGCGTTGAGGTCGAACTGGCGCGTCAAGTCGCGCAACAGCTAATGGCAAAAGATGCGCTTGGCGCGCATGCTCGAGACGAGCTCGGTATGTCGGCGATTACCTCGGCGAGGCCTATCCAGGCGGCCATCACTTCCGCGGCAACGTTCTCGGTGGGAGCAGCGGCACCCCTCGCTCTGGTGCTGCTCTCACCGTCAGCAATTCTGATCCCCATTGTTGCAGCGGGATCGTTGCTCTTCCTAGCAGTCCTGGGCTTCCTTGGCGCAAAGACCGGCGGCGCTGCAATCCTAAGCCCCATCGTCCGCGTTACCTTCTGGGGCGCATTTGCAATGGCTGTGACCGCCGGCATAGGCGCGATTGTGGGCACAGTGGTTTAGATGAGATCAAACTCGCAGTGCGGACGCTGACAATCCGCTGGGAGGAAACCGCCGCGCAATCGAGAGTGGCCCCCAATAGTCCGGATATGGCACGGCGTTGATCTCATGCCGCCCTAATGAGGCGCAAGCTGCAATAACGTCGCATTCCAGCCGAACACACCGAGCATGACAAAGAATCCGACCAGGTAGGCGATGGGGATGAACCATCCGGCGCGCAGCCAGGCCCAGACGGAACGAGCCTCCGGGTAGAGGTTGCAAACCGCAACGCCTGCGGTCGATCCAAACCAGGTCATCGAGCCGCCAAAGCCGACCGCGAAGGCAAGAAGGCCCCAGTCGAATCCGTTCTTGGTCAGCGCAAGCGCGGTCAGGGGTATGTTGTCGAACAACGGAGAGATCCACCCGAGCGCAAAGGTCAGCTCCCACGAGGGCGGCGGCAGCGCGCGCACCGGCATAAGCGAAGCCGCCAAGACCAGCATGATCAGGAAGCCTGTTCCCGCGAAGGTTTGCGGCAGAGCGCGCCAGTCCGGCGAACGCCAGGGTGTGAAGACCAGCAACGCCGTCCAAATAGTCACGCCCAGCAGCGGAAGCGCCTCCAGCGCTTCGGGGAAATGCTCGTGCGCGATGATATGCAGGCCAACTGCGCTCGCAAGGGCCGCGACAATGATGATGATGCGCGCCCAGTCGGCGCGAATATCCACGACGGACGCGGGCGCGAGCGGCGCGTGGCGATGCTGTACGCGGGCCGCCAGCGGTGCAAACACTGCAAACGCCGCGATCGCGCCGAAATAGGCCGGCGCGACCTGCAGCGGCGTCGCACCGGCCACCCACATCATGGTCGTGGTCGTATCGCCGATCACCGACCCGGCCCCGCCGGCATTGGCCGCTGCGACGATCGCCACCAAATAGGAAGTATGCACAGCGCCGGCGAAAATGTGCCGGGCCATGGCCGCGCCGAGTACGGCACAGGCGATATTGTCGAGGACGCCGGACAGCACGAACACGATGCCCAGAAATACCAATGCGCCGAGACGGCCATGCGGCAAGTACTTCGGAGCGAGGTCGGGCGCGCGGCTGAGCTCGAAATGGCGCGCAATCAACTCGAAGCCAGTGAGCAACAGCGCCAAATTGATCAGCACGTTGGCGTGGTGCACCAGATGCGCGACCAGCCCGCTGAGCCCGGGCCCTTGGTCGAACCCTGTCGCGATTAGCTTGTAGGCGACGATGGCGACGAGGCCAGCAAGCGCCACCCGAAACGTGTGGTGATGGAAAACCGCCACGCCGATGAGAGTCGCGCCGAACAGGACAAACTCGAACGGAATACCGAGGAGAGACAGATCTTGCGGTTGCACGGCCGGCCAAATTTGGAAGTGACGCACATTAGCGCCCAGGCCCCCCAAATCAAGCGAATCCGCTTTGGCGACAACATCGCCCGCTTGAACTCATTGCCAGGCATCGCATGTCCGCTATGGGTCATTAGCGGACATACTGACAAGCTCGCGCCATGTCCGCTTTACCCCTTGAAAGCGGACATTCAGAGCACCGGACAGCATGTGCGCCAGTCGCCAGAAGCGGACATTCGTCCAGAACTATCGGTTGCTGTCATTCACGCCTGTAATATGTACGGCGGACAGCGAGTTGCTAGGATTGGTTGCTATGTTCAAGAGTAATAACGACACTGCCCCTTTTGCGCCTCGTATCCACATAGGCATGCGCCTCGACAACTTGTTCCAACGGATATTGCCGATCGATCACGGGCTTGAATTCTCCCGCCTCAGCGATCTGTTTGAGTACACCCAAATCCTCGGGCCGCTCAGCTGCCAGCCCGGCGCAGACCATCTTGCTGCTTGTCAATGACGCCCAAGGCATCTGAGCGATCTCTGGCAGACCGGCCGCAACCAAAAGCAAACACCTCGTTCGTTTAGCGAGCCCTTGCACTTCAAAAACGAAGTGGCACCGACCGTGTCGCAGATGATGCCGTCGTTCGCGCCCAGCACGGCCGCACGTAGCCATCCTATCCACTCGACAAGGTGGCTCTCTTTGTGAATGCTACTCATGGGTCAGCCCGGCGGCATGGTTTGAAGTTTTCGACTGGTCTCGTCGCACCTTAATAAAAAGCCATGGAACACACGGCCTAATGGGCCAAACATTCTTTGGGTAACTGACTATGCAGCGTGACCAGCCAGGCCGTGTCGTATTCGCGGCGATAATCTCCACCGCGCTTGTGCTTGCAGCGCCAGCAGTAGCAGGGGAAAACAAGTTTGTATTTGTCCCCCGAGCAGAACTCTCCCGGCAACGACCTCCTAAGGGTGAATAATTCCTCTTTTGAAGATTGTGCACGGCGATGTGACGTTGAAAGCGATTGTAATGCATTTACGTATAATCAGCGTCATGGTGCTTGTTTCCTGAAGCGTTCCGCTAACAAAGCGATAGCGTTCTATGCGTTTGCCATCACAGGCTTAAAACTTTCCCCATCTGGGCTCGTCACCGCCCCGCAGGGCGATACGGGAAGTTACTTCGTCCTTATCCCCCGAGCAGATTCTCCTGGAAACGACTACTTCAGAGTAACTCTTTTCACCGCTGAGGATTGCCAACACAGTTGCGAGGCGGACAAAGAATGCAACGCCTTCACCTATAACCAAGCTCAAAGCGTTTGCTTCCTGAAGCGTGCCGCTCACCAATGGACAAAGTTCTACGCGTGGGCAATCACGGGGATCAAGCTTTCATCCTTGGAGCCGAAGGCAGCAACCACAGCGCCCGTCCAGCCAACTACGCCTTCACAGGAGCAAGCGGGAGCTCTTGAGCCGCCGAGCGCGCCGGCTAAACCACAGATTGCCACGCCTTCAGAGCAGGGCCAGCCTCCTCCATCTGCTACCGAGAGCGAGGGGATGGCCATTCTCGCGAATAATTGCGGCCGCTGCCATTCGCTTGGAGCAAGCGGCCAAAGTCCCCTGCCGCAAGCACCGCCTCTGCGGGAGGTTTACCTCAAATTCCCAATCGACCAATTGGAACAAGGTTTTGCTGAAGGCATGGGCTCGAAGCACCGGGGCATGCCGCAAATTCAATTTTCGCCCGATCAGGTTACGGCAATTCTAAATTATCTCGGTAGCATCACAGGGGTTGACCCTGCCACACGCGCGCGCGCCGTCATCCCTGGCGAGACACCGCCATAAGGTTAGCCTGGTGCCCGGCACAGTGTCGCTGGCAAACTGCTGCTCTTGCATAGATTAAACGTGGCTGATCGCTCGAGGTCCGAATCTCGAATGACTAAGTTCGCTAGGCGCCGGCCAAGCTTCCCCAACACTGTTCTGCTAATGCTAACGAGATCTCCCACAGAAAATTTGGCGATACAAAACTTAAGGCCGATGCCTCGCGGCTAAAGTCGAGGGTTATTACTGAACGCGCGTTCCCGCCGGAATTTTACTTGCTGCAAAATCGTCGGGAAGTCGCTACTGAGCGATATTGATGCACCGCACGCGCCAACACGTTGCGCCGCATGAAGACGGAGACTCAGAAAGCCGCTAAGGTTTTGCCATCACCGAGGTCCCCCAAGCAACCGGTGACTGAGAGCGTTAAAGCTCCCGCTTGCCCTGTGAGAGTGTGAACTATGCCTTTCCGAGAATACGCCCCGTATTTCGCGCCGGAGGAACTAGAGACCCTAACGGCTGCTTTCGATGCCACGTGGCAAGAGTTGAGCGCCACCAGAATGGACTTAAGCACTGAAGACAAAATCGCGCTTATGAAGAAGAAGCTAGCGCAACGCATCCTCGTGTCAGCTACGGCAGGTGGCATCCGAGACGTGGATGTAATGAAGGAGCAGGCTTTGCGGAGCCTCGGTGGCAATTTTCGCCTAGGTGACGACCAAACCCTTGCTCCAGAAGCCGCTTAGGCCTCAATTAGCGTGAGCCGCGCCCGATTATGCTGCTAACCGCCTATTGCGATGGGTTAGTATCACTTCGTATCGGTGCCTCTCCATAGCTGTAAGCGGAAGCGTGGTTTAACCACGTGCCCGACATTGAGATACGGATGGACCCGCCCCTGATGGATAACCCACGACGTGGCGAGATCATCTATGGGGCCAAACCGTTCCATGACGGCCTTAGAAGCTGAGCTTGTCGACCGCGAGAGCCGATTTGCCCGTGACCGGGCCATCATGGTCACGCGGCATCTGGAGGCCCGCGGCATCTCCGACCCCTATACGCTTGCCGCCATGGGCGAGGTGCCACGCGAAGCCTTTATCGCCGAGCCCCTGCAAGAGTTCGCGTATGAGGACTTCCTCTCCCCATCGAGGCTGGCCAGACCATCTCGCAGCCTTATATCGTCGCCCGCATGCTCGAACTCGCCGAAGTTCAACCCGGCGATAAGGTTCTCGAAGTCGGCGCAGGGTCAGGCTACGCCGCGGCCGTGATCGGCCGCATTGCCGACAAGGTCTACGCCATCGAGCGCCACGCGGAGCTCGCCAAGCGGGCACGCGCGCGCTTGAAGCGGCTCAATTACAACAATGTCGAGATCATCTGCGGCGATGGCACCAAGGGACTGCCGGAAAAGGCCCCATTCGGTGCCATCATCGTTTCGGCCGGCGGCCCACAAGTGCCCAAGACGTGAAGCAGCAACTAGTGATCGGCGGGAGGTTGGTAATCCCGGTTGGGCACGGTATTCACCAAACGCTGCTGCGCATCCACCGCACCGGAGAGGATAGCTTTGAGGAGGAAGATTTCGGCGCGGTCACCTTCGTGCCTCTGATCGGGGCGGAAGGATGGGTCGAGCCTCCTCCAACCAAAGAGGCTGAGATTGACGCGCAAAGTTCAGGCTTCGCCGAAGGGATGCTGGTACCGACGCAGCGCGCCAAGACGGTTCGCACAAGGTTGAGCCGCCTGATCGCCGAAGCGGCCGAGCCTTTCGGCGATCTCGATGAGCTTGCCGGGCTTGCCGAACGCTTCGCCCACCGCCGCGTCGTGTTGCTCGGCGAGGCGACGCATGGGACGGCCGAGTTCTACGCGGCCCGCGCGCGCATCACCGAGATGCTGGTCGCCGAGCACGGCTTCAATATCGTGGCGGTTGAGGCCGATTGGCCGGATGCCGCGGTCTACGACGCCTATGTGCGCGGACTTCCGCGGCCTAAGGTGCCGAAGGCCGCGTTCACGCGCTTCCCCACCTGGATGTGGCGGAACGGTGAGGTGGCAGAGTTCCTCAACAGGCTAAAGGCCATCAACGAGTCCGTTGCCGATCCCGAACGAAAGACGGGTTTTTACGGGCTCGATGTGTACAGCCTCGGCGCCTCAATCGAGGCGGTGCTCGCTTATCTCGACAAGGTCGATCCCCAGACCGCAACAATCGCGCGGGAGCGTTACGGCTGCTTGGCGCCATGGCGCGCCGACCCCGTCCGCTACGGTCGCATGGCGCTCTCCCGCGGTTATGCTCTTTGCGAGAAACCTGTCACCGAGGCACTGCTTGATCTTCTTCGCAAGCGGCTCGACTATCTGGTGAAGGATGGGGAAGCGTTCTTCGCCGCCGAGCAGAACGCGCGCATCGCCGCGGCGGCAGAGCGCTATTACCGGGTCATGTATTACGGTGACGCCGTTTCGTGGAACCTGCGTGACCAGCATATGTTCGACACGCTTGAGCGGGTCCTTGCGCATCGCGGGCCCGAATCCAAAGCGGTGGTGTGGGCGCACAACTCGCATATCGGCAATGCCGAGTTCACCGAGATGGGCCAGGTCAGGGGTGAGCACAATATCGGGCAGCTGGCGCGCGCTCGCTTCGGCGAGCAGGCGGCGCTGATCGGCTTCGGTACCGACCGCGGCACGGTCGCCGCGGCGTCTGACTGGGACGGCCCGATGGAGATCAAGCGCGTGCGCCCGGCACGGGACGATTCCTATGAGGGCCGGTCGCGCGAGGCGAACATCCCGGCCTTCTTCCTCGAGACCGGACCCGGCCAGAGAGAAGACGTCCGCGCCGATCTTGCGGAGCCGCTGCTCGAGCGCGCAATCGGGGTGATCTACCGGCCAGAGACCGAGCTCCTCTCACATTATTTCCAGGCCGAGCTGTCGCGGCAGTTCGATGCCTGGGTCTGGTTTACCGAGACCGAGGCCGTAGCAGCGGAACGCGTCTTGGCGTATGCCGCCGGTCCCGACGAGACCTATCCCTTTGGGCTGTAGGACCGCTATGAGCGAGAGGCTTATTGCGCTCACCCAAGATTCACGGCGGCCTAGTCAGGCTGTCCTCACCTCAATGCGACGCGGCTTCGCTTCTTCTACTTTGGGCAACACCAAGGTAATCACGCCATCGCTCATCTCGGCATTGATCTTGTCCTGATCGATTCGGCTCGAAATCCGAAAGCTTCGCCGAAAAGGTCCGACATTGTATTCACTATAGACTGGCTGCAAGCCTTCGTACTTGCCGAAATTGATCGCGCCTTCCACAGTGAGCACACCGTTTTCGACGCTAATGTTGATGTTGTCACGGTCCACCCCCGGCATCTCTAAGACGACCGTGAGAGCGTCTTCGGTCTCGAAAATATCGGCAGTCGGCATAAAGGCCCTTGTGGGCCGGGTCGCCTCCTGCCCCTTCTCCACTTCACGCTTTTGCTGGACTTGCAGCTCTTGTTGACCGGCCATGAATTTCCTCCTGCCTTACTATCTAACCTCGATTGTTCGCGGCTTGTCCTTCTCTGCCCGGGGAATGAAAAGCGCCAATACGCCATCGTTATATTCAGCCTGTATGCGGTCAGGATCGATTTGCATCGGGACGGCAAGGGTGCGGTCAAATACCCCGGACAGGCGCTCGCGCCGGTGGAGGCTTACATTATCTGGATAGTCGATGGTCTTTTGGCCGGCGATGCGGATGGTGTTTTCTTTCGCCTGAATATTCAGGTCCCCTTTATTGACTCCCGGCAATTCGACAATGGCGACTAGGTCATCTCCTTGCTGAAACACGTTGATGGGTGGATAGGCACCCATAGCGGCCGTGGTTGTCCCGAGCCAATCGCTGGAAAGACGATTTTCAAGGGCACGCTGAAAAGCAAAGAGCGTTTCGAAGGGATCGGCATAACCCATAACCATGACTACTCCTCCTGTTGGGATTGGGATTTTGGGCGCCAAAAATGTCGGGACGCCGTCTGCGAATGTCAAGCTATCCGGCTCTGCTGCTTGCCGTTAATGAACTCGACGCCATGCCGAGCGTTTAACCTACTTCGGACGGGGGCCTACTCTAGGAGGCCCATATGGCGACACCCGAAACCCGGCAATATCGCGGATACGAGATCGTGCCCATGCGTCAGTGGGAAGGTTGGTGCGCCGGGGCTTATCCCACGCGGGCTGATCTACCCTTCCTTGCGCGATCTACTCTGCGCACTTTGGCTGAGCGGAAGGAGGTCGCCGTGGCCGAAGCCAAACAGAACATCGACCGCATTCTCGCTTCCGTCCATAGGCACTAGCATCAGGCGGGCGAAACGATTGCACTTACCGCAGCAGTGTCTCGCGGTGTGGGGCCTGAGAGGTGTTTGTTCGCGGAGTTATTGAATGACTGACTCGGTTGAACTTCGTGAAGTCGAAAGACTCATCCAAGTCGTTGAGGACAGTCTCCGCCAGCTAAGCTACTGCTGTGTCGGGCGCGGCAGATGAGGAGCTTCGTCTTCCAGCTCAATCGTTACCAGTCTCGCGGGCCAATATCGGACTCGCGTCGGGGGCCGCTGCCCCATGAGTGCTGGCGCGCGGGATGCCAATGACTATGGCTTATCTTCGTCATCCAGAAGAATTCGCTCCGCCGCGCCGTCCAGGTCCTCATATTGTCCGGAACGCAATGACCATAGGAACGCCGCAAGTCCGACGACACCCATAATGATCGCTAAGGGAACGAGGACTGCGAGATAGTTCATCAATCCGTCTCCGCAACGGCCTTTGGCGAAAACAACAGGGAGGAGCGCTTCAGGAAAACGGATGGACTAGCGTTCCGCAGGCGCAACGCGTTTGCAACCACCAGCACGGAAGACAGCGACATGGCAAGCGCCGCCAGAAGTGGAGTCACGTAGCCCCCGATGGCTATCGGCACCGCTATCGCGTTGTAGGCGACAGCTAGTCCGAAATTCTGCCGGATCAGCGTGCCAGCCTTCCTCGAGATGTCGAGTGCCTCGGTGACCGCTGATAGACCCTCATTCAGAAAGACGAAGTCGGCAGCGTTGCGGCCGATATCGGCGGCGGTGGCCGGCGCCATCGAGGCGTGCGCGGCGGAAAGCGCGGGCGCGTCGTTCAAACCGTCGCCTACCATTAGGATCTTTCTGCCGGAGCGTGCCAGTTGCTCGATCCGCGTAAGTTTTCCTGCTGGAAGCAGATCGCCCGCGACCTGGTTGATGCCGAGTTCGAGCACCAAGCATCCGCACCACTGGGATCCGATCGCCTGAAACGATTTCAACCGATAGACCCCTGCTCGCCAGATGACGCACCGCCTGTTCCGCGCCCGAACGGACCTGGTCTTCGAGCACGAATGTCGCCAACAGTTCCGAATTCTTCGTCAGAACAGATATTGCATCCTCTATTCCGGTTTCGTGGTCTTCCAGCTCGCGGCCAAGCGCCCAGCCGGGGCGGCCAAGGCGATAGATGGAACCGTCTGCGTGGGCTTCCATCCCGAGGCCCGGAAGCTCCCTGACGCTTTCGAATGCAAAAGGCAGCACCGGTTGCCCGGCGCCTGCTCCCGCGATGGCCAAGGCCGCAGGATGTCGTGAACCGGCTGCAATCTGGGCTGCAATACCGAATGCGGACGGCGCGATCTCACTGCCGTTGCTAACTATTGGCTTTACGAGAGTCAGGACTCCGGTCTTGTCGAAGAGGACAGTATCAATTTCGGCGAGGCGCTCGAGTGCTGAGCCGTCCTTGACCATGATGCCGCGTTCGAAAAGGCACCGCGCCGCTACGACCTGGACGATGGGAACGGCGAGGCCGAGCGCGCATGGACAGGTAATAATGAGGACGGAGATAGCGACGGCGATCGAGAGATGCCAGTCGCCGGTCGCGGAAAGCCAGCCAAGCAAGGAGACGACGGCGATTGTATGAACGACGGGTGAGTAGAGCGCCGAGGCGCGGTCAGCCAACCGACGGTAGCGCGCGCGTCCACCTTCGGCCCTTTCCATCATCCTGACCATCTCCGCAAGGAACGATTTTTCCGCCTGTGCGGTTGCTTTTATGGTGAGGGGCCCGGTGAGATTCATAAGCCCGGCCTGGACCGCCGTGCCTGGCATCGCCGGCACGGGCGCGCTTTCGCCGGAGATCAGTGAGTGGTCGAGATCGGAATTTCCCGTCTCCACGATCCCGTCGACCGGAATCCGGTCGCCGGGCGCAATGAAGAGGATCGCGCCGGGCTCGACCGCCGTTATCGAAACATATTGCCGAGACCCATCAGCATTGACGATCGTGGCGCCGACGGGCGCAAGCCTCGCGAAGTCCAGAGACGGCCGAGCGCGCCTTCTCGCGCATCACGTGGTCCAGCGTGCGCCCAATCAGCAGGAAAAACAGGAGGGTTGTCGCCGCGTCAAAATAAGCGTGCGGCGCGCCATGAAGGGTATCGTAGAGGCTCAGACCGAAGGCTAGCGTCACACCGATTGAGATCGGAACGTCCATATTCGTGCGGCCGTGGCGCAACGCCGACCATGCAGAGAGATAAAAGATTCTTCCGGAATAGAAGATGGCAGGAAACGCCAGCAAGGCCGAAACGAGATGAAACGCCTGCCGTGTTCCTCCGTCAGCGCCAAACCAGACGGATACGGACAACAGCATGATGTTCATGGCGCAGAAGCCCGCCACCGCCAGCGATTTGAGAAGGCGTGACAGTTCCGGATCCTTGGAATCGTTTTCGAACGAAACCAGATGCGCCGGGTAGCCAATCCTCTCCAATGCACCAACTAGGTTCGGAGGAGTGCCGCCTACCGGCCGCCATCGGACGGCGACCCGCTTCGTGGACAAGTTGACCCGCGCACTCGCTACGCCATCGAGGGCTTTCAAGGTCTTTTCCACCGCCGCCATACAGCCTCCGCATCGAATGCCCGGGATGGAGAGGTCAGTCTGGCGGGTGCCATCACCGAGATCACAACTGGCGAGCAGGATTTCCTCGGGTGCGATCGGTGGCGCAGCCTCGATTTTAAGCTTGGCATCGGCAGATGAGTGGAAGGACATTCGGGGCGATCTTAGCTCAGCGCAAGGCCTTGTAGGCATGCCATGTAGCATGACCCAGAAGTGGAAAGATGACGATCAATCCAATGAGGCCGGTCGCGACGCTCACCGTTAAGAGGGTGAGCACGATCCCTCCCCAGACGATCATCGGAACGAGGTTGTTCCAGACCATTGCAATGCTCGTTGCCATCGCCGTCAGCGCGTCGGTGCGTTGGTCGAGCAGCATGGGAATGGAGAATACACTGATCGCGAAACCGAAGGCGGCGAACAACCCACCGACCAGTGATCCGACGACCAGCATTGCGAGGCCCACTGGCGTCGCGAAAATGATGGAGATGACGTGGTCTAGGCCAGGGAACGGCCGGATACCGAAAAACAGCGCGTAGATCAGAACCGCCGCCCGCATCCATAGAAGCATCAGCATGCAAAGGAGAAGTCCAGTGAAGAAGATTTGCGCACCAGCACGCGGCTCGACTGCCAGCATTGCGTATATCGTCGGGCGCTCGCCAGCTGCAATTGCCCGGCTCTTCGCATACAGCCCGACTGCAAGGGCCGGCGCGACGATCATGAAGCCCGCAAGGGCTGGAAACAGGATGTAGTCCCATCCCAGTGTGAACATTATCCAGATAATGACAATCGAAACGACGAACACCACGAGCCCATAGGCCAAGCTTGGGCCAGGACTTATCATTAGGTCGCGCCAACCTGCCGAGAGCCAGCCGAACGCTGCTCCCAGCGGCAAGTGGCGCTGGAGCTCGGGATTTCGGGTCTCCTCGATGCCCGAAAGTTGCCTTAACAATCCGTAGGGCTTGTTAACAGCGCTCATCGGTCTTCCTCGCGATCGGCCCGGCTTTTTTTAGCAATCGGATTTCGCGGCCCTAAACCGGGTAGTTCCCTGTTCCGGCGTCTTCAGATGATCCACGCATTCGGGCTGGGATGACAAAGCCACATACAGCAAGTGAGCGTTCGCGCCGGCGAATAGAAGCACCGCGACAGGAATCAGCCACCATATCGGCCGCGGAATCTGCAATCGCTTCCGTCCAGACAGTCCCATCGTGTTCTTCCCGTCATGGGTTCTCGACGCCCAGGGAATAAACATAAATCGAGAGGATCTTAATTTCCGCAGGGGTCAGCCGCTCGTCCCATGTCGGCATGTGCCCTTGGCGTCCGCCGTGGATGCTGGTGACGATCTTTTCGATGTCACCGCCATAGATCCAGTATTGATCGGTCAGATTGGGCGCTCCCAGGTCCTGCTTGCCCTTCGCATCTTCGCCGTGACAAGGGGCACAGTTGGTCAGGAACACCTGCCGGCCCGCCTCGATCCTGGGCGCCTCGATCCTGGCGATTTCTTTCGTGAAGGCCGAGGGATTGCTGAGCCAATGCACATAGATCGCCACGCTCATGACCTGGTGGGGATTCAGCATCTTGTCACGCCCGAAGGAAGGCATCTTTGACGCGCGGCTTCTCGCGTGAGGAGTATTGACGCCGACGCGGAGGGTCTCGGCGATCTTCTCAGGCCCCCCGCCCCATATCCAGTCATGATCGGTCAGGTCGGGGTAGTTGTCGCCGCCCGTTCCGTCACGTCCGTGGCAGGCGGCGCAGTTGTCCCCAAAAAGCTGGGGGCCCGTTTGCTTGACGAGCTGCATCAACTGTGGGTTCGCCAGAATTTCGTCAAAGCTCAACTTTTCGATTGCGTTCACCCACGAGGCCCGAGCGAGGTTTGCCTGGACCAGCTTTTCCTCGACGATTTTGCGCTGATCGGTGCCAAGCAAGCCTTTGGTGTAAGTCGTTCCTAGTGGCCAAGTCGGCATCACGAACCACCAGATCACCGCGAACAGATGGGTGACTATCAAGAATATCAGCACCCCCCGCGGAACGGGCGTATCAAGCTCCTTTATTCCGTTCCACTCGTGTCCAGTCGTTACGTGGCCGCTTACGGGATCAATTTCCTCTACTGCCATGGCACATCGTCCCGATCCAGGATCTTATTCTTGGCGTCATGGAACCGTTTTCGATTGGAGGGCCAGAATGTGTAGACGCAGACGCCGATAGCGAATGCGATCAGGTAGAACAGGCCCCAACTCTTCGAAAAGGCTACGATAGTTTCGTGGTCAAAATCCATGGTGCACCGTCATTGCTGCGGGTCGGGCGCCTTTTTGGACCCCAGAGTCTGTTTATAGGCGGCGTCCGTCAAGAGTCCCAGCACCTGTAGGTAAGCGACCAGCGCATCCATCTCGGTGACCTCCGTCGTCACGCCATCGAACGCGCTTACCTGTGTCTTGTCGCCGTAGCGCTCAGCCACGCCCTTCGAAGAGTCACTGTCAGGCGTGGCTTGACCCTGGGCGTCCTTCGCGGCGTTGTCGATCATGTCGTCGGTATAGGGCACGCCGACCTCTCGCAGGGCCGCCAGATGCTGCCCTAGGTCATCGGTCTGCAACGGCGCGCGCGCCAGAAATCGATAGGCGGGCATGTTGGATTCCGGCGTGACGTCCCGCGGATTGATGAGGTGTGCGACATGCCAAAAATCTGAATACTTGCCACCGACGCGCGCTAAGTCCGGCCCCGTGCGCTTGGATCCCCACAGCATGGGGTGATCGTATTTGGATTCAACCGCCAGCGAATACGGCCCGTAGCGCTCGACCTCGTCGCGTAATGTGCGGATCATCTGGCTGTGGCATGCGTAGCAGCCTTCTCGCACGTAGATGTTGCGGCCGGCCAGCTCAAGCGGTGTGTAGAGACGCATGTCCGGAGCCTCCTCAACCGTTTCTTGGATGGTAAACAGCGGAGCAATCTCAACGATGCCGCCAACGCTGGCCGCGGCAATAATTGCCAAGACGAAACCGATGGCCGACCGTTCGATCTTGCGGTGGAACAGTTCTGGCATATTTTTACTCCGCTGGGCTCGGTGCCGCGCGAGGGGCAGTTCCTCGATCCGGTAGCTCGGTATCTGTTTCCTCGCTGAGCTGCGCGGTGCTTGCCGTCATCCAAATATTGTAACAAGCGACGATAACCCCGAGCAGGAACAGAAGGCCTCCGAAAGTGCGCGCGATGTAGTACGGATACATGGCAACCAGCGAGTCGACGAACGAATAGGCCAGCGTCGCGTCATCCGTATAGGTGCGCCACATCAGGCCTTGGATAATTCCGGAGTTCCACATAGCGAAGACGTAGATGAAGGTTCCCGCGATCGCGAGCCAGAAGTGCACCTCGACAAGCGTGGCCGAATACATCCGCTCGCGTTTCCAAAGTGCGGGAACGAGTGTGTAGAGAGAGCCGAAGGTGATTAGCGCCACCCAACCGAGCGCGCCGGCGTGCACGTGGCCGACTGTCCAGTCGGTATAGTGGGAAAGCGAATTGACCGGGCGGATCGCCATGAACGACCCTTCGAAAGTCGAAAGGCCGTAGAAAACGACGGCCGCCATTATAAAGCGCAACGTCGCGTCGTCGCGGACCTTGTGCCAAGCCCCGTTCAGGGTCAGCAATGCGTTCCCGGCCGAGGCCCAGGAAGGAACTAGGAGCATCACGGAAAACGTCATTCCCAGGTTCTGTACCCAGTGAGGCAGCGCAGTGTAATGGAGATGGTGGGAGCCTGCCCACATGTAGAAAAAGGTAATGCCCCAAAAGCTTAGGATCGACAGCCGGTATGAGAAAATTGGTCGCTCCGCGCGCTTAGGCAGGTAGTAGTACAGCATGCCGAGGAAACCGGCGGTGAGAAAGAAGGCGACGGCGTTGTGGCCGTACCACCACTGCACCATGGCGTCCTGGACGCCCGGCCAGATCGTGTAGCTTTTGGCGTGCCCGAACGACACGGGAACCGCGAGGTTGTTGACGATATGCAGCATCGCAACAACGAGGATGAATGCCATGAAGTACCAGTTGGACACGTAGATATGCGGCTCCTTGCGCCGCGCGAGCGTCCGGATATAGAGCACGAAATACGTCACCCAGACGATGACCAGCCACAAGTCGGCATACCATTCGGCCTCGGCATACTCCTTCGATTGGGTGACGCCCATGAAATAACCGCTGATCGCCAACAAGCAGAACAGGTTGTAGCCGAAGAGGACGAACCACGGGCTAATCTGTCCAGCCAGGCGCGTTCGCGAGGTCCGCTGCACGACATGGAAGGACGTGGCGATCAAGGCATTGCCGCCGAATCCAAAGATCACACCGGTTGTGTGGGCCGGTCGTAACCGTCCGAAGGTCGACCACGCCGCATCGAAGGCGAGATCGGGCCAAGCGAGTTGAGCCGCAACCCACACGCCCATGAACATGCCGAAGACGGCCCAGGCCATCGATAACATGACGCCGACCTTGATCGGGTCGTCATAGTAGCTGGCTTGTCGATCCACTTGCGGTTCGGGCGCGTATGTGGACGGAGTCACGAGCCACAGCAGGACGCCGCTGTACATCAGCACGATCACGCCATGTATTCCGAGGGGATCCGATTGGCCGACTACCGCCATTGCGATACCGGCCATCGCCATCACAACCGGGATTAAAAATGCATAGGGGCGTTCGCTGAAGGTTAGCTGCGTGATCAAGACAATGCCTCCTTTGGACAGTGCTCGTTGATCATGTCGCCTCCGACAGGAGAGCAGATCACCTCGTTGGTTTCAAGCCAAAGCGTTGTCGCGCGGTTGGCGACGAAATCCGCGGGCGTGCGTTGTCGAACATCGCGAGTGCCCCGAGCAAGCGCCAGCTGGACACCGCCCGGCCTCTCGACCTGAATTTCGCAGATCGTGAGCCATGGCTATCGCGCGCACGAAAAGATGTGTCGCTACCCGTTCCGGTTCGTTATCGACGATCAGATGTGAATGCCGATAATGGAGAAAAAGTCAGCACTAACGAGCCCAGGCAGGCGACGATTACAATCGCGCCAAAGATGAAGGCTAGCACCGCCACTAAATCTCTACCTTCACTTGTTCTTCCCGTCATCAGCGTTCGCCCTCAGAAGGTGAGATTCCGCGGCCCGGTCTGCGCGCTCAAACGCTACGACCTAACGCGGTTCATTGCAAAGCCATAGCGAGCGGCACGCGCCTCGCCGACGTTTGCTTCTGGCACTTAGCGGACATAAATGCCTGAGTTGAGAATGTCCGCTTTTAAGTGTAAAGCGGACACACATGAAGGAGCCCTACTGTAAAGATTTATCGTCGGATACCGGGACTCTTGCTTAGACCGGCACGCTCGGCGATCTTATCTATCGCTCTTTGCCAACCGCGCTCCACGTCCTTCAAGGCCCTCAGCATGTCCTCGCTGTCTTTGGCGATCTCAGGCGAGTCGTGCCCCTCCCAGTTGCGCTTAGCCACCGCAAGCTCTACGGCCTCACACGCGCGCGCCAGCGTCTTCGATGCCTCAAAGTCGGCAATCGCTTGAGCCGCAATCTCGCCGCGCTCGTGGTATTTGCCATCGCGGGAAAGATCCGCTTTGCAATCGATCTCATCCGCCAACGTGTAAAATTTGATCACATGTGCACGCGCTTCATTGGCGGCTTCGTGCAGCTTGATCCAATGCGGAACTTCTGGTTTCGGCCAACGGGGCTGCCTAGGAACGATTGCGAGTTGTAGTCCCAGCGCATTGAATTCTTCGTCTTGCATTCTAGTTCCTCCAAAACAAGTTCGCTCTTTGGGATCATGACGTGATTGCCAGCGGCAACGTGCTCGTAATCGCCGCAAGGAGGCTTGCTGGCACGACAAACTCGACAAGGTCGCCAGCCACGCCGGCAACCGTATTCCACAACCCAACTCGTGTCGCCGGTTTGGCACTAGGGCTCCGACGTGGATCATTTCAGTACAAGCCTCTTACGCCGTAGCTGTGCAGGCGGCGCTTGCGCCGCTCAATCGTCCACCACAAGGGCATGCAGATAGCGAAGATCAAATCGTCATGCCGACCGGTGCGGTGCTCAAACAACATTCTGCCGGTCTGCGACACATGGCGCTGAAAGTTCTGCAACTCGTCCTTGAGCGCTTCTGCCGCCAATAGCTCGTTACTGAAACGCAACTCCCCACAGTGCAACTTGGCGTCAAGCGTGCTGACCAGTACCGACTTGGGCACGCCCCACTTGCGCCCGCTGCCTGTTGGCTCGTGACCAGCCGTGAAGGTGATACGAATGGGCTTGAGGCCTGCCTGCTCCGCTATGTCAACCGCGCCAATGTTGCTGGTCGTATCAAAGCAGACGGGAACGGTTTGGTCGCGGAGCGGTGGGCGGATCAGCAACGCTTGCACCCGCGCAATCTGATCGGGGTACAACATGCCCAGCGGTAACCGCTCAAGGTGGCGCACGTCAAAGCGCTGAATGGCCTTCTGGGTGATCTTGCCGGTGCGCTCATCAGCGTGCCAGTCGTCAAGCGGCGTGACCGAGTGATCAATTATGGCGACGCCGGTGTAGTCCTGTGACTGACCTAGATCGCAGCCGACGCAGAAGCGCTGAAACGGCTCAGCAGGAATGCGCTCCCAATGCTTACCTTTGTCGATGAAGGTCTCTCTGGGCAGCGTCATGACCATAGCGGACGCACCTCATCAGTGAAGGCGGCAGCGATAATTGCGTGGCTGAACAGCGCCTCGGCGTCGTCCACAAACTCAAGCTCGTACTCCTGCTTGAACAAGGTGGGCCCAAGCTCGCGCAGCTCCTCGGCGAGGAACTCTGGTGTGAGGCGTGGGCACTCGCTGGCCGGCACCTTAACGCGATGCCACCCTTCGCCCTCTGTCCACGCCCGATGAAACTCCCCGCGCTTACCCGCTGGCGTGCTGAGCATGATGAGACTGCCGTTCACGGTCGCCATCATGGGCCTGAGCGCAGCCATCAAGTCGTCTTCAATGCGCGCGGCCTCATCAAGAACGATCAGCCGCGCACCCGCATAACCTCTCACCGTGCGCTCTGAGCCGGGCAACGCGATGACACGAGAGCCGTTGCTGTACTCTGCGCGCAACGCGCTCTCGGCCACAAGATGAGGCACGTCCTTGAGCTTGCTGTGCAGCAACATCAGCCTACGGAACACTTCGCCGGATTGTCTTTGCGAAGGGCTCACGATGAGCGACAAGCTGCCCGGCTCGTAAAGCGCGGTCCACTCAACCAGGGTGATTGCGGCCTCGGTCTTGCCGCTCTGTCGCGCACAAAGGAGCAAGGCACGCTTAGGCCGCTGCCTGAGCAGTTGCTCTTGCCAGCGATCAGGTACGATGCCGGAATCAAGCGCAAGCATTACGGGATCAAAGGCACGAGCCATGTCGCGCGCCATCAACATGGGCTGGCCTCCAAGAGCAGCGGCGTCTTACGCTCACTGATATCCTGAGCGGCCTGGGTCTCAAGCTCGGCAAGAGCACGACTGACACAGCGCGCCGCGTCGGGATAAGGCTTAAGCGCCGCGATGATGCTCTGTCGCAGCTTGAGGTAATCGTGGCTTATCAGGATTGAGGTAGAGCGCACCTCGTGTCGTGTGACCAGCTCGCCCAACAACTTGGCGGTTAGCTCAAGGCTTGATGTGATAGCGCGCTCAATGCCGGTTGCGGCCTGAACCTCACCGGCCTGAAACGACATCTCGGATAACATCTGCAAGCGCGCACGCTGGCTCACCAAGCTGGCGAGCAATCCTTCGGACTCGCTTTTCTGTAAGGCCTCAAGGTCAATCTCGGATGGCTTCTGCGCGACTAACATCGCCGCGACCAACTGCGCGCTCATGTGGTTGTGGCGGTGTCGGAAGATCGCGTCGGGGTGAAACTTTGAAGCGGCGTGCCAACACCTTTACAGGCACACGATGCACTATTCCCAACTCAATCACGTGCCGATGCGGGGATGTGCAAACTGTACAGGCCGGACCACGCTTACCCACAAATCACCGCCTTGCGTAAATGGCTGCCTCGGGATGACCTTTTGCCGGGTTGCAAGCATCCCAATTCTGCCCGTAAAACGTGCGTCTGTAAAGTCCTAAACCGGGGGTTGAAACGGGGCTCAAATCCTTGCGGGACAAGAACTTGAATGATGTCAATGGGGAGCGGCGGCGGAGCTCACCGCCTTCTGAGGCTTTTTTGCCTGCTTGCGTGGGGCTGTTTAACGGGTTTCTCAGGTCCTGGCCTGAGACAGACGCGGATTTAATGGCTGCGCCATCGAGACACTGGCGGTATTCGACCACTATATGAAAGGGCTGCTCATGGCCGATCCGCGGAACTACTACGCCCAGGAGACTTCTCAAGGACGGCACCCCAGTCACCATCCGCGCAATCCGGAAAGACGATAAAGAGAGTATACTTGACGCGTTCAGGGCTCTCGATCGTGAGGCGGTCTACCGCCGCTTCTTCAGTCCGAAGGAGGATCTGACGGATGCCGAGCTCGAGCAGGTTACCGATGTGGATTTCCGCCAAGTCGTCGCCTTGGTGGCGACAGTCTCTCAAGCAGACGGCGAGGAGATCGTCATCGGTGATGGCCGCTATGCCGCAGACAAAGGGGAGAAGCCGGAACGCGCCGAGCTTGCTTTTATAATTGCAGAGCCGTATCGCGGACGCGGCATTGCCTCCCTGCTGTTGAGGCATCTCGCACGCGTCGCTCAGGACGCAGACTTATCGGCCTTCGAGGCCGATGTGCTTGCATACAATGCGCCCATGCTTGCCGTGTTCCAGCGCAGCGGGCTACCGATATGTCGGCGGCGCGAGGGGGACATCATTCACGTCACGCTCTCTCTCAGGTCCGCACAAGGACCTGCTCTGACTTAGATGATAGATGGCGTCGCGACAAGCTCAGACGGCTCAATGAAATCGAGGATTGGTGCTGTTCAATGGAATTTAACCTTGCAGAGCAGATCGAGTCGCTCCGCTCCGGGATTCAAATCATCGACCGTCGAGCACATTGCTAAAGAGCAAGTCCCTCGTGCCCGCTCAAGAGCAACAGAAGCTCTCAACGATGCCGAGGAAGCCGTTAAGCGGAATCCGCTCGCTGTTGTCGCCATCGCGCTGGGTTTGGGACTTTTGATTGGTGTGCTTACGTAGCCACGAATCCGCCGCCACTTACAAATGAAAGACGGAATAGCGCTGAGTTGCGTTCATGCGTGCCCAATAATGCCGCCGTTTAGTCAATCACGTGATACCCACCGTCGATGTAGAACGTCTCCCCTGTAATAAGCCTGGCGCCGTCCATAGCCAGGAAGGCCACGGCAATTCCGACGTCTTCGATCGACACTAGGCGATGGGCGGGAGCCTTCGCCTGCGCCTTGGCCATGAGTTCGTCAAAGTCGGAGATGCCTGACGCCGCTCTAGTCTTAAGCGGTCCTGGAGAGATGGCATGTACCCTGATGCCCTTCGGCCCCAGCTCAGCAGCGAGGTAACGGGTCGCCGATTCCAGAGCAGCCTTCACCGGCCCCATTATGTTGTAATTCTCCACCACCATCTGGGAGCCGTAATAGGTCATCGTCGACAAGGTGCCGCCGTCTTTCATAAGCGGCTCGGCAAGTTTTGCCATTCGGATGAACGACCAGCAGGAAATCTCCATCGCGGTGAGAAAGCCCTCTTTCGAGCAGTCGACGACGCGGCCTTGCAGGTCAGCTTTGGGAGCGAAGGCGATCGAATGCAGGCAGATATCGAGCCTGCCCCATTGCTTCTCGATCTGCTCAAAGATCGCTTCCAAATGGCCTTCGGTTTGAAGGTCGAGGGGCATGAAGATGGAGGCTTCGAGTTCCTTGGCGAGCGGTTCAACGAACTTTTTCGCCTTGTCGTTGCGATAAGTCATCGCCAGATCGGCGCCAAAGGCGCGAAACGCCTTGGCACAGCCGTAACCGATCGACTGATCGTTGGCGATGCCGGCAACGAGTGCCTTCTTGTCCTTAAGGAACGGCAGGGTAGAGATGTCGATCATGCGCGTTTCTCCTCAAGCATGGCCGCATTATGCGCGTACATCACCCGCAGCGTGTGGCGCGCGATCATAGGCTCCTCGTCGGTGGGGATAACGTAACAAGAAACCCGCGAGCCAGCGCGCGAGATCAACATCTTGCCGCTCGAATTCGCCTCCCGATCCGACCCAAGCCAAGCCTTCCGCCACGGCCTCGCGAATGGCCGGCGCGTTCTCTCCGATGCCTGCGGTAAAGACGACGCCGCTCAAGCTGGTCGCCAGCCGCGACCGAAAACAGCTGGAACTTGATGCTCGAGCTGCCGGCGTTTACGACGAGAACGGTTTCGGTCACGGCGTTAAATCTGGATGGGCTGCTTGGTTATTTGACTCTGCCGGAGAAGCATGGCGACGGCGCAGGAGGCCATGCGCGTTCGTAAATTGTCTGCCCGCGATGTAAGGATGATCGGGACACGGGCTCCGAGCACAACGCCGGCCGCATCAGCGCCTGACAAAAATATTAGATTCTTGGCTAGCATGTTGCCGGCCTCGAGATCAGGCACGACCAGGATTTGACCCTGGCCAGCAACCGCCGACTTGATGCCTTTGATGCGAGCAGCTTCAGGACTGATCGCATTATCAAAGGCAAGTGGGCCATCTAGCTCGCCGCCGGTAATCTGGCCGCGGTCAGCCATCTTGCAGAGCGCCGCTGCTTCGATCGTCGATGGAATGCTTAAGGTTACGGTCTCGACCGCAGAGAGAATGGCAACCTTGGGCGTTCCGAGCCCGAGACCGACGTGAAGGTCGATCGCATTCTGGATGATGTCGTGCTTGGCTGTGAGATCCGGCGCGATATTCACCGCAGCATCGGTGATGAACAAAGTATGCGGATGGCCGGGAACATCCATGACGAAGACATGGCTGATGCGTCGCCCGGTGCGAATTCCCGTCTCGCGATTCACGACCGCGGCAAGCAATTCATCAGTATGCAGGCTTCCTTTCATCAGCAGCTCAGCTTTCCCTGAGCGGACAAGCGTGACTGCCTTCTCGGCGGCAGCCTGACTGTGTGGAACGTCGATGACCTCGATGCCAGTGAGATTCAAGGAGAAGGCATGAGCGACGCTGATGATCTTGTCCTTTGGCCCGACCAGAATCGGTTTGATGAGACCAGCCTCGGCCGCCTCGAGCGCGCCCTCGAGCGAAGTCTCGTCGCACGGATGCGCAACTGCGGTCGCGAGCGGCGGAAGCGCTTTCGCCGCCGCTATGAGGCGCTCGTACTTCTCGTGCTGACTTGGGAGTTGATTTCGGTCATGCCCTTTTCTCAAAATGCCAAATCAGGGCCATCACACCTGGTAGAGGCTCGGAGTAAGTCCGCTGCGCAACACGGGGCTGTGTGCTTCCGCAGGACTCTGCCAACCCGTCACTCTTCAAAGAACTCATCTGCGGTACGTTCTGGGGGACGACGAGCTCGGCCTCGGTGGCCGCGACCACGTCCTCCGCTGTCACACCCGGCGCTGTCTCGACCAATGTCGCGCGGTTTTCGGGGAAAGCAATCACTGCGAGCTCAGTGACAACCAGATCGACCTGTCGCAGCGAGGTGAGCGGCAGGGAGCATTCCTTGACGATCTTCGGCTTGCCCTTGGCAGTGTGCTGCATGGCCACGACGACGCGCTTCGCTCCAGACACAAGATCCATCGCGCCGCCCATCCCCGGCACCATCTTGCCGGGGATCATCCAGTTCGCAAGACGTCCTTGCGCGTCCACCTGCAGGCCGCCCAGCACGGTCATGTCGAGGTGCCCGCCGCGAATCAGGCCGAAGGACATGGCGCTGTCAAAGGTACTTGCGCCCGGCAGCGCGCTCACTGGGTGCCCGGCCGCATCGGTGAGCGTCGGGTCAGCCATGCCCTCCTCGGGAATGGGACCGGTGCCGATCAGTCCGTTCTCCGACTGAAAGAATACGCTAACACCCTCTGCCACGTGGTTTGCCACGAGGCTCGGAATACCGATGCCGAGGTTGACCAGCATCCCCGACCGGAGCTCCTGGGCGACGCGCTTGGCGATGATGGTTTGTGCGTCCATTGGCTCTACTCGTTGGCTACCAGGTAGTCGACGACCGGCGCGGGGGTCATTACGTGATCGGGCGCGATGACCCCCACTGGTACGATATGCTCGGCCGTGACAATGACCGTGTCCGCCGCCGTGGCCATCACCGGATTGAAATTGCGCGCGGTCAGGGCGTAGGCGAGATTGCCAAGATAGTCGGCGAGGAACGCATGCACCAAGGCGAAATCGGCGCGTAACGGCGTTTCCAGCAGGTAGCTCTTTCCATCTACGTCGATTCTGCGTTTGCCTTCCTCGACAACGGTGCCAACGCCGGTCGGCGTAAGAATGCCGCCAAGTCCGAATCCGCCGGCGCGGATGCGCTCGATGAGGGTGCCCTGTGGTACCAGATCGACAGCCATCTTGCCGGCAATCATCTGCTGTTGCGTTTCGGGGTTGAGGCCGATATGGCTTGCGATCGTCCGGCCGATCAGCCCGGCGCTGACCAGCTTGCCGATACCTCTTCCGGGCATTGCCGTATCGTTAGCAATAACGGTGAGATTGCGCTTGCCCTGGCGCACGAGCTCATCCATCAGGCGCTCGGGCGTGCCCACGGCCATGAACCCTCCGATCATGAGGGTTGCGCCATCAGGAATCATAGCAACGGCGTCCTGAAGGTGTATCGTCTTCATGGTTTCTCGGCCGTATGGCACTGGGCGCCTCTGGAGCGGCCAGCGCTGTGCATCGTTCATTCGGGGCGGGCGGGCACTGCATTGGTACTCGGAACCTTCCCGAATTCTTGAGCTCAGTTCGTAATCGAAAGCCTCCCCACGCCGCGTCATGGCCGACCAGTCTACGCCCATTTCAGCGTGATACCGATGTCTCCCGGTAGCCCATCGGGGAACTCAACGATTTGAAAATGGACCTTGTATCCGAGCGGCCGTAGCTGCCGATACCAAAACTCGTACATCTCCTTGGGCAGACCCGTCAGGGTCCTCTCCCAACCTGGCTCTCCCTGATTGATAGCGCGCCCGTGGTCAGTGCAGAGTGAGTTGGGAAAACGCATGACCTGAACCTCGGTCATGCCATTCGCCACAGCCCGCTCAATAATGGCCGCGGCACGTTTAATCCGTTCCTCTTCCGTAATGTCAGGTGGTTTTGAGAGTTTGTCGATAAGCGCCTTCTTCTCGGCTTCGGCGGCAGCACGTCTACGCTCAGCCTCGGCGGCCTTCTGCGCTTCAGCCAAGGCCAGCTTCTCCATCATCTGCTGCGCTGTAAGCAGCCCTTTCGAAAGCTTCTCTTCGCTAGAGACCATGATCCTTATCCGAAACCCTCGACCCCCGGAGCCACAAGGCCCTTAGAAACATGAGGCCGCTCTAGCGTCACTGCTTCCAAAGCTTCGTCAAGAATTTTCATAGAGCGGTGACAATGGTAGCGCATGCACGCCCAAAGGACCTATGGTGCAGCGGGTATGCATTACTCTGGAGAACTCAGGATTGTTTCGAACGCTCGCATCACCGGCATATCCTCATTTTCCACGCAGTACTTTGTCAACTTTATCGGCATCGGCCATGAGGCGTTGTACATCGAGTACCGTATTCCCGCGCTTGCCGTGCTCATAGCCGCTGATCCAGATTGCGATGTATTTCGGGTTTTCGACTTTGTAGGTTACGAATTGCCAGCAAGTGATCTTCGACACGTCCAGGAGGACTTGCGCGCGTGAAGGATCGGATGCGCTGAGTGCCAGTCCGGATGCGATAGAGATTAACAGTTTCCTCATTCCGGTTCTCCCTTTGCGGCGCGAGCTTGGTTAGCCCCTCTCCACCAATCAGTTATGGAATGGTTCTCCTGTATACGATAATCTTGCGATTAAACGCACGGTGGAGGGTTGCATTTACTGCCAGTAGATCGCTGTTCTAAGTAACGCCCAAACGACGTAGGGACGACGCAGCGTTCAAAGACGCCCTTCAGCTCGCCGTTCACTGGCCCGCGAGAATACTATGCGAAGGTTTATCACCGCAGTAGCAATAATTTGGTCACTCGTCCTGAGCGCGTGTGGCGAGGAGCCGCGTGAACAGCAGGCATTGGCGCCCCCACCGACGGTCACAGTTGTTGCCGTCGCCCAGAAGGAGGTCACCCCCTCAGTCACATTCAATGGCCACGTCGAGGCGGTGGACACCGTCGAACTGCGCGCCCGGGTTGAAGGCTTCGTTGAGAAGCGCCTTTTCGACGAGGGAGCGGAGGTCAAAGCCGGCGACCTGCTGATCGTGCTTGAAAAGGCGCCCTATGAGGCGCAGATCGGCCAGATCAAGGGTCAAATCACGGGGGCCGAAGGAAGGTTGCGCCTCGCGGAGATCGAGGTTCAACGCCAGACAACACTCGTGCAGCGGGAAGCGGTCGCCCAACAAAAGCTTGATGAGGCGGAGGCAAATTATAAGGTGTCATTGGGTGAGCTGCAGCGTCTGCGGGCTTCCCTTCAAAGCGCCGAGCTCAACCTCAGCTACACTGATATCAAGGCCCCAATGGATGGCCGAATTGGTCGATTCGCATATTCGGTCGGCGACTATGTGACGCCGTCAAGTGCGCCTCTTGCCGAGATCGTCAGTCAAGACCCTGTGTACGTGAACTTTCCTGTGAGTGCCCGGCAGCTACTCGAGGTGAGCAGACTTGCTCAAGAGCATGGATGGAATCCCCGAGCGGTCAAGGTCAAGCTCCGCCTGCCCGACGGCTCGATCTACGCCGAGACGGGCACGATCAATTTCGTCAATGTCGAGGTCGATCGTTCGACGGATACAGTCACAGTTCGCTCCACATTTGCGAATCCGCAGCGGCTCCTCATCCATGATGAGCTTATCGCCGTCATAGTCGACCAGGCGCAGCCAGAGCAGGCCCTCGTGATTCCGCAGGCCGCTATCGCTGTGGACCAGGCCGGTCCTTACGTACTCGTTGTCAATAAGGACAGCAAGGTCGAACAGCGGCGAATTCGCCCGGGCAGCCCTCAGGGCGGCGATGTCACCGTTATCGAGGGGCTGAAGGAGCACGACAACGTCATCATCGAGGGTCTGCAGAAGGTCAGACCGGGACAGGCTGTCCAGGTCAGCTCTTCGGCCAGTTAGTGCTACCAGCTGAGTCTGCCCATGTTCTCTAGCATCTTTATTGACCGGCCCCGGCTCGCTTTCGTTATCTCGATCGTCGTAACCGTGGCTGGCCTCATCGCCATTTTCTCCATCCCGACTGCTCAGTTCCCCGACATCGTCCCTCCCCAAGTCCAGGTGAGCGGGAGATATCCGGGGGCTAATGCCGAGGTGGTCGAGTCCACGGTGGGCCAGCCAATTGAGCAGCAAGTCGTTGGGGTTTCCGACATGCTTTACATGCAGTCAACGTCCTCGGCAGACGGCGGGTACACGCTCACAGTCACTTTTGCGCTCGGCACCGACCCCGACATCAACACAGTCAATGTCCAAAACCGCGTAACGCTTGCCGATCCGCTGTTGCCGGAGGAAGTGAGACGGCAGGGTCTCACTGTGCGGAAGCGGTCTTCCGGACTACTACAGGTGATTGCGATCTACTCGCCAAACGGCACTTTCGATAGTCTCTATCTGAATAATTACGCAACGATCAACGTCATCGACGTGCTGAAGCGGGTCCCCGGCGTGGGTGATGCCTCTCTGTTTGGGCCGCTCGATTACTCCATGCGCGTTTGGCTCGATCCCGACAAGCTTACGAATTTCCAACTCACGCCCGCCGAAGTCGCGCAGGCCATACAAGGCCAGAACGTCCAGGCGGCGGTCGGCCGGATTGGCGCCGCGCCACTGAACTCGGACCAGCGGTTCCAGCTCACGATCAACACGCTGGGGCGGCTGACGAGCCAAAAGGAGTTTGAAAACATTCTTCTTCGCGCCAATCCCGATGGCTCGGTAGTACGGGTGAAAGACGTGGCGCGGGTCGAGCTGGGAGCCAAGTCGTCGGACCAGTTCAGCCGCTTTGATGGACAGCCGAGCGCAGCGATAGGAATTTACCAGGCGCCAGGTGCCAATGCCGTCCAGGTCGCAGAACGTGTCACTGCCCGCATGCAGGAACTCGCCCAACGCTTTCCGGCCGGTCTTAAACACCTGACGGTATACGACACGACCGTTTTCGTCACGTCGTCGATTGAAGAAGTTATCAAAACATTGCTCGAGGCTTTTGTGCTCGTGGCGTTGGTCGTCTTTGTCTTCCTTGGAAAGCTGCGCACAACACTTATTCCGATGATCGCCGTGCCCGTTTCGATCATCGGCACCTTCGCGGTGCTGCTGCTTATTGGTTACAGTGCCAATACCGTCTCGCTTCTCGCGCTCGTGTTGTCGATCGGGATCGTCGTCGACGATGCGATTGTCGTGATCGAGAATGTCGAACGGGTAATGGAGGAGGAACCCCAGCTCTCGGTCAAGGAAGCAACACGGAAGGCCATGGGCGAGATCACCGCGCCTATCCTCGCCATCACGATGGTGCTGCTTTCCGTCTTCGTGCCGGTAGCGTTTTTGCCCGGCATATCGGGCGAACTGTTCCGACAGTTCGCGGTCGCCGTCACGACCGCAATGCTCATTTCGGCGGTCAATGCGCTGACGCTATCACCGGCGTTGTGCTCCGTGTTGCTCAAGCCGGGTCCCCGGCCAAGGGGCCTGATGGGTTGGATGCTGGCCGGCATCGACAAGATGATCGCGGGCTATACTTGGGTAGTGCGCAAGCTCGTTCGCCTGAGCATCGTTTCCATCCTGCTGGTTGCAGGCGCGACTGCCCTCACCTACGCCGCCTTTCGCGTTACCCCCCAAGGCTTTTTGCCGAGTGAAGATCAGGGAGCACTGTTCGTAGTCCTGCAAATTCCCGAAGGCGCTTCGCTCAATCGCACGTCCGAAGTGGCAGGCGCAGTCGAGGCGATCATGCGAGTCGATCCCGCGGTCGATCATGTGGTTGCCATAGTCGGGCTTAACTTCATTAGCAGTAGCGCCGCCTCCAACAGCGCGCTGATCGTGGTTCGTCTAAAACCCTATGAGGAGCGCGAGGACCCGAACCTAGGCGTGGATGCAGTAATCGAACGCGCGCGTCCGAAGCTTGCGGCCATTTCCGACGGCATAGCCATCCCGCTCAATGTCCCGCCAATCGTTGGCTTGGGTTCGACCGGCGGGTTCGAGTACGCGTTGGAGGCGCTTCAGGGCCAGCCGCCGTCCGACATCGCCGCCGTCGTGCGGGGCCTGACGGTTACTGCCAATCAGGACCCGGCTCTTGCTGGCGTGTTCTCCACCTTCGCGGCCGATACTCCGCAGCTTTACCTCGACATCGACCGCGAAAAGGCGCAAACGCTGGGTGTCGCGATCAACGACATTTTCACGGCGTTGCAGGCGACGCTGGGCGGCTATTACGTGAACGACTTCAACCTTTTCGGCCGGACATGGCAGGTCAACATCCAGGCTGAGACCGACTATCGATCGCAGATCGACGATATCTACCAAATTCACGTGAAGAATAAGCAAGGCGATATGGTGCCGGTACGGGCCCTCGCCGAGGCACGGCTGGTATTGGGCCCGCAGGCGATCACCCGATATAACAACTTTCGCGGCGCCATCATTAATGGCGCGCCTGCGCCCGGTCGCAGCAGCGGAGAGGCGCTCGCGGCAATGGAGCGTCTGTCGGCGACGACGCTTCCCGGAGGTTACGGCTTCGAGTGGACCGGAACCGCGCTCCAGGAGAAGGAGGCGGCGGGGAAGACGGGCATCGTGCTCGGCCTCGCCGTGGTCTTCGCCTACTTGTTCCTAGTCGCTCTTTACGAGAGCTGGAACGTGCCGATACCCGTGCTACTCTCCGTCACAATCGGTGTAATGGGGGCAATTACGTCGGTTTGGCTCATTGGGCTGGCGTTTGATGTTTATGCCCAGATCGGGCTTGTCGTACTCATCGCGCTCGCGGCCAAGAATGCCATTCTGATCAACGCGTTCGCGCTAGAACAGCGCGCCGCCGGTAAGCCGCTGCTCAACTCCGCGATCGAAGGCGCGCGGTTGCGCTTTCGGCCCGTGATGATGACCAGTTTCGCCTTCATCCTCGGCCTTCTCCCGCTTGTGATCGCGACAGGACCAGGGGCGGCGAGTCGACGCGCGGTCGGCACTCCGGTCTTCTACGGAATGCTGGCTGCGGCGGTGATCGGCATCTTCGTCATTCCGATGCTTTATGTCGTTTTCCAGTGGATGCGCGAGAGAACCGGGTGGAAACCGGTTTTGGTCAAACCCGCTGCTCCGGTGGAGTCTGTGCAGACGCAATTACCTGCCGAGTAAATAAAGCCTCCAGGGCAAGAACCCGAGCAGCCTTCAATGATGATCAGCGCCTGCCCGCGATGATATCACGGTGTCAACTCAGCGAGACCTATCACGTTGCGCCGACCTGAAGGCCAGCATTACGCGGCGTCCGACGCTAGGGCCGATCCAACTTCCACACCGAAGAGCCGGGCTATACGCCTGAGTCTCTCGGCAGCGTCGCCGGTAACCGCGCCGCTCGCGCTCAGGATTTGATGGAGCGTCACGAAGGCTCTGCGGCGGACCTGATGGTCGGGCGGCAGTAAGTCTGGAATGGCGGCGAGCGTGGCGTCCTCGTCGATCAGCAGCATAAAGTATTGCTCGCGCACGAGCGCCTTGAACTCGGCGAGCGTCAACCTGCGCCACTCGTCCCGGGCACGCAGGCGGCAAATCGCGGCAAAGCCGCGCTCGTCAACGCTGCCGTGCGCTGTCCCAATGTAAATCATCCCGCGCACCAAGCACTCGCGGAGCCCACCGGTCGCGATCCGATTTTTCAGCTCGGCAATCCGATTGTGCAGCAATTCACGATGTAGCGGCGGCTTTCCAGCTTTGCGATGCGGGCGCTTATCCGCCGGATCGATCCCGACCGCCGCCTGCAGCAGCGGGTGATCCGTAGAAGGTCAGGAACGTGCGCTCGGCGAACGTTTCGGCCATATGCCGCCATGCGTCGAGGCCGGCGACGATCTGCTCTGATAGAATGCCTTGCAGTGCCAGGTACGGGTTGTCGTTGGCCACGGGCTTGCGAGCCTTCCGCACATGGTCCGCGACATTTTTCACGATGGCCATGAATGGGTTGGCATCTGAAAATATCTCATATTGCAGCCGCAGCGGATGTATGCGCCGCATCCACTCGGCCACTGGAGCCGACATCATCGCCCGAACCAGAGGCGCGGCGAAAGTGCGGTAGAGCGCAAGATTGATCTCGGAAACGCGTGCCGCGGTCGCAAACCGCCGCTCGTCTAGCGGCATCATTGCCGCCGAGCGCGCGGATATCGTTGAGGGTTCGCCTTTCGCAGTGCATGACCCAATCGCCGGAGATGAGATCGGCGCTTCTCGAGTCAGCCGTCCTGGCCTCGAACCTGGCCTCATAAAGGCCCGGCGGCAGCACATCGATGAGGTCAATGTTGCTGGAGAACTCTCCGTGCTGCTTCCGCGCCACGCCGCCTGAGACGAATATTCCGAGATGGCCGATGGATTCGTGGATCGTGTAGATGATCGTCTGGCCACATTTGATGATGTCGTCGACATCATCATAGAGGTCAAGGATCCATCCGAGTGCCTGCTGGGGTGGCGTGATGTTATCGCCCTTCGAGCAAAACACCACGATCGGCGAGCGGATGTTGCGTAGATCGACGATCGTGCCGTCGACATTCTTGATCATGCCGGCTGCGAGCTTGTTACCGATGAACAGCTCGTCGACAATAAACTGGATCTCCTCGGCGTTGAGATAGACGTGGCCGCCCCAATATTTCTCAAACCCAATATACCGTGGGCCCTCAGTGTCGATCTTAGCGTAGAGATTATACTGCTTGGTCCACAGAGTGTTGGCGGGATTTTGGTTTTCGAAATTCTGTACCAGCCACGCGCCGTCGAACTTGCCGCAACCGAGGTCGCTGGTGAGCGCGGTCAGCCAACTCCCGCCCAGAAGACCGCCAGAGTAGCGCATCGGATTCTTGCCATGCACGCCGGCCCAGTAGGAGAGCGGCGACCCGGCGATGATCAAGGGGCCGAACAGCTCGGGACGTAAGGACGCTAGGATCATCACGGCCCAGCCCGCTTGACAGTTGCCGATCACGCACGGCTTGCCATCGGCATTTGGATGCAAGGCGATGACCTTCTCAAGGAAGATCGCCTCGGCCAGCGCGATGTCTCGAATGGTCTGGCCCGGCACTGGCTCGGGCAGGAAACCGATAAGATAGCAGCAATGCCCTGCATTCAATGCAGCTCCGATTTCGCTGTCCGCCTTGAAGCCTCCGATCCCGGGACCATGGCCGGCGCGTGGGTCAACGACAACAAAGGGCCTGCGGGTCAGATCGACCTGGACACCGTTTGGGGGAATGATGCGGACGAGTATATAATTCACTGGCCGCTCAAGGGTACGACCGTCGATGATAACTTCGAACGGGTAGCTCAGGACGTGCGCCGCGTCGTTGGCGGCCTGCTCGCGATATTGATTGCCTCGTTCGCGCAGCACGTCCCAGAACAGAACAGTGCGTTGCGCCGCGTCGATCATGTAGTCGATGGAGGCAGCCATGGGGCCAAATGCTTGGACCGCGGTGGTATTAATTGATGGCTCGCTCAGGTTTGAGTTCATTTGCTCTCCCTTGTCTTTAGCTGGTCGGTACAGCTTTGCTGAGTTCTCCACCGGCACTTGAAAAGTTTAGCACGGGAAAACGGCGGATTGATGTAGCGGATGTTGGATGCAAGGCTAAGTCAAATAAGCAGGATTATCAGGATTATTAAGTCCTAGAGTCGCCGCCAAGAACCCTGTGGGGACCCGGAAATTTTCAACGGAACTGAAACGTTAACATTCGATTTGAGGCTGCTTTGGTGATCAGGCTCAGGTTCTGATTTGGTTGCCACCTGAACGCGCCCGACTTGCTGGCTTGACGTATGTTAAGGGCGGCTAGAGTATCGTCCGATACACGTTATCCAAGTCTGCGCGAGAGGCCAGGCTAAATGGCAGAAGCAAATCGGAATCTGGATTTTTGGACAGATCTGCCATTGTGAGTTTCCGGAGGTCCACACTTGGCTCCAGCGAGATTTTGATAACACCCCTAATCACCGCCTCCGCTTCCTGGACAACATTCGGCGGAGCAAAAAGCCTCATTCGATTAGCAAGCCCGATGAGGTACTGTTCGTCGCCACCGAGCGTGAGCCCGCCACTCAGGTGCGCTTTTAGAAGCAACTTCGACGCGCTCATGATGAAGTCCGCGTAAACGACCTCGCGCTTTGTCGTCTCACGCGCAACTCGCTGCTGCCGATCTTGGTAGCGTTGAGTGTAGATCGCGGCGGCCAGCGAGGCGCCGCCTCCGATAAGCGCTCCGACGAGCGCTGCGAGCGCGCTCAGAAGGGGTGGATCGATTTGCATTTCGCTCCAAGCTGGTGAATAGCTTTACATCGGCATAAGCGAGTAGCCAATTCCTCGCTCTTTGTCTTCGGTGTCCTCTGGCTCGCTGACGGACGCCTCCGGGCGATAACGCCAACTCGCAGTCTCGGACTGTTCGCCTCAGCCAAGTGTCCTCTGACGAGCCTCGGCTCTTTCCATTTGGTAGCCTGAGCCATGATTGCGAAAAATCAGAAGCCAAATCTTCGTCCAAAAATCTGGTCAGCTATTTTCCTGATCTGGGTCATCTCGGGTTTTTACCTTCTCGCGATGATTTGGTTGCTGCTGGCTGCGACGGGCACGTACGGCACACATGAAATTCAGCCCGGGGCTCGCATCAGCAGCTGCGGGGGTCACGGTCGCCTATGGCATTCTCATGCTGTTGCTTTGGCGGAATGAAGAGCGACGCGTCAGCCACTTAAGCAGGTAGGCAGCCCGCCAAGCTCTGAGGTAAGACGACGCCGCGTAGTGTAACGGCAAATGGTGAAGCGGCCTCGGGTCTTTTCCTGGGGCCGTTTGCTTTTCTGTGATCCAACTCTGTGATACGAGGAGGTCCGTTAGGTCTTCGAGCTGGGCAACCACCTAGCCGCTTGCATCGGTAGTCCATGCCAACTCTGAGCATGTCCGCTATTGGAGGGAAAGCGGACCTCCGTAGTCCGCGACAGAATGTCCGCTAATGACCCTAAGCGGACATTTGCGTTCAAGCCCCTCACCAGGCATTCATTGGGCCGCGCTTCCAACGTCGGCTATCGACGACGGCTGCATTAACACCGAGCTGCACCGCTCCCTGACGCACGACAACATCTATCACGCGGCGCTTGGAGCTCTCGGCGTGCGGAACGCGCACTACAATCAGGAGTTAGATCTTCTCAGGTCCTGCTGGGGCATGCAGACAGACCTCAGACGTTGACTTGATCCTCCTCAATCACAGGAGTCTGTTAGAGGGTTACCTTCACACGAGCTAGCCGCCAAAGGGAGATGAGGTTGGCCGCGTCTCCGCAACATAACCCTACATTTCGCGAATACGTCGCCTGGGATGCACCCACGCGTTGGTTTCATTGGATCAATGTCCTTGCCGTCCTCGGACTCATTGCCACGGGCTTGGTGATACTTACCGGGAGCCAGTTAGGCATTTCGCCAGAGGGCAAGGTTGCACTAAAGAGCGTTCACGTAACCTTCGGCTACGTCATGGCTCTCAACTTGCTGTGGCGCTTCGTCTGGGCCTTCTTTGGCAACCGATATGCACGATGGCGCGCTGTACTTCCGGGCGGTCCGGGTTTCATCACAGCTTCAAGTGCCTATGCGGCGTCCTTCTTCTCTGGTGAGCCACAGCAATATGTTGGGCATAACCCGCTGGCGCGCATTGGAGTCGCTTTGCTCTTTCTACTTCTGCTGATTTAGGTAGTGACCGGCCTTGTGCTGGCGGGCACAGATTTGTTCTGGCCACCTTTTGGAAGCCTGTTCGCGGAATGGATTGCGGCCCCCGGTGTCGATCCCTCAACCATCCAACCGGGCGCATCTGATTTGATTGACAAGACTGCATACAACTCGATGCGTGCCTTCCGGGGACCCTTCGTGGAGATTCACGAGATTACCTTCTATGTCTTGGCGGCCGCCATAGTGCTGCACTTGATCGCCGTCGTGGTGACCGAGGTGCATGAAGGCGGCAGCATCACGTCAGCGATGTTCACAGGGCGGAAGATACTCACAAGGGAGCCGCCTGACGCCCCTTAAACGCGCAGGAGCGTGTTGGCTATTTGGGTGATGGTGGGCTTTCTGACTTGGGGCTCCATGCCCTCATATACTTCGACGTCATCTTTCCCATTTCAGGACGTCTTCTGTTGCTTCTCCCTCTGCGCGTAACTCTGCGTCACGAGACGTCTCTTCCCAGATTTGCCACAGCTTGTCGTGCCGCCGCTTGCTGAGCACTGGGAAGTCACCAACCTCGTCCACAAACTTCTTCCGCCAGCGGTCTAAGCGGTCATAGTGCTGTGGGTTCTTAAGATAGGCCAGCTTGTCCCTTAAGTCGTAGGTCCAGCGGTAGAACGGCTCGTCATCGACGGGTTCGCGGTGGTAGTCGTCATAGGATGTCATAATGACACCTCCTACGTGGGGGAGAGCGCCACTTGGGTGAAACCAAACCGCAAAGCGCCCCTTAAAGGGGCGGTTTGGTTTGTTTGTTTACTCAATTCGGCCACGCCAGAAACCAAACCGTGCCCCCCTTAAGGGAAGTGCGAGTTTGGTTTTCAGTGTAGGCCATGCTCGTACTCGCGCTGTTTTCTGACCTTACTGACCCAAGTCTGCGAACACCCAACCTCCTGCGCGACCTGGGTCACCGACATGCCCTTATCAAGCAGATCAAGAATGCGCTGGCGCTTCTCCTCTGCGGCACGAGCGCGCCGCGCGCTGGCTAGGCTCTGAAGGCTTTTCGGCACCCAGTGCCACTTGTAGCAATCCTCCTCAACCTTGAGATAAAGGATGAACGGCTCGGCGTCGGTCCCGCCAAACTCGCGGTGCTTGATAAAGCGCACCTCGCGCGCGTCGCCCATGTCGTCAGCGTCCTCATCCTCGGCTTCGTCTTTGCGCTTGACGGGCGACAGGCTTATCTGCGTGTCAACCAGAACGGACCGCAGCACTGTGCCGTAGGCGTTGCCCACGCCGCCTTTGGCGTCGTGGTGAACGAGGATGAAGCTGCGACCTTCGTCTTGGTGTGAGGCCAGCCAGCGCGCAACCTCAATCCACTTGTCGGCCTCTTTCTCGGTGACGACGCCGAACAGCGTGAAGATGCTGTCAAGCACGATCACCTGCGCGCCGCATTGCGCTATGGCGCGGTCAAGCATGGCGCGGCCCTCGCGCTCGTAAAGGCTGGGGTAGTCGGTGCCGCGTTGCCGCGCATCACGCCGGGAGAGCACATAAAGGTGACGTGGCTTGTGCTCAAATCGCTGTAGTCGCCGCATGAGCTTATTGATTGGTAGCTCGCCGTCGTAATACAGCACGCGCGCTTGCTTCTGTACTTCCCACTTGTCGGGGAAGATGCCCTGGCCCCGCGCAAGTGACACACTCATCTGCATTAGCAGGAGCGTCTTTGAGTTGCCGGGCGGGGAGTGCACCATGACCACGTCCCCGGCTTCTAGCCACGGATGGATCAGAAGCTCAGGGGGTTTCACGCTCAGGGCGCAAACTTCAGACATTGTCATGACGCAGGTCTCCGTTGTTGTGTCTGTGCTTTGCGCAAACCCTCCTCAAAAATGTGCATGACCTCGACGGTTCGGTTCACGCCACCCTGCTGAAAGCAATCAGCACCACGTAGCAACGTGTCCTTTAACGCTTGGTCGCGGAGAAAGCTGTCAAGCTCATTATAAACATACGCCGGGTTCAGTCCTTCCTCAGCTGAACCTGCATGCCAGCCGCTAACCGATCTATCTGTTCCCGCTGCTCTTGGTTGCGCGCTAGCAAGAGCGCATCAATCAGCTCATCAAGATGCGCTGTCCTGGTGCCCGACCGTAGTGCAGACGATAGTCAAGGATCTTCTCGGCCAGCGGTTTACAGTCGTCGTCAAAATGCTTGACGCGAACTGCGGCCGCGATCTTAGCCCCTAGGGTTCGTCAAGAGCGAGGACGGTCAAGATCGATTGCCTACAGAGAGTGCGGAGGCTTCTCCTTCGGTGGCCGGTTGCGGTTATCGGAGCGGTCAGACATCGGCACACCCTCCGTATACGACCTTTTCAGACAAACGCGCGCGGGCTATAATGGTCATGTTGTGACATCCTTTGTGGGTTGCTGGCCCGGTCCTCCAGGGTACGGAAGACCGGGCCTCTCTTTCGCCTGCTAAGCGTTGGTCTTCCCCACGTAGGCCTCCTCCGCCCGTTCCATTAGGCGGTTAATCTCCACGTTCATGTCATTAGCCATGACGTTGAGCATGGTGAGCCTCTGGTTCAGCGCAAAGAAGTCCCAGCCAGTGAGCGGGTGTGCCTCCCTCTTGCCGTTACGTTTGCGTTTGTCCGTCGATCGCATTCTCACTTTCTTTGTTCTGGGCATTTCTCACTCTCCTTTCTGCTCACAGAAGATATGATTTGGTTTAGGACATGTCTCCTCGCACCACTCCCCGACTTCGTTAGCGGCAGACACCAACGCGTCGTAGGTGACCATCGGATCCGTCTTGCGCTCCTTGACAAATTCAAGGATGGCTTGGCACTCGGCATCGACTTCGGCAGCGAGCGCTTCGTCGTTCTCGGCTGTTTGTCATCAAGATTGATGACATTGGGGGCCGTGTTCTCAATATCAGGCATCTTCAGTTTCCTTTTTGCTCACGATCGTGCTGGTCCAGGATTGCGTCAGCGGCACTCACCAACGCCTCGTGCGCGGCTTTCGGATCGCCTTGCGCTCCTCAACAAAGCAGAGGAGGTCGTCAGTCCCGCTTTGGGCGAGCTCCTGTTCGGCGTCCGAGAGGTCGGGGACCAGCAGGGCTTGTGCGTCAAAACCAAGCTGCGATTGTCCGAACAGCTCAGCGGCGATGGCCGTTACCTTCCAGGCGACTGGGAGGGCCAGCTTGCGCTTCGCTACCCAATCAAGGATAGCGTCGCGCTCGGCATCGACTGGCGGCACTTGTTTGATGTAAGTCATCTGCACTTCTTCCTTTCTGGGTTGTGGCCCGAGCGGTTGTGAGGGGGTATTGTCGGCTCCGCTCGGGCCTTGCTGAACAGGACGCCCGCAGGGTTTCGCCCTGGTTCAGCGCCGACAAAGTCGTATTCACTTGTCAAAGAGCATGCGCTTCATTCGGCGGCTTCCTGCTTGCGGTCGCGCACGGTGCCGTGTCGCTCGTACCACTCCAGCCAAGTCAGCTTGGTCTCGCCCGCGTTGCGGGCGTCACGCCAACTTTGCCAATCCACTACGACGTCTTCGTACCAGCCCTTGCGTCTGCCTTGCGGGCTGTCGCTGTCGTTGAGCGGAAATGGTGGGGAAAGTTTTTTTCGATGATTTCTTCGCGTAGCTTTTCTCTGCCAAAACCTGCTGCCTCTCGTACCTGTGGCTCGCGAAGCACCCGACGCAGCTTGTCACACAACACACTCCTTCAGTGGGGCCGCCGTTGGTGAAGGGCGGCGACCGTCAGTCGTGTGTATTCAAGCGGGGATTTCGGCCCTGAGGCGGGACTTTGTTTAGTCCTTCAAGCGGGCCGCGCGCTTGCGCTCGTTGTGCATGCAGGTTTCACAATAATGGTGCAGGTCAGCGCGTTCGTCGCCGTAAAGCACGGCACTGAGTTGGCTGAAATAGCTTCCCGGCTGCTGCCCTTTACGCCTTGTCAGTTTAAGCTCCGCGAGCAACTCTGCGGCGCTAGCGACCGAGCACTGTGCGCGCCATTCCGCGCGACCGCCCTTGCGCAGTGAGTACTTGGTGACCGCATCGGCAGCGCGCTGCAGTCTGTCAAGCTCCTTGAGCCATGCCGGATCAGGTGGCGAAACCAACTGACACTCGTCAGTTGCGCCTTGACCTTACCTAGTGTGTCCCGAAGCTGTGCCGCGACGCGCTCTGCTTCGCCTGGACTGTAATAGCCGCCGATCCGGTAACGGCGTAGTGGTCCCTCGGCCGACATGCAGAAATCAACCGCCACCTCGACGGCGGCGTGGTCAGCGTCGCGACCAATGATCGCGAGAGCCCGAGCGACACGTTGCGCTCGTGTTAGCATCACCTCACGGCCTCACGCAGCGGCACAACCTTCGCGCCAGTCGCGGGCTTGCTGGCACAATACTCGGCCCAAGCCTCCATCAGCTTGCGGCGCTTCGCCAGCAAGGTCGTGCGCTTGTAGGCATTTTGAACATCACTGCCGACAGTGTGAGCAAGGCACAGTTCACCAATGAAGTCGGGGAACTTGTTTGCTCTGCCGCCCGAGGGGCGGAAGCTTGATCTGAAACCATGGGCGGTGACGCCGCGAAGGTTCATGCGGTCAAGCAATAGCAGCATGCTGTTCTTTGAGAGATGGTTTTGGCATTTGCGCGCGTGCCAATGAACACATGCGGATTGTCTCGTTCGGTCGGCAGCGAGCGCAACAGCCGAACGGCAGCATCCGAAATGGCACTTCATGCGCTCGGGCCGACTTCGTGCGTGAAGCCGGAATTGTCCAAAGCCGAGCGTCGAGGTCAATCTCGTCCCAGGTGGCGAGCAGGGTTTCGCTGGTGCGGGTGGCACACAAGATAGTGAGTTCCAATGCGGCGGCGGTGATACCGCCACGCTCGCGAAGCTCATTCATGAAGGCAGGCACCTCATGGTAGTCCATCGCAACGTGTGGCGTTGATGGCTTCACCTTGCCGGGATTAGGCAGAAGCTCGGCAAGGTTGCCTTTCCATGCGGCCGGGTTAGGGCCAGGGCGCAGATCGTGCGCTATAGCCCAGTTCAAAACGGCCTCAATGCCTTGCCGCAGACGGCTGGCGCTTTCCGGCTTGGTCTGCCACAGCGGCTCTAGCACCCGCATGACCAACTTCTTCTCAATCTCTGCCACCGGCAGCTTGCCAATGACGGGCCAAGCGAACCGCTTCATGCGCGACAGAAACATCGGCGCGGATTCGTGGGACTGCGCCATCGGGCGACTGCTTCGCCAGGTAACCTTTTGTGGCATCTATGAATGTCACAGCCTCTTGCCGCTTGGCAGCTTCGAGAGCGGATAAGGCCGCTGCCGCTCGCTTGGCCTCAATCGGATCAACACCATCAGCGAGAAGCTGTCGCGCCTTGCGTGCGCGCGAGCGCGCTTCGCTCAGGCTGAAGTCCTCAGCGGAGCCTAGGCCATGCCATCGCTCCCTGCCGTGGCGCTCAAAGCGCAACAGCCAACTCTGCTTGCCTGTGGGACCGACTTGCAGATACAAGCCACGCTGCTCTGCGTCACGATACCGGCCCGGCTGCTCAGCCAGCCGCGCCATGCGCTTGACGGTTAGCGTCGTGCCTGCCTTGCTCATTTCACGTCGCGAACCTCACCGACCAACGATACGACAATATCGGAATATTTGGGCATTGACACCGGGACCTCACCTAATGCAACCCCGGATCAACCCCCGGTTTGGCTCCCGTTTCAAGCGGGCAGTATCGGGCGCTGGCGGGCAGAAGTAATGCTCAATTTTGGGATTTATGCAAATGTTTCAAAGGTATACTACCCGACCGGCAGTGACCTCCGGGCAGTGAGTTGGCGCCTAAGGGAGCCGACCCTGACGGGGACCGTGGTCTCCGTCATTTGGCGCCCACCTACTGAAGTAGGGAAACCCGGGATCTTCGCTCCGACGGCCATCGCGGCCTGGCCATCTTCCCCCTCCGCTCATCTGGCGGGACGGCCCGCGATCCGCTATTGACGCCGGCGACACTTGTAACTGGCGTTGAGGCGAACGGCGGCTGACGATGCGGATTCTGTTTCTCGGCGATGTCGTCGGACGCGCGGGCCGCAATGCGGTCATCGAGCAACTGCCGCGCTTGCGCGAACGCTATCGCCTCGACTTCGTTGTCGTGAACGGCGAGAACGCCGCCGGCGGCTTCGGCATCACCGAGCAAATTCTCACCGAGCTGCTCGATGCCGGCGCCGACGTGGTGACGACGGGCAATCATGTCTTCGACCAGCGCGAGACGCTCGTGTTCATCGAGCGTTACGAGCGCCTGCTTCGTCCGATCAATTTTCCGCCCGGGACGCCGGGGAAGGGGGCGGGTCTGTTCAAGGCGAGGACCGGCGCCGAGATCCTCGTCGTCAACGTTCAGGGCCGCGTGTTCATGGCCGATCTCGACGATCCCTTCCGCGCCGTCGAGCGCGAGCTCGAAGCCTGCGCGCTGAAGACCGGCGCCGACGCGATCCTGATCGACTTCCACGCCGAAGCGACGTCGGAGAAGGAGGCGATGGGGCATTTCGCCGACGGGCGCGCGACCGCCGTGATCGGCACGCATACCCATGTGCCGACGGCGGACGAGCAGGTCCTGCCGAAGGGCACCGCCTATATCAGCGACGCAGGCATGTGCGGCGATTTCGATTCGATTCTTGGGATGGATAAGGAGGAACCGCTGCAACGCTTCCTCACCAGGATCCCCAATGCGCGCTTTGCGCCTTCGCTTGGCGAGGCAACGCTTTGCGGGGTTGCCGTCGATGTGGATGATCGGACCGGCCTAGCGCGCGCCATAGCGCCGCTCAGGCTTGGCGGCAGGCTATCGCAAGCCCAACCCGCTTTCTGGTTGGAAGGCGCTTAGGCCGGGCGCGGCCGCGCGCGCTCGTCTCGTGCCGCAGCCGCGCGGCCGTGGGCAAGAAGGCGCCGCAAGCACAGGATCGCATCATCGAGATGACGCAGCGCGCGATCCGCATCGCTTGTTTCGTCGGACAGCGACAGCCGGGCTCTGGCGACATGATCGGCGGCTTCGGAGCAGAGCGCCGAGAGTGTGATCGTTGGCGGCATGGCGTGGTCCTCGCTGATGGCGGCGTGCGGCTTCAGTAACGGCTTCATGATTGCCCCCCTCTTGTCGGCAAGGCGCGCCTCAGGCGGCGCGAGTCGCCAAGCTTCAATTTGTCGGGCTGTTAGGGTTAAGGCTTCGCTAAAAGAGCGGTGAAAGCCTCCGGGCCGGCTGGTTGAGTGCCGGTCCTAAGGGCTCGCCTGACGCTCTGGATTTTGCCCGCTTGCGCACCTATAAGTCGCGGCCGGGCATTAACGGCCGCTAACCAAAGGGATGCGAGGCCATGGCCGGCCATTCGAAGTTCAAAAACATCCAGTTTCGCAAGGGCGCCCAGGACAAGAAGCGCTCGAAGCTCTTTTCCAAGTTCGCCCGCGAAATCACCGCGGCGGCGAAGCTCGGCATGCCCGATCCGGCGATGAATCCGCGGCTCAGGACCGCGGTCCAGGCGGCGCGCGCCCAGAATATGCCCAAGGACAATATCGAGCGCGCCATCAAGAAGAGCGAGGAGGCGGGCGGCGCCAATTACGAGGAGGTGCGCTACGAGGGCTTCGGCGCCGGCGGCGTCGGCGTCATCGTCGAGGCGCTCACCGACAATCGCAACCGCACCGCGAGCGAGGTGCGCTCGGTCTTCACCAAGTTCGGCGGCAATCTCGGCGAGACGGGTGCGGTGTCGTTCAATTTCGACAAGCTCGGCGCGATCGAGTTCGACGGGGCGAAGGCGAGCGCCGAAGCCATGCTCGAAGCTGCGATCGATGCGGGCGCCGAGGATTGCGAGTCGAGCGCGGAGGGTCACGTCGTCTATTGCCATCCCGACGAGCTGCATCAGGTGGCAAAGGCGCTCGAAGCGAAGTTCGGCGAGCCGCGATCGGCGCGCATCCTGTGGCGGCCGAAGAACACCGTGCCGATCGGCGAGGAGGCCGGACAGCAGCTGTTGCGCATGCTCGAGGGGCTCGAGGATTCAGACGACGTGCAGAACGTCTATGCCAATTTCGAGATTGCCGACGAGGTGCTCGAGCGCCTCAGCGCTTAAGGCCGGCTTGGCTCCACGGGGCGATGCGTCCGGCTGAAGGGATAGGCTCCGCGTGTCCGATCTTGCCGCAACGCTTTCCACTGAGCGGCTCCGCCTCACGCTCGCGGTGCGCGATTGGCTCGTGGGCGAAGCGCGCGACATCGCCGATCCCAATGTCATTATCGAAGGGCTTTCCTTGAAGCTTCGCGATGCCGGCGTGCCGATCGACCGGGCCGTGAGCGCGGTCGAGTTCCGCCACGCCGAGCGGGCGGCCAATGCGCGCATCTGGGAGTTCGGCCGGCCCGCGCGCGAGCACATCTACGGCCACGATCGCGGCTCCGAAGCGACGGGACAGCGTCCGATCGCCGAGGCCCATCGCCTCAATCAATGGATCATCTCCTGGCTGCCCGACTTGCCCGACGACACCTACGACGATGTCCCCGAGCTCAAGGCGGCGGGCTATACGCACCAAATCGCCGTTCCCGTCGCTTTGCCGAACGGCATGCGCAACGGCTTTACCTTCGCCACGCGCGCGCCGAACGGCTTTTCCGACGAGGACATCGCCGTACTCCGCTCGATCGTGCCGACACTCGCCGCGCTTCAGGAAATCCTCGCGCTCAGGCGCGTCATGCGCGAGGTCATGCGCATGTATGTCGGCAACGAGCCGCATCTGCGCATCCTCTCGGGCGACGTGAGACGCGGCGAGGTCTTGCGCATCCGCGCCGCCATTCTCTTCGCCGATATGCGCGACTTCACCGGCCTCGCGGCGTCTTTGTCGGAAGAAGCGGCGACCGCGCTCGTGAACGACTATTACGATTGCATCGTGCCGCCGATCGATGAGCGTGGGGGCGAGGTGCTGAAGTTCCTGGGTGACGGGATCCTCGCCATCTTCCGTGCCGGAGAAGACGCCGACAGCGAAGCTTGCTTGCGCGCTTTCGCCGCCGCGCGGGCCGGTCTCCTCCGCGTCGCGGGCCATAACGCAAAGAGAAATCTCGGTTTCGGCGTCGGCATCGCCCTTCATTTTGGCCACGCCGCCTTCGGCAATGTCGGCTCGGGCGCCCGTCTCGACTACACGGTGATCGGTCCCGACGTGAATCTTGCCGCGCGCATCGCCGATCTCTGCGGCGAGTTGGACGAGGGGCTCTTGCTGTCCGATGCGTTTCAAAGCCGCCTGTCGGAGCAGGAGTTGCGAAGGTTGGGCTCGTTCCCGCTCAAGGGTGTTGCGGCGGCGCAGGCCGTGTTCGCGCCGGTCGGGCCTTGAAATGGTCTGGCAGCTTCGCGACAGCGAGAGGATCATCACGGGCAACGCGGCGCTGCTGGGCGCAAAGCACTTCCTCGTCGGCCTCACCCGCGTCCGCAACGAGGCGCTGCTCCTGCCCGATACGCTCGACTACCTCTCCGCCCATGTCGATGCGATCGTGGCTTACGACGATGCGAGCACCGACGACACGGTCGAAATCCTCAAGCACCATCCCAAGGTCGCGCTGATCGTCGCGAACGGCGCCTGGGAAGAGGACATCGCGGCGCGAAAGCTCGCCGAAGGGCGTCACAGAGGGCTGCTGCTCGAGATGGCGCGCGCCGATCTCCCGCATGATTGGATGCTGTGCTTCGATCCCGACGAGCGCATCACCGGGGATCTGCGCGGCTTCGTGCGCGGGCTCGCGCATGACGAATGTGATGCGTTGAGGGTCCAGCTGTTCGACGCCTATATGACCCAAGGCGACCATGCGCCCTACACGCAGGGGCGCGAGCTGCTCGATTTCCGCCGGTTCTACGGCCCCGAGCAGCGGAACATTCTCATGCTCTGGCGCAACCGGCCCGGGATCGTCTTCGCCGAAGGCGATGGGCGCACGCCCCGCGGCATGGAACGCGAAAAGATCGCGCTTCATTGCCAGCATTACGGCAAGTCGCTGTCGGTCGCCCATTGGGAGGAGACCTGCGACTATTATATCCGCCACTTCCCGTTTGAGACCTACGGCAAGAAATGGACCGAGCGCAAAGGCCAGGCGATCCACACCAAGTCCGATTTCAACCGGCCGCTCTATGAATGGGGCGAGACGCTGTTCGCCAACGCCCTTCCGATGTGAACGGCTCCGCCCGGGGTCCCGATTGAACGGCGTCAGTTGGCTTTCTTCTTTTTCTTCTTCGTGTTGCCGCGATCGATGACGAAGGCGCTTTCGCCGCAATCGTTCTGGAGCGCCACGATCTCGGTCGGTTCGGCGTAGGCGTTGAAGCCGCCGGAGGTCTCGGCCTGCACGCTCGTCTGCCGGTTGCCGCAGATCGCGGCGGCGACGCCGGGGGCGTTCTCGACCACGAAGGGGCGATTGCCCCTGAATGTGTTGCGCGTCATCTCCACCTTGAAAACCCGCGCCCTCTTGCCCGCGACCATGATTCCGCCGCCAGCGTTATCGAAGAACTTCGAATTCTCGATGCGGACATTGGCGATCTTCTGCGCGTTCTTGTCGGGCTCGAGATCGATGCCCGCGCTCGGGCGCGTGCCGTGCGTGTTCTTGAAGGTTGAGTTGACGACCAGCAGCCCGTTCGCGTCGATGATCGACAGGCCTTGGCGCCGGTTGGCATCGGCCGTCACGCCGCAGAATCGAACGTCCTCGGCCTCCTGCACGTAGAAACCGTCACCCCACATTTTTTTCGAGATCAGTCCGGCGATGGTGATGTTCTTTGCGCCGTCTTCGATACGGATGCCCATGCCCCATTCGCCCGATTTGCCGCGATGTTCGTTGCGCTCGCCTTCGAGCGTGCCGCCGGTCACCCAGACATTCGACACGCCGGAAATGGTCAGGACCGCGTAATGCGTTTCGTCGTTGGGGATCGCCTTGAGCACCGCGCCGCCGGCAAGTTTCAAAGTCATGTCGCTCTTGAGGTTCAGGTTCTTTTCGACCGCGTTCACCATGTAGACGCCGTCGGGCACGAGCACGGTGCCTCGCGTGCCCGCTACCGTGTCGATCGCGGCTTGAATGGCAGCCGTGTCGTCGGCGCGTCCGTCGCCCACGGCGCCCTTGTCCTTGACGTTGACGACAACGTCCGAAGCCGGCGGGGGCGCGCAATCCTCCGGCGCGCTCGCGCGCGCTTGCACAGGCAAGAAAGCGAGCGCAAGCGCGATTGCGCCGGCCAAGAGTTCTCGCGCGCTTCGTCTCAAATTTTTTAGTCCCCGTTGCCCTCGTGTTGGCTCAAACGGAACTTACTATCTCAAACCGAACTTACTATCAGGAACAATGCGAAGATTTGGCGGCGCAAGCCGCGTATCTCAGATCTCGCATTGGCCCCCTCGGGTCTCCGCAATGAGAAGGAGGACGGTCCCATGGAAGCCAGAGAAATCCACGACTACGCGCGGCGCTTCGTCGGCGCCCATGGCGACAAGGCAGAGCTTGAGGCCGCCCAGAAAGCCGCCGAATGCGAGCGGCAGGGTCAAAGAGCCCAAGCCATCGACTGGCGCCGGATTCAGGCAGCGATCAAGGAGATGCGCGGCCCGCATTCGAGTTGAGCGAGGAGTGGCGGGTCTAGCTCGGGCGAGGCGACGGAAAACCTGGCCGCTTCGGCTCGAAACAGATGAGCGCCGTGCTTTGCCGGACGACGAGCGCGCGGCCAGTATGCGCGATGCCCGGCGCCGTGGCGCCGAAGGTCGCGTTCGAGACGGCGCGCATCCGAAGCAACGCCCAGGAATAGCTACTGCGGCTCGCGGCGATCGAGACTTGCGCCGCTTCTTTGGCCGTCGCAGCCGACCAGGCCGCCCCGCTCGATACGTTGCGCCCAATCGAGGAAGCTGCCGCTCGCGAGTGAGTTGCGCCCCAAATCGATACGCGGCGCGCATTTTCCGCCGAGGCCTGCGCTGCGGCTTTGGCCTTCGCGGTCGACCAGGCCGTTCCGCTCGATACGTTGCGCTTCATCGAGGCTGCCGCCGCGCGCGAGTGAGCCGCGCCCCAGGTCGATGCTCGGCGCGCATTTTCTGCTGTTGCGCGTGCTGCTGCTTTGGCCTTCGCGCCTGACCAAGCCGCCCCGCTCGATACGTTGCGCCCAATCGAGGCCGCTGCCGTCCGCGATTGAGCCGTGCCCCAAGCCGCCGCGCGGCGCGCATTTTTCGCTGAGGCGCGCGCGAGAATGCGGCCATTGACGGCGGTCCATTTCGAAGCCGCCGAAAGCGTCTGCCGGAGACTGACGGCGACGGCCCGCGCGGTAGCCGCCGTCCAAGCCCAAGCGGCGCTTCCGGCGTAAAGCGAATTTCGCCAAAGAATGCGGGCAAGGGCTTTCGCGCGTCTCCCGGTTCTCACGAGCCAGGAGAGCACCGCGGCGGCAATCGCGCGCGACGATGCTACTATCCAGGACCACGCGATCGCGGCATGCACGCGCGTCCACGCCCATGCGGCGGAAGACCAGCGCGCGAGAAGCGCGGCAAGCGCGCGAGCCTGCGCCGCGAGCCAAACAGAGGACGCAACAAGCCATCGCCGCGACAGACGAGCGAAGGCGAGTGCGCGCGGGCGCAGCCAGTCGAAGCAAGCGATGACGGCATCGCGAACACTGGTGTAAACGAAAACGGTCGTTCTCGCGGTGAACGACGCCACGCGGCGCGCCAAGCGGAACGCAAGCAGTGAAACCCGCCGCAGGAACCGCATCAGGCGCCGGAGCGCGAGCTCGGTCCGATAGATCAGCTCCTGGAGCATGACCCAGCGCGCGTGGCGCTTTTCCGCCAGCTGGTAATGCGCGAGCCATCTCTCATGCTGGCTGAGGTCGTCGGCCACAGCCGCCATGAGCGACTTCGACCCGGCAATTTCGGCCTCCGCGGCCGCGATCGGGTCGAGCGGTTGGATGGCAATCGTCACCGAGCGTGCTCCCTCAAGCGAGGCGCGGGTGATAAGCGATGCCTGCCAGCGCCCTGACGGTCTTGGGGCGCGGCAAACGGCGTTTTCCCCCGTCGAAATGCCGTATTCAAGTCTAGCCCCGATTTCCTAACGCGGAGTTGTGCGCTGACGTTCCCCACTGAAATTTTGTCTCGGGCGCGACCCCTCCGTGGCACACTTCCGCAAGTGATTCGCCGGCATGGCCGAATGGCCCGGGGTGTGCGTGGCAGGGGAAATCGCCTTATGCGCAGCGTTCGCATCATCGGCATCGATCCGGGCCTCAGGCGCACCGGCTGGGGGGTCGTCGACGCCGACCGCGGCGGGCTCCGCTTCGTCGCCTGCGGGTCGGTCGTCTCCGACGAGACCGAGAGTTTGGGCGCGAGACTGCGGCAGATTTTCGACGGCCTGACGCGCGTCCTGGCCGAGCTTGCGCCGGTCGAGGCCGCCATCGAGCAGACCTTCGTTAATCGCGACGCCGCGGCCACGCTGAAGCTCGGCCAGGCTCGGGGGATCGCGCTCCTCGTGCCCGCGCTTTCGGGGCTCGCAATCGCCGAATACGCGCCTACCGCGGTAAAGAAGACCGTGGTCGGCAACGGCCATGGCGACAAGACGCAGATCCGCGCCATGGTGCGCTGCCTCTTGCCGCGCGCGACCTTCGACAGCGCGGACGCGGCCGACGCGCTCGCCATCGCCATCACCCATGCCCATTCCCGCTCCTGGCGGCGCTTCGAGGCCGCGCTTTCGCATGAGGGAGCGGCGTGATGATCGGGAAGCTCACTGGCATACTCGATTCCGTCTCGACCAACGCGGTCATCGTCGATGCGGGCGGGGTGGGTTACGAGGTGACGATCGGCACCCGGACGTTTGCCGCGCTCCCGCCGCCAGGCGAGACCGTGACGCTCGCCATCGACACGCATGTGCGGGAGGACGAGATCAGGCTCTACGGCTTCGCCTCGGAACATGAGCGGGCCTGGTTCAGGGCGCTGCAAGAGGTGCAAGGCGTCGGCGCAAAGATCGCGCTCGCCGTGCTCGGGACGCTCTCGGCGGCGGACCTCGCCAACGCGGTTGCGCTGCAGGACAGGGGGCAAGTCGCGCGCACGCCGGGCGTCGGTCCCAAGGTTGCCGCCCGGATTGTTGCCGAACTCAAGGACAAGATGCCGTCGCTTGCGCCGGCGCTGAGACCGGGCCGCGGCTTCGCTCCCATCGCGGTTCTGCCCGAAGGGCTCGCTGCGCGCGACGCCGTATCGGCGCTCACCAATCTTGGCTACGCCCATGGCGAAGCCGCAGCCGCCATCACGGCGGCTATCGGCAAGGCCGGGCGCGAGGCCCGCGCCGAGGAGCTGATCCGCCTCGGGCTCAAGGAGCTCGCCTCATGAGCGAGAGGATGCTCCAGGCGGTGCGGCGCGACGAAGACGGTGGCGAAACTTCGCTCCGCCCGCAGACGCTCGCCGAGTTCATCGGCCAGGCCAAGGTCTGCTCCAACCTCAAAGTGTTCATCGAGGCCGCCCGCACCCGCCGCGAGGCGCTCGACCATGTCCTGTTCGCAGGGCCGCCCGGCCTCGGCAAGACCACGCTCGCCCAGATCGTGGCGCGCGAGCTCGGCGTTAATTTCCGCGCGACCTCGGGCCCGGTCATTGCCAAAGCGGGCGACCTCGCAGCACTTCTCACCAATCTCGAGGACCGCGACGTCCTCTTCATCGACGAGATCCACCGGCTCAATCCCGCGGTCGAAGAAATCCTTTATCCGGCGATGGAGGATTTCCAGCTCGACCTCATCATCGGCGAGGGGCCGGCAGCGCGCTCGGTGCGGATCGACCTTGCCCGCTTCACGCTTATCGGCGCCACCACCCGCACAGGCCTTCTCACCACCCCGCTCCGGGAGCGGTTCGGCATTCCGATCAGGCTCGACTTCTATGGAGTCGAGGAGCTGGAAGAGATCGTGCGGCGCGGCGCTCGCCTGCTCGGGCTTTCGCTCGCGCGCGAGGGCGCGCACGAGATCGCGCGACGGGCGCGCGGAACGCCGCGGGTCGCGGGCAGGCTGCTTCGCCGCGTGCGGGACTTTGCCTCGGTCGAAGGAGCGTCAGCCGTCGATGCCAAGCTTGCCGATCGCGCGCTGTTGCAACTCGAGGTGGACGGTAGAGGGCTCGATGCGCTCGATCATCGCTATCTCGGGCTGATCGCGGTCAATTACGGTGGCGGCCCGGTCGGGATCGAGACGATCGCGGCCGGACTCTCGGAGCCGCGCGACGCGATCGAGGAAATCATCGAGCCGTATCTGTTGCAGCAGGGCTTCATTGCCCGCACGCCGCGGGGTAGGGTTCTGACGGCGCAAGCCTTCGCCCACCTCGGACTGTCGCAACCGGCGCAATCGGCGTCGCAATACCCCTTGTTCAACGGCTCAGAAGAATGACGCACACATGCAACGGGCTCCCATCCCTCCCCGCGACGGGGAGGGTGGCCGGCAACTTGCTGTCGGCCGGGTGGGGTGCTAGGGCGGAACATTCCCCCCACCCCGCAGGCCTGCGGCGCGCTGCCCTCCCCACCAGGGGGAGGGATCAAGCAAGCTGAGGCTGATGACAAAAAAATCCACGAGCGCGCCGGAGAGCGACGAAAGGTGGCCCGATATTGCCGGCCGCATCGAGGGCGAGACCCATGTCCTCCCCGTGCGTGTCTATTTCGAGGACACCGATTGCGCGGGCGTGGTCTATCACGCCAACTTTCTCAAATTCTTCGAGCGCGCCCGCTCCGATTTCATCAGGCTGCTTGGCATCGACGCGACCGGGCTCGCCGAACCTAAGGCAGGCGAGGCCTCGGTCTTCGTCGTGCGCCGGGTCGAAATCGACTATCTCAAGCCCGGACGCATGGATGACCTGCTCGAAATCGTCACCACTTGCGCCGAGATCGGCAGCGCGAGCCTCGTGCTTCAGCAGGACGCAAAACGCGACGGGACGCTGCTCGTCCGCGCCCGGGTGACCGTCGTTCTCGTGTCGCGGGCAGGCAAGCCGCAGAGGTTAGGGGCGCTTGTGCGCGAGGCGCTTCAACAATTCGTTAACCATCCCCGTGAAACCTAGGGAGTGCCGGTAAAGCGTCGCTTTGCTTCGGCCGTAGCGCGCCGCGCGACAAGGGAAAACGGGTCCAAAGTTTCGTCATTGGCTCGCAATTGGCCGCGGGGCCTAGCCGGCACCGCTGTCGGGGTTTTGCGGCGAAGCCGCAAGGCCCGAGCGTCCGCCTCCTGGCCGTCGGCCAGGGGCGATTTTGGAGTTCATGCCACGAGGCCGTCATGAATCCGACCGATGCCGTCGTCGATCTCTCGATCCTCGAGCTGTTCAAGAACGCGCATATCGTCGTCAAAATCGTCATGCTCGGGCTGCTCGCCGCCTCGGTCTGGAGCTGGGCGATCATCCTCGAAAAGCTGTTCCTCTACACGCGAACGCGAAAAGAGGCCGACAAGTTCGAGCAGGTGTTCTGGTCGGGACAATCGCTCGACGAGCTCTACGAGGCGCTGGCGCAGCGACGGAATACCGGCATGGCTGCCGTGTTCGTGGCGGCGATGCGCGAGTGGAAGCGCTCGAGCGAGCGGGAGGGAAGCGAGCGAAGCTCGCGCCCGATGGCTGGCGTTCAGCTCAGGGTCGAGAAGGTGATGGACGTGACCATCACGCGCGAGGTGGAACGGCTCGAGCGGCGATTGACGTTCCTCGCAACCGTCGGATCGACCGCGCCCTTCGTCGGCCTGTTCGGCACGGTGTGGGGCATCATGACGAGCTTCCAGGCGATCGCACTCAGCAAGAACACGAGCCTCGCGGTCGTTGCGCCGGGCATCGCCGAGGCCCTGTTCGCCACAGCGCTCGGTCTGCTCGCGGCGATTCCGGCCGTCATTTTCTATAACAAATTCAATAGCGAAGTCGCGCGCCACGCGGCCCGCCTCGAGAGCTTCGCCGACGAGTTCGGCGCGATCCTGTCGCGGCAAATCGACAAGACGGCGTGAGGAAAGACGATGGGAGCGGGTCTGCAGCCAGGAGGTGCCCTCTCGAACCGGAGAGTCCGGCGTCGCTCGGCCGCGCCGATGAGCGAGATCAACGTCACCCCAATGGTCGACGTGATGCTCGTGCTCCTCATCATCTTCATGGTGACGGCGCCGCTTCTCACGGTCGGGGTTGACGTCGAGTCGAAAGGCGAGCTGCCCAAGGTCGATCTGCCGAAGACGGAAGCGGGCGCGGTCGAGCCCGAGAAGGCGCCGTTGAGCGTCACCGTCGATCCGCAAGGAAAGATCTTCCTGCAGAACAGCGAGATCAGTTTCGACGATCTCATCCCGAAGCTCACCGCGATCCGCGATTCAGGCGGCGGCAGCAAGATCTGGGTGCGCGGCGACAAGGGCACCGCTTACGGAAACGTCGCCAAGGTTCTTGCGCGGATCGGGCAAGCGGGTTTTCCCGTGACCATCGTCACCGATCAGATGGATCAGCCGTAAGGGGGAGCGCGGAAAGGTGGTCATGAGCAGAAGCACGGCCATATCGGCGGCGCTCCATTCGGCGATCCTGTTCTTCGTGCTCGTCGCCTTTCCGCCTGCGAGAATCGACCCTGCGCCGCTGATCGCCATTCCCGTCGATCTCGCTGCGCCCTCCGAGGTGACCAAGATCAAGGCGGGGAGCAAGGACGCCAAGGACGACGCGCCGCTCGCGGGCAAGCCTAAAGAGAAAAAGCCCGAAGCCGTGAAAGAGGCGAAGGCGGAACCTCAAGCCGAGCCCGAGCCTTCGCCCAATGCCGAGACGCCCAAAGAGACGCCGAAGCAGGCGGCGAAGAAGCCCGATCCGAAACCGGCCAAGCCCAAGCAGGCTTCCGCGCCGAAGAAGCCCACGCCTCCGGCCAAAAAGCGCATGTCCGAAACGGACCGGATCGCCGCCCTGCTCAACAAAGTTCCCGACGCGGCGGATGAGCCCGCTCCGCTGCTTCCTTCCGAAGACGCGCCGGCCAAAGTGCGCGGACAGTCGAACGGAACGGAAAGCGCGATGTCGGTCAACGAGATCGACGCGCTCAGAGCCCGCATCGCGCAGTGCTGGAGCCCGCCGCCAGGAGGTCTCGGCGCCGAGCAGATCGTGGTCAAGCTCCGCCTCAAGCTCAATGAGGACGGAACCCTCGTCGGCTATCCATCCGTCGCCAATAGCGGCTCGTCGCCCTTCTTCCAGGCCGCCGCCGACAGCGCGGTGCGCGCAGTCTATCAGTGCCAGCCCTATGCGCTGCCGAGCGAAAAATATGCGCTGTGGCGCGACATGATCCTCAATTTTGACCCAAGCGACATGTATCGCGCCGGCTAGCAGAGACCCGCCATGATCCTGACCGCACATTCACCACTCAGCCGCCTCGTTTCGCGCCTCGCCGCAATCATTTTTGTGATCGGAGGTCTCGCGCCGGTTCCCGCCCGCGCCGTTGTCGAGCTCAACATCACCCAAGGCACGATCCAGCCGCTGCCGATCGCCATCCCCGATTTTGTCGGCGACGGTTCGGTGGACCCCGCGGTCGCGCGTGAGATTTCTGGTGTGGTGGCGAACGACCTCAAATCTTCAGGGCTGTTCATTCCGATCGATCAGGCCGCCTTCATCGAGCAGGGGCTTGGCCCCGATCGCATGCCGCGCTTCGAGGATTGGCGCGTGGTCAATGCGCAGGCCTTGGCCGTCGGCCGCATCGGCGCGAGCGAGGGCAAGCTCAGGGCCGAGTTCCGCCTATGGGACGTGTTCGCGGGAACGCAGCTTGCGGGCGAGCAGTTCTTCGCCAGGCCCAAGGACGCGCGCCGCGTCGGCCATATCATCGCCGACGCCATCTACGAGCGGATCACCGGCGAGAAGGGCTATTTCGACACCCGCATCGTGTTCGTGGACGAGTCCGGTCCGAAGAACAAGCGGATGAAGCGCCTCGCGATCATGGATCAGGACGGCTCCAATGTGAGGCTGCTCACCACGGGACAGAATCTGGTGCTGACGCCGCGCTTCAGCCCCTCGACCCAGGAAATCACCTACACCTCCTTCGAGGGCGAAACCCCGAAGGTCTATTTGCTCAATATCGAAACCGGGCAGAAGGAGATCGTGGGTGCGTTTCCGGGCATGACCTTTGCCCCGCGCTTTTCGCCCGACGGCCAGCGCATCGTCATGAGCCTCGAGCGCGACGGCAATACCAATCTGTTCGTGATGGATTTGCGCAGCCGGCGCACGATGCGGCTCACCAATGACAATGCGATCGACACGGCCCCGTGCTATTCGCCCGACGGGCGCGAGATCGTGTTCGAAAGCGACCGGGCCGGGTCGCGCCAGCTTTACGTCATGGGCGCCGACGGCTCGAGCCCGCGCCAAATCAGCCAGAGCGGCGGAAGCTACTCCACGCCGGTGTGGTCGCCGCGCGGCGACTTGATCGCGTTTACCAAGATGAGTGGGGGGCAATTCCTGATCGGGGTGATGCGGCCCGACGGGTCAGGTGAGCGGATTCTGACGGAAGGATTCCACAATGAGGGTCCGACCTGGGCGCCGAACGGCAGGGTACTGATGTTCTTCCGGGAGCAGCCGGGTGCCGCGGGCGGTCCCCGGCTCTTTACCATCGATCTCACCGGCTACAACGAGCGCCAGGTGGCCACGCCCGCTTTCGGCTCGGATCCGGCTTGGTCGCCACTGGTCAATTAGGGCGTCCGCGCTTTGAAAATCGAATATTCCCAATGCCTTGCGGCCAACACCTCGCGCGCCGTTACGCTTTATTAAGCATAACCCTTCACGCTGTTAACCGAGCTTGATTTGGCCTCTTTTTCGAGGCTAGTTAGAGGCGAGGGAACATCGGATTTGGCGTGGCATTTTGGCACCAATCGGCCGGAAAACGGTCGTTGGCCAAGAGTCCGTTCTTGATCTGCATACCTCGCGCCGGTACATGCAAAGACGGCTATTGCCGTTTAACCAAAGGAGAGAAGACCATGCAGGGTTTGAAGGGCGCCATCGTCGTCGCCATGATCGTGGCCTCCAGCATAGTGCTTGGCGGCTGCTGGGGACACCACGAGAAAGCGGTCGTTGCTGAGCCACTGAAGCTCGGCTAGCCGACACTGTGGTCGAGCAGGGTGTTCGCGTCTGACGCTTGGCCGATTCACGGCGGAATCGCTTAGCTGTTACGCCTCGCAGGATTAAGGATGCCGGGATGCCGCTCGCAGGGTGCGGCGGCCTCCCAGGCATCCTTTCATTTTTTGGGTCCAACCCGCCCGATCCGGCTCAATCGCGCCTGAGCTAGGACATCGTTAAGGACTTCCATTTTAGGATTTCCTTAAAATTCGACGGGTGGGAGTAACCAGTTCATGCGTTCGAGTTCTTTGTTTCGGCGCGCCGGCAAAATCGCGGGCGTCGTCGCATTGGCGATCCTGATGGCGGCATGTTCGCGCCAGGCACAGCCAAAGCAATACGGCCTCGGCGGAGAGGGGCCGGCAACCCCAGGCACGGAGCGGGATTTCGCCGTCAATGTCGGCGACGTGGTGCGCTTCGAGGTCGACAGCGCGGCCTTGACCGGCGAGGCGCAAGGGATCCTCGCCAATCAGGCCAATTGGCTCAGCCAGTATCCGCAATACCGGGTCACGATCGAAGGCCACGCCGATGAGCGCGGCACGCGCGAATACAACCTCGCGCTTGGTGCGAAGCGGGCCATGGCGGTGCGGAGCTACCTCGCGAGCCACGGCATCGGCGCGGGCCGCATCAAGACCGTCTCCTTCGGCAAGGAGCGCCCGGTCGCGGTTTGCGACGATATCTCCTGCTGGTCGCAGAATCGCCGCGCTCAAACCGTGCTGAACAGCGCCGCCGTCGCCGGCAACTACTAGGTTTTCGGGGCGGGGCCCGTCCCCGGCTTGTGCTTTTGCAGCAGGAGGCGCAAAGAAGCCTGCTGACATGCGCACCTTGCCTATTTCGCCGTCGGAGTCGCACCGGCTTTTCGCGCTTCTCGCGCCGTTGCCGCATGTCGCGCTCGCCGTGTCGGGCGGCCCCGACAGCGTTGCCCTCATGCTGCTTGCGGCGCGCTGGCGTGAAGCGCGCGAGGACGGCCCAAAGTTCAGCGTTCTCACCGTCGATCACGGACTTCGATCAGACGCACGCTCGGAGGCTCAACAGGTCGCACGCCAGGCAGCGTTGCTCGGCCTGCCGCATGCGATCTTGATGTGGGAGAAGGCTGAGCTTCCGCCGGCAAGCCTGCAGGCAAGGGCTCGGACCGCGCGCTACAATCTCATGGCGGCCTATTGCCATGCCCAGTGCATTCCCGCGCTCGTCACCGCCCACACCCAGGACGATCAGGCTGAAACTTTCCTGATGCGGCTCAAGCGCGGCAGCGGCCTCGATGGCCTGGCCGCGATCCCGGAGAGGGGCGCATGGGCGGGCATCAGCATCTTGCGTCCCTTGCTCGATGTGCCGAAGGCGCGGCTCATCGCAACGCTCGATGCGGCAGGCCTTCCCTATGTCATGGACCCGAGCAATGCCGATCCGCGCTTCGAGCGCGCGCGGATGCGCGCGCGCGCAAGCGCGCTCGAAGCGTTCGGACTGTCGCCGGAAGCGCTCGCGCTTTCGGCCCGCCGCTTGCGGCGAGCGCGCGAGGCGCTCGATGACGCAGCGTGCGATTTCCTCGCGCGCCACGGCGCGATGAACGCGGCAGGCTATGCCACGATTGATCGCAAGGAGCTCGCCTCGGCGCCACAAGAGATCGCGCTCCGTGCGCTCGCGCAAGTGATCGCCGCGGTCGGCGGCGGCGAGGCGCCGGTGCAGCTTGCCAAGCTCGAGGCCCTCCTTGCCGCGTTGGAGGCAAATCCAGACAAGGCGCACACGCTTGGACGATGCAGGCTTCAGCCCGTCTCAGGCCGGCTCGGCTTCTTCCGCGAGGTGAGGAGGGGGGGGCTACCAGTCGCTCAGCTTCGCCCCGGAGAGCGAGCGCTGTGGGACAACCGCTTCGCAATCGAGCTCGGCGCGGACGAGCCCAATTCCCTCACCGTGAAGGCCTTGGGGGATGAGGGTTTTCAGGTGCTTCAAGAACGCTCGGACGCGATTTCGGCGCTGCCTCGACTTGCCGGGCGGACACTGCCTTCCTGTTGGCGGGGCGAGGTGCTGCTCGGGCTGCCGCAACTCGGACTGCCGGGCACAAGAGCGCCCTTCCTCCCGTTCTGCCGGGCACGTTTCGTGAGCGTGGAGCCTGCAGAGCTCCGTTGAGAAAACATGCACCTCTTTCTGCTACTTAGCTTGGCAAACGCGATTGAGGTTCCTATGTTACCAAGGCTTAGCCTCAATTCGGCGTTAGAGTGACACACGAGGCCGCCTCATGCCGGTAGCCCGAAAGAAGCGAGCCGTCAGATCAGTCCATGAACTCGAACTTCCGCAACTTCGCCATTTGGGTGTTCATCGGCCTCCTCCTGGTAGCCCTGTTCAACCTGTTCCAGAGCCCGGGCGTGCAGGTCCGCGGCAACGAGATCAGCTTCTCGCAGCTGCTCTCGGAGGTTGAGGGCGGCAACGTCCAGGATGTGACCATCGCCGGCAATCAGATCACGGGACATTTCTCCGACGGCCGCAACTTTCAGACCTATGCGCCGAACGATCCGAACCTGGTCGACAAGCTCAACCAGAAAGGCGTGAAGATCACGGCCAAGCCCTCCGAGGAAGACGTCCCCTCGCTCCTCGGCGTGCTCGTGTCGTGGTTCCCCATGCTGCTCCTGATCGCGGTCTGGGTCTTCTTCATGCGCCAGATGCAGTCCGGCGGCGGCCGGGCCATGGGCTTCGGCAAGTCCAAGGCGAAGCTCCTCACCGAGCGGCACGGCCGCGTCACGTTCGACGACGTCGCCGGCGTCGATGAGGCCAAGGAGGACTTGCAGGAGATCGTCGAGTTCCTCCGCGATCCGCAGAAATTCCAGAAGCTCGGCGGCCGCATTCCGCGCGGCGCGCTTCTTGTTGGCCCTCCCGGCACCGGCAAGACGCTGCTCGCGCGCGCCATCGCCGGCGAAGCCAACGTTCCCTTCTTCACCATCTCCGGCTCCGATTTCGTCGAGATGTTCGTCGGCGTCGGTGCCTCACGCGTGCGCGACATGTTCGACCAGGCGAAGAAGAACGCGCCTTGCATCATCTTCATCGACGAGATCGACGCGGTCGGCCGTCATCGCGGCGCGGGCCTCGGCGGCGGCAACGACGAGCGCGAGCAGACGCTCAATCAGTTGCTGGTCGAGATGGACGGCTTCGAGGCCAATGAGGGCATCATTCTCATCGCCGCAACCAACCGTCCCGACGTGCTCGATCCGGCGCTGCTCCGCCCCGGCCGTTTCGACCGCCAGGTGGTGGTGCCGCGACCCGACATCATCGGCCGCGAGAAAATCCTGAAAGTTCACGTGCGCAAGGTGCCGCTCGCGCCGGACGTCGATCTCCGCGTCGTCGCCCGCGGGACGCCCGGATTCTCGGGCGCCGATCTCGCCAACCTCGTCAACGAGGCGGCGCTGCTCGCTGCGCGGCGTTCGAAGCGCCTCGTCACGCATCACGAGTTCGAGGACGCCAAGGACAAGGTGCTGATGGGCGCCGAGCGCCGCTCGATGGTGATGACCGAGGAAGAGAAGACGCTCACCGCCTATCACGAGGGCGGCCACGCGCTCGTCGCGCTGCATATGCCGGCGTCCGATCCCGTGCACAAGGCGACCATCATTCCGCGCGGCCGCGCGCTCGGCATGGTCATGCGCTTGCCCGAGCGCGACATACTCTCCTACACCCGCGCCAAGCTCAAGGCCGACATCACGGTCGCCATGGGCGGCCGCGTCGCCGAGGAGCTGGTGTTCGGCTACGAAAAGGTAACGTCGGGCGCCGCCGCCGATATCAAGATGGCGACGCAGCTCGCTCGCGCCATGGTCACGCAATACGGCATGAGCGACAAGCTCGGCCCGCTCGCCTATGGCGACAACGAGGAAGAGGTGTTCCTCGGCCATTCCATCGCGCGCACCCAGAACCTCTCCGACGAGACCCAGACCATGGTCGATGAGGAGATTCATCGCATCGTCGATGAGGCGTTCGAGGGGGCGCGCAAGATCATCTCGGAAAATATCGAAGATCTGCATACGATCGCGCGCGGGCTGCTCGAATACGAGACGCTGTCGGGCGAGGAGATCAAGAACCTGCTCAAGGGCAAGCCGCCGGTGCGCGAATTCGCGGCCGAGGTCTCGCCGCGGCCGGGGCCTGCTTCTGCGGTTCCCGCAGCGGGACGCGGCAAGCGGCCGCCCGAGGCCGAGCCCGATACCGGCGGCATGGAGCCCCAGCCCCAGACTTGAGACGCGCGCATTTGTTCGCACGAAATGCCCGGCCTTCGCGCCGGGCATTTTCTTTTTCGAAAGGTTGTCTCCCCTCGCTTCGTGCTAAGGCTCAAGCTTATGACGAAGCTCTATGTCAGGCCGGTGGGGATCACTTATGGCGCGGCCGCGAACGCCGCGGTCGCCTCAGGCGCGGCGCTGCCGCTTGCGGGCGGGCCATGCGCCTTCGCCCTTGCCGAGCTGATCGAAGGGGTGCCGGGCAAGACCAAGACCAAGATCTTCGCCGCGCAAGCGCTGGCCGCATCGGGCGAACCCAATCTCAAGTCCCTGCTTGCGCGGATCACGGCGAAGCGATCGCCCTTTGCCGGGCTTCACCTCGACCGTCCCGTCCTCATGGGCATCGTCAACGTCACGCCGGATTCGTTTTCCGATGGCGGGCTCTATGACAGCGCCGAGGCGGCGATCGCCCACGCGGCCGAACTCGCGAGCGCCGGCGCCGCGATCGTCGATATCGGCGGGGAGTCGACGCGGCCCGGCTCCGACGCCGTCGAGGCGGGGGAGGAGGCGGCGCGCGTCATCCCGGTCATCAAAGGCCTTTCCGGCTTGCCCGCGGTCATCTCGGTCGATACCCGCAAAGCTTGGGTGGCGCGGGCGGCCGCGGAAGCCGGCGCGACGGTCCTGAACGACGTGTCGGCGCTGACCTACGACGCCAAGAGCGCGGAGATCGCGGCGGAGACGGGCATGAGCGTCGTCCTCATTCACGCGCAAGGCGAACCCAAGACCATGCAGGACAATCCGCGCTACGAGGACGTGGTGATCGAGGTCTTCGACTATCTGGAGGACCGCATCGCCGCGGCGCGCCAAGCCGGCATCGCGCCGTCGCGCATCGCCGCCGATCCCGGCCTCGGCTTCGGCAAGACGCTCGCCCACAACCTCGCGCTGCTCGAGCACACGAGCCTGTTCCACGGGCTTGGCGTGCCGCTCCTGATCGGGGCCTCGCGAAAGCGCTTCATTGAGGGCCTGGCGGGGGGCACCGAGCCGCGGGCGCGCGAACCGGGCTCCCACGCGGCCGCCATCGCCGCCGCTAGCCAGGGGGCGCAAATCCTGCGGGTTCATGACGTTGCGGGCACGAGCCAGGCGCTCGGGATGTGGCGGGCTTCCGTCTTTGGCGTTGAAAATTAAGCGAAATTGGTAATTCCGCTGCGCCGGGCTTTGTGTAACTTTTGCTTACATTTTTTGAACTCAAGGGTGGTAGACCAGGAGCATAATCCCATGCGCCGGTCCGACCATAACAAAGAGCAGAGTGCGGCCGGAAACATACGGGGGGGCAGCCCAATGCCTCGCAAATTCTTTGGCACGGATGGCATCCGTGGCAGCGCCAACACCTATCCCATGACCTCAGAGGTGGCGCTCAAGGTGGGCATGGCCGCCGGCCGGCTGTTCACCAAGGGCTCCTATCGCCACCGGGTCGTGATCGGCAAGGATACGCGCCTCTCCGGCTACATGATCGAGTCCGCGCTCGTCTCGGGCTTCACCGCGGTCGGCATGGACGTGTTCCAGCTTGGCCCGATGCCCACGCCCGCCGTCGCCATGCTCACCCGCTCGCTCCGCGCCGATCTCGGCGTGATGATCTCGGCCTCGCACAACCCTTACTGCGACAACGGCATCAAGCTGTTCGGTCCCGACGGCTACAAGCTCTCAGACGACAACGAGGAAGCGATCGAGCTCCTGATGGAAGGCGATTGCACCGACCTGCTCGCCGAGTCTGAGAAGATCGGCCGCGCCACCCGCATCGACAGCGCGCGCGAGCGCTACATCGAATTCGCCAAGCGGACGCTGCCGAAGAACATTCGCTTCGACGGCATCAGGGCGGTGATCGATTGCGCCAACGGGGCGGCTTACAAAGTGGCGCCCGAGGCGCTGTGGGAGCTCGGCGCCGAAGTCATCCGGATCGGCGTCGAACCCAACGGCCTCAACATCAACCGAGATTGCGGCTCGACCTCGCCGGACGACCTGATCCGCAAGGTCAGTGAGGTCCGCGCCGATATCGGTATTGCGCTCGACGGCGACGCCGACCGCGTCGTGATCGTGGACGAGAAGGGCCACATCATCGACGGCGACCAGCTCATGGCGGTGATCGCCGAGTCGTGGCAGAAGCGCGGGCGCCTCGCTGGCGGCGGTATTGTGGCCACCGTCATGTCCAATCTCGGGCTCGAGCGTTATCTCGAGAGCATCGAACTCGGGCTCGCGCGCACGCCGGTCGGCGACCGCTACGTGGTCGAGCATATGCGCCAGCACGGCTACAATGTCGGCGGCGAGCAATCGGGCCATATCGTGCTGTCGGATTTCTCGACCACGGGCGATGGTCTCGTGACCGCGCTCCAGCTCCTGTCGGTGGTCGCGCAAAGCGGGAGGCCGGTCAGCGAGATTTGCAATCGCTTCGAGCCGCTGCCGCAAATCCTGAAGAGCGTGCGCTACAAGAATGGCGGCCAGCCGCTCGATAATGTCGCGGTGCGGCGCGCCATCGATAGCGGCAAGTCGAAGCTCGGCAAGTCGGGCCGCCTCGTCATCCGCCCGTCGGGCACCGAGCCCGTGATCCGGGTCATGGCCGAGGGCGACGACGAGAAGCTCGTCAAGACTGTCGTCTCCGAGATCGTCCACGCGCTGACCGACGCCGCCGCATAGACGCAAGCGCCTGGCTCTCGTGACCATGCCTGCCAAGCCCGCGCTCAGGCCGCGGAACCCGCGTTTCTCGTCGGGACCCTGCACCAAGCATCCCGGCTGGTCGGTGGATCGGCTCAAGGGCGCGCTGGTCGGGCGCTACCATCGCGCGGCCGAGACGAAAGCGAGGCTTGCGCTTGCGATCGAGCGCACGGCGGCGCTGCTCGAGCTCCCCGCCGATTACCGTGTGGCGATCGTGCCTGCTTCCGACACCGGCGCGGTAGAGATGGCGCTCTGGTCTCTGCTCGGACCGCGCGGCGTCGACGTGCTCGCCTGGGAGGCGTTTAGCCATGAGTGGGTCACCGACATTATCGATCAGCTCAAGATCGAGAACGTCCGCGCCCTGCTTGCCCCTTACGGCGAGCTGCCCGATCTCGGCCAAGTCGACTGCCGCCGCGACGTCGTGTTCGCCTGGAACGGCACGACCTCCGGTGTGCGCGTGCCCGATGCCGACTGGATCGCAAGCAACCGCGGAGGTTTGACCATTTGCGATGCGACCTCGGCCGTGTTCGCGCAAGCGGTCGACTGGACGAAGCTCGATGCGACGACCTTCTCCTGGCAGAAAGTCGTGGGCGGCGAGGCCCAGCACGGCATGCTTATCCTGTCACCCCGCGCCGTCGAACGGCTGGAAACCTACACGCCGCCCTGGCCGGTGCCGAAGCTCTTCCACATGACCGAGCGCGGCAGGCTGAAAGAGGGGCTGTTCGCGGGCTCGACCATCAACACGCCGTCGATGCTGTGCGTGGAGGACTATCTCGATGCGCTCGACTGGGTCGAGAGCGTGGGCGGGCTCGAAGGCACGATTGCGCGCTCTGACGCGAACGCAGCGGTGCTTTCGTCATGGGTGGAAAGGACGGCTTGGGTCGACTTTCTTGCCCGCGTTCCCGGGACGCGCTCCAACACCTCCGTCTGCCTCAAGATCGTCGATCCCGACCTCGCGGCGCTCCCGCCCGAGAGGCGCAACGCGGCGGCGATCGCGGCGCTGCTCGATGCCGAGGATGCCGCCAAGGACATCGCCTCCCATCGCGCCGCGCCCCCGGGCCTGCGCATCTGGACCGGGGCCACGGTCGAACGGAGCGATGTCGAGGCGCTTCTGCCCTGGCTCGACTGGGCCTTCGACGAAGTCAAAGGGGCGGTGCTGAAGGGGGCTTAACCCTCGCCTCCATTGCCGCTGAAGCCGGGATCAGCAGGCTCGCATCGGGAATGCGGGCGCGCTATAAGCTGACACGGCTCCGCCTGAAAGCGGGGCCGTTTCTGCGTTCCTGACCTCGAATCGAAGGACTTTTCACGTGGCCAATGTCGTGGTCGTCGGCTCGCAATGGGGCGACGAAGGCAAGGGCAAGATCGTCGACTGGCTGTCCGAGCGCGCCGATGTCATCGTGCGCTTCCAGGGCGGCCACAATGCCGGCCATACGCTCGTGGTCGACGGCGTCACCTACAAGCTCTCGCTGCTCCCCTCGGGCGTGGTGCGCAAGGGCAAGCTCTCGGTCATCGGCAACGGCGTGGTGATCGATCCCTGGGCCTTGGCCGAGGAGATCGCCAAGATGGAGAAGCTCGGGGTCGGCATCTCCCGCGATAATCTCCGCATCGCCGAGAATGCGACGCTCATCTTGCCGCTCCACCGCGAGCTCGATTCGCTGCGCGAGAGTTCGGCCGGCGATGGGCGGATCGGGACCACCAAGCGCGGCATCGGCCCGGCCTACGAGGACAAGGTCGGGCGGCGCGCGATCAGGGTGATGGACCTTCAGGACCTCCCCTCGCTCAAGCCCAAGATCGAGCGCATCCTCGCCCACCACAATCCCCTGCGAAAGGGTTTGGGTGAGCCCGAGATTTCGCCCGATGCGCTCTGCGCCGAGCTGACGGAGATCGCGCCGAAGATCCTCCCCTATGTCGATACGGTCTGGGCGCTGCTCGACGCCAAGCGGCGGCAGGGCAAGCGCATTTTATTCGAGGGCGCGCAAGGCGCTCTGCTCGACATCGATCACGGCACCTATCCGTTCGTCACGTCGTCGAACACGGTTGCGGCGCAGGCTGCGACCGGGTCGGGGCTCGGGCCCGGCGCCATCAACTATGTTCTCGGCATCACCAAGGCGTACACGACGCGGGTGGGGGAGGGGCCGTTTCCCGACCGAGCTCAAGGACGAGACGGGACGGCTGATCGGCGAGCGCGGGGCGGAATTCGGCACGGTCACGGGGCGTCCGCGCCGCTGCGGCTGGTTCGATGCGTGCCTCGTGCGCCAAACGCGGAAGGTGAGCGGCATCAACGGCATCGCTCTCACCAAGCTCGACGTTCTCGACCAGTTGCCCGAGCTCAAGATTTGCGTGGGCTACCGGCTCGACGGAAGCGAGCTCGACCATCTGCCCGCGGCGCAAGGGGCGCAAGCCCGGGTCGAGCCGATCTACGAGACGATGGAAGGCTGGAGCGAATCGACGCGCGGAGCGCGGTCGTGGGCCGAGTTGCCTGCGCAGTGCATCAAATATGTGCGCCGCCTCGAGGAGCTTATCGGCGCGCCAGTTGCGCTCCTCTCGACAAGCCCCAAGCGCGAGGACACCATCCTCGTGCACGATCCCTTCGTGGATTGAGGGGGAAGCCTTGGGAGGATTTTTTCTTGTCATTGCCCGGCTTGACCGGGCAATCCAGTAGCGGTGATCGTGCAAGGATTCCCCCTTGCGCGGGAATGACAAGTCCGGGAGCGAAGTGTGGCTGAAAGTTTTCCCTGGAAAGTCGCATGGATTACCGGCGCATCCGGTGCGATCTGCGGCGAGATCGCGAAGCGGCTCGCTTCCAGCGGCGTGAGCGTCGCGGCCACGGCGCGGCCGAGCGAGGCGCTGACCGCGCTCGCGGCGTCGAGCGGCACGATCAAGCCGTTTCCGGCCGACGTGCTCAAGCCGGAAGAGCTGAAAGAGACGGTCGGCAAAATCGAGCGCGAACTCGGGGCCATCGATCTCGGTCTCATCGGCGCCGGCATGTACGCGCCGTTCGATGTCCGCGCGATCGACCTCGACGGCTTCCGCCGTTCCATGGCCCTCAATGTCGACGGCGTCGTCAACGCGATTGCCGCCGTGCTGCCGCCGATGCTCGCGCGAAAGGCAGGCCACATCGCCATCATGGGCTCGCTCTTCGGCTATGCCGGGTGGCCGGGCAACGGCAGCTACGGCGCAAGCAAGGCGGCCGTCATCAATCTCGCCGAGAGCATGAAGCTCGAATTGGAGGGAAGCGGCGTCGCCGTCACCATCATCAATCCGGGCTTCGTCGATACCCCGCTCAACGCCTCTTACGACCCGAAGAAGAAGCTCTACGTGATGAGCAAGGAGCGCTGCGCGCGGAAGATCCTGGAGAGGCTCCCGCGCAAGGCCTACGAGATCGCCTTCCCGCCGCAGGTCGAGCTCTTTTTGAAGCTCGTGCGCTCCCTGCCGCGCGCGGTCTCCTTCCCGCTCGTCCGCTGGTTCACGCGGCGGATGCAGGGCTAGGGAGCGTCATACCGGCGAAAGCCGGTATCTAGCGCCACAATTCCGTGCTTGTCGCTCTGGATTCCGGCTTGCGCCGGAATGACGAGTAGCGCCGGAATGACGACATCACGCCTGCTAGCTCAACAATTCGCGGAAATAGGTATCGAGCATGCGATCCTTGGGATCGGCCGCTTTCCGCCGCGCGGCGAATTGCTGCAGCCTCACGCCGAAGGCCTTGCGCACCTGCTCGCGGGTGAGGAACGGCGTCTGGTTAAACAAGGGCACACCGCGCCTGTCGCTACAGAACTGATTATAGACCTTCAGGAACGCCTCCCACTCGGCCCCGCCGGTCGAGGCCGGGTCGATGCTCAGCGTCGCCCCCTCCCAGCAATAGGAGAGCAGCGCCTCGACATCGCGCCCGATGGCGTAGCCCACGCTCGGGAGGTCGCAGCGATAACCGGTCTTGGCCTCGTAGGCGATGCAGAAATTGCAATACTCTTCGAGAATGTCGAAGAAGCCGCCCTCGCGGAACGCCCACATGCTGAACAGGTATTTGTTGGCGCCGGGCGACCGCGGATAGTTGATGATCTGGGCGTGCGGCCAGGTGCGGTCGCTCTTCACCACCCACACGAGCGCCTGACGCAGCAGGAAGAAATGCAGCTTGTCGGCGGTTGCCCTCACGAAGTGGTTGCGCGTCGTGCGCTGAATCCACAACGTGACGGCGGGGCCGTATTTGCGCCAGAAGCGGTTGCGATAGACCCAGCGGTAGCGCGAGTTTGGCTCGGCGTCGGGATTATCCTTGCGCAACTCGACCAGAACGCGCTTCACGTAAGGAAAGATGTAGTACATCACGGCGTAGCCGCGCGCCTTGTAGATCGGGAAGTACTTGCGGAAATTTTCCAGGCTGAGCGAGTAATGGCGCACCGAGAGCGAGGTGGTAGGCCTGACCCGCATCGTCACTTCGTAGACGATGCCGAACAGCCCGTAGCTCGAGCGGATGATTTGCATCTCGTCGGGATTGTCGCGCTCGTTGATTTCGCGCAAGCGCCCGTCGGGCGTGACGAGCCTGATGCCGGTGACGTAGGAGCTGACCTGGCCGAAGCCGCCGGGGAAGGAACTGTCCTTGGTGGCGGCGGTCGCCATGGCGCCGATCGTGACATTGCCGATCTCGGTCGTGACGTAAGGCTGAAGGCCCCGCTCTTTCAGGGCTTGGGCGAGCGCCATGTAGGTCACGCCGGCCTCGACGGTGACGGTGTCGCCGGTGAAATGCAGGATGCGGTTCATGGCCTTCATGTCGACCATGGTGCCGCCATCGTCGCCGTTTACACGGGCAGTGGAATGCATGGAGCCGGCGGGGCGAACCGGCGCGGGAAAGCGCACCTGGTCGGCCAAGATCTCGACCAGGTCCTCCGCGCTTTCCGGCATGGCGACGACCTTGGGATGATAGGTCCACGTCCCGTCCCAGGTCTTGACGGTAACGTCCTGCTTGATCTCCATGAGCCCCCCGGGTCCCTTTAAGGCGCCAGACCTTAGCGCAAAGCGCGGACGAATCCAGAATAGAAGCGCCGCCGCATTTGGGCCATGAGATCGCGCGGCCGTTGACGCGGAATTGATCCAAATCAACGACTCCGCGGGCGTTTGGAGTGGGTTGAAGCTTAAGGGTTAGGATGCTTAGGTCAGGCTCAAAGAGGCCGCTTAAGCGGCTTGAGGCTTCACAGCATACGAGGTTAATAGGCCGTGCAGCGTTTTTGCATCATCGGCGCGGGAGCCTGCGGGCTTGCCGTGGCCAAGACCTTTGCCGAACAGGGGATCGCCTTCGACTGCTTGGAGGCGCTCGGCGATGTCGGCGGCATCTGGAATCCCGAGAGCCCGCACGCCGTTTACGGCTCGACCTATCTCAACTCGTCGAAGAAACTGTCGCGCTATCCCGACTTTTCCTTCCCCGAGGAGTGGGCGTTCTACGCGAGCCGGGCGCAGGCGCAAGAGTATTTGCGCGCCTACGCCAGGGAGTACGGCCTTTATCCCTTGATCCGCTTCAATGCGCGCGTGACGCGCGCCGAGCCGACGGAGAAAGGCTGGCGCGTCACGATCGAGGGCAAGAAGAAACCGCGCGAATATGACGGCCTCATCGTTGCGAACGGCCACCATTGGGAGGCGTTCACACCCGCCTATCCGGGGAATTTCGCCGGCGAGATGCTGCATTCCCACGACGTGAAGTCGAAGGAGCAGCTGAAGGGCAAGCGCGTGCTCGTGGTCGGCGCCGGAAATTCGGCGGTGGACATTTTGTCGGACGCGGCGCTCGAGGAGACGTCCCGCGCCATTCATTCCATGCGCCGCACCTACTACTTCTTCCCCAAGACGGTGTTCGGCAAGCCGACCGACGTGTTCGTCGACTACACCAGCCGCATCCCGCTGCCGCGCTGGCTCATGCGCCTGCTTTATCGCTACGGGATGCGCATCGTGGTCGGGCCGCATCGCCGCTTCGGGCTGGAACGGCCCGATCACAACCTCTTCGAAGCGCATCCCACCGCCTGCAACACCTATCTCGATCATATCATTCATGGGCGCATCACGGTGAAGCCCGGGATCGAGAAACTGGACGGCGCGAAGGTGCGCTTTCTCGACGGGAGCGAGGAGGACGTCGATCTTCTCATCTGGGCGACCGGGTTCAGGCCGAGCTTCCCGTTCATGGACAGCTCGCACATCCTCGATGCGCAAGGAAAGTCGAAGCTCTTCATCCACACCTTCCACCGCGAGCGCGACGATTTCTTCGTCACAGGCCTGTTCGAGCCGGCGGAAGGGGGCGTGTGGCAGATCGCCGACTATCAAGCCCGGCTCATTGCCACTTTCATCGCCGCTCAGGCCAAGGACCCGAAACACACCCGCTGGTTCCGGACGTTGAAAGCGCGGGCCAATCCCGATATCGGTCATGGCATCAAGTGGAAAGACACGACCTGGCACCGCTTCGAGATCCAGCACTACCGCTACCGCAAATACATGGAGCGGTTGATCCGGCGTTTCGGCGCTTACGCGGTCAAATCTCCCGAGCCGCGCACCATGCAGATCGAGGGCGCGCCGGCGCGCGCGGCCGAGCCGCTCAAGGCTGCGTCCTGACGGATGGCTTGCCGGTTGCGCGGCGGAGCTGCCGCGCGACGAGCCGCGGGAAGAGCGCGTTGAGCACGAAGAACGCGCGCAGCAAAGCGGGCTTTGCCACGAACGGTTTTTTCGCGTCGATGCCTTCGACGATGGCGCTTGCTGCTTCGTCGGGCGTGAGGACGGGCAGGAGCCTCGGATCGATCTTCGGCATGTTGTTGCGGCCGCCCGGATTGTGCTCCCAATACGGGGTCTTGACCTCGCCGAGCACGACCAAGGTTACGACGAGACCCGTGCCCTTAAGTTCGCTCTGCAAGCTTTCAGCCAAGCCCGCCACGGCGCGGCGCGCGGCGATATAGGCCGACGCCCTCGGCCAGGCGACGTAGGACGCGGGCGAGGTAATGAAGGCGATGGCGCCGCTTCGGCGCGCAAGCGTCGCCGGCAGGAAGGCGCGGGTAAGATAGAAGCCTGCGAGATAAGGCACCTCGATCATGGCGAGCGCTTCTTCCGCCGTGGTCTCGGTCATGGGAAGCCAGCGGCCGGCGCCGGCATTGTTGATGAGAATATCGGGCGTGCCGAGATCGCGCGCAATGCGGGCCGCCGTCTCCTCGGTCGCCCTTCTGTCCGACAAGTCGACGGCATAGGGCGTGGCGGCGCCGCCGGCCTTGCGGATCGAACTCGGCCACGGCGGCGAGGCGGTCGGCGTTTCGCGCAAGCAGGGCAAGGCGGGCGCCGCTCGCGCCATAGCGTTTGGCCGTGGCCTCTCCGATCCCGCTCGATGCTCCGGTGATGACGACGAGTTTTGACGCCACGATGCTGCTCCGGCCTCCTGGTACTTTTGGCTTGTAAGCCGCTAGAGTCGCGCGACTTTTCGGTCCGAGCGCAAAAGACTTCCGACTGTTGCACAAAGGCTACAGCGCCCCAGGAACCCTCATAGTTTGGCCTCAAAGAGACTGGTACGTATGTGCGCCGGGGTTAATCTTAATCCATCTTCGTCCGTTCTTGAGGAGGCGTTCCCGATGAGGTCGTCTATGCGTGTATTGGGGTTGGCACTGATTGCGGCAGGACTTTGCGTGGTTCAAGGCGCACCCGCCAATGCCGCGTGTCTCGGATTCTCCGGCACGGCCGATGGGATCGACAAGGTGACGGCGGTCACCCGCGCGCAGGCCGCGGTGGCTCAAGCTATCTCCGATTACAAGAAGCTGAAAAAAATCCGTAGCGTTTCGGTATCAGCGATGCGCGCCACGCCGCAGCCTTACTGGCGCAGCAGCGTGAGCCAGGAGCTTTTCCAGAAGCCGGATATCGTGAGGTCGGACTCCCATACGATTTGCTGGTCCGGCGTGGTGTCGCCTTACGTCTGCACCTCTGGCGCCAAGGCCTGCTGGTAATTCGAAGAGTACAAGTCCCGAGGCCGAACCTCAGGGCCACTTCCCTATCCGATCTTGCCGTCGTTGCCGGCTCAAGCCGGCACGAGCGAAACCTTCTCGGGCCGCTTCATCAGGAAGATGAGCGGAATGATGGCGAGGGTCACCATGGCGATGAACCAAAAGATGTCGTTGAAGGCGAGCATCTGAGCCTGTCGGCCGATCTCGTGGACGATCAACGGCGCCGCCTCGGGCGAGTAGGCGTTGAGCCCGTGCTGGCCGAGATAGGGAACGAGATCGCGGTTAAAGGGAGTGATATGCGCGGTCAGCTCGTTGAAATGAATCTGCGTCTGCCGCACGAACAGCCAGCTCACGATGGCAATGCCGGCTGAGGCGCCGATGCCTCGCATCAGCGCGTAAACGCCCGACGCTTCGTCGTACTGCGCCTTTGGAATGCTGGCGAAGGCGACGGCGGTCAGCGGCACGAAGAAGAGGCCGGAGCCGATGCCCGCGATCATGCCCGGCGTGGCGATGCCCCAGAAGTCCACGTAGAGAGAGAAATAGGCCATCGGCAAGGTTCCGAGCGCAGTCATGACGAGACCCGCAATGACGAGATGGCGGGCGTCGAACATGCGGATGAGGATGCTTCCCGTGATGGCCAGAGTAAGAGCGCTGACGAGGCCGCGCGGAATGAACAGGGTTCCCGCGGTCGCCGGCGAGTAGCCGAGAAGTCTTTGGCTAAAGAGCGGCATGATCGCCATCCAGCCCAAGAGGCTGATGCCATAGGCCGTCATCGCCAGCGTGCCCGCGACGAAATTGCGGTCCCTGAGCAGTGAGAGATCGATGATGTTGCCGGGCCTGTTCCAGCCGCGGAGGAAGAAGGCGGCGGCGGCGAAGACGGCGATGATGGTGCCGGCGACGATCGCCTTGGAGTTGAACCAATCGCGGGTCTGGCCTTGGTCCAGCACGTATTGCAGGGCGCCGACGGCAAGCACGAGGAGTCCCATCCCCACCCAGTCCGTCTTGATGTCGGCAATCGGCCGGCGCGGCAGATATCCGACCGAGAGGAGAAGGGCGAGCACGCCTATGGGGATGTTGATGTAGAACACCATGCGCCAGGAATAGGTCTCGGTGAGATAACCGCCGAGCGCGGGACCGATCACCGGCGCGACCATGATGCCGAGCCCGAAAATCGCGAGCGCCTGTCCGTGCCGTTCGCGCGGGAAAGCGTCGAGCAGGATGCCCTGGCTCAAGGGAACGAGCGGCGCGCCGAACACGCCCTGGGCCAGGCGGAACAGAACCATGCTTTCGAGATTCCACGCCATGCCGCAAAGAGCAGACGACAAGATGAAGCCCGAGATCGCGAGCAGCAGCAGCCTTCGCCGCCCAAGCAGGCTGGAGAGATAGCCGGTGAGCGGCATCACCACGGCGGCCGCCACGATGTAAGAGGTCAGGACCCAGGTGATCTGATCGGGCGTGGCGGCGAATGCGCCGAGCATGCTGGGGACCGCGACGTTCACGATCGTCATGTCGAGCACTTCGAGCACCGCGGTGAGCACCACGGCGATGACGAGCGGGATCGGCGGACGTTCGTGATAAAGCTCGGCGAGGGTCGGGCGCGGCGGCTCGGAAGGGGGCTTGCGCTTGCCTCCCCTTTCCCCGGAACGCTTGGCAGAGGTCATTGCGCGCTCTGAGCGGGCTCGGTCGTGTCGATCTTCACCGTGGCAGTCGCGCCGAGCCGCAGCGGCCTGTCCGGATCGGCTTTGCTCGTGATCTTGATCCTGACCGGGAAGCGCTGCGTGACCTTGACCCAATTGCCGGTCGCGTTCTCGGGCGGAAGCACGGAGAAGCTCGCGCCCGACCCCGCGCTGATGCTTTCGACGACGCCTTCAAGCGTCGTGCCGGGATACATGTCGAGCTTGATGGTCGCCGTCTGGCCCGGCTTTACGCGGCCGAGGTCGGTTTCCTTGAAATTGGCGTCGACCCACCAGCTGCCGTCTTCGACCACGGCCAGCGCCGGGATTCCGGACTGGAGGATGCTGCCGGGCCTCAGGCTCGTCTTGGAGACCCAACCGCTCGCAGGCGCAGTCACGTGAGTCCGCGCCCGTTCATGCGTTGCCTTGTCGAGGGCGGCGGAGGCCGCGCGAAGCTGCACCGTGGGCGTCGTGACGGTGAGCTTCTTGTCCTGCTCGGTATCGAAATCGGTCTGGGCTGCGGCAAATTCATCGACTGCACTGTGCCAGGCCTTCAAGGCCTCGGTGAGCGCGGCCGAAGGGGCGTCGCCCTCGGTCTGCGCCGCCTTGGCCTCCCGATATTTGCCGATCGCGTCTTCGAGCGCGACCCGCTTCTCTTCGAGCTTGGTCGCGGCGCCTTTCAATCCGTCGGCCGCTGTCCCGGCCGCGGATGCAGCGGAGTCGAATTGCGCCCGGGCATTGCGCAGCGCGGCGTCGTAGAGCGTGGCGTCGATATCGAACAGGGGATCGCCCGAGGCGACCTTGTCGTCGTCCCTGACATAAACCTGGGCCACCGGGCCTGAGACCTGTGGGGCCACGCGTACGATATTGGCGCCGGTATAAGCGTTGTCGGTCGAAGGGTAGAGTTCGGCGTGGCGCCAATAAAGGAGCACGCCGCCGACGGTCGCCGCCAGGACGACGGCGAGGGCGACCCAGCGATAGGTCGCGGCATTGCCTTTGGCGCGCGGCATCTCGGTTTCAACTTTTTGATTCACGGCTTTCCTGACCTCGGTTGCGGCGGGGTGGCCGGCCTCTTGATGGCCTTGGGGTCCGCAATACAAGATGAAGCGCGGCGGAATAATGACGAGGCTTAGACTGTCGGTGCGTCAAGGGCAAGAATTCCCTTGTTGTTTAAGGGTTAGGCCAAATTTCCCCAGCCTGCAAAGACGCCGAATCCAGGCTTGGCGGGGTTAATGGGACCGGCTTTTCTTGTTCGGAAGTCCCACAAGGGTTGGCCCGCTCCCGCTTTCAGTCCGAACAGGTTCGGCATAACATGAGGGCAGTTCGAGGGCGCCAGGGGACACTTGGCTAAATCATCGGTCGGCGCCCTCGCTTCGTCACAGTCAATCCTGGTGATGCAGTTTTGGACCGGCCCGACACCGGCCGTGAGCCTTGGCGTCGAGACCGGCCGGGAACCCGAGCAGTTGCATGCTTGCTTGGAGCGTTGCCGTGTAGCGGACATGAAACGGCAGGGAGGGGAGAATGAACACGTCGAAATCTCTCGCGCGGCTGATGGGACCGATCTTGCTGGTCATCGGCATCGGCATGGCGTGCGGGCTGATGATGGAAGGAGCGGGCTATTCGAACGTGCTGAAAGAGTTCATCGCCAATCGGGCGTTGATCTTTCTCACGGGAATTCTCGCGCTCCTCGCGGGCGTGGCCATCATCAACGTGCATAATGTGTGGGTGCCCGACTGGCGCGTGATCGTGACCGTGCTCGGCTGGCTCCTCGTGCTGCGCGGGATCATGCTGCTCGTCTTCCCGCTGACGGTACAGGTTTTCGGCGACCGCGTGGCGACGAGCGAAGCGGGCGTCACTGCCGGCGCCGCCTTGACCTTCGTGCTCGGCGCTGTCCTCTGCATCATGGGCTACGAGCATATGTGGGCCAGCAAGCCGCGTCGCGCCGTGAGGGCCGTCTCTGCGGAGACGCGCCGCTCCAAGCGTCCGCGCCGGAAGCGGGCCTGACGGCGCATCATCGCGCGCTCTCCCTCCCTGGCGAGGGACCAACGCCGTTTGACAGGCGCCGCGAGAGGTCTAGACTCCGAAGCGTTCCGAGGGGAGCCCCAGGAAAAGGGGCTGAGAGTCCGCTGCCTCGTGCTAGAGGCCCGGCGGAGACCCTTCGAACCTGATCCGGGTCATGCCGGCGAAGGGACGGGAACTATTTCATCTCCGTTTCCCCGGCATCTCCCTCGCTTTTGGCCAAGGGAGCATGACGATGAACAAGCCGATTGCCGCCAAAGAAATGGCTCCGCCGACGGTGACGACTGGCGCGCTTTCGGGAAGCCGCAAGGTCTATTCGTCGCCGCAAGGGCACGAGCATTTGCGCGTGCCGTTCCGCCAGATCGTGCTCTCGGAGGGAAGCGGTGAGCCGCCGTTCCGCGTCTACGACAGCTCGGGGACTTACACCGACGCCGAGGCCACGGTCGACGTCGAGCGCGGCTTGCCGAAGCTCCGGGCTCCGTGGATCGCCGAGCGCACACGCATTGGTCAACCCGTGACTCAGCTTGAATTGGCTCGCGCCGGAATCGTCAGCGCGGAAATGGTCTTCATCGCCCATCGCGAGAATATGGGCCGGGCGCAGGCGGCCGAAGAGGCGTCGGCGCGGCTCGCCGACGGCGAGAGCTTCGGCGCGTGCCTGCCTGCATTCGTCACGCCCGAATTCGTGCGCAGCGAGGTCGCGCGCGGCCGCGCCATCATCCCCGCCAATGTCAATCACCCCGAATCGGAGCCGATGATCATCGGGCGCAACTTCGCGACCAAGATCAACGCCAATATCGGCAACTCGGCCGTCACCTCATCGATCGCCGAGGAGGTCGAGAAGATGGTATGGGCGATCCGCTGGGGCGCCGACACGGTGATGGACCTTTCCACCGGGCGCAACATCCATGCCACGCGAGAGTGGATCATCAGGAACGCGCCAGTGCCGATCGGCACGGTGCCGATCTATCAGGCGCTGGAGAAGGTCGGCGGCGATCCGGTCAAGCTCGACTTCGAGGTCTACAAGGACACGCTGATCGAGCAGGCCGAGCAGGGCGTGGACTATTTCACCATCCATGCCGGGGTGCGGCTCGGCTACATCCACCTCACCGCCGACCGCGTGACGGGGATCGTGTCGCGCGGCGGGTCGATCATGGCCAAATGGTGCCTCGCCCATCACAAGGAGAGCTTCCTCTACGAGCGCTTCGACGAGATCTGCGACATCATGCGGCGCTACGACGTGTCGTTTTCGCTCGGCGACGGGCTTCGTCCCGGATCGATCGCCGATGCCAACGACGCCGCGCAATTCGCCGAGCTTGAGACGCTGGGCGAGCTCACGCGCATCGCCTGGGATCGCGGCTGCCAGGTGATGATCGAGGGGCCCGGCCACATTCCCATGCACAAGATCAAGGTGAACGTGGAGAAGCAGCTTGCGCTTTGCGGCGAGGCCCCGTTTTACACGCTCGGCCCGCTCGTCACCGACATCGCCCCGGCTTACGACCACATCACGAGCGCGATCGGCGCGGCCATGATCGGCTGGTTCGGCACGGCCATGCTCTGCTACGTCACGCCGAAGGAGCATTTGGGCCTGCCCAACCGCGACGACGTCAAGGCAGGCGTCATCGCCTACAGGATCGCGGCGCACGCGGCTGACCTCGCCAAGGGCCACCCGGGGGCCGTCGCCCGCGACGACGCGCTATCGCGCGCCAGATTCGCCTTCCGCTGGGAGGACCAGTTCAACCTCTCGCTCGATCCCGAGACGGCGCGGAGCTTCCACGACGAGACCCTGCCCAAGGAGGCACATAAGCTCGCCCATTTCTGCTCGATGTGCGGGCCGAAATTCTGCTCGATGGAGATCACGCGGGAGGTTCGCGACTATGCCGCCAAGCTCGCCGAAAAAGAGGCCGGCATGGAGGAGATGAGCGCGAAATTCCGCGACCTCGGGGGGAAGGTCTATATCGCGGCGGATTGAGGGTCTTCTTTCGCGCGAAGCCGTGCAATTTTGCGGTTTTGGCGGCGGCCGATTTCGGGTATTTTCCAGAGACGACCGAGGGAAAACGGGGGTTTTCACTTGGTGGCTGCACCCCAGACTACGGCTGTCGCGATCGCGAGCCTGCTGATCGCATCGCTCTCGCTTGCCTCCCATTCTGCGAAAGCGGGGGCGGCGGCCGGGGCGCCGTCCGCCGAATGCCAGAACGAGGCCGGCCTCGCCATGCTCGCCTCGCCCGCCGTGCCGTGGAAGGGCGCCCCTTTGCGGGTCGTGTTCGTCGCCGAGACGCCGCTCGAAGGCGAACTTTCGCTGATTGCGCCCGACGGAAAGGTCGCGGCCACATCGCGCGACGGCGAGAGCGGTCCGCCTTACATTTGGTTCGCCGAAATTGCGGCGCCTGACGCCGGGACGTGGCAGGCGAGGCTCGTGCGCGAGGGCGCCGCGCCGGAATGCAGGAACGTCACCCGTGAAATCGCCGTGCAGCGCAAAGGGGGGTCGCGCTCGCGCGCAGCCAAGAGCGTCTGGCCCATCAACGATGCCTGGGACCGGGCCAACGAGAATCTGTATTCGGCGTGGATCGCGAAACTCTTCGACGCGCCACTCGAGGATGCGCCGTCGTGGAAGGCGATGCACGAGGTGCTGCGCGATCCGTCGCGCAACCTCCTCTTCGACCATCTCGGCCTGCGCGAGGACCAGAAGGGGCAAGTCGTCCGTCCCGACTGCGCCGATGTTCCTTACTTCCTGCGCGCCTATTTCGCCTTCAAGCTGGGCCTGCCGTTCGGTTACGCGAAATGCACGCGCGGCGACGGCGGCCAGCCGCCGCGCTGCCCGCAATGGTGGAACATCGTCAAGGAGGAGCCGCCGCCGGAGCAACTCATCCCGCAACAGACGGTAACAGTCCCGACCGGTCTGTTCGGCACGTTCGCTCGCACGGTGCAAGCGCCGCCGCGGCGGGTGAAATTGCCGACGAGGCCGAAAGGGCTCGTGCCAGGCTTCGGCTTCTACTTGAGCTCGACCCTTGCCGACGCCGTGCATTCGGGCAACGGGCGGACGCCGGCCGACGACAACGATACCGACTACTATCCCGTGGCGCTTAACGCTGAGGCGCTGCGCCCCGGCACGATCTACGCCGATCCCTACGGGCATGTTCTCGTGCTCGTCAAACGCGTGCCCCAATCGGGCGACGGCGCGGGCGTGTTCCTCGCGGTCGACGGACAACCCGACGGCACGGTCGCGCGCAAGCGCTTCTGGCGCGGCAATTTCCTCTTTGCGCAGGATCCCGCGCTCGGCGGTCCCGGGTTCAAGCGCTTCCGCCCGATCGTGCGCGAGAAGAACGGGACGTTGCGGCGCCTCACCAACGAAGAGATCGCCAACAATCCCGACTATGGCGACTATTCGCTCGATCAGTCGAAGATCGATGTCGAAGCGTTCTACGATCGCATGGATGACGTGATGTCGCCGGCGCCGCTCGATCCGATGCGCGCGCTGACGGAAGCGATCACCGCGCTCGAGGAGCAGGTCAAGGCCCGCGTCACCTCGGTCGAAAACGGGCGCAAATATCAGGTCGAGGGCGGGCGCGAAGTGGACATGCCGGACGGCGCGTCGATCTTCGAGACGACCGGCGCGTGGGAGGATTTCGCCACACCGTCGCGCGATTTGCGCTTGCTGATCGCGATCGACGTGGTGCGCGGGTTCCCCGATCGCGTCGCGCGGCGGCCCGAGCGCTACGCCATGCCGAAGGACAAGACCGTCGAGTCCGTCAAGACGGAGTTGGACGGCACGCTCGCCTCGGAACTCGGCGCGCGGAAGTTCGCCTATACGCGGACCGACGGGTCGCAATGGACGCTCGCGCTCAAGGACGTGCTCGACCGCATCACGGCGCTCGAGATGGCCTACAACGTCAACGATTGCGTCGAGTTGCGGTGGGGCGCGACCGAGGGCAGCGAGGAAGCCGGCCCTTGCAAGCGGCGCGCGCCGCAAGTTCAGCGCGCCAAGATGTCGGAATATCGCGCCTGGTTCAGCGAGCGCCGCCGCCCGCCGCGGGGATAGGGTAAACACCGGACGTAACGGCCAAGAGGAACGCTCGCCATCGCGGCGCGAATCGCCGACCATTGCCTTGCGGGCTTGCCCGCGCGGGAAGGGGGAGGCGCGAATGGCTCAATCCTATGTTCTCTGGGCCTTGCTCGGCATGGCCGGCTATTCCTTCATGACGCTATTCGTGAAGCTTGCCGAACGGTCGAGCGAGGTTTCGACCTACATGGTGATGGCGGTGAGCGCGACGATCGTCTCCATCTTCGCTATCGCCATCGTCGCGCTCAGGGGTGAGCTCAAGCCGCTTCTGTTCGAGCTCGAGCGCCCGCCGCTGCTTTGGGCGATTGCGGCCGGCATTGCGTTGACCATCGCCGTGAATGCGCTGTTTCACGCGCTGTCGCTCGGGCCGGCCAACGTGGTGGTGCCGATCTACGGCATGTTCGTCGTCGGAGGGTCTCTGCTCGGCATCCTCGTTCTCGGGGAGCCGATGGCCTGGCACAAGATCGCGGGGCTCGTCGCCGCCGTGATCGGGATCGTCCTGATCGCGCTCTAGCTAAGGTTTCCGGGCACGCTTGGCGAACGGCGCCTGCTGTGCCACGCTCGCCCCGAACCGGATGCGAGGACCGTCATGGCGAAGCTCGTCTATAGAATCGTCAAGCATGAGAATGGCTGGGCCTATAAGGTCCGCGGCACCTTCTCGGAAACTTTTGCGAGCCACGAGGAAGCTCTCGCCGCGGCGCGGACCGCCGCCGGCGAACAGAGGGTCCCGGGCGAAACGGTCGGCATCGAATACGAGACCGCAGATGGGACGTGGCACGAAGAGGTCGATCCCGGGACGGATCGGCCAGAGACGGCCGTCAAGGACTAGGCGGTAATGACGGGGCCGTCGTCGGCTTCGCCGCAGTGCCCTGGCTCGCGACGCTTACGTGCGAGCATCTTCTTCGCAGTCTATGCCGAGATCGCGTTTCTCGTCTTCCTCGGGGTGTTCTTGTGGCGGCACGCCAATCCGAATGGGGGCGGCATGGAGATGGTCGGCCTCAGCGCGGCTTTCATGCTGATCTTTCTGCCGTTGACGCTCCCGGCATGGATTCTGGCGAAGCAGGGCCGGTTTCTCCTCACGGCCGCTTTTATCGCCGCCTTCGCCGCAATCCTCTATTTCCTGCTGTGGCTCGAGCTGCTCGACGAGCTCGGCATCGCGCCAGCGCCTTGGTCGTAAGCAAACAACGGCTTCACTAGTCGGTGTCAACGAGGACGATCTCGGCGTCCTCGATCGCCTTGATCTTGAGTTCGCTCTCGCCGCTGATGGCGGCGCCATCGCGCGCTTCGATGCGGACGCCGTTCACCTCGACCGATCCCTTCGCCGGCACGAGATAGCCGTGCCGCTGCGCTCCGAGTGCGTATTCGACGCTGTCGCCTGATTTGAGCGTTGCGCCGAGAACGCGCGCCTCGGACCGGATCGGAAGAGCGCCGGTGTCGTCGGCAAAGCCGCTTGCGAGGGGGATCAGCCGCCCCGAACGATCGGCCTTGGGAAAGGGCTTCGCGCCCCAGGATGGCGTGCCGCCTTGCCCGGCCGGCTCGATCCAGATCTGGAACAGCGTCGTCGGGACGGATTCACGATTGTACTCGGCGTGGCGAACGCCCGAGCCTGCGCTCATCACCTGAACGTCGCCCGCCTCGGTGCGGCCCTCGTTGCCGAGGCTGTCCTCATGCGTGATCGCGCCGGAGCGGACATAGGTGATGATCTCCATGTCGGCATGCGGATGCGGGGGGAAGCCGGTATTTGGCGAGATCTCGTCGTCGTTCCACACGCGCAAGGCCCCGTGCCCCAGCCGCTCGGGGTCGTAATAGCGCGCGAAGGAGAAATGGTGCTTGGCCTTGAGCCAGCCGTGGTCGGCGCCGCCAAGCGCCGCGAATGGCCTCCTCTCGATCATGGTCGATTCCCCTTGCTGCAACGTTCTGGATATATCGCGATCTGGACGCGGCGTTTCAAAGGGGGAAAGCCGGCTTGTACCGGCCTAAACGGCTTGAGCAAGAGCTCGATTGCTGCGACCCTCGGCGTCAATGGGTTGCAACCCACGGATAATACTGACGGCATGACGCGACTGTCGCCATTGGCTCTGACCGCGGTTGCAATGCTTCTGGTCGCGGCGCCAGCTTCCGCCCGGGAGGACGCCATCTCCCGGGTCGAGGCTGGAGCCAAGGAGGCCGGCGTCGCGCTCGCAGGACCCAAGCCCTTCGTCGACATGGTCTGTCCGATCATGCAAGCGCAGGCCGAGGCGCGCGGCCTGCCGCCGATGCCGTTCGTGCGTCTGATCTGGAAGGAGAGCCGGTTCAACCCGCAAGCCGTGAGCCCCAAAGGCGCGCAAGGGATTGCCCAATTCATGCCGGGCACGGCCGAGGAGCGCGGGCTCGACGATCCGTTCGAGCCGAAGGCTGCGATCATGCACTCGGCGAGCCTCTTGGCCGACCTTCGCCGGGAATTCGGCAATTTCGGGCTTGCGGCCGCCGCCTATAACGCAGGCGCGGAGCGGGTGCGGTCATGGCTCGGAGGCTCAGGCTCTCTCCCGTGGGAGACGCAGAACTACGTTCAGTTCGTGACGGGGAGGGCGGCTGAGGAGTGGAAACTCGAGGAGACCGAATTGCCGGAGCAGCTCAAGACCGCGGGCGCCGAGGTGCAGGATTCCTGCCGCGCGCTCGCGCCGCTCGTCGTGCGCGCCGTCTACGAGACCGAACCGCTGACGGCGAGCGGGGCCTGGCGCCCGTGGGGCGTCAATGTCTCGACCTCGTTCTCGAAGGCGAAGGCGCTTGCCCAGTTCGGCCGGCTCAAGCGGGCGCACCAGTCGCTCCTCGGCGACCGGGAGCCGTTCGTGCAGCCGGAGCGAAATCTGAGCCGCGGGCGGCGCTCCATGTATTTGGTGCAGATCGGGGCCGACAGCCGGGATGACGCCGAGGCGCTCTGCAAGCGTCTGCGCGCCGATGGGGGCGCCTGCATCGTGCAGAAGAATTGACGCGTCTTTGATGCAATCTTGCGCCGGCGGGCCGCATTGTCTCAGTGGCAATGCAACCCCGCTGGTATAAGGTTTTGGCGGGCGTGAACGGGTTTGCGAGGCGGGAGGTTGGATGCTCACCATCTATGAGAACCGCTCCGGCACGCTCACGCGCCAGAAGGGCAAGCCCAGGATCGGCGAAGAAGTGGTGTGGATCGATCTCCTCAATCCCACGGAGGACGAGGAGAAGAAGGTCGAGCGCGCGCTCAAATTCGACGTGCCGACGCGCGAAGAGCAGCAGGAGATCGAGGCCTCGAGCCGCCTTTACCAGGAGAACGGCGCCTACTTCATGACGGCGACGCTGCTTTACACCTCCGAACAAGGCGACCCCCGAACCACGCCGACCACGTTCATTCTCGCCGGCCAGCGCCTCGTCACGGTGCGCTACGCCGAGCCCCGAGCGTTCCCCATCTATGTGGCGCGGTGCAATCGCACCGAGACCGATCTCAAGAGCGGCCCCGCCGTCCTGATCGGACTCCTCGAGACGATCATCGACCGGCTCGCCGATTTCATCGAGCGCCTCCAAGCCGAGGTCGAGGGATTGTCCCACTCGATCTTCGAGCTCAAAGGCGGCGCCGCGTCGAAGCAGCGGCGCTTCGACGTTCTCCTCCGGGCGATCGGCCGCGAGGGTGAGATCACCTCGAAAGCGCGTGAAAGCGCGCACTCGCTCGGGCGGCTCCTGACATTCTTCATCCATGCGGCCAACGAGCGCAAAGAGGTCAAGCCGTTGCAAGCGCGCATCCGCACCGCGGCGCGCGACGTCGCTTCGCTGACCGATTACGCCACGTTCCTCTCTAGCAAGATCGTGTTCCTGCTCGATGCGACGCTGGGCATGATCCAAATTCAGCAGAACGACATCATCAAGATCTTCTCCGTCGCTGCCGTCGTGTTCCTGCCGCCCACGCTGATCGCGTCCATCTACGGCATGAATTTCCAATTCATGCCGGAGCTGTCGTTGTGGTTCGGTTATCCGCTTGCCTCGCGTTGATGATCCTGGCGGCCGATCCTGCCTTATCTCTATTTCAAGCGCAGAGGCTGGCTGTAATTTCGACTTGCCTCGCCGCCATCTGCCGAACACACTGCCGCGCCATCGGCTGGCGGGGAACTTGGTTAAGGAGACATGAATGCGCACTCGTTTCGTCACTTTCGTTGTCGCGGCCGCGGCCGTTACGTTTCTTGCCGGGCCGTCCGCTCCCGCGTCGGCCGCTCCCGGGCTTGTCGCCATGCTCGAGGCGGGCGCGGCGATGGTGCAAGAGGCCGGCTACTACAAGCGTCGTTGGCGCTACCGCGATGGCGCCTATGTGCGCGCCCCGCTCGCCGAGGTGGACAGCTACCGCGACACATGGGTGGCGGCGCCGTTTGCCCGCGTCTATAGCGGACGCGGGGGAACGTGGGTGAGGGCGCCCTTCGTCGATCTTTGGGTGCCGCGCTAGCGAGCGCTAAAGCCCGAGCTGCGACCAAGCGAGAGATGCGGCAGCGGCGATCGCGAGCGTGCCGGCGATGCCGAAGCGAAAGCCGAAGAGCAGGATCGCGGCGAGGATCGCAAGCACCAGAGGCTTCGACGTGGAGCGTGGCGAGGTCTGGCGTCCATAGCTGCACCGGGCCGAGCCATACCGCGGTCACGCTGCCGAACAGGACGTGGAGCGCGAACCACAGGCTCAAGTTTAGGATGACGCCGACGACCGCGGCGGTAACGCCAGCGAGCGCTCCGGCAAGGCGCGGATTCGCGCTCAAGCGTTCGACATAGGGCGCGCCGGCGAAGATCCAGAGGAAGCAGGGCGCGAACGTGGCCCACAGGGTGAGGGCCGCGCCGAGGAGGCCGAACGCGAGCTTGGGCTCGCCGCCCTGGCGAAAGCCCGCGAGGAACCCAACGAACTCGGTGACGAGAATGAGCGGGCCGGGCGTCGTTTCGGCGAGACCGAGCCCGTCGAGCATCTCGCCCGCCGTCAGCCAGCCATAGGTCTCGACTGCTTGCTGCGCCATGTAGGCCAGCACCGAATAGGCGCCGCCGAACGTCACCACGGCGAGCTTGGAGAAGAAGAGCGAAATATCCGTGGTCACGTGCCCGCGGCCGAAGATTGCCGCGGCCGCAAGCAGGGGCACGACCCAGATCGCAAGCCACAGAGCAACTGTGGCGATTGTGCGAGAGAGCGGCACCGGCACCAAGCTCGCGGGCGAAGCGGTTGGCGCGCGATGGGGCAGCGGCGCTGGCAAGCAGATAGCCGATTGCCGCCGCCGCCGCGATGATGAGCGGAAACGGGACGGCAAAGAAGAAGATCGCGACAAAGGCCGCCGCCGCGATGGCGACGTCGTAAGGCCCGCGCAGGGAGCGCTTCGCCACGCGGAGAAGCGCCTCGATGACGATCACGAGCACGGCGGCCTTGACGCCGAGAAAGGCCGCTTCCACCAGCGGGACCTTGCCGAAGTATGCGTAAGCGATGGTGAGCGCGAGCACGATCGCGGCACCGGGCAGCACGAAGAGAAGGCCGGCGGCGAGACCGCCGATCGTCCCGTGGAGCCGCCAGCCGATGTAAGTGGCGAGCTGCATCGCCTCGGGGCCGGGAAGCAGCATGCAAAAGTTAAGCGCATGCAGGAAGCGCTGTTCCGAAATCCAGCGCCGCTCATCGACGATGAGGCGATGCATCAGGGCGATCTGTCCGGCGGGGCCGCCGAAGGACAGGAGGCCGATTTTGCCCCAGAGCGCGAGCGCCTCGGCAAAGCTTGGCTTGGTCTCTGTCTCGGCCTCCATGGCGGCTACGGCCTAGCACGACTCAAGCTCCGCGCGCAGTCCTTACCAATGCCGATTGTCATCGCGGTATCAGCCCTATTTTTCCCTCTCGCCTTGAGGGAGAGGGCTTCCCACCCGGCGCGCTCAGCGCGACGAGTGGCGGGAAGGGTGAGGGGTGAGTTTCTCGACGCGGGCTATCGCCCGCTTACCCCTCACCGCGCCCGCGCGACTTCATGCAGCGGAGGGGTAAGGCGTTGAAAACGCGGCGCGTGCTCTCCCCCAAGGGGAGAGCGGGTAAACAGGGGTAGCGCAGGTGCGCTCCCGGCTAGTGGGTTTGCCGTTAGCGTGCTACCCAAAACGGCCAGCGCGACGAGGGATTGGGCATGGAAACGGCACAATTGATCCAAGTCGCGGTGTTTCTGGCCGCCGCCGCCATCGCCGCGCCGCTCGGCCGGTCCTTACGCATGGGGGCGGTGCTCGGCTATCTCGCCGCCGGCGTCATCATCGGGCCTTACGTGCTCGGCCCTCTCTATGCCCTCGACGATGTGGGGGAACTCCTCCATTTCGGCGAGTTCGGCGTGGTGATGCTGCTGTTCGTGATCGGGCTCGAACTTCGCCCGGTCAGGCTGTGGGCCATGCGCTCGGCGATCTTCGGGCTTGGCACGGCGCAGCTTGGCGTGACGGCCGCCGCTCTTGCCGGGATCGGCGTCGCGCTTGGGCTGCCGGTGGCGCAAGCGCTCTTCATCGGTCTCGCGCTCTCGCTCTCCTCGACAGCTTTCGCGCTGCAGGTGCTCGAGGAGAAGGGCGAACTTACGACGCGGCACGGCCGGCTCGCCTTCTCGGTGTTGTTGTTCCAAGACCTTGCCGCGATCCCGCTCATCGCGCTCGTGCCGCTCTTCGCCTTCGCCGCCGAGGAGCCGAGCATGGACCTGACCAAGGCGCTGATCGCCATCGGCACGATCCTCGGGGTCATCGTCGGCGGGCGCTTCCTGTTGAGCCGGCTCTACCGCATTGTCGCGGCGACCGGCGTGCGCGAGGCGATGACGGCGAGCGCGCTCCTCACCGTCGTTGGCGTGGCGCTCGCGATGGAAGCGGCGGGGCTTTCGGCGGCGCTCGGCGCCTTCATCGCCGGCGCGCTGCTGGCCGATTCGGAATACCGCCACCAGATCGAAGCCGACATCGCGCCCTTCGAGGGGCTGCTGCTCGCCGTGTTCTTCATCGCCGTCGGCATGTCGATCGATCTCGGCGTGCTTGTCGGCCAGCCGGTCAAGCTGGCAGCACTCGTGCTCGGTTTTGTCGCGCTCAAGGCCGCCATCCTCTATCTGCTCGGGCGGTGGTGGGGACTGGACGGCGCCGCGGCGCGCCGGCTCGGTCTCGTCATCAGCCAAGGCGGCGAGTTCGCGTTCGTGTTGTTCGGCGCCGGCGCGCTCGAAGGCGTCATCGACCAGCCCATGGCCAATTTCCTCACGCTCGCCGTGACCTTGTCGATGGCGGCGACCCCGCTCCTCCTCCTCATCGACGACGCCATCAACCGGGCGATGAAGCCGGAGCCGCCGGAATACGAAATGCCGCCGGACAGCGATCAGCATGTCATTGTCGCAGGCTTCGGCCGCTTCGGGCAGATCGTTGCCCGCGTTCTGCGCGCCCGCCGCATCCCGTTCACGGCGCTCGACTCCAATATCGAGCAGGTCGATTTCGTGAAGCGCTTCGGCGCGCAAATCTATTACGGCGATGCCGGCCGCCTCGATATCTTGCGCGCCGCCGGCGCCGACAAGGCGCGCGCCTTCGTGCTCGCCATCGACAATGTCGATAATTCGCTCAGAGTCGCGGAGATTGTGCGCACGAACTTCCCCAACCTCAAGATTTACGCCCGGGCGCGGGACCGGACCCATGTGCACAGGCTGATGGATCTCGGCGTCACCATCATCGAGCGCGAGACCTTCCTGTCGGCGCTGGCGCTGACCAAGACTTTGTTGCGCGGACTTGGCTTGCGCGAGGCCGAGGTCAAGCGCCTGACCGACACCTTCAAGCAGCAGGACGAGCGCCGCCTCTATGAGGATTACCAGTACTACACCGACCTCGAGAAGGTTCGCGCCAACGCGCAGTCGCAGGCGAAGGAGCTGGAAGAGCTGTTCGCCCGCGATATCGAGGAGCTGCCGGCCGAAGAAAGCGCGGCGAAACCCGAGCGCGCGCCCGAACCGGTCAGCGCTGGGAACGGAGATGGCCGAGGATGAGGCGGTTGAGTTCGGCGGGATGAGTGAAGGGGCTCATATGGCCCGCGCCGGGGAGAATGGCGAGCTTCGCATTGGGTAAGGCGCCCGCAAGCAGATCGGCGATGGCGCGGGTCGGCGCCCGCGTCTTACTCCCGGCAATGAGAAGCGTCGGCGCGGCGATCTCGGCGTATTCCTTGAGGCTCGTTTTGGCGTCGATGGCGATGGAGAATTCGAGCGCGACCTTGGGGATGGTGGCGGCAATCGCCGCTTTGAAACGTTCGGGCGATAGCCACCAGCGGGTGCGTCCGAGCCAATAAACCATAAAGGCCTTCGCCGCCTCGCGGTCGTCGCCTTTCGCCACGGCGCCGAGCACGGCGCGGCTGAGCCCTTCGAACTCGGCCCATTCGGGCCTGCCCTCGAGCCGCAACAGATGAAACGAGACCGGCTCGACCAGGGTGAGGCTTTTCACGCGTTTGCCGAGACTGCGCGCCGCTTCGAGCGCGAGCGCGGCGCCATAGGAGTGGCCGACGAGATGGAGCGGGCCTTTCGCCTTCTTGGCGATCACCCGGAGTACCTCGACATCCGCCTCGCTGGAGAAGGGCTCGGTGGCGGGCCACGGTTCCGACTGCCCGTAGCCGATGAAATCGGGGGCGAGCACACGCCAATCGGATTTGAGCGCCTCGATCAGCGGCAGCCATTCCTTGTGCGAAGCGCTCGAACAGTGGCCGGCGATGACGGCGGGGCCTTTGCCCTGGTCGAGATAGGCGACTTCGACGCCGCGTATGGCAAGCCGCTTCATGGCGGCAGGCGCGCCCGCGGGCGCGCCCTCCAAAGCAGGCGAGGGGGAACTCACTGGGCCGGGGCGGGTTCGCGGGCTTGCGCCGAGGCGGCTTTCTGCACCGCCTTCTGCACCTTCTCGAAGGCGCGCACCTCGATCTGCCGGATGCGTTCGCGGCTCACGCCGAACTCGGCCGACAGCTCCTCGAGCGTGAGCGGCTCCTCGGCGAGCCTGCGCGCCTCGAAGACGCGGCGCTCGCGCGCGTTCAGGCCTTGAAGCGCCTCGTTCAGCATGTCGCGGCGATGGTCGCGCTCCTCCGACTCGGCAAGCGCGGTCTCCTGGTCCATGGTCTCGTCAACGAGCCAGTCCTGCCACTCGCCGCTCTCGGCGTCGTTCCGCACCGGCGCATTGAGCGAGCTATCGCCGGCAAGCCGCCGGTTCATCGACACCACGTCCTCCTCGGTCACGCCGAGCTGGTTCGCGATCCGCTTCACCTGGTCGGGCCTGAGATCGCCTTCCTCGAGCGCCTTCAGTTGGCCCTTGATCTTGCGCAGGTTGAAGAACAGCTTCTTCTGCGCCGCCGTGGTGCCCATCTTCACCAGGCTCCACGAACGCAAAATGTATTCCTGGATGGCGGCCCTGATCCACCACATGGCGTAGGTGGCAAGCCGGAAGCCCTTGTCGGGATCGAAGCGCTTCACCGCTTGCATCAGTCCGACATTGCCTTCCGAGATCACCTCGCCGATGGGGAGGCCGTAGCCGCGATAGCCCATGGCGATGCGCGCCACGAGCCTGAGATGCGAGGTGACGAGCTGATGCGCCGCATCGCGGTCGCCATGCTCGCGCCAGCTCTTGGCGAGCATGTACTCCTGCTGCGGCTCGAGCATGGGAAAGCGGCGGATTTCTTCGAGATAGCGCGTCAGTCCGCCCTGCGCGCCAACACTCGGCAAACTTCTCGCAGCCATGAGAGCCCGTCTCCGGCGGCCCCAACGCGGCCGCAACTGTCCCTACTCGCTTCGCCCCCCGGCGCTTCTTCTCTATAGAGCCTTTGCGCCTTCGAAAAAAGCCCGCGCGCGCTTCACGCTTGCTTGAAAGCCTGAACGATCTCAGCGAGATCGGCGGGGAGCTGACTATTAAATTTGAGTAATCTGCCCGTCACCGGGTGGACGAAGGCAAGCTCCGCCGCGTGCAGCGCCTGGCGATCGAGCGATTCGAGCTTGCCGCGCAAAGGTTCAGGCAGCTTCCTCAGCTTCGACTTGAAACCGGGGCCGTAGAGCGGATCGCCGATCAGGGGATGGCCGATATGGGCGAGGTGCACGCGCACCTGATGCGTGCGCCCGGTCTCGAGCGTGCATTCGATGAGAGAGGCAGAAGGCTCCTTCGCCGGGCCGAAGGTCTGGATCACACGCCAATGGGTGACGGCAGCGCGGCCCCGTTGCGGCAGCACCGCCATCTTGGTTCGGCTCGCCGGGTGGCGGCCAATAGCCGCATCGACCGTGCCGTGAGGGCGGGGAGGCGCGCCCCAGACGAGGGCGAGATAGCCGCGTTCGAGTTCGCCCGAGCGGCCATGATCGGCGAATTGCTCGGCGAGCGCCCGGTGCGCCGCGTCGGTCTTGGCCACGACCATGAGCCCGCTCGTGTCTTTGTCGAGGCGATGGACGATGCCCGGGCGCGCGACCCCGCCGATCCCTGAGAGGCTCGTGCCGCAATGGGCGATGAGCGCGTTGACGAGGGTGCCCGCGGCGTGGCCCGCGCCCGGATGGACGACGAGCCCCGCCGGCTTGTCGATGACGATGAGCGCGTCGTCCTCGTAGACCACGTTGAGCGGGATCGCTTCGGGCCGCGGCTCCGCCGGCGCGGTGGGCGGCAAATCGAGGGCGAAGCGCTGGCCCGGTTTGACCCGGTATTTTGCGTCAACTATGGTCGCCCCGCTTGAAGAGACGTGGCCCTGCTTGATGAGGCTCTGCACGCGGGTGCGGCTAAGCTCAGGCAGGCGCTCGCTCAAGAACCGGTCGAGCCGCACGCCCTCGTGGCGCGCCTCGGCTTCGGCGTGAAGCCGCTTGTTGGCCGGGGCTTTCGGTGACTGAGGCATGAGGTCAATGAGGAATGGCGGTCCTGGACGAGCCCGGCGATAAGCCGCTACCCGGCACGGTATTCACCCCGCGCCAGGTGCGGGTGCTGAGGATCGCCGTGATCGTGATGGGGCTGCTCTTGGTCGGCGGCTTCGCCTTTGTGCTCGCGGCCATTGTCTACCAGGCATCACGCGGAGGGCAAGACGGAGCTGTCACGGCCACGCCCCCCGGCGGCGTCGCGGGGGAGCTTGGCATACCCAAGGATGCGTCGGTCACGGCGCTCTCCCTTGATGGCGACAGGCTCGCTCTCCATTTGAATTCGGCGGCTGGCGCGGAAATCGCCGTGATCGATCTCAAGACCGGGCAAGTCCTCGCCCGGATCAAGCTCAAGCCCGAATAGGCCTTGATCGCTTTTGCCGCGCCAAGCTATAGGTTTCGGTCTTGGCTCGGGATCACGCCCCGTTCGTCTAGTGGCCTAGGACGCTGGCCTCTCACGCCGGAAACAGGGGTTCGAAACCCCTACGGGGCGCCAACAAAATCAGCTAGTTAAACCCTAACGCCCCTATGATGCCCAACGCGTGCCCGATATGTGGACTGCGCAAGATCCTCCGTTGGGCAAGCGCAGGCGGGCCGAGGAAGCGGCGGGGTTCAGGCTGCCCACAAACGCGGATGCCTTGGGTATTCCGGCAAAGCTGCGAAGGACTGGGTTTGGGGAAAGGGGCGTGCACGAAAATCATCACGGTGGTCTACGTCAACGCCCATTCGGCGTGCCAGTATTTCATAATGGGGATGCAGCGTCCCGCGTTACAAGGCTAGATCGCAAAAAACGCCACCACATCCCCTCGACTACGCCCGGGAGTACGCGCGCCGCAAGACCCATGACGCGTGCTACGGGGTGGTTGCCCGGTTCATCGACGTTAATTTCAGATAGCGCGTTCAGAAGCGCTTGGTCGGACTCAAGCTCGGCAGCTAGTTTTGTCCACGTCTGTGCCAAGGACGCGAGACGCTGGCGCCTCGCGGGCGGCGGTGTCGCCGGGTTTCTACCGGTACTGGGATTTTGGATGATACCGCTCGGCCTTCTGTTTGCTGGCACAGGACGTACCATTGTTTCAGGGACCCACATTGCGGTTGCTGACGGGGTTTGAGGGAGGGGACGGTTTTCACAATGGTGGGCACGAAATAAGCCTTAGGAGGAAGCTATCGAATCCGTTCTCAAACGCGATCGAATGCTGGTGATGATTGCCCTTGTCGTGATCGTCGTCGTGGCGGCGGCGTATACACTAGCGAGTGTCGGCATGAACATGTCGGCAATCACCATGACCAAAATGGCTATTGAAATGCCTGGCATGGCGATGAAGCCGGTAGATTGGTCAACCAGCTATGCGCTCATCATCTTCTTGATGTGGTGTCTGATGATGATCGCCATGATGGTGCCAAGCGCCGCACCAATGGTGCTGATCCATGCCGCGATCGGCCGCAAACAAGAGGTCGACCGACCTCTGGCCGCCACCGCGCTGTTTGTGCTGGGCTACGTTACCGTTTGGATTGTGTTCAGTCTTGTTGCTACAGCCGTGCAGTGGGGACTCGAGTCGTTGGGCATTCTCACGGGTATGATGGAAATCGCCAGCCCCGTGATCGCCGGTGTCTTACTGATTAGCGCGGGCCTCTATCAGCTTACGCCTCTGAAAGGAGCCTGCCTTAAGCATTGCCAAAACCCTCTAACCTTTATTCTTCATCATTGGCGGCCTGGCAAAGCCGGTGCCTTCCGCATGGGCCTAGAACATGGGAGTTATTGCCTCGGCTGTTGCGTGTTCCTGATGGCGCTGCTGTTCGTTGGCGGGATCATGAATCTCATCTGGATAGCCGGCATCGCAGTATATGTGGCCATAGAGAAATTTTCCGTAGGACATCGGCTCACGATGGCGACCGGCATGATACTTACGGCAGCCGGAGTTTTTATACTAGCCAGGTCTCTTCTCGCCGCATGAAGAGAATCGAGGAGGCGCATTTACGGTTTCTGGCGACCCCGATCCACGATATCTTCTGACCAATCCCACAGAAAGCCTGGGAGAGGAGAGTATGCGATGGGCCAAATCGATTGGGCTATCAGCGGCGACTACTTGGAGACCTGTAGTTGCAATTACGTCTGCCCTTGCGTTGCATCCAACCTGACGGATAAGCCGACCCATGGCTGGTGCAAGGCTGCGCTGCTATTCCACATAAAGAAAGGTCATTACGGGAAGGTATCTCTGGATAATCTTGCTGCAGTGGTCGTGGGCTACATTCCCGGAGCTCTGATTGAAGGCAATTGGACCGTTGGTTTGATCATCAGCAAAGAGGCCAGCGCCGAGCAGCGGGAGGCACTGACTTCTATCCTAACCGGTAGCGCGGGCGGTCCAATGGAAAGATTTGCGCCGCTCGTCGGCACCTTCGCTGGAGTGGAAACCGGGGCGATTCAATTCGAAAAGAGCGGAATGAGATTTTCCTTCTCTATCCCAGGCGTTCTCGATCAAGCCGCCGAAGGCGTCGGGGGCGGAGCTAATCCGGACGAGCCACTGTACGTGGATAACAACTTGCATTGGGCCAACACGCGACTTGGGCTCGCTAAGGCCTCACGTAGCCACCTGCATGCATTTGGGATTGATTGGGACGATACCAGCGGTCGCAACAACGGTGTTTACGCGCCTTTCCAATGGCACGGGACAGCGACCACGGGAAACTAAGCGTCGTCTTTTGTAGGCCCACCATTAGTCGGAGCGCCTACCGATTTGGGGGCAGGCAGTCCCCCGGCTGGAACATCTGCGCGATCACTCTTTTTTGGACGATCAGGAGGAAGTCCAATGGCCGTTCCACGCGCTTACTGGAAGGGATATCTCAAGCTGTCACTCGTCACGTGTCCCGTCGCTCTCTATCCCGCGTCAAGTCAGTCGGAAAAGACGCATTTCCATCAGATCAATCGAAAGACCGGCAATCGCCTTCGCCAGCAAATGGTCGATGAAAAAACGGGGCGCGTGGTTGAAGGAGAGAACAAAGCTCGCGGCTACGAACTCAAACGTGGCAGTTATGTCGAGATTGAGCCGGAAGAGCTTGAGGCGGTCGAAGTCGAGAGCACGCGCACCATTGATATCGACAAGTTTGTGCCTGAGGAAGAGATCGACAAGCGGTACTACGATCGCCCCTATTACATCGTTCCCGACGACAAGAGTGGAGAGGAAGCCTTCGCCGTGATCCGCGATGCGATGAAGGACAAAGGGAGGGTGGCCGTCGCGCGGATTGTTTTTGCAAACCGCGAACACATTCTTGCAATCGAACCCTGGGGCAAGGGAATGCTCGGCACGACCCTCCGCTACGACTACGAGGTCCGTGACGAGAAGAAGTTTTTCAAAGGCATTCCAAGCGTTCGCGTGAAGAAGGACATGGTTGAGTTGGCCAGTCACATACTCGACCGGAAGGCCGGGCGTTTCGATCCAAGACAGTTCAAGGACCAATACGAGCTCGCTTTAAGGAAGCTCATAAGAAGAAAAGCTGCCGGCCATACGATCGAACGCGCGGAAAAGGAACCTGCGGCGAACGTGATTAACCTCATGGATGCCCTTCGCGAAAGTGTGAAACACAAGAGGGCATCAAACTCCCGAGCAAGAAGTGCACACCGAAAAAAAACGACCAGGCGAAAAGCCGCCTAGCCCATTCGAATGACAAGGGGTCAAGTCGCTCTAGTTGGACTTGAAGCGGCTTTTAGCGCCATTCCTTCCCGGTTAGCCGCCGCCCGGCTTAGCTGCAGCGGGGTCTCGGGTCACGGGACTTACCGGCCGCTTATGACCTTCAGGCCCACCTGCCACGTGATCGGCAACAAAAGCCCCTCGCTGCCCCATAGGTCTCGGCTTACCCGCGGTGGTATCCTTGGCTGTTTGCAGTTCAAGCTCGGCATTTATCTCGGCACCCAGCAGAACGATGTAGAATGAGATGTAAAGCCAGAACAACAGAATGATGACGGCGCCAAGCGAGCCGTAAAGCTTATCGTAGTTGGCGAAGTTAGATACGTAGAGTGAGAAGGCCGCCGAGGCAATCAACCAAACCACCATAGCGAAGAGAGATCCCACGCTCACCCAATGCCATTTGGCGCTGCGACGGCAAGCGCCGTACCGATAGAGCACAGCAAGCAGGAAAAGCATAAAGAGCGCCAGCAAGGGCCACCGCGCCACACTCACAATACGCTCAAAGGCTTGGGAATAGCCGGTAAGGGCAAATAGTAGCGGCACATAGACGATGGCAAGAAGCAGTACCACGGTACCCAGAATGCCAGCGATCGTGAACGTTAGGGCATTCAAATAATAGTGGAAGAGACTTCGGCGTTCCGGTTCTTCATAAGCAATGTTAAGGGCCGCCATCATTGCCTGCGTGCCGGCATTGGCGCTCCAAAGAGCAACGCTCAGGCTAACAACGAGACCCCAGCCCAGCGTTTCGGTTGGCGTGTTGGAGATCCGATGGATCTGGTCGTTTACAATCTCATAAGCTTGAGGCGGAAGAACCGAACTAAGGATGCTGAAGTGCTGCTCCACCGTCGCGGGATCCGCGCTTAGACCATAAACTAGAACTAATGCCGACAACGCGGGGAAAATGGCAGCGAGTGCAAAGAATGCACACCCTGCAGCTACCACGGAGAGATTGTCGCGAGCACTTTCACTCCACACCCTTTGTGCCACTTGCCACCAGCCTTGGAGCGGAATGTGGTAAGGACGCGTCGCGTCGCGTCCATAGGGGTCTGGCTTTGGGTTCATAGCAAGATCGTGGAACGGCAATTGGGAGTTAATCCGGTCTGAGCCCGTTCGGTTCCCCGATCGTTGGTCCCACCATTTGCGTCCGCCGGCTCAATGCTCGGGCTTATCAAGACGGATCTTTGTCGCCGAAGAAGGAAGCCAGGGCCGAGGCTCTTCTGCGCCGCCGCCGTACCGAGCGGATCCGTGATTGGCTCGGTCGACATGCTTGGAGGGAGCTTTGGTCGCGCTGTTCGGGGTGGTGCGCTTTTTGTTGCCGCCACAAAAATAGCGACGGGGCGCTCACAAGGATCGGCCGGTAACTCTTTTTTCCGCTGCTGTATTGGGAGTGTAGGCGATCGTGCGGGATACCCTCAGCGAAAACGAGAGACCACTGTGAAGCCAAAGCCGCAGCGCTCCGCAGATCGAATTTGGGATGTCGTCGAGAAGGTGTCCGTTTGCATGATGACTACTCGCTTCTCGGGCGGTCTGCGTGCTCGACCACTCGAACCGCGCGCCGATCGAGACGAAGGCACGATTTGGTTTCTCACTGACCGGCGAGCAGCCAAGGACGATGAGATAAAAGCCTTTTCCGAAATTTGCCTGACCTTCATTTATCCGAAGGAAAAGGTGTACCCATCAATGTCGGGGCGAGCATCCGTAGAGCGCGATACGAACCGTGCGAGCACTCTTTGGAACCAAGAGCAGCAGGCTTGGTGGCCCGGTGGTCCCTCCGATCCCAATGTACTGGTTATATGCTTTAAGCCTGAGAAGGCCGAAATCTGGGATGGCCCCGCGAGTTCCACCGTCGCCTGTTACGAGTTTGCAAAGGCGCGAGCCACCGGGAAAAGACCGAACCTCGGCGAAAAACGTAAACGCACGGTGAAAATGAATTGACGGCCACTCTCCGCTGTTGAACTAGGCGTCCGATGGCTTCGGACCGCCAGCATCACTAGACGCAACTCCGCCAGGGGCGACGTCAGCGAGTGCGGCTTTGTCGCGGCAGGACGTGCGTGGGGGCCAACGTTACGCACATAAAAGGAGCGCCCGCCGAAGCGAGCGCCCTTAGGAGAGTGCGAGATTACATCTTCTTCTCAGCACAGCTTTTGCCGGTGTCGTCCCACATACCGCCAGCCTTGTCGCAGCTAGCCTTGTCGGTTGATTTGCTGATATCGCCCGCAGCGGCCGAGCCAGGAGGGGAAGAGCTCTGTTCTTTCGCTCCCGTGGATGTGTCGCTGCTCGTGCCGGCAGTGGAGCCACCCGATAGGTCTTCCTTAGCCTCGGATCCGGGAGGTGCGGAGCTCTGCTCCTTCGCCCCAGTGGAGGTGTCAGCACCCCCTGCAGCTGGCTTTTGAGCATCCTCGGCGGCAAGAGCCACACTGGCGCACATCAATGCGGCCATCGCCGCGATAGCAAAGGTACGGGTCATCGGACGTTCCTTTTGTAGAGCTTCATCTGATAGCGGCTTTGCCGCGCTGAGATAACAGCGCGCCGGCTGAACAGTTCCTGCAAGCGAACTTAGGTCAGCCGAAATTCCACAAAAAGGGGCGGCGGCCGAAGCGAGCGCTGCCGGAGCCCCCTTAGTGGGACTGACCAAAATAGATTGCGATGACAATGAAAGCGATAATTACGCCTGCAAGTCCAAATGCGAGGACATATCGCACGTTGTGTTCAGTGACGCCGCCTCGTGTCCTAACGGTGTTCTTGGATGGTGGTTGAGGCGAAGAAGTTTGCTCTCCGCTCAGGCGTTTTTCCCGGGCTTCCTCCCGACGATAATTCTCGCGTACGGCTTCATCTTCGGCTGGCCGAGACGGACGGCTGGGATCGCTCATCGTTACTCCGTATCACCGTTCACGGTGGGCCTGAGTTTGGACTTTTGGGTGAGCGTTAGCCGCCACAAGTTCGGCCTGATTGGCAAGTTTGAGCCAACACCTTTCGCTGTTGAGCCAATACTCTTTAGTGGCGGGGTCCCGAGCCTGAGCCGCTGATTCTTGGCACCTTTTTGCTTCGGCCCGGTAATATGGCGCATCCAACCCGTTCATGCCGGATAGAACGCGCGAGCCACGCAAAGGGCTCCCGAACACCGCCGTGGTTATTTGTACCGCCAAAAAAGAACGTTCGCCGAAGTGAGCGCTAGTTGGGATTGCTATTTTTTCCTGGTGCTTGAGCACAGAAAAACCGGCGCAGTAGCTCACGGTGCCGTTTGGGTCCCGACGTTCGCTGAGTTCTCCGCGAGTGGATCGTCGGAACGGTGCGACTTTCCTTCGAAATAGGCACCCTGCTCGATGGCAAGGCTTTGGTGGAAGATGTCGCCTTCCACGTGGGATTGCGCCTGGAGCGTAATGCGCAAGCCCCTAACGGATCCGACAATGTGGCCGCGCACAACTACATCCTCGGCCGCAACACTGCCCGTCACGTGACATTTGTCGCCGAGCAGAAGCGAGCTGCAACGAATGTCGCCCTCAATCTCGCCGTCGACTTGGAGCTCGCCTTTGGAGGTGACGTTGCCTCTGATCGTCAGGTCCTCGCCGATAATTGACGGGACCATCTTGCTCGCACTTGGGCTGGGGCTCTTGGAAGCATAGGTTGCCGGGCGCTCGGTGAAGGGCGTCTTCGCATCGCCACCGCCCCCCGCCAATTTGGTGATTTTCTCGCCCGACTCCGGCTTCGTCGTGAACATACAGTACGCTCCATCGCAAAAAGTGAGATGCACCATCCGGCAACTCACCGATGCCAGGTACGCAACTTACGCCACGCTAAGCACAACTTGCCACTAACGAGAACGGAGGCCAGACGATTCCCAGGTCACGAGAAGACAGGAAAGTCGCTCATCAAAAGTAGGGCGATCAATCCCAACAACCCCACTATGCTCATTCCAGCCAGAATCCAAAGCGCGCTTCGGCCTTCGGCTTTATCCGACGGGTGCGGGTAGGTGCTGGCCACTGCTCATCTCCCTTGGTTGCGCAAGGAACGTGTATACAAGGAACGCTGAACCGACATCGGTGGTTCCTAGAGGCGCGTGGCCGGTCGCTGCTTCGGCTCATCTCCTGAGGGGCGTGAAATCACGGAGAATTTCGGCTCGGCCAGATATTTTCATTGGGACAATCGAAGCGACCGAGGGAGTCAATCATTGACGCTATGCTCGCGGCCGAGACAATGACCGGAGCCGATCGCGTCCGCGTTGCACTGCCGCATCGCCGTCTCGTCGAGATCCTCAAGCGTCACAACCGGCCCTAGTTATGAACCCGCATTTCCTTGGCGTCACCAGACCGAGGAAATTTGCGCATGGCGATCGTGACTCCGTTCACCGTTCTGACAAGGCAACCCTCACACACCTTGGGTGGTTCAACGACTGACACGGCCATTCGAAGGACATCCCGCGGTGACAAAGCGACGGCATAAAAGATCTGATTCAGCCCAGAAGCATCCTGAGCAAGATGAGCAAAATCCCGACCAACGTAAGCGAACCAACCGATCGGGAGAAGCAAAAATCGATCAGGACAATCGTCGATCGTCCCAGCAAACGGAAAGACGGCGCGAGAGAGGCGAACGCGAGGCCGTTGAAGGTGAAGGTGAGTCCGCAAGCGAGAGCGCAAAGCTGTAGCCTCCGCGGTCGGCGTTTTGTTTGGAGTTGGCAGCAGGCCTACAGGCAGCAAGATAAAAGGGCCCCCGCGTATGGCCGCATAAAGCGATGCTGATGGAACTAATATCTTGGCCCACTGTTGCTCTCGGAGAAGAGGAGCAAACCAATGAGTCGCGGATTCCCGTCTATGACTGCCCTATTGGGATTGCTCGCCATCGCGGGCTACCAAAATAGAGACAAGATCGTCGAAATGCTTCGTGGATCGGGGCAAAATAAACCTGGAGCAGAAGGGCAAGGCGGCATTGGTAGCGTGCTTGCCCAGTTGGGTCTCGGTGGCGCCAGCGCCGGCGGCATCCTCGGCGGTGGGCTCGACGAACTTATGGAACGCTTCAAGCAAAGCGGTCAAAGCGAAACCGCACAGTCCTGGGTCAACACCGGACCCAACAAGCCATGCACCGCGGACCAACTTGAGCGGGCGATTGGGCCGGAGGTGTTGGACACTCTATCCAAGCACACAGGTCTATCGCGAGACGAGTTAGTCACGAGGCTTTGTCGCGAACTCCCCGACGCAGTGGATAGGTACACGCCACAAGGCCGTCTACCGACGGAAGCCGAGTTTTCGCGCCCATAACGTTGCTCCGACATCAGGTGGGCTGAATCTGAAGGAGGTTGGGCATGGGAATTCTCTGGACGATCCTAATTGGCTTTATCGCAGGCGTGCTAGCGAAGCTCATCACTCCCGGTGATAACGAGCCTAGTGGTTTTATCCTGACCACAATCCTGGGCATCGTGGGAGCATTCGTCGCGAGCTTCTTGGGACAGGCTCTCGGCTGGTATAGCGCAGGCGAGGGTGCCGGTCTTATTGGTGCGACCGTTGGGGCCATCATCGTGCTTCTTGTTTGGGGTGCCATTGCTGGCAGGCAGAGGAGCACGCTTCCTTAAAGCGTTTACTGGGTTCACGGAGTGGGCGCCGCCTATCTGCTTCTGGCACCCGCTCAGAAGCCTTGTCCATTTCACCCTCCCAGGAACTCACCCGCCGCAGTTAGAAATCGCAGGAGGTTTGTTTGCGAGCCCGCCGTGTTCCACTTGCTCTTTTCCTTGTTGCCTGTTCGCCCGGTGGTGAGGCCCTGCCCCGTTTGGGTCTCGACATCGACGACCTCCGTCTCCGGTTTATCGGCTGGGGCTTACATGGCGGGCCAAATCACCGAATAGCGACCTCCTCCTGGGGGATTCAGTTCAGGGCGCTGTGCAATTTTGAACAGCCGGAGCCAAGAATTTCCTAGGCTTCCCATACTCTAACTCTTCCTAGGAGCTGTTGCGTGAGGGGTGCCGACTACACTCGTCCCCATCGCATGTCACGAGCGCCAGCGAGTAGGGCCGCTATGTGAAACCGACTACGCGGCTTTTAGCTTGATGGGGCGTCGCGGTTTGAGCGGAACAACGTTCAATCCGGCGTCATTCAGGCATTTAGCCAAGGCATTATCGCTCTCGAACCCATCCGCGAGCTGCGTCCATGTGTAGGCAAGTGCGATATAATCTTGTCGCGCTGGGTCAGAAGTCGCTGCCTGAGCGAGGCGCAGGCATTCTTGCGCTTGCTGACGACATTCTCGGCGGTCACCGGGCATAGCCTCCTCCATCCTTATTTCAAGGCGGGAGCACACCCCACTCTCAGCCATCGGATGCCTGTGAACCCAGCCGATGGTCAGAAACGTTAACAGGTGGAGGATTTAGGGACTGAGCTGTTCTATACAGGGCTGACGGAAAAAATTGTATTACGCATCCTCAGTTTCTCGCCGAAGCGCGGGCGCGTCGTGCAAAATCACATTCAACAATGAGTTGTGGACTTTTAGGTCGCCGTTGTACTCGATGAAACCGAGCTTGCGAAACTTGTTCATAAATGCGCTGACACGCGACCTAGTGGTTCCAATCATCTCAGCAAGCGTCTCCTGACTTATTTTGGCTATGACCGTTTCTGGCTTACCCTCCTTGCCAAAATTGGCCATCAGCAGCAGCATTCGCGCCAAACGCTTCTCGCTGGAATTGAACAGTTGATCGACCAAGTCAGCTTCCACGCGTGCGTTCCGCGACAGCAAATGCGAAATGAATAGTTCGGAAAACTCCGCCTCCTCATGAAGCACGCGCTGGATGGCGGCATTGTCGAACCGCATGACCTCGACGTCGTTCAATGCCGTCACTGTGGCGAGCCGAAGCGGCTGCCCGGTCAAGCAACCTTCGCCAAAGAAATCCCCTTTTCCATGTAAGGCGACGACCGCTTCCTTGCCTCGCTCCGAAATCACAGAGACTTTGCAATCACCATGATGAATGTAGAAGACGCAGTCGCAGCGGTCCCCTTGCAAGAAGATGACTTCGTTTTTTTTGTAGGTGTGCACGCTTCCGCCCCCGTTTCCGTTTCCGGTTGCGAGGAAGGATTTGAGATCAAAAGTCCGTTTGTGCTTTTTCATGGGACGAGGCCCCAAGGTCGAGCCGCTCCGCGCCCCGAATAAAAGTCCCGACTTAGGAACGGATCGATTTTATACACGTTGGTCTAGGTAGCTGTTCAGTTTTATACATCTTTGGCCGTGCTGCGCGAAACTGTGATGTTTTCAACGTGCGGCTCTCCGCGCAGGAGGTCATTGTGGATTTGGTCGCGTATCGGGGATATTCAATAGCCCTTCAGACGGAAGCGTCAACGTGGCGCTTCCTCGCAAGTCCAACCCATTCCGACCTTCCCATTTTTTCTCGCGCGGTATCTCACCCATTTCCGTCGAGAGAAGCGGCCCTGGTCGAAGCTAGGGGGCATATCGATCACCTGCTTGATGGGTAGACCCCCGCCTCGCCGGACGGCCATCAACTTAACGACCATCGCCACGCTTTCGGAGTTGCAGGTCCTGCGCCGCATATTTTTTTGCCGGTTTTGGCTCGTCTATAGGACTGTATATAAGCGGCCATTTGCCATTAAAATCGTTGGAAATCTTAGACAGTTGGCGGTGGAGGCAGTCATCGGCGAACCCGTCTCCGCTTCGGTATTCCCTGTTTCGCGGGAAAATACAGGGAATGTTTGCCGCTTGAGGCCGATGCGGGCGATGCAGACCTTCCATTCTCGAACAAATTCAGAGCGTTCCTTCCGAATTCCCTAACGATCGAAACAGGGAATTTCGCTGACTAAACAGGGAATTGGACCTAGCGTAACAAGGAAACATGCGAGCCGTCGTGCTGAGCGCTATTGAAGCCTGGATGCACAAACCTGGACAGGCCGCGTATCCCCGAACTCGAGTTCGCGGTCGGGGCGGCGTGCGACGAAGCGCACGGAGATCGGCTCTCCGCTCATCTCGGGCAGTTAGACCGCCTCTGCCGCGAATTTGGATCTGCGAACAGGTCATCGATCGCCTGAGCGAGAGGGCTGATCTCTTTGCAGGCCTATCGAGGTCTGGCGGTGGTATCGACGACCTCAAAGTCATGGGTGATTGTGGCCGTCTTGGCGAATCATTGCCGATGCCGAGCAATATTTCTCGACTGACAGCACGATGGCACGCCCAACCTTCTCCGGTGCGGCCTCGACGTCGGCGCTCCCTAACTTTACGCTCGCATTGCCCTGTCGGCGATGCACGCCAAGACAAAGTCCTCTGCTGTTTCGGGCCACGAATGGAAACCGATCTGCCGGAACATTTCGCTGTGCTGCTCGGAGTCCATGTAGTCGTCCCGAAGGGAGCCATAAGCATCAAGAAGGTCGGGTGCGACGGTCGCGACCGATGCGGCCAGTTTATCGAGCAGTGCAGCCGCCTCCAGGTTTCGACTGTCCTCTGGGTACTCGGCAGCTTTGGAGCGACGCCAGTCGGCGGTTTGCTCAAAGTCCAGTCTCAGCGCCTCCCTTATTTCGTCATCGGTCATCTTGTGCCCTCCGGCCAAGTCGATCGGATTAGGCCGGTACCGTGGTGCGGGGGTACACAGAAGAGGGGCACCGGCCCTAACCAGCGACCCCAGCAACGCGTGGAGTTTAACCCTCTTTGGGTTGCGTGTCGCATCGAGCATCCGAAGTGCCGGGCATCTACGCCAAGGCGCGGCCATTTTTATGTGCGGTTCTTGCCGGCGTCAGGTAAATACGATCCGCTAGCCCTGACGCCAAGGCAGACCAGCCGCCTTCCAGCCTCCAACGGAGCCGCGTTGCCCATCGTCGTCGAGCGGACCTTCAAAACCGCCGGCGACGTTGTGACAGGCCCGATAGCCCGCCTCCGCCATCGCCTTGGCCGCAGCCAGGCTCCGCCCTCCCGAACGGCAAATGAAGAAGAGATCGTCATTCAATTGAGCGCCAAGCGCCCTAAGCTCGCCGGCAAGACGCTCCACAAAGCGAGGATCCACGGCCTGATCAGGAAAGGTCTGCCATTCGACGAGCACAGCCCGCTTGCCTATGGCTTCGAGATCAGGAATCCCGACATAGGTCCATTCCGCGCGTGTGCGGACGTCAATCAGCTGCGCGCCCGGACGCGAGACGAGGCTTTGCCAAGTCGTGTCGACATCGACAGCGTCGACCGGTTTACCGGCGTTCTGCATGCTCAAATGATAATTCTTCCCTAGTTTCAGTTGATCTTTGTGCTCCAGCCGTGGGCCCACCAACTTAACCGTGAGCCGACGATGTGCTCAGCCGAGGTCAGTTGGGCCCGCTAACATCGATATATGATACATAGCGGTAAGGACAATTCTGGGGCCGGGCTTAGGGAAATCAAATCTACCTTCCGGGTTTCTGTCTCTGGGCGATAGCGTGCAGGCAAGATGACCAATGTTCAGCCCAAACGCGTGGTGTCGCTGATTGCGAGTGCGACGGAGATCATCTGTGCGCTCGGCGCCCGCGACCTCCTTGTCGGCCGTTCCCATGAATGCGACTTCCCGCCTGAGGTAACGCGCTTGCCTGCCCTCACGGAGCCGAAATTCTCGGTGACCGGCACAAGCTACGACATCGACGGCCGCGTCAAAGCCATCCTGCAGGAAGGGCTCTCGGTCTATCGCATCGATGCGGAGAAGCTCGAAGCACTTAGGCCCGATATCATCGTCACCCAGGACCATTGTGAGGTCTGTGCTGCAAGCCTCAAAGACGTAGAGGCGGCGCTCTGCGCGTGGGGTGGACGGAAGGTGGAGATCGTATCGCTTAAGCCCGACGGCCTCGCCGACATTTGGGAGGACATCACTAAAGTTGCTCGCGCGCTTGGGCGCGAACGCCAAGGCGAGAGCCTGGTGGAACAGCTGAAGGCGCGCATGGCCAGCATCGCGGAGCAAACCGGCGCGGCGCGAACGCGCCCGCGCGGGGCCCTGATCGAGTGGGTCGATCCGCTGATGGCCGGTGGCAATTGGATGCCTGAGCTCGTGCAGATGGCCGGTGGCGAGGATTTGTTTGGCGCGGCAGGCCAACCGTCGCTCTGGCTCGATTGGGACGAGGTTGTTGCCGCCGACCCGGATATCATTCTCGTGCACCCTTGCGGCTTCGACATGGCGCGGACGCTTCAGGAGATGCCGCTGCTTGAGCACCAATCCGACTGGTACGAACTGAAGGCCGTGCAGCGCGACCGCATCTTCGTCGCGGATGGCAATCAGTATTTCAACCGCCCCGGGCCCCGCATCGTCAAAAGTCTGGAAATCCTGGCCGAGATCTTTCATCCCGAGTTATTCCCGCCGCGCTATGAAGGGAAAGGTTGGATGCACTACGCGGCTGAGCCAAGCGTCGAGAAACGAAGCGGACATGACCACCGGGCGAAAAATGCGCACTGAACACCGCGACACCCAGGCGCCGTCGGCCTTTTAGCACCTGGGTCCTACAGTCCACGCACGACGTTGCCGGCAGCAAGTACCAAATAGCCCAGTAACAGGATCATGGATCCCTGGGATGGTGATATCGGAAGGTCGACATTAGCAAAGTGAACGACTACGGCGACGAGGGCTGTGGTCACGGCGGGGGAGGCCGACACGATTAACCGGCTGATGGCAGAAATGACGACGCACCGGTTCCGCCATATGCCCGTGGTGGAGAGGGACCGGCTGATAGGTCTCGTCTCCATTGGCGATCTCGTCAAGATTCAGATCTCGGAAATCGACATGGAGGCGGCCGCAAAGCGGGAGTACACCGCTTAGCCTCGGCTGTTTGAGCAACACAAGTGAAAGCACCTCGCCATAGATCGGTATTTTCGCCGATAGGACGGATCCGTTTGCACACTGTCGTCACCAGCCCATGTCCGCTTACCCTGCGATAGCGGACTTTCACGAGGCCCGGTCACACGTCCGCTTTTGACCCGAAGCGGACCTCAACGATGGCAGGTGGCGCCTATTCATTGCGGCACGATCATGCCAAATGTAGGCGTGACAAGCGCGCACAACCGCCAGCGCTGAAACGGTGGGGCTAGCGCTCACTAGTCCAGCATCTGCGGTGACGGGAAGGGTCCGCCGGCATGAGGAATGCCCATCCAATCGCAGATTTGCCAGCAGACGTTCCCCAGCCTGCATTTCTCACGGCCGACCAGCATGCCCACCACCAAGAGGGTGGTAGAACTTCGGAGGACGATAGTCATGGGTGATCGCGAGGCTGCGGCCGTACACTCAATGCTTAGTAAACTAATGCGGGCGCCTACGCAGTCATTTCCTAAGCCTCGCAGGTCGCCCGATGCTCCGAAACAGGCAGGCGTCTACCTCATATATGGTCCCACGGGAACGGTCCTTCACGTCGGTACAGGCTGTGATATCGCCCAACGTTTACGCGACCACTTATTCGATCGCTCTGCCTTCACCACCAAATATCTCGGCAAAGGCAGCATTTTGAGGACTGGGCATTCTTTTAGGTATTTAGTAGTAAGTGACGCCCGCAAGCGCGCACTCTTGGAGGCGCTTGCAATTGGAAAGCTGTGCCCAAAACACATTGGTCACGGATGGATAGGTCGGAACACCAAGTCATGATGCTTTGCGCTTCCTGCCTGTTGAAGTTAAGTCAAATTCGGACGCTTTCTGATGACGAAGCTTTCGCGGATGTGCTCAAGAAGCACGCTGCCAGTGGGCTTGAGGGATCACTCAAGGAAACCGCGTCGGACCAAGGAGAGCTAAGGACGCCCGCCGAAGGATCCATCACTCCTGCGGTTTGGCGTCCGGGAAAAAGAGCTGCTGCCCATCAATCTTGAAATTCGCAATCGCAGCTTGTCCCTCTGGGTTGATCAGCCAATCGATAAAGGCTTTCCCCTCTTTGGCCTTCACGTTTGGATGCTTGGCTGGATTGACGAGAATAACTCCGTACTGGTTGAGCAACTTGGGGTCACCCTCGACCAGAATTTTTAAATCACTTTTGTTCTTAAAGCTAAGCCAAGTGCCGCGATCTGAGAGCGCATAGGCCTTTTTGCCTACAGCCGTGTTCAGTGTGGCCCCCATACCTGACCCAGTTTCAAGATCCCATTGACCGCTCGCAGCTTTAGGATCAACGCCTGCCTGTTTCCATAGCTTGAGTTCTGCTTTGTGAGTTCCTGAAGTCATCGCCTCTTGAGGCGAACGGCGCCTTGGTCTCAGCAATCTTCTTGAATGCCGCAACCGCGTCTTTGGATCCGCCAATCTGGGCTGGGTCATTGGAAGGTCCGATGATGACGAAGTCGTTGTACATCACGTCATGGCGCTTCACACATCCATCCGGCACGAACTTATCCTCGTCGGATCGGGATGGACCAGCACCACGTCGCCGTCGCCATTCTGAGCGTTTTTCAGGGCCTGGCCTGTCCCAACCGCCACCACTCGAACCTCAATGCCCGTCTTGTCCGTGAACTTCGGCAGCAGGTACTCAAACAAGCCAGTGTCCTGAGTTGAAGTCGTTGATTGAACTACAATAAAGGGCTTTTCGGCGTAGGTGGCCTCGCCAGGGACTAAAGTCGATGCAAAGACCAAAGCCAGCCCCAGGGCGATGCGTCTGCTGATTTGCATAACCAATCTCCTTCTCGTCAGCACACCGATAACTGTGTCGCCTCCGCCACAGGACAAGCCATTTCAGCTTGCACAAGTGGCAGGCCGCCCGTCAGCAATGCCTCGCTGCGATAGGCTGGCCCTCTGGTTTCAATGCGATGGAGGGGACTATGGCACGGGGACTGAACAAACTTAACCGTCATCTGCTTTCTAGTGTCTGTGCGATCGGGTTGCTAACGGCCGAGGCGTCACAAGCCAAAGCTGAGGATGCATCGATCAGGAGTGAGATCGAGGCGCTGAGAGCGGAAGTCAAAGCATTGCGGAAGCAGGTGCAAGATGCTCAAGCACAAGCGAGCGCGGCAGAGACGGCAGCCGCAAGTGCTGGCAAATCTGATCTCGACCTAAAGGTCAAATGGAAGGGCGCCCCCGAACTCTCGAGCGCAGACGGTAAGTTCAAGATGAAGGTTCGAGGGCGCGTCGAGGTTGACTACAACAAGGCAAACCAGGATACGCGCATCACGAGCTTTCCAGATGTGGCAGGCACAGAGCTTAGGCGTGCGCGCCTCGGTATCGAGGGCGTTGTCTACTACGACTGGAAATACATTCTCGAAGTCGACTTCGCCAACGATGCGGTCCGTATTAGAGACGCCTATCTCGATTATCAGGGTTTCAAAATTTCCGACGATCCGCTGATTTTCAGAGTTGGCAATTTCAAAACCTTCAACACCTTTGAAGAGGAAACCAGCGCAAATTACCTGGACAGCATGGAACGTGCCGCATTCATTCCTGCCTGGAACATCGACCGGCAGATCGGATTCGGCACCATGTACTACACCGACAACTTTGGCTTGGCCGCCGGTGTTTTCGGTCAGCGGTTTCCCTCAGAGCAGGACAATCCGTTGTTTCCAGGCTTCACTGGGGATGAGGACCTGACATTTGGTGCACGCGCATACGCAGCGCCGATCAACCGTGAAACGAACGGCTTGCCTCAAGTTTTGCACTTCGGCGCGAGCGTTAGGGACCGACAAGCCGGCGACGATCAGCCGCTGTTCGCTTACGGCAACGAAACCGGACAAACCGCACGTGCGGCGGAGCTCCGGCTGACCAACGCGCCAGTCGTCACTGGCCGTATCGGCGAGCAAGACACGTTCTGGGGCCTCGAAGCTGCGGCTCTGTGGGGACCATTCTCAGTCCAGGGCGAGTATGGTCAACTCGATGTCGGTCTGCCTAGTGGTGCCTTCGTCCGCAATAACCCTCCGGGGCCGGGCCAGCTAACCACTATCGCCAATCCCTTCATTGGCGTTCCTGATCCCACCTTCAACGGTTGGTACGTCGAGGGAAGCTGGTTCTTTGGCGGCCATAAAACTTATGAGAACGGCGGCAAATGGGGGCGTCCCAAGATTTACAACCCGATGTTCCACGGCAGTGGCGGGTGGGGTGCTTTGCAATTGTTGGGCAAATACGATGTGCTCGACCAGAGCAACTCTGCATTCAATGCCGCTGGCGGCTGCCGCAACACCCGGCTTTTTCCCGGTAACGTGTCCAATTCCAATGACGATCAACAAAACTCGAACAGCATTCCTCTCTGCGGTGAGATGCAGACTTGGCTTGTTGGTGTGAACTGGTGGATGACCGAATATGTGCGGCTCATGTTCCAATACTCAGAATCGGACCTCAGCAACTACCCGTTCTTCGTTCCCGAGTTTGCAAATCTACCGCCCGGTAAAAACAATGGCTTCGACGGCGCAACCATCAAAGGCGTTGGGATGCGCATGCACGTCGATTGGTAAGCGCTCTGATTACCCCCGCTCCGAGAAGGGGCGGGGGCCCTTTGCCAAGCGTAGCGGGGGCCCTTTGCCAAGAGTAAATGACTGCTCCTGCTCTTCTTTTTTGAGGAGATTAGCGATGGATCAACGGCCACCGTTGCCGCCTTTTACCTTTGACACCGCGGTCGAAAAGGTCCGCAAAGCCGAAAACGCCTGGAACACAGAGCAGTCCCAGAACTGCTCCGATCAACGCTATGCACAGGAGCAGGAGAATGGGTTCCAAGACCCCCATAACCCATGGGTCTGTAAACGCGAAGAAGAGTGTTTGGCCTCAAGGGAGTGGATCAGGGATGTCGGCTTTATGCTCGATCCGCCTGCGCTGGCCGGCGCGCTTAGGATAAAGTCTGCCGCAGCTTCAACCACACGAGCCCACTAATCAGCACCAGGCTAATGGCGTTGGCTAGAATAATGACGATGTCTGTTCGCAGGACGCCATACGCCACCCAGAGGGCTAGGCCGGAGGCCAGCACCCACAGCATGCTCATAGAGATGTCGTCAGTCTGACCCGTGGTCCACGCCTTCTTGAGCTGCGGCAAGTTGGCTCCTGTCGTGCAGGCTGCCGCCGCGAGGCCGACCACCGTAGCGAATGTGCTCATAGCTCTTCGTTTCCGGTCCGGAGAATACAATCTAGGGCTTCTTATCTGGCCATTCGAAAATGACTTCGTGCTCGTCGAGACCCCGAAGGACAATCTTCCACTCCTGAATGACTACATAGGGGTCGCCCACCTCTTGAACCTTTCCATCCTGAACTGCGAACGCGAACGTGGTTTGATCCCCCTGAAGAAGGAGGAAAAGTCCTTTTGAATTCTGAAGGAGCGAGCCCGGCTGTGGCCGCGGACCATCAGCGCTGAATTGCAGGCGTCTACCCACTGGGACTATTTTGCTGTTTGGGAAAAAATAGAGCAGCGAGTTTTGGACTACGTTTTCGCGCACGTAGTGAGGCGGCAAGCCCGTCAAGACGGCGCAATGATATTCGCCACCGCTGCCCTGAATTTTCACGGCCAAGTGGGTTTCGCCTCTGATTGAAACGCCGAACAGAGCTCCCGGAGTGAGATCGCTCCACGTTCTAACTTCGCCTCGCGGAAATACGATCATGTGCCCACCTCCCCGGCCATGGAACCCGGCAAGGCCGGGCAGACAGCTTGGCTGAATTGTTACTGCGGGCCACCCGACTAATCGCCTGATCGGACCTTCGCTTTGGCCTCTTCGAGCAACCGCTCGATTTCTGCCAAGTCCGCCTTGGCCTGCTCAAGCAAGTCAGCGGTTGTGGTGATCCATCTCTCGAGTTCTGGCTTTCCAGTGTGCGGCAGGCGAGCTTCCATCAGTTCAATTCGTTTGAGAAGGTCTCTCCTTCGACGCTCATAGTCATCGATAAAGGCATCCCATAGAGACATAGCGAATCTCCATCCTCTACATGAACGACCCAGGCGATAATTTTGGGGAAGGGCTGAGCCATTCAGGTGGTAGCCTGCCTAGAAGCGATTTTACCCCCAACTCAATAAGCGTTGAGAGCTGACTGATCCCCTTCTTATGAAGGGGGCTTCTCGCACAGAAGGTCAGACTGAGCATAAATCCCCGCTCAATTGAGGCGGGAGAGCGGCGCGCCTATCGGGTTACGCCGGCGTGCCGGCCTGTGCAGAGAGTTCTCGCATGTGGTCCCCCATTAGAGCCCTGCGACGGGCTGAAAGGTCAGTTTAGCTTCTCCCGCTTCGGCTGGCGTACTTTAGCTTTTCCCCATTAATCACGGGAACGCATAGCGGCCAATGGCACGCGAGGCATTGCAGCTAGTGCGCCCGCGAATGGTGACGGGGGCGGATGACGAAATTCGAAGGGGGTCGCAGAGCGCAATCGATGTCAGACGCAGCTGCGCACTTAGCGGCACTGCGAGCTCTCGGCCAGCGTTTGTCGCCACCTTTCTGTCAAAATTCGCCCCATTAACGCCGGTTATTGGACGCATTGCGCAGCTATGGCGCTCGCTGCTCGTGGTGTTGATGGAGTGATCGAGTGACGACGCGAGATGGCAACAAAAAATTCCAAAGCAGCAAACGGCAAAATCGGAAAAGTAAAAATCAAGCCAGGTCCCGATCAGCCTGGCTCGTAGGTGTAGCTATATTGAGCATAGCCGTGGTGCTGGGCTATCTCGCTACGCAAATGCAGAGGATGCAGGGTGAGCTCGGCAGAGCAACTGCAAGAGTGGTCCATCTTGAACGAACTGCCGCCACTTTAGAGCAAGAGCTCAAAGAGAACTCACTTCAAGCGCAATGTGCTGCAGGGCCAATTAGAACTCAGCAAGCTCGAAAATCGAACAACTGCGCGAAACTGTTCAGGCAGCGGAAGCCGCACATGAGAATTGGCAGACTCGCTTCGAAAGCATGCGAGGCGAGCTCGAAAGCGCCAAGAAGTTGGCAGAGCAGGCTAGAGCAGAGGCTGAGGAGTCAACGAAGCACACCGCCAGTCTGCAGACGAAGCTTGACAAGGCCAATGCCAGTCGCGACTCACTCCAGAGCGAACTGGAATTAGCTCATTCGAGCGTCCAGCAGCTTCGAGGCGAACGCGAAAAGGCGCAATCTGAACTTGATGACACGCGGTCGCGCTTGACTTCGAAGCAAGACGAGTTGGAGGACGCAAGAAAAAAGCTGAAGCTCGGCGCGCTGCGTAAAGATTCGGGTCATCCCTCGGAGTCCGTGAAGCACAAGAAGGGCTCCTTAGATCCAAAATTGCCGCTCACCGAACGAACTGAACTCAGTGCTGACGCTGCCGCCGAGGAGCGTGATTATCTGATTAGAACGCTAGTCTTTGAGGCATCAGGCGAGACTGAGATCGGCATGGCCGCGGTCGCTCACGTCATCCTTAATCGTAAGAAGAGCGGCAAATGGGGTGACAAAATTCGTGACGTGGTCACGTACCCCCAGCAATTTGAACCGTGGATGACTTGCCAAGATGATATAGAGCAGCTATCTCCCAACGATCCTCGCTACCTAAAGGCAGCTGTTATTGCAAATGGTGTGCTCGCCGGACTTATCTCCGATCCTACCGCTGGTGCGACGCACTTCCTTAATCCAATAGTCGTTAGACAAAGGCGAGGTGGTTCCCTGCCCTCGTGGGCGGATGCGGTCGGACAGCCATTCGGCAGACACGTTTTTTATTCTCCGGAGCGCAATCGAACTGTACCGCAGCATGCAGCTTGGCAAGGTCATACCTTTGGCTTTGCGGGTACTGGGTAATCGGTTTCCGGCGACCGCGTCGGCGTCAGCGGTTGCGCGATAAGCGTGTCGAGCAAGACCGCGTTACTGGCCGCTGTATCGACAGGGGGACTGGCCGTGGCACTACCGCTTAGAGCCGCTGCACGTTTGCAGCCCAATGCGCCGCTAACTGACCATCCATCGTTGAAAATTTGGCGGAGAGGGTGGCCGCCAAACGATGTTGTTTTCGTTAGCTTATCGTGTTTCGAGGATTTAACCCCCTGGTTCAGCCCCCTACAGAAACCGCTGCCTCCACCGGCGCGGGTTAGCGTGGGAAATACGGCCGGTACCGGCGGCATTAAAGCTCGCCGGCCCGCGCCGGGGCGTCCCATCAAGCTGCGGCGCTCAAGCGCCGCGCTTTAGCAGTGTAGAGTTGGCTTTTGACCCAACGCGGACATTAGTAACTCCAACCCACGGGATTATTCAACTTCTGATAGACATAAAACAATCTAACGCGTGTACCTTGTATTTCCGCTGGTTAGGACCATATACATCCGTACTGGCACGCCAACTGGGCGCTGACGGTAAAGACTTACCGTGCCGACTACGTGCACCCCCCCTTTCCCGGAATTCTCAGTAGTCGATTGCCCTAGGGGTAGGCTTGCGCCGCAAGCCTAAGTCCCATGTTAACAGGTGCTATCATGGCTGCTCCCTTGATGCCCCCCAAGTTGCCGATAGCCTTAGCAACTCTCGCAGCTCTTCTACTTGCGACCCCAGCATCAGCAGCGGGGTTCAACTGTGCTTATGCCAAACTGGCAACCGAGGTCCTGATTTGCCAGGACGACACGCTAAGCTCGGTGGATGAGGCGAATGCAAGGGTCTACTCCGCCGTGGCTAACGCCTTGCCCGGCTTTCGCGAGCACGCCTACCATGAAAATGGCCGACAATGGCTCAAAGCTCGCAATGGTTGCGGCTATGACGCTGAGTGCGTGGCTCACCAATACGTCTTACACTTCGAATACATGTGCAACATCGCTGGCGACCAGCTGAACCTGCCAGACTGCAAAGGTGTAAGCACAGCAAGCAATCAAGCCCAACCGCCAGCCACCGAGTTGTATGATATTGTTGGCACCATAGGCGTCGACCCGTGGGTCACCGATCCCTATCTGGCCCTACGTACCCATCCGAGTACCGTGTACGGAAAGCGCATCGCCAAGCTGAAAAACGGAACCAATGTCGAGATATTGGATACCACGCGGACTGACGGTTGGTGGTTCGTTCGAACTTCTAACGGGCAGACCGGATGGGCAAAGTCCGGCGCTGGCTATGACGGCCAAGACCGCACATGGATTCATACGGATGAAGATGAATAAACCAATCCGACCACTCAGCCCCCTTCACCGGGGGCTTTTCTTTGTCTGTCGGAGCCCGCACCGGGGCTTTAGTGATGAAACGCGCGCATGCGGAAGCTGCACGTCGTGATCCTGTTATTGAGGGTCACGCAAAACGATGAGGCCATCCAAAGAGCGGATCAAGTGCTGCTTAAGCTCACTAAGCTCATCGCAGCCGCCAAGGTCGGAGCTAATGCGGCGGCAATCTCCGCGCAACGGCGAGCAATGCTGCAACGGCCATCAACACCCTCAAGGACACGCGACCCATTGCTGTCGCCGTCCTAAAGGCGCGGCGGGGGGAGATCTGTAGGCTTCCTTTCATCGGGCTTCTTCGGGTTGTTCATTCTCCAGTTTACCGCGTAAGTGGTGCCTAGGCATCCAAAAACCAGGGGTTGATCCGGGGCTATTGCATGGTGGGTTTATGGAAACAATAACAAGATCAGTGGAGTAAGCCAGTTGCCACCGCCACGGGGTGAATAAGGGTCCTTTGTGCAATGCAATAATTCTGGCCGGCCTATTGTGCAGTGCACCATAGGATGCCATATGAGTATTCACACGCAAGATTCTCCCATCATTGCGAGGCCAGAGAGGTAATCAGATGTCTGACGTTCAAAGGTTTAATGACGAGGTTCAGAAAGCAGGCAAGGACGGCTTCGATGCCGTTGTCAGCTCCTTCGGTGAGGCGAACAAGGGATTGCAGGCTATTGCCGCGGAGATCACCGCTTATTCGAAGAAGTCGTTCGAAGACGGCGCCCGCGCTTTCGAGCAGCTGCTCGGCGCAAAGTCGTTCGAGCAGGTGATCCAGATCCAGTCGGAGTACGCCAGAATGGTCTATGAAGCCCATGTTGCCGAGCTGTCGAAACTCGGTGAGATGTATGCTGGTCTAACGCGCAACGCTTATAAGCCGGTGCAAGCCGCTGCTAAGACCGGGGCGTTTCATCGACAAAGCGCCTAATTCGGAAAGACCTGAGGGCCGCCTCGGGTCTTTTGCTTGCTGTCTGAACAGCTCGAGCTATTAGAAGCCCAAGACAGACGGAGACACGGCCTGTGACCCGCAATCGGTACATCGTCGTCCTTAACGACGGCGAATGGAAAATTGAACATCGGGGCGAACTTTCTGCCCGCTATCGTACGCAAGAGGAGGCGCTCTTGGATGCCCTCAATGCCGCGCGCAGACTAGATAGAGACGGCCAAGACGCCGAAGTTCTTACGCAAAGCGCAGAATTCGGGTTGCGGATGGAATGGACCAATCGCTTGGGACGTCTACGAGCACGAGTTGGCGAAGGCTCGGAACGACAGACTTCGGTTGATCCAAACCATACGTAGGCGGGGGCTGGACCGTGTGGCCGTCGCTCTCGACACCCGGAGGCTCGTGAGCAGCGAATTCCCGCGGTGTAACAAGGGAGCATGTGTGCCGGCCCCCTGGACGGGCAGATGTTCTTATTAGGTGGAGGACTAACCCCCGGATAGCTCGTGCGAATTCAGGAGAGCAAAATCGTTGTGCAAAGACGATAGGCTAGTTGGCGGTGGAGGCAGTCATCGGCGAACTCGTCTCCGCCTCCTATTTCCCCTGTTTGGGCGGGAAAATACAGGGAAATTTTGGTGTGTGTGGCCCTGGGGGGCGATGCGCCACTCCCATAAGCAAGCAAATCCATTGCCTTCACTCCGAATTCCCTGACGAGAGGAACAGGGAATTTCGCTGAGCTATCAGGGAAACAAATGTAGCCTAACAAGGAAGCTTGCCGCGGCTTAATGAGCTCCGTTTGGAATGCCTATGGCCTCTCGACTCTTGGCGCGCCAATGCTCGTTGAGAACTTGGGTAGTGCCGGTTGCTGGCTTAAGAGCCGCGAGCGTGACTGGCGTTCGCGTCTATCTTTGTCATGCGCTTGTGAGTGAAGCCTAGCCGCCTCGGCAGGAATTCACGGCGTATAGAGCCGAAAGCGCCGGTCTTGTCGGGCTCCCAAAGGAAGAAGCCCGGCCACCGGCCAGGCTCCTCCCTTTTCCCTCGTTCCCCCGAATCTGATGACGCCATCTTGCGGGTCCGAAAAAGGCGAATCTCGGACTTTTTCAGCGCATGCGCCTTAAAAAGGGAGAATGTTGCTGAAACGTCACTAGTCCGTCGCGAGCGCTGTTAACCCCGCGTCAAAAAGCCCAGAAATTGCCGATTGTTAATGATCGCGAGCGCGGCAGGCGGTGCTATGAATAAGCATCTGATGGGTCTTCCCTCCCCATCATGGTTCCCCCAAAAGGAACCCCGAAGAGGCCCCGTCCCCCCGTCGGGGCCTCTTCTTTATGTAGGCCGAGACGTCGGTCATTACACTTTCCTGGATGGTCGGCTTGAACTCAGCAGGATTGGCGGGGCTTCCAATCCAGTAAGCGCGACGTGCAGGACCGCCCTACTAGGCACACCTTGAACGCGGCTGCTTGCGTTCCAAGCGCATTTGCGGGGCGGCCTCTAGTGCGAGCTTGGTGGTAAGCCCGCACGCCTCTCATCTCGAATTTGGCACGTCAAACAGAAGCAGATATCCATAGATTCCTAGTACTGCCCCGAGCGCAACTCGAACGAGAACTATCACGACGCCAAAAAGATGCGAGCCATCGAAAAGCGATTTGATCGATGGCGGTAGCAACAAGATCACCGTGATCGCAAGTGCCACGCAGGCCCATAATTTCCAATCTGACGCTGCTTCCATTTGCTTTCGGTGCCCGCGCCGGGTAGGGGGCCGGCATTTGCGGGCCTCTATGCGGTTGCGATGTCCGCTTACCCCTAGCTGACAATTTCGCGCCGAGTTGCGAACAACCTCCTTTGATGATGAGTTAGATTTTAGGACGGGTCATTGGAGAAAGGCCATGCTCAATTTTCTAGGCTGCACTGCGCAAGGCATTGCGGTAGCCAATGGCGTGACGACCCTCGCGCTACTTGAGTTAATGGTGGAGAAAAAGATGCTTAGCCGCAGCGACGTGCGGATGGTTCTTATGAGTGGAATCGATTGCTTAGAGCCACGCACAAATGTTCGCACTATCGCGGAGGCAGTGCATTTGATGAGAGATCAAATGCTGCCGTTATTTCAAGATTAAATGGCTACGCAGCGCAGGCTCATAGGTACGTCAAACTGACCGGACCCTGCGTCGGAGTCGTGTGCGCCATCAGCCTACGGATTTCAAAATTGTCGTGTCTTGCTCAGGTGTTTGCGGCAGACCGGTGGTTTCACTTTCGCGGGTCTTGTAGATGAGATTGAATGCCATCGCCGCAGCCTTGAGCCACTTAGCCCGATCTTCGATAGACCAAATAGCATTGGGCTTGGGCAGTTTATCTACAAGCGCCTGAAGGAGTGGATCAGCCTTTTCGGTCGACTTGGCATCGTTTGGTTCTGCGGTATCGACAAGAGTTAGAACGGGGGTGTCATCCGCTTCGGCAGTTCTCGCTACCAAACGGCTTCTTTCAGCTTCGATCCTAGTGCGTATGTCCGAGATGGTCATGGTTGTACCTCACAGTCCCGACAAACCAACGCGGGGCTGTCTCGGCCGTTCCAATAATCGCGCTAGCCGCGTGCTCGTGGGCAGCAAGCGACCGTCATGGTGCCCAAAGGTCGCCGACAAATTCGCTCGCGCGGAGGGTGCCGGCTTCATTTTGGGCGATGCCGTCAACAAACCTGAGTGGTGACGATGCTCAAACAGCCGAACTCGCACGTCTAAAAGGCGAGTTCACCGCTATCCAACAAGTCTCAATCCAAAAGAATTGTGGGACTCGCTTTGAAAGCAGGCCTCTGCCCTCACAGCGTTCCTAGAGAGGCGCTCGAAAAGCACCAGTCACTGCACCCTCGGGGCAGTTGACATATCGGCATTGGGGTCGAACGCCGTCACCGCGAGTTGACCAAGATGCCGAACAAGCACATCGCGGCCGTAGACTCTGTCGATAAGGACTACGCCTGCCGCCATCACCACGTCAGCAATAAGCTCGTTCGGGTAACCGTCATCGGCGAGGACCTTGAGAAAGTAGTCGAGTTGCTCATTTGCCGCTTCCCAGTTCTCGCGATTAGAAGCTCTCATGACAGCACCTCCGTGGCCAGCATCGCGCTGAACATGAGCGCACCGCCGCCACAAATAACGTGTCGTCGGTCAAAGCAGTCCTCATGAGGATCAGTTGACATAAGCCGCCGTCCTTTACTCGCGCTCAGATTGATTTTTTGCCAGCACTAACCTTGCCGACGGCAAAATCAAGTTTAATACGCAGCGGAGCAAGTTGGCTTAACTCCACGGACTGGGGAACTTGAATTGGGATATCGACAAATCAAAGCGGGCTTTCCATGCCGCGAGAGCGAGCCCTCGTCCTCTCGCAGCGCGGAACTCGGATCATCACGGAACTCGCCGATGACCATGCCCATACCTACGCAGGCTACATTCGAGCTGCGGTGAGGGAGGTGGGGCAGAACTACCGTCAGGTCGCCAATTGGCTCACTCGGGAACGAATCCCGACGCAGCGCAATGGCCGGTGGACTGCCCAAAGCGTGAAAAACCTCGTCAACCGCTATGAGCGACTGACCGGCAAACAGCTTCTCGTCCCCTATAAGGCCTTTCCAACGCCCGCAAAACGCAAGGATGCGCCATCACAGGTTCCGCTGGTGCCCTGGGAGGACCGAGGCGGAGGCCGGAGAGTCAGAGTTCGTACTAAAAGGTTCTATTGGCTGTACTAATGCGTGGGCGTGGTGCGCCAGCGGCGTTTTACGAGTTGATGAGACACGGCCAGAGGTCGGCCGATTTCGGCAAGCTATCTGGTGTCGCAGCCACATGGCAACGCGCTCTTGTCCCGCGCCCGATGTTTGTGACGCTGAAGAGGGTTCATTTCCTTTTCCGTAATTGCTAGTGTCCAGCATTGTTCAACCCGACGGGGATTAACGAATGGCCAGAGCTAGAAAGCTTCGTACATGGACGACACAAGACGTTCGTCAACTGAAAGCGCACTCAAAAAGCAAGACTTCCGTAAAAGCGATCTCTAGGACGATGAAACGCACGCCCGCCGCTGTGAGGCAAAAAGCGAAGCGCCTGAGAATTGCAATTGGGCATTCGCGCTAGAAACAAGCCAATCCGCATCCCGTTTTTTTCTAGGCAGCGGGGTACACCCCATCGGCTGGCTAGCCCGGTATCGCGCCTCTCAATTAAGGCGCGGTGCTGGGCCGCTATTGGAACATCAATCACGGCCTCGGGACAAAATCCTGGGGCCTTTTCTCACCGGTGGCGTCGGCTCGTCGGAAAGCAGCTATCCAACTAGTGAAGCATGGCGTTCAGCAACCGGAATTTTGTCGGATGTACCTGCCGGTATTTGCAGCACCGTCGCTCTCTGACCCTGGCAGAGACATGTCAACAGGACGATCTTTCCGTCAGGGAACTCAAGCGCGTCGTGGTGACGGTTCCCTTGAGCCCTATTGATTTGGCGGAAACTGGCTACCTTGTGACCGAGCATGCGGGAAAAGACAAACCCGGTTTCGCATTTTACCTCGTCCTCAAAGGCAAGCTCGGTGCCAGGAAGCAAACAAACAGCTACCCCTGGTTCGTCCACCGAGGCAAATCCGCGCGAGACCGTGTGGTGAAAACCCGCCGATATTAACTTGTCGCCTACCTTCGCAGGGCGGGATGCGACGAGTTCTAAGCTGTAATCACACATTGGTGGGTACTCCATGGCGACAGCGGTAGTACCCCTCGTCTTCTTCCTAATCGTATCGGGACAAAAGGGCGATCTCTTGACCGAATGATGCGGCAGGTTCCAAAAGCTAAGTCGTGGAATTGATTGCTTAGAGCCAGGTACAAATGTTCGCACTATCGCGGAGGCAGTGCATTTGATGAGAGGTCAAATGCTGCCGTTATTTCAAGACTAATGGCTACGCAGCGCAGGCTCATAGGTACGTCAAACTGACCGGACCCTGCGTCGGACTCGTGTGCGCCATCAGCCTACGGATTTCAAAATTGTCGTGTCTTTCGCAGGTGTTTGCTGAAGACCGGTGGTTTCACTTTCGCGGGTCTTGTAGATGAGATTGAATGCCATCGCCGCAGCCTTGAGCCACCTAGCCCGATCTTCGATAGACCAAATAGCATTGGGCTTGGGCAGTTTATCTACAAGCGCCTGAATGAGTGGATCAGCCTTTTCCGTCGACTTGGCATCGTTTGGTTCTGCGGTATCGACAAGAGTTAGAACGGGGGTGTCATCCGCTTCGGCAGTTCTCGTTACCAAACAGCTTCTTTCAGCTTCGATCCTAGTGCGTATGTCCGAAATGGTCATGGTTGTACCTCACAGTCCGACAAACCAACGCGGGGCTGTCTGGGCCGTTCCAATACTCGCGCGAGCCGCGTGCCTGTGGGCAGCAAGCGACCGTCATAGTGCCGCATAACCGTTATCCCAACGATGCAGGGCGCCGGAGCTTGATTTTCCTCATCGATAGCGGCCCCGGCTTTGCTGACGGCGATATTCTCTCTGGGTTTTTGCGGTTTTCTCTCGACTGCCGCTTTTCCGCGTTCCGGGGGGACTTTGGTCGCCCGTGCTTCGGCGCCGCTCTTTTTCAATTCGCAGTCGGCTGGGATTAGACCGGGAACGAGTCCTACCTTCTCCACGTTGTGGTGATGGGCCTGAAGCTGTCTCCGCCAGGGGGCAGAGGCGGGCTGGCAAGGGGCGTCCGCCGGGCCGGCGGGCGCCCCTAGTATTTAGGTAACGTACGGGTTGGCGAGGAACCCCTCTGCCCCGCTCGTGTTTACCAAGCATACCGGCGAGGCCTCCTCCCTCCCGCGAAAGTCTCGCCGATCAAGAATATGGAAAGCCCCCGCACCCCCCGGCGTGGGGCTTTCTTTATGGTCGGAACCTTTTTTTCGCTTCGGGATTTTGTTTTAGTTCGGCGTCGTAGCAAATCTCACCGAACGGGTTCCATTGGAAAGCCCAGGCTCCATCGGGGCTTTCTTTTTGGCTATTGTATTAGTTGACAAACCCATCTCCGTTGCAGCGCGTCAGGCCCGACAAATGCCGGGTCGCTGATCAAGCCGCCCGTTCAATTTTTTCACCCCGCCCTTCCTACTGCTATGCAATCTTGCCGGCTGGGGCGCAGAACACCCATGGCTTGGGTTTGACCGTTGTTGCTGCAACCTGTGTGATGGGCTTGGCGGCCTTTCCGCTTCCAGCCGGGTCGCAGCCGAATGGCAATCGCGCCTTCTGCGTCACAAAAATTAGGCGCGGGAAATAAGAGCGCAGCTACATGTGGTGGCAGCGATGCCAGATAGCACCGCGATTTTCGGCTCTGGTGCTTGCCACAAAGCGGAGGTCAAAAGCTCCGGCGCGATAGGTCCGTTTAGCCGCAGAAAGCGGACATCCACGTTTGCAAGCCTCATGTCCGCTTTTGACCCAAAGCGGACATCGCTCAAAGATCGAGGCTATTCGCCGGTTGCTGCCTGACGAAGCTCGAGCCCAAGCTCGGCCGCCTTCTCGCGGACCTCTTCTTCGGTGCGCCTCAGGAAGGTGGCAATGTGTCCGACAGTGCGCCCGTGCTCAATCCTGTTGCGGAGAGAGAACAGGTCGTTCTTGGACCATTCTTTGCCAGTGTTTAGATCAGGCTGATCGGTCATGCTACCCACCCCAACTCCCGGGCTTTTTCGTTCGCAAGCTTCCAAGCTTGAGTGAGAAACTCCGCCTGGGTCATGGGCGCGCTACTATCATCCATGCTCGGAAAGTTTCGAGCGAGGAGTTGCGGGGAATTATGGGGCTTGTAATAAGTGACGGTGTAATGCGTAAAGGGAAGGGTCACGACGATTTCTTCCGCATCCACGCCTAGTTCAAAGTCCCAGCGCGCCATTTATCTTTTCCTCGATCCCTCGCCCATGCGGACCTAATGCGGCGTATCCAGCTCGAAGCTCTCTAGCAACCGCCTGCAAAGCTCTCTCGGGTCTCTCACGCCGGTGTCGACCAGATCCATAAGCTTTTCTGCTAACGCTTGCTGCACTTCCGCATCTTTAGCCCAATCACGATCGGGATCATGAGCCTTAAGAACTTGGCAAGCGTCTTTCAACGCTTGTTCAAGCGCGATCAGGGTTGTCTCATCATGATGTTTCGGCGTCGGTTGCTGGGAGGCCATTGGCTCCCCTCCTTGCGTTTCAGGCGGGAGCGCGAATTGCTCTCGGTCACCGGTGCTTGTTGTGGTCTCTGACCGTTGATGGAGGACGATGGCACATCTCTTCCAAGAAGTCTGCACATAAGTCGATCTCTGGCTTGGGACGCATTGCGCTCACCAGTTACAGCGGAGCAACGTGACAGGTCATTCCTGCCAGTGGCGCAGCATCTTTGATGCAATAGCTTGTAAAAGCTATTTTTAACGCTTATCTAACTTTCATCGACATTTGGCCGGCCGCGGCCGTTTCGCCTTCGCTCATCGCTCGGCGCGCGCTCAAACCCTCCAAACATCGACGATGCTTCGGACTGCGCCATAGCGACGTCCTGAGCACAAAAACGAGTCAGCGAATGCTGGACGCTTCGCGCCGGATGAAAGGATCACGCATGTCATTTGACTACACGGCCTTGGCGGAACTTTATCCGACCAGAAGCTACAAGCGCAGAGCGGGGTGCGTTACTTACAAGCAATTCGAGGTTGCAGCGGAAGCCGTACGCTTTGCGGTAGAGGAGCTTCCATCTGAGCTTCTCTTGGGCACGTACCTTGAGGTCGACGAGGAAAGGTTCAACGGCAATCAAATTCGCCTGCTGTATGAGAGCACCGATTATCCACTTCCTCGCAAGCTTCCGTCAGCCAGAGGGCGCCCAGAGGAAAAGAAGGGTGAGACGGCTATCAGACTACAAAAACGAGGTAAGCGACGGAAATGACTCCTCGACAAAGAACCACAAAGAGCGCAGGCTTTTTCGTAGCCCTTTGCCGATGCAATGGTTGAGACAGTTACCCGATTTGGCTGCACCGCAAGGCCGTCCTTATCGTTAAATGTACATCGAACGAGCTCCGAGACCTTTCGCCGAGCTGGATCGATAAAACTTGCGTTGCGATGACTTCAAAAGAGCGCGCAAGCGGCTCGAGGCTGATCCATCGTCTGGCGCAACGCTTGGCTGCGCGAATCTGATAAGGTGGCCCCCATGCCGAAGAAGAGTCTCGGGCCGGGCAGGTGCGTCCTTTGCCTGAAGGAGGTAGAGGAGCGCAACTCTGACCACGTCTTTCCGGAGTCATGGTACCCGGATTCGAGGCCGCTCGATGTTGAGAAATGGCAGATACCGAGCTGCATCCCGTGCAACAGCGACTACGGAAAGCTCGAACAGGATTTCCTAATCAAGGTTGGGCTCTGTCTCGACCCGCACCATTCCGCCTCAGCGAGCATCGTGCAGAAGGCGCTCCGTTCGGTGAAGCCCGCTGCCGCGCGCAATGTGCGCGATGCCCGGCATCGGCTCGGCAGGGGTCAACGGATACTCGCGCAAACGCTCGCGTAGGTCTTGAACTGAAGCGGGGCGATGTAGATGCCGTCCTCGATATAGTAGATGCCGCGCAGGATCTTCTCGGTGATCCGCTCGAAGCTCTGCTTCGGAATTAGGATGGCGGTGCGCTCGCCGGGGATGTCAGCCCATCGCTCGCCCAGGCCGGGAAAAACGCCATGGTCAGGAATCTGTTCGCCTTGGAGCGGTTGCATTCACTATTAAGCCTTGGACCGTCGCCGACTAGAGCGGCGTCCCAACTAAGGCCCATCGGACGGACTGCTACGACCCCGGCGCTATCGCACGCCGAATGTTCGCGCAATTCGGCTGCGACGATACTTTCGAGTTCTGCAGCAGTCTTTGTCGACTTCTGAGACATTTCAGGTGGGTGTATGCTTGGAATCACAGGCCGACATTTTTCCTACCAACAAGCCGCCCCCCGAAGGGGGACGGCTCTCAATCTCAAAGCTACGCCGTCCGTTCAGAACTAAGCGGCTTCGATATTCGCCACGGCGGTCTTGCCGCTGCGGCTGTCTAGCTCGGTGTCAAAAGAGACCTTCTGGCCCTCAACCAGCCCGTTAATGCCGGCGCGCTCAAGCGCGGTGGCATGAACAAACACGTCTTTGCTGCCATCTTCCGGCTCGATGAAGCCGAAGCCCTTTTGCGCGTTGTAGAATTTTACAGTACCCTTAGTCATAAGGGGTCGTCCTTTCGCTGTAGTCAGTTGCAGTTCTGCTCGCGGCCGCATAAAAGCACGGACCGAAGCGTGTTCGTCGATGTTTGGAAGGGTCTGAACGTGCGCCTGGCAATCAGCGGAGGCGAAACGGCCATATTGTCCGGCCAAATGTCGATGCGATTACATAGGCGCTAGCCGCGGGTTTTACAAGCTCAAACTATTACTTGGAATTCAGGATTTCGTTTTAGGCTTCCGTCTCATCTTGTTCGCGATGCCCTCGGCGATGATCCGCTCTGAAAGGGGGATGAGGGGCTTGCTGCTCCAACCCGGTCGCGAAGAGGAAGGGTTTCGCACGGCAGGTTCGCACCGTGTCACAGGATGAGCGGCAATTTCCTTGTCAAGTCGAGCGGCCTCCTCTGCCAAAGTCTCTCCAGGCAGGACTCTCTTAGTCGCCTTCCGCGAGCGGTAGGGCTGCGCCTTTCTGGCCGAGCTCATAGTCGAGGCATCTCCCGATTTTGAAAGTTGGATCAAGCTCACGCGCTCAAGGGCTTGCCGCGAAGCCTTACGAACTCTCTATGGCTGAGTCCAGCGCTTTGGCGAGCGCCTTAGCCTTGGACAGTGCGGCCCTGTGCTTTTCGCTGTCGGAACGCTCGTCAGTGCCGCCTAATGCAACCGAAACCATGCAGCGTATTGTGTCGGCGCCGCTGACTAGGATGATCGAGAACTGGTCTGTACGGCCGTTGCGGGTGACCTCAACTTCGTCCACTAAGGTTCGAGCCTCCCTGCTGCCCCTAGTCGCCACAGGCCTCAGCGAACTCTCTTGAGAGCGCTAAAATCTGGTTCAATGCCGCTTGCTCTTGGTCGGCCTCGGAGCGATTGTCCGGCGGCCCTTCCAATCCTACCCGGACGCGGCCCGAAATCTCTCCTCGCTCCGTGGCGAATTTGAATTTGTAGGAGCCGGGCCCGTCCGGCTCTAGCACGATGCGGTGGTGGGCCACAAACAATAGTCCTTCCATATATTCAACTACAAATTCAGAGCAGCACTAAGTGCCGCTCTCACGCATCACTACAAAGCGTTGGGTCGGGCTGCTTGACCACCAACACTGATTGGCACCTGAACAGTGGGGATAACTATGCGGATCCGCGTCCGAATGTAGCAATTCGCGGACTCGCCAACCCCTCGCGTTGCGCAAGCTTGCGCGCCGCCTTTCTACCCCTGCGAATTGCCTCCTGTTTCTCTCGCGCTTTTCTCTGTGACGGTTTTTCGTATGCCTTTCGGCGCTTGATTTCACGGAATAGGCCATCGCGTTGAAGCTTCTTCTTCAAGACCCTTAGGGCCTGCTCGACATTATTGTCGCGAACAAAAACTTTCAGGAATGAACTCCTTCGAAGATGTAAATGCGTCGCTAGAATGGAATGATACTGGATTTAGGCAAGTGGCGTGCGTGGGCTCCGCGTCACAGGGAACGCCATCAAAATGACGGCCATACTCGCCGGAGGGTCACCCACGCACTGTTGAAGCGTGCGCTCTTTATGGTTCTTTGTCGAGAACTCATTTCACGAGCTCACCGGCTTTGCTTTGGATGCCAGCGGAAGCTTGCGAGAAAATGGATAATCTTCGCTCTCATACAGCAAGCGAATTTGCTTGCCGTTGAACCTTTCCTCCTCGACCTCAAGATAAGTACCCAAGAGAAGCTCAGCTGGGAGTTCCTCCACAGCGAAGCGCACGGCTTCCGCTGCAACCTCGAATTTTTAAGTAACGCATCCGCTCTGCGCTTGTAGCTCCTAGTCGGATAAAGTTCCGCTAGCGCCGTGTAATCAAATGTCATTGCAAATTCCTTACTACGACACACAAGCGTCGCGGGTTTCACCACCTGATAGTCCGCTCGCGGCAGAGACGATCAGCGGCCAGACAGCGATGCCTCAGTGGGTGTTTTGCCGGCGAGTCGCGCAGTTTGGGTTCCGATTGGCTTTGTCATATTGGTCGTTATCTGGGTCGATAGAGCGCGAACTTCTTCCGCTTGCGCCGTCAATATGGCGAATCGCGTGCGCCAGAAGGCTGCCTGCATGCGCATGATGTCAGTGAGGTCCTTGGCATTCGCCAGGCTCGTGGCCAAATCGAAGCTCGCATCGACATTGCGCCGGGTGATATCGACGATTTTGCGGTTGAAGGCCACCGCACCTTGGCCGGCAGCTTCAAAGGACTTCTCGAACGTCGTCAAGGATGCATCAAAAGCATCCAAAGAGCGATCACAGGCCTCTCGGGTCTGTGCCACGGTCTTCTCGGCAATGGCGCGCACGCCCTCCGGAACCGCGGCGTCGAGACCGAGTTTGCCGAGCTGATCTGTCATCTCGCGGTAAGCGGCGCGGGACTGTTCGGCGGCAACTTGTGGATCATAGGTGGCGGTCATGAAATGGCCTCTTGGGTTAAAGCACAGGCGAGTTTTTCGCAGGCTGGAAAGCCGGGGCCTCGAGCGTGATTGGTGCTCGGCGTGCTGAGATGTTCGGAAAAAAGGGGGCGTGCACGAAGTCGGCACGACGATCTTTACCGTCATCGCCTTAGGCGGCGTGCCAGTAGTCCATAGATAGGCGTTGCCCAGGCTTGATGCAAGCGCCGCGTGAAAAACCGTTACGCCACTTGCAAGAGTTGAGTCCAAGCATTTCCGTTTGGGTCAAAAAGCTAACCTCAGGTGGCCTCCGCCTAATGTCCGCTATGTGCCACAAGCAGACACAGTAAGGGTCGACGTGAAGATTTGGTGGGGCTGGTGGAAGTCTCAAATAGCGATGCCCGCGAGAGGTGGCCCGCGGAACGAGCTTGCGACGTTCCAGTATCGGGCGGCGTAGGGGGAGCCAAGCAGCGGGAGAGACTGCGCCGGCTGGGATAACGAGACAGCGCGCTCGCTTCGGCGGGCGCCCTAAAGACCTCAGTGCTGATGGAATGCACCGAGACAGCGTTCAAACAGCATCTCAACATCCAATTGCCTAGGCTTGGCATATGTCATGATGCACGTTGCCAAGAGACGCCTAGCGTCTTCGCGCTCTTTTTCGCCCCTGTCATAGCCCTCAGCGCGAAGCCTCTCCCAAACTCGTTCGAAAACCTCGTGAAGGGTCTTCAGATCGTCTGGTCCGAAGGCCGATGTATCCTCCTGACGGAACGGCATGTGCTACGCCTATGCCTCACAGATCACATTCAAGGCGGCGCGCTTACGGCCGGCGCTTTTTATACTCACCTAGAGCGCGTTGTGCTCACCGCCGCCGGCCTTCACCCTGCGGGTCGAATAGGAAGGTTGGGCGATCCGCATTACTTCCGACTGCTCTAGAACTTTGTCCAATAGCGCGTCGAACTCCACTGACCCGAATTGGGCACAGACGAACACCAATTTCTTCAACGCCTCTTGGCGTACGCTCTCTTCGTCTGGGTCGGAGAACGGATGCCTTGCGGCGAGTTGGGCCGAAGCGGCCTCGTAGACCAAATCGATGATTTCCAGATCAAGGGGGTCAAAGACGCGGGGGCGCTTGTAGGAACTCATGGCTATGTCCTCCACAAGAACTTTGGCCCAAATTTCATCAGCCCTGTTCTGTCGGTCAAGATCGTAATCGTGCGGCGCAAAAGCGCATGCTGCGACGCAAAGGAAGCAGCAGGGGCGCTCGCTTCGGCGGCCTGCCTCTTCTCAGTATTTCAGAAGATCATCAATTTCGCGCTTTGCGCTATGTCCCGCGAGGGGTAACCCTCCCATTTGGCGCTCGCCAATTGGCTGCGCTGATGTGAGGGGCGTTGCCGTAAAGGACCAGTTCAGGCCCTGCGAGAGGTAAATGGTGTAGCCGCGATAAATAGAACTGTCGTGCATAAGCCATGCTCCCGATTGCTGGAGCGGGGCCTTACCGGCTGATGAACATTTGGGGTTGCTGAGGGCGTAACCCTTCGCGAAATTATAGGTTCCCCTTGGAGAGCTGCCCGCCATTAGGGTTTCATTCCTCGGGCATTCAAGTAGGCCTCGACGACCACCTGAGCAATCTGCTCATTCGTCCGCCCGCCCGCAGTGATGCCGATGATATGACCGTCGGCGTTCCGCGTGGCCGCGGGCAGCTCCGCTTCGTTTTGGAATTTCTTAAAGGCCTGGGCGGCGGCTCTTAGGCCAGCGGCGTGATCCTTGCTCATGGTCACTCATTCCCTTGGGCGTCAGGGCTTGAGCCCTCGTTTCGGCCGGCGCCCTTCGCTTAACTCGACGAGCGATGGACCTGAGGCATTTTCTTCGACGCTTCAGCCCGTCGCAACTCATGCAGCGCAACCAAGTCCTCCGCGCATAACTCGATCCAGAGCTTTTCGCCAGACGCCGACCAAAGGTTGCACGATAAACAACCCGTCAGCCGCTCGCCGCGATTGTCGATGCCGATGAGTTCCTGCTGGCAGTGATTGCACTGATCCATGCGGGTCCTTGTAACAGCTTATTGCTGCCGCCGATGGCATTCTTTGGGGTCTCGCATCATTTTCGCTCCTTCCAGAGTTTCAGCCATTGCTCCTCAAGTACCCGCAGGCAGGCAGAGAGCATTGCGAGCGTGCGTTCGGCCTCAGTAGCATCAACGCCTCGTTCCTTTAAGTCGGCAATGATTTGTTTCTGCCGAGCCATTAGCCGAGCGCCGCTGGCTACGTGGCTTCCTATTAGCTCCCGGGTGGTCTCCTCCATTGCGCGCTTATATCACGGTAGGGCTCGCTTCGGCGGGCGCCCCTCTCAACACCTCGCCAGTCTGTCGCGCCTCCTCCTCTTCGAGAAACCCACCTAGGATCGGTTGCGATCACGCAGTCCGCTGTCGGCAGTGAGCGATGGAATGTTCCCGGTTCGGAAGTTCTTGAGATCGGCCCTTTCCCGTTCCGCGGCGCTCATCACTAATAAAGGCAAATAGTCGCACGTCAGGACATAAAGTGGATGCGCACTTCCTGTAGAAGGCAAAGATATGACCCCCGATAAATCCAAGACATTGGACGCGGCAGAAAAGCTGATCCTGGACTTGATGGAGAAGCATCCCGGCGCGTCCGAAACTTCGCTGCTCGCGCTATTCGAAAACATCGCAAGGAAAAGCCCCGAGGTGTTGCGAGCCATTACTGGCAATTTTATGAAGCATAGCTCGATCCGATAGCCGCCAGCGTCGTGATCGTCGAGCCCGCAAGTCCTGCCGAAATGTCCGCTAAGTGCCATAAGCGGACAGGGCGATTGGCCAATAATTCGGGGGCGTATCTTAGTCGTCTATCTCCAGTGCCACGGGCCGCTCTTCAAAGAAAAATCGCAGCATTTCTCGGGAGGCGTCGGGGCCCTGCGGATCCGTATAGGTGCCGTCTGGGCTACCGCCGGACCAGGCATGGCCGCTTCCGTGGACGAGCCAGTGCTCAACGACCACCCCTCCGGTCTTGTCGCGGGTCACCGTGCGGGTATGTGCACGCATTGCGTCGTGCCGAACTTTCGCGCGCTCAACGCTCTCACTACTCGCCGCCTTGACCATGCTTGCACCGTTCGACGGATGGACGATGTTGTCCGCGTCGCCATGGAAGACGATGGTACGATGGGGTCGGCTGTCGTCGCCAGCCCCGCGCCATTTTCTTGACTGCCTTTGCCCTGCATGGCCACGCATTGCCGCGAACGCTGAAGGGAGATCGGCCGCTGACCGGTAAGGCAGCCCCGAATGAACGCCGATGGCGGCGTAGAGATCGGGATAGGTCGCCCCCATCACCGCCGCCATGGCACCTCCGGCGGAGAGACCGGCCACGAACACGCGGGCCGGATCAACATCGTAATCAGCGATGATTTCGCTGGTGATCCCGGCAATGATGGCCGGCTCACCGCGTCCGCGCATTTGGTTCTCGGGAGTAAACCAGTTCCAGCACAAAGATGCGTTTGCGGCTTTGGATTGATTCGGATAGGCGACGATAAATCCATGCTCCTCTGCGAGAGCATTCATGCGTGTGCCTGCTGCAAAATCGTCTGCATCCTGCGTGCCGCCATGCAGCATGACGAGCAAGGCACGTCTGCCCGTCTGATGACGGCGGGGAATATAGAGCTTGTAGCTTCGTGTACCGGCCGCGCAGGCAAAGGTTTTGCTTAGGTATTGAGCGCCTTCGGGGATCTCCAGCGCCTTATGCGGCCTACGAAGTGTCAACCCATCGCGACTGAATGGAAGGCTAGTGTGCCGGAGCTTCTCGAGAACCTTGCCGAGCGCACCGGTATTCCACTCCGTGAACTTGGACGGCTGCGACTGATCCAATTGTGTGTCTGCCTTCAGCGCAGCGGACACCATAGTTTCGGGCTGTATGACCTCAGCCGTGAGGTCAATAAATTTGCTCTCGATGGCGAAAGGTACGACCCGCATTGAGACCTGCTGCGCACCTGACAATGCGCCCTGAATGATACGAGTTGCCTCGGCGAGCTCTTGATTTCGGATCAAGTTCATCGCTGAGCGCAAGGCATTTGCGAAATCTGTATTCATGTCTTGCTTTCTTGAAGTGTCAGGATTGCAGGAGGGGTCACGCGATGCGATCGGCCAGCGCGCTCTTGATGGCTTTGCTGGCATGGAAGGCGCCGAGTACCGTGATCGATTCGATGGTCGCCATAGCAAGCGAAGGCGTCACGTCAGGGGCAATGGTGGCGAGACCGAGTACCTTGATGTGAAGCTTTTCACCGGCGGCTTTGACAGCCTCTAGATCGGCGCGCGTGTAGTGCCTGAGGCCAAGCTCCAGCGTATGCCGCACGATCGATTTCCGGACCTCCTCACCATGGGTCGCAAGCTGGTTGCGGATCGGCTGCGTTGAAAGCTAAATCCTCGAAACGGGCGGCGCAGTCTTACGGAATGTGTCGCGCGCCTTCCCGGCGGCGACTGGGGGGTTGAAGGACTCTTCCACGTTCGTTCTCGCGGGCACCCCGCAGCCTTGCGGCTGTAATTGGCCATCCTGGGTAAGAGAATTGTCGGAGTTAGCTCAGCAGCAGGCTCTCAAGGACCCACTCGCGAAGCTCAATTGGATCAGTCACGCCATCCGCGGCAAGCGTCGTTAGCTTCTGACTGACCGCAGTCTTGAGTTCCCAATCCCTTTCGAAATCACGAAAGGGATCTCGAGCCTGCACCAATAACCACGTGGCGTCGAATGCCTGTATTAACGCCTCAAGCGTCTTCGGACTATAGGGATCAATCGGGGGGCACATTGCTCCCTCCATGCGTTGCAGGCGGGAGTTTTAGGCTCTCAGCCGTCGGTACCTGTTATTGCTGTTGCCGACGATGGGGGCAGTGTGCGCCCTTTCCGGTCGAATAGCGAGCCAAAAGGATCAATGGCTCCGGAATCCGGGACGCTAGGCGCTGCGCGTCGCCCGCGCGAGCGCCTCGGAGGTGACGAATGATCATCGAAAGGGCCTTCAGCGTCGAAAGCGCCACTCGCAACATCCTCAATCAGTTCGCGATACGCCTCAAAGACGGCGCCGTCGGTACCGGAAAAATGCACGCGGTCGGCATGCTGTACTTTGCGTCGCGACAGCGGTTGGCATCCTTGCCGCCAGCCCAGCGCTCGCACAAACCGTGGTGATCACGCCCCAGCAGCGCACCATGATGCGGGAATACGTGTACAAGGAGAAGATCAAGCCTCGCAAAAAAATCAATCAGGAAGTCGTTGTCGGTTCAACGCTTCCGGAGGAGGTGGAGCTCGTGCCGGTACCGGAGGCTTGGGGTCCGACCCTGCGCACTTACCATTATGTATATACCGGTGACCGCTTCGACTTCGTCGAGCCATCCAGTCGCAGAGTGGTCCATATGAGTAACTGACCTGCTGTCACTGTCCCAAAACAGGCCCGGTTTTTCGATTCACGCCATATCGGGCAGGACCAAGGGAATCGACAAGCTGCATTCAGGTTAAATGCGGTAGAATTGGTTTAGGTGAGCGGTAACATTTTGCTTAAAGAAGTACATAAATCACTATCAAGCCCAATATTGTTCCGCCAGTCAGTAATGTCGAGCCCATTTTGGAGGTTATGGGCATGAATGCTGTGGTGGTTAATAGCATGGTATACTCCCTTTCACTTAGGTGTTCCTTCGCACGTGCCTGTCTCGGGATTCCGGCAGGGCTGCGGCGGACTGGATTGGGGGAAAGGGGCGTGCACGAAATCAGCACGGTGGTCTACGTCAACGCCCAGTTCAGCGTGCCAGTGTCACATACATGGGGATGCAGGGTCCGGAGTTACAAGGCTAGATCGCAAAATGCACCCCCCGCGGCCCCCGCTAATCAAGAGCCCTTCGCCGCCCTAGAAAGGCGTGCTCACTTTAGCAAGGTCTTGATTGCCTTGGTGCTCCCAGAGACGAGCTCGTTGGCTCGATCGGGTGTGAGCTTGGCAATGATCAGATTTCGAGCCGCTGCGATCGCAAAGTCGACCGCATCGTTCCTTAGCTCGCCCAAGGCTTCCATCTCGGCGCGGGCGATCTTCTCCTCGGCGAGCTTTATTCGGCGCTCAATATGTTCCTTGAGTGACTGGCGTGTCTCCACTGCAAGACTCTCAGCTTGCTTGGCGGCAAGGGCGATGATGTTGTCCACCTCCGTGACGACATTGCCGAGCTTGCGCCGGTAGTCCACGAGCAGCCTTTCCGCCTCTTCCCGCAGCCGGCGCGTCTCATCGAGCTCTTTGCCGATTCGAAGCGCGCGGGCATCGAGCGCGCTCGCGACTCTCTTATGGACGCCGAGATACAGGAGCACGCCGATGAAGATGAAGAACGATACGGCGACCCAGAATTCGGCCTCGTAGATGAACTCCATAATCACTCCTTATGCCGCACCAGCCTCGTCCTACCATGAGAAATCGAACGGTCTAAGGCACGCAATCGTCTTGCGAGTTCTCGGATGGTCATGGAAGGCGCCGCTCTTGCTTCGCGTCGGATGAAGCCGTTTCATACGGCCAAAGCCACAGCATGAGAATGCAATATAATACAGTGAACACGACAACTGCTGGCACCAGCCACTGTTGGACTTCCTGTCCGCCGTATCCACCCATCGAAGACAGCAGCAAAAGCGAAACCATGGCAAGAAGGTACAACCCCGAAAAAATCCAGACCAAAAGACTAGCTGGCCGGTCTGTTACTGAACGAAGACTAGCTGGCCGGTCTGTTACTGAACGAAGATTTGGCCGCTGATTTTTCGTGTTCATGCGCCCACCCGTAAGCCTTAGAGGGTTGGTCAAAACTGTTGCCGTGAGGCACTCGCAGCGCGCCCGATTCTCACGGCACAATGCCCAAAAAGTCTAGGTCGCTGCTCCCGGGGCGACGCTTGACGGATCACTCACCTCGACCGATCGCCATCCCCGTTGCCGTGAGCTGATTGGCTCTGCTGTGTCCTCCACTCCCGCTGCGGCCGCCGGGAAACCGAGATCTGGTTGCGCACCGTCCTCAGCAAAAGCTGCTTAATTTGAGTATCTGTCCACCAGAGGCGAGCGAAGCCAAGCAACCTTTGGGCCAGCTTTCTGCGCATTTCGTCTGATCTCACCAGCTCGGCGGCGAGGCCGTCGCCAACTAGATCAACCGTCACCTCTTCGATGATTTGGGTGAATCTCGATAATGCTGCTGGCCCGAAGGCGATGCGCGCATTGTTGATCATCATGTAATCCTTAATCGAACGATGGGGCGCCTGGTTAAAACCACCGTACGCGCCCGTACCAGCCACCTCCAAGAATAAGCGTCAGACTAGTGCCGTTTCGGGGTTGCGGCTGTTCGGGTTGGAATACTCAACAATGCAGTATCTCACGCCACGGTCTCCGCAATTGTAGGCGGGAGCGGGCTCACTGATAGCTGCGTGCGCGATCGATACGAAGAAGATCGCACCGAGGACCACTGCTAACCCCGCGCGAAAAGCCTTATGAGCGTGCATAGCCATCTCCTGACAAAAAAGCAAATCAGCTCACCTTGCGTAGCTTATCCACACCGCGCTTCACCTGCTCCTCAAGTGGTGCGCCTGCGGCGGCGGCCACCTTGCTCGAGAGCGCGCGAACTTCCTCAGCCTGAGCCGTCAGTGCGCCTATCTGCTTCTGCCAATGGTCGGTCTGCAACTCCACGATGTCGGCGAGGTTCTTGGCGCCCGCCAAGCTCGTGGCCAGGTCGAAGACGGAATTGAGGTTTCGCCGTGAGATGTCGATGATTTTGCGGTTGAAGGCTGCAGCACCTTGGCCGGCAGCGTCGAAGGTCTTCTCAAACGTGGCCACGGAAGCGTCGAAGGCATCCGAAGACCGGTCATAGACCTGACGACTCTGCGCCACAGTTTTCTCGGCCAGGGCGCGTACGCCCTCTGGAATGGCGGTGTTGAGACCGAGGAGACCGAGTTGGGCGGTCACGTTGCGGTACGCATCGCGAGCCTGGTCGGCGGCGGCTTGGGATTTGTGGGTGGCGTTCATTAAGAGCACCTGTGGAGTCAGCTTTGCAGGCTGGCAGCCGCCGAACCACGCTCCCTTTTAGGGAGCGCTTGGCGTGCTGATTTTTCGGGAAAGGGGCGTGCACGAAGTTGGCACGGTAGTCTTTACCGTCAGCGCCTAGGGTCCGGCGTGCCAGTAAGAGAGATATGGGGCTTGACCCGACGCATTACAAGCCCAGCGCGCTTAAGTTCTCTGCGACACTCGAAAGTTGCACGTGTCAGAAGCGGAACTAAGCAACGATACCGCAATGTCCGCTTAGTGCCAGAGGCGGACGTTGCGCTTCGTCAGGGAGAGTGCAGAAAGAGCGCGGAAGCGCTTCGGCGGCGGTGGGGCTGTTCATTTTGTTCGCTCAGGATCTTCCGGGGATTTTCCCGCGTTAAGGCAGGTATAATAGGCCGGCAGCCAATGGAGCCTCATGTGGCGTTCAAGCTTCAAGCCTTTCTCAAAGCGGTAGGTGAGGGAAAGAGCCTCGCAAAATACCGCAAAGGTGAGATCGTTTTCGCCCAAGGCGACCCCTGTGACGGCGTCTTTTACGTTCAGAGCGGCGATTGCAAAGTCTCCGTAATTTCGGAGCAAGGCAAGGAAGCGGTCGTCGCGTTGCATGGAAAAGGAGATTTCTTTGGCGAAGGTTGTCTCAACGGGCAGCCTCGGCGGCTCGCCACAGTCACCGCCATGAGCGACTTGAAGCTTATGCGGTTCGAGAGTGCCGCCATCCAGCGCGTGCTTCACGATGAGCCGGACTTTTCCGAGTTTTTCATTTCGTATTTGCTCACCCGCAACGCTCGCGTTGAGGCTGATTTGGTCGATCAGCTGTTCAATTCCAGCGAGAAGCGTCTGGCGAGGCTACTTTTGCTGATGGCCAATTTTGGCAAGGAGGGCAAGCCAGAACCAGTCATAGCCAAACTCAGCCAGGAAACGCTTGCCGAGATGATCGGCACCACGCGGTCCCGCGTCAGCGCTTTTATGAACAAGTTTCGCAAGCTGGGTTTCATCGAATACAACGGCGACCTAAAAGTGCACAACTCACTGTTAAATGTGATTTTGCATGACGCGCCCGGCCTCAGACGAGAGACCGAGGATGCGTAAAACCGATTTTTTCCGCCAGCCCTGTATAGAACAGCTCAGTCACTGCCTCCTCAACTCGTTAACGTTTCGGGACCATCGGCCTCGTTCACAGGCTTCCGATGGCTGAGAGTGGGGTGTGCTCCCGCCTTGAAGGAAGGATGGAGGCTATGCCCGGTGACCCCCGAGAATGTCGTCAGCAAGCGCAGGAATGCCTGTACCTCGCTCAGCAAGCAACTTCTGACCCAGCGCGAGAAGATTACACGTGCTCGCCTACACATGGACGCGGCTCGCAGACATGTTCGAGAGCGATAATGCCTTGGCTGAAGGCTTGAGTGCTGCCGGATCGAGTGTCGTCCCGCTCCAACCGCGACGGCCTATCTGGCTGAGGGCCGCATAGCGCCGAAAGGTCATCGGCCAGAAGTTTAATGTCAGAAACTGGACTGACCGTTCTTCTCCACCCTCGTCACTGACACTAACAAAAGCCCCGCGCGCCGGGGCTTTTGTTTTATCTCGCGGTTCGGGCGCTCGCTTCAGCGAGCGCCGTATAGGCAAATCCTACGCGCCGACCTCTGGTAATCCGCTAGACCAAATCCTTGCGAAGACGACCCAGGTTTCGGGCATGTTGGCCACCACCCTTCCTAACAGGGTGTCGAAATCAACTTTGCCCGTGCCGGTATACGTTAGATCGGCTGGTCGCGGGAAGCTATTGGGGGCAGATAGCAGTCAATCATCTCCGCGAGCGAGTTAATATGACCCATGTCGTGCTCTCGCTCCCAGCCATAATCATCGCCGTCCTATTCGTGGGCATTCCCTTGAACTGGATACTGGGGGGAACACGAACCGCCCTTCAGCGAATTGCAATAGCGATCATAAGTGTGCCAGCGACGGTCGTTCTTGCCGTGGCACTCTTCACCTTCAATGCCCTGGTGCCAGAAACCTACGCGGCCCTTTTGCGATTTGCCGACTGGATTTGGCAGGGCTCGTTAAATGCGCTTAGTGCCTGGGGGGATACGATCCCCGGGGCCCGCAAACTGACAAATGTCGCGAGACAAGGCTTCTCAGGACATCACTTCGTGATCATGGCCCTGTGCAGCATGGTTGCCGCATTCCTCGTGAATGCACTTTTTGCCTTTGCGACAAGTCCTCGACCGACGAAGCCTGGTGCTATTCATGACTTTTGAGGTCCACGGTGAGTTTGTTCGATCCGTTCCAACAGCTCTTGATCATCCTGCTTTTTGATCCGATCGGCCTCTTCGGCCCGCTGACGGAGCCAGCGAATATCCTCGGCAATCTGCTAAATCAGCCTAATCATGTCTGTTTCAAATTCTGACATGGGGGATTCTAACCATTTGCGACCCACCAGGGTCTGGCCCAACTAAGGTCCCGGCTGCTCGGTACTGGGAGGCGTGGGTGAGGAAGGCTCGGGCTGCGGCGTGGTTTGCGGTGAGGGCGTGGTAGTCTGGGGTGCACCGGTTTTTTCATCCGACAGTGCAGATTGTCGCGCCATATTTACTCCCGCCACAAAGCAAACAGTCCCTGCTATCGCTGCTGCAACGGCAAACCAGCGCAACGGCGTTCGCCATGTTGTCCACAATTCGAGGCGTTCTAATCTAAACGTGCGGCTGAGATACGCAAAGAATGCGCTGGTCAAACCTAGAGCAGCGCCAATCGCAAACACCAGCATCGCATCAGCGAATGGCTTGACAGCTGTTGGCACGCCATGAGCAAGCCCGACAAGAAGAGCAATGGCTGCGACGCCATTCAGCAATACGACTAGCGCCACACCGCGGCTGGCGTATCTATTTCGCTGTCGCTCTAGAAAAGTGGGATCAACGCGAACAATGTCGACTTCTTCTCTGATGTCGATTTCTGCTCGGGATTTGGGCGGCATTGTCATGGCTCGCGTCTCCAATGGTGGAATAACGCGAGCCATGAGGGGCCGTTCCAGTGAGGAACAATGACAGTTTTCGAACGTTGTCCTCGCAGGAGGGGTTGTAGGCGGGGTTGATGACAAAATTAGGCTGTGTCAAGTCCCCCTCACGACAGCATTATCACAGCGTTGATCCCGAAACTTTGGCGCTACTTGAGATCACTCTCAACGAAACGTGGACAGCCGTTCGATCCAACGGCACGTTCGACGCGGTCAGCACGCGAGCAGCGATTGCGGACCTCACCATGCAGTTCGCTCAACAAGGCCAGCGTGATCCGGAGAGGCTTAAGGCTCTAGTTTTGGCGGCTTTGCCTTCGTACGCCGAGAGAAATGGACTTGGAGACACACTCGGAGGCCAGATATGCGACCTGTCTACCTATCCTTTTTATTGGTAGTGATGTGGCCCCAGGCCGGGGGAGCACAGGGAGGGCCCACGGATATCATCGCCGCGAAAATTCGCGGTCAGGGTTACACTTGTGATTCCCCGCAAAATGCCGAGCGTGATGCGACAGCCTCTACCGCCAACGAAGTCGTTTGGATGTTGCGCTGCCAGAACGCGAGCTATCGCGTGACGCTTATCCCCAATATGGCCGCCAAAGTCGAGAAGGTCGAAAGCAACACGAATGCTCCCGCTAGCACTCCTGGCGAAGAGAACAAGGACAAGGCACCCGTTTTTGAGTGAATGAAGCCAACATTCGCAGATCTGCTGGATCCGCGCGGATCTTCAGCCCACCAGCCCGACCAAAATCAGTCCAATCCAAACCGCGGCGACCGCAAGAGTCAGAGCAATGGTGGCAAACTCGATCTGCATTGTATGTTTCCCCACTCACTCGGTAGGGCCTAGTCATTTCGCTTCCGCACCGTCCGCCAGCTTATTCGCCACGCAAGCGGCATAACCGTGATCGCGCTCGCGCTGTTTGTACGTGAAAATGGCGAGCAGCGAACCCCACCGTTTGCGCTCGATCTCGGTATTGCATGCGGCGTCCGCTTGCACCAGCGACCACCGCTTGGCGGGATCTGCTCCTTTCGGGTGAAAGAACAGCGAGCTGCACGCAGCTAAGCACAGACTGGAAATTAGGACCAATACCCGCAATTGGACTTGCGGTTATTTGTATGGCGCTGTGGAAACGGCGGTGGCGGTGCGTATTCGACGACCGTCTGCCGATGGTGAAAGCAGGCGGCCAACGCACCGCAACTGATAATGATCGCAATGATAACGACACTTATACGCATGACTGATCCCTCGTTCATCTGGAGACACGGTCTCTCCCGCTTTTGAGGTCGAAGTGGTGGAGAGACCGTGCCAACTCACCACTCGATTGAGCAAAAGCGAATCGATCAAGGAGATCCTAATTTCTCGTTAAGCAGTAGCGGGGCAAATTTGAGCAACGCGTAATATTCGGGGGAACTTCTGATGAGGTTTACGACCTTTGTAGCTGTTGTCGCTCTGGCTACCGGAGCGCTGGGTTGCTCACCGTCGCCGACTTATAGAACTGCCGGGGGTGCCGCTGTGGGGGGTGCTGCGGGGGTGCTAGGCGGCGCTTTGCTTGCCGGTCCCGTAGGAGCGGTGGCTGGAGGCGCTGCTGGCGCGGCAACCGGGGCTGCTCTCGCAGCCCCCGGTGAAGAACGGCTTCGCTAACTGACTTCAGCTATTCGGTCTTGATTGCTGCGAGAGGGGCTAAATCGCCCCGTCACAGTAACCAACGCACCGGTCCCAACGCCTGAACTCCGATGATACAGATCGAGTGCGATCACTAAGCCATTGGGAGCTTGCAAGCGCGTGTAGTTGTGAATCCATGTAGAGCCCGGATAGTAAATTCTAAAGAGCTTCATTAGCCCCGCATCGGCCAGGATCATCAGGTAAGCTGTTCCATTGTAGGCCTGATCCACGCAGTCTTGCAGAAACGGACCGTGATAGGCGTCGGTGACCATATAGGCACGGAGCTCAGACTTAGTCATGCTGTCCAGTTTCTCGCGAAACTGAGCCTCCATGATTGTCATGGCCCGTTCTACTCCCTCAAGTTCGCACTCGGCTGATTGTGGGTCGCAACTGGCCATAACCCTGGCCATCTCCGCCGCTACTCGATCCAGCATTAGCTTCGTCCAAATCACGGGAATACGATATTGGCAGCCGGTCCCGGTGCACACCGTCATAAGGTATCCGGTGGCTCGATCCTTCATCAGGAGCCAACGAGGGAGGTTTCCGCTGTTCTACGAAGCGAGGTAATTCCAATTGAGTTACGGGGAGTAGCGGCCTTCCATCAGCGCCTTTGAGGGAGCGGTCACCGTATGTAGGGGAGCGATCGCGAGGGAGCGCAGTCAGACTTCAGCATGTTCGCTACCGGCACTTAGCGGGCATCTATGCTGGCACCAAGTATGTCCGTTCTCAGGGATGAAACCGACGTCCATATCTGCTCTATTTTCGAGCTGCTGGCCGCCGCAGTCAGGGGCAATGCTGGCAGCGACGGCTGCCGCGTTCATCGCGTTTCTGGCTCTGAGCGGTGTCACTATGTCCTGGTGATCGTGCGCTCAGTGACTGACCTCTTTGTTAGACCGCTTCTGAAGCGCTTAGGCGAAAACCACCACCAAGGCTTCGCAGAGCCTGCAGCTTTAGCGTCTCAAAATCTTGAACGCCACCGGCAGTGGCCGAAACAAGGATGCGAAGCGCCAGCTTCTTCTTCATTAGAGTGGCTTTGTCTTCAGTGCTCAAATCCAACCTTGTGGCACGAAGTTCTTCCCAGGTCGCATCGAAGGCTTCCTGCATGGTCTCGAGCTGCTCCGGCCCGAAATGCGCTGCATACTTTTGGAATGGCATTGGTCATACGCTCGTAACACCAAGCGGGAGTGCTTTGCTCTCGGTCACCGCAGGCTTGGGGAGAGGGGTGCGGTGATGTGCGCCAAGCTACCAGTTTCGCTCGGTTCCGTCTTCATGCGGCGCAACTATGGATGAGTGACACATGCACTTATTGGCTACCTTTCATTGGACAGCATAACCGATGAGTTACCTTGAGTTATCTTAGCTCACTCATCAACGTCAGCACCGTTTCATTGTGACGGCTTGCGTAGACCGCATCCCTATCGCGCGGGCCGCGCCCCAGGAGAGATCCAGGCTGGCGCCATGCGAGAACGGGCCCCGGTCGTTCACGGTAACACGCACTTCCTTGCCTGTGCGTGGATTTCCGACGAGGAAACACGTGCCGAAAGGCAGTTTCCTGTGAGCAGCCGTATGGCCTGATGGATTAAAGATTTGTCCAGACGCCGTGCGGTTGCCTTTGAGCTCATTGCCATACCATGTGGCGATAACCCGCTCGGCGAAAGCGGAGCTGGGTAGCATGACCAGTACAAGAACTCCGGGGAACAGACGATGTGACATAACGATCTCCAACACTTTAACTACCGCTTTAATCCCCGAGACGACCATCGGTTGCCACCGCCCAATAATGACCTTGAGAAAGACCACTTGAGGCCATGGTTGCTCGCTTTGCGTCGCTCGAAATAAAGCGAAGCGCGAGTGGGGGTCGGCCCCGCCAAAGGGTGCCCGCCGACCGGGTAAATGGCGGTCGCGGAGCATCAGGCGCGAAGTTTCGCCCATTTGCGCTCGAAGCGCCTGACGTTAGGGGGGAGCTCACCCACATAGTAGATCGTTGCAAGTCGATCGATTGCAGCGACCTGCTCTAAGAAGCAAATGAAAACAACCTCATTGCCGTCGGGCTTGATCCATCCCGCACGCCCATGCGCATGCCAGCCCTGTTTCCGAGCAGCCCTGTCGGCAATGTGCAAATTTGTAGCGAGAAGATACTCCGAAGGAGTGTTCATAGCCGCTAAAGCCCTCACCAAAGGAAAGCCCCGCATTGCTATGCGGGGCCTTTACTAGGACCGGTGAAATGATTGGACGGGTCGTTGTTATTTCACCGGGACCAAAGTTGAACGCGGACCGCCGAAATTAAGTTCCCAAGAGTGGGCCAAAATCGCCATCGCCAAGTGCTCAAGGGCATTTCTGGATGAAAACTCTAGCTGTTCTGCGTTGTTGCGCCGCACAGCGACCGTCTTAAAACTGACACGCAGGTCTGGAATACATTCGTTGCGGGGGTGTGTGACGCCGAGGAGGTCACATGCCTGGTGATCCAGCAAAGTGTCGCTTAAACGCGGCGCGGTACCTTAAGCTTTCGGCACGCGCCAAAGACCCAGCGAGGCTCCAGAAGCTCGTCGCCTTGGCAGAGATGTGGACAAAACTAGCTGCCGAGCTTGAGTTTGACGAAGCACTTCTCAACGTCCTATCTCAACTTGAGTTCGATGAACCCTTGAATGCCTTGCCGGAGGCTCTGAACCTTCGGGCAGCATGACGGGCGGTGTCCCGGCACGTGTCTCTTTTTAGCCAGCCGTACGGCGGTTAACCAGCTTCCTCAAGCGGCACAGCAGCGCGGCCACCAATTTCACTTTTGCCAGTCACGAAGGATCGTGTATGTTGTCAGAGTTGGACAGCCGTCCTCTATTTTAAAGCCCGCACGAGATGCAAACGCAAATGAAGAAGGAGGGTCAGCGGTGATGAGAAGCCCCCGCAAGCTATTGGCTCAAACCATAGCAGCCGCCGCAATCGCCGTTTTCTGGTGTGTTAGCGCGATTGGTACGACCGTCGGAACAACGGTCGGCGTGACCAGCTTGGCCACTGCCATTAGTGCCGCTGCCGCCACGCCTGCCGAGGCAGGCTACAGACGTCGTCGGCGTCGTCGTCGTCGCAGGTGGCGTGGCGGTTGGCGTTGGTACTGGTGGTAGACGTCGCACCAAACTTTTTCTGGCGGGCCGATCCAAGGATCGGCCCGTTTTCTTATCAAAGGCAAAAAGAGAAGGCCCGCATAGCGGGCCTTCAGGCAAGATAAACGGAATGGAAAGAGGCATCATAGGTCACAGGGTGAACTTCTTCAAGGAGGGATCCGATGTTGCTTCTAGCCCAAAAAAAACCTTCAAGTCTTTAGGCTGTGCGGTTGAAACATGAAGGCGTGTGCGGACCGTGCACCGTGAGTTCGCTTCGTTTAACGTTCGCGCTGCCACAAGGCGCGAGTGCCTGAAGACCTTAGGTAGCGCTGCGGTCTTCGCTCCAGCATTGCTGTCGGGTTGGAGAGCAGCAGCCGCCGATGCCACTCTTCCTCCCCTTCCGAATTTTCCCGAAGCGGAAGCGTTGCTGCTCACTCCAAAAGACAAACGCTTCGCTAGATACGAAGCCGCCTTCAATCGTCGCACAATGGTGCGGCCCAGACTGCGCGCCTTGTGCAAGACACAAGGTGCTGTGTCGGCGATGATTGGGTGGCTGCGATTTCACAATATTCCATTCGCGCTACGTAGCGGAGGCCATTGCTTCGAGGGCTTCTCGCAAAGTGACTCGGTAGTGGTCGACACGCGTCTGATGAACGCGATCGACATCGACACCGCAACTGAGACGGTTACGACTGGCCCGGGTTCCTCCCTCGGTGCCCTCTACGATGCCGTCGGAGTTCGGGGATATGCCTTGTCGGCGGGAAATTGTACTACGGTTGGCGTTGCAGGACATGCACTCGGCGGCGGGTCGGGATACCTCTCGCGTCAGTTTGGGTTCCTTTGCGATAGTCTGCAGTCGATAGAGTGCATCGATGCCAATGGGCGATTAGTTGTCGCCGACGACGCGCAGAATGCAGACTTGTTCTGGGCGTGCCGCGGCGGCGGGGGAGGATGCTTTGGGGTCGCGACCCGTTTTCGCTTCCGGCTATTTCCCTTGCGCAAAGTCGTGGTGTTCACGATGGAATGGTCGCTCCCACCTGCCCAGGCACTGACAATGGTGAAGGCCTGGCAGGCTTGGGCTCCTCAGGCCCCAGAGGCAATGACCTCTACCTTGACGATTGCCCCGGATCCAAACCGGCACATCTGGATCGAATGCGCAGGACAGTCGGTAGGGTCAGAAGACCAATTGCGGCGCGAGCTGCGGGGACTGCTCAAGCTCATCCGCACGCATGCTGATCCCAGCATCAAGCCGATATCCTTCCTGGAGGCGGTGGATTACTTGTCCGAGGGATGGAGCTATCAATCGATCTTCTACAAGGGCAAGTCCGATATTCTCTCCACGCCCCTCAGCGATGATGGGATCGCTGTCCTCTTCGAGGGACTGCAGAATATGCCTGAAGACGAATTTAACGTGGTTCTTTACGCCTATGGCGGAGCAGTTGCCCGCGTAACGCCATCAGCCACGGCCGTTCCCCATCGGGAAGCCTGGGGTAGCATGCAATACAACCTTACCTGGGACAGCCCAAACGAAACCCAAACACAGCTGTCTCAACTGCGGAGGCTGTATGCCTCGATGCGCCCCTACGTTTCTGGAGGTGCGTATGTCAACTACTGCGATAGCGAGTTGCAAAACTGGCGCGAGGCCTATTGGGGCCCCAATCTGTCACGCCTGGAACACATCAAGTCGCGCCTCGACCCCGACGACGTGTTTCGCCACGCCCAGAGCGTTTAGGCCATTAGTGGTGAATGTCCGCTTCACTTAGCGGCCTGCTGGCGCTGAGCATGTCCGTTCTCAGGGATGAAGCGGACACTGCTCTGTCGAGGGTGAGCGTCCCTAGTTGGATCACGGGCCTCCTCAAAACCAAATATTGAACCAAATATGTCGTTTCATTTTTGCTAGGCGCGTCAGGTGGCGCATACGTTAAGCGTCGTTGATTTCAACATTCTCATACCTACCCTAGGGTCGTTAGGCTACAGACTACGGCCTCTCACGCCGGAAACAGGGGTTCGAAACCCCTACGGGGCGCCAATACGGCGATGATTCACTCGAGATCGCTCGCGGGCCCACTCTGCGAGTTCTTCGACATCATCTGAGTAGGCGATCGGCTGTGTGCGCTGGTCGGATCGTCGGACAAGAGATTGCCGTTTTGCTTTGTTAGGCTAAGGACAGACGTGGGGTACTACGGGCTTTGCATGGAGTACCCTCGATGTGTGACTATAGCTTGGAGTTCGTCGCATCGCGCCCCGCGAAAGTCGGCGATAAGCTCATCTCGACGGGGTTTCCGCAGACTGTTTCGCGCGGTTTTGCTTCGGTGGATGACCGAAACGTAGCTGTTTGTTTGCTTCCGGGCACCGAGCTTGCCTTCGCAGACGACGTAAAATACGGAACAGCGTTCCTTCTCTCACGCAGAGCTGGGCAAAAGACCGCCACCTTCCGAAAGATCAACAAGGGAGAATTGCATCGTCATCACGACGCCCTTGAGTTTTCTGACGGGACGATCGTCCTGCTGATACATCTGTGTGAAAATCAGATCGCAACCGTATTGCAGTTGCCGACTGTCGCGCCGCTAAACGATGAAGTAACGGAACGCCGCGCTTCCTTAGTCGCGTAGCGTTTGCTCAGTTATCGATGGCTCATCGCTGGGGCTCTTGCTTCAGGGAGTTCCAGCTTAGCGCTCATCGGTGCCACCAGGACGGGCTGTAAATCGGCGCGAACTATTTGCTTCTCGCAGTTCGCTCCGTTGATAGGCAAGCAGCTTCCCCGCCCGAGCCGCCGGTCAATCGCCGAGCGCTCCACAATATCTACTGTTGGGGCGTGCAGCTTCCGAACTGCGAGAAGGTTTTGCCCATGTTAGCGATCGACATGGACATCTGACCCGTATCCTTGGCCACGACCGCGGTCCAAGTCAGAAGGCCGTGCCGCCCGTGGAGGATAAGCACTTGCGGGTCTTCGTAGACATCGCCGGGGTTGAACAGCCCATCGCCGCCGAACAGTCCGGAAAACAACCTCTTCTCCTTGACGTTGAGCGTGACGAAGGGCGGGAGATTGGCCTGCTGCGCCGACACCCGCTGACAGCCGGCAATGGCGGTGCATTCAAAAATCTCGGCGACCGAACAGGCATAAGCCGGATCGGCGACGGCCGGTCTCGGCGCAAATGATAGAATTGCAAACAATGCCCACAACGTGAACTTCAAAACACGCATCGGTCTACTCCCCTAAGCGTTGGTTCGCTGCACACTCTAAGCATGTCGAATCTTATGGGGCGGGCTTCTCGAACGGAAAGATCGTCTTCCAATCCTTTTTCATGCTGATGACGATCCAGCCGTCTCGCTTCGCCTCATCGAATAGGTCCTGGGTGAACGTGCCGACCTTGGTGTCGGGCAGACCCTCGGCAGGCCCATAAGCGTATTCGCGTTCGGCGTCGTCATGCAGCACGAGCATCTTCAACCGCGCGCCGTCGCCCGCACCTGTATACTCCAGCATCTGCTGATCGCCGGTGGAGTTGCCGAACGCGGCATGAGGCCGGCGCCCGATCATCAAATGAATGCCCTCGGGCTTGCCCGCGTTCGTTGTCGTTGAGCAGAAGCTTCGGCTCCTTGGTTAGGATCGGCTTGCCGTTCGCGTCATAGCTGTACTTCGTACCGCCAGCGGTGCCGACGACCTGTTCCGGCGGGATGCCATAGACCCGCTCGGAATAGACCCGGACGAAGTCCTGGCCGCCGCCGGTCACGATGTAGGTCTTGAAGTCGTTGGCGCGCAGATAGCTCAGCACTTCCTGCATCGGCTGATAGATGAGTTCCGTGTAGGGCCGCTTCCAGCGCGGATCCTTCGCTGTTGCGATCCACTTTTCCACTTCTGCCTCGAAGTCCTCGACCGTCATGCCGGTGAGTGTGGCGGCGAGGATTTTTTCGAGGTCCGGCGTTGACAATTTTGCTATCGCCTCGCGGTCGCCGGACATCACGGTCTTGAAAGGCTCGACATCGGCCAATTCAGGTTTGGCCTCGACTAAGGCCGGCACCCGCTCCAGGCAATAGACCACCTGGCTGTACATCGGATGCTCGACCCAGAGCGCCCCATCCTGGTCGAACGTCGCGATCCGCTCCTCGGGCGCTACGAAGTTTGGACTTCCCTCCGTCGTCGTGGTCCTCACAAATTCGGTGATCGCCGTCTTGGCAGTCCCATCGTTCCAGGAAGGCAATGGATCGTCTGCCGCTTCACCATTCGACGCGATGCAGAACACCAAAAAGAGGCTGACTAAAGTACGGTACATGACCATGGATTTATTCCCGTTAGTTAACTGTGGGGGGCGAGCCTTTGCTCGCCCACCTTATCGACCGCAGACGACCTATTCACCGGAGCAGCGGTTCGTCTTCATCGCTTTGACCGCAGGATGATCTGTTCGAGGACAATTTTCTGCCGGCCCAAGGGCACAATCAAACCCAAAATTATGGCTCTCAAAACCCGACCTAACGCTCCGCTCCCTTGCAGGTAAGCTGATAGGTCTTAAGCGTGCCGAACGCTTCGCTCACATTTGCAAGCCCAGACCTGCGATCGATCATTCCGCCGCCGCCGGCCCCTCTAAACCAGATCGTACTCTCGGTGCTCTCCGTGATGGAGAACTGACCCAATGCGCCGGTCACCTTGTTTCGATTGAGGTCGATAACGATCGTCAGGCTGCGGAGCGGCTCTTCATGGCCGTTTGACGAAACAGTTCCCGAGCAAGTCAGGGCTATCCTATCTGCTCCACAGGCATCGTGAGAAACGAGAGCGAGAGCAGGCAACAGGAACGCCAACTGTGCCACCTTGGACATGAGCTCACCATCGCTAATGGCGATCCACTGTGCAAGGTCGTCGGATTTGCTAGCGATTTTATGGTGGCGCTCCCGCCTTTTCAATCCTCGGAAGATCGAAGATTTGTCGCTCAGTTTACGGAGCGCCGCCGCTTAGGCTCTTCCGCAAGCACATTGCCAAAAACCGCATCGCCAAGTATCAAGCCAGGCGACTGCAAGGCTGACAGTCCGGGGGAGTGCATGCTGACAGGGGTGTTACGTAAAGCCACACTATTGATTCTCGTGTTTGTCTTGGCCGCCCTTCTTGGCTTGAAGAAATACCAGGGAGGACATGTGGCTGATGCGTTGATGAGAGAGAAAGACGAGAGCGACGAAGAAATCATCGATACCTTAATTAGGCGAGAAGCCGAAGGGGCTGCAAAGAAACTTGGGGTTTCGCAGGCGGAAGCCGAAAACGCCATTAGGCAAAATGGGATGAGGGCAAGCTCCAAATCCGCCAGGGCGTTCTCTGCCGCCGTTTCGACGGGTAAATGTCCTTCGGCGGGTTCGATCGGTTGATTCGGCCTGATTGTCCGCTAATGAGCTAAAGCAGACATTTGCCCGAATTGGCGCCTAGATTACCAGAATCACGAGGTCACGGCTTAGGGGATTGGCCATGACACGAAGCTTCCGCAAAGGTCTCGCGTTGACATTAGCCGCCTTTGTCTCGTGGCCATGCTTGGCCGAGACTGGCGGACCGGCTTCGGAAGAGCCGGCCAAGCAAACCGTCGAGCGCCCGCCGGAGCAGCCGGTAGACATTCCACCGTGGTTGCAGGCCCATGTCGGCGTCGGCGACGGTCAGATCGCAGAGGTGGTTTTGCAGAGGGCGCGCGCGCTCTATCTGGAGAAAGTGAGCGAAGGCGCGGTGAAAAATCCTTGCTACTTCGCCATGGACGCCACACGCCCCGCCGCGTTCGGGCGACGGTTCTACGTCATCTGCGAAGCCGAGCGGTCGTTTCGCGCGGTTCCGGTGGGTCACGGCAACGGCCGCAATCTGAGCGGCGCGAATTTCGCCAACGGTATCCGCTGCGCGAAGAACTTCAGCAATGCGATGGATTCCAAGCTAACGACCGGCGGTCCGTATGTGACGATGGAAACGCGGACGTCCTTCAAAGGCTACTATCGCGACTCGGCAGGAAAACACGTCGCTTTGAATCGCTCATTCGTGCAGTTTGACGGCGAAGGTGACACCGAAAACGCCAGACCCCGCGCCATCGGCGGGCATCCTGCCGTGGTGCTGCGAGGCGTGTGCCTTCGCAAAAAAGCGGACAGCCCCTACGCGAACGAAGACGGTTACGTCCCGTATGGACAGCTCGTGAACTATAGCGGCGGCCGCAGCAACGGCTGCACGACTTGGTCGCCGTCGGACGCCGAACGGATCATTGCCATGATGCAGGATCCAACGACGGTTTACCTCTATCCCGAATCGGATGACATCGATGCCGTCGCGAAAGCCGTAGCAGCGCGCCGGTCGCCGTCGCGTGCGGGACTCTATTGGAACGCCTCCTGCTTGAAGGAAATCGGCTCTCCGAAATTTTGGCCAAAGGAAACTCTCGAGCCGATCCTCGTTAAGTACAAGAAGGACCATCCGGCGCCGCCGCCTGGGCCGCTACCGATCTGCAAGGGGCGGTGAGAGGCGTCTCTTGTTCCTTGTTGCGGGCGGAGCGAGGACATGTTCCGCTCTAACGGCCAGTCGCAACATTTTCGTCGCAGGATCATGAGGGAGAGGTAGATGCACATCAATTTGCAACATGCCGAGCAAGCCATCGAGGCCGCACGCAAGAAGGCCATCGCGCTCAAAACACAGATGTGCATCGCGATTGTCGATTCCGGCGCCAATCTAAAGGCCTTCATGCGGATGGACGACGCCTGGGTCGGGAGCATCGATATCGCCGTCAAGAAGGCAAAGACCGCGTGTTTCTTTGGCATGGCCACCGGCCAGCTCGGCAAGTTGTCCCAACCGGGCAAACCGCTTTTTGGCATCGAGCACTCAAATGACGGGCTGATTACCTTCCCGGGCGGACTGCCTATCGTGGATGAGGATGGGGTTCTCGTTGGGGCCATAGGGGTAAGTGGTAGCTCGGTCGAGAACGACCACGCGGTCGCGGAAGCCGGCGTAAAGGTGCTCGGCGTGAGCGAGCTTCCGGAACATCCCTGGCGTACTTAAGCCAGGGGTGAAGCGCTGGCGGTGCGGGCAACCAGCCCGGGTAGGGCCAGGCTGGCCGAGCAAGGAACGAGTCCTTGATCAAAACGTTCCCTATCGAGAGTTTTCGTGGGCGTGGCGGTGTAGCCAGCATCGCGGTGCGGCGTGAGCCGCCAAAATGTCGCCTCGTCGCTCTCATTGCTACAACGAAAGGATCGCAAGCTATGCGTGCCCTCGACTTGACCCTCCTGGGTCTTTCAGGTGTGGCCGTTGCGATGATCGCCGCGTCCATGCCAGCGTCCGCTGAACCGAGTGCTCTAGCGTTGTCATATGGACAGAAGGCGGGGGCGGTGGAGGATGTCGGCTATCGATACCGCCGGTACCGCTACGGCGGCTATCGTCCGTATTACCGGCCCTATTATGGCTACGGTTACGGTTACCGGCCCTACTATCGTCCCTACTACGGCTACGGCTACGGGTATGGCTACCCGTACTATCGGCGTCCCGGCTTTGGCCTTTGGTTTGGCTTCTAAGTCTGCTCCCGGCAGCTGAGAGCCGAACATCACCTCGTTCTCGATCATCGAGGCGCCATCGGTCCTGGGCCTGTTTCCAAAGGGTGTAGAGACTCAGCCGAATGCGCTGCTCGATGCCGGGCTCGCCGAGCGTCTTGGCGCAGAGCGTTTCGGCCGGATCGAGCCGCCGCCCTACGATCCAAGGCGCGACGCGGCGACCAAGCTCCTGAACCCGCAAGGGATCGCCGACTATTCACGTGTGCTCGCCGATGCTGTCGTGCGGGTGCGGGGGGATGGCAAGTTCCCGGTCGTGCTCGGCGGCGACTGCTCGATCCTGCTCGGCTGCATGCTCGCAATGCGGCGCGACCGGCGCGCGGGGCTTCTATTCCTCGATGGCCATGCCGATTTCTACCAGCCCGAAGCCGAACCGAATGGCGAGGCTGCGTCGATGGAACTGGCGCTTGCGACCGGACGCGGGCCGGAGATCGTGACCGATCTCGAAGGCCTCCGTCCGCTCGTGCGTGAGGAGGACGTCGTGGCGCTCGGTTACCGCGATGCCGAACAAGCCGAAAAACACGGCAGCCAAAGGATCGAGGACACGGACATCGAAGTGATCGACCTCGCCGCCTTTCGCCGGGCCGGCGCCACTGCTGCCGCCGAGAAGGCGCTTAGCCGTCTCGAAAGGGCGGCCCTGGACGGCTTCTGGATCCATCTCGACGCCGACGTGCTCGACGATGCGGTGATGCCGGCCGTGGATTATCGCTTGCCCGATGGACTGCAATGGAACGAGCTGTCGGCAGTGCTGCGAAGCACGATCCGGTCGGGCCGGGCGCTCGGTATCGACATCACGATCTTCAACCCAAAGCTCGATGAGACGGGCGAGATCGGCCGCAGCTTCGTCGATACCTTGGTGGCAGGGCTCGCCTCCGACGCACGCTGAGCGAGTGGCGCCGCAGGTTCGTAGGCCGGCGTAACACGCTACAGCGCGCCGAGCTGCCGAAACATATTGTACCGGTCGTATTCGACCCAATCTTCGGCGAGCTTATCGCCCTCGAACCGGCCCATGATCATCACGGTCCACTTCACCTTGCGGCCGGTTGCGGGAATTCCCTCCCACGGCTTGCGCTGCGTGGCCTGCCAGGTTCCGCGCCACACGCCCTTGTCGCCTGCGGAGAAGACGTCATTCAAGGTGTAGGCGGCATCGGGAAAGGCGTCGAAGAAGTTGGCCATCGCCTCCCTCCAGGCGTCCCGCCCCTGCAAGCTCCGGTCTCCCAGCCAGTGCGAGACGAGATTTTCGCTCATATATTTGTCGAGGGATTGCAGGTTGTGACCGTTGAACACGTCCTTCAGATAGGCGCGAATCCATGCATCACGTTGGTCATCTTGCATGAAGAAACCTCCCATTTTGGCGGGCGGCGAAGAATGATACGACTTCGTGCCAATGTCATCCGATCTCAAACGTCAGCGCAAGGAGTTGCCATGTTGCGGACTGTCGCATTTGCCGCCGCTTTCGCCGCGGCCCAGTTTCTCTTCACTGCCGCCTCGGTAGCTGAGAACGAATTCGCCACCCCGGAGGAAGCCAAGGCCTTGCTCGAGAAAGCCGTCGTTGCGATGAAGCAGGACGAGACGAAGGCGCGCGAGATGTTCGCTACCGGCGAGGGCGGATTCAAGTCCAAAGACCTTTATGTCTGGTGCGCCAACGCCTCGGACGGAATCCTGACCGTGCATCCAACCAACAAGGGCAAGGAGTTGAGAGACATCAAAGGCAAGCACGGCGCTCCGTTCGGCGAAACGATCATGGAGAACGCCGCCGAAGGAACCATAAAGGAAACGACCTACTGGTGGCCGCGCCCCGGCTCGGATGAACCGTTCGAGAAGACCACCTACTACACCAAGATCGGCGACCAGATTTGCGGCGTCGGGTACTACGTTGAGGAAGTGCCCCGCTGAGACGGCTACCGAGCTTTCGGCTTTGCAACGGTCGCGGTGCCCTCTTCGGTCAGAAGATCCTCCAACTCGGCGAGCCGGGCTTTGGCGCGTTTGATCGAATCGGCGGTCGTATCGACCCAGCCCGCGCCCGTATCTTCGCCGGTGTGAACCTTGCCGGCTTGCAATAACGCGAGCTGCTGCTCGATGCTGGCGTGCTCTTGCTTGCACCACGCAATGAAGCGATCGGGGGCGGCCATGACGCTTGGTTCAGTGATGACTCGGGCTGACAGCAGCCACAGCGTCGGCAAGCCGGTCACGGAAGACAGGCTTGGTCAGAACCCTTGCACTCGGGACTTGTTTGTTGATGCGCGCAAGAGTGTCGGGGTCCAGGCAGCCGGTCACGAATACGATTGGAACATCGCATAACTCGTGAAGCCATCTCGCGACCTCGATCCCTTCGCGTCCGCCTTCGAGATTGACATCCATCAGCACCACATCGGGCTGATTGCTCATCGCTAACGTTGCGGCCTGGGATCCATTGGCAGCCAGATCGCAAACGTCGAAGCCGAGCTCTTGCATGTCTGCTTCCATATTAAGGGCGAAAATGACTTCGTCATCGACGATTAAGGCACGGCGTTGAGCCATTCAGGACACCTCCTTTCAGAGAACTGTTTATTGGGTCAACGCGTGCAAGCGGGTTTGGTTTCCACGACCCAACGCCCGAACGGCAATCTCTGATGGGGATAACTAAGACCCCGTCTATCCGGCTTCAGCCTAATCGTTGGGCAGATTGCGGTTATTGATAAACAACCACGTGAACTCCGGCACGGAAGGTGCGGGGTCGCCGAGCCAAGCCTCGCGCGTCGAGAGAATGTGATCGTGACCGCACGCGGGACACTTCACGCGTGAGTGAATGTCGGGAAGCTGGACGAATGTTGCCGCATCCATCTCAACGCCCGTAGAGAGTTCATGGCCCGTGTTGGGGCACCTCACCATGAGGATGCTTGCTCGATGCATCCTGCCTCCACAATGAAATCAAGCCGAGCCCTTTCGGCCGTCAGCTCGCGAGAGGAAGCCTAAACGCCGCGAAATAGGTTTCCTGCGAGAAGCAGCAGAAAGGCGGCCAACAACGTCTCGAACGTGTGGGCGCCGACCACCGGAATGGCAGCGTGAGCGTAGCGCACCAACAGCGACAAGAGCGCAAGAAACACGGAGATGATGAAAACCGCCCGCGACGGCGGCGTGAGCCAAAAATATGCCATCAGCGAATCCTCTGTTCGAATCGACCGCCCCAGCGCTAACTGGTTTGTTACTCCTACAAAACGCGAGACGAAAAGAGACGCAACTGAACGCGCAAGCTCGATGGACTACCAGGCCGAAGCCGGCCAACCCAAACTCGCGTGATGCGCCGCGGTTGCCGCATGCTTCGACGGCAAGGTTGAAACGTTAACGTCATCCGACGCCAAGTGAACCAGCGACGACGACAACGAAAGAAGCGTCAAGATACCAGCGAAAACCCAAGCCGTTAGCGGAACCCGCGTCTTCACCGGGACACCGTGAATTGTCCTGATCATGGCGATGTTTCCCTTCTAAAGACCCCATCCGTGCGGCAATAACTGCGTTGAACGCATTCGGTTCCAATCATGCCGATGCAGTTTCAATGCGAAGCATGCGTCGCGATACACTTGTCTGTGCGCAGATCTCACAAACCTTTCTCGGAACAAATTTGCTCCAGGCACGTTTATACCGGTGTTAACGCTTCTTAACGGGGTTCACACCGATGACTCTTCTCAAGTCTTCTGCCGCTGCTATCGCAGCGTCTGTAACGCTTGCGATCGCGGCCGGCCATGCCGCCGAGGATCGACGGTCCCAAGATCTTGGTCCGTGGCAGATCGAAACGATCTACAAGGGCGATAAACTCGACCATTGTTCGATCAACCGGCCCCTGCAAGACGACATCGTTGCGCGCTTCGTTCGCACCTCGGACAACATGACGCTCGAGCTCGAATCGCCGAAATGGAAATTGGAGCGCGGCAAGAACTATCCGGTGAAGGTATCGGTGGGTACTCTCAGTCTAGACGCCGAGGTCGCGGCGGAGCCTCAATCCGTTTCGCTGGACTTTGACAACAAGAAGCTCGAGAGCGCGCTTCGCAATGCCAGCACACTAAATATCGTCGCCGCCGGAGCGACGATCCGCGTGCCGCTCGACAAGAGCGCGGTCGCGCTCGACGCGCTTGCGAAATGTGTGGAAGAGAAGACCGAGACGGTTGCTACCAACATCTTCTGCGCCCCCGCCACGTCAGCTACGGCTTCTGGCATGCGGGAGGACGATTCCGCCGAATGTAAGCAAGACGCTGGCGCACCGGAAGAAACGACCAAGGCCCAAGACTCAAAACCGGCCGAGGACGTCAAGCCCCTGAGGCGGGTCAAATCCAAAAAGTTTCGCTCGCGCCCGATACCCGCTTTCTTTGCCGAAATGTTCGATGCACCGCTCCGGTGAGGTGACAGGCTGAGCGTCGCTATTCGCCGTCCCCGTCGCGAACGAGCGCCTCCAAGCGCGGCTAGGGATTGAGCGGGACAAATCGTTTCAACTTCCCGGTTTCCTTGTGGCGCTTCAGGCGGTGGACGAGATTGATCTCGATTTGCGCGTCATGAAAACCGGATGCGGCGAGCCCTTCGATGATCTGCCCGCGAAGCGTCGCGATGTCGACCGGCCCGCTTGCGACCACGCCGATCTTGGCGCCGGCCATGGTCTGGAGAACCTGATACTCGGCAATATCGGGGTTCTGACCGAGCGGTGTCCGAAAGACCAATGGGTGGATATGAATGCCGCCGGGATAAACGAAAATGTCGTCCGCGCGCCCTTTCACGCCGCTGATGAGGGGAAAATGCGCGCCGCACGAGCAGGGTTTGTGGCTCGGAACGGGGATATCCGTCAGCTCGTAACGGATCAGAGGCAGGGTTCGGCCGAAGAGTGACGTGACCAACACGCGATCGATGGCGTCTGTATCCCGCGCCGGCTGGTTCTTGTCGTCGACGAACTCAGTGATGATGAGGTCGTCGGTCATATGCATGCCCTCATGGGCGTCGCGTTCGATGCCGATGTGACCGACTTCGACGCAGCCCCACATATTGTTGATTTTCACCCCCCAGGCCTTGCGAATGGCGTCGCGCGTCTCGGGCAGGAGCGGCTCTGAATTGGTGGTGACACGATGCGGGCTGATCTTGAGGCGGCCCGAAAGCGCCTCCGCACCCAGCTCCTGCATCACCGAGCCGAAGCAATTGATCTGGGTCGGCCGCGCCTCATTAAGCGCCTCGACAAGAGCGGCGAGCGGCGTGTCCGCCGGAAACCATTAAATCTGGGCCGCCGGGTCGGTCGACACGGAAAAGAGGAACGGACTGCCATGGACGATCTCGCCGGCCTCGATGACCGCCAGAAGTCTCCGCCCCGAAAGACGATCCGGCGGCTCGTCGCGGAGCTGATAGCGAAAGGTTGCGCAGGCGATCTCGATGAACTCGTTCCAGCTCCACGGAAACACGCCGCGCACGCCCGACGAGCCGCCAGTGGCGATCACAAGATAATCGTCGAGATAGTAGTAGTCGTGGGTCTTGCCTTCCAACTTGGCGGTGATGTCGGCGTTGCACCCGGCGAGCGTCAGGCGCCGGTCGGTCACCACTTCGTCCCAGCTCGACATGACGTCTGTCTTGGTCATGACCGGCAAGCGCGACAGATCGGCTTCAACGAAAGTGGCCGCATCGATTCCGGAAAGTCGCCTGGCATGCCAGGGGGATTTGGCCTGTGCGAACGCCAGCGTCTCGCGCAAAGCGCGCTGCCGCTCGTTTCTGATCTGGTCTTTGGACCATGAGAGCCGTGCGACATGCGCCGGCAGACGCTCTGCCACCGCGGCCAATTGTTCCCGCCTGCGCGGGCTGTCGATGATCACTGTCCTGACCTCGTCTCAGTGCGCGTCGCTAAAGCTCAGGGGATTAATATGAACGGGAATTGCGACGATTCCCACGCGGGAGCTTCGAGGCGTCGGAAATGCTAAGATTGCGCCGATTGCGTCCCGCGCTTCCCAGGAGGTCGACCAATGCTTCAGCTCACGCCGCCAAAGACCGTAACCTTCCTCGTTTCCGTTATCTTGGCCGCCATCGCCGCGAGCATTCATTATGCCGATGTTCAGATCCCCTACACCCATAGCGGGTTCTCGATCCTGTTTGCCGGCTATGCCGCGCTTCTTGCTGGCAATTTGCTTGAAGGCGTGTAGGTTCAGGGAGAGCTCAATCCATTCAACCAAGGGACCCCGGGCAGTGAGATGCGTCGCACTTGCGATCCTCGGGCTCGTTGGCGCGGGCGGCAAGGCCATAGCCGCCGGGCCGCCGGGCACAGATACGCAGAACATCCTCGCCGCCCAACTCCGCGACCAAGGTTATGCGTGCGATCAGCCGCAAGGCGCGGAGCGTGACGTTCAGGCCTCAACGCCCAACGAAGCGGTGTGGGTCGTGCAATGCGAGAACGCCAAATACCGTATGCGCCTCAATCCTGACATGGCGGCCAAGGTGGAGCGGCTCGATTAGCCGTCTCATGACGCGCGTCGCGCTTGAAGCGACATTGCCACAATTGGTGTAGGCTCTAGGCATGGCGATGCTCGTCGCGCTTCATGCCCTTGCCGCCGTCGCGTGGGTCGGCGGCATGTTCTTCGCCTATATGGTGCTGCGTCCCTCCGCGGGGCCGCTCGAACCGCGCTTGCGTCTCGCGCTCTGGCAACGGGTCTTCAGCCGCTTCTTTCCCTGGGTCTGGGCCAGCATCGCCCTACTCCTCGCGAGCGGCTATGCCATGCTGTTTCTCCATTTCGGAGGGTTCAAGGGCGTCGGCCCCCACATCCATGTCATGCAGGCGACCGGCATTGTGATGATGCTCCTCTTCCTGCACCTCTTCTACGCCCCTTGGCGCCGGTTTTCCCGTGCTGTGGAAGCCGGGCAGTTCGACAGCGCCGCTCATTCGCTCAATCAGATGCGCCGCATCGTCGTGATCAATCTCGTGCTCGGGCTCATTACCATCGCCGCCGGTGCGAGCGGCCGATTCTGGGCGTGACGGCCCGACGAGACTTCGTGCGGGAGATCATGAGCGTTCTTCTCTGGCTGATGGCCGTCTATCTTGCGATTTGCGCTCTGGCCTATTTCGGTCACCGCGTCTTTATGTATTTTCCCGATCCGGCGCGGATTCCGCCGGCCGAGGCGGGCCTCGACGGCGTGAAGGAAATCGAGCTTGCGGCGACCGACGGCACTTTGCTCGTTGCCTGGTATTCGCCGGCGCAAGCGGGGAAGCCGACGCTGCTTTATTTCCACGGCAACGCCGCCAACGCCGCCAATCGCGCGCCCAAGATCGCGCTCATGCTCGAGAGCGGCTTCGGCGTGTTCTACCTCAACAATCGCGGCTATGGCGGCTCGGCGGGAAAGCCGACAGAGGCGAACAACGTCGCCGATGCGATCGCGGCCTATGACCGTCTACGTCAGCTCGGCGTGCCGGAGAACAAGATCGTTGCTTATGGTGAGTCGCTTGGATCGGGGCAGGCGGTGCGGCTCGCGCCCGCGCGCAAGGTCGCAGGAATCGTGCTCGAGGCGGCGCCCACCTCGACCGTGGATGTCGGGCGCTCGATCTATTTTTTCCTCCCGCTCAACCTTCTGATCGCCGACCAATACAATGTCGAGCGCCATATCGGCGCCGTCACAGCGCCGCTTCTCATCCTTCATGGCGAGGACGATGAGGTCATCCCGGTTGACATGGCAAGGCGTATCTACCGCGCCGCCAATGAGCCAAAACGCATCGAGACGTTTCCGCGCGCCCACCATAACGATCTGTTCGATCATGGCGCCTGGGACAAGATGGAAGATTTTCTCCTGGCGCTGAGCGAATAGCCGCCGGCTGGAGCCGCCGCGGCCGCGCCCGGGCCCTCAAGCGCGGTTGCGGAGACCGAACACCGGGATCGTGCCCTTGCCCTTGACGTTGAGATTGCCGAGCGATTCCGCCTCGAAGGCCGAAGCGATCTGTTCGAAGACCTCCTTGGTGGTGGCGACGCTCCCCGGCGCGCTCATGGCGACCATGCGGGCGGCGACATTGACGGTGTCGCCCCAAATATCGAACTGGTAGCGCTCCTGGCCCACGACGCCCGCCACGACCGGCCCGGCATGAACGCCGACCCTAACCTCCCAGTCGAGATGGGCGTCGATCAGGGTCGATGTCATCTCGAGTCCGCAGCGAACCGCAGATCCCACCGGATCGGCAACTTGCTGGAGCAAGCCGGCAACAGCCATGAAGCCGTCGCCGATGGTCTTGATCTTTTCGAGCCCGTGCTTGGCGGTAATGCGCTCGAAGATCACGAACAGAGCGTCTAGGCGCGAGACCACGTCTTCGGGCTCATGCTTGTCGCAATAGGCGGTGAAGTTGGTCACGTCGCAGAAGAGGACCGCGACATTGTCGTAACGCCGCGGAATCACCGTGCCGAAACTGCGGATTTCGTCAGCGGCTGTCTTCGGCAGCAGCGCGTGGAGGAGCTGATCGGCCTGATTGCGCGCTTCCTTGGCTTCGGAGAGCGCCTCTTGCAGGGCGAGCTGCGTTCTCACCCTCGCCATTACGATCGGCGCCGAGAACGGCTTGTGAATGTAATCGACGGCGCCGACGTCGAAGCCTTTTTCCTCATCGACCTCCTCGGTCTTGGCGGTGAGGAAGATGATGGGGATGTCGCGCGTGGCGGGATTGTCTTTCAGCCTGCGGCAGACCTCGAATCCGTCCATGCCGGGCATCATGACATCGAGCAGGATGAGATCGGGTTTCTCGGCCGCGCCGGCGATGGCAAGGGCCTTCTCGCCATTGGTCGCCACCTTGGTCCGGAACGAATCCTTGAGCACGCCCGATACGACCGCGACATTGGTCGGCGTATCGTCCACGATCAGGACCAGCTTCTTCTCCGGTGCGGACATTATTTTGCTTCCAGGTTGAGGGAGAGCCGCGCGGCAATGCCGGAAAGACAGCCGAGCGCGGCATCGAAGTCGAATTTGCCGACGTGGTCGGTCAGGGTTCTGATCTCCGCCGGCGTGAGGATGCCGGCAAGACGCGGCCTTGCATCGACGATGAAATCGGCGGCCTCGCCGTCGTCGGCCTCAAGCAGCCGCTTCAATCTCCCGAGCGGCTCTTGCACGCTGGCGGGGTCATCGGAATGAGAGTTTGCGCTGTTCCCGGCCGCATCGTCGGGGAGGGCAGCGCGCAGATCGGCGAGCAAGGCCGCGAGCGACCCTGTAACCCGCTGCACGTCTTGTCCCGGGTCCTTCCGGCTCTTGATTGCGGCCTCGGCTTGGGAAGCGGCCTCCGCCAAGGCCTTGGCGCCGAGGGTGGCGGCGGCGCCCTTCAAGGAATGGGCAGTGCGCTCGGCGGTCGCCATATCGCCCTTGGCCAGCGCCGCGACAAGGGCCGCGCCGGTTCCGCTCTGCTGCTCTCCGAATTTCCGCAAGAGCGTCTCGTAGCGCTTGCGGTTGCCGCCGGTGCGCCTCAGTCCGGCGTCAACATCGATGCCGGGAACGGCGAGCCGCGTATCGCTGTCCTCGCTCTTCCGCGCGGGCGAGGGCGCGGGCCGGTCGCGCGCGGCGGCGCCATGGCCATCGCTCCGCCGGATCCAGCGCAAGAGAACGCCGAAGAGCTGGTCGGGATCGATCGGCTTGGCAATATGGTCGTTCATGCCCGCCTCAAGGCAGAGAATGCGGTCCGATTCCATCGCATTGGCGGTCATGGCGATGATCGGAAGCTTTTCGTGGCGCGGATTGGTCCTGATGACGCGCGTGGCCTCGATCCCGTCCATCACCGGCATCTGCATGTCCATCAGCACGGCGTCGTAGTCGTTGCCTTGAATCATTTGGAGCGCGATGGCGCCGTTCTCGGCGAGGTCGACGAAGGCCTCCGCATCCTCGAGCTGGCCGATCGCCACTTCCTGGTTGATGTCGTTGTCCTCGACCAAGAGGATCCGCGTGCCGCGCATGTGATCGATGTCGAAGGACGGCAGGGCCGGCACGCTCTCGAGCTTGCCGCTGTCAGCGCCGAGAGCAACGACGGCGGTGTCGAACAGAATAGAGGAGGTGACCGGCTTGATGAGAACGTTCTCGAAGCCGATCTCCTCGGCCTGCTTCATGACCTCCTCGCGCCCGTAGGCGGTCACCATCACGAGATGAGGCGCAGGGTCGAGGTCGGCCAAGGCGAGAATCTGCTTGCCGGCTTCGATGCCGTTCATGCCCGGCATCTGCCAATCGATAAACACGATCTCGTAGCCTTCGTCTGCCTTGTCAGCCTGGCGGATCATGCCGATCGCCTCTTCGCCAGACGCTGCTTCGTCGGGGACGAGCGACATGTTGGCCAGCATGGCTGCCAAGACGGCGCGGGCATGGGGATTGTCGTCGACGATGAGCACGCGGCGGCCGCTCAAATCCGATTGGAGGAGGCGCGGACGGGAGCTCGCGATGCCCTTGCCAAGCCGAGCGGTGAAGCGGAACGTGCTCCCTTTGCCTGGCGCGCTCGTGACGGAGACTTGGCCGCCCATGAGCTCGGTCAACTGCTTGGCGATCGCAAGCCCGAGGCCGGTGCCGCCATATTTTCGCGTGGTCGAGGCATCGGCCTGCTCGAAGGCCTGGAACAGCCGCGAGATTTGCTGCTCGGTCATGCCGATGCCGGTGTCGCTCACGGAAAATTCGACGAATTGGCTGTCCGCGTTGTCCTCGAGCACGCGGACCTTGACGGAAACTTCGCCACGATCGGTGAACTTCACCGCGTTGTTGCAGAAGTTGATGAGGATTTGGCCGAGCCGGAGCGGATCGCCGCGGAAATGGGCCGAGACCGCGGGCTCGACCTCGAAGATCAGCTCGAGCCCCTTGGCCGAGGCCTTCTCGGACATCAGATTCCCGACGTTTTCGAGCACTTTGTCGAGATCGAAATCGATCGTCTCGATCGACAGCTTGCCGGCCTCGATCTTCGAGAAATCGAGAATGTCATTGATGATGCCGAGTAGATGCTGGCCTGAACTCTTGATCTTGAGCACGTAATCGCGCTGGCGCGGCGTGAGATCGGTCTTGAGCGCGAGATGAGAGAGGCCGATGACGGCGTTCATCGGCGTCCTGATTTCGTGGCTCATATTGGCCAGAAAGGCGCTCTTGGCCTCGCTTGCCTCAAGCGCCGCGGCGGTCGCCTTCTTCAGCTCTTCCTGCGCGGCCTGGAATGCCTGCTCGGCGGCCTTGCGGGCGTCGATGTCGCTCCACGAGCCCACCACTTCGACCGGGCGGCCTTCCTTGTCGCGAATGAGATGCTGCTCGTCGCTCACCCAGCAATACGTGCCGTCCTTCTTGCGGAAGCGATACTCGGAGTGGTGTTCTCCCTGCCGGAACAGTTCGACCTGCTTCGCCTCGATCTCGGGTAGGTCCTCCGGATGGACGTGGCCTCGCCAGAAATCCGCATCCTCCAAGTATTCGTCCGGGGTGTAACCGAGCATCGGCCCAATGCTGGCACTGACAAAGGTTGGCCTGTAGTCGCCGGTCGCGGCGAAACTGTAGACCACGACGGGGGCGGCGCGGAGCAGGAGATCGAGCCGCTGCCTCGCACGCTCGCGCGCCTGCTCGGCCTCTTTCCGCTCGGTCACGTCGGTCCACGAGCCCACGATCTCGACGGGATCGCCTTTGGCGTTTCTCACCACGTATTGTTCGTCGTTCACCCAGAAATAGGTGCCGTCGGTGTGGCGGATGCGGTATTCGAGCGCGCGCTTGTCGCTCTCGAACATCTTCTCCACCCAGGCGGCGATGCGCGGGATGTCGTCCGGGTGGACGCGCTCGCGCCAGAGAAAGGGATTGTCGAGATATTCGCGCGGGGTGCAGCCGAACAGCCGGGTGACGCTTTCGCTGACGAAAGTCGGCTGGTAGTCGCCGGTGGCTTCACGGCAGTAGATGACCGCCGGCGACGCGTTGAGCAGGACGCTCAGCCGTTGGCGCGCGGCCTGCTCGGTCCGGTCGGTGAGTTCGCGGCTGCGCGCCAGGTCGAGCTCGCCCAGCATTTCGTTGAAGGCGGCCGACAAATGCCCAATCTCATCCTTCCCCTGGTAGTCAACGCGGTGACTGTAGTCCTTGGTCTTGCGCACGCGGTTTGCCACGGCTTCGAGCCGTGCGAGCGGATGCACGATTTGTCGGTGCGTGATGACGGCGAGCAGGAGGCTGAGCGCCGCGAGGCCGCCCATGATGAGAATGCTCCAGTAGAGCCGACGCATCAGATCGTCGATGCGTTGGTTCAGAAGTCCGTTGAGGTCGGGCAGGCCGCCCGCCCAGGCCGAGAGCGCGTCGTCCGCCGCGCTTTTCCATAGTGGCTCGAGCGAGGCGCGATCGAACGTGTCGGCTTGGGTTAGGCTCTCATCCACGGCGCCGAGATAGGCGGTGACGCTCGACAGCATCACCGCCATCGTACCTTCGGTACGTTGCCGCAAAGTGCCGCTAGCGTTGCCCCGATAGGCGGAGGTCAAGCTTCGCGCAAGCTCCTCCGTTGTCGATCGGGCAATCGCCGCACGGGTGAGGAGGCGCGCCTTCTCCTCCGGCGTCGCCGGCGGCACAGAAGCGCTCGCCAGGCTCCACACGTCGCCAAGCTGGCTGAACAGCTTGGGCATCTGCCGCACCAAGATGTCTTGCAGGTAGTAGCTGTCGAGCTCGGGATCGAGCGCGAGATTGGAATCGTCGCCGATGCGCGAGATCAGTTCCTGAGTCTTGGCCAGCGTTTCGGCGACGAGACGCCGCTCCGCATCGCCCTCCACCTTGCCCGACCAGATTCTTTGCAGCATCCGCGCCAGCGACTCTTCGAGTGCCGCGGTCCGGAGGAGGTCCTGCGACGCTTTGGGATCGGCGCGAGCATTTGCTGCCGCTTCGAGAAATTTTGTGGGCGCGGAATGGCGGCGCGGATCGGGGAAGAGCGCGGAATAGACCTCGTGAAATTGCTCGATGTGCCGGGCGCCGTCGAGCTCCTTGTTTGTGAAATCGATGGCGATTTGCTTTTCGGCAATGGAGATATAGATCGCCACGGCAATCGCGACGACGAACGCGGCGCAAAGCAGGAACAGCTTTCTTCTGGTGCTGATGTCTCTCAACATGACAGGGCCGAACCCGCCGTCAGTACGCCATTGCAATTGGCGCGACAGTCGCGGTTCCTTGCGGCAAGAAAGCGGAAAAGCGCAGAGGTCGCGTTTTCCCCTCGCTCCGTGAAGCTCTGCATACGCGTACCCTCACGAACCCCGAGCGCGCTCCCCAGTGCCCGAATTTTAGACGGGTGTTGGCGGGAGGCATAGGGCGGTATTCGGCGGCCGGCGGGGCAAGAGAATCCCACGGAAACCCGGGTCCCCGCTTCGCCCGCGAAGCGAGGGCTTGACCGTGCGCGGCGCAAGATGATGCCGGACGAGCGTCAACCGCCGGCGGGGTTTGGCAAGTTTCTTGGGAAAAAATGTGACAGTGTTGCCGGGACGCTCTACCGGAGGCGCCCGGATAGGCATACCGTATATGAAGCTTTGATTCGGATATTGCGGTGCAATATTGCAGTTGCGAAATAAGCTGCCTTAGGCTAAAAAGTACGATATTAGAACAGGTAGCGTCCGAGAATCAGCCGTATCTGGCGTTTCAAAGCTTACCAATCAGCGATTTAATTCGCGTTGCAACATGGAGGAATGCGTCAAAGGGCGAGTCCGGTCTTAAAGCAGCGGCCGGAGAAGTAAGCGGTGCTTACCGATCAACTCCAATAGGAGGCCCTATCGATGCTCAGGACCCTCACCCTTGCCGGCGCAGCGGCGGATTCCATTACCGCCAAGAGGCAGCCGCCAACGGCACCACCCAAGCAGACGAAACACGCGATTGAGGGGAGGGCCTAGCCATGGCGGTCCAAATCCCCACCATTCTGGTGGTCATTGCCTGCAAAACGGTTCTGGCCGGTCCACCCGACCAAAATGCCGCCTTCACCCACTACGAGAATCGCACCTGGGCGACCGAGCACTCGATGATGGTGTGCCGGCGGCACGAGATCCAACTTTTCGATCCCGCCGAAGCCATGCAACTCGGTCCCGATCACGATCCCGTTCCGGCGCTCAACGCCAATTTCGCGCTCGCCTCGCAATGCGCCCGCGCGGGAATTCGCCTTGCCATCGACTGGGACCAGACCCATCGCAATACGCCCTGGCGGGTCTGGCGCATCGGCTGCCCGACACCCATCGTGGATATGAGGACAGGGACGGTCATTGGATATAAGCTGCCCGAGTGCGGCCACAGAGATACCGTCATCTGCGAAACGGATTCTGTGATCTAGCCAGCACGGAGTCCGTCTAGGGTGGGGTGTGTGACATGCCTGTTTCGCCAAGGATTGGCGCAGGCCTTGCGCTTGCCGGCGTGCTGATCGGTCTCGCCGCGCTCCAAGCCTATTCGCGGAAGCTCGAGCCCGTCGTACAGTCCTACGGCACGACTTACTATAATGGCGAGGGCCCGGCCTTTGCTCCCGTGGCATGCAAGCCGGAGAGCGAAATCCTCGCCGCGATCGAGCAGGTTCACGCCAAATACGATGAGTTCGAGGCGGCCGCTCTTGCCTCCTTCGAGGAGCGCGCCACAGAGCTCAAGGGGTTCCCGCCGCTCAACGTCCAGAAGCTCTACGTCATCACCGAGGACGACCAGCTGAGGGACGGTCAGATGGTTCTCTTCATCGGACTGAAAGACGGTTGCGTGAAGACGGTGTTCGGCCTCTCGGCCAAGGTGTATCGCGAGATCCTGAGCGCGGACGCGGGCGCTTAGGTCGTGCCGCAACCAATGCTCGCCAAATTGCGCGCTTGAACCGCCGGTTTGCCCTAGACTGGCGGCAGCGATGCCAGTCTCGCCCCCGTCAGACTCGGACCATCCGGCGCTGCCCAAGGGTCAGCTCCTCTACGCCGTGGGCGATATTCACGGGCGGCTCGATTTGCTACGCGACCTGCTTCAGCTGATCGAGGACGATGCGCATGCGCGCTCGCATGCGAGCCGGCGCACTCTCGTCTTTCTCGGCGACTATATCGATCGCGGGCCGGACAGCAGCGGCGTCGTCGCGAACCTCACAGCCCGGCACGTTCCCGGGCTTCGACACGCATTTCCTCAAGGGCAATCACGAGGCCATTCTGCTCAATTTCCTCGGCGATCCGCTTCACCTCGATCATTGGCTCGTGAATGGCGGCCAGGCGACGATGGACTCCTATGGCGTCGATACGCGGGCGCTCGCGGAGGAGCGCGCGCGCCCGGAGAGGTGGCGCGAGGCCTTCGCCGCAGCGCTGCCCGAGACCCATCTTCGCTTTTTCAGGACTCTGCAACTCAGCGTCACGATCGGCGATTATCTCTTCGTCCATGCCGGCGTCAGGCCCGGCGTGCCTCTCGTGGCGCAATCCGAAGACGACCTGGTTTGGATCAGGAGCCCCTTCCTCGACCACGCCGGGTCCTTCGGCAAGATCGTGGTGCACGGCCACACGCCGGCTCTGCTGCCTGTGATCAGGCCAAACCGCATCGGGATCGATACAGGGGCGGTGTTCAGCGACCGGCTCACGGCGCTCAGGCTTGAAGACCGCGCGCGGGCCTTTCTGCACACCTAGAAGGATTTGAGCCCGGCTACCTGTCTGGGCGTTCGGCGGTCAGTCCGCGCAACCGGTCGCGGAGGCTCGTGCCGCCCCCTTTGCGGGCGCGCCGCGCCTCGCGACGTGCGACGAATTTTCGCGCAAAACTCTTCGGCTCCTCGCGCGCCTCCTCGGCGTCTTCCTCGACCTCGTCCTCGGCGGGAGCAAGATCGGCGCCCGCCATCCTCGCCGCGACAGAACCGACGCCGTTCCCGGCATCGTCCGCTTCGGCCGCGAGTTGGGCGCCATTTCCGTGCTGCGCCTGCACGTCTTGTTCCGGTAGCGGCGGCTCTTCTTGCGGCAGCTCCTCTCGCGGCTCGACCGCCATGCGTTCGACGAAGACCTCTTCGACGACAGCAACCTGGGGAGCCGCCAGGCCTTGGGCTCTTGCCACGGCAAGAATCTGCGAACCGAGCCGGCTCAGTTCGCGGCGAAGGAGACCGCTCTCCTCCGCGCTCGTGCGGGCGCGCTGGAGTTCCTCCTGCGCTTTCGACAGTTCCGCGCTGAGGCGCTGGCTCTCGGCAACCGTGCGCGCGTCGGGCTTGCCCAATCCGCGAAGCCCGCCGCCGCTGCCGCCTTCGAGCGCCGCCCGCAGGCGATCGATGTCGGCACGTTGATTGTGCAGGGTCGTGCGCGCCGTCTTGAGCGCGTCGGACTGTGACGCAATCGTGATGCGAAGCTCGGAATTGACCGATTCGAGCTCGGCAAGGGCCTTCTTCGCGGCTTTGAGCCGGCTGTCGAGATCGGGAAGGCGGCGCTTGATGGTCTGCTGCAGCACGCGGTTCGCGTTTTCGTTTTCCTGCAACTTCGCCCGCGACGAGCCGAGGTCGGCGTTGAGGGCGGTGAGTTCGGCGCGGCGCTTATTGGCCTCGATCAGCTCGCGCGCGGCCTTCTCCCTGGCCTTGTCGAGCGCAACCTCGACTTTGCGCAACTCGATGGCGAACTCGGCGCGAAGTTGATCCTTGTCGGCCTGAATGTCGTTCAGGGTCATCGGCATAGTCGCCTCGAGCCGGCGCGTGGTGAGCTTCACCGCCCGGTTCCACAGAGGCGAGGCGAGCGCGAGCGCGAGCAGGCATCCCAGGAGGAAGCCAAGCGCCCCAAATAGCAATGCGTCGATCATTGCAACCAGCGCTCCTTGGCCCGGCGCGCCCAGCCCACGTCACCAAGCCGAATCGTAATCGGCAGGATTGCGCGGAAAATTGGCGCCAATTCGGCGCGAACCGCAGAAAAAGGGCCTCCGCCAGGCTTCCTTACCGCTAAACTAGAACGGATTCCAGGTGGGCTCACGCGTATATTTCAAATACCCGATATTGGCCCCCAGCCTCAAGCCGACACCTGAGCGGATCGGCGCCAGGGTGATGTGATCGCGTTTGAGGAAGGTGACGCCGACTCCCCCAATAAAATAGGCCGATCCGTCGATGCCGGGATAGGTCATGAAGATCTCTCCGGGGCTCTGAAGGTGATAAACCAGCACCATGGTCTTGGAGCCCTCGGCCCCGAAATCGTAGCCGAGAGAGGGCCCTTGCCAAAAGACCTTATGGTTGCCCGCATCCTTGGTGTAGAGCGTGCCCTCGCCATAGCGGAGCCCCGCGACGATGGCGCCGCCAGCCTCCTCGCCGAGAATGTAGCCGTTGGGACGGCCGGCACGCTGAAAGGCGTATTCGACAACTTGGGCAAATTCCATCGACATGCGGCCGAAGAAGCGGTGGCCTGCGCCCTTGATTTCGTCAGGGGAGAACGTGCCTCCCTGTACCGAGGCGCCGTTCGCGGGGAGATTGCCACCGTTTTGCGGCTCGTAAGGGGTGCCCGGTCCGCCAGCGTCATAGCCGGGCTGGCCGGAGAGAGGGCGCGGCGTAATCACCATCGGACCTTCGGCTTGCGCGAGGCGAATGCCGCTTCGGTCCCGCTTCGATCCTGAGCCGCCGCAGGCGCGAGCAGGGACAGAAGTGCAAAAGTAGCGGCGCAGGCGAAAACTCTGAGACTCATGGCTCTTCCCCCGGGGTCGTGGCGCGGGCCCTCACGCGCTTGGCGGGATCCGCGACCTCTTGCCTGAAGGGGTATCAAAGCGCGGCTTCGTTGCCGGGCGGTTAAGACAGGCCAAACCCCGCGATCAGGCCACGGTTTTGCCCCAGGCGATGAAGCTCGGGTTGCGCAAGCCCTGTCCGGTCTTGCCGTAGCGGAGCGGCTCGCCATCGGCGCCGACGACATATCCGCCCGCCGCCTCGAGCACGGCCTGGCCCGCCGCCGTGTCCCATTCCATGGTCCGGCCGAAGCGCGGATAGACGTCGGCCTCGCCTCGCGCGATCGAAAGAAATTTCACAGCCGAGCCGAGGCTTGAGCGCTCGCCGATCTTGAGCTTGGCGAGGAAATCTTCGGTCTCTCGATCGAGGTGGGAGTGGCTGACGATCGCCGTCAGGCCGCTGGCAGGCACGGGCCGAGCCCGGAGCGGCTTCGGGACGAGCCCGTCGAAATCCGCGCCCGCTTCGTTCGGCGAAAGCTCGGCCTCGATCGCTTTGCCCGCTTCGACGGTGACGGCGAGAAGCGCGCGCGCCGGCGCATAAACCAGGCCAAAAGCAGGGCGCCCGTCCTCGATCAGCGCAATATTGACGGTGAAATCGCTGCGCTTGTTGATGAACTCCTTGGTGCCGTCGAGCGGATCGACCAGGAAAAAGCGTCGGGGAAGGGAGCGCAAATCCCCGCACGCCTCCTCCGAGACGACTGCCACCTCGGGGGCAAGACGGCCGAGCGCGGCGAGAACGATCGTCTGGGAGTCGCGGTCGGCGCAGGTTACTGGGGAGGCGTCGGGCTTGAACTCGACCTCGGTCCCCTCGCGATAGTGCCGCATGATGGCGGCGCCGGCACGCGCGGCGGCATCGGTCAGGAGCGAGGCGGCGCGGCCGAAGTCGAAGCCGCCGGACCCCGTTTCCTTCGCGCGTGCTGTTGTCTCTCTCGGGGGTGACAAGGCAAAATGGCTCCGTCAGGGATTGATTCGTTTCCGCGCCTCGCCATGCGGCTTTCGGCGCGCGGAGGCGTGGGCACCCATGTAGCAGAAAACGGGCTGTGCGCCACGCTATCTCCGCGCTTGGGAGCGGAACGAAAGAGGAGGGCCCCATGACCGAGCCGGCTTCACTCGGCGATCTCGAGCTTGCGGCGCTCGTCTCGAGCCGCATTTGTCACGACGTCATCAATCCCGTCGCGGCCATTGCCAACGGATTGGAGATGCTCGGCGAGGAGACGGATCAGGCCATGCGGGACGCCGCCATGGATCTCATCCGCAAGAGCGCGGCGCAGGCCTCGGCCAAGCTTCAATTCGCCCGTCTTGCCTTCGGCGCGGCGGGCTCGGCGGGCGCCGAGATCGACCTTCGCGACGCCGAGAGGGTGGCGCGCGACTTCGCGAGCGGGACCGGCAAGCATCAGGTCAATTGGCGCGCGGACCTACGGCGACGCTTCCGAAGAACAAGGTGAAGCTTCTGCTCAATCTCGTCGCGCTCGGGGTCGTGGCACTCCCGCGCGGGGGGACGATCGATGTCGAGATCGAAGGCACGCCGCCCGAGGCGCGCTTTGTCGTCAAGGCGACGGGCGATGCGGCCCGGATTACCGATCAGGTCCGAGACCTCCTGTCAGGGACCAACGGGGTCGCCGTCGATACTCATTCGATTCAGCCCTATTATGCCAAACGCGTCGCAACCGCCGCCGGCATGGCCATAACCGCCGAGGCGCGCGAACGCGAAGTCGAGTTCAAGGCGTCCTGACTAACGATGAACCCAAAGCTGCCGGCATGAAACATTGCTTGGTGGTCGACGACAGCGCCGTCATCCGCAAGGTGGCAAGGCGCATCTTGGAGGAGCTTCATTTCACCGCGTCCGAGGCCGAGAACGGGCGCGACGCGCTCGATCAATGCCGCGCGTCGATGCCCGATGTGGTGCTGCTCGACTGGAACATGCCGGTGATGGACGGCATCGCCTTCCTCGTCGCTCTCCGCCGCGAGCGCGGCGCGAGCGTGCCCAAGGTGATCTTCTGCACGACCGAGAACGACGCTGCCCATATCGCCCGCGCCATCGCCGCCGGCGCCAACGAATATGTGCTGAAGCCGTTCGACCGCGACATCATCGAAGCCAAGTTCTATGCCGTCGGCCTGATCTAGGGGAGGGCGGCTATGGATAAGCAAATGGCCGGGGAGGACCCCGGCCATCGCCTTATCGTTGGGAATGAGAGAGAAGTCAGGCGGCCTCGAACTCGTCCTCGGGGTTTCGCAGCACATAGCCGCGGCCCCAGACCGTCTCGATATAGTGCTTGCCCCCGGTCGCGGCGGCGAGTTTCTTCCTCAGCTTGCAGATGAACACGTCGATGATCTTGAGCTCGGGCTCGTCCATGCCGCCATAGAGATGGTTCAAGAACATCTCCTTGGTCAGCGTCGTGCCCTTGCGGAGCGAAAGCAGCTCCAGCATCTGGTATTCCTTGCCGGTCAGATGCACGCGCTGGCCGTTCACATCGACCGTTTTGGTGTCGAGATTGACCTTGAGCCCGCCGGTCTGGATCACCGACTGGGCGTGGCCCTTCGAGCGGCGCACGATGGCGTGGATGCGGGCGACCAGCTCATCCTTGTGGAAGGGCTTGGTCATGTAATCGTCGGCGCCGAAGCCGAGCCCGCGCACCTTGTCCTCGATACCGGCCATGCCTGAGAGGATCAGGATCGGCGTCTGGACCTTGCTGACCCGGAGCGTCTTGAGCACCTCGTAGCCGCTCATGTCCGGCAAATTCAGGTCGAGCAGAATAATGTCGTAGTCGTAGATCTTGCCGAGGTCGACGCCCTCTTCCCCGAGGTCGGTCTTGTAGACGTTAAAGCCCTCCGACTGCAGCATCAGCTCGATGCTTTGGGCGGTCGCGCTGTCGTCCTCGATCAGAAGAACCCGCATAGTGAAATCCCCCGTCTCCGCGTAGTCCCGGCTTGTTCCCTGACCCTAAAACGCCACGCCTATTGGTTAATCCGAATCAAGAAATTAACGACCAATAGTTAACAAAATCTAAGTCGTTAAAGAATCCCCGCCATCGGTTCATCCAACGCTAACCATGGCTTGGCGGTCCCCCCTCCAGCGTCGGTTAAATGCGAGCCGCATGGTTTACCGGCCCTTAAGCCCTATCGGCGATGATGGCAGTGAAGGCAGGGGGCCTGCACGGCGGCCCCCGCGTTCTTGGCGCTTGCTCCGTTGAAGGACGAGACGCCGTCACCGGCCTACGGGACCAGAGCCGAACGGGCAAATCCGGCTTTACCCCCGAGGACAGTCTTGAGTCCGCCAGTACGGGCGAGAAGTTCGAGGGTATCGAGTTATGAAGTCACGCGACGCATTGATTCGCTTGAAGCGCTTCGAAGTCGAAGAGAAGCGCCGGAAGGTCGCCGAGATCGAGACGATGATCGGCGACTTCAATCACATGGCCACCGATCTCGACCGGCAGATCGCCATCGAGCAGGAACGCGCGGGCATCACCGACGTCAATCATTACGCCTATCCGACCTTCGCCAAAGCGGCGATGGCGCGGCGCAATAATCTGTCGGTGTCCGCCACCAATCTCGCGGCGAAGCTTGCCGCCGCCCGCGGCGATCTCGACGAAGCTTGCGAGGAGCTCAAGAAGATCGAGCTTCTCGAGGAGCGCGACGCCGAGCGGATCCGGCTCGAGCAGGCCCGGTCGTCCGACCCCGACGTGGCCGCGATCCAGCGCGTGGCGAGCTGAAGGGCCTCGGCCCTCCCGGTCGGAGGGCGAGAGGACCATTCGTGATGCCATCGCGACAGGCTGCCTGCGGCTGAGGCTGACCATGCCCTCTTTCGACGTCGTCTCCAAGACCGACCTCGCCGAGGTCGATAACGCACTCGCCAACATGACGCGCGAGATGAGCCAGCGTTACGACTTCAAGAACTCGATCGCTAAGATCGAGCGGAACGGGGCGGAAATCACCATGAACGCCGACGACGACCTCAAGCTCAAGCAGATGCATGAGCTGCTGCAAGGCCACCTCGCCCGCCGCAAGATCGACGCCCGCGTGATCGACTACAAGCCGGTGGAGAAGGCGGCCGGGCAGGCGGTGCGGCAAAAGGCTTTGATCCGCCAGGGCATCGACCGGGAGCTCGCCAAGCGCCTCGTCAAAGAAGTGAAGGATGCGAAGTTCAAGGTGCAGGTCACCGTGCAGGGCGACGAGCTCAGGGTGTCGGGCAAGAAGCGCGACGATCTGCAATCCGTCATCCAGCACCTGAAGGGGCTCTCGCTCGATCAACCCCTGCAATACGTGAACTTCCGGGACTAGAGGGTTCGATGCGTACCTTGTCGCTAACGGTTTCGGCGCGGGCTGCCGCGGTCCTGATGTTACTCTTCGCCGCCGGATGCAGCGTGCGTCCGAGCAGTTTCAGCGGCGCCTGGCTCGGAAGCGGCTCCACCAACACGGCCTCGATCGGGTCCGCGAACGAAAGCGCGGGCGCGGTGCCGGTGGCGGCGACCAGGCGCCTCTCGGTCGCGACGTCGAAGCCGGTCGACGCTTACGTTTTGCTCGGCGGCCGCATCAAGACTTGCTGGTTCAACGCCGCCGATCCGCTCCTGCCCAACCACGTCTACCGGGCCGATGTCAGCCCGAGCGGCCGCATGGTGCAGATCGTGATCCACGAGAAGCTCGCGCTTGGTCGCGCCGGAAACGCCACCTATGCCGTCGATTTCAAGGAAGAGGACGGCTACACGGTGGTCCGGACCTATAACCGGAAGATGCCGCCCGTCCTTGCCGCCAAGATGCAATACGACATCGACCGCTGGAAGGGCGGCGAAACGAATTGCAGCAAGGTGATGCCCAAAGTGGCTGCGGCGGCTCCCGCCGCGCAGTGAGGACGAAGCAGCCGCGCCTAGCGGATTAGCTGCCGCGATATTCCTGAATGCGGGTCGCGCGCAAGCCGGGGAGGCCGTGCTTGTCGATCGAACGCTGCCAGCTCAAGAACTCATCGACTGTCAGCGTATAGCGCTCGCAAGCCTCCTCGAGGCTGATCAAGCCGCCGCGCACGGCGGCAACGACCTCGGCCTTGCGGCGGATCACCCAACGCTTGGTGTCGCGGGGCGGCAGATCGGCGACGGTCAGAGGACTGCCGTCGGGTCCGATCACATACCTCACGCGTGGCCTGTAATTCTCACTCATCGTACTCAAACCAAACATGATCGATAACGCCAAACTCTTTGAGGACCGTAGCAGGCCCCATTTAAGATTTGCCTAAGCCGAGGGGTAAACCAAGCGGCAAGGAATTGGTCCAAACTTGCTGAAATCACACGAATAAAACGAGCAAGTCGCGGCCTGGTCGGGGAATCCGCCGATGCCCCTAGTCTTGCGTCTCGGCCGCTCCCTGCCTATGTTCGCGGCCTAGGGGCAAGAAAAAGCGGCACGGGTCCGGAGCGGACCCACTATACTGCCTGAAGACTGAAAGACTTGGCCGTCAGGCGTTAGCGTCGTTTCCAGCGGGTATTTGTCGTGGTTTTGTTGCAGCCTTCGGTGCTCGAAAGTCGTTCCCGCGATCGCGCCCCGGCCGGGCCGCGCGTCGTTGTCGCCATGTCCGGCGGGGTCGATTCCTCGGTGGTTGCGGCGCTGATGAAGGCGCAAGGCCACGATGTCGTCGGCGTCACGCTGCAGCTCTACGACTACGGCGAGGCCACCGGGCGCAAGGGCGCCTGTTGCGCCGGCCAGGACATCCAGGATGCGCGCCGCGTCGCCGACAAATTGCAAATCCCCCATTATGTGCTCGACTACGAGGCGCGCTTTGCCAAGGACGTGATGGGCGCCTTCGCCGACAGCTACCTTCAGGGCGAAACGCCCGTGCCGTGCGTCGCCTGCAACCAGAAGATCAAGTTCCACGATCTGTTGGAGACTGCCGCCGGCCTCGGCGCAACCGCGCTCGCCACCGGTCATTATGTGCGGAGCGCGCCGGGCGCGTGCGGCCCCGAGCTCTATCGCGCCGCCGACAAGGCGCGCGACCAGAGCTATTTCCTGTTCGCGACCACGCGCAAGCAGCTCGGCTTCTTGCAATTCCCGCTCGGCGCAATGGAGAAGGACGCAACGCGCAAGCTCGCGCGCGATTTTGGCCTCGCCGTCGCCGAGAAATCCGACAGTCAAGACATCTGCTTCGTGCCGACCGGGCGCTATACGCAGGTGATCGAGCGCTTGCGCCCGGGCGCGGCAGAGACCGGCAACATCGTCCACGTTGACGGCCGCGTTCTCGGCCGCCACGGCGGGATCATCAATTACACGATCGGCCAGCGGAAGGGCATCGGAGTCGCGGCGGGAGAGCCGCTCTATGTGCTGAAGCTCGACGCCGCCGCCCGCGAGGTGGTGGTCGGTCCACGCGAGGCGCTCAGGACGCGGCATCTCAGATTGCGCGAGGTGAACTGGCTTGGCGACGAGCCCTTCGAGCAGGCGGTCGCGCGAGGCGAGGACATTCTCGCGCGCATCCGCTCGAGCGGGCCGTTGCAGCCGGCGCGGCTCGGAAACGACGAGGAGGGCGTCATCGTTGAGCTCGCTCACGGCGAGGAGGGCGTGTCGCCCGGGCAGGCTTGCGTTTTCTATGCCGCCGGTGACGGCGGCGAACGAGTTCTGGGCGGCGGTTGGATCAAGTCCGCCGCGCGGGAAGATTGTGTGGCCGAAGAGGGCTTCGCGGCGCCCGCGGCAAGGGGCCGGGCCCCGGGAAGACGCTCGCGGCCGTATTGCAGTGAAGCGCCGAAAACGCGCTTAGAGGTCGGAGAGGGAAAGTGGCACACAAGGTCCCTGTAATGGATGTCGATTCCGTGCGTCATGCCTATCGCCGCTGGGCGCCAGTCTATGACTTCACCTTCGGGCTCGTAGCCGAGGCGGGACGCAAGCACGCCGTGCAGATCATCAACCGGCGGAAGGGCAGGGTGCTCGAGGTGGGCGTGGGCACCGGGCTCTCGCTTCCCTGCTATGGCAGCCAACACACCATCACCGGCATCGATCTCTCGCCCGAGATGCTGGCGAAGGCGCGCGACAAGGTTACGAGCAAGAAGCTCGGCAACGTCACCGGGCTGCATGAGATGGACGCGGGCGCACTCGCCTTTCCCGACGAAAGCTTCGACACGGTCGTCGCCATGTATGTCATGACGGTGGTGGCGGATCCCGAGCGGGTGATGCGCGAGCTCGAGCGCGTCTGCGCGCCCGGCGGCGAGGTGATCCTCGTCAACCATTTCAGCGAGGACGAAGGCATGCGTGGCTTGGTCGAGCGAAAGCTTGCCCCGTTCGGCGATCTGCTCGGCTGGCGCCCGGTGTTCGGGCTCGACCGGGTGCTAGTGTGCGACGATCTTCGCTTGGCCGAGCGCCGCTCTTTGCGGCCTTTCGGCCTCTTCACCATGCTCCGCTTCGTCAAGGAGCCGGGCTTCGGGCTTGGGCCCCAACTCGCATCGCGGGCGAGGGGCCCGGCGAGAGCGCCCGCGCGGGCGGTCGGCGCCCGCCTGCCAGAGCCCATCAGGGTGAGGGTGAAATGGCAGATGGCGCGCGCGCTGGTGCACGGACGGCGCTTGCTTGACACCAATTATTGGCGGTCCCTATATCGCCGGCTTCAAAGCCAATTCGCGGAGTAGGGCGCGTCCACGGCCCGGCCGTCCGTCGCGCTCTCGCGCTTGTCGCCAGAGTCGCTATATATATTGGCTTTGCGGGCCTTGCGGTCGCGCGCCTTGGGGCGGAGTAGCTCAGCTGGTTAGAGCAGCGGAATCATAATCCGCGTGTCGGGGGTTCGAGTCCCTCCTCCGCTACCACTTAACCTTTTGCAATCATTTGACATCGCTGGCCCTGCTTTCTTCGTGTAAGTGATGGTTTGACACTTCTTCAGGTTGGTTTGACAATTTTTGTGCGCCGTCTGTTCACCTCGGCATCGAAGTCTGCGACTACGCCCCGCATCTTGCGCTTCAGATCGGCACCCTTGGCATAGTGACGAGCCATCTCGATCGTTTTCTGCCCTAAGGCATCAGCGATAGTGCGCTCATCAGCGCCGGATTGTCTCAAAATAACTGCAACGGTGTGCCGTAGACCGTAGAGCGTCAGGCACGGCCCGATGCATCCTTCTTTTTCGAGACGGGAGCGGAGTGTTCTCCAAGACGCCCGAAAGCCACTTTCCGTCCAAGGTCGACCAAAGGAGTTGGCGCAGAGAGTTACGGCGTTATGCGATGGTTGATGTGTTTAGCACATCAACCAATGCAGCCGGGGCAGGCCAGAAGACCGGCTCCCCGGTCTTCGAGCGCCGAGTGGCGATTTCGCCTTCCTTGTAGAAGGACCTAGGCAGCCGAAGCGCGTCCTTCGGCGCGAGCCCCGTGAACATCATGAGAGCGATAGCTGACCGTATGTGCGCAGGGGAGGCGTCGAGGACAACGTGGCGTTCCTCGTCGGACCAAGGTCGATTGGCTTCTGGCGCACCCTTTTGTATTCGGATGTTCCTTATTTTCTCGGCAGGATTTCTGTCCGTGTATCCGCGTTCCGACCCCCACGCGAATAAGATCGACAAAACAGTCTTCACATAGTTTCCGAATCGGCGTCCGTGGGCGACCGCTGCCTTGTCGCGGATTCTAACGACTAGGGCCCGGTCTAGTCGTGCCAATGGCACATCCAGGATCGGTCTTAGGTAATTGAGGCAACGCTGGTAGTCCGCACGGGTGCGTGCTTGACGATCCAAAAATTCCCGGCTGGACAGATATTCGGAAATAAGAAGGCTGAGGGTCCCCGGCTTCGGGGGGCCCGCTACTTTGGTCAGCTCGGCAATGCGGGCACATTCCGCGAAGAACTCCGCGGAGCCACGAAAGCCGTCACTTGGAACATGCTGTTGGCGGGACGGATATTGCCGAAGAACTCGCCATGGACGCGGCCGACGGCTTCCCAATGAGCAATATCGATTAGATAGATCCGCGTGCGCACCACGTCCTCGAGGCTTGCGCCGTCCTCAGCCAAAGCTTTCTCGATCGTGTCGAGGATGGCGCGCGTCTGCGCGGCGGGATCGCCGATCGCGACCGGCTTGCCTCCCGAGCCCGCTGTCGTGCCGGAGACCGCCACGATTTTGCCGACGCGGACCAGCGGCTCCAGGTAAGGCGCCGCCAGAGGATTTGCCACCGGCAGAGCGATGCATCGTTCCATCACGATAGACCCCCCATGAGCTGCACCGGCACTTGCCGAGGCAAAGTGCTATGCGAAGCTGAGCTTAAGGGTTACCTGGACCGAAGTACCGCGTTGGTCATCATCGAGTGCGGTAGTGCATGTGGTAAAAAAAGCAAAGGTGGTGCCGCACCGTCGCACCGGCCTTACGCATCCAAACTGCCGCAATGAAGCGACTTCTGATATTGCTCCCGCTCTGCTCTTCGGCCGTGTACGCTGCCACACCGGACGATTTACAGAAGGGCCTGACCGCGCCGCTGGACGGCGATATGAAGCCGCGCCATGCGCTCGGTTCGCGGGAGGTCGTGGCCGACGGGGAGACTTTCGTTCCGCAGCCACCGACTATCGCGCGCTGGCCGGTTGATTTTTCGGTTTATAGCCCGCCACTGGAAACCAGCCAGACACTGGTCGTGGAACCGGGCCAGAGCTTTAAGTCTCGCATTCTGGTGCAGAACCCCGGCACCGGGGGGTTGCAGCGTGAGGTGACGTTTACCCTGCTTGATTTCTGGGGCAAGGTGCGCGATAGCCGCAAAATCAATCTGCAACTGGCGCCAAACGAGAAGAAAGCGCTGGTTGTGCCTTTTACGGCGCCCGAAACCGGGGCGTTTAAGGTTGCCGTCAGCCTCGCACATCAGGGCAAAACACTGGAGCGCGATGTGGCATCGTTTGCAGTCTGGCCACAGCCACAGGCGCCGAACCCGGCTTCGTTTTTCGGGCATCACGTAAATTCATGGAGCGAGGGCACTGTGGCACAGGCGGTACGCCTTGGTCTGTCGTGGAATCGCGCGCATAACATGCTGCAGCATACCTGGTGGTCGCGCGTGCAGCCTGAACGGGATAGCGCGTGGATGTGGGATTCGAACGGCCATCGCACACGCATGCAGAAGAACAACATGACGGTGCTGGGGCAGCTTTTCGGCACGCCGTACTGGGCGGCCGTCGGCAAGCCGCGGCCGAAACCAGCCAACATGAACGCCTATCCATCGGGTGCCCGGCCCGATCTGGAGGCGTTCCGCAAATACGTCTTTGAGACCGTAAAACACCTGCCGGAAATCCGCGTCTGGGAAGTGTGGAATGAGCCGGAGGTTTCGATGTTCTGGAACGGCTCGCCCGAAGAGTTCGGCGAACTGTGCAGAGTTGCTTACGAAGCGGCTAAAGCTGCCGACCCGACGGTGATGGTCTTAAATGGGGGCTATACGCAGAGCGCCTTTGTTTGGGATGAAAAAGCGGCGCAGGCCGGCGCCCTGAAAACACCGACGCTCGGTGCCTCCCCACAGCGCCCGCCCAAACAGAGCTGAATGAACAGCGGGATGGTTTCACCAAGCGTGAGGGCAGGGGAGTCGTGCCGATCAGTGAGTATGCCCAACTGAGCATCGCGAATGATCTTTCCCGCCTCTCCGCGAGCTTCGGCTAGCGAGACCGCCGGATATGTGCCGATGGTGATGCGAGTTTGCCGATCATTAGCCCTGACGATGACAAACCAAGTTTTGCGTCCTCCTGGCGAGACCCTCACGCCGAAGCATTGAAGCACGGTGTCCCACACATCCAAGCGCTTCGGGCCTGGTGCCTTGAGATGTTCGACAAGTTTCGGCGCTCATACGTCAATGATGACGATGAGAGGAGACTCTGTCACGGGACCTGGTGTGGCGGGTTGAGGCGCCGTGCCGCCCGGTGTCACGAGGTGAGGGAGGAGGCCGACGGATAAAATTTTCAGGCCAGCGCTGAATGTCTGTTCTAGGGGGAAACCGGACATCCCTGATCCGCCCGCCCATGTCCGCTAATGACCCCAAGCGGACATCCGACCAGTTAGATAGGCGTGTGGCTTTTCGATTAACTCGGCTTATGATGGTTCGTGCACAAGCGCGAGTGGGGTCAAGTCGATGCGAACCGTGTTGTTCAATAGTGCTGTGATTGTGGGTGTTGTCTGGATGGGCACAGCGCCTGCCGACGCCGCCACACCATCAATGCCAGGAATAGGCAATACAAGCATTCAGGTCGCCACGGCCGAGCGGGTTGGGTACCGACGGTATTACCGTCGATATGGGTACCCGGTGCCCTATGCGTACTACCCCCCACCGTATGGCTACTATGTGCCACCGCCCGCTTACGCCTACCCCCCGCCGGACATCGATTACGCTGGAGCTCCTCCTCCGAACGGCGACTACGGCAACGCTCCTCCGGACGGCGACTACGGCAACGCTCCACCGGACGGGGATTATGGCGACGCTCCGCCCGCCTACGCCGACGCTCCGCCCGACGGCGATTATGGCGACGCTCCGCTCCCGGAAGGTTACTAATCGAAGGCAGGTGTCTGTTTTGGCGGAAGATATTACAGAGGCACTTCACAAGGCCATTGCAGCCGAGCGTAGGGCGTTTGCATTAAAGCGAGCTGCTGACCCTATGGGCCGGGGAAGAACGAGCCCAGCGGAGATCAAAAAGTCGCCACAGCGACGCACGATGCGGCGAAGGCCGAAGTCGCAAAATTGCGCAGGCGTCGGTGACCGACCGCCGCTTCCCGCAGGCAGAAGGTCGAAACCGGTTGCGGGACTAATACTGAAACTGTCTTCAAGATCAGCGGTTGGATCAAAGGATTTACGAATAGCTCTCAGGGCTGATCTCGTAAGAGGAGACATGCGATGAAGAGATTCGTGGCAATTTATCTTGGTTCGGCCACAGCGCTCGCACAGTGGAAGGCGACCGATGATCAGAAGAGGAGGGAGCTTGAGAGGGCAGGCATGGACGCATGGATGAAATGGGCGAAGGAAAATGAAGCGTCGATCGTCGACCATGGTGCCCCGCTGGGTAAGACCAAGCAGATAAACCCAGAGGGCATTTCGGATACCAAAAATGAGATCACGGCATATACGATTGTCCAGGCCGAATCACACGAAGCCGCCGCCAAATTATTTGCAAATCATCCGCATTTTATGATCTTCCCCGGCGATTCAGTCGAGATCATGGAATGTCTGCCGATGCCGCGAATGTAGCGCCGACCGCCCGCACCTGCTCGCCGAAGCGATAGTTACGTCATATTGCACCACGGCGCGCGTTGCGGCTTCGGCAAGTGCTCGAAACTCGCGGTTACTTCGCCAGGTTCGTTTTCAGAAACTCAGAAAAGGCCTCCCAAGATTGGCGGTCGGCGCGCTTTTGGTAGCGGTCGGAGCCGAACTCGGTGAAGCCGTGCGGCGCCCCAGAATAGATCTCGATTTCGTAAGACACGCTAGCGCTCTCCAACTCCCGTGAAAGGTTCGTCACATCATCCATAGTGACGGAGGTGTCGGCGCCGCCATGGGCAATCAGGATGGGCGGCGTATTCATTGGATAGGCCTGACCTTCAGGCGTTTCGAGGCCGCCATGGAATGAGGCGTAACCCGCTATGTCGTTTGCCTTCCCGGACCTGGCGAGCTCGAGCGTTGCGGCACCGCCGAAGCAATAGCCCATCACCACGGTCTTTGTGTCATTTGACTTGCGCGCCTCTTGGAGGCCGCCGACAATGAGACTGCGCATGCGATCTCGGTCCTGGTAGAGCTTGCCCGTCTCATTCTTCTTGGCGGCAATGTCGGTGGGGCGGTTGCCCTTGCCGAAAAGGTCGACGGCAAAGGCGTCATAGCTCATGTCGGCCAGCATGTCGGCGCGCTTCATCTCGTATTCGGTTAGACCGTCCCAGTCGTGGATGATAAGGACCATTCCCTTCGAGTCGCCGCTTGCCGCAGCGCGATAACCCTCGAACGTCTCGCCATCGACCATATAGGTGACGGCCTTGCCAGCTTGCGCGGCACAGGGGAAGATGGCCACGGCGAGTGTAAAGATAAGCGCTTTCATGTTTCCTTAGTCCCCTTGGTTGTTGCCAAGGCCGCGTGAAAGGATTCGGGCTTAATCGCGCCGACAGCAATGAGGCTTTCCAACGGCACTCATCTGGCGCGCGCCTCTACCCCGGGCTTAACTTTGGACTTGACCGAGCTTCTGACCGACGACTTGGCCCTGGCTCCGCCACACACGCTGTCGCGCAGATGCGTCGGGCTGTCGCTCAACGACGCTTGGATCGCGAGCCCATCGAGGCTCGAACCGAACAACGATTTCCAGAAATGGCGCCTAAAGCCCTTCTCGAGGAGATCGGTGGCGCGTTGGTTGCGCGATGCGACTGACGGCTCGCCGAGAACGACGGCGACAATCTTGCGGCCGTCACGAGTGGCACTCGCCACGACGTTAAACCCGGATTCGCAAATGAAACCGGTTTTCATGCCGTCGGCTCCGGGAAAGCTGGCAAGGAGACTGTTGTGGGTGCGCATGGTCTTCTTGCCCACTTGCACTTGGGCGGTAGAGAAGAGATCGGCGTGCTCAGGAAACTCGATGATAATGGCGCGGGCGAGCTTGGCCAGATCGCGGGCCGAGGTTACCTGCCTCTCGTCAGGGAGACCGTTGACATTGGTGAAATTGGTTCTCGTCATACCGAGGTTCTGCGCCGCCTTGTTCATGCGCGTGACGAATGCCTGCTCGCTACCAGCGACGGTCTCGGCAATCATCACAGCAACGTCGTTGGCCGATTTCACGATCAGCACCTTCAGCGCGATGTCGAGGGTGATAGCGCCGCCGACCGGGAGGCCGAGCTTGGTCGGCGCTTGCGTCCGCGCTTTCTGCGAGCAGACGACCTTAGTATCGGGGAAGACGGTGCCCGCTTTCAGCACCTGGAAGGTGACGTAAGCTGTCATCAGCTTGGTGAGCGATGCCGGGAACCATGGGGCATCGGGGTCCTCGGCGTATAGGACGGTGCCGTTGTAGGGCTCGAAGACAAGGGCGGGGGCGGCGGAACCGCCCGAAGGAGCCATCAAGATCGCTCCGACGAGGACGCCAAGACCCGCGCGTCTCAGTATCATTCCTGCTCCCTCATTCAACGACGCCTCGGGCCTTTAAGAACGCCCGTCCTTCAACGAGCCCTCGCCGCTACACCATGCAGGGCAGAGTCTCGTCATAAAAAATGTCGTTTTGTGGGGCATCAATCTTTGACCTGATTAGAACAAATGTTTGGATTTCGCTTAGGCAGGCGTGACACGCGCAATATTCTCCGTCGTGACCCGTATAAGCTCGAAACCCAACCACAAATTGTTGCTGGCGATTTCAAAGATTATTCGGTTCAACATGGCGCTACGCCACCATGCGGCATGAAAGAAATGTTTCGGCATTTGCATGGCCGAAGCTTCACCTTTCCTCAACCGGCGGTTTCTATTGTGGTTGCCAACCCTCTGACGGTTCCGAAGCAGAATCCCCTTGTCGATTTGGAGCTTCGGCATCTTTGATTAAGTCGATGGCCTTCTCAAGCTCAGCAGTCAGTCGCTCTACCTCAGATTGCCTCTTCTCGATTTCGGTGTTGGCCTCTTCTAAGCTGCCTTGAGTTGTGTTCGCGCTTGGTTGGCTGCATCGAGTTCTGTTTTCAGATTGGCAACCACATTTTCAAGTTCTGCGTTTCTCGCCCTTGCTTGAACAACCTGCTCCCTGGCTAACCTCAAATCTTTTTGTGACTGGACCAACGGAACGACCAGAACAGCCAGCACAGCCACTACTAGCAAAGCAATGACGCCCATACTCGCATGGAAGCCTCTTCTCTCGGCATCCGCCTGTCTACCTAAGTATATCGCCTAAGGCGCTAGGGACCGAAGCCCTAGGGCCAAGCCCTTGGTAGCGAAGCACGACAGCCCGGTGCCATAAGGCGTGCGCCCAACAGTGGCAAGGACCGTCCGCCTTACTGCGTGCGCTTAAACTCCATGACGCGGCCGGCAGCGCGCAACTCCTTCAAGGTCTTGCCGAAGCAGTGGCCGCCGGCTGGGCGATCGGAGGGCGGCTGCACGACGTTGGCATTCACCGTACTGCTCGCTCCAAAGCCAACCTCGGTCAGAAAGAAGCCAAGCAAGAGGCGCTTAGCAAAACAAGTGCTGAGCAAATAGCGCTGGGAGCGCTTTACAGACAACTGCACTCCGTCAAGCCGTGGCGGTTGGATGATGTGCTGGGCAAGGCCGCTCGGGCGAAGAGGCTGACCATTCGACGCCAGCACCCTCGCACCTCGCTGTGTCCTATCGGACACACTCCGCGTCTCCTTTGTCCCCGACATGGGAACCACAAATCCCGTTTTTACGTTCGTTAGTAAAAATTCGTGAGGGACCGGCCACATGAACGCTGTCCTGTTTCTCAGCTTAGTTATCGTTTTGGGCGCTGCGCTGTGGCCAAAAAACAGCTACGGCATGTGGCAACATCATCATCGCCTAAGAGACAAGCAGTCCCCCCCTGCTTATGAAACCAAGATTTTCAACCATGACGCATTGCAGAAAGCGGCGGTGAAACTAAAGGCGCTTGACGTACAACCTTCGGCGGAAGCATCGCAAACAGCAGCGCGCTATGCCGCATGATTAGGCTGAGGCCGATGATGACGTCCGTTATTGGCACTAAGCGGTCGTTCTGTTTGCCACTCACTCTTTATTCCTCGGGTTTCGGGGTTTCGATCGCGCTTCGAGGACGGCTTCCGCAATTGCCGCCTGGTCGAGTTGGCATTCAGAGGGAAGGCATTTTTGCAGTTCACGGACGAACTGAACGAATGGGTGGTCGACGTTACTTTCACCACTGGCGTCACCACGCAAAGACTTAACCTCCTCGACAATTTCAGCAAGCCTATTGAGCCAGATTTTCCGCGGGTTACCCCTTCGGTCAGATGACGGGTCGGTCAATTGTTTGATTGCGGTATTGCAGGCAATGTGAAACGCACGAAGAAAGTCCAGGAACACATCAAAATCTGCCTTGTCGCTTCTCAATCGAGCAGGCTTGAAATTATTGTCTATCAAGTGGTGCGCATAGACCCCAGCGTCGGAAAGAGACGAAGCGCCGCCGAAGAGTTCATTGAAGAATTGCGTGGCAGCTTTGTCGTGTGCTTCTAGAATGACCTTCACCTTCGCTATAGCTTCATCCGTCCGCCCAAAGTTTTGCGAAAAGAGAAACACTTCGGTAGCTCGGATAACGTCGGTCCGAATTTTTGGCTGCAACGACGTTCCGTAAGCCTCTTCGATCAGTCGCCAATTGGCAGCATCAATCTCGAAGAGCGCATCCGGGGTATTGTTTTCAGATTACTTGGCCATGTTCACCCCATGGACTGGCGGCTCGGCGGGCGCGTATGGCTGAGACTACTCGGACTTGAAAATCACAATAAGGCGCCCGACCAAGGCTCGGCGTTATCTCCAGGTTGAGGGAGCGGTAAGCGCATGTCGCAAGTGACGCCCGTCGGGGCAAAGGTAATGCGCGCCTCGCCACCAAGCGAATGTTTGAGGCCGCGTTCAATGAGAAACGTCCCAAAGCCCTGTCCAGCCGGCGGCCTGACTGT
>CAWDKA010000011.1:0-117504 GCA_963802845.1 uncultured Alphaproteobacteria bacterium
CGCTAGAGACATCACGGAGCGAAAACGTGCGCAGGAGCGCCAGCAGTTGGTCGTGAGTGAGATGAAACACCGCATCAAGAACTCCCTGGCCACGGTTCAAGCTATTGCAACCCAAACCTTGAACCGCCCTGAGGAACGCGATGCCTTTATCGCTCGCTTGCACGCCCTGGACAGGGCACATGACCTGCTGACCTCTGAAACTTGGGACAGCGCTCCGCTAAGTGCTGTCGTCAATTGCGCGCTGGAGCCTTTCCAACAACAACATTCAGAACGCATCATAACCGACGGTCCCGACCATTTGTGGTTCGGACTACCAAGGGCGTCATGGTTGCGATGGCCGTCCACGAGCTTGCCACTAATGCCGTCAAACATGGTGCCCTGTCGAATGGCAGCGGACAAGTCAGGCTAACTTGGGATCGGCCTGCGCAACCCCTACTCAAACTCGTTTGGCAGGAGAACGGTGGGCCAGAGGTTAATCCGCCGAAACAAAAGGGCTTCGGATCGCACTTAATAGAGCGCGCATTCGGCGGCCAACTTCTATTCAATCCCTCAGGTCTTACGTGCGCACTCGGAGATTGCGCTCTAGCTTCCTCGCATCATTTTGGCCGCCGAGGTCAAAGGTGGGCAGCACTGACCTCTTAACAAGAGGTTCAGCCACGAAGACGGGTAATCGGCGCCGGCTATTTGAGTACGCACAAAAAAAGCGTCCGCCGAAGCGAGCGACCGCCGCATCGAAGCCGAGCGCTGGATCCGAGCGGAGACCGCTCGCTTCTTCAGCGGTGCCTAATCCTTGTTTGGGGTAGCCGTTCGGAGACGTGCCACGGGCGTAGCCGCTCTTGTGGGCCAGTTGGGAGCACTTCCACTTGGTGCGTGCCCCTTCGCCGACGGACGGAAGCCTGCGACCGCTTCAGCCTCACACCTTCGCCGCCGTCGCGTGAGTTGCTAATCCACCTCTCCACTTTGTGCTTGGAAGCCATGGGGGTGAGGGCCGAAGCGGGCTCTGTTGTTCGAGGATTATGTGGTATTGGAGCGCGCGGTGATCGTCCCTGCGGTCACTCCACTTTGGTTGGGAAGCCCCGGTTGATCCACGGGGCTTCTTTACACGCTACCCGGCACGGGAGGTCTGGCTTTCAGCGCTCGCTTCGTGGCGCCTTTTTTTTGTCGGTGTGATGAGGCTCACAGTGTCGATTTCAAAAGGGTCTTAACGATTCCTTCATGCTCATGGAGGATTGCTATGGCCCATCCAATGCGACAGGTGACGTACCAATATCGCGGATACCTCGTCCGCCTAGAGCGCGGGAACGGCATACTGCTGGTCAGCGTTTCGCCAGCAACCCCCGACCTGCCTATTCTCCATCGCTGCCTGTTCGAGGCCCGCACGCAATCTCAAGCTGAAGCCTTGAATGAAGCGCGGTATCGCGTGGACCGAGTCCTTGCCGACTGAACACGATGACGAAGCACATCATTTGAGGAGTTTGGCTTCATTATCTCCAGCATCACGCGCGCCCGGGAACGCGGGCCTTGCATTATGTTGGCACCGCGGTCGGAGTACTTGGTGTTTTGAGTGGATTGATCACACTCAATCCATGGTTGGCATTTTCCGGAATTTTCAGCGCTTACGCGCTCGCGTGGTTGGGACACTTTTTCATTGAGCGTAATCGACCTAGTAATGCTCCAGCACCCACTGTGGTCGCTCTTCAGCGACTTAAATGCTGCGTCTTTGGCTTACTGGACAACTCTACTCGCAGCTCAAGAGGGCGGAGTGCCAATAGATAGCAAATGACGTGTGGCGCGTCTCGTCATCGGATTGAACGCACTTGACGACCATTGACCTCAAGCTCCCTAAGAGTTTCAAAGTCCTCGCTCGACAATTCGACAATAAACGCGCTGTGGCGCGGAACTCAAAAACGTTAGTGCGGTTGGCTCTCATAGATGAAATCACGAAAGGAAATGATCGATGAGAACCGCACTGCGAATGGCCATGCTAGCGCTCGCTCTTGTTGGTAGCGAAGCGTTTTTGCCCACTCCGTCATTTGCCGTTGAGCCGGATGTCGATTTTCCAGCTGGACCCGAAAATCCCGCACCTCGCACCAACCGGCCTGATTTTCAGCAAGATGATGGGCCTGGTCAGGTTTTAGACCCAACCGTTGAGGGCGCTGACCCAAGTCCTCCTCCTCGGGCTGATATCATCGAGCCGGCCCCCCTGCCAGAGCCGATGCCGGACCGCTAAACACAATCAACGTGCGATTTGCTCTTGAGGCCGTCACGGTTCAGCCGCGGCGGCCCCAAATCGTCCACATCACGCCTCATCGCTCCGTTTTCCTTTAGCCAGGAGCGCAGACGGAGTCGTCTCACGCAGCAAGCTTGCGGCGGGTATGAAGAAGCCCCTCCTTTTGTGTTTTTACGACTTGTTAACTGACCAAATCTTAGCTCACTTCAAGAAGTGCGGGGCTAGCGTAAACGGGGAACGCACCGCCCCTGCTGGTGGAGTTGCTGGTTCGAGTCCAGCGCCCCGCACCAACATCACGGCTCGCTTCGGCGGGCTCTTTTCCCGTGCTAGGCAAGGCCAGCTAAGCTTTGGTTTGGCGGAAGGGGAAGAGGTCAATGGCTTGGGGGACGCTCACTACCGGTCCATCCCGCCGGTATGATGTCGTCACGCCAATATGAGAGGCGGATGGTTCCGGGCGAAGAGCCCAGGACGGTTTTAGGCATAACTCCCGGGGGTTCGAAAATAAGAAAAATCCGTGTGCCGTCCCTCGGCGCAGTACTGATCGGATGCCATTCTGGAAAAATTTCCAGACTCCCCTAGGCTCCGCTCAAACGCCGAACAGCGTACGTAGTTCCCGCATTGGCAGGTTTTTCAACAACATTCTGCGATCTGTCGCATTGTGTGGAGTGCGGCGGTCAATTGCACTCGGTCAAGCCGTGGCGATTGGAAGACGTTCTGGGCAAACCGCTGGGGCGGAGAGGGTGAGCCGCAAGCTCGCCCGACGACAGCCAGTTAGACCGATGCTGGCGTTTTCGGCACCGGAGTGCCCGCGTCATGTCCCCTCAAAGCAGACATTCGGCAGCGCGAGTGGCATGTCCGCTAAGTGCCAGAAGCGGAAATCCCAATCAGACCTCGCAGCGTGCCCGACGATTTAACCGGAACAGGCGAAGGTCTCTAACACATCGCCTTCACACATAGCCTCATTGTTGTCACTTCGAGAGGTGTACGCTAGGGTACCATCAGTAAAGTACCAGTAGGCCACTGGTGGCTGAGAGAGGTATGTCGCGCTCCCGCCTGCAACAGGGGGAGCCTAATGACCTCTCTAAATCCCCAAGCAGACATATACGATCCCCTGACGCTTGCAGTGATAAACCAAGCGTTCGCCACAGAAATCCGTTACACGACACCATGTCGAATCGGCGTTAGCTTGGATTGGGACTATTGCCCTGACGGGGTGAAGATCCGCGAATACGGACTGGGTCAATCAGGACCTCTTGCCCTGAACCAGACCGGCCGCTGGGTCCAGCCTAAATCAGAGGCGAAGCTCACGCGGCGATTTGAGCTGAGAGGGTTGTCTGACCTAAAGGTTCTGAAGTTTGTCGGTACAGAGGACGATCATGCGCTGATCGATTTCATGTCCGTCTACGGCATGATTGGAGGCTCGTTTGAAACGGGCGTTTCGGAGCAGCCTCTTGATCGATCAAGGCGAAGAGAGACGGACTGCAAGCGTTGCTACAGACATCCTCCCCAGCCCGCGTGTTTGACAAAATCGAGCTTCCGCCCGTCAGGGTCGTGCTGCGGCCTAAGTCAGAAGGTCGCCCGACCATGGCCCTCCACCCAAAGAGCCTCTACGGCTTCATGTGCATGGAGGCCGTACTCCTGGTTACTGGCGACTCCCGCATTACGAACTGCGAGAACTGCGGCGCTCTTTTCGCAGTGGGTCGATCCAGCCGAAAGAGAGCGGGATCGATCTATTGCTCGCAGAGGTGCCGAGCAGCAGTTCATCGCCGAAGACTGCATGAAAGGAAAAAGGGTTTCAGGAAGGTGATGTCCAGGATATTTAGGAAGTGAGTAGTAGGCGGTGGCGCCAAGCAAGAGCGTCACGGTTGTCGAGGCGCGCAAGGCTCTGGCTCGCAGTCATCAAGAACCGAGTGGAAGGCCCACGTGCCGATTGCCTTGCTGCCACAGCTTTGACGCTGGCCGTTGCGCTCGGCTCCTTGCTCGCACGCAACGTGGGCTGCGTCGGCTGTCAGCCAGACGGAAGCTCCCAAGCAAACAACCCCACAAGGCCGCGACCCACCCAGAGCGGATAATGGGGAGCCACTTCCTCCTACCGTGGATAAAGAGGTCATTCCACCCCCGCCGACAGGAGACGAAGACATCTACATGGACGCGCCCGATCCCGACGCCGGACATGAGAAAGAAGTGATCCCCGCACCTGGACCAGAAGGTGAGCCCAACCGAACCAGACCCATGATTGCTCGCTAACGGTTATCCCGACGCTGTTGCCCCCACTTGTTGAGGGAGATAATGACTGCGAACTCCTCGATGGAGGCATGTAGAGGGTCCATATCACCTGTGGAGTTTGGTCCACTTCCGTTTGAAGCGTTTGAACCGCTCGGATAGATCGCCCACGAAATAGATGGTCACGTCCTTGCCTACGACGGATAGCTGCTCTTCGAGGCAAATGAAATTAACCTCAACGCCATCAGGCTTGAGCCATCCTGTGCGTCCATACACCCGCCAGCCCTGCCGACGCGCAGCTTCGTCCGCAAGGCGGATGTCGGCAGCGAACAGATACTCGACCGAACTTTCCATGCGCGCGGGTATAGCACAAAAGGAAAGCCCCGGCTCGGGGAGTGTCCAGTCCCAAGCCGGGGCAAGTCGGGAACAAACCGATCGGGCAAGCCGGTCGAGCTTGGTGACGACCAGCACATCACCGGACCGAAGATAGTCGAGGGCGGCGTCCAACTGCTGCCGCTCTGACGCCACGGCAGAGACCTGTTCCGTGAAGACCTTCTCGCAGCCTGCCGCCTTAATGAAAAGCGTTTCCTTCTAGGATTTCGTGAAGATGCACTACCCTTTGCGCTGACCTTGTGCAGCCGCTAGGTCACGGAAGCACGACGCCTTGCGCGCGCCAGGCGCGGTAGCTCTTTTGGGCTACAGTCAGATGGGCAGTCTAGGTCTATTCTAACTGTGCGGGGTGGCCGCTCGAATTTCACGAAGGGTGAAAAGCGGAGACCACAGTAACCCGCACGTGCCATCGCACACAGTGAAGCCCCGGCCCCATCGCGACCGGGGCTTCTTCTTTTGAGCGTCGGCTCCGACAGTGGGGAGGGTCCGAAAGGGTCCGCCCCTTTTTGCTGCCCGGTGTGATAGGCAGAGCCATGCCACACGACCGGGGCCTGCTGGTGATCGTCATGTCGATGGCTCCGTGAAGGAGCCTAAGCAGGAGGGAGACTGATGCGACGCGACCAGCCTTGCGCCGCTCATCGGCGTCCGGGCCGAAGAGTGGTCAGAACGCAAGGTCGCGCCATGACGGTGACGATCTATCCCCCAACATACGGCCATGAAAGCCTTTCAGGGCACCAGGTTTGCCCCGTAGCCGCCGTTCGTGGGAACACCGCCATCAGGCAACACGGCCCCCGCAACGTAGCCGCCGCACCAAAGTCCCGACACAAGCCGCAAGGCTGTAGCTTAAAGGCCACATCGTAGGGAATACTAGGGACGGTAGCAATTCGGGGATACGCCACCCGATACGGTCACGCTAAACCGCGCGGCCTAAGGACAGATCTCCCTTCGGGGTTCTCCATGAGAGGAGGAAAACAATGAACGTCGAGTGGCCATCGAAAGAATGGAAAGAGGGCGAAGAGTGGCTAGAAGACGATATTGACTATTCAGGGCTTGGGTTGTTCGTCAACCAATGTTGGGGACATCTGCCGGAAGAGAGACGGGAGGAGTTTTCAGCAAAAGTAAGCACTCTGATTCGATTTATGGAAGAAGTGAAGGGGATGAACTGACGGATCGACGATTAAGCGCGCCCGGCCTTGACGCTCCACGCCGCATTGCCACCAACTCCATCCGCCTCCTTCGTTTGAGAACTGATTTAGCGCCGCCCGTGGCCCAACGCTCCGCCCTTCCGCGCTTACGCGATCTGCGCTACCGGCTCGAATATCTGGGCTTGCGCTTTCTCATCGGTCTCGTCCGCCTGGCCCCGATCGATCTTGCGGGGAGTATCTCGGCAAAGGCGTGGCGCTTGATCGCGCCGCTTAACCGCCGGCGGCACAAGCGCGCGCTTCTCAATCTCGAACGCGCTTTCCCCGAAAAAACTCCGGAAGAGCGTAAACGCATCGCGCTCGCGGCTTGGGAGAATCTCGGTCGCGTGATGGTCGAAACGATGAATATTGATCGCCTTCTCGACGACCCGGGCCGTCTGCACATCACCAACGGGCATTGGATCCAGCGCTACAAGGACAAGATGGGGCCGGCGCTGATCGTAACCATGCATATGGGCAATTGGGAAATCGGCATGTGGCCGGTGACCAAGGCCGGCGTGCGTCCTGCCGGCGTCTACCGGCAAGTGAAGAACCCCTATGTGGACCGCTACCTTCGCGCCCAGCGCCAGAGGCTCTATCCCGGAGGCCTGTTCGGACGCGGGCGGGCCCCAGGTCAAGACGAGACGCAGAAGACCGCGCGGTTGATCATGGATTACGTGCGCCAGGGCGGGCGGCTCGGCTTCATCTCCGATCTCTACGACGCGAACGGCATCGCGGTCCCCTTCTTCGGCCACCCGGCCAAGAGCATGCCGATTGCCGCCATGATCGCGCGCCGGGTCGGCGCCCGCATCTGGATCGGCCGCTGCGTCCGCATCGGAAACCGCGCCTGCTTCGACATCAACGTCAACGAACTCAGAATTCCGCGCACCAACAACCAGGCGGAGGATATCCGCGCCATCACAGCCGCGATCCAACGCCATTTCGAGACCTGGATCCGGGAGACGCCCGAGCAATTCATGTGGTCGAATCGGCGCTGGTTTTGATACGGTATTGCAACGTATGGTTATGACACTTTACGGTCGAAGGCGATTGCTCCTGGGCCAGACCATACTAGGACCGTCGCCTAGGCCCTTAGTTTGAGCCTGGGGGGCCTGTAACGGGTTCTCAGGTATCGCGGTAAGGTCGGACTCTTTGTAACGGGTTCTATGGTGGTTACCCTAGCTCTCGTTCCGCACTTAGTGGAGCAGTGTCGCTGCTTCTGCCGGGTCGGAACGAAGGTCATCCCACAAGCACAGGTCCGAATTTCATTTCGCCAGTTCGTCATTCAATTCCCCAAAATAAAAGGCCCCTCGAACGGGGCCTGGTTGGTTTGCAGCAGTACGATTACGCGAGCGCTCGGTAGACGGAAGCCTTGCTGAGCTTCATCCGGCGCATGATCTCCGGCACGGTGAGACCGTCCTTCCGAAGCTCTTTGATCTTCTTCACCACCTCGGCGGTGAGAAGTGGCTTGGGACCAAATCTCACGCCCTCGGCCTTTGCCTTGTTGATGCCGTCCTGCTGGCGCTCCCGCCGAATGTCGTTCTCGAACTCGGCGATCAGGGCAAGAATGCCCATGATCAGCTTGCCCGTGCGGGAGGTCGTGTCGATGCTCGGATCATCGATGACCTTGAAGGCGATCCCTCTTTCAGTGAGTTGGGAGACGATGCGGTAGAGATCGGGCGTCGAGCGCGCTAACCGGTCGAGCTTGGTCACGAGCAAGGTGTCGCCCTCACGCAGATATTCGAGACAAGCCTTAAACTCCGGCCTCCCGGCATCGACCCCCGACCGCTTCTCCTTGAAGACCTTGTCGCAGCCTTTGAGCTTTTCAAGCTGGACGGCCAATCCTGCCCCAGACTGCTGACCCGAGCGTACCCTACCGTCGTCATCATTCGCCTCTCCTCGTCTTAGACAACCAGAGAAGCTCATCTGATACCGACTATTGGAACGCGTCAAGTGATAGTTTCAGGTTGTAAACAATGCGAGACCTTAGATTTCTGTGTGGGTGATCCCTGCGATGTGCAGGTTCATGAAAGATGCAACGGTCTTTGCGTCATCATAGGTAGTGCCAGGGCTCAGTTCAAAGGCGAGAAGGCCGGGTAAGGTGACCAGTGATTTTCCAGCTGGCTCCGCAGCGATCCAGGGACGTCCATCCGCTGCTTCTTTCACAGTAAACCTAAACTCTCCACGTTCGGTCATCATCAACCTCCTTTCAGTATTCGGCGGAACCGTGCCGCACCCAATCCGTCGTTTTGTCGCAATGCGGTCTGGCTGATGCAATCAAAACAGCGTCCAATCAAGCGGCCGCTCCCCGAGGTTAAAAGGACGATATCCGCTGTCGGGCTTCGGCTTCTCAGTGGCTCCTTGGCTTCTGCCCTGGACCATCTGGTCCAGCAACTGTCCGACGAATCCGAGCGCATCGACCTGGTCGTCGTGTTTGCCGGCGGGAAAGCTCAGCAGCTCTGATCGAAATGTCGAATACCAGCTCGCTTTGTCGGGGACGTAGAGACCTTCAAGCGCCATCCTGCCGCGGATGGATTGTGCGCTGACTGCTTTGTCGCCGCGCGTTGGGAATTGCTGTCGGATAACAGAAGGCCTTGCGCTCTCGTTGCCTCCGGTCGAGCGCGGGCCAACGCCAGCACTGATCTGTCCCTTCTCCTCTGCCCATCCGACCGGCTTCCATTCGGTCACGAGATTGCAGAAAGCCTCGATCCATTCGTCTGAAGCTGTCTGCTTGCGCCAAGGTCGAGCAGATACATGCGGCCTTCGGGATCGAGCCCAACAACAACGTGCACGGTGTAATCGCCGCCATCGGCCGTAACGGCGTAATCAGATCCGCCGTAGATTCTCAGCGTCTCTCGTGGTAGGCAAAGTGTCATAAGGCTTGAGCCAATCGGCTTTGAAGTAGTCGCCTTCCTCCGGTGCCGGCCTCTGTTGATAGAGCGCCGCCCACATCATCGGGCTCGTCTCGCGCTGGCGTGCCCTCAAGAAGGCGGCGTAGTTATAGCCTTCGGTTCGTCCCAAAGATATTCGCCTGGCGGCGCGGCCCAGAGGATCGTTCTCTTCTGCAATCGCAGGGATAGAGATGACCCGGCCTTTGATCTCCTTTCGCTCGATCTGCTCAAGCACTCGCCCGGCAACATCCTCCTCGTGCCAGCGCGTGTTCATCAGGATGCGCTTGGCCCTGGTTTCAGACGGGCACTAAAGTCGTCCTGATACCAATCCCAACGTTTCTGCCTGACAGTCTCGCTGTAGGCATCCTCGCGCGAGCCAAACAGGTCATCGCCAACGCCTAAATTGGCACGAAAGCCGGATATGCCAGTGCCGGCACCGACTCCGTAATACTCCCCTCCGCTCTCAAGCGACCACCGCGCAGCGGCCTTGCTGTCCTCCGATAGCGTAATACCGAGACATTCTCATCTGCGGCGATGTCATTGCGAACCCGTCTTCCCCAGCGTTCGGCGAACTCGACCGAGTGGGTTGCCGCCAGGATGCTATGTGTCGGGTTGTTGGCGAGATACCACGAGGGCAGCAGGATCGAGACATAGGTGCTCTTGGCCGAACCTGGCGGTGCAAAGAGCAGCAACACGTCGTCGTCACCCTCTAAAAAACTCTCGATCTCCCTAATGATCAGCTGATGATGTTTGGCGGGCTCGAATCCCTTATGCCTAGACCATTCCTCAAGGCTTTTACGGGTTGATCTGCGCTTGAGGAGTTCCTCTGCAGCCGCAACGGAATTAGTGCGGTCGGTCATCAGCGTGGACTCCATTGCGGATTATGCTGCCAATTCCGCATCACTCATCGTGCTTGGATCGATCTTGGCGAGCGTTTGCGAGATTGGTTGAGTTGGCTTGCCATATCCGCGATCAAGAACGAATTGGCTGCAGCAACTCTCGCGGCAGGCGGAGCCTTCTCGTTTTGCATGATTGCAACGAGCGTGTTGATCGCTTCCGGTGACTGCTGTCGTGCAAGCTCTTGCACGTCGCCAAGCACCTTGGGTCGTCCTCCTGGATTGCCGCTTATTCCCTTTTGAAATGGTCTTCCTTTGCCTGGCATTTTTGGCTGTTCCTTCTTGTTTTCAGGGAAATTGTTGAAGCAAAGAACCGGTGTTCGTCGCCTACTCATTGCCAACAACCTAACCGGCCACCGAGGTAGAACCCCGGGGGCGGTTCCTACCGACCCGGTTGGTGTTCCAACCGACGGGGGTTATAGGGGGGTGTGAACACACCCGGTTGGCGCGGTCGGAAGCACTTGGAAGGCGGTCGGAAGGGGCGGTTGGAATCATGATGCCCGCGCCAGCTTTGTGCGCTGCCTCGAAGGGGGACCATACATTTCGGCCCTGATATCCTTCCGCTCCAGCAACCGATCCATTGCATCCTTCAGGTCGGAGGACCTAAACCCGCAACCCTTATCGTCAGCGAACACCTTCGGTGCGTAAGTCGAGGACTTGTTGGCACTGACCAATCTCCCCTGGTCGGTGTATTTGTCGAGCATCACTAGGAACATTGCATCGGCCTCGGCCGGGGTCTTGGCGGAGGTAGCCGCGTCCGGCACGAACAAGCCGAACTTATAGCGGAGAGCCATCGGCTTCCCTTTCGGCCCATAGTTCGACTTCATGAATTTAAGGGTACGGGCGTCATCGTCCTCGCCCATCTCCAGATAGAGTCGCGACCTAACACTATTATTCCAGGCTGTTGACCCGCTGATGCCGCTACCGCTTGCCATACCCGCAACAGACGGATGCGACAGGAGCAGGATCGAGCAGTGGCACCGCCGACATATTCCGCGCAACAAGCCGATGAACTGCCGGACCTGGGTGCGGTTAATTTCATCCCCGCCGAAAACATCGGCAGAGGTGTCAATCGCGACGCAGACGGCTCCCAACTCTACGATCCTGTCCTCTAGGGCGAGAAGTCGTGGAGTTGCCTTCATCGTTTGAGCAGAGCGGTCGAAAGTGGCTAGGATAGCATCCTCGCCGACGAGAGACTTGAAATGGCTTTCCACGACGAGGACGGAGTGCTCCTAGGTGCAGTCACTTAGGAGTTGCCTGTATGATCCCCATTCAAACCACTTTCGCTGACCGTCGCTACCGCTCGCGCTTGGAAGCTCGTTACGCTTATCTGCTGCACGCTTGCGGCTTGGAATACCAATACGAGCGGGAAGGCTTCGACTTACCTCTAAAAAGATACCTGCCGGATTTTTGGCTGCCCACGCTCGGAATATGGTTTGAGGTTAAGGGCTGGACGCCATCGCAACTTGAGCAGAGCCTCTGCCAATCTCTCGCTGATGTAACGGGGAGGCGGGTAGCCGTCGCGTGCGGCGATCCCGGCATGGGAACCATAGTCAGTTGTTTCATGCCCAACGCCGACGGTGTTTTAATTCAGATGCTCTCGGAGTTTCTGATGCAATGGGTGAGGCCGGAAATTGTGCTCGAAGTGATGCCACTGGCACAATGCGCAAGGTTCGAGTTTGGAGAGACGCCGAACGTTGTTCCTATCAAGAAGCGCGCGCAGGGGCTTTAGAGCTGAAGGTCGCTCACTTCAATCCGAACGATCCGCTCTCTCGCCGAGGCGATGCTGCCCGAGGACGCGAAGCGGCGCAGGTAGGAACCAAGCCGCTAAAAATCGGTTGTTATAGTTAGGCTGGGGCAAGGAGGACACATGCCCACTAGCGAAAGTCGCACCGACAACACAGTGCTCATAGGTGTGGCGTTTGCGGCGGTCTTCGCGATTCTGATTTTGCTAGGCGCGACCATCTTCAAGTCCAGTGAACAGAGCGCGGAGAACGCGACGCCGCAGTCGAGCACCGAGGCGCCGGCGACCGGCCAGAACTAGCAGCAAAGAAGAAGGCGTTCGCTTCGGCGAGCGCCCTTTTTTGCTGTAGAGTTCAGGCATGGCGGAACTCCGCGTACAGGTGTTGAACGATGACATCATCGTGACGCTGCCCGGGTCACACTATACTGTCACGTATTACAAGCCGGCAAAATCTCCCCAGCTGATCGCAAAGTTCATTTCGGACAGAGACGATCCGCGCGTTGCAATGAGGCTGTCAGAGTTCCTCGCTCTCGCCTGGAGGCTCGCCAACGACAAGGCGAGAGACCTCGGCTGGGGCTGGGTTGTGTGAGGCGTCGGCTTCGGCGGGCGCCTTCTTGGTGTATCTAGGGTCATGGATGATCCGCTGTGACCACCATCGAGGAGATGGCACGCACTCGACTGGCAACTTCTCACAGCTAATTGGCCCTGAATTGCATTCACCATAAGGGATAAAACTGCCACCCCCGCTGTCGCCTCTGCCACCTACACAAGTGTGGTCCGATGCAAGTGGCGGGGTGGGGCGTTCGGGTTGCACGGTTGGCCTGGACGCCTCTCTCAGCGCACAGGGCGCTGGCTTCGGTAGGCGAGGCTTTGTGAATGGCTGACCTTAATATTGAAATTCAATGGAACCGCATCATCGTTACGATGCCCGGTACGAGTTTTACTGCGACCTATCGTCGGGAAGTCTCAGGAATAGATCGGATTGGCCTAACAGGAAGTGATTTAAACGCCCCGATTTCGCTGCGAGATTTCATTACTCGTGCTGACGAAGTCGCCAACGAACACGCGAGACAGTTGGGTTGGATCGTCTAACGTCCCTCGCCTTTATTTCTTACCGTTGCGCGGAAGCCACAGGTTTGTCTTAGCCGCTGTGCTATTTTGCAATCACCCTAGGGGAGCACTCGCCCCTGGGGTCCTGATTGACTTGTCCCTTGTACTCAGGAGGGTCTCCCATCCGCAGTCTTCCCCTACTCGGGAGGCCCTCCCTTACCTCTAAAACGCACGTTGGGTCTACCATCGCACCGCTTTTAGCGCGGCTGCGCTGCGCTGAGTGCGCGGTCAATTGCACTCCGTCAAGCCGTGGCGATTGTAAGACGAGTTAGGGAAGCCGTTGGGACGCAGCAGGCTAATTAGCTGGTCCTCGGCCCTGCACTAGATCAACCTCGACATATTCAGTCGGGGTCAAACAATTGGGCTCCTCATGCGGACAGCCGGGTGAGGAGAGCAGCAGTATTGCTGCAAACAATTGGCTCATGGTCGCGAATTCCCCCGCTTTTGATCACCAAACTAAGCTGAGTCGCTACAGATTGCGTTGATTTTCTATCCAAAGCGAGGAGAGGGGGCGGCCTAAGAGGAACCCTTGCGATAAGCCGGAGTTACTTTAGCGCCCCTGAACAACCAAAGGAGTAATGTCCATGAAAGCGCTCGTTTCTGCGTTTGCGTTGGTTTTGGCACTCGCCTTCACGGGCCCAGCCTTCGCTGGAGCTGGAGACGTGACCAAGGCGACCGACAAGGCTAGTTGCGACAAAGCTGGCGGCGTGTGGGACGACACCGCCAAGAAGTGTTCTGCGAAGATGTAACCCCCATACTCCTCCTATCGGTGGCAAGGGCGCTCGCTTCGGCGGGCGCTCTTTTGCTATAGGCTTAACGATGCCACGCGTCCCGGAGGGACCAGACATGAATGTTAAAACCTTCATCTCAGAAACGCTGCGCCAAATCGTTGAGGGAATTCACGAAGCTCAGACTGCCGATGGCGGAACGACCGTCAATACGAGGTTGGTTAGCGGCACGCCGGGAGGCCACCTCGTTCATGACGGTAGGAACATGTTCACGCGAGTCGATTTCGACATTGCCATTTCGGCGGAGACTTCCGGTGGTGGCAAAGGCAGCTTGCGGGTTTGGATAGCGTCCGCAGAAGGCGGCGGGGAGCAGAAAAGCGAAAGCGCTAACCGCATCCGGTTCTCTATTCCCGTTCAGCTTCCCGATGCAAGCTACGCCACGCAATAATGGCTCGAACACGAGACGAGGTCATCGGGCAGTTGCAAGAACAACTGAGCTTTCTGCGAACATCTTCGGAAGCGTACGACGAAGGCAAAATAGAGGAATCCATGGCAAGACGTACGTGATAATCGGCGCAACGTCCTACCCCACCAAGACGAGGCCAAGGCGGCGATGCAGGTTGCGATCGACGCTGGCCAATGCGCCAAGAAAAAGAAGTAATCTCGGATATCCTGAATCAATTGCGATCCCGCGCACATTCTCATCCGCGCGCTACTTCTGCGTTTGAACCTCTCGGAGCCTCGCAGCGACGAAGGGCAAGTAGCCCGCAACGGGCTTCTTCAAACCAGGAGTAGTCCCATGACGAGATTGATGCTTAGGAAAAGCCCGCTTGTTTTCGCCGCGTTCGTGATCAGCTTGGCGAGCGGTTCTGTGTTTGCGCAGGACGTCCAGCTCATCGAGTTCAAGCCGAAGAAGACCCTGACGCTGCGAGACCTCCCTCGGGTCAAACAGATTGCGCATGGCGGCTGTTGCGCCCATGTCGGCGGCGGTTGCATCTCCTGGTGCAACAAGACCGAGGGCTGTACTGGCAACGGCGATTGCGACGTCAACCCGAACTAAGCCCACTCAACTGGGGGCGCTCGCTTCGGCGGGCGCCCCTTTGCTATGGTGACCTATCCCTCCGTCGTTGGCTTGAGGAGACGAAATGAAGCGACAGACAGCCTTGCGGGCGGCGATGCTCACGGTCGCCGCGCTTGCGCTCCCGCTATTATCCGCGTGCAGCGATGATACATCGCCCAAGTCGCCGCCTGCCACCGCCGCGTTGCTCGCGCGAGAAACTGTCGTGCCCGTAAGCGTCGTGACCCAATACTTCCCGGACGTCTCCACCGAGGCGAGCACCGGGCCAAACGAAACGAGCGTCGGGAACCCGGTCGCGTCGCGATCGGTCGTCTTCGTCAGCGCCGACGGAAAGAAGAAAGTGACGCTCTCTGTCGATCAGTACGCGACCGCGAGCGACGCCGCTTCCGCCTATCAAACCGCCGTGGAGGGTAGCAAGGCCGCGCCTGGGTTCAAGCCCGCGGCGTCGCCGACTCTCGGGCAGGAGGCGTTCGCCGGCACTTCGCAAGTCGGCGCCGAGACGCATTTTGGGCTCGGCGCGCGCGACGGCAGGCTAATCATGTCGGCAACGCATGCGGGCGACATTCCCGTCACGCCCGACAACTCGAACAGCCTCATCAGCCTCGGCGGCGAGGAACTCGCCACCGCCAAGGAGATCCTTGGTCCCTAGCTCAGGCTACCAGCGATCCCAGCGCCGATTGACTCGGCGTGCAACGCGCCGGCCCTGGCCCCAATAACCCCGGTAATACGGACGGTTATAGCCATAGCCGTAGCTGTAGCCGTAGCTTGGATAGGCGTAGCCGTAAGCCGGATAGCCGTATCCATAGGCGCGGGGGTAAGGCGGGTAGTAGTCGTAGCCTGCGTAACCGGCATCGTAGCCTGGATAACCGGGACCGATGTAGATGCTAACGCCTTGGGCGGATGCTCTGAGAGGCACGAAGACCGCCACGCCAAGAGCAATGGCGCCTACAAAAATGGCGGATGACTTTCTCATCGCTTAGCTCCTTGAAAGAGAGAGCAGCGCACGCATGTCTGAATCCTGCGCAACTCACCTGACCTCCATCTTAACGCAAACGCTCAGAACGCGCTTTGGATTTCGGAGGTCATGGTTAGGCATCTGCCATCGCGTCGAGTTGGGCGATGGTCGGGTAGCGCGCCCCGCGCAAGAAAAAGTCCGAGCCAGCGAGCGAGAACTTGAAACCGAGAGATTACTTGACGTGCTTGGCGACCGGTCCGTCGGCAATGAGGCTGACGCCCGGGACGGGCAAACGGTCGGCACGCGCGGCCTCGTGCATCGCCACTTCAATGACGAACAGCATGACGGCAGCGGCTAGGCCGGCTAGCGAAACGTGCGTTTTCATGGTCTCGTCCTCGCTCGTTGAGGATCGGCAGACGCGCCAATCTTCCTCTTGGACGAGTCGAGGACGAAATCGGTTCAAAGCACCGGTCGAACAAAACGGCGCCGGCGAAAGCATCCGCTTCCGCCGGCGTCACGTACTCTGCGATGGGCGCGGGGTTACCCGCGCGCCGTGGCGCCGATACTACGGGCAGTACCAGAAGGGCCCGGCCGCGATGCAGCCATAGAGCTCCCAGCCGATGGGACGATAGCGGTAGCGATGGGTCCAGTAGCGGCCGCCGTGATGCCACTTTCCGCCATGCTTGTAAGCGTGGCCGTGCTTGTAGCCGTGCTTGTTGCCGTGATGGTGGCCTTTACTTTACCCTTGCCCTTGTGGCCAACTTCCACAAGGAGTTCGCTCGAGGTCGCCTGCTCCGTCCGCGGCGTCGGGTAAGCTCCGCCAGCCGTGATGCCAAGCAGCGACAAGACGAGAACTGGCAAAATTATCCGCTTCATCTGGGACTCCCTTATGGTCGCATCCGAAGACGTGATTGTCGCCCAACCCTCTTCCTGCCGCAACCAGCCGGCTTCGCCGCCGGAATCCTTGCTCAAACGATGGTAAAGGATTTGCGGGGACCGGAAGGCCAAGGAGCCGGGCTCGATTCGGGCCTTCCGTCGGGCCTATTGACGGCTTAGGCGCTGCGCGCGCGGGCGTTCGTGGCGACGCAGGGCGCGGTGGCGAGCGCCGAGAAGGACGGGTCGTCGTTCTCGGCTCGATCCTGACGGCGGCAGCGATCGGCATCGCGCCTCCAGCACCGGCCCCGGGCCTGTGCTGGTACTGGTCGCCGTACGGATACCGGGGCTATTGGGATTATTGCGCCCCCTATCCGCCCTACTAGCCGGGCCTCATAGGCTCTCGTTGCAAAGGGCGCTCGGCCTCAAGCCGGCGCCCTTTTTGCCGTCGAGCGGGCTAGTCGGTTGAGCGGGCCTGGCGCCGCAGCCGGCTGTAGACCGTGCGCTTGAGAAAGTAATAGGCGGGGCGTCCCATCAGCGCGATCGCAATGAGCTTTGAGAGGAAGGGCGTGGCGCCGAACAGCCCGGACAGCGCAGCCTTGACGCCAGGGGCGAGATCGGCGGCGAGCACAACGGGGATGAGCGGCCAGGCGGCGTAACTTCCCACGATGATGACCGTGCCGAGCGCAAAGCGCCAACCGATCTGCTCGGCGGTGAACTCCGGCTCTTTCATGGTCTTCGCAACCACCTTCTCGCGGTCGGTCCGGGACGGCATGGCATAAGCCCTGAATGAAAAATTGGGTCTCTCGAAGGCAAAGGGAATAGCGAGAAAGCCGGTGCCCTCAACATGGTAGCCCCGGCGGGCTTCAATTCAAACGAAGATTCGGCCGTCCCGCACGCCGCTCACGCCCCATTTTTCGAGGCTACGAGCCAGGCGGGATCGAACCAGCGATCGGCTTCGCCGTCATAGGGCAGCCGGGTGATATCCCAATGCTGGATGAAGGGCGCGTAAGTTTGCCACACAGGCGGACCGCCCCCGACATAGACGACGCGGTTGGGAAACCAAGCCAGCACTTCGGCCGGAGAATTGCTCGAGCGAATCTCGCAGATGGTGCGGTCCTGGTAGGCGAAGGCCGGGATCGAGGCGACCGTGATCGGGCCCGCGATGATGACATGCCCGCGCGTGACCTCGAAGAACCGCGCCACGTCGGCGACATATTCGCGGCCCTTGTTGCCTTCCCAGGGAAGCCTGCCATGCAGCCCGAGTTGGCCGCGCTGGCCTACGGCGCACATCGCGCGAACGTCAGCCAAGATCTCCTCCTTCCCAATCGATCCCGCGAACGTAACCCGCGCGACCTTAACCGCCGATGGCCTTTTGGCAAAGATTGATGCAGAAACGCCTCCCATGACTCCCCGCGCGCGCCCCCTACCCCACACCGACGAAAACCATCGCCTGAGAGCGATCGGTTTTATGGCGCTCGCGACACTCTGCTTCGCCGCCCTCGATGCCACCGGCAAATATCTCATCGTCAGGCACGGCGTGCCGGTCATCGAGGTGTCATGGCTCCGCTTCGTCGGTCATGTCGTGTTCAGCGCCGTCGCGCTATGGCCGTTGGCCTTCACGCCCTCGCTCCGTTCGGCGAAACCGATGATTTCAGATACTTCGCTCGGGGCTCATGGTGGTGACAACGGGTTTCAACTTTCTCGCGCTCCGCTATCTCCAGCTCGACCAGACCATCACCATCTTCTTTCTCACGCCGCTCTTGGTCGCTGGCCTCGCCGGGCCGCTGCTCGGCGAGTGGGTCGGCTGGCATCGCATGCTCGCGATCATCGCGGGCTTCTTCGGCGTGCTGTTGGTGATGCATCCCGGCATCGGCTCGGTCCACTGGGCGATGTTGATCGCGCTGGTCGCGACGCTGGGTTACGCGGTCTACAACATCGCAACGCGCTATCTCGCGGCGTTCGACCCGGCGACCGTGACGCAGACCTACACCCCGCTCGCCGGCGTGATCGTCCTGGCGGCCCCTGCGCTTGCGGCATGGCAATGGCCGGCGGATGCCTTCCAAACGCTGCTGCTCGCCTCGCTCGGGTTCTGGGGCGGGCTCGGGCATTGGTTCCTGATCCTCGCCCATCGCGAGGCGCCCGCGCCCGTGCTCGCGCCCTTCATCTATCTCGGACTGATTTGGATGTCGGCGCTCGGCCTTCTCGTGTTCGGCGACGTGCCGACGCTGTGGACGCTCTCGGGCGCCGCGGTCGTGATCGTGTCGGGACTTTATCTGCTCGCGCGCGAGAGGAAGGCGGTCGGTGAAGCGAAAGCCGGCCCCGCCTCGGACATCGCCACGCAATGATGCGGCGCGCGGCCTAGCCCTCGCCGCTTTCGCTTGCCGTCGCGTAACGCCGGCAGACCTCCTCGGCGAAGCTTGCGAAACGGCCTTGCGCGATCGCTTCGCGGGCCCGCGCCATCAGCTCCTGATAGAACTGAACGTTGGCGTAGCTGAGCAGCATGGCGCCGAGGGTCTCGCCCGACTTCACCAGGTGATGGAGATAGGCGCGCTCGTATTGCGCGGCGGGACAAGCGCTTTCGGGATCGAGCGGCGTCGCGTCCTCGGCATGGCGGGCATTGCGCAGATTGAGCTTGCCGCCCCAGGTGAAGGCTTGGCAATGGCGGCCCGAGCGGGTCGGCATCACGCAATCGAACATGTCGATGCCGCGCGCGATCGCAAGCAGCAAATCCTTGGGCGTGCCCACGCCCATGAGATAGCGCGGTTGGTCCTGCGGCAGGATCGCGGCCGTGACCTCCACCATGTCGAGCATCGCCGCCTGCCCCTCCCCCACGGCAAGGCCGCCGATGGCATAGCCGTCGAAACCGGCTGACATGAGCGCGCGGGCGCTTCGTTCGCGAAGATCGGGATAGACGCTTCCCTGCACGATGCCGAAGAGAGCCTGCCCGGGCTCGGCGCGACGGGCGAACGCGGCCTTGCTGCGCTCGGCCCAGCGCAGCGACAGGTCGAGCGAACTTTGCGCCTCCTCGCGCGTGGCCGGAAAGGGCGTGCACTCGTCGAGCACCATCTGAATGTCGGCGCCGAGCTGGCATTGCACCTCGATGGCGCGCTCGGGGCTCAGGCTCACCTCCGCCCCATCGATATGCGACTGAAAGGTCACGCCCTCCTCGCCGATGCGGCGGAGCTTCGCCAGCGACATGACTTGATAGCCGCCGGAGTCGGTCAGGATCGGCTTCTCCCAATGCATGAAGCGGTGGAGCCCGCCGAGCTTGGCGATGCGCTCGGCGCCGGGGCGGAGCATCAGATGATAAGTATTGGCAAGCAGAATGTCAGCGCCCGCCGCGGCGACGTCCTCGGGAAACATGGCCTTGACCGTGGCGCCGGTGCCGACCGGCATGAAGGCGGGCGTTCGCACCGCCCCGCGCGGCGTCGCGATCGCGCCCACCCGCGCCAGTCCCTCCCGCGCCTTAACCTCGAAGGAGAAACTTGCCGTCATGGCGCGCTCCCCGCTGGGCTCAACAGGCAGGCATCGCCGTACGAGTAGAAGCGATAGCCGTGCGCGACGGCATGGGCGTAGGCGCGCTTCATGAGATCGAGCCCTGAGAACGAGGCAACCAGCATGAACAGGGTTGAGCGCGGCAAATGGAAGTTGGTCAAGAGGCGATAGACGAAGCGGAAGCGATAGCCCGGGGTGATGAACAGGCTGGTCTCGCCGCTGAAGGGCCGAAGCCGCCCGTCTTCCGCGGCCGCGCTCTCCAGAAGCCGGAGAGAGGTCGTGCCGACGGCGACGATCCGCCCGCCCCGTCCCTTCACTTCATTCAAGGCGTCGGCGGTCTCGGCCGAGACCGCGCCATGCTCGGCATGCATGCGATGATCTTTCGTATCCTCCGACCTTACCGGCAGGAAGGTGCCGGGCCCGACGTGGAGCGTCACGAAATGCTCGGAAATGCCCCGATCGGCGAGCGCGCGGAGCAGCTGGTCCGTGAAATGAAGCCCGGCGGTCGGCGCGGCGACCGCCCCCTCCTCGCGCGCGAATACCGTTTGGTAGTCACTGCGATCCTTCGCGTCGGCGTGACGGCGCGAGGCGATGTAAGGCGGGAGCGGCATGTTGCCGAGGCTATGGATCGCCTGGTCGAGAGCGGCGCCGGTGAGATCGAACACGATCGTCGCTTCGCCGTCTTCCCCGCGCCCGGCGACGGTCGCGGCGAGGCTACCGGCAAGGCACGTCTCGTCCTCCGCGCCGAACGTGATGCGGTCGCCGGCTTTGAGCCGTTTCGCCGGCCGGGCCAACGCCTGCCAGCGATCGGGCCCCAGTCTTTTGATCAGCGTCACGGCGACCTTGGCTGCCACCTCATCGCGCCGCCGCACGCCGTCGAGCTCGGCCGGGATGACCTTGGTGTCGTTGAAGACGAGCGCATCGCCGGGCGCAAGCAACGTCGGCAGATCGCGCACCATTCGGTCGGCGATCTCGGGGGTGGCGTGCGGCTCGACGAGGAGGAGCCGCGCCGCGTCGCGCGGGACTGCCGGGCGCAGCGCGATCAGCTCCTCCGGCAGATGAAAGTCGAAGAGATCGGTGCGCAACGAAGGCGGCGTTAAAGCGAGCGCACCATCAGCGCGCCGACGAACACTAGCAGCGCGCCGCTGACGCGGCCCAAGGTCAGCCCCCGCTCGACGAGATCGAACAGCCCGAACCGGTCGATCAGAAGGGCGGTGAAAAGTTGCCCGGCGATACCGAGCGCCATCAGCGCGGCAATGCCGATGCGTGGCGCAAGCATGATGTTGACCGTCACGTAGATGGCACCGAGCAGGCCGCCCGCGATCAGCATATAGAGCGGAAGCGATTTCAGCATTTCAAGCTGCGCGCTTTGGCGGGCAAAGAGCAGCGTGAGAACGATGAGCGCCGTGGTCCCGACGCAGAACGAGAGCGCGGCAGCCGCAACCGGGTGGCCGAGACGCGAGGCCGCCTCGGCGTTGATGGGCGCTTGGAGCGCGATCAGTCCGCCGGCAAGAAGCGCGACCAATGTGAGCGACAAGGCTTGGAGCGACATGGCTGGCTCTTTTCGCGTCATGACTTGGCATCTGAGGCGATACGGGCAGAGACGATCTTGTCGGGCGCCGCCGGCGGCTCGCCGCGATTGATCTTGTCGACATTCTCCATGCCCTCGATCACGCGGCCCCATACCGTGTATTTCTGGTCGAGAAAGGTCGCGTCGTCGAAGCAGATGAAGAATTGGCTGTCGGCGGAATCGGGCGATTGCGCCCGCGCCATCGATACGGCGCCGCGCGTATGCGGCTCGACGCTGAACTCGGCGCGAAGCTTCTTGCCCGAGCCGCCCATGCCCGAGCCGGTCGGGTCTCCGGTCTGGGCCATGAAGCCGTCGATCACGCGGTGGAACACGACGCCGTCGTAGAAGCCCTCACGCGCGAGTTCCTTGATGCGGGCGACATGATTGGGGGCAAGGTCGGGCCGCATCGCAACCGTCACGCGGCCCTTGGTCGTTTCGATGATGAGCGTGTCCTCGGGTTTTGCCATGTGGGCGATCCTCCGTGTGGTCTCGCGCTATTCCGCGATCGTCGCCGACTTGATGAAATCGAGCTTGGGGAAGTCTTGTTCGAGATAGGCGTTGCCTTGGCTCTGAACGCGACCCTGGTCGGGCCCGTTCCCGTTCGGGGCGCCCTCGCCATAGCCGCTATAGAGCGAGTCCACCACCTCCATGCCGGACACGACCTTGCCGAAGGGCGAAAAGCCCTGGCCGTCGAGCGGGGAGTTGTCGGCGAAATTGATGAACACCTGGGTCGTGCGCGTGTTGGGTCCGGCCGTGGCAAAGGTGATCGTACCGCGCTCATTGCTTTGCTTTACGGGATCGTCCTTGATGTCGGCGTCACGCCAGGCGCCGGCGATTTTGGGATCGCCGTTGATGCCGAACTGCACCATGAAGCCCTCGATCACGCGGAAGAAGCGCGCGTTATCGAAAAAACCGTTCTTGACCAGATTGTAGAAGCGATCGGCGCCGCGCGGCGCCCAGTCACGATTGACCTCGATCACGAACGTGCCTTTGCTCGTGTCGAATTTCGCCTGGTAGACCGCGGGGGCCTTGGCGTTGAGCGCGGCGGGGTCGGAGAGGTTGCCGGCGCCCGCGGCGCTCGCCCACGCGACAAGGCCGAGCGCAAGCGCGGCTAACGCAGAACTGACCTGAAGTCTCATGAAGCCTCCTTGGAAACGGGTTCGGAAACCGGATTAGCGGGCAAACTTCTTCTTAAGCGCGGTGGCGACAACCGGCGGCACGAAGGGCGAAACGTCACCCCCCATTGCGGCAATCTGGCGGACGAGGCTCGCCGCGATATGGCGGGTATCGGGCGAGGCCGCGAGGAACACGGTTTCGATCCCGGGCGCGAGCGCGTGGTTCATGCCCGCCATCTGCATCTCGTAATCGAAATCGTCGGCATTACGCAGGCCCCTGATGACGACGGCGGCTCGGGCCGCCTTGGCCGCATCGACGGTCAGATTGTCGTAGGTCGTGACTTCGAGCTCGAGGCCGGCCTTGCGCGCCACTGGCCCAAGAACCTCGGTCGCCAGCTTCACGCGCTCCTTGGCGGTGAAAAGAGCATGCTTGTCGTGATGGGCGCCGATGGCGATGACGAGCCGATCGACGAAATGCGCCGCCCGGCGCACGACATCGACATGGCCATGGGTCACGGGATCGAAGCTGCCAGGATAAAGACCTACGCGCATAACACCGGACCCATGCGCGACGGTCGCGACCCTTCCCGAGGTCGCAAGGCTCCCGGCCGCGCGAGGCACCTTCTAGCCGCGCAAGCCCGCGCTGGGCAAGGCGTTATTGGGCCCGCGCCGGACCCAAAGAAGCAAGCTAGGCCGGTTCCTCCGCTTCCTCCTCGCCCCCGTTCTCGCCCCCGTTCTCGTCTCCGTTTTCTTCCGAGATGTGCTCGACCGAGACCACGCGCTCGTTCTCGGCAGTCGAGAACACGATCACGCCTTGGGTCGAGCGCCCCATGATGCCGATATCCTGCACCGGAACGCGGATGAGCTGGCCGCCATCGGTGACGAGCATGATCTGATCGGTCTCTTCGACGGGGAAGGATGCGATCAACTTGCCGTTCCGCTGGTTCACGACCATGGCGATGATGCCTTTGCCGCCGCGGCCCGAGATGCGGTACTCGTAGGCCGAGGTGCGCTTGCCGAAGCCGTTCTCCGACACCGTCAGCACGAATTGCTCGTGGGCGCTGAGCTCGGCGTAACGCTCCGGGCTCAGCACCACCGTCTCGCTGCCCTCGGCTTCGACGTCTTCGATATCGGCGCCGCCGCGGCGGATGCTGTTGGCCTGCCGTACATAGGCGGTGCGCTCGGCCGGCGAGGCTTCGACATGGCCGAGGATCGCCATGGAGATGACCTGGTCGCCGCGCTCGAGCTTGATGCCGCGCACGCCCGGCGACTCGCGACCCTTGAACACGCGCACATCAACGACGGGGAAGCGGATCGCCTGGCCGTCGGCGGAGGTGAGCAGCACGTCGTCGTTCTCGCCGCACACATCGACCCCGACGATGCGGTCGCCGGCATCGAGCCGCATCGCGATCTTGCCGTTCTGGCGCACTTCGATGAAATCGGAGAGCTTGTTCCGGCGTACGCTGCCGTAATTGGTGGCGAACATGACGTCGAGCTTTTCCCACGACGCTTCGTCCTCGGGCAGCGGTAGGATGGTGGTGATGGTCTCGTCCTTGTCGAGCGGCAAGAGATTGACGAGCGCCTTGCCACGGGCCTGAGGTGCCGCGACCGGCAGGCGCCACACCGTCATCTTGTAGGCCATGCCGCGCGAGGAAAAGAACAGCACCGGCGTATGGGTGTTGGCGATGAAAATGCGGGTGACGAAATCCTCCTCGCGCGTCGCCATGCCGGCACGGCCCTTGCCGCCGCGGCGCTGGGCGCGATAGGCGGAGAGCGGCACGCGCTTGATGTAGCCCTTATGGCTAACGGTGACGACCATGTCCTCGCGCTGGATGAGGTCCTCGTCCTCCACCTCGCCTTCCATCTCGAGGATCTCGGTGCGGCGCGGCGTATTGAACGCGCTCTTGATGGCGCCGAGCTCGTCCTTGATGATCGCGACGATGCGGGCGCGCGAGCGCAAGATGTTGAGATAGTCGGTGATCTGCTCGCCAAGCGACTTCAGCTCGTCGCCGACCTCGTCGCGGCCGAGCGCGGTCAGCCGCTGCAGGCGGAGATCGAGGATGGCGCGGGCCTGCTCGTCGGAGAGGCGGTAGGTGCCTTTGGCCGAGACCTTGTGGCGGGGGTCGGCGATCAGTTCGACCAGCGCGACCACGTCGGACGCCGGCCAGTCGCGGGCCATCAACTGCTCGCGCGCCGTGGCGGGATCGGGCGCTTTGCGGATCACGGCGATGACCTCGTCGATATTGGCGACGGCGATGGCGAGGCCGACAAGGACATGGGCGCGGTCGCGGGCCTTGCGCAGCAGGAACTTGATGCGGCGGCCGATCACCTCCTCGCGGAACTCGGTGAAGGCGCTGATCATGTCCTTGAGGGTGAGTTGCTCGGGCTTGCCGCCGATCAGCGCCACCATGTTGCAGCCGAAAGTCGATTGCAGCGGCGAGAAGCGATAGAGCTGGTTCAGCACCACATCGGCCATGGCGTCGCGCTTCAACTCGATGACGACGCGCATGCCCTGGCGGTCGGACTCGTCGCGAATGTCGGCGATACCCTCGATCTTCTTCTCGCGCACCAGCTCGGCGATCTTCTCCACCATCGCCGCCTTGTTCACCTGATAGGGAATCTCGGTAATGACGAGCGCCTCGCGCTCTTTGCGGACGGTTTCGGTCGCCACGCGGCCGCGCATGAGAATGGAGCCGCGGCCCTTGTGATAGGCGGCGCGGATGCCCGAGCGGCCGAGAATTAGGCCGCCCGTCGGGAAGTCGGGCCCGGGAACGATCTCGACCAGTTCGTCGATGCCGATGGCGGGATTGTCGAGATAGGCGAAGCAGGCGTCGATCACCTCGCCGAGATTGTGGGGCGGGATGTTGGTCGCCATGCCGACGGCGATGCCGCCGGCGCCGTTCACCAAGAGGTTGGGAAACTTGGCCGGCAGGACCACCGGCTCTTTCTCGCGCCCGTCGTAGTTCGGCTGGAAATCGACGGTGTCGTTCTCGAGATCGTCGAGCAGCGCCATGGCGGGGCGCGCGAGCCTCACCTCGGTATAGCGCTCGGCCGCGGGCGGATCGCCGTCGACGGAGCCGAAATTGCCCTGTCCGTCCACGATCGGCAACCGCATGGAGAAATCCTGCGCCAGCCTCACCAGCGCATCGTAAATCGCCTGATTGCCGTGCGGGTGATACTTACCCATCGTGTCGCCGGTGACGCGCGCCGATTTGTTATAGGCGCGGTCGGGCGTGTAGTTGTTCTCGTGCATCGAATACAGGATGCGGCGGTGCACGGGTTTCAGCCCGTCGCGCACGTCGGGAAGCGCGCGCGACACGATCACGCTCATGGCGTAATCGAGATAGGAGCGCTTCATCTCGTCGATCAGCGAGATGGGTCTGATGTCGGAGGGCGCCGGGCCCTCGACTTCTGGCTTGTCGTCGTCAGCCAAGTGAGGAGAAAACCTGTTCTAAAGATGTGACGGCGGCCACGAAGCGGGCGGCGGGACGGAACGAACCATCCTCGCGCGACGCCCGAACGATGACCGAAAGACAAACTTTCTATAGCTGATTTGGCCGCGCTTTCGCAACCCCGCTGATGCCCGCACGAGCTCTTTATTCGTCAATTTGTTCAATGGCTTAGAGCGTCATCAACAAGCCGGTTTAACCAGCGTCACGCAAGCGTATTTATCAGCCTACGGAGTATGACGCCGAGGGCGAAATTGCGGGAACGAACCGGTTGCCGAGGCGTTGTACCTGCACTTGGTCAGAGGCCGCCCGGCCTCGGCCCGATCGCCCCGCGATCACCCCCCATACGCATAACAAAACACGGAGCGAAACCATGAATCGATTCCTGACAACCACGGCCGTAGGCCTTTTCTTAGGTCTCGCGCCCGCCTTGGCGGAGAATCCGCCGGCTGCCGACGACGGACAGACTCCGCCCGCCGTCAATGCGCCGTCGCAAATCCCGGAGGTGATGCCCGATCCGGCCCAGCCGGCCGATCCGGCAGCGCCGATCCCCGGCGACTCTTCGCAGGCGGTGCCTTCGCCCATGGAGCCGGGTACCGACGCGGCTCCGCCGGCCCAGTCCTCGCAGGCGCCACAAGCGATTGAACCGGGCGCCGATTCCGCAGCGCCGACTCAGTCCTCGCAGGCGCCGGAACCGATGGAGCCGGCCGCGCCGAAATCGGCTGAAGCGTCCGGCAGCCCGCAGTTCCTTGCGAAGCAAGCCAGCGACGATTGGCTCGCGAGCAATCTCATCGGGCACACGGTCTATAACGCACAGGACGAGATCGTCGGCGACATCAACGACCTCGTCACCGACCGGGATGGCAAGATCGTCGCCGTGCTGGTTGGCAGTGGCGGATTTCTCGGCATCGGCCAAAAGGACGTGGCCTTGCGCTTCGAGGATCTGAAGCTCGCGCGCGATGAGAATGACAGCGTCAAGATCATCGCCGACGTGAACAAGGAGGTTCTCGCCGCGGCGCCAGACTATCAGACGCTCGCGGAGCAGGAGGTCACCGTCGGTGCGGCCAAGGATGACCGCGAGGATCTCGGCGGAGAGACCGCAAACTAAGCTTGCTCCCCAGTAAGCTGTAAGACATCGGGAGCATCGAGCCCGGCCGATCGTCAGGATCGGCCGGGCTCTCGTTTTGTCTGGCGGACATCATCCCTCCCCTTGATGGGGAGGGTGGCGAAGCTCGAGCGCAGCGAGAGCTGAGCCGGGTGGGGCTACGGCCTTTCAATGATCGAGAGCTTCTCCCGCGGCAGCACAGCGCCCCCACCCCAGCGCCGCGCTTCGCCACTGCGTGGCGTCGTCCGTCGCCGGACCTCCCCAAAAAGGAGAGGTATGAAAGAGGCACAGTCGAAGGCTGCCGTCAGAATGGGATCTCGTCGTCGAGCTCCTTGTCGAAGGAGCCGCCCTTGCCGCCCGCGCCCGGAAACGGGCCTGAGCGTCCAAAGTCGCCGTTGCGCTGGTCGCTCTCGCTCACGCTGTCGCGCTTGCCGTCGAGCATAGTGAGCTCGCCGCGGTATTGCTGCAGCACGACTTCGGTCGAGTAGCGGTCCTGGCCGGACTGGTCCTGCCATTTGCGCGTCTGAAGCTGGCCCTCGATGTAAACCTTCGAACCCTTCTTCAGATATTGCTCGGCGACGCGAGCGAGGTTCTCGTTGAAGATCACCACCCGATGCCACTCGGTCTTTTCGCGCCGCTCGCCGGTCGCCTTGTCGCGCCAGTTTTCGCTGGTGGCTAGCCGCAGATTGACGATCGGCCGCCCATCCTGGGTTTGGCGGACTTCGGGGTCGGCGCCGAGATTGCCGACGAGAATGACCTTGTTGACCGATCCGGCCATGGATGAAACCTCCGCGCGGGGCTTGGCTTAGCTTGAGACCGCCCAATCTAGCGCCCTCGTGGCGCGGCCTGCCACACGCCAAAGAGCCTGTCCACAGATCGAGGGCTCGGGGCATTTGTACACGTTTTGTTCTCTCGTGTCCACTATCGCTTTAACCGCTTGTCCAGCCCTTGCGATAATGAGACTTGCGGCAACCCCGCCGATGGCTTACCGGCAAAATGCCGGAGATTCGTCGGGAAAGGACCGAATGCAGAGGCCAGTCGAGCAGCGCCACGCGCACAAGCGCCGCATTAGCCAGCGCCGCCATCCGCATGCGCGGCTCCTCGGCTTCACCGAGCGGCAATGGCCCTTCATCTTCGTCCTGGTCGGGAATTGGCTGTTCGCGGCCGCCTTCTTCCTGACGGCCAAGCTCGTTTGGGACTGGGTGCCGACCGAATGGAGCGTCGGCGACCGCATCGCTCTCGTCATCAAGGACGCGGTCGTCGCCATTCTGCCGGCTGTGCTTGCCATCTGTATCGTCGCCGCCCAGCGCCTCGATCCGTCGATGTTCGTCGGCCGCATGCCGAAGCCGAATTCGGCGGTGGACATCAACAACCGGTTCATTCTCAACACGGTCGAGCAGTTCATCCTCTATTTCATCGGCAATGCTGGATTGGCCCTCTACTGCCCGCCGCAGGAGGCGCGCGCCCTGGTCGTGCTGACCGTGCTCTTCTTTCTCGGGCGCATGCTGTTCTGGGTCGGCTATCACTATAATCCTTACGTGCGGGCCTTCGGCTTCGGCATCACCTTCTATCCGACGGTCGCGGTCTATCTCTGGCTCATCCTGAGGATGGCGTTCGGCATCGAGATCAGGATTTAAGCTTGGCCCTTGGCCAGCGCGCTAGCGTCCCTGCTGCCAGTCCAGGACCGCATCGACCGGCCATACGAAACTAAGCACGTTGAGCGTGAGGTTGTCGCGGATCATCGCGCCGACGAAGAGTTCGAGCGCGACGGCGATGGTCACGGTGAGCCAGACCGGCAGACGCGCCGCCATGAAATATCCGAGTACCATGACAAGAATGTCGCTCACCGAATTGATGACGCTGTCGCCGTAATAATCGAGGGAGATCGTCATCTCGCGATAGTGATTGATGACGAAGTCGGTGTTCTCGATCACCTCCCAGGCCGTCTCGATGGCGACGGCCAAGACGAGCCGCATGGCGAAGGAGAGCGGCAAGACGCGCGACAGGAGCCAGAGCGCCCAATAGAACAGAAAGCCGTGAATGAGGTGGGAGGGCGTGTACCAGTCGATCAGGTGCTGGGAGTTCTCCGCGCTCACGACATCGAAGTGCCAGAGCTTCACATAGCCGCATTTGCAGATGAGCGGATGGCCCATCAGATAGAGGGCAAGAGCGGCGACGAGGATGATGCCGGCGACGATGAGGGTGGTCCTAGCGGGGGTGAGCGTCATGGCCGGGCATTAAGGCCTGAGATTCGCCCTTCCGTCACGCTGGGCGCGGCCGCTTCCCTTGCTTCTTCGCTTCAACCTGTGGAGAAACGGCCTTACGCGAACCCCTTGCGGGGAGCGGGTTTCGGCCCGACATTGGCCCTAGAATGACCTCCAAATTCATCTCCATCCGCGGCGCGCGCGAGCACAATCTCAAGAACATCGCGCTCGACCTCCCCCGCGAGAAGCTCATCGTCATCACCGGGCTGTCGGGCTCCGGCAAGTCCTCGCTCGCCTTCGACACGATCTATGCCGAGGGCCAGCGGCGCTATGTCGAGTTGCTCTCGGCCTATGCGCGCCAGTTCCTCGACATGATGCAGAAGCCGGACGTGGACCATATCGAGGGTCTGTCGCCGGCGATCTCCATCGAGCAGAAGACAACCTCGCGGAACCCGCGCTCGACGGTCGGCACCGTCACCGAGATCTACGACTATATGCGCCTCCTCTTCGCCCGGGTCGGCATCCCCTACTCGCCGGAAACCGGGCTCCCGATCGAGAGCCAGACCGTGAGCCAGATGGTGGACCGGGTGCTCGCGCTCGCGGAAGGCACGCGGCTCTATCTGCTCGCGCCGATCGCGCGGGGGCGGAAGGGCGAATACCGCAAGGACTTCGCCGAGCTGCAGAAGAAGGGCTTTCAGCGCGTCAAGGTGGACGGCCGCTTCCACGAGATCGCGGAGGTGCCTGCGCTCGACAAACAGGTCAAGCACGACATCGACGTGGTCGTGGACCGCATCGTGGTGCGGCCCGATCTCGCGGCGCGGCTTGCCGACAGCTTCGAGACGGCGCTGCAACTCTCAGACGGCATCGCCGCCGTCGAATTCGCCGACAGGGGCGATGAGCGGATCATCTTCTCGGCGAAATTCGCCTGCCCTGTCTCCGGCTTCACCATCGAGGAGATCGAGCCCCGGCTGTTCTCGTTCAACAATCCTTACGGCGCCTGCCCGGCCTGCGACGGGCTCGGCACCGAGCTTTTCTTCGAGCCCGACCTCGTGGTGCCCGACGAGAGCTTGAGCCTCTCCCGCGGCGCGATTGCTCCTTGGGCGCGCACCAGCGCCACATCGCCCTATTACCAGCAGACGCTGGAAGCGCTCGCCCGCGCCTATCGCCAGCCCATGACCAAGCCGTGGAAGAGCCTGCCCAAGTCCTTCCAAGACGTGGTGCTTTACGGCTCGGGCGACGACGAGATCACCTTCACCTACGACGACGGCGTGCGCCATTACTCGACAACGAAGCCGTTCGAGGGCGTCATCACCAATATCGAGCGGCGCTGGCGTGAGACCGAGTCCTCCTGGGTACGCGACGAGCTGTCCCGCTTCCAGTCGAACCATCCCTGCCAGGTCTGCAGCGGCTACCGCTTAAAGCCGCAGGCGCTCGCGGTGAAGGTCGCGGGGCTCCATATCGGCCAGGTCACGGAAATGTCGATCCGGGAGGCCGCGCGCTGGTTCGGCGACCTGCCCTCGCATCTCACCCCGAAGCAGAACGAGATCGCCGCGCGCATCCTCAAAGAGATCCGCGAGCGGCTCAATTTCCTCAACGATGTCGGCCTCGACTATCTCACGCTCTCGCGCGCGAGCGGCTCGCTCTCGGGCGGCGAGAGCCAGCGCATCAGGCTTGCCTCGCAGATCGGCTCAGGGCTGACCGGCGTGCTCTACGTACTCGATGAGCCCTCGATCGGCTTGCACCAGCGTGACAACGCCCGGCTGCTCGACACGCTGAAATCGCTTCGCGACATGGGCAACAGCGTGCTCGTGGTCGAGCACGACGAGGAAGCGATCCTAACCGCCGATCATGTGGTCGATATGGGCCCGGGCGCTGGCATCCATGGCGGCGAGGTGGTGGCGGAAGGGACGCCGGATGAGGTGATGGCGGCGCCGCAGAGCCTCACCGGGCAATATCTCACCGGCTTCAAGCAGATCCCCTCGCCGAAGGCCCGGCGCAAACCGACCAGGGGCAGGCGGCTCTCGGTGCTCGGCGCGCGGGCGAACAACCTCAAGAACATCACCGTCGATATTCCGCTCGGCCTTTTCACCTGCATCACCGGCGTCTCGGGCGGCGGCAAATCCACCTTCCTGATCGAGACGCTCTATCGCGCCGTCGCCCGCAAGCTCACGGGCGCGCGCGAAGTGCCGGGCGAGCACGATGAGATCGAGGGGCTCGAGCATCTCGACAAGGTCATCGACATCGACCAGTCGCCGATCGGGCGTACGCCGCGCTCGAACCCCGCGACCTACACCGGCGCCTTCACCCCGATCCGCGAATGGTTCGCCGAGCTGCCCGAGGCCAAGACCCGCGGCTACAAGCCGGGGCGCTTCTCCTTCAACGTTAAGGGCGGGCGCTGCGAGGCCTGCCAGGGCGACGGTGTCATCAAAATCGAGATGCACTTCCTGCCCGACATCTACGTCACGTGTGACGTGTGCAAGGGAAAGCGCTACGACCGCGAGACGCTTGAGATCAAGTTCAAGGGCAAGTCGATCGCCGACGTTCTCGACATGACGGTCGAGGAGGCGGCGGAACTGTTCAAGGCGGTGCCCGCGGTGCGCGACAAGCTCGAGACGCTGAAGCGCGTCGGCCTCTCCTATATCCATGTCGGGCAGCAGGCGACCACGCTCTCGGGCGGCGAAGCGCAGCGGGTGAAGCTGTCGCGCGAGCTGTCGCGCCGCGCCACGGGCCGCACGCTCTACATTCTTGACGAGCCGACCACGGGACTTCACTTCCACGACGTGGCGAAGCTGCTCGAAGTGCTGCACGAGCTGGTCGATCAGGGCAACACGGTGGTGGTGATCGAGCACAATCTCGAAGTCATCAAGACCGCGGACTGGATCGTCGATCTTGGGCCTGAAGGCGGCGATGCCGGCGGCGAGGTGGTTGCCGTCGGCACGCCGGAGGAGATCGCCGCGAACCCGGCGAGCTACACCGGGCAGTACCTGAGACAGGTCATGGACCGGCGCGGCAAAGGGGCTGGCGCCAAGCGCGCCGCCGCCGAGTGAGGGCGAAAAGCGCCCCGAATCCCCAGTTTTTCCGCTGGAATCTGCATATCCACTGCAAAATTCCCGGGGAATCTGCTGACAAATCGCGCCAAATCGGCGATTTTCCGGGGAATTGAGCCTTTGCCGTCTGTCGGGTAGCGGCAAAGTCGCGATTGCGCTTATGGCCAGAAGGCCATAGCGAGAATTCGGGGCCTGACGGCCGGGCAAAGGAGGAACACGCGCATGATGTCGAAATCTGAGCTCATTCAAAAAGTCGCCGACGACTGCTCGGTGGCGAAGAAAGACGTGAAGGCGGTCATGGAGTCGCTCGCCGGCGTCGCCTACAAGGAGCTGAAACGAGCCGGCATGTTCATGCTCCCGGGCTTTGCCAAGTTCACCGTCGTCAAGAAGCCGGCCACCAAAGAGCGCCAGGGCATCAACCCCTTCACCAAAGAGCCGACGGTCTTCAAGGCGAAGCCAGCGCGCAAGACACTGAAAGTGCGCCCGGTCAAGGCCGCCAAAGACGCCGTCTAAGGCAGGCTTCTCGCCCGGGCACTTTAGACCGGCGGCGCGGTAATGGCGCGGCGGATCGACGCGAGCGGAGCCTCGTCGTCGAACGCCGCGCGCCCGTCTTTCACCGAGACGCCGAGGTCGCGCCAGAGCGCGTCGAGATTCGGTGCGTAGGGCTTCGTTCCCATCTTCGCGTAGAGATCGGTCAGCACGGTCGTGCCGGTCGCTTTGTCGCCCACGCTGAGAATGCGGGCGATCGGCCAGCCCCATTCGATCGTGCCGCCCGCGGCGACGATGCCGCGCAGCGCCTGCTGCAACCCGGCCTTGTTGCCGGTCTGCTTGCGAATCTCGATGTCGGCCATCAGGCAGAATATCGCTCCGCCCCAATAGGTCCGGCCCCAGGTGGGCGTGCGGTCGAGCCCGCGGTCGCCGGGCTCCGGCAGTCCTTTGGGCATGTCGCGCACCATGTCGCCCCAGATAGTTTCCGCGCTCAGCTGACCGGCCTGAACCCGCGCGATCGGCTCGACATAGGTGGCGGTCCCTTCGGCGAGCCAGAGATGCGGCTCGCGGATGTCGGGCTGGGCGAGATGCGTCATCTCATGCACTGCGACCCAGTCATCGCGGAGATCATCTTCTGTCGCGTCGCTGCCGACGATGAGGCGAATGGCGGGCCCGCGAAAACCCCACGACGCACCCCCTTGCACGTCGCCGCCAGAGACCGGAACAATCAAAATGTCCGCCGAAGAGACCGGGAATTTGCCGAAATAGACCGAGGCTGCTTTGGCCGAGCCTTCGAGCCAAGCCATGAGCGCGCTTCGGGGCAGCGTGAAGGCGCCCGGCGCAAACCCCACGTCGAGCGTGCCGCCGCCAACGGCGATCGTCGTTTTGGGCAGACGGTCGAAGGCGCGATAGGGAAATCGCTCGCCGGCGAACTCGCTTTGAGCATAAGCTGGCGGGTTGGCGAGCGCGCCGAAGATAAGAGCTTGCAACAGGATGCGCCCGACAGAATTCATCGCCCGCGGAATTTGACGGTCGGGCGTGGCCGCGACAAGGCCGCTCGCGACATCGTTATCGGTGCGTGTTCGGGGCCCGCGCTAAAGCGAGTGAGCGCCACCCCTCGCAGGGTGGGGCTAGGCTAGGAAAGCGTATGGAATCGCGCTACGCGGCGACCTGTTTGATCACCTTGACGATGACGAGCAGGATCACGGCGCCGATGAAGGCGGTGATAATTGCGCCGAGCAACCCGCCACCGAGCGTCAGCGCGAGGCCGAGAGCGGGAAACAGGAACATGGCGAGGATCGCGCCGAGAATGCCGACGACAATGTCGCCGGCGAGGCCGAAGCCGGTCCCTTGGACAAGCAGGCCTGCAAGCCAGCCTGCGATGCCTCCGACCACGCAAGTCACGATAAGCGCTGTCAGCATGTTTCCCCCCTTGAGCTTTATCAGTGCGGTATTTTAGCACGAGTTCGCGGCTTGCTTCTCGAACTTTGCGGCCTGCGCGTTCCGGCCTCATTTCCGAGATTTGTCCGTTGCTAGGCGCGACCTGCACGGTTGATGCCGATAACGAGCGCAGCGCGATATGAGCCGTCGGCCTCCTTGATGTCCGCCAGCGTAGCGGTACCGTCCTGCTCGAGAAAGATAAAGTCAGTGGCGTTGACGGTGTCGCGCTCCTGCCTGCGCTCGCGGTAAGGAGAATGCGTGGCGTAGACCTGGTCGCTGACGGAATCGGGGAAATAGAGCTGTCCCGCGACAAGGTCCTTGTCGTCAAGAATGACCTTGAAATGAATATGCGGCGTGCGGCCCGGATACCAGCCTGGGTAGATGGTGTTGAAGCGCACCGCGCCGCCATCGTCGGTGAATTGCGTCCCGCGCAAGAAGGTTTCGCCCTCGGCGGATCCGGTTTCCTGGCGTGCATAGCCGGAATAGACGCCGAGTCCATCGCAGTGCCAGATATCGACGCGCACCTTGCTGAGCGCCGCGCAGGTTTCGGCATCGACCACTTCGAGCGCGAGCGCGAGCGGTGCGCCCACCTTTCCTTCGGCGACGGCACCGCGTACCAGCTTGGGATCGAAATAGAACGGACCCTCGGCGGCCTCGGGCGTGAGATTGCAGACTTTGGCACTCTGTTTTGCCGATCCGGCCGGACCCGCCTGCGCTTTGCCACCGTGCCAGCCGAGAACTGCCGAAGCCGCGGTCGCGGCACCAGCCAAGACTTGTCGCCGGGTTACGCTGCGCTTGGCGCTCTTCCTCCGGTTCATGCGCGATTCCCCTTTACTAGGGTCAAAGCACCGCACATAAAAGTGGCCGCGCCTTGACACATACTCAGAGAATCTGACGGAGGAACGCGCGGGCCTTGGCGTAGATGCCCGGCGCCTCGCTTTCGCGGGGACCGGCGATGCAGACGGCGAGGCCCTTTTCGCCTACATCGAGAAAGGCGCGCGCCTGCTCGAGCGCAGCCCCGGTGCCGAGATCGGCCACGAGGCACGGCTTGCCGAGCTTCAAGGCAACATCGCGCGCGAGTTCAGTTCCTTTCGAGACAGTAATGCCGGAACTGTCCGTCAGCACCAACAGCCGGTCGCCATCGCGAACGTTTCGTCGCGTGCGCTCGGCGGGGTCGGCTTCCGGCGTCTCGCGCAGATGCGGGTATCGCGCCAACAGCCCCGGCGGCTCCGGCAGATCCTCCGCAGAGCCGCCTCTTGGGCACCACCCGCGGTAAGCGAGACCCCTCTCGATGGCGGCATCGAGCGCGGCCCTGTCCACGCCTGTCTGCCCACCGGAAAGGATCGTGATGTGGAGCGCCATCGATCACGCCAAATTGCCGCAAATTGACGCCATTGTCTTTGGCCGTTCCTCACGATCCTTTGCGAAGTTCGCGCTCCCGCAAGTCAAGGAGGACGTCATGGCCAAGTCAGACAAGAAATGGTCCGCGGACGTGACCGCTCACGACCATCCGTTCGATCTCGAGCCGGGTCTGTTCGCCAGCGGCTCCGCGCAGCAAATCGCCGCCGCTCTGAAGAAATCGGCGCAAGATCCGGCTCGTCACAGCGACGATCCGTATCGTTCGGCGATGTCGATGCTCGATTTCTACGTCAATCGCGCTGGCGCCAACCTCTCCGCCGACCAGCGCGCCAAGCTCGATCAGGTCAAGTCCCTGCTCAAGCAGTCCTTCGGCCGCTAGGCGCTTGCCAACTCTTGATCGAGCGCGACGGCCCGCTTCAGGGCCGGGCGCTGCTCGAGCCTGCCCACATAGGCGACGAACTCGGGCCGCTTGGGCAGGATGCCGAACATTATCCCCCAGCGCAGCGTGGATCCCAAGACCACGTCGGCCGCCGTGAACTGTTCGCCCATCAGATAAGGCCCGGGCTCGACCGCTTCCGCCACTACCGCCATGACCGTGTCGAAATCGCCGTAGCCCAACATGCCGCGGCGCGGTTCCTCCTTGCGCGGGAAAGCGCGATCGGTGATGGCGGGCTCGATGCAGGACGGCGCAAAGAAGAGCCATCTGAGATAGGTGCCGCGCCGCGGATCGCCGACCGGCACGTTCAGCCGCGCGTGCGGAAATTCGTCGGCGAGATAGGTGCAGATGGCCGCGGCCTCGGTGATGACGGCGTCGCCATGTTTCAGGGCCGGCACCTTGCCCATGGGATTGACGGCGAGATAGTCGGGCGCGCGCTGCTCCCCTTTGGCCAAGCTCAGCAGATGGAGATCGTAAGGCTCGCCTATTTCTTCGAGCATCCAGCGGGCGATCGAGGAGCGCGACGGCGAGGCGTGATAGAGCGTGAGGTTTGCCAACGGATTCCTCCCTTGCACGAGCGACCCGGCAACTAGCGTGCAGTTGTGGCGTTAAGATGGTGTCCTGACCGTCGCGTGACGCCATGCCGAGAAAGCGAACAGGCACAGTAAAATCAAGGCGCTGGTCGCAACATGTGACCGAGCACTCAAACGCGCTCGCTCTCGAACCCGGCGTCTTTGCCTTGAGAGACCCAAAGGCGATTGCGGCGTCGCTGAAACGCTCGGCCAAAGCGAGTAGACGGCGGAAGGCCGATCCGTTCCGCTCGGCGATGTCGATGCTTGTGTTCTACATCAACCGCGCCGGCAGGAACCTGAACGCGGCCGACCGCGCCAGGCTGGAGCGCGCAAAAGGCGAACTGCGTAACGCCTTCGGCAAAACGCCCGCGCGCTGACAACGCGCAATGTGAAAAATCAATCGAGCTTTTGCATCGAACTGCGCGGCTAGCCCTGCTCGGCTTTGGCCCAGCCTTCGACCTCGCCGATCCAGTGCTCGGCATGCTGGGCGAAGGTCGCGACGACGGCGTCGAAGGCCGCTTGCTCGGCGGCCTCGGCGCCGCGATCTTCGCTCAAGTCCTCGAACACATGCCGGTAGTCGGCGTAGCCCTGCATCTCCTCCCAGCGGTGCCACCAGAGATCGCCGATGAAGAAGAACTTGATCCAGGAGAACAGGCAGTCGGTCCAGTCTTCGAGGTAATAGCGGAGGTGCACGCTCGGCGCGCAAAGATAAAGGTCCGCCGTCCGCAGCGCCTCGGCGTCGCTTGCCGCGCAATCCTCCCTCGAAGCGCGCTCGACCAGCCAGCCGTCGAGCGGAGAATTCGCTTCGCCTTCGAGGAAGACGAAGCTCATGCGATCGGCGGCGGGATAGAGCCCGCGCGGATCAAACAGCTTGAAGTCGATCCCGCGCAAGCGCGCCCGCTTCAGCGCGATCAGCGGCGCATTGTCGCCTTCGGGACTTTCGACCAGCGCGAGGCCGGCCGCGCGCGCCGCCGACGCGAGACGTTCGGGGTTGGGACTGACAAGGCTCGAGACAAGGACCGTGCCCGAGACTTCTTCATCGGTCGTCTCGATATTGGCGCGGGGCCGCGTCCCCTTGCCGTTCTCCGCGTTCATCACCTTGAGAACGTGAGGCCGCTCCGGCTGGCGCAAACGCCAGAACTCGTCGCTCCGGGCGGCAAGCCGATGCAAATAGCCAAGGAGCCGGTAGCGGGCGAGTGGATCGTGGCAGTTGCCTTTCCAGACAACGGAAACGGAGGGCATGGGCGAAATCCTGCCGCGACGCTTGTTACCGAGAGGCGGCACATTGCCCGCGCCGGGCCGATGGCGCAAGCAATGTTCCCCAACAGGGTTGCCTTGAGGTTCACCGGCAACTCCATGCTTTTCCGCCTTGGCTTAACGCTGCGCTATAGTCGTGGTGAAGGAAGCCGAAAATGGGAGCGGGGAATGGACGATTGGGATGGTTTCTACACGCTTGCCGGAAGCACGGCCGGAACGCTGATCGGTCTCATTTTTGTGGTTATCACGCTCGGCATTGACCATACGAAAAAAGGCGACGAGCACCGCGTGCGCCTGTACGTCACGCCGGTTCTGGTCTATTTCGCCAGCCTTCTCGTCATCGCCATGGTGATGGTTCCGCCGCTATCGTCGGCCTGGCGCGCGTTCGCGCTCGGGGCCATCGGATCGGCCGGTCTCGCCTATGTCATGAACCTTTGGATGCTGTCACACCGGATGATGAGATTCGAAGGGCCACGGATCATCTGGCATGTCGCGGTGCCGCTTGCGTCTTTCACGTTGATCATGGCATCGGCGGCGGCCTTCGCGCTCGAAGCGCCCTTCGCCAACGCGCTATGCGCGCTCGGCGTGGTCATCCTGCTCGTGACCTCGGTTCGCAACACCTGGATGGTCACCCTCGGCATCGCCAGCCGCCCATAGCAAAGCAAAGAGGCGCGGCCCCCGCGAAGGGGTCGCGCCTCTTAAGCATTCGCCAGCGCCTGGGTTCGGGTGAGCCCGGCGCTACGGCGCGGAGCTCTGCCTCACGCTTTCGCGCGTGCCCCGTGCCCTGCTCCCGCCAGCATGCCGGCGAGCTTCTCGGACACGTAGCCGAACACCGCCCCGAGGATCATCGAAAGGATGACGACGACGACGGGATTCTCAAGCGAAGGCGCCGTCATGCTTCCGCCCTTCATCAGCGAGTATGCGGCAACTGAAGCGAAGCCGTATACTTGCGCCGGGATGGTGGAAAACATGGGGACGTTGGCGAGCAGCACCATGGCCGCAACGCCGAGGCCCACGCAGATTGCCGGCCAAACGGCCGCGGGCAGGCTACCGCCGATGGCGGCGCCGGCGACAATCATCGTGATGCCGGCAATGACCGCGCCGGCGGCATTGTTCAGCAGGGTCGTTTGCAGGCCAGTCTCCTTGCCACCGCAGTGGAAGTAGCAGCCCCAGGCGATAAAGGCGGCCCAGATCGCGAGAGCGCCACCCATCGGCCCCAGGAAGAGCCAGGTGGCAACTGCGCCAAGCACGCCAACGCTAACTGCAAGAGCCGTATTCGATGACATCTCACCCCCCTTTCGTGCGAGAGCGGCGGATGCGCCGAAATGCCGGCGGTCCACCGGCTCAATGGGTTGGAAGCCGCTAGTTTTGCCGAAATCAGATTCGACTCCCGCGTGGATGGTAGTGGAAGAGTCGCCTATTTCAACGCCAATTCCTTGGTTTTGCCCAATTCGTTGACGGTGCGTCGGGAGGGTGCGGCTTGAGGAAATGCGTGAACGGGCCTAGCTAACAGTCATGACCGGCAAGGTTCATGTCATTGGCGGCGGCCTAGCCGGAAGCGAGGCCGCCTGGCAACTCGCGCAAGGCGGCGTGCCGGCCGTGCTGCACGAGATGCGCCCCATACGTCCGACCGAGGCGCATAAGACCGGAGCTTTCGCCGAGCTCGTTTGCTCCAATTCCTTTCGCTCGGACGATTGGGAAACCAACGCCGTCGGTCTCCTCCATGAGGAGATGCGCCGCGCCTCCTCTCTCGTCATCGCGGCGGCCGACGCGAACAAGCTGCCGGCCGGCGCCGCGCTCGCGGTCGATCGCGACGGCTTCGCCGCCCTTATCACCCGGACGCTCGAAACCCATCCGTTGATCGAAATTTCGCGCGAGGAAGTCGCTGGCCTGCCGCCGTCCGATTGGGACAGCGTCATCGTGGCGACGGGTCCCCTCACCTCGCCGGCGCTGGCGGACGTCATCAAGGGTCTTACCGGTGAAGCGGAGCTTGCCTTCTTCGATGCGATCGCGCCCATCGTCCATGCCGAGACCATCGACATGAGCGTGTGCTGGCGACAGTCGCGCTATGACAAAGCGGGGCCGGGCGGCGGCGGGGCGGACTACATCAACTGCCCGCTCGACAAGTCCCAATACGAGGCCTTCATCGCCGCACTTCTTGCCGCGGAGAAGACCGTCTTCAAGGACTTCGAAGCGACGCCATATTTCGAGGGCTGCCTTCCGGTCGAGGTGATGGCCGAGCGCGGCCCGCATACGCTGCGCTTTGGGCCGATGAAGCCCGTCGGTCTTTCGAACCCGCACCGGCCGGGCGTGAAGCCCTATGCCGTGGTGCAACTCCGTCAGGACAATGCGCTCGGCACTTTGTGGAACATGGTCGGATTCCAGACCAAGCTCAAACATGGCGAGCAGGTGCGCGTGTTCCGCACCATCCCCGGGCTCGGCCACGCCGAATTCGCGCGCCTCGGCGGGATTCACCGCAACACCTTCCTCAACAGCCCGAAGCTTCTCGATACGGGCTTGCGGCTGAAAGCGCATCAAAGGCTCCGCTTTGCCGGACAGATCACGGGGGTCGAAGGCTATGTCGAGTCGGCGGCGATCGGGCTCATCGCCGGGCGCTTTGCCGCGGCGGAATGGCGCGGCCGGACCCTTTCGCCGCCGCCGCCCACGACCGCCTTCGGGGCCCTGCTCAACCACATCACCGGCGGCCATCTCACCCACGACGCGGCAACCGGCCCGCGCAGCTTCCAGCCAATGAACGTCAATTTCGGGCTGTTCCCGCCGATCGCGGAACCCTTGCCGCCCCGCGAGAAGGGTCCGCGCCAACCCAAGGGGCTCGCCCGGAAACGCACGCTCTCGCTCCGCGCGCTCGCCGATCTCGAGCGCTGGCTCGCGGAACCCGCTTCCGTAGCCGCGGCGTAGTGGGCTTACCCGGCGCGGTCGAGAACGAGCCAGAAGCGCAAGTTCGCGAGGCTGAATTCCGGCTCCTCGTAAGTGCCGACGATGCGGTCGATGAGCAGCGTTGCGGAAACGCCGCCGCTCGACGCCTTGAGCGCGATGGGCGAAGTGTCCTTGCCTTCAGACGACTTTCGCTTTTCGATCTCACGTACCGCCTCGGCGAGGTCGAAGCTCAACCGCTCTCCGCTCGCCATGCGGATTTCGACCGCGTTGCCGTCGAGTTCGATCTCGACCGGACCAAATCCTTCGACGGCAACCGTTTGCACCGGAATTGGCAGAGGCTTCGGGACGGTCTGAAAGACGACCGGGCCGATCATTCGCGCCGTCGTACCGAGGCTCACGATCGCGGGCGTGTCGGCGTAGTGCTTGAACGCAAGCGCGCCGGGGTCGCCGCCGAGAGTTGGCGTCAGACCAAACGCGGCAAGGAGCTCGCGCACGGATTCTTCCGGCGTCTTGCCCGGCGCGAACGGATCGTCCTTCTGCCCTTCGAACCAGGGGGCGAGCACTGCGAGCGAGCGATGAGCGTTAAGGTACCACTCGATGGCACGGACCCGGGCGGCCTCTTGTCCAAGCGGGTCCTTCTCGCCTGGAGACGCCGGCACGAACTTGCCATCGGCAAGCATGTTCTTGGCGGCGAGGATGGATGCAAGCTCGGCCTTCTGGCTCATCACCGAAAAGCCGATAGCGCCGCCGGGGCCAAAGCTCGCCGCCAACAGAAGCAGGGCGAGCACGCCCGGGAGCAGGCGCAAATCAAAGTCCGGCCCCCTGGCGATGCGGATGCCGGCGAGGATCAGCGCCCATACGCCGACGAGCACGATCATGTAGCGCTCCTCGGTCAGGCCGTAATCGGCGATGCGCCGCGAAACGGCGATGAACAGCAGCACGACCGGCAGCGCTACGAGCAAGACCCAGTGGCGCCAGAAGAAGCGAAGCAGCGGACCGCCTTCGTCGCGGCTCGGAAACCCAAGCAGCAGCGTCACCGCGCCGACGAACAGATAGGCCACGACCATGGCCGCCAGAGTGCCTTTGGGCAGCTCCCAGGCGAGCGCGATCTTGACGGCGTAGGCGTAGAGAATGGCGGTGTAGACGAGAAGCAGGGGCACGAGCACGAACTTAACGAGCGCGGCCGCGGCGCGCATGGTGAAGTCCTGCTCTTCGCGCTCGGTGATCTTGTCGTTGAAGCGCCGCGGCGCGAAAGCAAGAAAGCTCACCGGCGCGACGAAGCCGAGGATCACGGTCCAAATTCGCTCGAGCCAGCGCGATGACAGGCCGAGCCCAAAGAGGAGATTCAACGTGGCATGAATGGCCGACAGCCCCGCGCCCAAGAGGACGCCGCCCGCGAGCGCAAGCAAGGCGCCGAGCCAAAGCCGATGGTTGAACAGCCAAAACGTCGAATTGCTCTCGCCGCGTCCGAGATGAGACGCAAGCCCGACGAGAAGAAGGAGCGCGCCGATCAGAAGCGGCGGCAGGAACCAGATCTCCCAGGAAAACTTGAACAGGACCGCGATGACGACGATGCCGCAAAGCCAAAGCGCGATGCGGGCGGCCTGCGAGCGCCCGTTCGCCTCGACGTAAAGATCGGCGGCAACAACCCAAAGAAACGACGCCGCAAGCGCGCCCAGCACGCGAAGCTCGGCATCGCCGGGAATGTCGTGGCCGAGCTTGTAGAAGGTCAAGGCCGCGGCGAGTGTAACGGCAAGGGGAAACCGTACGGCAGCGCCGCCGATATCGGGAATGCGACGCTGCCACCAGATGCTCCACCGCTCGCCCATCGCCATCCCCGCTCTCTATTTCCGTCAGCTTGCCAAGCGCCAGAACCGGTAGAGCGGATTGATGTCCGCAACCTCCCGCAAGGGATCGGCCCCGCTCCGATCTAACGCTTCGAGCCCGGCGAGATAAGGGTCGACCAGCCGGAGCGGGAGAAATGCGGGCCCAGCCGCGCGCTCGAGCCTGGCTACGCGCTGGCGCGCCTCGGCGCAGGCTGCCCGCGCCTTCTCCCTCAGTACGGTCAGAAGCGCGCGGAGGCCTTGGCTCGACGACCCGGCCAGCACGGCTTCCGGACTGGTCCCGCGGGCGACGAGCATGTCGGCGGGAAGGTAGACCCGGCCTCCGGCCGCATGCGCCGGCAAAGCCCGCATCAGGCCGGTCAGGCCGTAAGCCAGGGCTGCCCTATTCGCGGCCTCACCGAGTTCAGGGCCCCGAGCGCCGAGGCATACGCCACCAAGCGCAAACATGGCCCCTGCCGTGTCCTTGAGATATGTCTCGAGCGATTTCCAGTCCGGCATGATCTTGTCCGCGACGTCGAATTGGCGCGCATCGATCAGCGCGGCGACGGTGCCCACCGGCAAAGCGCGGCACCGCGCCGTCTCGCCGAAAGCGTCGGCGATGGGATGGCCGACGGTTTCGCCCCGCCGGCTCCGCGCGATCGCCTCGCGCCACCATTGCAGGCGGATGGCGCCGAGCTGCGCTTCGCTCACCTGTTCGGCGATGCGGGCAAGCTCGACATTGAAAGCGCAGAGGGCAAGAAGATCGGGCCTTGCCTCGCGCGGCGCGAAAGAGGCGGCAAGGGCGCGGTCGAAATCGCCTGCCCGCGCGATCGTCCTTACCGTGTCGTCCCGGCTGGCCTCACGCAAGGTTCGCCCGCCTCTCGATCAGGCGCGCGCCGCGGCCGGGCCCCTCCCCTTGGCCGAGGCCGGCGCCGCGCTCCACGCTTCGCGCCGCACCCCGAGAATGAGCTGCAACGGCGAGGCGACGAAGATCGACGAGTAAGCGCCGATGACGATGCCCCAGCACATGGCGAGCGCGAAGCCGAAGATGGTCTCGCCGCCGAAGAACAGGAAGGGCAGCATGGCGAGGAATGTCGTCACATGGGTCAGGACCGCGCGCGCCAAGGTCTCGTTGATAGACACGTCGAGAAGCTCAACCAGCGGCATGCGCTTGTACTTGCGCAAATTCTCCCGGATCCGGTCGAAGATCACGACCTTGTCGTTGAGCGAATAGCCGATGATGGTGAGAAGGGCGGCGATGCTCGAGACGTTGAATTCGAGCTGGAGCAGCGAATAGAGACCGATCGTGCCGGTCACGTCGTGGATGAGCGAGGCGATGGCCGCCACGGCGAATTGCCACTCGAAGCGGAACCAGACGTAAATCAGGATTCCGATCAGCGCGACGACCACGGCAATCGTCCCGCCGGCGATCAGCTCGCCGGAAATGGTCGGCCCCACGATCTCGACGCGGCGATACTCGACCGTGTCGCCGAGCGCGCCCTTGACCTTGCCGATCGAGGCTTGCTGCTCCTGCTCGGTCGGCTGCGAAGCGATGCGGATAAGCACCGCGTCGGGCGCGCCAAATTCCTGGATTTGCACTTCGCCAAGTCCAAGGCCGCTCACCTTGCCGCGAATGTCGGCGAGATTGGCCGGGCTTTCCTTGGTCTTCACCTCGATCAGCGTGCCGCCCTGAAAATCGATGCCCATGTTGAGCCCGAGCGTCGCGACGAGAATGAGCGGAACCACGGTCAGAACGGCCGAGACGAACCACGAGACGGCCCGCATCCCGACGAAGTCGATCTTGGTATTGGGGGGAACGAAGTGGATGCCGCTGAACATGGGCCGATCCTTAGCCAATTCTTAGAGAGGTATGGTTCGCGGCCGCGCCCAGCGCAGCCAGTAATAGACCATCAGCCGCGTGACGGTGACGGCGGTGAACATCGAGGCGATGATGCCGATCGTAAGCGTCACGGCAAAGCCGCGCACCGGCCCGGTGCCGAGCCAAAACAGCACCAAGACGGCGATCAGCGTGGTCACATTGGAATCGATGATGGTGACGAGCGCGCGCGAATAGCCGGCGTCAACGGCGGCGAAGGGCGACTTTCCCGCCCTGATCTCCTCGCGGATGCGCTCGTTGATGAGCACGTTCGCATCCACGGCGATACCGATGACGAGCACGATGCCGGCGATGCCCGGCAGCGTCAGTGTCGCTCCCATCAGCGAGAGCACGGCGAAAATCAGCGCCATGTTGAGAAGCACGGCGATATCGGCGAACAGGCCGAACAGGCCGTAACCCGCCACCATGAAGATCATCACGAGCAGAAGACCGACCAGCGCCGCTTTCTTGCCCAACTCGACCGAGTCTGCGCCAAGGCTTGCGCCCACCGTTCGCTCCTCGATGACGCTGAGCTTGGCGGGCAGTGCGCCCGAGCGCAACAGCACGGCGAGATCGTTAGCCCGCTCGACGGTGAAATTGCCGCTGATCTGCCCGGTGCCGCCGAGGATCGGCTCGCGGATGACCGGCGCCGTTATCACCTTCTCGTCGAGCAGGATGGCGAAGGGGAGACCGACGTTCTCCTGGGTCACCCGACCGAAGCGCTTGGCGCCCGCCGCGTCGAACTTGAAATTCACCACGGGTTCGCCGGTGTTTTGGTCGAAGGCGGGCGTGGCGTTCTCGAGATTCTCTCCCGTCAGAAGCGTCTGACTCTTAAGCACATAGGGCACGGGAGGCGTGTCGGTGGAATAGGCGAGCTCATCGCCGGGAGGCACCTGCTTGGTGCTGGCGGCCTGTTGCGCATCGGCGGCGGGATCGACCAGCTTGAATTCGAGCTTGCCGGTTTCGCCGATCAGCGTCTTGAGGTGCTCGACGTCCGAAATGCCGGGCACCTGGACGAGAACGCGGTTGCGGCCTTCGCGCTGAATGCTGGGCTCGGTGGTGCCGAGCGCATCGACGCGACGCCGGATCGTCTCGATCGAGGCTTCGACGGCCGAGGTGATGCGGTTGGCAAGGCCGGCGTCGGTCACGGTCAGGGTAAAGCGATTGTCGCCCTCGCGCGCGACTGTCATGTCACTGGAGGACGTGCCCCCGAACACGTTGCCACCGAGCGGGGTGGCAAGCTTGCGCAGTTCGGTCTCGGCCTGCTGCACGTGCGCGGGGTCGCGGATCGTCACCGACACGGAGCGTTTGGCGACGTCCTGGTTCAGATCGGAATAGCCGATGCGGGCGCGCCGCAACGTCTCGCGCACGTCGCCGCGAATACCGTTGAGCTGATCCTCGATCATGTCCTTTTCATCGAGCTGATAGAGGAGATGCGCGCCGCCCTGAAGGTCGAGCCCGAGATTGACCTGCTTATGCGGCAGCCAGCGCGGAAGCGTGGCCATGGTCGCGGCGGGAAACAGATTGGGAAGCGAATAGAGAATCCCGGCGACAGCGACGACAAAGACCAGGATCAGTTTCCATCTTGGGAAATGCAGCATGACGCGCTCGGGCTAAAGGACGGAACGGTTGGAAGATGATGCCGTCATCAGGACGCGGCCTTCGCTTTAGACGCGGCGGGCGTCTCGGTCTTGTCGCCCTTGTTGCGCACCTCCGAAACCGTGCCGCGCACGATCTTGATCTTGACGCTGTCGGCGATCTCGACCTGAAGCTCGTTATCCTCGACCTTGACCACTTTGCCGATGATGCCGCCGGAGGTCACGATTGTGTCGCCGCGGCGGATCCCCGCCACCATGTCGCGATGCTCCTTGAGCCGTTTTTGCTGCGGCCGGATCATTAGGAAATACATGATGCCGATGATCAACATCGTCGGGATGATCAGGCTGTTCAGCATATCGAAAACGCCGGGTGCGGCTTGCGCGTAAACGAAACCTTCCATTGCTCCTGCCCTTTGCTTGGCTTAAGGATTGCCGCCCTCGATCGCGTCATCCGGCCCTCTGATCTTGCGGCCGGCCGGTCGAAGCTGGCGCGACTATAGCCGCCCCGATAGGCTTTGCAACCGGCGCGACATGAACTTTCAGGAGCCCCTCTCCGGCATTTTGGAGCGGATTGCGAGCGCGCTGGAGCGCCTCGGACCGGGCCGGCCGGGACGGCCCGATTTCGCCGCCGCCGAGGCTTTCGTCTGGCAGCCGGAGAGCGGCAGCTTTGAGCCCATAACCGACGTCAACCGCGTGAAGCTGTCGCTGCTCAAGGGCATCGACCGCATGCGCGATACACTCTTCGCCAACACGCTCCGCTTCGCGCAAGGCCTCCCCGCCAACAACGCGCTGCTCTGGGGCGCGCGCGGCATGGGCAAGAGCGCGCTGATCAAGGCCATCCATCATGAGATCGCGGGGCTCAAGCTCGTGGAAATCCATCGCGAGGACCTCGCCACCTTGCCGCGCGCGCTCGCCCATATGCGCGCCAACCCGGATCTCCGCTTCATCCTCTTTTGCGACGACCTCTCCTTCGAGGCGTCGGACACCACGTACAAATCGCTGAAGGCGGTGCTCGAAGGCGGGATCGAAGGACGCCCCGCCAATGTCGTGTTCTACGCCACGTCGAACCGCCGTCATCTCATGCCGCGCGAGATGATCGAGAACGAACGCGCGACCGCCATCAACCCCGGAGAGGCGGTCGAGGAGAAATTGTCGCTGTCGGACCGCTTCGGCCTGTGGATCGGCTTCCATAATTGCAGCCAGGACGAGTATCTCGCGATGGTGCGGGGCTACGCCAATCACTACCGGCTCGCCGTGCCGGACGCGGTGTTGCGCGAGGAGGCGCTTGCCTGGGCGCTCGCGCGCGGCGGCCGCTCGGGCCGCGTCGCCTGGCAATACATCCAGGACCTCGCCGGCAGGCTTGGAACGCGGCTCTAGAGCCTATTCGGCGTTGGCCGCCTGGTCGCTCATGTGCTTGGTGGGATCGACGGGGCGCGAGCCTTTGCGCAGCTCGAAATGCACCTGCGGCGAGGTGACCGCGCCGGTGGCTCCCGCCTTGGCGATGATCTGGCCGCGGCGCACCTTCTCGCCCCGTTTGACGAGAAGCTCCTCGTTGTTGGCATAGGCCGAGACCCAATTGTTGGCGTGCCGGATCAGCACGAGATTGCCGTAGCCTTTCAGCTCGTTGCCTGAATAGGCGACGACCCCGTTCTCGGCGGCCTTGACCGAGGTGCCTTGCGGAACCGCGACGTCGATGCCGTCATTGTGCCCGCCGTCGGGCTTCGTGCCGAACCCAGCGATGACGCGGCCTTTGACTGGCCAGCGGAAACTGTTGCCCGACATGGGATCGGGCGCGGGCAATTGATCGACGCTCGCCACGCGCTTCGACGGCCCGGTCGTCTCGGACGAGGCGGCGATGCCGTTCGGCTTGGTCTCAGGCTTGCCTGCGAGCGCGTCATTGGCCTTCGCGGCTTGCTTGCCGCCGACGTCGCTGCCCTCGGCCTCGGCCGCCTCTTCCTCGGCGAGCGAGGTCGGTTTCGGCGCGGCAATGGTTTCGGTCTTCACCGTCCGCACCTTTGTTTGAGCCTTGGCCACGGCGGCCGCTTTGGCGGCCGTCACGCCCGGCAAGACGAGCTCCTGCCCTTGGGCGAGACGCCCGTCAGGCAAGTCGTTGGCGCTGATGATCCGCTCGACCGGGACGCCGTAGCGGCGCGAGAGGCTCGAAAGCGTGTCGCCCTTGGCGACCTTGATGCGGTGGCCTTGCACCTTCGCCTGCGGCTCGGCGTAGTCCTGGACCGGCCTCGGCGCGGGCGAATAGGTGGGTGGCGGCAATGCGGCGCGCTGGAGGCGCGCATCGCCTGGAGACCCCTGGGAATAAACCGACTCCTCGGGGACGGGCAGCGCCGAGGTCGTGGCGAAATCGGCGTTGTCGCTTTGTTCGGAACCGGTGAGGCCGAGGGATGGAATGTTGAGGCGCGACGTCGAGCTGCAACCCGCCACAACGAGGCTCACGCACGCGGCCGCGAGCACTACTGAAGCGCCCCGGCCAGAACTCCGACAAGAACAACGCCCGCCGCATTCCCTCTACGCCCCTAACGATACTCCCCGTGCCGCCAGTAAAGCGCCGATGCGGTTAACAAGCTCTTAGCCCTCGAAGGGCGGCGAGGAGATTTCAGCCGGGGCTACTCGTCCTCGGAGGCGGCGCCGCGCGGGCCCTTCTGACGGGCGGCGACACCTGCGCGCCCGTGCACGAGCGGTACGAAGCGGACCGGCAGCAAGTTCGTCTTGGTAAGCCCGGCCTCGGTCTTGTCGATCTGAACGAGATACTGGGTCTCGCGGCTCTCGCCCAAGGGGATGATCATGCGGCCGCCGAGCTTGAGCTGTTCGAGGAGGGCCGTCGGCGCTTCCTTCGCCGCCGCGGTCACGATGATGCGGTCGAAGGGCGCTTGCGGCGGCCACCCCAACCAGCCGTCGCCGATGATGGTGCTCACATTGGTGATGCCGAGCGCGGTCAAGCGGCGCTCGGCCGCCTTCTGCAACTCGCGCCAGCGCTCGACGGTGTAGACCCGGCGGCAGAGATGCGAGAGCACGGCGGCTTGGTAGCCCGAGCCCGTGCCGATCTCCAGCACCTTGTGGCGCTCGTCGAGTTCGAGCCTTTCCGTCATGAAGGCGACGACATAAGGCTGGGAGATGGTCTGCCCGCAAGCGATGGGAAGCGGCTCATCGCGATAGGCGTAATCGGCCCATTCGGGATCGACGAAGAGATCGCGCGGGACCCGCTCGATGGCGCGCAGCACATTATTGTCGCGGATGCCGCGACGCCTGAGCTGCATGATCAGGCCGATCTGGTCTTGCGCGGATACCATGGCCGGTCCAACAGTCCGTGGCGATGTCAAAGATATCCGACGATTTGTAGCACCCGTGTGGGAATGTGGCGCGGGCCGCGTTAGCCTTGCGTCAATTCGCGGCCGCGATCTTGGCGAGGCCGCCCATATAGGGTTGCAACGCCTCAGGCACCCGGATCGATCCGTCGGCCTCCTGGTAGTTCTCGAGAATGGCGATCAGGGCCCGCCCCACCGCGACGCCCGAGCCGTTCAGCGTGTGCACGAGGCGGGGCTGCTTCTCGCCCCTCGGCCGGTAGCGCGCGCTCATGCGCCGGGCCTGGAAGTCGCCGCAATTGGAGCAGGAGGAAATCTCGCGATAGGTCTCCTGCCCCGGCAGCCACACTTCTATGTCGTAGGTCTTCTGCGCGGCGAAGCCCATGTCGCCGGTCGCGAGCACGACGACGCGATAAGGGAGGCCGAGACGCTTTAAGACCATTTCGGCGCTTGTCGTCATGCGCTCGTGCTCTTCGGCCGATTGCTCCGGCGTCGTGACCGAAACGAGCTCGACCTTTGCGAATTGATGCTGGCGGATCATGCCGCGCGTGTCCTTGCCAGCAGCGCCGGCTTCGGCGCGAAAGCATGGCGTGCCGGCAGTGACGCGGCGTGGCAGGCTCGCCTCATCGACAATATCGTCGCGCACGAGATTGGTCAGCGGCACCTCGGCGGTGGGGATGAGCCAGCGCCTGTTGACCCCCTCTGCGTTCGCACTCCGCGCCATCGCGAGAGATTCAATCGAGTTCCGCGCGGTCGAGCATGTTGTCGAGGCCCGCGATCGCCTCGAACTGGTCCTCGGCGAATTTCGGCAGTTGCGCGGTGCCGAACATGGCGTCGTCGCGCACGAGAAGCGGCGGGTTGATCTCGGTATAGCCGTGCTCGCTCGTGTGCAGGTCGAGCATGAAAGCGGCGAGCGCGCGCTCGAGCCTGGCGAGCGCGCCCTTGAGCACGACGAAGCGTGCCCCGGAGAGCTTGGCCGCGGTCTCGAAATCCATGAGGCCGAGCGCCTCGCCGAGCTCGAAATGCTGCTTCGGCTGAAATGAGAATTTCGGGGGTTCGCCGACGACGCGCAGGACCTTGTTGGCGCCAGCGTCCGCCCCGACCGGCACGTCGGGGGCGGGCGTGTTGGGAACGGTGGCGAGCAGCGTCCCAAGTTCGTCGTCGAGCCGCTTCTCAGCCGCCTCGCCCGTCTGGATCGTGTCTTTGAGGGTCGCGACCTCGTCCATGAGGCGCTTCGCCGCCGCCTCGTCCTTCTTCGCCTTGGCGTTGCCGATCTCCTTGGAGACGGCGTTACGGCGGGCTTGCGCGTCCTGCAATTTCTGAATCGTTGCGCGGCGTTCCTCGTCGAGGCTCAGAAGGCTATTCAACGCGGCGCGCGGGTCGTCGAAGCCGCGATCGGTCAGCCCTTTGACGAAGGCGTCCTTATTGTCGCGGATCCATTTGATATCGAGCACGGTTACGGGCTTTTCTGCTTCAGCGACTCAAGTTTTGCGCCTCTATACCCCGTCGGTTGGGCAAAGCGAAGCACCCCCGCTGTTCCCACGACCATCAAGCTGGTTTGCCGGCGGGCTTCGCGGCCGATGGCTTGGTGGCCCCGGCGGCGGCCGAAGCGGAGGCATGCCGCTGCTCCGCGAGCTTCACCGCGTAGATGGATAGCTCGTAGAGCAGCACGGTCGGCACGGCGAGCGCGATCTGGCTGATCGGATCGGGGGGCGTGAGCACCGCGGCGACCACGAACACCCCGAAAATGGCGTGGCGGCGATAGCGCTTGAGCGTGTCGGCGGTGATCAGCCCCGAGCGGGCGAGAAGCGTCAGCACGACGGGCAGCTGGAAGCAGATGCCGAAGCCGAGGATCAGCGCCATGATCAGCGAGAGATATTCGCTCACCCGCGCGGTGAGATGAATCTGCACCTGCTGGTCGCCGGTCTGCTGCATCGACAGGAAGAACTTCATTGCGAGCGGCATCGCCACGAAATAGACGAGAGCGGCCCCGAGCAGGAATAGGACCGGCGTCGCGACCAAGAAGGGCAGAAACGCCTGGCGTTCGTTGCGATAAAGTCCCGGCGCCACGAACATGTAGATCTGCGTAGCGATCACCGGGAAAGCGATGAACACCGCGCCGAACAAAGCGAGCTTGACCTGGGTGAAGAAGAATTCCTGGGGCGCGGTGTAGATCATCTCGATGGGCGCATCCGTGCCCGCCGCGAACCGGTATGGCCACAGCAAGACATTGTAGATGGGCTTCGCGAACCAGAAGCACACGAGAAAGGCGACGAAGATCGCAAGCAGCGCCCAGACGAGCCGCCGCCTCAGCTCGATCAGATGCTCGATCAGCGGCGCCTTGCTCGCCTCGATATCGTCGTCGGTCATGGCGCGGGCTCCGCGCCGCTCTTGGCGCGCTTGGCCGCCGCCTTGGCTGGCGTTTTCGCTTTCGCCGCAGCGCGCTTGCGTGGCGTCTTCGCTGCCGGCTTCGCCTCGCCGGGTTTCGGCGTTTTCGGTCCTTCCACCATGAGGGGCCGATCCAGCGGCGCTTTGTCGTCGAGCGCGCGCGTTTCGGTCCGCACGCTCTCTATCGCCTGCTTCACCTCCTCGAGTTCGGCTTCGCGCATGGCTTCGTCGAACTGGCGGCGGAAATCTGCCGCCGCCCGGCGGAGCTTGCCGGCGTAGAAACCGAAGCTCCGCATCAGCTTGGGCAGCTCCTTAGGTCCGACCACGACGATCGCAACCACGGCGATGACGAGAAGCTCAGACCAACCGATATCGAACATTTGCGCCCTTCAGGCGAGGGCCGCGAGGCCTCAAAGACGGTCGCGGAGTCCGCGAGTCTCTAGCCCGTTTTCTGCTTGCGCGGGGCTTTGGCGCGGGAGGCCGATTTGGCAGCGGGTTTCGCGCCGTCGTGCTCGATGACCTTGGTCCCCGCGGCGGAGGCCTCCTCGTCGTCGGACATCCCCTTCTTGAAGCTCTTGATGCCTTGGGCGACGTCGCCCATCAGCTCGGAAATCTTGCCGCGTCCGAACAGCAGCACGAAGAGCACAAGTACGATCAGAATGTGCGACCAGCTCAATCCCATTGCAAATCTCCATCGCGCCTAGGCCGGTTGAGGGCCTTCGGGCGCGTTCCGGTTTCTCGCAAAACACTATGGCAGTAAAGGGAGGGCGGTCGCAAGCGAGCGAATTCTTGGGATTCAAGAGGCCGTCCGGGCGCCATTGCTGGCGGCGAAGACGAGGACCGCGCCCGGTTCGATGACGACGCCGACTTCGGTGCCTTGCGGCGGAACCTCGCTCTCGGCGACACGGGCGAAGAGCGGCGCATCGAGCCCTTGGACCGCCACCTCGACCAAGGCGACATCGCCGAGGAAACGGGCATCGAGAACGCGCCCGGGCACGCCCTGCCCCGCTCCGCGCAGGCGCACGCCGCGCTGGCGCACGCAAACGATGGCGTCGGCGCCGTCGGGAACGCCGTTGGCGGCAAAGCGGCCGAGCGGCGTTGCCGCATTTCCGCCTTCGATGCGCGCGGCAAGCTCGTTCAACTCGGAGAAGGTGCGCGCGGCGAGAATGTCCTTCGGCGCGCGGTAAAGATCGAGCGCCTTGCCCGTCTGCACGACCCGCCCTTGCCGCATCAGTGCCACGCGATCGCCCATGCGCATGGCCTCCTCGGCGTCATGGGTGACGACGATCGCGGTGGCACGGGTCTCGTGCAGGATGGCGAGCGTCTCCTCGCGCATCTGCTCGCGGAGGCGCGAGTCGAGCCCCGAGAACGGCTCATCCATGAGCAGCACGCTCGGCCGCGGCGCAATCGCACGGGCGAGCGCCACGCGCTGCTGCTCGCCGCCGGAGAGAATATGCGGATACTCCCCGGCGTAATGGGCGAGACCGACGCGCTCGAGCGCGGCGCGGGCTTCGCGCTTGGCTTCGCTTCGCGTCAGCGATTTGAGGCCGAAGGCGACATTGTCGAGAAGGCTGAGATGGGGGAAGAGGGCGAAGTCCTGAAACATCAGGCCGATGCCGCGCTTCTCGGGGGGCACGAAATTGTCGGGACCCGCTACCTCCTGGCCGTCGAGCAGGATGCGCCCCGACGAGGGGCGCTCGATGCCTGCGGCAACCCTGAGCAAGGTCGATTTGCCGCAACCCGAAGGTCCGAGCAGGCACACGACCTCAGAGGGGGGAATGTCGATGCTGACGCCGTCGAGTGCCAGCACCTCGCCATAGCGCCGCGAAACGTCTTCCAGGGTGAGCCGGGCGGCGAAGGTGACAGCAGCCTTGCCGCGACCTGGCCCGCTGGCCGCCCTGACGCCACGGCCGGCGCCGTTTCCTTGCGCCTTCGGGAACTTCAGCATGGCGTTGATCTACGCAACTGCCGCCGAAAGGGCAACCGCCCGCGCCTCATTCCGTCCCGCGCATCGGCCTTCTACAAGATTAGGGATTACCTCGGCTCGTCGCCGCCCTCGTCCTCGTCGCCGCCGAGCGGCTCGTCCGCGAACGGCTCGTCTTCGAGCGGCTCCTCGTCCTCGCGGAGATTGGACGCATCGTCGGGGTTCGGCAGCGAAAAGCCCGGCGGCAGGTTGGAATCGAGGAGGCCTGCGCCTTTGAGCTCGTTCAGACCGGGCAGGTCCTGAATGAAGTCGAAGCCGAAATGGGTGAGGAACGCCTCGGTCGTGCCGTAGGTCACGGGCCGGCCGGGCGCGCGGCGGCGGCCGCGCATCTTGATCCAATCGGTCTCGAGCAGCACGTCGATGGTGCCCTTCGAGGTGCTCACGCCCCTGATCTCCTCGATCTCGGCGCGGGTCACCGGCTGGTGATAGGCGATGATGGCAAGCGTCTCGAGCGCCGCCCGCGACAGGCGGCGCTGCTCGACCGCCTGCTTCTCGAGCAAGAACGACAGGTCCTCGGAGGTGCGGAACGCCCACTTGCCGGCCACGCGCACGAGATTGACGCCGCGCTCGGCATAGAGGCTGCACAGCTCTTCGAGCAGCGCATTGATGTCCTCGCCTTCGACGAAGTGCCGGGCCAAGGCTTGCTCGTCCAGTGGCTCGGCCGCCGCAAACAGAAGCGCCTCGACGATGCGGAGCTTCTCGCGCCGATCGGTCGATTGCAGCTTGATGACATTGGAGGGAAACGGCAGCGGAAGGCGCGGTGGCTTTCGCTCCGTCTCGTCTTCCGGCATTGCCTCGACCCTACTCAGTTGCTTCGCTGTCATCCCCGTCCTCGTTGTTGTTGCTTAGCTCAACACGTGACAATCATGCGGCGCGCTCGCGGCGGCGCACCAGAAGCGGTGCGAACGATTTCGCCTGGCGGATTTCGAGCGTTCCCTCGCGCGTCATTTCCAGGCTCGCGGTGAAGCTCGAAGCGAGCGCCGTGCGCCGAAGCTCGGGATCGACCAGGAACTCGGCGAGCAGCGCATCGAGCGGCGCCCAATCGAGCGTCATGCCGAGGAGCCGCTCCAGCTCGCCGCGCGCCTCGGTCAACGACCAGACGCTCCGCGGTGGCAGCCGCCAGCTGCGGACAGCCATGCGCTGCCGCTGCTGCGAGTAAGCCTTCAAGAGGTCGTAGACATTGGCGCCATAGATGCTCTGGCGGGTGATGCGGATCGGCTCCGGCAAGCCGCGGGCGAAGACGTCACGGCCGAGCCGCTTCCGCGTCATCAGCTGCGCCGACGCTTCGCGAATGGCGTCGAGCCGCTTGAGCCTGAAGGCAAGCAGCGCGGCAAGCTCGGCGCCGCTCGGCTCGCCCTCCTCCGAGGGTTCGGCCGGCAGCAGCAGCTTCGACTTGAGGAAGGCAAGCCATGCCGCCATGACGAGATAATCGGCGGCGATCTCCAGTCTGAGCCGGCGCGCCTCGGAAATGAAATCGAGATATTGCTGGGCGAGCGCGAGGACCGAGATCTTGGCGAGATCGACCTTCTGGGTGCGCGCGAGCGCGAGCAAGAGGTCGAGCGGCCCCTCGAAACCCTCGACGTCGACCACGAGCCGATCCCCGGCCTCAAGCACGGTTTCGCCGCTCTCCCAATCTTCGAGCGCGTCCCGCTCTGGCGGCGTTTCGTTCGCGGAGGTTTCGATCGTGTTCATGCCGGCACCGTCGGATCGCGGCCGAGACTTGCGACTTGAGTGCCGGCCGCTTCCGTCACCAGCGCCATGGCTTCGGCGGCGTCGAACGGTTCGGGCGCGCGTAAGTGCGCGCGGGCATTCGCGAAACGCTCCGCCGCAATTCCGTCGAGAGGCGGCACGGCGCCGGCGACTTCCTTCATCTCGTCGAGGTTGCCGCTGCAATGGAGCGCCAGGTCGCAACCAGCCTCGATCACGCCCCGAGCGCGTTCCGCAAACGAGCCACCGAGGGCTTTCATGCCGAGATCGTCGCTCATCACCAAGCCCGTCAAGCCGATCAGATTTCGAATCACTTCGCCCATTATAACCGGCGAGACGCTCGACGGTCGCCGGTCGTCGAAGGCGGGCATGAGGACGTGGGCGGTCATCGCCAGAGGCGCGTGGCGGAGCGCACGGAAGGGACGGAAATCGACCGCCTCGAGTTCCGACCGGCCCGCGTCGATGCAAGGCAACGCCAGATGACTGTCGGCGCCCGCCCGCCCGTGGCCCGGCACGTGCTTGATGACGGGAAGGACGCCGCCCGAAAGGCAGCCCTCGATCACCGCGCTCCCCAGGTCGATCACCGTTTCCGGGTTGGTCGCATAGGCACGATCGCCGATGATGTCATGCGCGCCTTCCTGCGGCACGTCGAGAACGGGCATGGTGTTCACGGTGATGCCGAGATCGTAAAGCTCCTCGGCGGTCAGCCTCGCGCCGGCGAAAGCGGCGCGCGCGGCCATGGCGGGGTCGGCGTCGTACAAGCGGCCGTAACAGGCAGCGGGCGGCAGGTGCAGCCAATGCGGCGGCTTCAAGCGCTCGACCCGGCCGCCTTCCTGATCGATGAGCACGAGGATTTCGTCGCTTGCGACGGAAGCCTTGAAGTCGGCGATGAGCGTCCGGATTTGCTCCGGGTTGCCGCAATTGCGCCGAAACAGAATCAGGCCGCAGGGGCGGCTCTCGGCAAAGTAGCGCCGCTCGTCATCGTCGAGCGCCAAGCCCGCACAGCCGGAGATGAATGCCTTGTGGTCCACGAGGCCGGGTTAACGCGCGCCGCCGCGCGCGGTCAAGCCCGGTAGGAAGCGCCGAATGAAGCCGTCTACTGGGCCATCACCAGGCAATCGGCAAGCCCTTGCGATTTCAGCTGACTGCACAGCTTGCTCGCGGCCGATTTCTCGGTGATCGGGCCGATGCGCAGCCGATACCATGTGCCCTTGGAGCCAAGATCGGCCTTCTGCACGATGGGCCGGTAGTTGGCGAGCAGGGTCGGATATTTCTGCTGCATATCGGCGAAGCTCGCGAGCGCCTCGGTCTGGTTCTTCTTCGAGCCAACTTGAACGACATACTTGACCGGACCGGCCTGCGGCGTTGCCGCGGCGGTCTGCTGCGCGGCAGGCTTCGCCGCGGGTTTAGGCTTGGGCTCGGCGCAGGCGCCGCGGCCGGTTGCGGCGCAGCCTCCTGCAGCGCAGCTTGCGCCGGTTGGGGCTCGGCTGCCGGAGCTGGCGAGACGGCCGCGAGTTGCGCTCCAGCGGGAGGAGCGGCCTCGGCCGGAGCAGCGCCCGTGGCCTCAACCGGAAGATCTGGAACGGCCGGGGTCTCGACAGAGCCGTCGGGACGCACCACCATCGTCTTTACCTTGCGCGGGCCGCCATCTGCCGACGGATCTTCGGCCGAGGCGATTTGCATGGGCGCGGCGCCGGGCAGCGCTTGCGTGGTCGGCGGGACGGCATCGGTCGAGGCGACCGGCGTCGGCATGGCGGGAGCAGCACCCGGGATGGTTGGAGCAGGAGTGGGCATGGCCGGCACGGCCACGTCTTCCTGGCGCGGCACGAGCTTCTCGGCCTCCGGCGCAACGCCGTTCTGCAAGCGGTCGTAAATCAGCTTGTTCTTGTGCGGGAATTCCTTGCCGCCGGGCTGGTCGGGCGCTTCCTTGACGGGCGTGTTGTCGGCCTGGACCAAGGGCGGCGGTTCGCTGCCGAGGCCGCCGCCGCTCTGCTTGTAAGCAACGGCAAGCGCGCCGCCGAGAGCAATCGCGCCGAGAAGCGCGCTTCCGACCATGAAGGCGCTCCGGCTCTTGAGCGAGAAGCCGCTCTTGGCCGGCGTGCCGGGCGGAGGCATCTGCCCTCCGTCGAGGAAATCGGCATCGAGACGCTCGCTCTCGTAGTAATTCTGCGCCGGCTGCCGTGGCGGTTCGGTCGAACCGAGCGCGATCTGCGGCGGCTGATCGTAGATTGCGTCGAAAGCTTGCAGTTGGCGCCGGGGATCGATCTTCGGCACGCCCTGGCCGTAATCCTGCGCCGGTTCGTCGGCGAAGAGTTCGAAACCTTGATCGGCTTCTCCGCCTTGCGCATCGTAGGCGCCGGCGCCCTGGGGATTCTGCCGGCCCCGATTCTCGGCGCCTTGAAAAACCTGATCGGGGAAACTCGCGTCCAATCCCTGCTGCTGCGAGAAGCCCGCATCGGCGAAACCAGGCTTGTCGAAATTCTGGTTGGCGAATTTGGGATCGGCGAAATTCTGATCGAAGCTCAACTCCGGGAAACTCGCATCGCCCGCGCCCTGCTCGGCGTAGCTTTGATCGGTGAAGCCCTGGTCTTGGTAGACCTGGTTCTGGAAGTCCTGCGAACTCGTCATAGCCCGAAGCCGCATAGGGCTGGGACCCGGGCTGTTCGGTGCCGCGGAAGGGCGCCGGCTGGAACGGCTGATAGGCTTGGCCGCCAAAGTCCGTGGCCTGATAATTGGACGCTGCGTCATAGCCGCTCGCGACGCGCTGCGCGCTCTGGTAGCTCGGGGCGGCGCCGGGCTGAGGGCTCTGGTAGCTCGGCGCGGGCTCTGCGTACGCGCCCGGATAGTTCAAGGGCGCCTGCGGGCTCGGATAACCCAGTCCCGAACCATGCTCGTCTGCGTGTTGGGGAGGCTGGCCGCCATAGGGCGAATAGGTGGAGGACGGCTCGGGGATCTGCGGACGCAGATCGGCGCCGCGCGTGACGGGCGTATAGGACGGCATCTGTGCGAAAACGGGGCTGCCCCCGCCAAACATCGGTCGCTGTCCGGTGGCCGGCCGTACCGGCCTACCCGCTCCTTGACCCATTAACCCTACCTCGCTCGGTTGAGTGCTCCACGCCTGCGCGCTGGGAGCGCCCATGCCCGGCCTATTGCTGAAATCTGATTGTGACCCGGGATTCGGACCGGCCGTACGGCCGAATCCGTCATCTTGCCTTGTCATGACATTCCCCTCGAACCATCCCCCCTACCCCGGATTGGCTCAATGCAACTCGTGCATGGCGTGGACGCCGAGTATCCCCAAACCCGACGCCAGGACGCGCTTCACGGACGCCACCAGGGCTACGCGAGCGCGCGTTAACTCTCGGTCACTCTCGTAAATAAATCGTAATTGTGGCAAGTCTTTGCCTCGGTTCCACAAGGTGTGGAAGTCCCCGGCGAGCTCATACAGGTAGAAGCCGATGCGGTGGGGCTCATGGGCGGCCGAGGCCGCCTCGACCACCCGCGGGAATTGGGCGATGCGCCGGATCAGCGCCACCTCCCCCTCATCGGTCAAGAGATCGAGATCGCTCCTCGCCAACGCCTCCTCCGCAAGGTCGAGATCCGGGAAGGACTCCCGAACGTTACGCAGGACCGAACTCGCCCGCGCATGGGCGTACTGCACATAGAAGACCGGGTTGTCCCGCGACTGCTCCGTGACCTTGACGAAGTCGAAATCGAGCGGCGCGTCGTTCTTGCGATAGAGCATCATGAAGCGAACGGGGCCGGCGCCCACCTCGTCCACGAGCTCTCTCAGCGTGACGAACGTCCCGGCACGCTTGGACATCTTGACAGGCTCGCCAGCGCGAAACAAGCGCACAAGCTGACAAATCTTGATGTCGAGCTCGGCCTCGCCGTCGGACAGCGCCGCGATCGCCGCCTTCATGCGCTTGACATGACCGCTATGGTCGGCGCCGAACACGTCGATCATGGTCTTGAAGCCGCGTTTGAACTTGTCGCGGTGATAGGCGATGTCACCGGCGAAATAGGCATAGGTCCCGTCGGATTTCACCAAGGGGCGGTCCATGTCGTCGCCGAACTCGGTGGCGCGAAACAGCAATTGCTCGCGGTCCTCCCAATCCTCGTCGACCTGACCCCTCGGTGGCGGCAACCGCCCTTGATAGATCAAGCCCCTGGTCTTGAGGTCGGCGATGGTCTCGGCGATCTCGTCGCGCGGTCCTTCCGTCAGCGAGCGTTCTGAAAAGAACACGTCGTGGTGGATGTCGAGCGCATCGAGATCGTTCTCGATCATGGCGAGCATGGCCTGAAGCGCCGCGGCCCGCGCGATCGGCAGCCATTCGCTCTCCGGCATGGCGAGAAGCTCTCGGCCATGCTGAGCGGCGAGCGTTTCGCCGACGGGCTTGAGATAATCGCCGGGATAGAGCCCTTCGGGAATCTCGCCGATGTCTTCGCCGAGCGCTTCGCGATAACGCAAATAGGCCGAGCGCGCGAGCGCATCGACCTGGGCGCCGGCGTCGTTGACATAGTATTCGCGCGTCATGGCAAAGCCGGTGAAGGCAAGAAGATTGGCGAGCGCATCGCCGAACACGGCGCCGCGGCAATGGCCGACATGCATGGGGCCGGTCGGGTTGGCCGACACGTACTCGACGTTCACGGCTTTGCCTTTGCCGATGGCGCTCTCGCCATAGGCGGCACCCTGCTCCAGCACCATGCGCAGCACCCGCGGCCAGAACGCCGAGGCAAGCGTCAGGTTGATGAAACCGGGCCCCGCGATCTCGACCTTGTCGATATGCGGGTCGGAGGCAAGCAGCGGCGCGATGCGCTCGGCGAGCGCGCGGGGGCCGAGGCCCGCTTGCTTGGCCAGCACCATGGCGGCGTTGGTGGCAAGATCGCCGTGCGAAGCGTCCTTCGGCGACCCGAGCGTGATGCCCTCGATGCTCGCGTCTGGCGGGACGACGCCGTCATGCTTCAGTTGTTGGACGGCGGCGAGGACCCGGCCGTGGAACCCTGCAAAAACGTCCATGGAAGCTCCGGAGGATTACGGGGCGCGACTAACGCAAATCGGGGGTGGCGTCAAACAGCCGGCGATGCTCGGCGAGCGCAAAGCGATCGGTCATTCCGGCGATGAAATCGGCGACGTGCCGGGCATAGGCGCGGGTGCCTTGCGCGGGCGCGCCGTCGCGCCAGTCGGAGGGAAGGGAATTGGGCGCGGCGCTGTAGCGCTGGAACAAATCGCCGACGACGCGCGCCGCGTCGGCCATGACGCGGACGATGCGCTCATGCCGGTAGACGCGGGCGAACAGGAAGGCGCGCAAGACATCGAGGTCGCGGCGCATCTCGTCGGAGAAGGCGACGACGGGATGCGGCGCATGGCGGATGTCGGCGGCACTTCCCGGCCGAAGCGCTTGAAGCCGACGCCCGCTCTCGGCCGTTGCGTCTTCGATCATCGCGCTGATGAGGCGGCGAATGGCTTCGTAGAGGAGCCGCGCGCCGTCGATGCCGGGATAGGCTTCGCGCACATCGGCGAGCGCGCGCGCCGCGATCGGCACTTCGGCAAGCTCGGCGAAGGTGAAGAAGCCGGCGCGATAGCCATCGTCGATATCGTGGTTGTTGTAGGCGATATCGTCGGCGAGCGAAGCGGCCTGCGCCTCGACCGAGGCGAAGGTTGCAAGCTCGAGGTCTTGCTGGGCGGAGTATTCGCCGATCGAACTCCGGCACGGGGCCGCCTTCAAGCGCATGCGGCCCGGTCAGTGGGCCGTTATGCTTGACCAGGCCTTCGAGCGTCTCCCAGGTGAGGTTGAGGCCGTCGAAACGCGCATATTTCTTTTCCAGCAAAGTGACCACGCGCAGCGACTGGGCGTTGTGGTCGAAGCCGCCCGCATCTTCGAGCGCCGCATCGAGCGCGCGTTCGCCGGCATGGCCGAAGGGCGGATGGCCGAGATCATGGGCAAGCGCCAGCCCCTCGGTCAGGTCCTCGTCGGCGCCGAGGTTGCGGGCGAGCGCGCGGGCGATCTGCGCCACTTCGAGCGTATGGGTGAGGCGCGAACGGTAGTGATCGCCTTCGTGATAGACGAAGACCTGGGTCTTGTAGTTGAGCCGGCGGAACGCCGTCGAGTGCAGGATGCGATCGCGATCGCGGGCATAAGGCGAGCGCGTGGGACAAGGCGGCTCGGGCAGAAGCCGCCCGCGGCTTGCCGCCGGATCGACGGCGTAAGAGGCGAGCAGCCGCGGGGCTCCCTTCCCGCCATCCGCCGCGAGACCCGTAAACCCGCGTCTAGCCTTACGTTTGTGGTCGATTGACAAGCGCCTTTGCCACCCTATGTTTCGGTGAGAGATGGCTACACCCAAGATGAGCGAAGCGTCCATCACCATCAGCGAGCGCGCGGCAAGCCGCATCGCCGAACTGCTTACAAGCGAGGCGGCGCCGTCGCTGTTTCGCGTGAGCGTCGAGGGCGGCGGTTGCTCCGGGTTCCAATATCGCTTCGACCTCGTGAGCGAGCGCGCGCCCGACGATCTCCTGATCGAGCGCGATGGCGCGCGCGTCGTGGTCGATCCGGTCTCGCTCGGCTTCATGCAGGGCGCCGAACTCGACTTCGTCGACGACCTGATCGGCGCGCAGTTCAAGCTCAACAATCCGAACGTCACCGCCGCGTGCGGCTGTGGCACAAGCTTCTCGATCTAGCTTTTCCATTGGAAGCGTCATTGCCGGGCTTGACCCGGCAATCCATTCCACTAGCGCTTCGGCGTTTTGCGGGGTAACGGCATGGATGCCCGGATCGAAACCGGGCATGACGAGACGACCTATAACGCCACCCACCCATGAAGATCGCTACCTGGAACATCAACGGCATCAAGGCGCGCATCGAGGCGGCCACGACCTGGCTTAAGGCGGTCTCCCCCGACATCGCCTGTTTCCAGGAGATCAAATGCGTGGACGAGGCGTTCCCCAAGGAGACGTTCGAGGATCTCGGCTATAACGTTGCCGTGCACGGGCAGAAGGGCTTCAACGGGGTGGCACTTCTGTCGAAGCTCCCGTTCGATGAGGTTCACCCGAGGCTCGCCGGCAACCCCGACGATGTGCAGGCGCGCTATCTCGAAGCGGTGATCTCGGTGCCCTCGGGCGCGCTCCGCCTCATCAATATCTATCTGCCCAACGGCAATCCGTTCGGCACCGAGAAGTTCGCCTACAAGCTCGCCTGGATGACCCGGCTAAAAGAGCGCATCAAAGCGCTGCTGGCCAACGAAGAGAAGATGGTCATTGCCGGCGACTTCAATGTGATCCCGGCACCGGAGGATGTTTACAATCCGACTGTGTGGATGGACGACGCGCTGTTCCGCCCCGAGACCCGCGCCCATTTCCAGGCGCTCCTCAATCTCGGGCTAATGGACGCCTTTCGCGCCTGCCATGACGAGCCGCATCGCTACACGTTCTGGGATTACCAGGCGGGCGCGTATCAGAAGAACCAGGGCTTGCGCATCGACCATTTGCTGCTGTCGCCGCAAGCCGCCGACCGGCTCCAATCATGCGAGATCGACGCTTCCCCGAGAAGCTGGGAGAAGCCCTCCGACCATGTTCCAATCGCGATTGAACTCGCGCTCTAGCGGGCCCTAAGGCTTAGTTGCCTTGCGCCGGAGCGCCGCCAAATCCGACGGGGACCCCGATCGGCGCGGCCGGGGGAGCGCCCGAGCCGGCGTTGGACGCTGGCGCGTTCGGCTGCGCCGCCTTTTCCGCCGGCATGGCAAGGACTTCGGCGGGCTTGGCTGGCGGTAAAACCGCTGGCGCCTTGACGTCGCTCAGCACCGGCAGAAGCGCCTCGGCATCTTTCCGGACCCCCTTGTCCGACTTGGACAGCACTTCGGCGTAAAGCGAGCCGATCCATTGCGCGTCTTTGGCGTCGGACTTGGCGTTCTCCCGCGCGAGGATAATTAAAGCGAGGCCGCGCGCGCGCCTTTCGCGCACTTCCTCCCCGCGCCAGAGAATCTCGCCGAGCGTCGCTTGCGCGGCGGCGTGCTGCTTCTTGGCGGCGATCGCCAGCCAGTTGACGGCGAGGCCGATATTCTTCTCGACGCCGGTCCCGTTCATATAGAGGCGCGCGAGCCGGTATTGCGCCTCGGCGTTGCCGAAATAGCTCGCGGCGTGGCGGAACAAGTCCGCGGCGTAATCGGGGTTGGCCACGAGCGGCTTTTCCGGAATGCCTTCGAGATAGTATTGACCGAGCGCGACGAAAGCCTCGCCGGCGTATTTCGCGATCGGGCTCGACGGGCTGATGTCGGCTTGGCTGTCGGCAATCTGCTCGAAATAGGCGAAGGCCTTGGCATCGTCCTTCGGCGCGTCGCGGCCCGTGGCATAGGCGCGCGCAAGTTTCACCTGTGCGCCGAGCACGCCATGTTTCGCGGCATATTCGAGGGCCGGCAGCGCGGCCACCCCGCGCCCCGCCTTGAGCGCCTTCACGCCCTGGCGATAGGCCTCGGTCGCCGAGGGATAAGGCGGCTGGTCGTCGGCCGCGAACGCAATTGAGCCTGTCGTTACGAGTGCGGCGATTGCGGCTGCCGCCAGCCTGTTACACATCACCATAGCACGCCACTTCCACGCTACCACCGGGATGGGTCACGGCGCCCGTTCGCGCCGGGCCAACTTCATTCGCATACTTCCACAAGGCGCCGCTCGTGAACGGCAGCGGCGGCGCCTTCCACGCCTTGGCACGCTTCTTCAACTCGTCTGCATCAAGCTCGATGTCGAGGGTACCTTTCCCGGCGTCGAGCGCGATCATGTCGCCGTCGCGGATGAGCGCGATGGGGCCGCCGAGCGCCGCCTCAGGGCCGACATGACCGACGCAGAATCCGCGCGTAGCGCCGGAGAAGCGGCCATCGGTGATGAGCGCCACCTTGTCGCCCATACCCTGACCGTAAAGCGCCGCGGTGGTTGACAACATCTCGCGCATGCCGGGGCCGCCTTTGGGGCCCTCATAGCGGATGACGACGACGTCGCCTTCCTTGTAGCGCTTGGCGCTGACGGCGGCGAAAGCATCCTCCTCGCAATCGAAGCAGCGGGCGGGGCCGCGGAATTTCAGTCCCTTCATCCCGGCCACTTTGACGATGGCGCCGTCGGGCGCGAGCGAGCCTTTGAGGCCGACAACGCCGCCAGTCGGCGAGATCGGTTCGTTCGCCGGCCGCACGACGTCTTGATCGGGGTTCCACTTCACCTTGGCGAGGTTCTCTTTCAGGCTCCGTCCCGTCACGGTCATGACCTCGCCGTGCAGATAGCCGTGATCGAGCAGGGTCTTGAGCAGGAGCGGTATTCCGCCAGCTTCGAACATGTCCTTGGCCACATAGCGGCCGGAAGGTTTCAAATCGGCGATATAAGGTGTCCGTTTCATGACTTCGGCCACGGCGAACAGGTCGAAGTCGATGCCGCATTCATGAGCGATTGCAGGCAGATGCAGCGCCGCGTTGGTCGAGCCGCCGGTCGCGGCGACGACCGCGGCCGCGTTCTCCAGCGCTTGCCGGGTGACGATATCGCGCGGCCTGATATTCAATGCGATGAGATCCATGATCTTTTCGCCCGCCGCCTGGCAGAAACGGTCCCTGATCTCGTAAGGTGCCGGCGCGCCGGCCGAATACGGCAAAGCGAGGCCGATGGCCTCGGACACGCAAGCCATGGTGTTAGCGGTGAACTGCGCCCCGCACGCGCCCGCGGACGGGCAGGCCACTTGCTCGAGCTCATCGAGATCCTCCATCGACATCTTGCCGACGGAGTATTGGCCGACCGCCTCGAACAGGTCTTGCACGGTGACGGGGCGGCCCTTGAACGAGCCGGGAAGGATCGTGCCGCCATAAATGAAGATCGAGGGCACGTTGAGTCGGCACATCGCCATCATCATGCCGGGCAGCGACTTGTCGCAGCCTGCCATGCCGATGAGCGCATCGTAGCAATGGCCCCGCATGGTCAGCTCGACGCTGTCGGCGATGACCTCGCGCGAGGGGAGCGACGACTTCATGCCCTGATGGCCCATGGCGATGCCGTCGGTCACAGTGATGGTGCAGAACTCGCGCGGCGTGCCGTTGGCGGCGACCACGCCCGCCTTGGCCGCTTGGGCCTGCCGCATCAAGGCGATGTTGCACGGGGCGGCTTCGTTCCAGCAGGTGGCGACGCCGACGAAGGGCTGGTGGATCTGCTCGCGCGTCAGCCCCATCGCGTAATAGTAGGAACGATGGGGGGCGCGGGACGGCCCCTCGGTCACATGCCGGCTCGGCAAGCGCGATTTATCGAACGTCTTCGCGTCCATCTGCTAACGCCCGGCTGAGGTGCGAGGGAGATATGTGGGTTCCGCCACACTTCCCCAATGCCTCGGCCCGCGATTTCTCCTGGCTCGTCCCCCAAATTTAAGCCATGGGAACCGCTTTGGCCGCTCCTCCTACAAATCTTGATGTGTCAAAGCTTTATGGCGCAAAGGAGGCAAAAAAGGCGCAGTCTGTTGTAATTTAGCTACAGTCGCCGAGATTTGAGTTGAACTTGTATGGCCAAACCCGAGCGGGTGTCGCAAAAGTGTCGTGGACTTTGCCGCGCTCATGAGGGGGTCCAATGGCCAGATTGCAGACAGGGCCGCGCGGCGGCGGAAGCCCCCCGCGGAAGGCGAAGCTCCCCCTCCCCGACCCTAAGTCGCAAGGTAACTCAGCCTTCACAACATGAACAAGGGGTTCGAGCGGGGACCGCGCACTTTGCTTGAGATCGGGGTGTTCGCCGGAGGACTGGTCGTTCCGCTCCTGTGCGTTTATGCCCGGCTGGCACTGTTCCTGCCCGCGGCGGCGCTTCTGCCCACCGCGCTGTTCGCCTCTCTGTTCAAGCTTGCCGGCCTGCTGGGGGAATATCATGCAATGAGTTTCGGCGTCGCCGCGCGGCCGAGCGAGGCCGTCGAGTTCTACCTCTACTTTTTCACATGGCCTATCTGATCGTATTTGAACGGCGCATCGCCGCGCTCGAGACCGAGGGCTCGAGAGTCAAGTCCAAGACAAGAGCGAAGAAGACCTAAGGCGATGGCACCGAACGAGACGCATCTCCCCGACCCGAAGCGGAAGCACGGTCCCTACCGGCCATTTACGTCAGACCCGGGCTGGAATGAAGCTTGGTGGTGGCTCGGCATCCCGCTTCTCGTGGCGGCGTTCGTGATCGGCGCATATCAAATCGCGCCCGAGTGGTACCGGCGCTACGTCATTCCCGAAGGATACGGAATTCTCGAAGTCTCTCACTTTTTGATTCCGCTGTTCGGCCTGTTGATTGCCGGCGGCTTATCGTTGCTTCCTTTCGTCAGGGCGCGGCCGGCGGTGTTCACCGTGGCGGTGATCGGCGCTCTAAGTTGCCTCTACATCGCCGGAGAGGAAATGAGCTGGGGCCAGCACGTCTTCCGTTGGAACACGCCCGAGTATTGGGCGATGGTCAACCGCCAAGAGGAAACCAATCTCCACAACACCTACGCGATCTTCGAGAAGACCCCGCGTTCGATCCTCGAAGCGGCTATCTTCATTGGCGGCTTGCTGGTGCCAATTGCGGCGCTGTTCTGGCCGTGGCTGCGCGCTTGCCGCGCCTCGCTATTCCTGCCTGCGACTGCGCTCGTGCCGCCGGCACTCGGCGCGTTGATCTTCAAGCTGGTGGACCGGCTCCAGCAGGCCGGTCATATGACGGGCCTCGTTTTCCGCCCGAGCGAAACGATCGAGACCTATCTCTACTTTTTTATCCTCGCTTATCTCATCGTCTTCGCGCGCCGCATCAAGGAGCTCGAAGTGGCGGAAGGCGTCTTGCGGAAATAGTCCCGCTCTAAAGCGCCGCTTCGAGGCGCTTCAGCGCCTGCTCGAGCTTCGCGGCCATGGCCTCGGCTTCGGTCTTGCGCTCGCGCTGCTCCTCGACCACGTGCTCGGGCGCGCGCGAGACGAATTTCTCGTTCGCGAGCTTGGCGTCGAGCTGCTTGATCTCGGACCCGACCTTGTCGATCTCGCGCTTGAGCCGCTTCGACTCGGCGTCGATATCGATAATGCCCGCAAGCGGCAGCGCGAGCGTGGCCTCGTCGAGCACGATCTGGACGGCGCCGTCAGGCGGCTTGCCGAATTCGACCTTGTCGAGCCGCGCGAGCCGCAGCATCGTCTCCTCGTGGCGCGCGACGCGAGCCTTGGTCTCCGCGCTTGCGCCCGCGATCACAAGCGGCACCTTGGCGCCGGCCGGGACATTCATCTCCGCGCGCACCGAGCGCACGTCCGAGATGAGATGGATCAGCCAGCCGATTTCCGCATCCGCTTCCGCATCGGCAAGTCCGCGATGCTCGGGCCAGGGCGCGAGCATTAGGAGCGAGGCCCGCCCCTGTTCGGGCGCGCGTTCCGCCCACAGCTCCTCGGTGACGAAGGGCATAAAGGGATGCAAGAGGACGAGCGCCCGGTCGAGCACGAAGGCTGCCATCGCGCGGGTCTCGGCCGCTTCCGCCTCGCCGCCGGCGAGGATCGGCTTGCACAGCTCCAGATACCAGTCGCAATAGACATGCCAGATGAAGTGGTAGATCGCGCCCGCCGCTTCGTTGAAGCGGAAGGCCGTCAGCGCTTCGGTGACGGCGGCGAGCGTCCGCTCGCTCTCGCCGGCAATCCAGCGGTTGAGCGTCACCTTGGCCGTGGCCGGATCGAAATCGGGGCGGGGCACGCAATTGTTGATCTCGGCGAAGCGCGCGGCATTCCACAGCTTGGTCGCGAAGTTGCGGTAGCCCTCGACGCGCGCCGGGCTCAACTTGATGTCGCGCCCTTGCGCCGCCATGGCGGCAAGGGTGAATCTGAGCGCGTCGGCGCCATAGGTCTCGATCAAGTCGAGGGGATCGATCACGTTCCCCTTCGACTTCGACATTTTCTGGCCCTTCTCGTCGCGGACCAGCGCGTGAATGTAGACGTCGCGGAACGGCGCCTCCTCCATCACATAGAGGCCCATCATCATCATGCGCGCGACCCAGAAGAAGATGATGTCGAAGCCGGTGATGAGCACGTCGGTCGGGTAGTAGCGCGCAAGTTCCGGCGTCTTGTCGGGCCAGCCGAGCGTCGAGAACGGCCACAGCGCCGAGGAGAACCAGGTGTCGAGCACGTCCTCATCGCGAGTGAGCGCGACCGCTTTGCCGTAATGCGAAGCGGCTTCGGCTTTCGCGCCCGCCTCGTCCTCGGCGACGAACGCCTTGCCGTCAGGGCCGTACCAGGCCGGGATCTGATGGCCCCACCACAGCTGGCGCGAAATGCACCAAGGCTGGATGTTCTCCATCCAATGAAAGTAGGTGGTCTCCCAGTTCTTCGGCACGAAGGTGGTGCCGCCGCGCTTGATGGCTTCGATCGCGGGCTTGGCTAGCGTCGCGGCATCGACATACCACTGGTCGGTCAGGCGCGGCTCGATCACGGCGTTGGAGCGGTCGCCATGCGGCACGGTGTGAACATGCGGCTCGATCTTCTCCATCAGGCCTTGGGCTTCGAGGCGCTCGACGATCAGCTTGCGCGCGGCGAAGCGGAACACGCCGTTCAATTCGAGGATGGTCGTCCGGAGTTCCGCGCTCGGCGCGATGCCTTGCGCGAACTCGGGATTGGGATCGAGCAAGAGCTTCGCGTCGGGGCTTAAGACATTGACCATGGGGAGGCCGTGGCGTCTGCCCACCTCGAAATCGTTGAAGTCGTGCGCGGGCGTGATCTTGACGGCGCCGGAGCCCTTCTGGGGATCAGAATATTCATCGGCGACGATGGGGATGCGGCGGCCGACGAGCGGAAGGATCGCGTTCTTGCCGACAAGCGATTTGTAGCGCTCGTCCTCGGGATGGACGGCGACGGCGGTGTCGCCGAGCATCGTTTCGGGCCGCGTCGTGGCGACGACGATGTAGGTCGCCTTGTTATCGGGATCGAAGGCCGTCCCCTCGATCGGATAGCGCAAGTGCCAGAGATGGCCCTTGGTCTCGATCTGCTCGACTTCGAGATCCGAAATCGCGGTGAGCAGCTCGGGATCCCAGTTGACCAGGCGCTTGTCCTTGTAGATAAGCCCGGCCCGGTAAAGATCGACGAAGACCTTGCGCACCGCGCGCGACAGTCCGTCGTCCATGGTAAAGCGGAGCCGCGACCAGTCGCAGGAGCAGCCGAGCCGCTTGAGCTGACCGACAATGGTGTTGCCCGACTCGTCTTTCCATTGCCACACGCGGCGAATGAACGCCTCGCGGCCCATGGCGCGGCGCCCGGGCTCCTGCCGTTCCATGAGCTGGCGCTCGACCACCATCTGGGTGGCAATGCCGGCGTGATCGGTGCCGGGCTGCCACAGCACGTCGCGCCCGCGCATGCGCTCAAACCGCACCAGCACATCCTGGAGGGTGTTGTTGAGGGCATGCCCCATATGGAGCGAGCCGGTGACGTTCGGCGGCGGAATGACAATGGCGAAGGGCTTGGCCGCGGCGCGTTCGGAGCGTCCCGCGGCGAAGGCGCCGGCATCCTCCCAGGCAGCGTAGATCTCGCCTTCGATTGTCTGCGGCTGATAGGTCTTGTCGAGCATGGAAGGCGGGGCCTGACGTAAGGGTCGCTTGGCCCCGCGTCCTACGCGCTTGCCTTTCGCACTGTCAACTAGAGGACGGGCGCTTCACTCGCCTTGCCGATACTGGCCGCGATCCCCGAGTTCCTCTTTCAGCGCCGCGGTCAGGACCCGCGACATGTTCTCGTCGAGCCATTTCTGGAGCATGGGACGAAGCATGTCCTTGATGCTGTCTTCGAGGCTCTTGGGCGATGCGCCATGCGAACCGTTCTTTCGCGCGGCGGGACGCTCGGGCTCGCGAAACGGCGGAGGCGCGGGCTGCCAAGGGAGCGGTTCGCTCGTCGCGGCAACGCTCTCTTCGGGCGCGCTCACGACCGGGGTCTCTTCCAGGACCGGCTCTTCAGCGGCAGTCTCGACAACGACCGTCTCGGCCACGACCAACTCGGCCTCGGGCTCAGGCTCAGCTTTGAAGAAAGGCTCCGGCTCTGGCTCGATGAAAGGCTCTGGCTCGATGAAAGGCTCTGGCTGGGCTTGAGGCTCCGGTGTGGGCTCGGGCTCAGCGCGCAGTTCGGGCGCGGCCGCGAAGGTTTGTTGTTCCGGCTCGGCTCGGGGCATGAATTCGCTGACGGAGGTCGGCAAATGACCCGCTCGCAACGCGGCGATCGCGCGTTCGAGCGCCGATGCCGCTTCCTCGCTCGCCGAAAGCGGCGCAGCGGGTGCCGCGACATCGGGTTCTGGCGCCGCCTCGGTAGCGACCGCCTCGAAGCGCGGCTCCGCCGGAATGAATCCGGCCGGCTGCGTCTCGATCGGCGCCGCCACCTCTTCGAGCACGACCTCCTCGAGGAGAACCTCCTCGACGATCTCGGTCCCGCCGAGCTCGGCTGTGAGGTCGAGAATATCCTCCTCGTCCTCGACTTTCGGCGCGCTCTCGCTCAGGACGCGCGCGATGTCATTGATGATCGCGTCGTCGGCCTCGACTTCCACGGTCTCGGCAGTCTCATCTTCCTGCTGCCGGGCTGAGGCCGGACGCGGGCGCGCCGCGTTCGTCTCGTCGTCCGAGATAATCCGACGGATGGAGGCGAGAATCTCCTCCATTGTCGGCTCAGGAGCCCGCTCAGTGCTGCTCATGACTTGATCCCTTACCGCCATATCGAAAACTCCCCGTATCGCCCGGCGGTGAAAACACCAGGGTCGCAACGTTGCTCTAGCTTAACACACCGTTAATCCCCAAGTCCCGATCTCATTGGCCGGAACGCGACATTGGTTAACTCCTGACGGCTCAATTCGTTCACTCGTCGGGGGCCGGCGGCGGGGGCGGCCTCAAGCCGAAAAGCTTGTTCTTCACGATGTCATAGTGCTGGATCGGATCGTAGTAAGGTACTGGCAAACCGAGCGTTTGCGCGTCCATCCGTCCGACTGCGGTGTACAAGGAATATTCGGCGACGACGCGGTCCCTGAGCGCGGTCACGAGGCCGATCTGCGAGTTCAGAAGCTCCCTCTGGGCATCGAGCACGTCAAGCGTCGTGCGCTGCCCCACTTTCTCCTCCTCGCGCACGCCGGTGAGCGCGATCTTGTTGGCCGCGACGGCCGCCTCGGCTGAAGTGATGGCGGGGCCGGAGGACTGCAAGATGCCCCAATTCGCGATCACGTCGGCATGGACCCTGAGCCGCGCGTCTTCGACTTCCTTCTTGAGCTGATTGTTGGTCTCCTTGGCCTGGCGCACGCGCGCCGAGACGCCACCGCCCTGATAGAAGGGGACGTTGAGGCGCCCCACCACCCGCGTCGTCTCTTGCGAGTCGCTGGTGGAAAATTGATCGAAGCGCTTCTCGTATTGGGCCTCGAGCTGCACGTCGGGCAGCATCTCGCCCATGATCCGTTCGACGGCGTAAAGGGAAGCCTCCTCGTTATACACGGTGGCCAAGATGAGGGGGTTCTCGCCATCGCCAAGCGTCATCGCCTCGTCGAGCGTCGAGGGCAGCAAGTGCCGGATCGAAGCGGGCGTGACGAGATTGCCGGGCGGATGGCCGATGACTTGCTCATAGGCCGCACGGCTCGTCTTGAGATTGGCTTGAGCGGCGGCAAGGGTGGCAAGCGCCTCGGAGCGGCGCGCTTCCGCTTGCGCCACGTCGGTGCGCGTCACCTCGCCGACATCGAAACGGTCCTTGGTCGCCTTGAGCTGCTCGGTGAGCACGGAAACGTCGTTCTCGCGCAAACGCACGACGGCCTGATCGCGCACGACATTGACGTACGCTGTCGCGGCGTCGAGCAGGACCGTCTGCTCGACCGTCCGCAGCGCTTCGCGGGCGGCTTGCACCGTGGACTTCGCCTGCCTGATGGCATTGAGATTGCGGAAACCCTCGAAGAGCGGCTGGGCTCAGATTGACCGCATAGCCGCGCGGATTGGTCACCCCGTCATCCTCCGTGTCGCCCTCTGCTTGACCAAATGCTTGGTTAAGGGGAATCGCTCCTGTGATGGGGCTGGGGTTGGCGGGGGTGGGGGCGGGGAATGTTTGGTTGACCGGCCCAGTTAACAAACCGACATCGGAAGAAGCAGCGTTGTTGGATGTGCCGCCGATCGTGGTGTTTCGATTCTGAAAGGCCGTATCGGCCGTGCCGAAGATGAAGGGGCGCAAGCCCGATTTGGCGAACGCCACCTCCTCGTCAATGGCGCGGAGCCGCGCACGTTCGGCGTTGAGAACGGGATTGATGAGGTAGGCGTCAGCCAAAGCTTCTTCGATCGTCTCGGCGCGAGCCGGACGGCCGAAGATGCTGAGGACGAGGAACGCAAATACGAGGACAGCCCCGCCACATCGCAATAGCGATCTTGCCGCGCAGCACGACATGTCGTGCCTGCTCACGACGCCTTGCACCCGTTGTTCTCCTGCAGTCCCGAAGTCCCCCGAACTCCCTACTGCAGTCGAAGCTTAGAGCAGCATCGTCGGGATGCGATACCCACGAACTGTTGGTTTACATGGGATTTCAATAAAAAGACCGGGCGGGTGTGGGATTGGCGCAACAGTCCCCGGAGCGCGCCGAAAGCCTCAAAAACTGAAGCTTGACTCGCGGAAAAAGCCCGGGAGCGGCGGTGCGCCCGCGTCGAAATGTGGCAAGCCGCTCACCTCGCCTTCGGCTTTGACGAAGAGGGTGGCCTTGCCTTGGGCTCCCGGGCCCTGGCGGGAGAGAATCGCGGCGAGCCTGCCGCCTTCCTTCAGCTGGCCGAAGAGGGATTTGGGCGGCACGGGCACGCTGCCGTTGAGAAGGATCACATCGTAAGGACCCTTTTCGGGGCGCCCGCGCGCAAGCGCGCCTTCGACAATTTCCACATTGGCAAGTTCGAGGGCGCGCAAATTCGCCCGTGCCGCTTCGGCAAGCTCTGGCTCGGGCTCAACGCCGGTCACCTCTCGCCCAAGACGCGCGAGTATTGCGGTGGAATAGCCCGTGACGCAGCCGACATCGAGGACCGTGTCGCCGGGCTCGACAGCAGCAAGCTGGACGAGCCGGGCCAAGACCATGGGCGCGAGGAGAAAGCGCGCCGGTGCCGCGTCGATCGCGGGAAAGACTTCGAGCCGCTCGTCAATATAGGCAAAGGCGCGAAGACCCTCGGGCACGAAGCGCTCGCGCGGCAACGCGCTCATGGCGGCGATGAGGCGCGTGTCCGTCACCTCGTTCGGCCTGAGCTGGGTCTCGACCATGGTGAGACGCCGGCGTGCAAAATCGATCATGGTGCTTTGCCCCGCTGGTTTAGGCCGCCCGCCTCTTAGCATTCGCAAAACCCCCGCCGAAAGCCTCCTTTGACGGGGAATCGCGTATTGACATGGGAGGGGGGATCATCACTTAGTTGGATGACATCCCTCCACAAATCGGCCACGTGGCGGAGTGGTTACGCAGCGGACTGCAAAAGCGGTCACTATCGTTTCTCTAATGTTTTGCAGTTCCGTTGAGTGTCCATAGTTCCCAAATTTTCCGTCCCAAACAAAGCGCACCGCAGAACGCGCCGCTCAACTCCGGTTGCAATTCCGGTTGCAACTTCGATCCCAAGCCTGCGCAGGCTACGCCGTGAGGCGCGCTACAAGAAGCGGGAGCGAGGCGACGACGCTATTTTCATTTAGGCCTGTTTCGTGACCACCATTGTGAAAACTGCATCCTCCATTTGATCCATTTTCGCTCCAGCCACGTGAGCAACCGCAATATTGGTCCCCGAAGGAAGGGCACGTCCTGTGCCAGCAAAAGAAGGCCGAGCGGAATCATCCAGAATCCCAGCACCGGCAGAAACCCGACGACACCGCCGACGATTAGCAGCAATGCGAGCGGAACACGCACCCAGCGCGACGATGGCGTCTTAAGCCAGCGCAAGATAGCACCTGCGCTTTCCGGTAGCTGATCGGAAATTTGGTCAATCTTTCGATCAAGATGTTCGGCGTCACGTTTGGGCAAGACTCGCGTCCTTAAAGGTTATCCCAAGCAGACATGCGAATTATGCCTGACTGTAACCTCGCAGCCACAGCGTTGCTTCGCACGCGGGGTTAAGCTGTCAAAGCTAGGCGAGCCACCTAGCACCCTGATTGACTTGTCGCGCATACTCAGGGGGTCCCTCGGTTACTCCCCTTCCCAATGGGACCCCTTCCTTTTCCAACAGTCTTCCCAATGCGATGCGTGCGGCAGCCGAATGTTTTGGGTGTTGGAACTAGTGCAGGCTGCGCCTTGCGCTCGCGCGGGTGCGTGTTGGCCGCGGCACTTCCTCTTTAGGCGCTGCTTTGCCCATTCGCTTACGAACGGCATCCCCTACCTTGACTTGGCCCTGCTTCTGCATGCTCTTCTTGAGAGCGTCCATGATGTTGATGACCGGAGCCTTAGACTTTCCATCGGCCTCGATCATCACTTCGGGCGCGCGGTGTTCGAGTTTGGCCTTTACGAGTTCGCGGACCGCCCGTGAATATGCATCAGGCATCTTTTCCGGCTCAAAGCGTCCACTCATTCGCTTGATCAACTCGCTTGCCAAGGCCACTGCCTCACTGTCTGGCTTCGGAGTGAGTTTGTCGAAGTAAGGCTCGGCGGCGCGGACTTCGTTCCCGTAACGCAATATCGAAAGCATGAGGCCACGCCCCAGGGCCTTGATGCCAACGAGGTGCCCGCGGCCATGCATGATGAGCTGGCCGATAGCGACCTTGCCGGTTTGCTTTAATGCATCGCGGATAACGGTATAGCCCTCGTCGGCGTCTTCGCCATCGGGCACGAGGTAGTAGGGCTTCTCCCAATACCGGCTGTCGATCTCGGTCTTATCCACGAAGCGCACTATGTCGATAGTGTGCTTGGCCTCCAGTTTGAGTTCATCAAGTTCCTTGGGATCAATCAGGACATGGTGCCCCTTGGCGTGTTCGTAGCCTTTGACGATTTCCTCCTCGGGAACCTCCGAAAACTCCTCTCCATCGTGCACCCCTTTGACGTAACGGACGGGCTTGCCGCTCGGCTCATGGATCATGCGGAACGACACCACTTCCTCGTTGGTGATAGCGGGGGAGAGCTTGACGGGAATGATGACCAGGGACAGGCGGGGATTGCCTGACCAGAGCGAGGAAGGGGGCATCGACGCAAACTCGAAAGCATTGGGACCAAATCGAATCTGGTGCCCTGGCGTGGTCGCGCAAGAGGAACAAAGGGAGACTCACCGACGCTTCGGCGGCGTCCGTTTGCTCATACCGTCGGAAGCACAATGGCACGCAAATATTCCAAATCCGGCTTGAACAACGCCAAGGCAGTGCAGCAGAAGCGCGGCACGCTAAAGAGCGGTCGGCGCGGCAAAAACGTTATCAGCCGCAAACCTATTGATCTCTCCCACCGCGGTCTTTCTCATCGTCTTGAGGTTGTCCTCGATTTCCTTGGCGACCTGATCGATGGTGAAACTCGTGGTCGCCTGGCTCGGCGGGCAAATGAACTTAGGCTTTCGGGTGTAAAATGAAACGGGCGCGCGCTTCGGCGGGCGCCCTATATCGAAAACCTCAGCCCTGCTCGTGGCGGGGTTTTGTGTTTGGCTCACCCCGCGAGCTAGCGTAGCGGTTAATCTTGGCCAGCTCGGCGTGCCGTGCTCTTCGACTAAGGCGCGCCAGCCGCCAGTATCCTATGACGCCGACCAGGAAGCCCAACGCTGTCACGAGAGCCGCGACCAACATGTGGTCACGGACTTGCCAGCCATAGAATGCCGAAAATGCAAAGTCGCCCAGAAGCGCTGCACCTGCCAAAGCAACGCCGGCCATGAATGCCCCGCCCGTGGGCTTAGGCGCGTACTTTTCCGCCCGTTCTACAGCGAGGCGATCACGCCAGTTCTGAGGCATAGCGAATGGTATCACGCGCCCGCGAAATGGCCGAATGACCTTTTCGGCGCTACGAGGCCCTTAGCTTGATGGGCCATCGCGGTTCGGGCGGAACGACGTTCCATCCGGCGGCGCTCAAGTCTTTCAGCAAGGCATTATCGCTCTCGAACACGTGCGCAAGCTCCATCCATGTGTGAGCGAGCGCAGTGTAATCTTGTCGCCCTGAGTCAGAAGTTGCTTGCTGAGCAACGAAAGTGGACCAAGCTTTGAGGGTGAATACGTCTCGCTGCCTAGTTTGGAGAGGCTGGGCCACAGCAAGCCCTCAATCACCCTCGACGTGTACGGCCATATCATCAAGGATAGGGACGAGAGGGCGGCCGCTGTGATAGCGGAGGCGCTGAAATAGGGGCGCCGGTTGCAAGCCGGTGGCAAATTCGCTATCTGTTCCGGTGTCAGCACCCTTTAACGCTTGGGTTTCTTGACTTTCGGCCACGTGGCGGAGTGGTTACGCAACGGACTGCAAATCCGTGCACACCGGTTCGATTCCGGTCGTGGCCTCCACCCTTCCAAGCTCAAATTTGCCGGCTCGGTTTGCGGCTCGTTCGCAGACTCCGTTCGGCTAGCTGTTCGCGATCGATTTCCACTGCCGGAGCCGTTCCGCGATCAACTCCACGCGTTGCCGGTCGTCGGGTCCGTCGAGGATGCTCATGTCCTTGGGATCGGCGCGCCAGAAAACTCCGGCCGTGCGCGTATTCGCTTCCGGGCGCGTGTCTGCGCGAGTCGTGAAATACCCCGCCGCGCGATCGGCGCCCTCGAGCCGGATCTCCCCGGTGCCGTCCAGCTGCGGCGCGTTCGGGTCCCGAGGCCGCTCTCCCTTCCAATAATAGAAGATGCCTGGAGGCTCCTTCTTCTCCTTCACCGCTTCGCTCCAATAGCGCGCCGACAGGCTGCCGTCCTCTTGCCAAGAGCGGCCGGCGAGCTCCAACGCGCCGTCACGGTCTCGCCCGATCCGCAACAGGCTCACGGCGGAACGCTCGTGCGGACCGCGCTCCGTCAGGGAGAACTGCCACCACAGGCCCTCGATGCGGACGAGGCGGCCCTCGTTCTCGATCGCCTTCCGAAGCTTCTCGTTGATGACTCTCATTTGCGCAGGGGTCGCCGCTTCGTCGTATCGAACACAGGTGAGGCCGACGAGATCGGTCGGAAGTTTCGCTTCCTTGGCATGGAGGATGAAGGTCCGGCGCATTCCGAGCGTTCCACCGAAAAGGCCGGCTTCGAAGACGACATTGTCGCGCGGAGAAGCCTGACCGGCTGCCGCCGAAGGCGATGCGCCGGGGCTCACGGTCGTCCAGTCGTCCCGCGCGAACACGAACGCCGCGAAGTCGACTTCATGCGCAAGCTCGACGAGGCGAGAGAGCGTCGTGGTCCCTGGATTGAAGGATGACGTCCAGGGATCGACATGGCAGATGTCTTCGAGGCCGCGCGTCAACGCCTGCAGCAGCTTCGTCTGCTTTCCCGACGAACCAAGGAAGATACGCGGCTTGTCCATCCGTTGCTCCCGACGATAGGGACACAATGGTGCGCAGGCGGCGCGAGCGCGTCAAGAACGCTCGCGGCGTCCACACGGGTGAGTCTCAGGATTCATCGGGGTTCAGAAGACTTGGGTTTACTCTGACGGCCGGCGCGTCACGCAGTTTGAGCTCGAGGGATCACGGAAGTCTTCATGAAGGCCCGATAGGGAGCGATCCTGGCCCGGTCGTTGCGTGCAGGCTCTCGCGGGCCCAGTCTTCCTTGCGCTTCTTGGCAACCGCCGTTTCGCCCCCGCGCGTCGCCTTGAACAGATCGAGCGAATCGAGCTCCTCCTCCCGCGACGGCGCGATGGCGAGATCGCTGTAGCTCCAGCGGTCCGGCGCCCGAAGCACCTCGTTCAGGGTCTTCTTGTGCCGGCGATAGACCGACCAATATCCCCACACCTTGCGCACGATCTCGCCGAGATAGCGCGGATAGAAGATCAGCGGATGTTCGCGCGGCAGGCCGTGGCGCCGGTCACGACGGAATTTCATGCGGAAGGCGCCGCCCTCGAGGGGATGCACGCCTTCGAAGGCGACCATCAAGTAGAACCACAGGATCGTCGAAAGCGTCGTGGAGGGCCGGCCCAGCCTGTTGGCGGCGACCCGGCGGAGGATCGAGCGGACGTGATCGGGCGTGTAATAGGCCTGCCACGCGTCGCGGTAAGCGTCCTCCCATTCCGCATCCGACATCTGCGGATGGTGACTGACGCGATGATCGAGGTCGTATTTGTTGAGATCGGAATCCATCCACGCGCCCTGCTTCAGCAGAACCACGTGGTCCTCGGAGCCCGGCAAAGGCGTAAGGAAGAAGAATTCGAGGATATCGAGCGGCAATTCCCGCTTGATGATTTCGATATCGCGCAAGATCGATTCCTTGGTGTCGCCGGGGAAGCCTAGAATGTAACCGGCGTAGGTGATGGCGCCGTGCTCGCGCCACTTCTGAAGCATGTAGCGATATTCGGTGATCTTGTTCTGGCGCTTCTTCGCCGCGAGCAGGTTGTCGGGGTTGATGTTCTCAAGCCCGATAAAAACCCGCCGCACGCCGGCCTTGGTCGTCTTCTCGATGAAATTGGGGATGCGATGGCAGAGCGTATCGACCTGGATGGTGAAACCGATATTCAATCCCTCGCCGCGCAGCGCGATCAGCCGGTCAACCAGCTTTTCCCAATCGCGGTTGCGGGCAAAGTTGTCGTCGGTGATGAAGAAGCGATTGATTCCTTGGGCGACGTTCCGGCGCACCAGCTCTTCCAGATCGTCCGCCGAGCGGAACCGGCTCTTGCGCCCCTGCACGTTAATGATGGTGCAGAAGGAGCATTGATAGGGACAGCCGCGCCCGAGATCGATGCTCGACAGCGACCCCGCGGTGCGGAGCACATGCTTGCGCGGCAGAATTGGCGGGGGCTCGCCGGCGAGCGCCGGCAGATCCTTCATGTGGTTGTAGAGCGGGGCCAGCTTTCCGTTCCAGGCATCTTGCAGCACCTGGTCGAGCCTCTGCTCCTCGGCCTCGCCAGCGAAGAAAGAAATTCCGAGCGCCTGCGCTTCCCTCATCTCGGGCGGCATCTCCGGCAGCATCGAAATGCAGCCTGACACGTGAAAGCCGCCGATGCACACCGGAAGACCGCCGGCAATGAAGCGTCGCGCCAAATCGACGGCACGCGGAAACTGGTTCGATTGCACGCCGACGAGCCCGATCAGCGCCTTTCCGCCCTCTTTGCGGATCATGCGCATGATCCGCTCCGGGCGCACGCGCCGATTGGTCTCGTCATAAGTGTGGAGCCGGATGTCGATTTCGGGGCCGAGGACGTGACGGTTCCGCGCATCTTCGGCAAGAGCAAAGAGACACGCCAAGGTGTTGGACGGGATGGCCGATCGCAACCACTGTATGGGGTAGCCGTCGTCGTCATAGTGCGACGGCTTGATCATGACGAAATGAAACGGCTCCGCCCGCGTCGCCTTCACCGCCACCCCCTCAATGTCCGGCTGCGTTGGGATGCGTGCCGTCCTACGATGGTGCGGACGGGCTCCCCCTTTCCCGTCACGCTGCGCCTGTTCAAACCCATTTGCAAGCGTTGGTTGGTCAGGCTCGAACCGTGGCTCGATTTTAGCCCTAAGATCGCCCTGCAATCGGCGCTTTAGGGGCGCCTTGGCGTCCTAGTGGACGTTCTCGGCTTGACATCTGTATGTTGCGCTGCCATTTACGCCTAAGTTGATTGCTCGCGATCGCGCGCAGCTGCCGCCTATGGCGGCGCCTCATCCCGAGACAATTTGATTTTATCGTCTGCCCCCAGATAGCGCGTGGGGTGAGGCAAAAGCCGCTTTCCGGCCTTGCGCATGATGCGCTGGGGTCCGCTGGCGGTCCCTGAGGTATTTCGTGACATTAACTACTTTCGACGGCCTCGGCCTGATCGAGCCCCTGCGGCTCGCGCTTAAGGCCGAAAATTATTTGCGGCCGACGCCGATCCAGGCGCGGACTATTCCGCTGCTTGCCGCCGGCAAGGACTTGCTCGGTATCGCCGAAACGGGCACGGGCAAGACTGCCGCCTTCGCTCTACCTATTTTGCAGCGTCTCGCCGCGGAGCGACCTGCCGCGCAGCGTCAACTCCCCGGCGCGCCGCGCGCCCTCATCCTCGCGCCCACCCGCGAGCTCGCCGGCCAAATCGGCGAGCGCTTCCGCGCTTATGGGCGCGGGCTGCCGTTGCGCACAGCCGTGATCTTCGGCGGCGTCAACCAGCATCACCAGGTGAAGGCGCTGAAAGCGGGCATCGATATTCTCATCGCCACGCCCGGGCGCCTGCTCGATCTTTGCCAGCAGCGGCATGTCCGGCTCGACCAGATCTCGATCCTCGTTCTCGACGAAGCCGACCGCATGCTCGACATGGGCTTCATCCACGACGTGCGCAAGATCGTCGCACTGTGCCGGCGCGAGCGCCAGACGCTGCTGTTCTCGGCCACCATGCCCCCGCCCATCGCCAAACTCGCTCATGACATTCTCGATCACCCTGCCCGCATCGACATCGCCCCCGCAAAGGTCGCGGTCGAACGCATCGATCAGCGCGTGTTCTTCGTCGGCGCCAAGGAAAAGCGGGCGCTGCTCGAAGCTCTGCTCGCCGATCGAGCCATGGACCGGGTGCTGGTCTTCACCCGCACCAAACGCGGCGCCGATCGCGTATGCCGCAATCTGATGCAGGCCGGTCTCAGCGCCACGGCACTCCACGGCAACAAGGCGCAGAACGCGCGCGTGCGCGCGCTCGATGCTTTTCGCAGCGGCCGCGTGCGTATTCTCGTTGCCACCGATATCGCCGCGCGCGGCATCGACGTTCCCAACATCTCGCATGTGGTCAACTACGAACTGCCGAACGAGCCGGAGAGCTATGTGCACCGCATCGGCCGCACCGCGCGGGCCGGAGCCGGAGGCGCCGCCTTGTCTCTCTGCGACAACAGCGAGCGGCCTTATCTTCAAGCGATCGAGCGCCTGATGCGCGCGCCGGTCGCCGTCGGCGACCACCGTCTTGCCGTCGTGGCCCCTTCGACACCGCGCCAATCCGGACGAGGAACACCGACCGCCCCTGCCAAGCCGCGCCGGCGCTCCCGTCGCCGTCGCTTTGCCGGCGCTCGTCAACCCGCGTTTGCGCCCGCCAACGGCGCTCGCGCCATTGGAGACTCGATATGACCAAATTTTCGTCAGGCACCTCCTCGGCACGGCGCAATGCCGAAGCTCTGCTGAACAAGAGCCAAAAGCGCGAGTCGAGCTTCAAGCTCGAGCAGGCGCAGGAGCATGAGGCCATGGTGCGGAAAACGGCGAGGTTGCGCGAGCTTCGTCTCGCCAAGGAAGAGGAAGACAAGAAGTTGCAGGAAGCGGCACCAGCCCCGGCAACTCGGCCTGACAAGCCGCGCCGGTCGCGACAGACCTAGGGCCTTGCCAACACGGAGTTGAGATATGGCGTTCAAGCCGAACTACAACCAGCAGCGCGCGGATCGCAGCCGGTCCAAGGCGCAAAAGAAGCAGGAGAAGCTGAAGCGCCTCGAAGAGGAGACGGCGAGGCGCAAGGCGGCGCGCGGCGAAACGCCGGATCCCGACAAGACGCAAGAGGACGCGTGAAACGCGACAGAGAACATGGCCAAGAAACAACAAGCCCGCCCTTCCGGCTTCGTGCTTTTTGACGTCTGCTACGAGGACGGCACGCAGACCTCGAACCGCAAGGTACCGGCCGCCGATCTCGGCGGCCTCGACGGCGATTTGCCTGCCCGCACCTTTGTCGAAGCGCAGGATCGTGAGATCGGCTCAGTGTCGGGACGGCCGCGCGGCCGGATCAAGTCGATCATGCGCTCGCGCGCCGGATCGCGCGCCTCCGTCCAGAAGTAGGACAAGCGCGCCCCGGCCCCGCGAAGCGAGGGCCGTTAGGAGACAGCAAAAGGCCCTCGTCATTGACGAGGGCTTTTGCGTTCCGGGCTTTGCGGGTCCGGCTTAGTAGTAGCCGGTGCAATTGTAGTAGCGGTTCCACCAATAGGGGTCGCCCGTGGCTACGGCGTTGCGATAGAGCCAACCGCACCCGCCATAACCGTAGCCGTAGCCGTATGCGATGTAGGGCCAGCCGTAGAACCGGCGATAGTTGTTGTAGTGGCCGTAGTGTTTGTAACGGTTGTAATTGCCGTGGTTCTTGTAGGCGTAGTTCTTGCCGCCCTTGTAGTGGTACTTGCCGCCGCCTTTCCAGGGGTTAGACCCGCCGCCGCCTCTGTAGGCGTAGGACCTGCCGCCGCCGCCTTTGAAGCTGTAGGCCTTGCCGCCGCCTCCTTTGAAGCCGCCACGACCGCCGTGACCGCCACCGCCACCGCCACCGCGGCCTCTGCCGACGAGCGTCACGTCACTCTGACCATTAGCGTCGCTCTTCAAGACCGGCAGAGAGGTTGCCTGCGCCGATCCTGCAGCAAGAGATGTGGCGAGCAGCGCTGCGACAGCAGCCGCCGCCACGGTTAACTTCGTTCTCATGGATCGATTCCTTAAGCTGGGTTGCTAACTCGTTTGCCCAACAACGTGCGGCTTGCCGCCGAGTTCCGCCGGCGCCACGCCAGACGTTTTGAGCGTTGGTGTCAGCATACTCATATGGACTTCGGCATCAATAGCCGTATCTCAGCCGCAACGGCCATGACAGGGCGCCGGCCAACCGGCGATACCGGGGCGCCATTTCCGATTTCCAACCATCGTCGAGTTGCACGTCGGCAAATCGCAATCGTTGCCGCCGCATCCGGTTGCCGTAGATCTGGTGGCGATTGCCGCTCGCCTCGGGCTCTTCAAGCCGCGCGGGCAGATCGGGGGAGACCGCCTCGAACAACGCGCGCAGCGCCTCCCGCGGGGAGGATGCGAGAGCCTCATAAGAGAGGTGCAAATATTGACCAGGGTAGAGCCGGCCAAACAACTCGCAAGCGAGATTGGCGACCCACCACCCCGCCGCGGTGCGAAAGCACCGAGGGATCGGCCGCGACAGAGCCTGCTCGATCGGCGTCGGCTTTTGCTTTCGGCGCGTCTTGATGAGAGGCAGGCGTATCGCCGACCAGGATACGGCTCGCGGGTCCCTCACCAGGTGCAGCAGGAAGAACCGTTGCCCAAGCAGGCGTCGAAGCCGGAACGGCGCCATGATCGAACCCCATGCGGTTTTGGAGGAGTCGCACAGGATCGCATATTTGCCTTTCACGTGTTCGAGGAGCGTCCGCACCAAAGCGTCGTGATTCAACGAGGCGTTGGACCCTCGCGCGAAGGCGCCCCAAACCGGGCAATCCTTTGCCAGCTCGCCGCAACTGCATTTGAGTTCGCGGCCGGTCCGTCCCTCGAAGCCGTTGGCGATCTCGCCGCAAGCGACCACTTGCGGATTTGCGGTCAAAAGGGACTCAAGCAACGTCGAACCGCTTTGGCCGAAATCCCCGATATAGACCAGCCTCGTCAACGCAAACCCTCTCACCTCTTCCGGCTGGCAACGGGCTACGGCGCTGAGGCTCGAAGGTCAATGGCGGCGCGGCAGCCCGCAAATGCGGCGCACCGCTTCAATTCCGGTCCCGGCCGCCCGAGACCGCATCCTTCTTGGCGGTCGCGTGCGCAACAGTCTCGTTCGTCTCGGGGACCTCGCCCTCCTCGACCTCTTCGCCTTTCCTGCGGTGCCACCAAACAGTGAGCTGGCGGCGCCAGCGGCGCACGATGGGAAGGTCGATCGACAGCACGAGCAGCCCGAGCGGGATCATCCAGAACCCGAGCACGGGCAAGAAACCGATAAAACCGCCGATGACGAGGAGAATGCCGATGCCGATACGGACGGCTTTCGACTGCGGCAGATGCCAGTGGCGATCGAAGATACGGATCTTGTGGGCCATGGGCTCCGCGGGAGGTTTGACCAAAGCCGGAGATAGGGACTTGCACGCGACGCCGCAACCTCGATCCTGCCAACGCGTCCTTCAGACGCGCCCGCCTTTGCCGATCTCGTTCTTGAGAAGCCAGGTATGGAGACGGCCCACGCCCTTCACCTGGATCAGTCCGCGCGGCTCGAAAGCGAAGCCGCCGCTGAGCGCCTGCCGCACCGCGTCCGACACTTGAATCTCGCCGGGCAGCCCGTGCAACTCGAGCCGCGAGGCCAGATTCACCGTCTCGCCCCAGACGTCATAGGAGAATTTGTCGCTCCCGATCACGCCCGCCATGAGCGGACCGCTGGCGATGCCCGCCCTGATCCTGAGATCGACGCCGTGCGCGGCCGAGAGCCGCTCGACGAGTTCGGGCAAGAGCAGCGCCATGCGGGCGAGCCGCGTCAGATGGTCGGGCTGCTCCCGGCTCACGCCCGCGACCGCGAGATAGCCGTCGCCGATGGTCTTGATCTTCTCAACGCCGTGCGCGGCAGCGAGCCGGTCGAACTCGGTGACGATGTGGTCGAGGAGCGCGACGGTGCGCTTTGCCCCGAGCTTCTGGGCAAGCTCGGTAAAGCCGACGAGATCGGTGAAGAGGACCGACGCCTCGCCGACGCTGTCGGCAACCTTGTCGGCGGGGTGCGCCTTCAGGCGCTCGGCGATCGCCTCGGGCAGGATATTGGCGAGCAGCGCGTCCGCCTCGGCGCGGGCGCGGTCGGCCACGGTGAAGGCATAGCCCACGATCAGGGCGATGATGGTGAAGGTGGTCGCGGCCGAGGAGACGTAGAGATTGGCGAGGAGCGCGGGGTCGGCGGCGATGCGCGCGTTCTCCGGCGGAAACAGGAACCAGGCCGCGACGTGCAACGCCAGCCCGATCGCGATCACCGAAATCACCAGCCTCATGCGATTCAAGCCGACGACGGCGAAGGCAACTGCCGCGGCGATGATGAAATTGATCTGAATGCCGGAGTCGTGGCCGAGCTCGCGCACGAAGAAGAACAGCGCGATGTATTCGGCGAAGCAAATGATGAGCGCGGCGGCGATGTCGCTGATGCGGTGAGCGAGCGGCGCCAGAATCGCGACCGCCGCGAGCGCGACATTGACGGCGATCAGCGGCCAGTAGGTGTTGACGCCGTAGGCGGCGAACACGAAGGAATAGACCACCGAGAAGACGGCGATGGTGAGCGCCATGAGATTGACGATCGCAAGCCGCCGGCGCACCGAACGCGGATGGAGCTCCGTGCCGAACTGGGCGAAGCGGCCGAGCGGACCGAGCCATGCGAAGGGCGCATCGCTTGGGACTGGAAATTCGCGTTTGCTCATGGAGCGGCAGGCCGGAAATGAGGTCGCGGGATGGTATAGGAGCTTCAGCCGGGGCACCATCGGCCCGCGGGGCGCCATCGGCGGACATCCGGCGCAAACGGGCTAGCGAAGGCGCGGGTTCAGGGCCGATCGCCAAAGCTCTGGAAAGGCCCCTGTCCTTTTGCTATCTACCGCTATGAGGCGCCTTAAACAGAGACGCGCCCTGATCCCCGGTAGCTCAGCAGGTAGAGCAAGCGGCTGTTAACCGCTGGGTCGCTGGTTCGAATCCGGCCCGGGGAGCCAATTTCTCCAAGGACTTAGCCAAAAAGCTGGTTGAACTGACCAGCTCCGGGGCAACATCCGGGGCAACATTCTGCACATTTCGTTTGCCGGGGATTCCGAACAGGCGATCATGCGCGCACTGGCCGGGAGTTACGACCTCCCGACCAGCACGACTTGCCAACGCAAACCCGTGGAGGTTCGCGGTGACCAATTTCCCGATAGCACGAATCCGGCCGCCGTCGCATCCTGGGCAACCAATGGAGGGATTGAGTGACTCATATTAATAGACGTGAGGCGCGCGAAAAAGAGTCCAGGATCGAGCAAGCGCAACAGTTCTTACGCACGTTCGAGGCTATCACCCCCGAAGCAAGAAAGGCGTTCGGTGCTTTGCTCAATGTGGCGGCAAAAGAGGACAGCAAGCGCGGGCAGCGAATCAGCTAGGCTTGCGACGGCTCCGGACAAGAGCCGATACATAACGCTTGGCCCCGGACTAGGGCCTCTGGACAAACTTAGCCCCGCAAGCGCGGGGCTTTTTGTTTAACCCATGTGCTTCGCGAAGTGTTGAAACTGTGCGCCGAAGTTGTCGAGTTGCAGCGGCGGTAATAGGGGCGCTCAATGGTGCGTGTGAGCGCCCCTTACCTTTTGGGGAACCCTTTTCCGCCTAACACGTTCATATGACAACATCGGCGAGGTCCCTATTCCTCCCTGCGAAAGTCTCGCCGAATAAGATATGGAAAGCCCCCGCACCCCCCGGCGTGGGGTTTTCCTTTTTCATGCTATAGATTTCAGTCATGAATGACTCGATTGAGTATCTTTTCGCCCCCACCATGGCGCTCGCCGACCGTGCCGCCCGTAAGCAGGGTTGGCACCCCCATGGCCGAACGGGCTGGCTCAAGCCGGACGGCAATGAAGTCTATTTCATCTGCTCCGAAGAGCAGCTGGCCGTTGTCGGTAAGCATGTAACGGTCTATTTCGTCGGGTCCCTATCGCCGCAGGTCAGAAGGTTTGACCGCAAATGGACGCAACTCCGAGCGTGACCGGGCCCGCTAAGAGGAAAACTCATGGCCGCTTGGACCCGTGACGAACATCTCAGGTTCGACATTCCTTTGCGCTGAAGAACGTGACGATCCCCGGCTTTACAAAGGCACTGAAAGAAGTAGATCGCATTGCGATTGCGGCAACGATTTTGGAGCACCTGAAGCTCTGCCGCTGGGAGTTTTCAAAGCCACCCGAAGCGGTCCAATAACGCGCTTTTGCTCGCTTCGGCGGGCGTCCTTTTGCGTTATGTCCCAATGAGCGCAGAGCACCAAACCATTGCTAAGTGCGAACGATGCGGCCTGCCCCTCGCAGAGGTGGGGGCCTACGGCGAGCGGCTGAGAGGATGCGTCGGCTGCAATAGGTGGTGGGAACTTCAATCGGGCGAGCAACGGTGCCTGCCCGACGAGGATATTGCCGCCTTGAGGGGTCTCGGAACTGCTTGGCGACGGCCTATCGGGCTTTGAGATGACTTTCCGTTTCCAGCTCGCAGGAGGCGAGGCTCGCGCGGATTGTTCCAAGCAAGAGATAGATCAATACACCAACGAGCGTACTGACGGCGACGATGGCAATAATAAGAAACTCACTCATCACAACTCCCTGACTATTGCCAGATAGCTGCAAAGCTCAGAGCATAGGGAGAGTGAACAGCAGCAGCGAAGACCATGAGTACTCCACCTGCTGCGAGTTTCAACAAGTCGCGGGGAAGTGACGACATCGTAGGGTCCCTCCTTTTGAGTGCTTGATAGCACCCGCCTCAAAACGGCGATGTGACAAACACCACACTTGAACGCAACTTAATGCGCCGAGGGGGAAGCCCGAGCGTGCCCACGCACAATCGGGCTTCTTTGATTTTTAGTAGCTTCTGACCACTCCGCGGCGGACATGCCTGCGGGCGGATGTCGTGGCGCAGCGATTGAGTGCGTTATTCCACTTCATCCCCGCGCCACAGGCGTGACGGACTTGCGTGATCATGCCGTCCGGCTGATGAAGCGGCGCAGGCGACATTGCCTGGGCGGAGGTTGGGACGGCCAAAGCAAGCGCAACAGCGATGAACCTAATCATTGTTTTCTCCAGTTTGTCCCGTCACGGGAGAAGACGCCCAGCCGCTGCGGGCGGCTGGACGCCTCCGCGCGTTTGGCGCACGCGCGAGAGGGAGAACTCCAGCGCGAACAGCCCGCATCTTCGGCAAGACGGGGGGACTACCGACGTGGGATGGGCTGCTCGCATAAGCTAGCGCGAAGCCCGTCAAAGAACTGGTCAAAATTGCTCACCCGAATAACCCACAAAGGGCACTACCAGAAAGGAAGGCCCTGCATGGCCCAGCGCTCACCTCTACAACGGGGACGCGCCCTGATCGTTGAAGATGAAATCTTACTCGCCCTCAACCTCGAAGCGCATTTGCGACCTAGCCGCAAATGGACAACAAGCCTCGCAGCTTGCAATGAATAATCAGCCCGATGTTGTCCTGATGGACATCAATCTCGAAGGAGGCCGCGAAGGCATCGAAGTAGCTAAGTGGCTTCGTACTGTATGCGATGCCCCCGTTATTTTCATATCCGGATACACGGACCGCGACACCGTCGAGCGCATCCACGAGCGAGTGCCGGACGCTGCGGTCCTATCCAAGCAGAAGCCAAGCGCTTCGACCCGAGCACCTGACCCTGGACAGAAGGTGCCGGGCCGCCTTTTCATGGAACATCAGATAATCGCTCCCGTTATCCTTATAGCCAGTCGAGGCTAGTCCCCCCGCGCTGGTTAGGCCCGGTGCGCGCCGGGCCGGTGGGGGGAACATGCGGCTGCACTGCACGTTGTTTGAAGAGCCGGTCGAAATGGCAAGGTGATCTTCCCGCGCCCCGGTGCCTGTCCCCCTTGAACAGTAGGAGTAGTGCCAATGAAGAAGATTGCACTAGCACTCGCGCTGGCCCTGGCGAGCTCAAGCCTCGTCGTCGGACTAGCCTCCACCGACGCTAATGCCGGTGCTCGCAAAGTCTGCAAGCAGGGGCTCAAGACTCACCCGATGGCGGGCGAGCACCGTGATCTGATGAAGCAGTGCAAAGCACAATACAAAGCTCTCAAGAAGTGGTCACACTCCTCGAGTGACATAGGTTCAAATGGCCAGGCCCAGTGCCGTCGCTGTTCCTTGTGTATGGCGTAGCAGCGGTGCTGGGTCCTTGTTTTGGGAAACGAATGTGTTCGACCCGCGTTTAGCAATCATGACCATATTGAGTTTGCTGCACTTGCAGCCCGGGTAGAAGGAGGGTGAGCGGAATGAAACGCCTACCTAAACAATTAGCCCAAACTGTCGCGGCTGCGGCCATCGCAGTGTTTTGGTGCATCAGTGCCGTGGGAACGACCGTAGGAACTACTCTCGGCGTAACCACGCTCGCCACCGCCATCAATGCTGTAACTAGCACACCGGCAGAAGCGGGGCGTCGGTGGCGGCGTGGGCGTCGGCGTTGGGCTGGTCGGCGTTGGCGTGGTCGGGGCTGGTACGGCGGCGGGTATCCCTACTACCGTCGGCCCTACTACGGCGGCTACGGCTACCCCTACTACTACAATCGCCCGCGCTTCGGCATTTGGTTCGGCTTCTAAAGGTTGCGCTCTTGCGGGCATAAAAAGGGGCGCTCGCTTCGGCGGGCGCCTTTTTGCTGTTCAAGCGAAAGGCGCCGGATTGGGAGTGGCCCTCCGGCGCCCTTCGTAGTCGCTTCTAAGCCTAGCCTTTGCACTCTGCCATCTTGGACATTGCGGTCATGGCCTCCGCCTCGGAGCCATATTGACCCATCATGCTAAATTGCTCGGACGGGGTAACTGCTGACTTTGAAACCGAACACTTCTTCGCTTTCTTGTCGAACATGACGTAAAAAGTGTCGGCTGCTAGAGTCGGGGAAGCGAAGCTAACGATCAGAGCTGCTGCGACTAAATATTTCTTCATTGGGATCTCCTTAAGGGTTTGCCTCTCCAAACCCATAAAAGCGAGTTGTCCCATCAACTAAAATGCACGTTTCCGCACGGCTTCGTGATCGTGCGAAAGGGGCGCTCGCTTCGGCTGGCGAACCGCAAGAAGAAGCCCCGGCCGTTCCATTCGGCTGGGGCTTCCTCTGCAATCCGAATGTTCTAAGCAACAAGCTTAGTCGGCGCCCGGGGGTCTGTCGGACGTCTCGGATTCAGGCTGCGTGGGGGCGTCCGTTCCTGTCGGACGCCCCTAATCTTTATCGCCGAGACAACAAAATAGAGACCGCCCCGGCAACGCGCTTGAAGCGGAGCGGTCTCTGGCAACCAGGGGAGGAGGAATCCCCTTGGGCTGCTTTAAGCGGTTGTTGGCGTACCGAAGCAACCAACGGCAAGGCATGAAACGGAAGCGCCCAGCACCAGCTTAAAGCCAGCCGTACTTACGTTTCGAATGCCAAGGTGGACTGTGTAGGGCGCTGCCGACACTGCATGCGCGGCGGCTGGGATGCTCATAATCGCCGTAGTGCCGTCGCTCAACGTGACGGTGCCAGCACCCGTGCTGACTGGAACGACCACGAGCCTGTCAAGGTAAGCCGCAGTGCTCAGGACGGTCGTGCTGCCAGCGGCCAACTGAACGTATTCCGTTCTTTTCAGCTTGCCGTAAAGCGAAACACTCAGCTCGGTGTCGCTGGCTGATCCAAGGACGGCATTAGCCACCGGCACCGTTGGGCCGTTGGCGTCAAGCACGCTGCTTATGTTTACTAATTCAAATGGCGCTGCCATGTGTGTAATTCCCTAGAAAAGTGTGCTGGCATTTACCAGCGGTCTAACATCTGGATAGTCGCTATGCATGGTGTACATGTGCTTGTAGCGAACCGTGTTCATGTCGATCTCTTTCAAGTCCTGCTCTCCCTTCTGCGCTCTGGCAGCAAGAGTCGGATCGTTCTGAAGTCCGAACTCAGAGAGAGCGTGACCCGCGAGGACGTGGCCAAGCGCGAGGAAATGATGATCCTCAATCGCATCCACATCCCGAATGTGAATGATATTGCGAGCTATCAAGTCCTCGATCATCGGATCGATCAGAGCATCGACGTTGTTGAACTCCTGAACGTCGGGACTTTCGCCTTGCGGCAAAGCTCCAAGATTGCGAAGAGCGCGGTGAACCAATTCGGTTCTTGTTTTCATTTAATCCCCCACAGGAAGGGGCCGAGAGTTTCCCCTCGACCCCAACCCTAAAGTTACGTTGTGATGAAAACGCCGTTGCCAGTGGAGTTGGCAGCAAGGCGTGGCCATGCAGAGACGACTCGCCATTGACTGGTCGAGATGTCGTTCGAGCCGTCGTAATAAAAAAGCTTTGGGAAGCGCCGGGGTAAGGCAGAACCATCCGCCGAACCCGAAGCAGAGGAGCGAAGTGCATGAAGCGATTGATGGCGGAGCTTGGCGATCACTTCATCGGGCTGTGGCGCTATCGCGTTTACGGCGAGCGCCGCTATTACATCTGCACCTTCGAGATCAACGGCGACTATTTCGACAGCCGCCAGCGCGTCACGCCCGAGGCGGCGCTGCGCGAAGCGCTCAAGACATTGAAGGCCGAACGGAGGAAGCGCGAGAATAAAAATCGAGCTTGACCCGCAGCACTTCGAACCCGCCTACGGGGACAGCACGACGGGCGGTGACGAGAGGCGTCGAGGACAAGAAACCGAAGCCGCAGAGCCCGCCCGATGGCGATTTAATTGCGATCTCATGGCAACCGGTAACGCGAAGGAATGACACATGGCAGACGAGCCGCTCATCGTTAGACGAAACATCGACATTGCCGCCGAGCCTTCGAGAGTCTGGGACATCATTGTCTCGCCTGCGCTTTGGCCGAAATGGATGATGGTGCCGCCGGCATTGGAGCCAGGCCAGACGGCGATCGACATCGGCAGCGAAGTGAAGTGGGAGAACGACGGCGGCGAGACATACCTCACAGGAACCGTCACGACCCTGGATCGTGAACGTTGCCTCGTGCTTGAGCTCGACGATGTGAGCTGGAAACGAAGCGCGGCGCCTGGGGAGGTCACCTATATTCTGGCGATCATGCAGGACGGCGATCACACGCACGTAGAGTTCAGATTGGGCGACCTGGCGATCGATCCCAAAGGCCGAGAGTGGTGCCAGTCCTATGTCGATAGCCGCGAGCTTGAGAAGATCAAGGAGCTCGCCGAGGCAAGTGTTTCCAGGAAATAGCCCCTAATCCGCGCTTGCGAGGGTGATGAAAGGGCTAGGGTGATAGTTCCCATGGGAACCTAACCTCAGCCGGCCGCGTTCAACCTCTGTCCCGGTGAAATCGCAACGCCCCGTCCAACCATTTCGCCGGTCCTAGTAAAAGCCCCGCATTCGACGCGGGGCTTTCCTTTGGGTGAGGGCTTGCGGCATGAGCGCTTCTGCTGAGTATCTTCTCGCTGCGAATTTGCATATTGCCGAAAGGGCGGCTCGGAAGCAGGGCTGGCATGCGCATGGGCGTGCGGGATGGATCAAGCCTGACGGCAATGAAGTTGTTTTCATTCGGCTTCCGGAGCAGGTCGCCGCAATAGATCGGCTTGCAACGATTTACTATGTGGGCGAGCTCCCCTCCAACGTCAGACGGTTCGAGCGCAAGTGGGCGAAACTGCGCGCCTAACTGCGCTCACTGAGCTCTCGCTTACCTTCTTCCTTTCGGCAATGGGCTCTCGATTTGACCCACGATTTCGGAGGAACAGAAACGAGATGAACCCGTTGGTCTCTGAGAAGACGTAAAACCGAAAAGGAATCACGATGACAGTCAGCGTACGAAAAAGCACTGCGGCACTGCTCGCTAGTGCATTGTTTCTGGCAACCCCCGCATTTGCCGTAGAGCCCGATACGGATTTGCCCGCAGGCCCCGAGCTTCCGGCGCCTCGTGCGGATCGGCCAGACTTTCAGCGAGACGACCAAACTGGGGCCGTCGTCGATCCGCGCGAAGAGGGCGCTGATCCCAGCCCGCCAGCCGCCGCAGCGGGTCCCGATGTTGTTATCACTGAGCCGGCACTCGGCGCTTCGCTACCTGAGACCAGTCCTGGCGAGGAAAATAAGAGCAAACCCAAGGTAGGAGATTATTAAGAAGGCAATCTGGCAAAGGGGCGCCCGCCACAACGGGCGCCCTTTATTTCATTCGGGACGACGAACCTCGACTGAGCCGGGAGTCACCTTGATCGACCTTTTTATCGGTCTTCCAGCGCGGCTTGCGCGGTGTTTCGTTTGGGTGGGACCTCTACTCGCGCGACTTGTCGTTGGCTGGTCATTCTTTGGAGCGGTTGGTGGAAGCTCAACAATCTACAATCCTTCACGAGCGATTTCGCAGGCTGGGGCATCGTGTACCCTCAGGTATTGGCCCCCTTTGTCGCCGGCCTGGAATTTTTCGGCGGAATTCTTCTGTTACTCGGTCTTTTCACGCGCATCATAGCGGTGCCCCTCGCGGTGGTGATGGTTGTCGCGACTGTCGTCGATAAGGCAAAGGACATCGACTCCCTCGCCGCCTACACCGATTTGATCGAAACTGTTTATATGGCGGTGTTCATTTGGTTGGCGGTTGCCGGGGCTGGAGCAGCGTCTCTCGATCGTCTCATCCTACAGCGGCAAGAGATCCGGCCATCGGCGCCCGGAGGAAATCTCGCGGGCTCTCACCCGGCGGCCGAGGAGCGCCAGTCCAGAACGGACATGACGAGCGTTCCCAGCGCCGGCACGTAGAGAATAGCTCGCACGGCGTGCGAATATTCCCATTGGTTGCGCAGCTCTTCCCAATTGCTGGGCAGCACCGTCCAATTCTCGGTCGCGCGGTTGACCGGCGCCGTGAAGCCCCAGAACACGATCATTTCGCCGGCGAGCAAGACGAGTGCGATCAAAGCAAGCGTGAAGGGCGTGCCGGTGCCCCGCAGCGAGATTGTGAGGACAAGCACGCTGAGGAAGGCGAGCGGCACGCTCAGCCCGACGATCCACCAATTGTCGTAGTTGCGCTGCACGGTGAGATAGTCCGCTGCGCTGATGTTGATTTTGTTAGGCAGTTCGAAAAGATGCGCGAGGCCCGCGCCCATGGCGATTGCGGTCAGCATGATCGCCAAGAAGAAAAGCGTCTTCACCATTCGGTTTAAACAGTCCGTCTACCTGCCGAGTTCCCCGCTTTGCTTTGCACAGCGCGCGGAAATCCGTGTCGCTCGATCTCGGTCGCCGGAACGCGTTACAGCAAGTTGCCGATATACGGATAGGGGTTGGTGCAATATTTATACTGGGTCCGGCAGCGGCTCGAGCACCGGAGCCTTTCCGGGCAGCGCGCAAGGCAAATATTGTAGCGATGCTTGCAGAAGCTCGACGCGGCTTGTGCCTCTCTTGCGCCAAGGCCAAGCCCGGCACCGGCGAGCGTCAGTCCCGTGGCCAAGACGACAATCAGCGTCTTCATACCGTTCTCCTCATCTCGGCGAGGCGCCGGCCACTCGCTGGTACCGGGAAGGAATTGTCAGTAGTTGCTCTGGCGCTTTTTCTTGCGGGTCCCGAGCGGTGGGGTGTGATCGGCGACGCAATTCGCGACCCACGCTTCCTTTCCGCCTTTAGGATCGAGCACGGGCCTCACGTAGTCGGCCTGCTTCCAGCACCAAAAATAGACGTCGTCGGACCCAGCGAACGCCGGGGACGTTGTCGAAGCCAAGACCATGAGGGCAAGGCCCGCGCCAATCGCCATAAGTTTCATCCTACGCCTCCTTCGGCAACAGTGTGGGCGCAGCTCGGCGCAGCATAGCAGCCTCGCCGCACGCCTGCCCCCCATTTATGTGCGCGCCGGAAGGGCGGCAAGTCCGGCCGGCGTGCTAATTGGCTCGTTCGCCGACAGGCCGTTTGACTCTCCAAGCCGCCGATGTAGTTTGCGCGGCGAACCCGGGGCCGGTTGAGTCTTCCTCCCAATAACCTTAAGCGAGTTGAAACGATGCGCGCGACTAGTTTGACCATCATTCCCGGCGCGGCGCTCGCGCTGTACGTGCTTGGCTTTGCTTCAGCCAAGGCCGCCGACAAGCCGTTCACCGACGCCGTCGCCTACTGTCAGGCCGTGAGCACTGTCGATGCGCCGGATGCGCGCTACACCGGGCCCGCCGTGCCGGACTGGATGGTCGGTGCGCTCTACAGCAAGGACGAGCTCAAGGCGCAGAAGAAGGCCAAGGTCGATCCCGCGCGCGCCGTCGTGTGGCGCTGCATGGGCGGCAAGGTCTTTGCTTGCGTGCAAGGCAACAGCCCGATCTGCGGCAAGGCGAACCAGGAGATGGCGCCGACCAAGGCCATGCGCGAGTTCTGCACGAGCCAGCCGAACGCCGAGGTGATTCCGCTCGCGGTGATCGGGCACGAGAACCCGATGATCTACGACTGGCAGTGCAAGGGCAAGAAGCCCGCCATCGCGCGGCAGATCTTCACCGTCGATGCGCATGGGTTTCCGTCCGAGCTGTGGAAGGACATCGCCCCGGCGCCGGAGCCCGCCAAGAAGTAGTTGCGATATGAGCCGTCATCCTGAGGTGCGAGCGGAGCGAGCCGCGAAGGATGACGAAATCGCGCTGCGTCCTTCGAGGGCCGCTTCGCGGCCACCCTCAGGATGACGATTGAGCGGTCAATCCGGAGTGGCGTCAGGCGGGGACGGCCTCGATTACGGCGATGGGGCGCGATGTCGGCACGATACGGTTGAGGCGAAAGCCTGACGCGGCGAACAGCGCCGCGAACTCCTCTTCCGTGCGCTCCTTGCCGCCCTCGGTTACCACGAGCATCTCGATATCGAGCAGCTTGGCGGGCGTCGGCCCCTTCTCGCCGGTTACCACCAGCTCGCAGAGCAGCACGCGACCCTGCGGCGGGAGCTTGGCGCGCATCAGGTCGAGGATGGTTCGGCAATGCGCATCGCTCCAGTCATGGATGATGTGCTTCATAACGTAGGCGTCGCAGCCATCAGGCACGCGCTCGAAGAAGCTTCCCGCCTCGAACGCGACGCGGTCCTCACAAGCGGCGAATTGGTCCTTCGGCACCGACGCGATCACCTCGGGCCGGTCGAACAGCACACCTTGCATTCGCGGATTGGCGGCAAGGACTGAGGCAAGCAGCAGCCCGTGGCCGCCCCCGACATCGGCGATGCGATCGATGCCGGAGAAATCGTAAGCCTCGATGATCGCTTTCGCCACGCGCCCGCTCGATTGGGTCATGGCGTTCTGGAACGTCTCGCATTGCGAGGGCCGTTCGGCGAGCACCTCCCACACTGGCTTGCCATAGGCCTCGGTCACTCCGTCGGTCCCGGTGCGCAGACAGGTGGCGATATGCTCGTAGGCGCGCGTGGCGAATTCGTCGCCCAACATCATCGCCGTGTAGCGCATGGATTCCGGCGCATCGCTCTTGAGCAGCGCGCCGATCGGGGTGAGCGCGAAGCGGCGCGGCTCCTCCTCGCGGAACACGCCGAAGCTCGCGAGCATGCGCATGACGCGATAGAGCGAGGGCGCATGCGCTCCCGCCTTGGCCGCGATCTCCTCGACCGGCCGCGGCACGCCGTCCATGTGATCGGCGACGCCGAGCCGCGCCAGGCCCGACAGCGAAAAAGTGAGCTGTTTGCCGAACAGAAGCTGCATCAGCACCATCGCCGGCGGCGGCGCTTCGGCGCGTTCAGTGCTGCTCATCGCAAACCCTCCTTATCCAAGCGCCAGTGCGCGCTATCCGCGTATCGATGGGCACGATGGTGCGTAGGAAATGTGGCGCCTGTCGAGCGGCCGGGGCGGAAGGCGCTTGGAGGCAAGCAGGGGCAATAGCGGGAGGAAGGAGGAGGAAGTGAGCGAAAGGGTCGGACCCGACCCTTTCACCCCCGTACACGGCTGGACAGGGAACGCGACACTAAACCCCGCCGAACTCCATAAACCACGAGAGGTCCCGGCGGTTCCATCCCGCATAACAAAATGTGAGCGGTCCCGGCTTAGCCGGGAATCCGCGCTTTTCCGCCAGGAGAAGGGTTCGGGGCCGGCTAGGCCGCGACGAATTTCAGCGCGAGCCCGTTGATGCAATAGCGGAGCCCCGTGGGCTTGGGGCCGTCATCGAACACGTGGCCGAGATGGCCGCCGCAGCGGCGGCAATGCACCTCCTCGCGCACCATGCCGAAGGTGAAATCGGTGTCCTGCTTCACCGCGTTCTCGATCGGCGCGTAGAAGCTGGGCCAGCCCGTGCCGCTATCGAACTTGGTCTCGGAGGCGAAGAGCGGCAGGTCGCAGCCGGCGCAGACAAAAGTTCCTTGCCGCTTCTCCTTGTTCAGGGGACTGGTGAAGGCGCGCTCCGTGTCCGCCTCGCGCAACACGGCGTATTGCTCGGGCGTGAGCAGCTTGCGCCATTCCTCGGGCGACTTCGTCACCTCGAACGTCTCGGTCGCGGCCTTGGCGCCGCTGCGCCATTTAAGGCCGACACCGGCCGCGGCAAGGGCCGCAACGGCAGCGCCGCCCAATAGAATGTCACGTCTCCTAACCATAATCTCTCCTCGGTTCTGCCTCGCCCGCCGCACGCGCGGCACGGCCCGCGTTTCGGGCGCGCTTCGTTCCAGCCTAAATGTAGGCGCTGCCGGCACTCGCGCAATTCAACTTGCGCGCATGGACGATCACGACCCGGTGTCGATAAGCGGGGCGGCCAAGGCTTAACCCTGGGAAATAACCTGCGCCGAAGGAATGACGATCTCGCAGCGCACGCCCTTGGGCGGGAAGGACAACATCACGTCGCCCCCGAGCGCGCGGCCCACCACATTCTCGATCATGGCCCGGCCGAAGCCCGAGCCTTCCGGCGGTCTAACCGGCGGGCCGCCATTCTCCTCCCAGACGAGCCTCAGCTTGGAGGCTTGCTCGCAGAACCGCCATTGGATGCGGACCTCGCCCTGCGGCGCCGACAGCGAGCCGTATTTCTCGGCGTTGGCGGCAAGCTCGTGCAGCGCAAGGCCGAGATTCTGGACCGCCTCGGGCTTCAACATGACGTCGTCGCCCTCGATGGCGATGCCCTCGCCAAACCGGTCGGAATGCTCGCCGAGCTGCCGCTCCACCAGCATGCGCAACGACGCGCCGTGCCAATCGTCGGCGATGAGAAGGTCGTGGGAGGAGCCCATCGCCGCGAGCCGGGCGCTGAAGCGGGCGAGGAAGTCGTCGGTCGAGCGCGTACGCGCGGCGGTCTGGCGCGCGATGGCCTGGATGACGGCAAGCAGATTCTTGCAGCGATGCGTCAGCTCGCGCAGAAGGAGGCGAAGCTGGTCCTCGTTAGCCTTGCGCTCGCTGATATCGACGGCGACCGACGTGGTGCCGACAACGGCGCCGTGCTCGTCTCGCAGCACCTCGATCATGAGATAGAAGGAGCGCTTCCGCCCGAACAACTCGAAATGGGTCTCGAGTTCCTGCGCGGTCCCGGTCTCCATCGTCTTGCGCTTGGCGGCGAGGATGGTCTTTGCGGCCTCGGCCGGGAGAATCTCCGCGTCGGTCTTGCCGATGAGCTGTTCTGGCGAAAGGCCCGCGGGCGCGTTGTGCACCCAGGTAAAACGCATCTCCTTGTCCTGGCTGAACACGGCGATGGGCGAGCCGCGGAGCGCGATCTCGATGCGCTGTTTCGCCTCGGCCAATTCCTTGGTGCGCGCCTCGACGCGTTCTTCAAGCTGATGCCGCGCTTCCTTCAACGCCTCGGTGGTGCGCAAGTGCGCGGCGATTTCCGCCTGCAGGCGGTCGCGCGAGGGAACCCGCGGCAAGCGCGGCGCGACCCACCAGAGAAGAAGTGCAATGGCGCAGGCGAGCGCGGCGCCCGAAACCTTCAGGATGGGTGCAGCGCCAACCAGACCCGGCAGCCAAAACGCGGCGAGAGGGACCAGATGCGAAAGGCCGATCGCGACCATAAAAAGCGCGCAGAACGCGATCACGGCCATCATGTCCGGACTATATCCGCCTCGCTTGCGCCCGATGTAGATCACGGCCGCGGCAATGGCGAAGAGGGAGAGTGCAAGGAGGAAGTCGGATAGGAGATCGAGCCAGTGGAGCCCTTGCGGCACGTTCCCGGCAATTGCTGGAAGGGAGGTCATGACCGAACCGCCGCGAATAAGCCGCCACTTTCGCTCCGCCAGCGGCGGGGCCCCTGACGAACCCCCGAAATTTGGCCGGAACGGCGCATTTCAAGCCGCCCGCGAGCAACGCCGGCGGGGAACTCTTTCATGCCACCGGGCGTTAGGTTGCTGTTCGAGGGCACGCGAACCATCGTCCCGCCCCTCCCCTGGTGCGCTCGAACCAATCGCCCGCAACCGTCCTCCCCCGGTTGCGGGCGTCTCCTTTGCGGGCGCAAAGGTAGGTGGCTGCCTGTAGAGAAGGGCGGCAATGAGCGTCACCAGAAACATGACCAAGAAGATGAAGAACAGAATACGCGCGAGCGTAGCGGCGGCCGAGGCAAGTCCGCCAAACCCGAACACGCCAGCCACCAGCGCAGCAGCGGCGAATATCAGTGCCCCATAAAGCATCCCGGACTCCGGCCTGAGATGAAAGGCGTCTTGGGTTGGCCGCCGCGTCTTTCAGGTACAACACCCGGTCGAGCTAATGGTTGCAGGACGTCCATCGGCCGAAAAGCTCCCTAAAAGCCCGCCACCGCGGCAAGCAAATCCCTGCCGGTGAACGGCTTCTTCACAAGCGGCGCATTGCGGTGTGCCGCCGGAAGATGCTCGCGGCCATAGCCGCTGACAAAGGCAAACGGTATGCCGCGCGCAATCAGGGCATCGGCGATGCGGCTCGCCGTCTCGCCGGCGAGGTGGGCGTCGAGCAGCGCACCGTGGACCGTCTCGCGGGCGATGGCCTCGAGCGCATCGCGGACATTCCCGGCGGGGCCGATCACGGTGAGGCCCGCCTGCTCAAGCACGCCGGCAATGTCGAGCGCGATGAGGAACTCGTCCTCGACCACGAGGATATGCGTTGCCGCCATAGGCTGGCACCTTTCCACGGCTGGAAGACCGCCAAGCAGTTTCATTTGATTTCCGGCGAGCGATCAAGACCGTCGCGGACGCCTTCCAGGGCTTGGCGCCCGCTAGTGAGAGGCCCCGAAAGGAGTAGTCTCATCCGCTAGGTTGCAACTTATGAGGCGCGAGGAGCGTTTTGCGAGAGGCTGCAAGAGCGGCCGAAGGCAGCACAAAGAGGTAAGAGAATGACGCTGACGACAATTCTTATCATCATTCTGGTTCTAATATTGCTTGGAGCGTTTCCGGCGTGGCCGCATAGCCGGGGCTGGGGTTATGGACCCTCAGGCGTGGTCGGCCTGATCCTCGTGATCCTTCTCATTCTGCTGTTACTGGGCAGGATCTGACGCCGGCCCGGGTGCCAATCGCTTCAGCCTAGGCCCGCATTTGCTGCCGGTCGCGCGGTTGCGCGCGGCGATCGAAGAAGAGCGCCTGTGACACGATCGCCTTTACCGTGTCGGGCTGATAGGGCTTGGTGATGAGGAAGGCGGGCTCCGGCCGCTCGCCGGTCAGGAGCCGGTCGGGATAGGCGGTGATGAAGATCACCGGCACGGCGAAGGTACCGAGCATTTCGTTGACCGCATCAAGGCCCGAACTGCCGTCGGCAAGCTGAATGTCGGCGAGCACGAGGCCGGGCTTGCGCTGCACCGCGGCGCTGACCGCGTCGGCATGGGTGCGGGCCGTGCCAATGACACGGTGGCCGAGACCCTCGACGATGCTTTCAAGATCCATGGCGATCATGGGCTCATCTTCGATGATGAGGACGTCGGTCGCGACTTGCGCCGCGATCTCGCGGCCCGCGGCCGCGATCAGCTCATCGACCTTGGCGCTATCGATACCGAGAACTTGCGCCGTCTCGGCCGGCGAAAAACCTTCCACCGCCGACAACAGAAAGGCCTGGCGCGGCAGGGGCGTGATCGCCTCGAGCTTGCGGTCGACCGGGGTCCCGGCATCGCTGCCGCCCTCGGGCTTGAGGTTGACGTCAAGCGAGTTCCACAAGCCGACAAAGGTGCGGTAGAGCGCAACGCGCGGGTCGAGCGCCTTGTCGAACAGCGCGGGGTCTTCGATCAGCACTTCGAGCGTTGCCGCGACGTAAGCGTCGCCGGCAGGCTGGGTCCCGGCAAGAGCGCGGGCAAAGCGCCGCAAATACGGCAGATGAGGCGCGATCGCTTTCGACGTCGGCATTCGGATATGACCTTGTGCTGAGCCCGGTATGATCCCCATTTCTCACAAACCGGGCGGAGGGTGGCAACCTAAAATCACATGAAGCGAGGGCTAAAACGCACAATCCGGAAGCCGGGTTCCAGAAGATGGAACCAATTGAATGGCTTGGGCGTTTTTGCACCCTTGAACCTGGAGAATCCGTTATCCTGGATTTCCCGAGACAGGCGCATTTGGAAACGATTGTGAAGCACGATACGAAACGCAAGGATCGGCGGCGAAAAATGCCGGGCGTAACCGACAAGTTGGATACCGCGGGTGGGCAGGAAGCGATCGACGCCGCCAGCGGTTTGTCCCCGAATCTGCAAGCTCACATCGGCCGTCACGTCCGCGCGGTCTTCGATGAAGTCGCGCGCGAACCCGTACCGGAGCATCTCCTGCGCTTGCTTAAGGATCTTGAGCGAAGCGGAGACAAGTAGTTGCGGCGCAAAGTCTCTTCAACCCTGCGAGACCAGCTCGTAGCAGAAATCGGCAGCCTGCGTGCTTTCGCCGTTTCGCTCTGCGGCGATAAGGAACGCGCCGACGATCTCGTGCAGGAAACGCTGTTCAAGGCCTGGAACCATCTGGAGTCGTTCAAGGAAGGGACCAACCTCAAGGCTTGGCTTTTCACGATCCTGCGCAACACCTATTTCTCCGAGCGGCGCAAGCGGCGGCGCGAGGTCGAGGACGCCGACGGCGCCTACGCGGCGCGGCTTTCGACCCACGCCGAGCAGCACGGCCATATGGACATGCAGGACTTTCGCGCGGCGCTCTCGGAGCTTCCCGACGACCAGCGCGAAGCCTTGGTCCTGGTCGGAGCGGCCGGTTTCTCTTACGAGGAGGCGGCGGAGATTTCCGGCTGCGCGGTGGGCACGATCAAAAGCCGCGTCAATCGCGCGCGAAACCGGCTTGCAACCATGCTCGGTCTCGATCCGGAAGAGACCGGCCCGGAAGGCGAAGGCCTGAGCAAAACGGCCTGATGCAGAATTCTTCGCCAATGGAGCGAAGCGCCGATGGCACGCAGAACCATCGATCTTGATCAAGCGAAGCTCGACCCAGGGTCGGTCTTCCGCGCGCCAGAGGAGGTCCTCAGCGCGGAAGAGCTTTCGGCCGAAGACAAGCGAGCGATCCTTGTCCGCTGGGAAGCCGACACGGAGGCTTTACTAAGGGCGACCGAGGAGGGCATGCCGCCCTCGGACAAGCGCAGTCCGGCGGAATTGCTTCGCGTGCTGCACGAGGCGATGCGTCAGCTTAAAGGTCGTACCGCGTAGCGAGCGCGCGTCTGTCGCCGCTCGGGCCAGCCTCCGGCCCCCCTTGACCGGGGCAGGCGGCAAGACCAAATCTAAGTCCGTGCAAATCGCCGCTTACAGCCGGCCGTTAAGCCAACGGAAAGCGAAGCTTCCGACATTCGGCCCGGCTGGACGCGCAACAACGCTGCCCCCGAATTTTTTAGCCCCTGTTTCAACGGAGTGAGGCGAGAGATGGAAAACGAGCATCGTTCGGAATTCGGCACGCAATGGACGAAGAGCGAGACCAAGGCGGACAAGGAGTGGTCGGAGTTCGAGCGCGATCTCGAAAGTCTGGGGCGGCAGCTCGCCGAACTGCAGGTTCACACGGCTGCTCTCGGGTCCCAGCTCGTGCGCAGTCTCGAAGCCGGCTTTGAAGAGGTGAAACATCGCGCCGAGCGTTTCCGCAAGGAGCGGGAGGTCGAGATCGAGGAGATGCGCCGCCGGGCCACGTACGAAGCCGAGAATACCTTCGCCGATATGCGCCACCGCTCGACCGAGGCCGCACGCCAGATGTGGGAGCGCGCCGAGCCGCTGCGCCAGGGCGCGAAGGATGTCGGCGAGGGCTTGGGGCGGGCTTGGGTCGAGCTTAGGGCCTCGTTCGGCAAGGCCGCCGGCCGGCTGCAAACCGAGACGGACGCGAACGGCCCGACCCCGGCTCCGGCTACGAACGACGAACGCCACGAGCGGACGTAAGTCGCGATAAGCCCGGCGCTTCGCGCCTAGCCTTCGTGAACGCATTCGAACCGCCATGCCGGCCCCCGGCGCGGCGGTTCGTCATACCGGCGGAAGCCGGTATCCAGAGTTACAAACATGGCGCATGCCGCTTCTGGATTCCGGCCTTCGGCGGAATGACGAAGGAGTGGCATCCTTGCTTGCCATGAGAGAGTCACGAGCCCGCAGCCAGGCGGGTCGGCACGGGCGATCCCGCCTCCTCACCTGCACCAATCAGTTCTGCGGGAATTAGTCCGCGCACGGAATTGCCGAGATAAATGCGCTCGGCCGCCACTAAGTCTTGCGGGGTGAGGATCGCCTCGCTCGCCGCCGCGCGTGGCAGATCGAGTAGCTCCTCGCGCAACGTGCCGGGCAGAAGTCCGCAAGCGAGCGCCGGCGTGAACAGACGCCCGTCGAGTTCGACAAAGAGATTGGTGCGCGTGCCTTCGGTAAGCTCGCCCTTGCTATTGAGGAACACGACCTCATCGCAACCGGTAAGCGCCTTCTGCCGCTCCATCTCCTGCTCGAAGAACTGCCGCCGCGTGGTCTTGTGGTAGAAGAACGGGTCCGTCTCATCGAGGCGCCGGTCCGAGATGGCAAAGCGCCACACAGTTGTCTTGGTCGGCAGCGTGATCGCGCCCGAGGTCACGGTGATGGCGCCATCCTCGGCGAGCAAGAGCCGCACATGGGCGACCGGCGGTTCGACGCGGGCGGCTTCCGCCTCGAGCGCGGCAAGCACGGCTTCGCGGGAGAACGGATAGCCGAAATGCGCGGCCGAGGATTGCAGCCGGGCGAGATGCCGCTCGAGCAGGTGGAAGCCTGCTGCCTTCTCGAAGCGGATCGTCTCGATCAACTCGAAAGGCGGGTCGAGCTTGGTCAGGAAGTTCGCCTTCAACAGACATTCGTCGAATTCGGAGTCGGCCTTGGAGTCGGCGACGATGCCGCTGCCGATGCCCATCTCCCCCGCCCGCCCGTCGAGCACGACGGTGCGGATCGCGACGTTGAACTGGGCGTCGCCCGAGGGCGCGATATGGCCGATCGCGCCGGTATAGACGCCGCGCGGCTCACCTTCCAATTCGCGGATGATCTCCATGGCACGAACCTTGGGCGCGCCGGTGACCGAGCCGCACGGAAACAGCGCGCGCAGCATGTCCGTGAGGCCCATGTCGGACCGGAGCTCGGCTGCGATGCCGGAGGTCATCTGGTGCACCGAGCGGTAGGTCTCGACCGTGAACAAGTCGGTGACCTCGACCGAGCCGATCCTGGCCACCCGGCCGAGATCGTTGCGCAGGAGATCGACAATCATGAGATTCTCGGCGCGCTGCTTTTCATCGACGGCGAGCCAGGTCTTGAGGCGGGAGTCCTCGCGCGGCGTGCGTCCCCTCGGCGCCGTGCCTTTCATCGGGCGCGCCGTAATGTGCTTGCCTTCGCGGCGGAAGAAGAGCTCGGGCGAGAGCGAAAGCACGTCGAGCGCGCCGGTGTGAATCAGGGCGCCGTAGGCCACGCGCTGCTTGCGCCGGAGCGCCGCATAGAGCGCGATCGCGTCGCCGGTAAAGTCGAAGCGATATTTCAGCGTGAGATTGATCTGATAGACGTCGCCCGCGGCGATGTAGTCCTGCACTTTCGCGAAGGCATCGTCATAGTCCTCGCGCGTCCAGGTCAGTTCGAGGCCGGAGATTGCGGCCTTGCCGCCCGCGCCTTGCGCCTCAAGCCAGGCCCGGGTGCCGGCATCGTCGAGCGCGTGCGGCGCGCGGAAGAGCCCGAGCCAGAACAGGGGAACGCTTCCGTCGCCGGGGAGGAGGCGTTTCAGCTTCGGCTCGAGGCAATAGCCAAGCTCGTAAGCGAAGAAGCCCGCGGCATGGAGGCCGGCCGCCAATCCCGCCTCGACCTCTTCAAGCGCGGCTTCGACCTCCTCGGGCGTGTGGGCCGCGACGATGCGCTCGGGCTGGGTGTAGAGCAGGCTGCGGCCACCCGGCGTCAGGCTGTCGTCAAGAAGCACGTAAGGTGAAGCGGTCATCGCGCAAGCCGGTCCTGCAACATCCGCATCGCAGCGGCAACTTCCATATGGGCGTTCGCGCCCGGCTCACGCAAGGATGAGCATCTCGCCCTTGCCGAGCACCGACATGTCGCCCATGAGCCTGCGGGCACGCCCGCCGAGATTGATGGGCTTGTCGTTGGCGCGGAGCCAATGTTCGAGAAGCCTGAGGTAATCGAATTCGAGCACGCCGCAATCGCCGAAAGTCGGCAAAATGTCCTTCGGCGGCTCAACCAAGATGAGAGAACCGCGCCTCAAGCCGAATCCGGCATTGGCGCCTACGCGCCGCTTGATGAGAATGGTCCCGGCGACCATGCGGCCGCCGGCATAGTCGCCGGCATCGCAGCCCACGATCACGAGGCCGCGCCGCATGCGCTCGGCAAGGAGCGATCCGGCATTGCCTCCGATCGTGAGCACGCCGCCCCTCATGCCGAGGGTTTCGCCGACATGGATCCCGCCTGCCCGCTCGCCGGCATCGCCCGCGATGGCGATGCTGCCGCCCGCCATGCTGGCGCCGGCCAAAACGCCGGCACTGCCGCTGACCTCGATCTTGCCCTTCTTCATGCCCGCGCCGAGATAGGCGCCGGCGTCGCCGTCGACGACGATCGTGCCTTTGGTCATGCCGGCGCCGATCTTGTCGCAGCGCGCGTCGGTGCCGGTAAACCTCACCTCGCTCGCGTCCGTGCCGGTGACCTTGAAGGCGTCGCCGACCGGGAGCGGCACGCGCGTCGTCCCGATCGCGAGCGCTTCGATCTCCTTGGGTTTCAGCCCGTCGAGCCGCTCGGGGAGGACCGGGCCGAGGTCGAGCCGCTGATCCGGCGCGCTTCGGAGCTCGAAGGTCAGAGCGCTCACGCCAGGATCTCCTTCAGATGGAAATGGTGCGGACCGAGATTGCCGCCGTAGTTGCCGGCGGTGATGTGAGTGACGCCCGCCTCCGCGCCGCCCTCGACGATAGCGTGGACGCCGGCGTGCATCGCCTTCCCAACCGAATCCTTGGTCAACCCGTCGATGACGATCTCCATCACGGCCTCGACCCCGAGCGGAAGCTCGGTGTTGACCGCGGCTTTCAGCGTCGGGCAATAGGCGTCGTTGGTCGAGGCGATCTGGCCCTTGTATTTGGAGCCGACCTTCGAGCCCGAGCGCACGATCCCGCCCGGGAACGGTGTGATGGCGCCCTCGATCTCATCGATGGCCTTGACCGCGCGTTCGCAGGCAGCGAGCACCGCGGCATGGGACTTGCCGAGCACGAGCAGATTGCCGCCACCCACTGCCTTCTTGGTGAGGCCGGTCGTGGCCTCGCACAGAAACTCGCCATCCATGACCGGAATGCGCCAGAACCGCCGCCCGCCGATCATCTTCGACACCTGCCAGCCATCGCCGAAGAAGCGCAGCGAAGCGCCGAGCTTCAGCTTCTTCTCGCCTTCGAGTCCGGCGAAGCAGGCTGAGCCCGGGCTCGTCAGCACGCACTGACCGACGCGGTTGCGGAGTTGGCGCTGAAGCTTGTCGGTGTCCATGGTGAAGAGAAGAACGGCGACGCCGGGACGGCCGTCGAGCGTCTCCTCGGAGGTCAGCGTCCGCTCGATGCCGGCTTCCGCGCCGCAGGCAATCACCGACGTGGCGAAGCCGGTCATTGTGCGCGCGGCAATCAGGGCCCAGTCGAGCGAGGGCGCAGTAATGACGATCCGCGTGCCCACCATGGGGAAGGCCTCGGCGAAGGTCTCGACGATGGTAACGCCCTTGAGGCTGAGATGAGACATCGCGGCGGACCCCCTCCTCGGGAATTCAGCCGCGCACCATTAAACAGGTGGCCCGCGAGGCGCAAGCGCGGCCGGTCAAGCCGGAATTTGAGGCCTCAGGCTTTGGGCTTGTCGTATTTGATGTAGGCGAAGCGCATGTCCTCGCCAGGGGTCCCTTCCAACGCGCCCTCTTCCGTGCCGGGCTGCCAGTGGACGACCTCTTCGATCTTCTTGGCGAGGGCAAAGTCCTTGTCGGTGATGCCCTTGGCGGCGTGGTTCATGAGCCTCACCTCGACCCAGGCATAAGAGGCAGTGATGTCGGGATGATGCCAGGCCGCCTCGGACAGATGGCCCACGGCGTTGATCACCATGAGCGTGCCCTTCCAACTATTGGTGCGATAGCGCCGCCTGATCCAGCCGCCTTCGAGGTACCAATGCGGCAGCTCCTTCTTGAGCCGCTCCTCGACTTCCGCATCGCTATAAGTGCGTTCGGCCGTTGCCATTGTCGTTCTCTTTTGAAAGAGTTACGCGACCTTCCCTTCAGCCGAAGCATAGCCAGAGGATCCGGGCCGATCAATGGAGCCCTTTCCCCCTCAGTCGACACACGCAAGGGCGCCGGGAGGCCCGCGCGAGGCGGCCGTCACCGCAACCGCGCGGCTTCATTTCGGCTTTCTCGATCCAAGCGGAAGAAGCGCCCGCCCCTTCGGCTCGTTCGGGCTCTCGCTCGATGTTCCGCGCACCCGGCTCGTGCTCTGCCGCGCTGAACGGCTTACGGTGAGCGGGCCCGAAGGCGAGCGCGCGGAACGCTATCTCAGGCAGATTGCCGATAGCGCCGGGATCGAAGCGCGTTACGCGCTCCGGATCGAGGAGGCGATCCCGCCCCATGCGGGGCTCGGCTCCGGCACGCAGCTCGCGCTCGCCGTCGGTTCGGCTTTCTCCGCCTTGGAAGGGCTCGGCCTCGAACCGCGCGAGATCGCAGCGGGGCTCGGACGGGGTGCGCGCTCCGGCATCGGCATCGCCACCTTCGCGCAAGGCGGGGCTGTGCTCGACGAGGGGCCGCGCGAGGGCAAGCTGCCGAACCTCGCGGCCCGCGTTCCCTTCCCTTCCGCCTGGCGCGTGCTCCTGATCTTCGATGCGGCGACGGAAGGGCTCGCCGGCGCAAGCGAGAAGGCGGCGTTCGAGACGCTGCCCGATCTTCCCTCGCGCGAGATCGCGGCGCTGTCGCGCGCGGTCACGCAAGGCGCGCTGCCGGCGCTCGCGGCCGGCGACTTCGCTGCCTTCTGTGGGCATGTCGGCGCGCTGCAAGCGTGCATGGGCGCCTATTTCGCGCCTTGGCAAGGAGGCGCCTATGCCAGCCCGCAGGTTGCCGCTGCGCTCGGCTTCCTCCGCAAGGAAGGGATCGTCGGGCTTGGGCAGAGCTCGTGGGGACCGACCGGCTTTGCCTTCGTCGAGGGTGAAGCGCAAGGCGAGGCTTTGCTCGGCCGATTGCGAAATCATTGCAAACATCCCGCGCTGAGCCTCACGCTGGCGCGAGGCCGCAATGAGGGCGCCAAGGTCGAAATCTCCGGCGAGGGGTGAGACGGAGCCACGGTTAATCTCGACATTTGCATTTTCATCGGAGCTTGGCCCGGCCGCCGATTGTGCTAAAGCGATGCCTCGCAAGGATCCGGAAACGTCAGCTGCGAACCGAAGCGGGCTCAACCCCACGACAGGGAGACGATAGAAGATGGGACACCCCCGCATTCTGCACATGATCACGCCGCTCAAGCATATGAGCCCGTTCGACGTGAACATGGCGCTCGACGCCGGTTTCGATGCGGCCATTCCTTATACCAACGTCACCGTCGAGGACGTCGCCGGTCTGGTGCAGGATGCCATCTTCTCGCGCGGCCCCGAGGGGGTGAAGCGCACCGGCGTCTTCATCGGCGGCAAGCGCGCAATGGAAGCGCTCGACATGATGGACCGCGCCAAGAAGGCGATGGTGCCGCCCTTCGAGATTTCCGTGTTCGCCGACCCTGCGGGATCGTTCACGACCGCCGCAGCCATGGTCGCCTGCGCCAAGGAGGCGCTCAAGGACAAGTTCTCGACCACGCTCAAGGGCAAGCGCGTGGTGGTGTTCGGCGGAACCGGCGTCGTCGCTTTCGCCTCCGCCGTGATCGCCGCCACGGACGGCGCATCGTCGATCCTGGTCGGTTACGACGGCCCTGAGCGCGTACGCCAGCTCGCCGACGAAGCACGCGCGCGGTTCGGCGTCGATGTCAGCTACGCCAACGGCAGCACCGAGGAGCAGAAATCGGCTCTGGCGCGCGAAGCCGACATTATCTTCTCCGCCGGACCCGCGGGGCGCAGGCTCATCACGGTCGAGCAAATGAAGGCTGCGAAACACCTGCTGGTAGCGACCGACGTGAATGCGGTGCCCCCGTCGGGCGTCGAGGGTGTCGGGGTGAACGACCATGCGACGCCCATTGCCGGAACGACGGCGGTCGGTATCGGCGCGCTCGCGGTCGGCAACATCAAATATCGGACCGAGTCCGGTCTGTTCAAACAGATGATCGAAATCTGAGAAGCCGCTCTATCTCGACTTCCGGGACGCTTACGCTCTTGCCCAGAAACTCGCCGCGTGAGGGAAGCTCGCTCCTGATCGCGAGCATCTCGGGACGCGCGCTCGCCGAGGCGGCGCGGCGCGCAGGCTTCACGCCGCTCGTCGCCGACTTCTTCGCCGATGCCGACACGCAAGACGCCGCGCATGCCTGCCGGAAATTGACCGGAATGGCGCGCGGCTTCCGCTGGCGGAGCCTCTATCCCGCGCTCAGCGCGCTGGCCGAGCTTGCGCCCTCCCCCGTCCTCGGTGTCGTCTATGGAGCGGGCTTCGAAGACCGCCCCGAGCTGCTGAGGCTGATCTCAAGGCGCTGGCCTCTGCTTGGAACCGGCGCCGCCGCGGTCGCGCGCCTCAAATCGCCGGAAGATTTCTTCGCGACGCTCGATCGCCTCGGCATCGCTCATCCGCCGACGCAAAGGGAGCCGCCTGCGCGTGGCGGAAGGTGGCTTGTGAAGAAGCGCGGCGGCGCCGGCGGCAGCCATATCGTGCCGAGCCGTCTCGCCGGGGCCAAAGCCGATACCTATTTTCAGGAACGCGTCGCGGGGCGCGCCGTGTCGGCGCTGTTCGTCGCAGGCGGCGGCGAGGCTCGCGTGCTCGGCTTCAGCGAGCAGTGGACTTCGCCCCTTGCCTCGTGCCCTTGGCGCTATGGCGGAGCGGTGTGTCCGGCAAACCTCTCGCCTTCGCTCGCGCGAAAGATGACGACGACCGTCAAGAAACTTGCGCGCGCTTACCCGATCAAGGGGCTTGCCTCCGCCGACTTTCTCATCTGCGACGATGCGCCTCTCCTGCTTGAGATCAATCCGCGTCCGGGTGCCACGCTCGATATCTTCGATCGCGGCAGCCGGAAGCTGCTTTCCCTCCATATCGAGGCAGTGCGTGAAGGCAAATTGCCATCGCGCGCGCTCGAACTCCAAGACGCCATGGCCTCGACCATCGTCTATGCCACGCGACGCGCGCAGGCCCCCGCGGACGGCGCTTGGCCCGCCTGGGTTGCCGACCGACCGCAGCCATCGGAATGGATCGACAAGAGCCGCCCGATATGCACTGTGTCGGCGCGCGCGGGCACGGCCGCCGGAGCACGACGCTTGGCCGAGTCACGAAGGCGCAAGATTTTGCAATTATTCCAGGCTGCTAGCACGGGAGATGCGGGTGAACGACACGGGAAGAAAGGCGCAGCGAAGCGCCGCGAGAGCCTGGACCAGCGTCAACGCCAAGTCGGAGCCGCTCGTCAAGGCGCTCATCGCTGATGCAGGCGCGCTTCGCGTCGATGTGAGCGAGGGGACGCTCGGCGAGTGCCGGATCGATTGCGGCGTCAACGTCGTGGGCGGGATCGAGGCCGGACGGCGGATCGCCGAGATTTGCCTCGGCGGCCTCGGTAGCGTGTCGCTCGCGGCGGCGGACACCGACAGCTCCTGGGCGTTCGCGGTGACGGTGCACACGGCGCAGCCGGTGCTGGCGTGCCTCGGCTCACAATATGCCGGGTGGAGCCTCTCGGCCGAGGACGGCAAGGGCAAGAAATACAGCGTGCTCGGCTCGGGGCCGGCCCGCGCCATCGGGTCTTCGGAAAAGCTGTTCGACGAGCTTGGCTATCGCGACAACGCGCCGAACGCCGTGCTCGTGCTCGAAGCCGATTGTCCCCCGCCTCCGGCGCTGGTCGAGAAAGTGGCGGCGGCCTGCAAGCTCAAGCCGCAGCACCTCACCTTCATCTATGCGCCGACCTCGAGCCTTGCCGGGACGGTGCAGATCGCGGCGCGCTGCCTCGAAGTCGCGCTGCACAAGGCGCATGAGCTGCATTTTTCGCTCGACGAAATCATCGACGGCATCGCCACCGCGCCGCTGCCTCCGCCCGCGCCCGGTTTCGTCGCCGCAATGGGACGCACCAATGACGCCATCATCTATGGCGGCCGCGCGCAGCTCTTCGTGTCGAGCGGCGCACATGAGGCAAAGAGGCTGGCCGATAATCTTCCGAGCATCAAATCCAAGGATTACGGCAAGCCCTTCGCCGACATTTTTGCGGCGGTCAAAGGCGATTTCTACGCGATCGACCGCATGCTGTTCAGCCCGGCGAAGGTAACGGTGACCACGCTCAAGACCGGCGAGAGCTTCGAGGCCGGCCACATCGACACGGCCATCCTGTCGCGATCCTTCGCCTAAAGCCCCATGAGCGCGCAAAGAGCCAACGACGCCGCCATCGTCATGTTCGGCGATGGCCGCGACTGGCATGGGCGGAGCCTTGCCCGCGCCTTCAAGCGGCACGGGATCACCCCGCTCATCGCGCCGCTCAACGCTTGCGGCTTCTCGACCGAAACGGCGACCGGGCTTCACATCCCGGGTCTCGGCGATCGTTTGCCCGAGGGCGCTTTCGTGCGCTTCGTTCCAGGCGGCAGCTTCGAGGCAGTCACGCTCTATCTCGGCGTGCTGCATGCCTTGCGCGAGCTCGGCGTGGCGGTGTGGAACAACGCGCGCGCCATCGAACGCTGCGTGGACAAATCGACGACCACGTTCTTTCTTCAGAGCGCGGGCCTGCCGACGCCGCGCACATTTGCCGGGGCCAATCGCGCCGAGGCCGAGGCGATCGCTTCCTCCCTCTTCGCCGAAGGCCACAAATTGGTGCAGAAGCCGCTCTTCGGCGCCCAAGGCAAGGGCTTGCGGCTGATTTCCTCGCTTGCCGATCTTGCCTCGCCCGAGGAGGTCAATGGGGTCTATTATCTTCAGGAATTCATACCGCCGGCGCAACAGCACCATCAGGATTGGCGCCTGTTGGTGTGCCGGGGCCGCGTCGTCGCCGCCATGATCAGACACGGATCGAGCTGGATCACCAATATCAAGCAGGGCGCGCGCGCCGAGGCCGCGATCGCGAGCCAGGAGCTTGCCGATCTCGCAGTGAAGGCTGCGCTTTGCGTCGGCGCCGACTATGCCGGCGTCGATATCATCCAGGCCCGTGACGGACGCTTCCTCGTGCTCGAAGTCAACTCGATGCCGGCCTGGAACGGACTTCAACACGTGAGCCGGCTTCGCATCTCCGACCAATTGGTCGATGCCTTCCTCGACGCCGCGCTCCCGCCGCGCCGCCGCGAAGGCCAAGAGGGCGCTTGAGCGCGGCCCTCAAGCCCGACGCGGTCGCGGGCGCCTTCCGCGACGCTTGCCTTGCCGAGCTTGAGGCGCTGAAGCCCGGGAACGTGCATCGCTTCAGTGACGGCCACGACATGACCGTCGCCGATTTCGTCGCGAGCGCCGACGCCGCCGCGCCGCTGATCGCGCGCAAAGGCGTCGGCCTCGGCGAACGCATCCGGCTTGCGGCCGCGGCGAGCCGGCTTGCGGCCGGACAGAACACCAATCTCGGCATCGTCTTGCTTGCGGCGCCGCTTGCCGCGGCCGCGCTCGAGCGGGGCCAGGCAAGCCTCGCCGACAAGCTCCAACGCGTACTTGACGCGCTCACTGTTGAGGACGCGCGCGAGGCTTATCGCGCCATCCGCGAGACGAAGCCGGGGAGTCTCGGCGATGCTCCCGAACACGATGTCGCGGGCGAGCCTCGCGTGAGCTTGCTCGAGGCGATGCGCGCGGCCGAGGGGCGCGACCGCATCGCCTGGAACTACGCGCACGGCTTTGCCGATATTTTCGACCTCGGCCGCAAATGGCTGATCCAGGGCAGCGAACGCTGGGGCGAAGTGCCGTGGGCCGTCACGCGCGTCTATCTCGGCTTTCTCACCCACCTCCCAGACACGCTGATCGAGCGCAAATTTGGGCCTGCGAGCGCCGCGCTCGTGCGCGAGGAGGCCGCGCCGATCGAGGCGAGCTTCACCTCGAGCCAGGCGCCCGACACGATGATCGCGCCCTTGATGGCCTTCGACCGGGCGCTCAAAGAGCGCGGGCTCAACCCCGGCACGTCGGCCGATCTGACCGTGGCGACGCTGTTCGCTTGGCGCCTCGATCAGGCAAATTAAGGCCGGAATCCAAGGCGCCGCGGCAATAATCGACTTGCCCACGGTTCCGCCCCCGGCTTATGTTCACGCCGCCGCGCTCCTTAAGGGGGCTGCGGACAAAGGCGCGATCTTTCGGCGGCATCTCCGCCAGCGCCGGCGAGATTGATTTCGTTCGTATTAGCCCATCTAGGAGGGGGTTCATGCCCAAGATCAGTGGAGTTTGTGTCGGCGAGTCGCTTGTCGGTGACGGCAACGAAGTCGCCCATGTCGATTTGCTTCTCGGTCCGCGCGGCAGCGCCGTCGAGACGGCGTTCTGCAATGCGTTGACCAACAACAAGGACGGCTTCACCACCCTGCTTGCGGTGATTGCGCCGAACCTTCTCTGCAAACCCCCGACGATCCTTTACAACAAAGTCACCATCAAGGATGCACGCCAGGCGGTGCAGATGTTCGGGCCGGCACAATACGCCGTCGCCAAGGCCGTGGCTGATTCCGTCGCCGAAGGCGTGATTCCCGCCAACGAGGCCGACGATCTCTATGTCTCCGTCGGCGTGTTCATTCACTGGGAAGCCAAGGACGACAAGAAGATCCAGGACTTCAACTATCGCGCCACCAAGGAAGCCATCGCCCGCGCCGTCAAGGGCGAGCCGAAGGCCTCCGAAGTCACCGCGAAGAAGGACGCCGCGCACCATCCGTTCGCTGCCGGTTGAAAAGGAGAACCCCCAGGTCGGGGGCAACCCGGCAAATCAGCTGGTCCGGGCCCGATACGGCGGTGGCTCCAAAAGCTGGGTTTCTAGCGGATGGCGCGTTCGCGCTTTAGGCTTGCGATCGCCGCTCTCGGACGAGGGCGGCGATCTCTTTTTGCGTCAGCGCGCCCGAGTGCAGCGACGTCGCCACGAGCGCGCCGCTCGCGCCTGCCGCTGCAAGGGCGGCGAGATCGTTCCCGTTCCTGACGCCGCCCGCGGCGAACACCGCGCGGCCTTCGCCCCTTCCGATGAGGGCGGCAAGCCCGTCGATGTCGGGTCCCTGGCTTGCGCCGACGCGGGCGAGATTCATGGCGATGACGCGGTCCGGCCACAAATCGGAATCGGCGAAGAGCGCGCCGGGCCCTCTCGGTCCTTCAGCGTCGAAATCGAGCGACAGCACGACGCTTTCGCCGAACGCCTGCTTGATCTCCAGCCAATCGCCGGCGGTCTTGACGCCCTCGCTGCCGATCACGAGCGTCGCGCCGAGCGGCAGCCAGAAGGCGCAATCGCCCACGCCCGAGAAGCCGGCATCGACCCAGATCGCGACGTCCGGAAGCGCATAGCCAAGACCGCGTACCAGCTCGAAATTCGAGCCGCTGCCCGTAATCGTGTCAAGATCGGCGATGTAAAGAGCGGACGAGCCGGTGGCGGCGAGGAGACCGCGGGCGACGGCGGCGGGATCGCCGGCTTGACCGAACGGGCTCGTAAGCGGGCGATATTCGGCGCGCGGTCCCGCCTTGGCATGGACGGCGTTGCCGTCCATGAGGTCGAGGGCCGGAATGACCGTGAAGTCGCTCGTCTTGCTCATGGTGCCCTACCCATAGCAAAAATTCTCGCGCATTGCCCAGCTTGACCGGGGAAGCGGCTCCTCCTAGGGGTCAGACGTCCTCGCGAGGGGTTATGAGCGCATGTTTTCCGTAATCGGCTGGGATCTTGGCGGCGCCAATCTCAAGCTTGCCTGCATCGAAGGGCGGCGCGCGGTCGCGGCCGCGCAAGTCCCCTGCCCGCTCCGGCAGGACGCGAGCAAATTCGATGCCGCGCTCGCCGAGGCGCTGCCGCTCTGCCCGTCCGGGGCCGTGCATGCCGTCACCATGACGGGCGAACTCTCAGATGTGTTCAGAGATCGCGCCGATGGCGTCGCCTATCTCGTCCAGATGATGCGGAAGGTCGCGAACGGCGAAGCGGTCTTTTATGGCGGCAGGGCGGGTTTTCTCCGCGACAGCGGCGCCATCAAGCACGTCAACGACGTGGCGTCGGCCAATTGGCATGCGAGCGCGAGCCTGATCGGCCGGTCTCATCCCGAGGCTTTGCTCATCGACGCCGGCACCACGACCACCGACCTCGTTCCGCTCAAAGGCGGCACGGTCGCGGCGAAAGGCTATACCGACGGCGAAAGGCTGGCCGAGGGCGAGCTCGTCTATACCGGTGTCGTGCGCACGCCAGTGATGGCGGTTGCGCGGAACGCGCCGTTCAAAGGGCGCATGCAAGGCCTCGCCGCCGAACGCTTTGCGACAATGGCCGATGTCTGGCGTCTCTTGGGGGCGCTTCCCGCCGGCGCCGATCCCTACCCCACGCCCGATCTCAAAGGAAAGAGCACGCAAGAGAGTGCCATGAGGCTCGCTCGCATGCTCGGCCGCGACGCGGGAGCTTCGGACCTCCTCGCCTATATCGATGTCGCGCGCTATGTCGCCGAGCGTCAGCGTGGCGCGATCGAGGCGGCGGCGGCAGCGCTCATTACCCGCGAGAGGCTGGCGGCCGACGCTCCGGTTATTGGCGCCGGCTGCGGCCGTTTCATCGCCCGCGAGATTGCCGAGCGGCTAGACCGCGCCTATCGCGATTTCGCTGAGATCGTCGATTGCGCGCCGCAAGCGAGAGACATGGCGGCTGCTTGCGCGCCCGCCGTCGCAGTCGGATTGCTTGCCGCCCATGAACTGATTCCCGATGCCGAGAAAAGTTGAGGTGAGCGCGCGGGGAGCGCGCCCACCTCAAAGTTGGTCTAGCGTGCCGCGATGGCGTGGTACAGCCACAGCACGATGATGGCGCCGATCGTGGCGACGATCATGCTCCAAATGTTGAAGCCGGTGATGCCGGTCGAACCGAGCGCGCTGAACAAATAGCCGCCGACCACCGCTCCGACGATGCCGAGCACGATATCAAGCAGCAGGCCTTGGCCCGTGCCGACATAGATCTTGCTGGCGATGAAGCCCGCGATCAGACCCAAGACAATCCAGGCAATGATCCCCATGAAGGACCTCTCTTGGCTGAATTCGGTTGAATGCCGACGCTGTCAGGACATGAGCCGCATTACCTCCTGTCGCGTCGGAAGTCGACCGTCAGGGGTAAGATTATCCACCACATTCGGAAGCATGCGGGCGAGCTCGCCGACGACTTGATCGCGCGTCAACCCGGTGCGGCGGGACAATTCATCGACAACGTCTCCGCCGAGCGCCACGGAAATCTCGTCGGCGGCGACGTTCTTGTTCTTGCCGGTGCTGACCCAGGAGTCGACCACATCGCCCAGTCCCTTCTGCTGAAACTGTTTGATAAGGCCGCCGAGCCCGTCGAGGACGCTGCCGGGCGACGGTTCCGGCTGGGATTGCGGCGCCGGATCGGGCAGCTTGGGCATCTCGGGCGCGGGCTCTTGCTTCTTCCCGCCGAAATAGCGCGACGCGAGCAGCGCAAGCAAAGCGATGATCAGCGGCTTTGCGACATTGCCGCCAGGCAGTGCGGGGCCGCTTTCCGACCCGAAGATATTCTGCGCCATTTTGACCTCCTGTTTAGTACGTTACTAGAACGCCTCGCCCCCCGGTTCGTTGCACCATTGCCCGGAAGGCGAAAATGCCCCTAGGAGTTAAGCCGATGTTCTGCCGTTTCAAGCATCGCCTCGGGCAAACTTGATTAAAAGAGGAGCAAGCGCAGATGGAGACTCGGATGCGTCGCATTCTCACTCTCATGATGGTCGTCGCCGGCGGCAGCCTCTGTCTTGACCTGTCATCGCATGACGCCGAAGCCCTGCCTTCGTCCACGATCTCGGCTCCTGCCGCGATGCCAACCGCGATCGAGAACGCGCAACTATTCACGCGCCGCCAGTTGCGCCGTCGAGGGCCCGTCGTGGTCGTTCCCAATACCGCAGCCACGGTCGATCGCGATGTCGAGGTTGAGGTCGACGACGACGATGACGCCCTCTCGCAAGGTGGTTTGAACCCGCCGATCGTCGCTATCGTGCCGGTTCGCCCGGCGAGCTGCGGGGAATATCGCTACTGGAACGGCAATCGCTGCGTCGACGCGCGCTACAACGATCCCTATCTCGGCCCGCGCTAGCGCGTTAAGACACGCCTCGCCCGAAGCAAATTCTCAGCTCTCCCCTTGGGGAGAGCACACGAGGGCGAAGCCCGAGTGGTGAGGGGTAAGCCGCGAAGCGGCGTCGAAGATTGCCCCCCTCACCCAGCTCACGGCTTCGCCGTTCGCCACCCTCTCCC
>CAWDKA010000012.1:0-57500 GCA_963802845.1 uncultured Alphaproteobacteria bacterium
TAGTCTCGCCGCAGAACTAGCTGCCACTCGAAGCGGATCGAAAGTGACTGAGTCGATACCCCGATAAACAATACGGATGCGTTCGCGTGCGGTTGGGTGTCGCAAGGCAATCAAATTGGCAGTGTATTGGGAATTTGCAATGATACGGTCACCGCAACTCATGATGCTGTTGTACATGGTCTTCAAAGGACCTGGGTTGCCATAAGTGCCGTGATAGGTAGTGACAAAAGGGCGTCGAGTGCGGAGTGCAGCGAACCAAGCGCTCCAAGCAGGTGCTCGGCTTCTCGCATGCACTAGTTGTACCGACCAGTCATCGATCAGGCGTTCAAGGCGCAGCACGTTTGCAATAACGGTAAGCGGATTCTTGCTGGCTACAGGAAGCGAGACCACCTCGCCGCCGGCTCGAACGATGGTACCTACCAACCGACCTCCCTCGCTCGCAACCAGGGCGGAGGCTTTTGCATGCACAAGCGCTTTAACGATCTCCAATGTAGATTGCTCAGCTCCCCCGCTATCTAAGCGCGGCACGACCTGCAGTATTCTTGCCGCGACCATGAAAAAGTTGACCCCCAATATGATCAGCTGCAAAGCCCGCGACTCCGATAAAAACGGTCGCGAACGATGGCAGCGACTTTATCTGTTTCATTAGACGGTTCATATGACCAATGTTCAATCCGTCCAGCGAAAGGTCTGGTAAGTCCATCAGTACTCAATGTCTTATGAAACTGTCGCAATTTCTTGCTCGTCTCGCCCATGTTAAAGACATGAACCGGCTTACCAGTAGCGCAAGCTTCTGAAACCATCGTAATGGAATCACTGGTGACGACTATCGCATCCGACAACGCGAGGAGCCCGACATAGGGATTGGGGTCGAGCCCATCCCAGAAAAACATAGGAACTGTTTCTAAGCGCTGCCGCAAAACCTCTTCATTTTGTTTTCCCGTGCGCCGCGAAGTTGTGATGGCGAGCCCTCCCCCGCACGCTGTGACCGCAGCAATCAGACTATCTGCAAGCCGACACATCGTTGTCGGAGAACATGTCAGATGCTTGGAGGAGCCACCAACGAGCACTGCAATTAAAGGTCGAGGCAGCGCCGAGAATTGAGAGCCGAATTTTTGTGCAGCGTCAGCGAGGTTCTTCGCGGTCACGCGATGCAAAGCTGTCTTCGTCACCAAAACATTTTCTCCCCGGAGCGAATCGTGCTGGGGCACCACGATCAGGTCAAAGCGCGCGCAGTGCACATAAGGCGCTTGAATGTGAACGGTGTAAGTTTTGTCACTGGCACGGCGCACAGCGAGCGCCCCAGCGACGCTTCCGCGGCCACTTGAAATTAATATGTCTGGCCAGCCAGACCCTTCCTCAATTCCTGTGGGAAGCGGAGTTGGCCACAGGCTTGGGGGAAGATATCTGAATGGAGGGCTAGCGCGCCGCACTCGCTTCGCCTCGAACGGAAAGCCCAGGGCTTCTGCCAATCCGAGGCACTGCGACTCGGCACCCGCAGTGCCGTCGGTCAGTGACCAACAGTTAACATTCCACATGTGCGACAGTGACGCTCAAGATAAATGAAGGCGTTTCCATAGAGCCGACAATTTGTGCCGTCTCTTTTCTTTGTCCGCAAACCTTTGCTCGGTCACCCAGTTCATTTGAATAACTTTGCGCTCCCCTTCAAATGGCAAATGACCATGGAAGGAATAATCGGACCTTTTAAAAACGAGAAGCGTGCCAAAGGCCGGAGAAACCTCTGCCGCCACATCGTCAATGTTTTCGGCGCTATTTAAAAGCCGTAACTGTCCGCCCTGATTTCTCCATGGCTGATTCATATAGAGCAGGACCGTAATGAGCTTACTTTCCGTGTCCGTATGTATCCTGCCATCAGAGAGCCGACAGCGGCCTCTGACGGTAAATATCGTTGGACGACCCTCCAAGCAGATTGCAAATTTTTCTTCTACGGCTTGCCTGAATTCAGCTCCATCCATGGCGTCAATGAGCTTCGAAAAGCTCTTGCCGAATTTTAGTGCTGACAAGGGAAAGCTGCCCCCTTTTTCTATACGGGGGTAATCAGCAAGTAGCCTGGTTTCCCACTCCTCGTAAATGAAATTGGATACGATGACGTGCTCGAATGGTCGCTTAACAAGCGACGTGGAACGCACTCTTTTGATATTTAACGGCCCCCTCGTCTCTGCCCTCGACTGTGTTCCTGGTTCAAGCATCTTGCTCTCCCTTTGAGCTCCAGCCACATTACTTCAATAGTTCTAGTCCAGTATGTGGCGTTGTAGAGACGTCTGTATTCACAAATTTCTCGCTTCGTACAGCCTCGAGAGATAAGCTTCGTGCGAGCTGCATCGCTGGAGGAGTCGCTGATATGGACGCTATCGCACCTTTGATTAAGTCTGAGCGTTTCGACTCAGCTGATACGATGACAAAGCGAATTCCCTTCCCCTTCCTCATCGCAACGAACATGCTTTCAGAGACCCAGCGCCAGGCGTTGCGGGACGACTTTCCGAAATATAAAGAGGCCGGCTTCTTTCCTTACGCGGATGACGAGTGCGGTCCCTCAATAACCCAACTCATCGGGGAGTTAACCGCTCCCGAGATCGCGGACAAACTTGGCAACAAACTGGGCATCGACAAATTATCCCAATATCCGACTCTCGTCACCATCTGCCGCGCTCTTAATCGGAGGCACGGAACGATCCATACTGATGGCAAGGCCAAGGTAGCAACTGCTCTTATTTATCTGAATGAGGCTTGGAGCACAAAAGACGGCGGCTGCCTTAGATTTCTTGCCGGGCCGGACAATATTGACGGTGTTCTAGCCCCAGAGTTGAAGCCACTATACGGGAATTTCACTATCTTCAAGCGTACCGATAACTCTTTCCATGGTCATTTACCGTTCGAGGGGGAGAGGCGCGTGATTCAGATCGCTTGGCTGACTAGCGAAAAAGAAAAGCTACGTAAGACTAGAACTGGTCGTATCTCGCGTTTCCTCAAAAGCGTTTTTGGCGGTTTGGACAAGAGAATTGGCTCGAACCGTGGCCGTAACGCCGCTCATTTGGATTGAATTGTCAGTCGCGTGGAATGCTGCTTGCAATTGGCGCCGCGCTCGATGAGCGCAATGATGCAAGTATGACGACCAAGTCGATGCGCTCGCGCTGCTCGGGCAACTACAATCAAGCCGTGGCGATTGGAAGATGTGCTAGGCAGGAGGTTCATCGTGGCAAGTGGAGGATATACTAGGGAAGTTGACAATTCTAGTCGGCGCTCGTCAGGGTTTGATGAGAGCCAGCGAATGCGTCCGGTCCTATTCCTAATGCTCGCGATCGCAGGACTATCGGCTTGTGGCGATGTCGACAGGTCCTCCGACGAACAATGGTTGGAGCAATACTCACCCTCCGCCGATGAGTGGGATAGGGTCGGACGTATTTTTGGATTTTATGATGACCGTGAGGGGTGCGCGACGATCGTGAAGGCCCTAGCAGCAACGCCGCCCAGAGCTCAATACCGCTGCGTTCCTGTTAACTAATATGTCTGACCGGACAGAACCTCCTCAATTGCTGTGTGTGCGTTTTGGAGTTCTACAAATTTCTCGCTTCGTACACCCTCGAGAGATAAAGCTTCGTGCGAGCTGCATCGCTGAAGGAGTCGCTGATATGGATGCTATCGCATCATTGATTAACTCTGAGCATTTCGACTCAGCTGATACGATGACAAAGCGAATTCCCTTCCCCTTCCTCATCGCAACGAACATGCTTTCGGAGACCCAGCGCCAGGTACTGCTTGCAATTGGCGCCGCGGCGCAATAATCGCCACGAGTACTCGAGCCGCTGTTTCGTGTCGTGAGGTCACGGGTCGAGTTGGATCACGTTTCGGGGAGCCAATTGTCGGGACACGGAAGTGGAGGGAGCGTCAAAACAACATACGGTAAAGCTTCCGTCTGAACGTCGCTTTGGGAGCTTTTTTGCCGCAGTTTTTGCAGCGCTAGCAGCCTACGGTGCGTACAAGGGTTGGGATGGTAGGCTCGCCGTGCTCGCGGGAACTGTGTCCGTACTCTTACTGCTCACCGCAATCGTCGTCCCGGAAGTTCTCGCTCCCTTGAACAAGGCGTGGTTTCGTCTCGGGATATTCATCGGACGAGTGGTGAGCCCGATTGTCGTAGGGGCGCTCTTCTTTTTCGTCATTACACCGACCGCGTTCATCATGCGGCTTCTTGGACGCGACGAGTTACGCCTAAAGCGTCCGAACTCTGAGTCTTTTTGGATTGGTCGGGAGCCCTCCGGTCCGACCTGCGATTCTTTCAAACACCAGTTCTAGGGGAACTAGCCATGCGTGCCTTCATCCTGGAGTTGTTTACATTCCTCCGCGTTCGCAAAAAGCTTTGGCTCGCTCCGATTATCACTGTGATGGTCTTGCTAGGCGGACTGATCATCGCAGCGCAGGGAACGATGGTCGCTCCGTTCATCTACACCCTGTTCTGATCGATGAAAATTTTAGGACTATCCGCATTCTACCACAACTCGGCCGTATGCCTCGTCGTGGATGGAGAGATCATAGCTGCTGCTCAAGAAGAGCGCTTCACCCGGACGAAACATGACCAAAACTTTCCCGCCAGGGCCATCGATTACTGCTTAAGGGAAGCGAAGTGCCGACCCGAAGAACTCGACTATATCGTGTTCTACGATAAGCCGCTCCTCAAGTTTGAACGCTTGCTCGAGACTTATCTGGCGTTCGCCCCGCGCGGCTTGAAGAGTTTCGCCGTGTCCTTGCCGATCTGGATCAAGGACAAGTTGTTCCAGAAGAAGCTGATCATTGATTCCTTTAAGGAGCAGTGGGGCAAGCATGTCAACGTGACCGAGCGATTGCTATTCTCCGAACATCACCTGAGCCACGCCGCGTCGGCTTTCTTTCCATCCCCGTTCGACGAAGCAGCGATTCTCACGATGGACGGCGTCGGCGAATGGACCACAACCGCACTCGCTGTGGGTAAGGGCAACCAGATCACAGTTCACAAGGAAATTCATTTTCCACATTCCCTTGGATTGCTCTATTCGGCCTTCACCTACTACACCGGCTTCAAGGTGAATTCCGGCGAGTACAAGCTTATGGGCTTGGCGCCATACGGCGAGCCAAAGTACGTCAATTTCATCAAAGATCGACTCATCGACGTCAAGGATGACGGATCGTTCCACCTAAACATGGACTATTTCAACTACTGCACTGGCCTAACGATGACCAACCAGGCGTTCCACGACCTGTTTGGCGGGCCCGCGCGAAAGCCCGAGACGCTGCTCACCCAGAAAGAGATGGACATCGCTGCTTCCATTCAGGTTGTCACCGAAGATGTCGTAAGTAAACTTGCGAAACACATCCGCGAATTCACGAGCCAGAGGAACCTCTGCCTGGCCGGGGGCGTGGCACTGAACTGCGTGGCGAACGGGAGACTCTTGCGAGAGAGAATTTTCGATCAAATCTGGATTCAGCCAGCTGCCGGAGATGCTGGCGGTGCATTGGGAGCAGCTTTAGCCGTGCATCACATGATGCTGGGAGAGCCGCGATCTGTCGAAGCCCATGACAGCATGAAAGGCGCATATCTTGGGCCCGAATTCAGTCAACGCGAGATCGAACAGACACTTTCGAAAGCTGGAGCAATCTTCACAACAAGCAGTGACGAGGCTGTGTGCAGCGTCACTGCAAACGCGCTGGTCCAAGGGAAGGCCGTCGGTTGGCACCAGGGCCGGATGGAGTTCGGTCCCCGCGCCCTTGGCGCTCGTTCGATCATCGCCGACCCACGGTCGCCCAATGTCCAGAAGCAGCTCAATCTCAAAGTGAAATTCCGTGAAGTCGTTCCGTCCGTTTGCGCCGAGCGTATTGCGCGAGGATGTGGCCGAATGGTTCACGATGGATGTCGACAGCCCTTATATGCTCCTGGTCGCAGATGTCGCCGCTGCTAAGCAGCGACCCATGAACGACGCGCAGAAGAAGCTGTTCGGAATCGAGAAGCTCAATGTACCTCGTTCCGAGATACCTGCGGTCACCCACGTTGATTACTCCGCCAGAGTTCAGACAGTGCACAAGGAGACCAATCCAAAATATTACGCGCTTCTATCTAGGTTCAAAGAGATGACCGGCTGCCCCGTACTCGTGAACACGTCGTTTAATGTACGCGGCGAGCCTATCGTCTGCACGCCGGAAGACTTTTTGCGGTGTTTCATGGGTACGGAACTCGATATGTTGGTGGTCGGCAACGCTGTTCTGTACAAGTCGGACCAGCCACAATCGCTAATCCTAGACTACAAGGCGCGCTATGGTTCGGACTAGATCGGTCTACCTTTGGATTGCATCGCTGCTGATTGTTGGCGCGCTGATTTATGCGATCCTGGTCGTTGGCGATCACATCACCGCCAGCTACTTGAAGCGCATGTACGACGGATTTAAGTACTCCGACGTCGAAGCGATCATAGCGGAGCGCCGCGAGAAAGAGGATCTACCGCAACGGGCGCGTGCCATTGCCGAAGGCTACCATTCGGTCATGATGCCCGCCCAAATCGAAGCATCCGAACCGCTCAAAGCATTGGCCGAACAACTCGGCGCTGCACCCCTCGCGCCGCATCCCAAGACACCTCTCTACCTTTGCAACGAGGGTTACGGACTCGTGAAATATACCTCGGACCGGTTCGGTTTTCGCAATCCTGACAGCGCATGGGATACCCAGGTGGATGTGGTATTGATCGGTGAACTCGTTCGTTCAGGGCGAATGCGTCGCCGAAGAAGACACGATGTCGGGAATCCTGCGGGATCGGCTAAATGTTTTAAGCCTAGGTACCGCAAGCAACCACCCCGTTCATTATGCCGCTTTGCTCAAGATTATAATACCAGTAATTAAGCCGCGTTGGGCAGTCTTGGTGTTTTATTCAAACGATCTGAGCGAGGGAACGAAAGGCTCTTTGTACTATGATTTGTATTTCAACCAGCAACCCGTCTATTTTGATCGTCCGAATGGGAAGCTTCAACTTAGCAAACCTATCTCTGCATTTTATGAGAGAACATTTTCTTTCTTCAAGGGGAGATCGCGGAATGACAGAAAGGAAGTTGAGGCAAAAAAAAGGAAAGCAGCGTTGGAGCACTTCAAGCTATTAAATCTGATCATTCTCGCAAAGCAGGTTTACGCCGCAAGCCCATTCGGCAAACACTTGCCGTTTTCTTCCCAGCTCGCCATCGACACTCTCCGCGAGACCTGCAAGCGGTATACGTGTGAGCCGATTGTAGTCTATCTTCCGAACAGTCCCTATTGGCGGCCAGATCCCCGTGGGGCGAACTATGCACGCGCGTTGTGCGCTTACGCCAGCGAACGCAAGATCAGATGCAGAGATTTGAGTAGCGCCTTGGCGCCACTCGGCCGGGACGCCTACGCGAAAAAAGGGCCGCATTTCTCACCGACCGGATACAAGGTCGTCGCTGATCAGATAGAGCAATTGTTGAAAAATTAGGCTGCTCGGCGGCAATTCGTTATAGGCAAGATGGTTGATCGCCGCTAATTTCGCCGCTCTAGACAAGTTACTTCTGCAAAGCGGGAGAAGGTCATGGAGCTCGACGTGCGCAAGGTCAACAAACCGATGGGCGCTTGACGATAAATCGAAGATTGGGCGCGTGGGGTCTGACAGCGCCAAGCTTAGATCAAATACCTCTTCCCTGAAGGACCGTTCTCCAGAGCCCGCTGTGCGCGCATGTGCTTCCGCGATTTTCGATCTTCAGCCGGAGAAATGAATAGTCAGTCTTGCCTCCTAAGCCCCGCGCGGGAGAGCGGGGCTTTCAGAAATGGTCTAACGGCGGACCCCGCGACAGTGGAGCAGCACTTCCGCATGTTGGGTTCCGTGCTGCCCTCCCAAGCCTATAACATGGTGATCGAGCAGATCCGCCGTATCTCAGCAGCGTCGAGCGGAACACTGGCTGGAGTCTTGGGGTGAGTCTGCTCCTTGCTCTTTGGAGCGCCAATGCCGGTACGCAAGCCATGATGGCCGCTCTGAACATCGCGTATGAAGAGCCCGAGCGCCGGAGCCTCTTCCGATATTATTTGGATGCCTTCACCTTCACGATCATCGGCCTTCTTGGGGGCGTTGTCATTGCTTCTCGCCGTCCTTTACGTTCCGATCCTGTTCGCCTTAACTGGCTATTCCCGCGCCTTCGAGCTCGTCGTCGGTGTGGCGCGCTGGCCGTTCCTCGCGCTCTTCGTGCTCTCCATACTCGCGCTCCTCTACCGCTATGGCGCTTGCCACCGCAGCGCCAAATGGCATTGGGTGAGTGTAGGCTCTCTCTTCGCCATGGTAGTTTGGTTGATCGCCTCGGCGGGCTTCTCACTCTACGTCTCGAACTTTGCCAACTACGATAGGCTTTACGGCTCGCTTGGTGCCGTCATCATCCTGTTGTTTTGGCTCTACATCTCGTTCTACATCGTTCTGATCGGCGCCGAGATTAATGCCGAGCTCGAGTTGCAGACGGCCAAGGACACAACCGCAGGCAAGCCGAGGCCAATGGGGGAGCGAGGCGCCTTCGTCGCCGACCACGTGGCAGGTGGACCTGACGGTCATAAGCGACCGGTGAGTCCCGTGACACGCGACCCGGCAGCCGCTAAGCCCGGCGGCTCCTGACCAACTTCCGCTTTTAGGGGTAAACCAGACGCTGCACTCGGGGAACGTGCCAGGAGCGGACCTAGCCATTTGCGCCCAGGTGTCCGCTAGGGAACCATGCGCTCACGCTTACGTTGGCTGTCAGCCGGTTGCGAAATTCCCCAGCCGACACACCCACGATTAGAAGGACAGCAAGATGACGCCTGCGAACGAAGCTTATAAAAGAGCCGCCAGTTCCCCCGCTGGGCGCCAAGCCGCCGAAACCGCCAAATCTATTGGCGAAGAAGTTGGTGATTTCGCTGGAGACGTCGGTCGTATGGCCAGCAAGCAATACGGCCGCGCGCAGGATATGGCCGTGGATGCATTCGACGATGCCCACGCCCTGATCAAGGGCAATCCGCTGACCGCTATCGCCATCGCGCTCGGCGTCGGTTTCATATTGGGTGTTGTCGCGGGTAGCCGCCGTTAGCCCGCCAGGCGCATCATCCGCGATGTCCGAGATGGGTCATTAGCCGACATAACGGCCGATTGCGTCATGTCCGCTTTTACCCCCATAGCGGACATTCCGTCAGTTGCGAGTGGGTTGTCCCTTTGAAGGGAACTGACAAACGCCGACGAGGGTAAGCTCGTGCCGATCCCGCCTCCAAGGGATCGCTTAAATCCTAACGGTTTGGTTTCGTTTCGCCGACGAGCTGCGCGATCGTAGTAAAGGTTTCCGGCACTTTAGAAGCCGCGTTGGCGCTGTAACTACATGCACCGTCGTGCCAGTAGGCTATGGGCGGAGAGGAGTTGGAGCCCCGCGAGGCACTTTTGTTTTTTTGTTTGACGCGCCCCGGACTCCGGCGAGAACCGGTTTCACCCAGCCCTGTATAAAACAGCACAGTCACGGCCTCCTCAACTCGTTAACGTTTCGGGACCATCGGCTTCGTTCACAGGCTTCCGATGGCTGAGAGTGGGGTGTGCTCCCGCCTTGAAGGAAGGATGGAGGCTATGCCCGGTGACCCCCGAGAATGTCGTCAGCAAGCGCAGGAATGCCTGTACCTTGCTCAGCAAGCAACTTCTGAACCAGCGCGACAAGATTACACGGCGCTCGCCCACACGTGGACGCAGCTCGCGAACATGTTCGAGAGCGATATTGCCTTGCTTGAAGGCTTAAGCGCTGCCGGATCGAGTGTCGTTCCGCTCCAACCGCGACGGCCTATCTGGCTGAGGGCCGCGTAGCACCGAAAGGTCGGGCTGTTTGAGGACCGCCCACTTACGCAGAACATGTGGGGGGCCCCTAGTTTGACCTAGGCACGAACGGATCGTCCGGACACGGCGTATCCTGCTTTGGAACTATGTCAGGCCTAGAGCCAAGCTGAGACATCGGCGTCCATGTGTGCCGAGAATAAGACAAAGGGCGCTCGCTTCGGGCGCCCTTGTCGTTTGTCGTTGGAACAACGTCCCCAATCGCTGTTCCTCCTATCCCCCCGAGTACAAGCGTAAGGAGAAAACGTCATGAAAACTCTCGTTTCGATGGTTGTGTTGGCTTTGGCACTTGCCTTCACCGGGCCAGCCTTTTCCGGCGATGTGACGAAAGCAACCAACGCTGCCGATTGCGAGAAGGCTGGCGGCATGTCGGATGCTTCGAGCAATAAGTGCTCTGAGAAAAAGAGCAACTATTAGTGGACGTAGCGGCGAGTTCCTCCGCCGTTTTCGCTGCAAGGGCGCTCGCTTCGACGGGCGCCCTTTTTTCTCAAGGCAATTCGATCTTGCCCTTGTATCTGCGGCCAGCAGCGGCACCGGGCTGACCGGCGCGGGGAGATCGCCTTGCCATTTCGGCTGGCTGATCAAAGAACGCGCCCTTAGCGCGCCACTCAGCGCTCGCCAGTGCTGAAGGCAGCGCAGGGCCTAACCAGCCATCGGCGAATTCGCAATTGTGAAACAAACTTCTGACCGAGCCTTCGGGCCGCTAAGAGGCTTTAACCTGATGGCCGGTCGCGGTTTGAGCGGAACGACGTTCGATCCGGCGGCACTCAAGCATTCAGCCGAGGCATTATCGCTCTCGAACACGTACGCGAGCTCAATAAGGTGTGAGCGAGCGCGGTGTAATCTTGTCGCACTGAGTCAGAAGTTACTTGCTGAGCAAGGTACAGGCATTCCTGTGCTGCTGACGACATTCTCGAGGGTCACCGGGCATAGCTCCATCCTTCCTTCAAGGCGGGAGCACACCCCACTCTCAGCCATCGGACGCCTGTGAACCAAGCCGATGGTACTGCAACGTTAACGAATGAAGGAGGCAGTGACAGTGCTGTTTTATACGTGGGAGGATTAGTGCATTCATTAACAGAGTCCGGTCATAGACCAAACTGCTGATTTGTTCGGCCTAATTGTCGTGGTCATTCTCTTCGTCGTCATTTTCTTCGGGCATCGGCTCATCTGCATCGCCGCCCTGGCCTGGCATATCCTGGTCCGGCCTATCCTACCCTGGCTTTGCCCGACCGGGATTTATCTGCCCTTGGTCCGGCCTACCCTGACCTGGGTTTCCCTGACCGGGGTTGCCTTGCTCGGGATCATATTGTCCACCTTGGCCGGAATTGCCCTGACCAAATCGCTGATCGTTACTCATCACGTGACCTCTCGATTATACGCGCGACGCCGAATGCGCCAATCCTTAGCACAACAAGGCTTCGTTCCCCTCAGCGCACACGGTTCTGTTTTGCTCAGGCAACGAGCCTGACAGAAGTGGCTGTGGGGACTGCGTCGAGGTCTTCTTGGCCCCGCGGAAGAAGACACTTCCCTGCGTCCTCCCGCGTCTCGGACAGGGGATGGGGCGCGTCGTGCAAAATCACATTCAACAATGAGTTGTGCACTTTCAGGTCGCCGTTGTACTCGATGAAACCGAGCTTGCGAAACTTATTCATAAATGAGTTGACCCGCGATCGCGTGGTCCCGATCATCTCAGCAAGCGTCTCCTGACTTTTCTTGTGACAGCGTCGCTTCTTGGACTAATCCGCGTTCAACAGCGCCGAGAAAAAGTTGTTCGACTGAGCAAGGTGCGTTAGCGGCAATTATTTCCAACACCACACGGCTGCTCGACTTCCAGCGGTCCGCATGGGGTTTTTGATAAGCGTCGGGTAGGCTAGAACGTGGCACCCATCGCTCCGTCTAAACGCTCAAAACGAGAGAATAGAGCTTTCGAGGTGTGTGGTCACCGAGCTTTAGTATTACGTGCGCCCAGAGTTGGCACTACCGTGGCACTATTATAAACTCAGGCCAGATGCAGCACGTTCCTAACACCTTGTTTTTATTGGTGACCCCGACAGGATTCGAACCTGTGACCCTCAGATTAGGAATCTGATGCTCTATCCTACTGAGCTACGGGGTCTAGTTAAGTGCGTCAGGCCGTTCTATCCCGCTCCGCGGCCAACGAAAAGTCCCCCAGAAGCCGCGCTTGTGCACCTTCAGCGCCCATCCCTAAGATAAGTCATGGCGAGGCGGATCGAGAGGGGCGTTTTCTGCGCGGCCGCGGCCTTGGCTGCCGCGCTTCTCGCGACTGAGGCGCGCCCTTGCGACCTGCCGCCGCCCGAAAGCGCATCCGTCGCCGCCGTGCTCGACGGCGAGACCCTCAAGCTTGCCGATGGCAGGATCGTGAAACTGATCGGCGCCAAGGCGCCGGTTGCGCCTCTCGGCTGGCGCGGCGACGACCCCTGGCCCTTCGTCGAGGAGGCCAAGGCGGCTCTCGAAGCTCTCGCCGCGAACAAGGCGATCGAGCTCCGCTTCGGCGGAAGCCGCACCGATAGGCACGGCTATCTTCTCGCCCAGGTCTTCGTTGCTGCCGGGGATCGCCGCCTCTGGCTCCAGGAGGAACTCGTGGAGAAGGGCCTTGCCCGGGTCTATTCGCTCCCCGATAACCGCGCCTGTACGGCCGAGTTGCTTGCGCGCGAGAAGGAGGCGAGGGGGAAGCGGCTCGGTCTTTGGTCGTCCTCCGCCTATCGCATCGAAGACGCAGGCGACGCCGAGCGTCTCGGGCGCCTCATCCATTCCTACCAGCTCATCGAGGGAACCGTGCTCAACGTGGGCCAAGGGGAGTAGCTGGCTCTATCTCAACTTCGCCGGGGATTGGCGCAGCGACTTCACCATCAGCATTGCGCGCAAAGATGCCGCCGCCTTTGCTGCCGCTGGGCTCGATCCGCCGGCGCTCGCCGGCAAGCACGTGCGCGTGCGCGGGTGGCTCGCCTGGCGGAACGGCCCCATGATCGAGGCCACTCACCCCGACCAGATCGAGCTCTTGGCGGACGCAGGCGGCGCGGCGAACGACAAGCCGCCGCAACAGCGAAGGGCTATCGCGCTCTGATCCCCGCGATGCCATAGTCGGTCGAGGCTAACGGGGAGCCCCGCCTACCGCCATGGAGACCTTTTCCCGCGTCTTTCCGCTCGACTGGGTCGCGTTCCGGAACGTTCTCATCGTCTTGGCGCTTGTCGCGGCCGCGTTCGCGGCCCTTGCCGCCGTCCTGTGGCAGCTGCGGGGCCGGCGCGAACGGCGGCAAAAGGCCGTGGCCGAGCAGATCGCGGTGCAGATTGCGGGCGAGATGATGACGAGCGGGAGGAGGGACGGCGACCGCTTCGCGCTGAAGGAGAGCAACAGCGTGAAGAGGCTGGTGAGAGAAGCGGTGCTCGCCCTTTCCGCCGAGGACCCGCGCGACGCGGGCCGCGCCATAGCCCGGCTCGGCGTTGCCAAGCTTGAACCGGCCGCCGAAATCCTCGCCGCTGTCGCGCGGACCAAACGCGCCGAGGCGGAGCAGGCCTCGCGCGAGGCCGCGGCCGCGCTCCGCCATCAGGGCGCCTTGACACTTGCGGGAAACCCAGGCGAGACGCTCGACCTCTTCCGCGAGGCGGCAGCGCACGATCCGGCCTCCACCGACAACCTGCTTGCGCTCGCGCTCGCGTATTTCCGGGCGAACGACCTCGAGAGCATCGAGAACTTGGGTGCCGCGGCGGAAGCGGGGGAGCCCCTCAACGGCGTGGGCGCCATCGACATGTTCGCCGCGATCCTGCATGTCCGGCGCGGGGACCTCGCCCACGCGATTGAAAAATTCTCGGCCGCCAAAGCCCGGTTCGAGGCGGAAGGCGATGCCAAAGGCGAGGTCGATGCGCTGATTGCGCTCGCAAATGCCGAGCTGCAGGCGGGCAATCGCGACGCGGCCCTTCTCAATTTCAATCGCGCCGCCGCGCTCTGCACCGAGAACAAATATGAGCTCGGCTTCGCCCAGCTCTACGCCGATCTCGGCCTCTTGCTGCAAAGCCTCGGCAAGACGCAAGAAGCCGAGCAGATGATGATCAAGAGCTTGGCGATCGCCGACCGCCTGGGCGAGACGGCGATCGCGGCGCTCGCCGCCGGCAATCTCTCTTTGCTCTATCGCGAGACCCAAGACCTCGATCGCGCCGAAGCGATGGCCCGCCAGGCGCTCCGCCTCGAAGGCCAGCTCGAGCGCAAGGACGGCGTGGCCCGCGCCAGTCTCAATCTCGGCACGATCCTGTTCGAGCGGGCCCGCCTCGACGAGGCGGGCCCCAGGTTCGCCGAGAGCCTTCGCCTCTATGAGGAACTCGGTCCGCCGGAACGCACGGCCCAAGCCTTGTTCAATCTCGGCAACGTGCATCGCGCCCGGAAGCGGACGGACGAAGCCGAGACGAGCTATCGCAAGGCCGTGGATCTCTTCATGAGCGTGAACGACGCGGGCGGCGTTGCCGGGGCCTCCGGCAATCTCGGCACGCTCTATCTCGAAGCCGGCCGCTTGGCCGAGGCCGAGGACGAGTTCAACACTGCCTTGGATGCGGCGCGGGAGGCGGGCGACAAGCGCGCCATCGCCATGCAGATGCGCAATCTCGCCGTGCTCGCCCATGCCCGTGGCGAGACGGTCGCCGCTTGCGAGGGACTGCGCCGCTCGCTCGCGCTCTGCACGGAAATCGACGCCCACACCGAGGCGGTCGAGCTTAAGGTGCTCATGGGCCAGATCGGCTGCGGGCCGGCCTAAAGGCCCTAAAGGCCGCGCAGCAAAAAGCCGAGCCGGGGGTCCCGCGGCTCGGCTTCTGTCAGTCGCTGAAAGCGAAGAGGTTAGGCCGCCCGGGTCCGCGCCTCGGACTCGGCTGCGACTTTGAGGTGCCGCGCGGTCTTGGCCAGCACGTCGTCGATCTTGGCGACGGCGCTCGCCTCGTCCAGCTTCTCGACGGCCGCGATCTCGCGGGCCATGCGGTCGAGCGCGGCCTCGTAGAGCTGGCGCTCGGAATAGGATTGCTCGGGCTGGGCGTCCGAACGGTAGAGGTCGCGCACGACCTCGGCGATGGAGACGAGGTCGCCGGAATTGATCTTGGCTTCGTATTCCTGGGCCCGCCTTGACCACATGGTGCGCTTGATGCGCGCCTTGCCCTTGAGCGTGCCGAGCGCCTTCTTGACCGTCTTCTCTTCCGAGAGCTTGCGCATGCCGACGGTCGCGAGTTTCGCCGTCGGAACTCGGAGCGTCATCTTGTCCTTCTCGAAGTTGATGACGAACAACTCGAGCTTGGCACCGGCAATCTCTTGCTCCTCGATGCTGACGATCCGGCCGACGCCGTGGGCCGGATAGACGATATACTCGTTGGTCCGGAAGCCGTGTCTTTGCTGGGGTTTCTTTCTATCGGGCATTACTCTCATCTCACTGTCTAAAAATGCTTGCTCTAACCCTTATCGGAAGGCCGTAGGCACAAAGTGACCCGACGATCAGGAGCCTGATCGCGCCAATTCCCCCAAATCAGAAAAAAAAGTGCGCCCAACCAGGGACGCCTCTCTCGGTCCAAATTGCGCCGGCAATCCGCGCCATGTCGACACGACAATAACACAATCTTAGTGAATCCGGAAGCCATCCCGTGCTGCAGCAACGCCGTTTTTGCGCCGCAACATGCGACAATTTGCCCCTAGGGTTAACGTTTAACCCATTGAAGGACCTAGTCTCCTTCGCCCGGCTCGGCTGAGAAATATTTCGCGAATTTGTCGGGCTCCGACACAAAGGCGTCGGCATCGGGGGGTGCCGCCTTCTTGCTGGTGATGTTCGGCCAGGTCTCGGAGAACTTCCGGTTGAGCTCGAGCCAGCGCTCAAGCCCGGGTTCGGTGTCGGGCTTGATGGCGTCAACCGGGCATTCCGGCTCGCACACGCCGCAATCGATGCACTCGTCGGGGTGAATGACGAGCATATTCTCGCCCTCATAGAAGCAATCGACGGGGCACACCTCGACGCAGTCGGTGTACTTGCACTTGATGCAAAACTCGTTGACGACGTAGGTCATTCTTCCCACACGGTTGGTGGCCGCTGCCGGCCCAAATTTTAGCCCCTTTTGGGGCGTCCGGGGCGGGGAACCGCCTGCCTATAACAATCGCGCGACCGGCACAAGGCGACCGATCACGCCCTCACCGAGGATTTCTGCTTCAGGCGCCGCCGCGCAAGGCATCGATGCGCCGCCGGTCACGCTTGGTTGGGCGGCGGCCTTTACGCCGGTCGCCATCCTGCGGGGATCCTGCCTCGAGGCGCTGTTGAGGGGTCAAGTCCTCATAGAGCGCCCTCGCCACGCTCGCCGGACCGCGGCGCTCGGCCGTGGCGACCACCCGCACGACACGTAGCTTTCCAGATGGTGTTGCCGTCACGACATTGCCAGGTTGAACGAGGCGGCTCGGTTTCACCGTGCGGACGCCATCGACGCGCACCTTGCCCTCTTCGATCAGCCGCGCCGCGCCCGTCCGCGTCTTGGCGAAGTCTCGCGCAATAGAGCCACTTGTCGAGGCGCTGGCCCTCCATGGCCAAGTTCTAGCTTCCTTGCTGCTGACGGGCGGAAAGACGACCTTTAAGCGCGGCAAGAGCGGCGAACGGCGAATCTTCGAGCTTCTTCCGCTCGGCCGCCTCGGCCCGCCGCGGCGGACGCTGCGGCGGCTCGCGTCTCGGCGTGTTGGCGCGCATCTTCTGTCTGCTCTTGCGGTCCTCGACCTTGTCTTGGTGCGGACCTCTCTTCTTGCCCGGGCGCCAGATCTCGTCGATAGCGATCGCTTCGGCGGCATTGGCTTCACCGCTCGCCGCTTCTCCCGGTTCGGGCCGGCGCCGCTCGCGCCTGAAACCGAGCGACTTCAGAATCGAAGCGAATTCCTCGCCCGAGCAGCCGACCACCGACATCAGTTCGGGCACGACCCGGAAGCCGCCGTCGCCGGTTGCTCCCGCCGGCGCCTCGACGCCTTCGGCCGCGCGGAAGGCGACGCGGGCGCGAATCAGGTCGGAGAGCCGCTCCAGCATGTCGATGCGGACCGCGCGGGAGCCCGCGACATAAAATCCTGCGGCGCGCCAATAGGGCTCGGGGAGCGCGCTTCCCGCTTCCACCGAGGTCAAGCCCTGTTGCGGGCGCAAGGGCAGGTCCTCGATATCGATGCCGTGATCGCGGCCCGAATGAAGCGCCCACAGGCTCAACACGAGATCGGCCGCGGCCGGCTTGATCAGAGCGGGAAAATAGACATTAAAGGCGCCGAAGCGGACGCCGTATTTGCGAAGCTGGCCGCGCGCGTCCTGATCGAGCGCCTTGATATCGGCGGCGGCCGCTTCGCGGCGGATGACGCCGAGATTCTCCGTCAATTGATAGGCAAGCCCGCGCGCGAGCCCCGACACGTCGGTCGCTTCGCCGAGCTCGATGAGCGGCTTGAGCTTGCTGCCAAGCTCCACCTTGAGCCGGGCTTCGAGGCGGAGCGCGACGCGCTCGCGATCGGCGCTTGAAAGGTGCTCGTCGACGAGGAGCTGGATGCGCGGCTTGAGCGCCGTATCGCCCCGCTCGAGGCGAGCAATCTCCGCGCCCTGCCAGACGATCCGGCCGTTAGGATTGAGCGCAATCGCCTCGTCGGGCGCGCCGCAAACGGCATCGGCTCGGGTCGAGAGTTCGCCCGCCAGCACCTTTGCCGCGGCATGGCGCGCCGCGCGCCCGTGAATGTCTTCGCCGGTGCTGTCGGGGGTGAAGCGGAAGCCCTCGAGCCGTCCGACGAAATGGTTCTCGACCAGGATATTTCCGTCGGGCGCGATCTCGGCCGCGATCTCTTCCTTGTCGCGCAAGCGGCGCATCAACACGCTCGTGCGCCTATCGACGAAGCGCTGGGTCAAGCGCTCGTGCAACGCGTCCGACAGCGCATCCTCGATCGCCCTTGTGCGGCCTTGCCAATGTTCCGGATCGTCGAGCCATTGCGCCTGATGCGAAACGAAGGTCCAGGTTCTGATCTGCGCGAGCCGGTTGGCGAGAGTGTCGAGATCGCCGTCGCTGCGATCGGCCTGCGCCACCTGAGTGGCGAACCAATCCGCCGGAATCTTGCCGGTATCGCTCATGACGAAGCGGTAGAGCGTCGCCACCAGCTCGGCGTGGCTTGCCGCGGAGATCTTCCGGTAGTCTGGGATCTGGCACATGTCCCACAACAGCGCGACCGTGGCTGTTCCTTGCGCCATGTCGCGCACGCCCGCGTCGTGGCTCACGTTCTCGAGCGCGATCACGTCATCGACCATGCGCGCGCGGGTCAGGCGGCGATGATCGGGCGTCTCGCGCAAACTCTCCTTGAGGCGCCCGACCGAGGCGAAATCGAGCTTGCGATTGCGCCAGTGGAGCACGCCGACCTGGTCGAAGGCGTGGTTCTCGAGCCGGTCGACAAGTTCGGCCTCGAACGGCGCGACCTGGCCGGTGACGCCGAACGTGCCGTCGTTCATGTGGCGTCCGGCGCGGCCGGCGATCTGGCCAAGTTCGGCCGGGGTCAGGTTGCGGTGGTTTTGCCCGTCGAATTTGCGAATGCCGGCGAAGGCGACGTGATCGAGGTCGAGATTGAGTCCCATGCCGATCGCATCGGTCGCCACCAGGAAGTCAACGTCGCCATTCTGGTAGAGCGCGACTTGGGCGTTGCGCGTGCGCGGGCTGAGCGCGCCGAGCACGACCGCAGCACCACCGCGCTGGCGCCGCACCAGCTCGGCGATGGCATAGACGTCATTGGCGGAGAAGCCGACGATGGCGGAGCGCCGCGGCAGGCGCGTGATCTTCTTGTCGCCGGCATAAGTGAGCTGAGACAGGCGCGGTCGCGACACCAGATTGGCGCCGGGCAAAAGCTCGCGGATGGCATCGCGCATGATCGCGGCGCCAAGCAGAAGCGTCTCGTTCAAGCCCCGCGCATGGAACAGCCGGTCGGTGAACACGTGGCCGCGCTCGCCGTCGGCCGCGAGCTGGATCTCGTCCACGGCGACGAAATCGGCCTCGAGCTCGAGCGGCATCGCCTCCACGGTGCAGACATAGAAGCGCGGGGAGGGCGGCTTGATCTTCTCCTCGCCGGTGATGAGCGCGACTTGGGCGGCGCCGGCGCGGGCGACGATCTTGTCGTAGACCTCGCGCGCAAGGAGCCGCAGCGGAAGGCCGATGATGCCGATATCGTGCGCCAGCATGCGCTCGATGGCGAGATGGGTCTTGCCGGTATTGGTCGGGCCGAGAACGGCGGTGACGCCGCGCCCGCGCTCGATGCCTGTGGAATGAGTGGAGAACGGCCGGCTCATATTGACTCTCTCAGCCTCTCTCGCGCGCAAAGCACGGAACGGGCCAGGAACAAATCTCGTCCGAATCGCTGACTCTGCACATTCGGATTTCGTTCCCGCCGAAAACGCAACCGCCCGTCGCCCTGTCGGGCTCCTGCCTCAGCATCGCGATCGCCGTATCGCGGTTGGGTTTGTCGGGTTAAGCCCCGGAGAAAGCAACGGGAACGGAGCGCGCACGAATCAGGGGAAGGTTAATCTTCGGCATCTGTTCCCTACAACATCTTGGGTTTTGGGGCTTCAGTGTTAACTCTTGGCGCGCCGTTTACGGCTCGGCGCTGGCGCGGCGCGACCCCGAGACCCGGAGTGAGGTTACCTCCGCCGTGCCATAGCCCGCCAGCGTCGGCAACACAATGCGGTAGGGCACATACATATTGGTCCCCCTGAGCGGGACCAGCCACGCTTCGATTTCGTTCGTCTGGGCCATCAGCCGCACGGCGGGATTGTCCGGATGGTATCCGGCGATGGGGATGAATTTCACTTTGCAGATCACCGCAGGGCCGCCGTAGCCCGTGGCGGTCGTGCGCTTGACGTGGACCGAGCGCTTGGGGGTGACCACAAGGTCGAAGCGCTGCCTGCCGTCGAACACCGGGAGCGTGTGATTGCAGACATTGAGGTCGCCGTTGGGGTTGTCGGATTTGGCGGTCAGAAACGCCCCGCTCATGGGGTCGAGCACGTCTTCGAGCTGTTCCGGGGTCACCGGGATGGTGTTTGGGATCCGCCTGTTCGGAATGATCGAGACGCCGGTGACGTTGCCGTCGCTGAATGTCAGGCGCAGCCGCTCGCCCGTCTTGGCGCTGTCGGAATAGCTGAACGCATACATCGCGGGCTCAGGCCCGGTGCTGGTCACGCGCCCTTTCCCCGCGGTAACCCCGCGCCATGAATAGATCAGGCCCTGGAGCACGCTGAAGCGGCCTTCGCCCCGCATCTCATAGTCTTCGCCGCGGAAGGTCGCCGTCAGGCGGAAATCGCCAAGATTGAAGCTGCCAAGCATGACGCGATATACGGCGGTAATCCGGCTCGGGGCCAAAAGGCCGTTTTCGGCATGGGCGGCGTCAATAGGCGGATGGCCGCCGAGCCCGCAACTGAGGGCGGCGACGGCAAACAGGCTTAAACAACGGCGCGCTTGCATCGCTCCCACCCCCTAGCAGGCGGGGCGCCTGCTAGAAACCCGCGGCGAATTTCGGGCCATTTTCGGGTTTCGTCAATTGCGAGCTTGGCGCAAGTTTGTGGCGGCGCCTTGACCTTAAACGACCCGCCCCGTATATGTCCGCCGCCGGTCGCATTGGCGCTCCTGACAACCTGAAGCGCGGCGCCGGGTTCCGTGCCATTGGCAGAGAAGGAAAGAGGATCATGGCCCGTCGTTGCGAGCTCACCGGCAAAGCCGTGCTCACCGGCAACAATGTGAGCCATGCCAAGCGCCGAACCAAGCGCCGTTTCCTGCCGAATCTTTGCAGCGTGACCCTGGAGAGCGAAGCGCTCAAGAAGCGCGTGCGGCTCACCATCAGCGCCCATGCCTTGCGCTCGGTCGAGCACCGCGGCGGCCTCGACGCCTATCTCCTGAAGGCGGGCGACGATGAGCTGTCGTTGAAGGCGCGCCGGCTCAAGCGCGACATTGCCAAGGCGCACAGCGCCCAAGCACAAGCCGCCAGCTAACCGCTCGGCCCGGCGCTGACCGGCGTCGCATCGGGCAGCGCGAACTGCATGATCAGCGTCCGCTGCAGCGGGTTGAAATTGTCGTCCGACATCAGCGTCAGCACGGTCTCTCCCGAGGGCGCGCGGTAAGCGGCGATCGCCTCCATATTGTCGATGTTGAAGCTGTCATTGGCTTCAAGCAGCACTTCGCCGCCAATCACCGCGCCCTTTTTGATCTCCGCGGCCGCGATCCGGCGAATCCGCATTTTCACGCCTTCGCTAAAGCGGAAACGCCGCTCGAGCACGACGATGCCGCCGTCGGGCAGGGATGTAGCGTCGGTCACGTCGAAGCCGCCGATCCGTTTCAGCGTGATGCTTCCCGGCGTAGGCCCGCCGATGAGCCAGCCTTGCAGGTTGCCGGACCCGCTTGCGGTCCCTTCGGCGAAAGCAATGAGCGTTCCCTTCAATCGCCCCGCCCTGATGACCGTCATCGCTTCGATGCCGCGGTTGCCGCCAAGACCCTTGGTGCCGCCAGGGAGGGGGACGGTGCCGGCAGGAGGTCCGAACCGCTCGGCGTTGAAAGGATAGCGCGCGAGCCTGTGCCTCTGCTCGAAGGAGACGAAGGCCGTGCCTTCCCGCGCATCGCCGCTTGCGAGCGCCATGCCTTCGGAATCGCGCAGGCGCTCGTCCCGAAGCGGCTTTCCGTCGGCGTCGAGGATTGGGCCGAGCACGCCGTCGGTAAGGCCCTTCAGCTTGCGCCCGTCATAGTCGAGGCTCGCCCTGAGCCAGCTCCCGGCATCGGAGAGCGCAAGCAGCGTGTGCCCGGACGCATCAATCGCGAGTGCTGAGAAGCCGCCGAAATACACCGACTTGGCGTAGAGATTGAGCCCGGCCCGGAAGATGAGCTTGCCGAATTGCTTGCGCGAAGGATTGTCGCGGTCGAAATCGATCGGCGCGGCCACGATGGCGACCGCCATCGGGCGCGGCAGGGGAGATGACGGTTTTTCGGCCTGCGCCGGGAACGCGGCAAGACTAACCGCGAGCGCAAGCGCGATGGCGGCGCGTTGATGCCGTCGTTTCGGCACGCGAGGCTTCACGTCAATGAAGCTTCCGGCGCATGGCGCGCGCCGCTGCGGGCACGCTGCGATGCAGCTGGCGCCAGGCAAGGTCCTCGTCGAACAGCTCGGCAAGTTTCTCGGTCATGACGCCGGCAAGCTCCTCGGCGTCGGTGACGGTGACGGCGCGGCGATAATAGCGGGTGACGTCATGGCCGATGCCGATGGCGAGGAGTTCGACAGGCGAGTGGGCCTCGATTTCTTGGATCACCTGGCGGAGATGACGCTCCAAATATGACCCGGAGTTGACCGAAAGGGTGGAATCGTCCACCGGGGCGCCGTCGGAGATCATCATCAGGATGCGGCGCTGCTCGGGCCGCGCCAGCAGCCGGCTATGCGCCCAAGCGAGCGCCTCGCCGTCGATATTCTCTTTGAGCAGGCCCTCGCGCATCATCAGCCCGAGATTGCGGCGCGCCCGGCGCCAGGGTGCGTCGGCGGCCTTGTAGACGATATGGCGGAGATCGTTGAGCCGCCCGGGAAGCGGGGGCTTCAGCGCGTTCAGCCAAGCCTCGCGCGCATGGCCGCCCTTCCACGCCCGGGTGGTGAAGCCGAGAATCTCGACCTTGACGCCGCAGCGCTCGAGCGTGCGCGCGAGGATATCGGCGCAGCAGGCCGCCACCATGATCGGGCGCCCGCGCATCGAGCCCGAATTGTCGAGAAGGAGCGTGACCACTGTGTCGCGAAACTGGGTGTCGCGCTCCTGCTTGTAGGTCAAGGGGTGCATCGGATCGACGATGACGCGGGTAAGCCGCGCCGCGTCGATCATGCCCTCGTCGAGATCGAAGTCCCAGCCGCGGTTCTGCTGGGCGAGAAGCCGGCGCTGAAGGCGGTTGGCTAGTCTGGCGACGGCGCCGTGAAGCGCGACCAGCTGCTTGTCGAGAAAGGCGCGCAAGCGCTCGAGCTCGTCCGCCTCGCACAGCTCCTCGGCATTGACGATCTCGTCGTAGGCGCGGGTAAACACCTTGTAGCCGAAGGCCTCGGGGCTATCGAGCACCGAGAGATTCGGCCGCCAGGGTTGCGACCGGCGCGGCTGCTTGGACTGGTCGGCGCGGTCGAGAAGGTCCGCCATTCCGTCGTCGCTGTCGTCGAGCGCCTGGTCGCTCGAAACTTCTTCTTCGCGGGCGTCTGCCGAAAGTTCGGCGCGCTGCTGGCCTTCGGCCTCGTCCTCTTCGGCATCGGAAGCGATGCCGTCGGCTTCGGTCTCTTGCTCGGATTTCTGTTCCGACCCTTGTTCGAGCTGATCGGCGAGGTTAACCGCGGCTAGCAATTCCCGCGTAAGCCTTCCGAACGCCTCCTGATCGACCAGCATGTCGGGCATGCGCTCGATCACGCTCCGCGCCCGTCCCTCGACCCATTGCCGCCAAAGATTGACCGCGGCGCGCGCTTTTGGCGGCGGCGTCTGGCCAGTGAGCTTCTCGCGCACAAGAAGCGCGAGCGCATCGGAAAGTGGCGCTTCGGAACGCTCGGTCGCCTGGGCGAGGCGGCTCCGCTCATAGCGCTGCTCCATGCGGGCAGCGAGGTTGGCCGCGACGCCGAGCATGCGATTGGCGCCGATCGCCTCGACGCGAGCCTGCTCGATCGCCTCGAACACTTCGCGCGCCTCGCCGCCTTGCGGCGCCAGCGCCGCGTGCAGAACCGGATTGTGACAGGCGACGGAGAGCGCCGCCGCATCGGCATGGCCGCGGATCACCGCAATCTCGGACTTGGTCGGAACGCGAGAGGGCTCGGGCAGCCGCGCCATCTTGCCGGTAAGCCCCGGCGGCTCGCTCGTGAACACGACCTCCATGGCGCTGTCGGCCGCGATCGAGCGGGTCGTCAGCGTGACGGCGCGTTTGAACGGATCGAGCGGCGCTTCCTTACGCCGTGTCATGACTAGCTCAAGGCCACGTTGGCGGTCGATTGCGGCAGATCCTCGCCGAAGCAGCGCTGATAGAACTCCGCGATCAACCCGCGTTCCAGCTCGTCGCATTTGTTGAGGAAGGAGAGCGCGAACGCGGTGCCGATATCGCCGAAGATCTCGGCGTTCTCCGCCCAGGTGATGACGGTGCGCGGACTCATGACGGTCGACAGGTCGCCGTTCATGAAGGCGTTGCGGGTGAGCTCGGCCACGCGGACCATATTGCCGATGACTTTGCGCCCGGCCTCGCTGTTCCAGCTCTTGGCCTTGGCCAGAACGATGTTCACCTCGTCGTCATGCGGCAGATAGTTGAGCGTGACGACGATGGACCAGCGATCCATCTGGCCTTGGTTGATCTGCTGGGTGCCGTGATAGAGGCCGCTCGTGTCGCCGAGCCCGATCGTGTTGGTGGTCGAGAACAGGCGGAAGGCGGGGTGAGGGCGGATCACCTTGGATTGGTCGAGCAGGGTGAGCTTGCCCGAAACCTCGAGCACGCGCTGGATCACGAACATCACGTCGGGGCGGCCGGCGTCGTATTCGTCGAAGCAAAGCGCCGTGTTGCTCTGGAGCGCGTAAGGCAGGATGCCCTCGCGGAACTCGGTCACCTGCATTCCGTCCCTGATGACGATGGCGTCCTTGCCGACGAGATCGATGCGACTGACATGGCTGTCGAGATTGATACGCATGCAGGGCCAGTTGAGCCGCGCCGCCACCTGCTCGATATGCGTCGATTTGCCTGTGCCGTGATAGCCCTGGATCATCACCCGCCGGTTGTGCTTGAAGCCGGCGAGGATCGCGAGCGTCACGTCCCGGTTAAAGAGATAGTCCGGATCGACATCCGGCACGTGCTCGTCGGGTCGGGAATAGGCCGGGACTTCGAGATCGGTGTCGATGCCGAAGACCTGGCGCACGGAAACCGACATATCCGGCAAGCCGGCGCTGTAAGCAGTGTCGAGGGTCATGATCGGTGAAAGCCTGTTGGTCGCGTCTGTTGGGGGCTTGGCCTGGTCAAGCCCAGATAAAGGAAGGGGGGGCGCCGAGCGACGTTACGCAAGCCCTGCCTGCCTCAGATAGTTATAGGCTTGGATCACTTCGCGCAACTTGTCCTCTGAGGTGCGGTCGCCCTTGTTGTGGTCGGGATGGAGCCGCTTCACCAGCTCCTTGAAGCGGGCCTTGATGTCGGCCTTGGTCGCGCTGTCCTCGAGATTGAGCTGGCGCAAGCACTTCCGCTCGGCGCGCTTGAGGGTCCGCTCCGGCGTCCCGGCCGCGGTCTTGGCGTCGCGCTCGGGGAACAGTCCGAACGGGTCGTAGGCGGTGAAGCGGTGAGCAAAGCCGCCCGGCCGCTCGCCCTCGCGGGGCTTTCGATTGCGCGCCCAGGAATTGACCCCAAGCGACCAGGTCGGGCGGTGGCCGATGACGTCCTCTTTTTGGTGCTTGGCGACCGCTTCGTCGGGGAGGCCGGCAAAGTAATTGTAGGTCTTGTTGTATTCGCGCACGTGATCGAGGCAGAAGCGGTGATATTGCCCCTCGAGCCCCCTTCCCTTGGGCGCGGGGTAGAGGCCGGGCTCCTTGCAGCCGGGCCGGTCGCAAGGCGGATAGGAGTCGCGCAAGAGCCGATTCTGGTCGGGCTTGACCCTCAGGCGGTCGAAGAATTTTGAATCGAATTCCATGGAACTCGCATTATGAGAAGCAGTGCCTGACACAACAAGCATGGCCCGGTTCCGGCAAAAGAGTTAATGTGGAGGGTTGTCGCGAGCGATCATGTCGGTTGAACGGGATATCAGAAAGAAGTTGACGGAGGCCTTCGCGCCGGCGGCGCTCGAGGTCGTGAACGACTCTTCATCGCCATGCCGGGCATGCCGGCTCGCCCGGAACCGGGGAGAGCCATTTCACCATCAAAGTGGTGTCGGCGGCCTTCGCCGGCAAGTCGCGGCTCGAACGCCACCGCATGGTCAATCAGGCGCTCGCCGCCGAGCTTGCCGGCAAGATCCACGCGCTCGCCATCGCGGCGCTCGCGCCCGACGAAGTCTCCCGTTCCCGCTAGGCTTAAGCGCGTCAGGCGCAGGCGCGGGCGAGAAACTCAGTCAGCTGCGGCATGGAGACGTCGCGCTCGACGAAGACCTGTCCCACCCCGCGCGCGAGAACGAGCGCGAGCCTGCCGCCTTTCACCTTCTTGTCCTGAGCCATCAGCCGCAACAGCGCGTCCGGCGCGGGACGCGGTCCAGGGATTTGCGCGATTGCCGTGGGCAGGCCCACGGAAGCGAGGTGTTGGGCGACCCGGGCCGCATCGCCCGCGGGGCAAAGTCCACGCTCGGCCGAATAGTCGAAGGCAAGCCGCATGCCGATGGCGATCGCCTCGCCATGCAGGAGCCGGTCGGAATAACCGGCGTAAGCCTCGAGCGCGTGGCCGAAAGTGTGGCCGAGATTGAGCAGCGCGCGCCGCCCGCTCTCCTCGCGCTCGTCTTCGGCCACGATTAAGGCCTTGGCGCGGGCGCTCGTTTCCACCGCCTGCCTGCGCGCCGGGCCCGAGGCGGAAAAGATTTCGGCGCTGTTCTCCTCGAGCCAGGCGAAGAAGGGCGCATCGCCGATCAGCCCGTATTTGACCACCTCGGCGTAACCCGCGCTGAACTCTCTCCTGCTGAGCGTGGTGAGCACGGTCACGTCGGCGAGCACGAGACTTGGCTGATGAAACGTGCCGATCAGGTTCTTGCCTTGCGGTGTATCGATGCCGGTCTTGCCGCCGATGGCCGAATCGACTTGGGCGAGAAGGGTGGTCGGCATCTGCACCACGCGGACGCCGCGCCGGAGGATGCTTGCGGCGAAGCCGGCAAGATCACCGACGACCCCGCCGCCGAACGCAACCACGCAATCGCTGCGCGCGACGCCGAGCTCGAGCAGCCGCTCGCACAGAATGGCGAGAACGGGGAAGCTCTTGCTTGCCTCGCCCGGCTGCACCACCGCTTCGCCGAGATAGACTCCGTGCTCGGCAAGGCTCGCTTTGAGAGGATCGAGATGAAGCGCGGCGACATTCTCGTCGGTCACGACCGCGCAGCGGGCGCCGGGCAGGCGCGTTGCGATCCATTTTCCGGCCGCTCCAACCAATCCCTCGCCGATGACGACGGGATAGGAGCGGGGCCCGAGCGAAACGTCGATGACGGTCTCGCTCCGCGCCGATGCTGCCACGCCGCCTTCCATCACTTCGCCTTCTTGCGGCGCCTGGCCGTCTTCGGCCGGTAGCCGAGCTTCACGGCGATCGCGTCGATCACGGTTCCCACCATCACCTCATGGGGCACGTCGCGGCTTTCTACCGTGACATCCGCCTCGGCATAGATGGGATAGCGTTTGCTCATGAGCTGCTTCATCACTTGCGCCGGATCGCCCGCGGCGAGCAGGGGCCGGTTGTCGCGCCGCCCGACACGCTTGAGCAGCACCTTGAGGTCCGCTTTGAGCCAGACCGAAACGCCGTGCGATTTGATGTAGGCCCGCGTGCCCGGGTCCATATAGGCGCCGCCGCCGGTCGCGAGCACCTGCGGGCCGCTGTCCAAGAGCCGCGCGATGACCTTGCGCTCGCCCTGGCGGAAATAGGCTTCGCCGTGCTCCGCGAAGATCTCGCTGATGGTGGACCCGGCGGCCGTCTCGATCTCGCTGTCGGCGTCGACGAAGGGCAGCTCGAGACGGCTCGCAAGCCGCCGCCCCACGGCGGTCTTGCCAGCGCCCATGAGCCCGATCAGCACGATGCTGCGCGGCCCGAGGCGCTCGCAAATCCACGCCACGCCCGCCTGCCGGTCGTCCTTCTTGTTTTCGGAAAGGGTTAGGCTCATTCAACGGTCAGGCGCGAGGAAATCGCCGCCAAGGCGGCAGATAGGCAAACAACTCAGGCGGAATTTCCCATGCTGACAGCGCCATGTCGAATCATCCATGATGCGGCCTGAGAATAGAGCACCGGTCGTGCTTTGGGTCATATTGACGCCCTGTTCGCGACGGATATTCTGTCAGGAACACGAGCGCCGCGATGCCGACACTGTTTCGTTTCCTGATGATTGTAGGGGTGATCGCCGGTGTCATCACTGGAAGCCTCTATGTGCTCGCTGAATACTTTCAGCCAGAGCCTAAGGAAATCTCCAAGGCCTTGCGCAACGTCAAGGGCCGGCTCGACGAGACCACGGCGGCGACGCCGGCCGTCGAGGCCGCTCCTCCCGCGGCGGGCAAGTCTGCGGGCCGCCGCGCGCAGTAAGCTTCCCCCACCGCGAAGCGCGAGCCTTCCCAGCCACGGAAAGGCTTGACCCTTGGCCGCACGACGCTCGAAGCGCGGGAAGGACTCCTCGGAACTTGCGCTCTTCCTCGACATGCTGACTGCCGAGCGGGGCGCCGCTGCCCATACGGTCGAGGCCTACACCCGCGACCTTGCCGATTTCCTCGCCTTCCTCGCCGCCAAGGGCAAGAACGCGAAGACGGCAACGGCCGACCATATCCGCGCCTATCTCGCCGGTCTCGCGCGCAAAGGTCTCGCGCCGACCTCGCGCGCTCGAAAGCTCTCCGCCCTCCGCCAGTTCTTCCGCTTTCTGCTCGGCGAGGGCTTGCGCGCCGGCGATCCCTGCTCGGCGATCGACAGTCCGCGCCTCGGCCGGCCACTGCCCAAGATCCTCTCGCTTGCCGAGGTCGAGACGCTGCTCCAGACCGCCAAGGACGCGAGCGAGAACGCCGAAGAGGGGATCGGTCGGCGCCGCGCGCTCAGGCTCTATGCCGCGCTCGAAACGCTCTATGCCACGGGTTTGCGCGTGTCGGAGCTGATCGCGCTGCCGCGCAATGTGCTTACGGCGGACGACAGGGTGCTGACCGTCAAGGGGAAGGGCGGGCGCGAGCGGCTCGTACCCTTGAACGAGACGGCGCAAGGCGCGCTCCAAGCCCACCTCGCGGCGGTCCGCGCCGATGAGAGGGAAGGGAATCGCGCATCCGTTTGGCTCTTTCCCTCGAGCGGAGGCGAGCATCTCACCCGCCAGCGCTTCGGGCAGGAGTTGAAGGCGCTTGCTCTCACTGCCGGGATCGAACCCGCGCGCGTCTCGCCGCACGTTCTCCGCCACGCCTTTGCCAGCCATCTTCTGGAGCGGGGCGCCGATTTGCGAACAGTGCAGCAGCTCCTCGGCCACGCCGACATCTCGACCACGCAGATCTACACCCACGTCATCGAGGAGCGGCTGAGACGGCTGGTCGAAGAGCATCACCCCCTTGCTCAGGCGCGCTTAACTAAGCGAGGCTAGGCTTGGCCCCCGAGCTTGGTTGACAGCGCCGTGGCACAAGGCCACTTAAACCCATGCGATTGCCTTAATCCTCGCCTTAAGACGTGCCGGAACGAAGGTATTGAAGGGCACAGCAGATTTGATGCGCACCTATCTCGATTTCGAAAAGCCGATTGCCGAGCTCGAAAGCAAGGTCGCCGAGCTGAAGGCGCTCGCCGGCGAGCAGCATTCGGTGTCCATCGAGGAGGAGCTTGCCAAGCTCGAAAGGAAGGCCCGCGAGGCCCTGGTAGAGACCTATTGCGGGCTCACCCCCTGGCAGAAGACGCAAGTTGCCCGTCACCCCGAGCGCCCGCATTTCCGCCACTACATCGAGGCGCTGGTCGAGGATTTCACTCCGCTCGCCGGCGACCGTTTCTTCGCCGAGGATCAGGCCATCGTCGGCGGCATCGGCCGGCTCTCCGGCCGCTCCGTGATGGTCCTCGGTCACGAGAAGGGGTCCGACACCGAAGGCCGCATCAAGCACAATTTCGGCATGGCTCGACCCGAGGGCTATCGCAAGGCCGTGCGGCTGATGGAGATGGCCGACCGCTTCAAGCTTCCGGTCGTGAGCCTGGTCGATACGGCCGGAGCCTATCCCGGCATCGGGGCCGAGGAGCGCGGCCAGGCCGAGGCCATCGCCCGCTCGACCGATTGTTGCCTCGGCCTCGGCGTGCCGATCGTCGCGGTCGTTATCGGCGAGGGCGGCTCCGGCGGCGCCGTCGCCATCGCCACCGCCAACCGGGTCTACATGCTGGAGCACGCGATCTACACGGTCGCCTCCCCCGAGGCCGCGGCTTCGATCCTGTGGCGCGACTCGGCGCGCGCCATGGACGCCGCGACCAATATGAAGATCACCGCCCAGGACCTTTTGAAGCTCGGCGTCATCGACGGGATCATCGCCGAGCCGGTCGGCGGGGCGCACCGGGACGGGATTGAGGTGATGCGCTCCACGGGTGACACCATCGTCGGCGCGCTTGCCACTTATGAAGACCTCTCTCCGGCCGAGATTCGCAAGGAAAGGCGCGAAAAGTTCCTGTCCATCGGTCGGCCGGTCTAAAGCCCCTGAACCGCCCCAAAAAGCGCCAATTTTTTTGGGTCCACTCTCTGGGCGCCAGGCTTATAATTGGCGCTGGTTGGGGGAGCCGGAGGGCGAGCGCCGAGAAGAAGCGCTAACTTCGCTTTAACCTCTCACCATCGATCCTGACCGGGTTGCGCAAGGGGCACTCGCGTATGTTTCGTTCGAGCTTTGTCACGGCCATGACCATGGCGACCGTGGCGGCTGTCGCTGTCGCGCTTTCGGCATGCGGCCAGTTCTCGCCCCCCTTCCTGAAGCCGCTTTCGCCCCAGACCCAAGCCCGCCTCGCCGAGAAGGGGATGACCGAGGAAGCGCCGGTCCTCATCCGCATCTTCAAGGCCGAATCCGAACTGGAAATCTGGAAGCAGAAGGACAACGGCCGCTTCTATCTGTTCAAGACCTATCCGATCTGCAGCTATTCGGGCGGGCTCGGCCCGAAGATCGAGCAGGGCGACCGGCAGGCGCCGGAAGGATTCTACTCCGTCTCGCTCGATGGGATGAATCCGCGGAGCAAGTATTACCTCTCCTTCGATGTCGGCTTCCCCAACGCTTACGACCGCGCCCATGGCCGCACCGGGAGCAACATCATGGTGCATGGCGACTGCACCTCTTCCGGCTGTTACGCCATGACCGACGCCGTGGTCGAGGAGATCTTCACGCTCGCGCGCGTCGCGCTGCAAAACGGGCAGGAGGAAATCCAGCTCCAGGCCTATCCGTTCCGCATGAACGCGGCCAACATGACCGCGCACAAGGACGAGAAATGGTTCGATTTCTGGAAGACCATGAAAGAGGGATACGACTCATTCGAGGTCAGCCATCTGCCGCCGAAGGTCGCCGTGTGCGAGAAGCGCTATGTGATCAATGCCTCCTTCGGCAACAACGCGCGCGTCACTCCCACCGGCGCGTGCCCGGCCTACAAGAAGCTGCCGGTCACGCGGGCGCCCGTGCTTCAGGAGGCGTCGGCGAAGCCCGCGACCAAGCGCCAGCAAGCCGCGCTCGGAAAGCCGCTCGGCAGCGTGCTCGGGCTGAGCTTCGGGCCGACCAAGCAGAACTACAGCGCCTTTACCCTCGGCCCCGCCACGCCCGCCCGGTAAACGTCAGAATTCCGACGCAAGGGCACCTATACTGGGTCTCGCTGGTTTGCCGTCGGCCCCCGGATCTCACATGTGGCGATCGCTTTTCATCCTTCTCGTCGTGGCCGTCGCCGGCACGGGCTACTATTTGCTGACGCCCGAGGGACGCCAGCTGATCGACCGCGCGCGCGTCAATTGGACCCGCAGCGAGTACCGGGCTCTGTTCCGGGCGGGCGAGACTTTGCCCGGCACGCCCGACCTCGCTCGCTTCGAGGAGCGGCTTGCCGCCCACGGCGTGAAACGCGGCGCGCCGGTCTATATTCGCATCTTCAAGCTCGAATCCGAACTCGAGCTTTGGGTGCAGAAGGGCGACCGTTTCGAGCGCTTCGCGACCTACCCCATCTGCGTTTGGTCCGGGCGGCTCGGGCCGAAGTTCCGCGAAGGCGACCGGCAAGCGCCCGAGGGCTTCTACACGGTTGACTCAGAGCAGCTCAATCCGAACAGCCGGATGCACCGCTCTTTCAGTCTTGGCTTTCCCAACGTCTTCGATCGGGCGCATGGGCGCACCGGCTCGTTCATCATGGTGCATGGCGGCTGCGCTTCGATCGGCTGCTTCGCGGTCACCGATCCCGGCGTCGATGAGATTTGGCGCATGGTGACGGCGGCGCTCGAAGGCGGGCAGCCCCGCTTCCCGGTGCATGTCTTCCCCTTCCGCATGACCGAGCGCGCGCTCAATTTCCGCAAAGGCTACCGCTGGCACGGCTTCTGGTCCGATTTGAAAAAGGGCTACGATCTGTTCCAGCCGAGCCGCATCCCGCCCGCCGTCAGCGTGTGCAACGGCCGCTATGTGTTCGAGCCGGGGACGCTCGAGACGGCCAACAATATTGTCGAGGAGCGTTGCTCGCCCAAGATCGCCGACAAGCCGGTGTGATGTGAGGCGACGCGCCTAATAGGCGCCGTGGCAGTGCTTGAATTTCTTGCCCGAGCCGCACGGGCAGAGCGCGTTGCGCTGCACCTTGCCCCAGGTCGAAGGATCGGCGGGATTGACGCTTGCAGCTTTCCGCGCGCGCGCGGGCTTGGCCTGGCCTCCACCATTGCTGCCGGCACCGGCGGTTTCGAGCGCGAACTCGTTCTCGCCGGTGGTCGGGTTCACGTGATGCGCTTCCATGGGCGGGAGTTCCGCCCCCTCCAGCGGAGGAACCTCGTCCGGCTTTGCCAGCTCCACATGCGCGAGCTGTCCGGTCACCGCCTCGCGCAGCCGCCCGAGCATGTGCTCGAACAGAGTGAAGCTCTCGCTCTTGTACTCGTTCAGCGGATCGCGCTGGCCGTAGCCGCGAAGGCCGATCACCTGGCGCAGATGTTCGAGCGTGACCAGATGCTCGCGCCACAGATTATCGAGCGTCTGCAACAGCACGGCCCGTTCGATCTGGCGCATGATCTGCGGGCCGATATCGGCCGCCTTCTTCGCCGTCTTCTCGTCGGTCGCCTTCATCAGCCGCTCGTGCAGCTCGACATCGCCGATGCCTTCCTCGGCCGCCCATTCGGCAATGGGGGCGTCGAGGTCGAAGATGCCCTTCGCCGCTTCGGTGAGTCCCGCGGTGTCCCACTGCTCGGGATAGGATTTCTCGGGGATGTGCGTCGCGATCAAATCGTCAACAACCTGATGGCGCATCTCGGTCACGGTCTCGTTCAGGTCGGCGTCGCCAAGCAACTCGCGGCGCTGCTCGAAGATCGCCTTGCGCTGATCGTTCATGACGTTGTCGTATTTGAGCAGGTTCTTGCGCATGTCGAAGTTGCGCGCCTCGACCTTCGCCTGCGCCTTCTCCAGCGCCTTGTTGATCCAAGGATGGATGATGGCCTCGTCCTCTTTCAGCCCGAGCGCCTTGAGCATGCCGTCCATGCGCTCAGAGCCGAAGATCCGCATCAGATCGTCTTCGAGCGAGAGGAAGAAGCGCGACCGGCCGGGATCGCCCTGGCGGCCCGAGCGGCCTCTGAGCTGGTTGTCGATGCGGCGGCTTTCATGGCGTTCGGTGCCGACCACATAGAGGCCGCCGGCCTCGAGCGCTTCCGTCTTTCTCTTGGCGACTTGGGCCGCGATCTCAGCGCGCTTCTTGGTGACTGCCTCCGCTTGCGGGTGCGCGCCCTTGTTCTTCTCCTCGGTGACCCAGTCCTCCAGCAGCATGTCGGGATTGCCGCCGAGTTGAATGTCGGTGCCGCGCCCGGCCATGTTGGTGGCGATGGTGATGGCGCCGGGCACGCCGGCTTGCGCGATGATGTGCGCTTCCTGCTCGTGATAGCGCGCGTTCAGCACTTGGTGCGGCACGTTCTCCTTCTTGAGCATGCCGGAGAGAATCTCGGATTTCTCGATGGAGACGGTGCCGACCAGCATCGGCTGGCCGCGTTTGCGCGCCTCCTTGATCAGCCGGATGATCGCCCGGTACTTCTCCGGGGCGGTGCGATAGACCTCGTCGTCCTCGTCGGCGCGGATCATCAGCACGTTGGTCGGGACCTCGACCACGTCGAGGCCGTAGGTCTCCAAGAATTCGTCGGCTTCCGTCGCCGCAGTGCCGGTCATGCCCGCGAGCTTCTCATAGAGGCGGAAATAGTTCTGGAAGGTGATGGTAGCGAAGGTCTGGTTCTCGGGCTGGATCGCCACATGCTCCTTGGCTTCGAGCGCCTGGTGCAGGCCTTCGGAGTAGCGCCGCCCTTGCATCATGCGACCGGTAAATTCGTCGATGATGATAACCTCGTCATTCTTGACGATGTAGTCGCGGTCGCGCTGGAACAGCTTGTGGGCGCGGAGCGCCTGCTGCACGTGATGAACCACGGTCACGTTGTCGATGTCGTAGAGCGAATCGCCTTTCAGCAGCCCGGCTTCGCCCAGCATTCGCTCGACCTTCTCGTTGCCCACCTCGGTCAAGGTGACGATGCGGGTTTTCTCGTCGAGCTCGAAATCGCCAGCCTCTAGCTTCGGAATGAATGTGTCGATGGTGTTGTAGAGCTCGGAGCGGTCGTCGAGCGGGCCGGAAATAATGAGCGGCGTGCGCGCTTCGTCGATCAGGATCGAATCCACTTCGTCGACGATGGCGAAGACATGGCCGCGCTGCACCATCTCGCTCGACGCGTATTTCATGTTGTCGCGGAGATAGTCGAAGCCGAATTCGTTATTGGTGCCGTAGGTAACGTCGCAGGCATATTGCTCGCGCCGCTGCGGGTCGTTGAGTTCGTGCACGATGCAGCCGGCGGTGAGTCCCAAGAACTTGTAGATCGCGCCCATCCACGCGGCGTCGCGCTTGGCGAGGTAGTCGTTGACGGTGACGACGTGGACGCCGCGGCCCGTGAGAGCGTTGAGATAGACCGGCAACGTCGCGACCAGCGTCTTGCCTTCGCCGGTCTTCATCTCGGCTATTCGGCCCTCATGCAGCACCATGCCGCCCATCAACTGCACGTCGAAATGACGCTGGCCGAGCGTGCGGATGGCGGCCTCGCGCACCGTGGCGAAAGCTTCGGGGAGCAAATCGTCGAGTTCGGCGCCCTCACGCAAACGTGCGCGGAATTCATCGGTCCGCGCGCGCAGGGCCTCGTCCGAAAGCGCTTTGGTCTCGGCCTCGAGCGCATTGATCTGGTCGACGATCGGACCGTATTTCTTGAGTTTCCGGTCGTTGGAAGAACCGAAGACCTTGCTGGCGAGAGTGCCAAAGGACAGCATGAGCCGTTAAGCCTCCAAAGCGACGCAGGCGATTTTCCGTGGCCGATCCCCACCAAAGCCTTGCGGGAGCGTGCAAATTGCCGGGGAGCAAACGCTGCTGAGACATAAGAGGGCGGCCTACCCTTGTCAACGCGGCGCCCCGGCGCGCTCCCCTTGGGGAGAGCAAGGCTAGGCGGGGTGTTCCGAGGGCGCTGTACGGCGCATGCGGCCGATCGCATCGAGCTCTTTTTGCAGCGAGAGCTTGCTCAGAGATGAGAGCGGCAGGCTGACGAGAATGCCAATGCGCTGATTGAGCATGCGAAAGCAATCGTCGAAGGCGAACGCCCGCTCTGCTTCCGTGCCATTGGCCTTGGCGGGATCGGGCAGGCCCCAATGAGCCGTCATGGGCTGGCCGGGCCAGATCGGGCAGAGCTCGCCGGCCGCGTCGTCGCACACGGTGAAGACGAAATCGAGCTTCGGGGCGGAAGTTGCGGCGAACTCATCCCACGATTTGGAGCGAAGCCCGGAGACGTCGTGATTCATTTTGCGCAAAAGATTGAGCGCCAACGGATTGACCTTGCCGGTGGGGTGACTTCCGGCGCTGTAAGCGTGAAACTTGCCGGCCCCCAGGCGGTTCAGAATCGCCTCGGCCATGATCGAGCGCGCCGAATTGCCGGTGCAAAGGAACAGCACGTTCAGCTTGCGCGTCTCGCTCATGATTTCGATCCTATTTGACGGCCGATGACAGTTCGATGACATCGCCGAAACTCGCACTTTAAATATGTCACGCGGGCCCAATTAGCAGCGCGGAACGAGCGCGTTGAGTTCCCGGCCCTTGAGCAGAATGGTCTTCCCGTTCAGGCCGCCATTCCGCTTGATCCACGATCTGACATTTGCCGGGTAGGCGGCGTTCACCGCCTGGGTGATCTCGCGCGAGCGGAACTTTCGCCCCTTGTCATCGACGAGGTAGGGCGCATGAAAGCCGAGGACCGCCCGCGAGGTGACGCAGATGCGTTTGCGCGGCACGCTGCTCAACACGAGCGTGCAGGCCGAGAGGCACGGACCGTCGATGACGACGCGCTCGCCCGATTGCCTGACCTTGGCGAAGAAGTCGAGATACTGGCCGACAGAGCCGCCTCCGCTCGACAGGATGCGGACGTCGGCAAGCGCAGGTCCGGCCCACCCCAAAGAGAGAGCGAGCGCGAGCGCGAGCGCCTTAGCCTGGGGCCGGCGAGCGGCGACCAATGGAAAGCAATTTGAAGAAGCCTCATTCATACCGTGCCTCCAACGACGAACCGGGTGCCTTCCCAGTCTATAACCTCAAATCGGCCGGAACTGCGTCCAAGTGGGCGCCCGAACCCCTTGGCAACTGGGGCTCCCCGGGTCTAAAACGCGGGCCCTGGGGAAACGGACCCAACCGCTCGCCCGCTCGGCACTCTAAAAGCCTCGTTGGGGCGAGCCGAAGAAAAGGATCATTCTCGTGAAAGCGCGGTCAGTCTCGCTGCTCATGGCAGCAGCCTTCGCCTGCCTTGCCCTCTCGCCTGCCGCGGCCGCCGACGATCCCGTCGTCGCCCGCGTCAACGGCGTCGAGATCAAGCAGTCCGATCTCGACTATGCCGCCTCGGACCTCGGGCCGCGGCTCGCCAACTTCTCGGCCGAAGATCGCAAGAAGGTCCTGCTCCAGTACCTGATCGAGACCGAGTTGATCGCCGCGGCCGGCCGGAGCGACAATCTCGAGAAATCCGAAACTTTCCCCGGGCGGATGAAATATTACGAGCGCCGCGCGCTGCGCGACGCTTACTTCGATCTCAAAATCAATCAGGCGGTGACCGAGGCCGAAGCGAGGAAGATCTATGACGAGAAGATCGGCCAGGTGAAACCGGAGCAGGAGGTCCACGCCCGCCATATCCTGGTGGAGACCGAGGCCGAGGCCAAGGAGATCGCCGAGCGGCTGAAGAAGGGCGAGGACTTCGCGACTCTCGCCAAGGAGAAGTCCAAGGATCCTGCCGCCGAGGGCGGCGATCTCGGCTTCTTCACGCGCGGCCAGATGGTGAAGCCGTTCGAGGAGGCCGCCTTCGCTCTCGACGTCGGCCAAATCTCCGAGCCGGTCCAGAGTCCGTTCGGCTGGCACATCATCAAGGTCGAGGAGAAGCGCGACCAGCCGCTGCCGAGCTTCGATCAGGTCAAGGATGGGATCATCGCCCAACTCGTGCAGATCAAGGCCCAAGAAGTGGTGGGCACTCTGCGCAAAGCGGCGACGGTCGAAGTGGTCGATCCCACGCTGAAGAAGGCGATGGAAGACGAGAAGGCGATGGACGAGGCGGCGCCGAGCGGCGCTTCGCCGAGCGGCGCTCCGCCTCTTCCGCCTGACGACAAATCTTCCGGGGGCGCGCCTCAGCAGGAGGACAAGCCTTCGGGGGATGCTACGGACAAACCGTGACGGCCTGAACGACGCCTTGGGCAAGATCTCGCCGTTCGCTCCGAAGCACCCGCCACACCTGCCGGCGATCGATGGCGTGCGGCTCGCGGCGACCGCGGCCGGAATCCGCTATCCCGGCCGCACCGATCTCATGCTTGCCCTGTTCGATCCGGGAACGTCCGTGGCGGGCGTGCTCACGCGGTCGAAGACGGCATCGGCTCCCGTCGATTGGTGTCGCGAACGGCTACCTCACGGCATGGCGCGGGCACTTGTGGTCAATTCCGGCAATGCCAATGCCTTCACCGGCGGGCGCGGCAAGGAGGCCGTGAAGCTGACCGCTGACGCGGCGGCGGAGGCCGCCGACTGCCTCGAGGCCGACGTCTATATCGCCTCGACCGGGGTGATCGGCGAGCCGCTCGATGCGCGCGAGATCGCCGGGCGCTTGAGCGCGCTCGCGCGCGCAGCAACTCCGGACGGTTTTACCGAGGCGGCGCACGCCATCATGACCACCGACACCTATCCCAAGCTCGCCACGCGCCAAGCCGAGATCGACGGCATCGCTATCAGCATCAACGGCATCGCCAAAGGCGCCGGCATGATCGCGCCCGACATGGCAACGATGCTCGCCTTTCTTTTCACCGACGCCGCCATCGAGCCGCAGGCGCTGCGCGCCTCGCTCGACCCGGCGGTGGACGAGACCTTCAACGCTGTCACCATCGACGGCGACACCTCGACGAGCGACACCTTGCTGATCTTCGCTACGGGCCGGTCCGTCTCGCGCGGCGCCCCGCGCATCGTCAGCGGCGATGATCTCAGGCTCGCGAGCTTCCGCTTCGCGCTGCACGAATTGATGCACGATCTCGCCCAGCAGATCGTCAAGGACGGCGAGGGCCTGACCAAGTTCGTTACGGTCAAGGTGACGGGGGCTGAGACGAAGGCGGCGGCGCGCACAATCGCCAAGTCGATCGCCAATTCTCCGCTGGTGAAGACCGCGATCGCCGGCGGCGATCCCAATTGGGGGCGAATCGTCGCGGCCGTGGGCAAAGCGGGGGAGGCGGCCGACCGCGACAAGCTCGCCATCTGGTTCGGCGATATTCTCGTCGCCAAGGATGGCGAGGTGGCGCCCTCTTATCGCGAGAAGGACGGCGCGGCCTATATGAAGCGCCCCGAGATCGCGATCGGCGTGGATGTCGGTGTCGGCAAGGAAGCGGCGACGGTTTGGACCTGCGACCTCACCCACGACTATATCGCCATCAACGCCGATTACCGCTCGTGAGCCCGAACTCGCGACACGCCTTCGACACAAGATGAGCGCGGGCAGCAAGCGACCGATCGTCCTCGTGGTGGCCTGCGTTCTCCTCGACGCGGAGGGGAGGGTGTTGCTCGCGAGGCGCCCCCAGGGACGGTCGCTCGCGGGCCTGTGGGAGTTCCCCGGCGGCAAGATCGAGCTGGGCGAGGAGCCCGAGGACGCCGTTGTCCGCGAGCTTCGCGAGGAGCTTGGCATCGTCATTGCCAAGCAAGACCTCTCCCCGCTCACCTTCGCGAGCCACGCCTATGCCGACTTCCACCTGCTCATGCCGGTCTATCTCTGCCGACGCTGGCAGGGCGAAATCACCGCGCATGAGGGGCAGGAGCTTCTGTGGGTGAAGCCTGACACGCTCCACCTCTACGACATGCCGCCGGCCGATACGCCGCTCAAGATCTCGCTGCGCGATCTCCGCTGAGAGGCGCGGCCGTCAGTGAGTGTCGAGCCGGCGGGTTGGATAGGGCGTCTTATCCGCGGCCGGTTGTTCTTTGGTGCCGAGCGCATCGGCAAGCCGACGCGCGGCGCTTCCCGGCTTCAGCGGTTTCTGCTGGCTCGGATCGGGTCCCCATCCGGTGAGATAGACGATCTCGAAGGTCGCGCGCACCCCTCCATCGGACAGCGCGTGGCGCTCGCAGTAAAGGGCTTCGGCCCGTTCGAGGGTCTTGCGCTGAAGCGGCCTTCGCGTGCGCGCGAGAAGCACGTTGCCGCCGCCGAGCGCGCGGATCTCGCGCATCAATTCGCGCGGGTTCGCGTAGACGACGGTAAGTGTTTCGGCGTCGGCGACGGGAAGAGCGAAGCCCGCGCGCTGAAGGAGCGCGCCATAGTCGCGGACATCGCCGAAGGGCGCGACCCTCGGGCTCGCGCCGCCTTGCGTCTCGTCCTCCGCCTCGAGGAGAGCGCGGCGAAGCTCGATGAGCGCGCCTGCGCCGAGCGCCGCCGCCATGAACAATCCGTCCGGAGCGAGCGCGCGCCTGATCTGGATCAGCGCGCCGGGGAGATCGTTGACGCGATGAAGCGCGAGGCCAGAGACTATGAGATTGAGGCTCGCCTCTCTGAAGGGCAGCAAATCCTCATCGCAGACAAGCGCGGGCCGCGGACATAAATCGGCAAGTTCGAACACGCTCTCGGCATAGATCGTCGCGCCGACGGACGGGAGTTGTGCCACGGATTGCCCAAGCAGCCCGTGATAGGCGCCCAGATCGAGCGCGAGTGGAAACGGCCGGAGCATGAGCGCGACGCGCTCGGCGATCTCGCGCGCGACATGGGCGAGAAGCAATTCATGCGCCGCGACCTCATGCGCGAAGCGCCCGCGGCGCGCCCGCAGCAATTTTCGGTCGAAGAGGAGGCGCTCGTCGGTCATCGCAAGGCTTTGTGCCGGGGCGCCTCCGGTCCTATCATGGCGGCCATGCCGACCGGCGAAGCAGAGCTTGGCCTTGAGAGGCGGGCAGAAGCCGCAATCGCGGCGGAAAGGTCCGGCGCCACGGCGTGGTTGCTGCGGCGCGTTGCCGACTTCCTTCTGCCGCCCGTCTGCATCTCTTGCCGCACGCGCGTCGGCAGCCACGGGCTTCTCTGCGGGACCTGTTTCGCCAAGATCGATTTCATCGCGCCTCCGCTCTGCGAGCGGCTCGGGATTCCGCTTCCTTTCGAGACGGGCGAGAAGCGGCTCTCGGCAGCTGCCATCGCCTCGCCCCCAGTTTACGACCGCGCGCGAGCAGCGGCGCATTATTCGGACGCCATGCGCGAGCTTGTCCAGAGCTTCAAATATCGTGACCGGCACGAGGGCCTCGCCCTGTTCGCGCGCTGGCTCGCCAAGGCCGGCGCCGAACTCCTCGCCGACGCCGATCTCATCGTCCCGGTGCCGCTCCATACGAGGCGGCTGTGGCGGCGGCGGTTTAACCAATCCGCAATTGCCGTGGCGCTGGGCGGCTTTGCCACGTGCCCGTCGATTGCTTCACGCTGATGCGGGTGCGGCCGACGGCGAGCCAAGTGGGGCTCACCGCCCACCAGCGCCGCCGCAATGTCGCCGGGGCCTTCCGGGTCGATAAAGACGAGGCGCCTCGGATCGCAGGCCGGAAGCTCGTGGTCGTTGACGACGTGATTACGACGGGGGCGACCGCCGAGGCCTGCGCCCGGGTGCTGAAGCGGGCGGGAGCGGCGAGGGTCGATGTTTTGGCGCTCGCCCGCGTCGTCGAGCCCGCCGCCTTCGTGCTTTGACCTTGCGCGGGGGGCGTTTACCGCCCAGTTATGAGGGGAGGTGTCGAATCGCCCGCCTATGACGCGCATCGTTCTCTACACCACGCCCTTCTGCGGTTACTGCCGCGCCACCAAGCGCCTCCTCGCCGACAAGGGACTCGCCTTCGAGGAGATCGACGTCGCCTTCGACGACGAGAAACGCGGCGAGATGATCGGCCGCACGGCCGGCATGCGGAGCGTGCCGCAAATCTTCATCGACGGCCGCCATGTCGGCGGCCATGCCGAGCTTGCCGCGCTCGAACGCGAGGGCAGGCTCGACGCCTTGATCGCCAATGACCCCGCGCAGCTTGCGGGCGCCGAAGAGACATGACCCGCGCATCCGAGAAACGCTTCCGCGCCGCGCTGGTCCAGCTTCGTTCCGGCCGCGACGCCGAGGTCAATGTGCGGAGCGCCGAGGTGCTAATCCGCCGTGCGGCGGAAGGCGGCGCCGCCTATGTGCAGACGCCGGAGAACACCGCGCTGATGGAGCTCAAGCCCGAGCTTGTGCTGAAGGCGGCCGAGACTGAGGAGGCGAGCGCGCCGCTTGCACGGTTTCGCGCGCTCACTTCCGAGCTTGGCGTTTTTCTTCATGTCGGCTCGCTTGCCATCAGGCTCGACGGAACGCGCGTCGCTAACCGCTCCTATCTCATCGATCCGGAAGGAAGGATCGCGGCGCGTTACGACAAGCTGCATCTCTTCGACGTCGATCTTGCCGGTGGCGAGAGCTACCGCGAATCGGACCACGCCCGGCCGGGCGCAACCGCAATCGTTGCCGAGCTTCCCTTCGGCCGCTTGGGACTTTCGATCTGCTACGATCTCCGCTTCGCCGCTCTCTACCGCGCGCTCGCGCTCGCCGGCGCCGAGTTCATCGCCGTCCCCGCCGCCTTCACCAAGCAAACCGGGGAGGCGCATTGGCACGTTCTGATCCGCGCCCGCGCGATCGAAACCGGGACGTTCGTTCTCGCCGCGGCCCAAGGCGGCTTGCACGAGAACGGCCGCTCCACCTTCGGCCACAGCCTGATCGTCTCGCCCTGGGGCGAGATCCTGGCGGAAGGCGGCGAGGAACCGGGCGTCGTCTTTGCCGATATCGATCTCGCCGCCGCTGCCGAAGCGCGCGCCCGCATCCCCGCGCTCAAGCATGGCCGCGACTTCGAGGTCGCGATCGCCGAGCCTCTGCCGGGCTCGTCGAGGAAAGAGGCTTCATGATTCGCTTCGCCCTCGTCTGCGACCAAGGACACGACTTCGACGCCTGGTTTGCGTCCGGAGACGCCTATGAGGTCCAGGCCACGACGCGCGCCATCATTTGCCCGGAATGCGGCAGTCGCTTGGTGCGGAAAGCACCGATGGCGCCTGCGGTGAAGAAGCGCGTCGAGGCATGCCACGACCACGGCACTGGCGAGCGCAAGAAGACCTACGCGTTCCTCAAAGGTCTTCGCGCCCATCTGGAGGCGAATGCCGAGAATGTCGGGCCAACCTTTCCCGAAGAGGCGCGCAAGATGCATTACGGGGAGGTGGAGACGCGCAGCATCTACGGCGAGGCAAGCCTCGAGGAAGCAAGGTCGCTGCACGAGGAAGGAATTCCCGCCGTGCCGCTACCGGTGTTGCCCGAGGATCACAACTGAGTGAGGGTCTTACAAACGAGTGTCATCATCGCCGGGTAACCTCTTGTTTGGAGCCTTGGAGGTACAAATTGCAACGAGACGCCCTGTTCTGGCCTTTAAGATGCCCTATCTAAGAGGTCGCCGGGCGATTGGGTTCTGCGCAACCAGGGTCGAACAGATGGGCTTCTCTGCCTCCTTGCCACAATTCCGTGGTCTGCTCGCCGTCCCGTTCTTGGCGATGGCCTTAGCCTTTTCCGCGAGCGCCGAAACGAGCCCCAATGGGCCGGCGGCCGCCACGACGCCCGGCGCGACAGCGCCGGTGACCGCCCCCGAGGGGCAGACTGCGCCTTCGAGCGCGGGAACCTCGGCGACGAGCCCGAGCGTAGCGCCGGCGACCTCCAACCAGAACACGCCGCCGAAGGCATCGCCTTCGAGCCCGGGAACCTCGGCGACCAGTCCCAGTGCAGCGCCGTCGACCTCCAGCCAGAACACGCCGCCGAAGGCATCGCCTTCGAGCCCGGGAACCTCGGCGACGAGTTCCAGTGCAGCGCCGTCGACCTCCGGCCAGAACGCGCCGCCGACGGCGTCCCCTTCGACATCTCCGGCACAGGGCACCGCGCCGCAGGGTGGGCAGAAAGCCGCAACGCCGTCGGCGCCGGCCAACGGATCGGCGACAAAGCCCGAAGCTGCCGAGGCCACGCCGAGCGCCGTGCCCGAAAAACCCAAATCCAGCATCGTCATCAATATCGACAAAGCAGCGCAAGAGATGACGGTCTTCGTTGACGGCGTTGAGCTTTACTCATGGCCGGTCTCGACCGGCACGCGCGGCTACTCGACCCCGTCCGGCACCTACACCGCTTCTTCGATGAACAAGATTTGGTACAGCAAGCAGTGGGACAACGCGCCCATGCCGAATGCGATCTTTTTCACCAAGGACGGTCACGCCATTCACGGCACGCTCGAGGAGAAGAATCTCGGCAAGGCCGCCTCGCATGGCTGCGTGCGGCTGTCCCGGCAAAATGCCGCCACGCTCTACGCCTTGGTCGAGGCCAATGGCTTGCCGCAGACGCAAGTCGTGCTGACCGGCATCACGGCTGGCGGTGAAGGGCCGAAAGTCGCGAGCCCCGGCAGGTGGCCGGAATACGGCTACGGCGTTCCGCCATGGTTCGGACCGGGCTATGGCTATCCGCCGAGGAAAAAGAAGAAGCGCGGCATGTTCGGACGGTGGTTCGACCCTTACGGACCGCAAGGCTATTACGCCCCCCCGCGCGACCGCTATTACCCTCGCCCCCGCTACTGACCGGCTGAACCCTCGGTCCGGCTACGCGGCTCTGCCGTGGCGAAGTAGTTCACATCCGTGTCCTGCGACAGTCGCCACTCATCGGCGAGCGGGTGATAGACCATGCCGGTCATGTCGCTGACATTGAGCCCGGCGGCGGCGAGCGCGGCCCGAAGCTCATCGGGCGTGATGAATCGGTTCCAGTCATGCGTCCCCGCCGGCAGCCAGCGCAAGATCACCTCGGCGCCGACAATGGCGAGCGCGTAAGTTTTGATCGTGCGGTTCAGTGTCGAGAGGATCATCAAGCCGCCGGGCTTCACCAGCGACGCGACCGATTTGAGAAAGAGGGGCACGTCCGGCACGTGCTCGACAACTTCGAGCAGAAGCACGGCATCGAAGGCGGCGCCCTCCCGCGCCAGGTCCTCCGCGGTCACGGCACGGTAGGCGATAGCGAGTTCGGCGCCCTTGGCATGGGCCTTGGCGGCTTCGATATTCTCCGGCGCGGGGTCGATGCCGGTGACCGCGGCGCCGAGCCGGGCGAGCGGCTCCGCGACGAGGCCGCCGCCGCAGCCGATGTCGAGCACCGCAAGGCCTTCGAGGCTTCCGCCAACCTTTGCGTCGCGGGCGAACCGCCGGCAAAGCTGGTCACGAATATAAGTCAGCCTGACCGGGTTGATGCGGTGGAGCGGCTTGAACGGGCCGTTTGCATCCCACCATTCGCCTGCGAGCCGCGCGAAGCGGGCGATTTCGTCCCGGTCGAGGGTGCGGTTTGTCTTAGCCATCGCCGACGAAAGGCCCTTGCCGCGCCCCCCTGTCAAGCCACGCCGTATTAACTTCTCTCAGCCAGGAGAGGGCAGGTTGCGGCACGCCCCGCCAGTCAGTATGAAGGCGGCGTGTCCGGCCGGTCCCTTGAATGGGCCGGCCCTCTTATTGTTGACTGCCGGCCCGCAAGGAAGGAGGCCATGGCGCTCTTGGTGTTGAAATTCGGCGGCACGTCCGTCGCCGACATTGCCCGGATCCGTAACGTCGCCGCGCATGTCAAGCGCGAGGCCGACGCAGGGCACCATTGCGCCGTGGTGGTGTCGGCCATGGCAGGCGCCACCAACCGGCTGGTCGCGCTTGTCGACGAGGCTTGGGGTTTCAAGGAGCGGAAGGAGAACGGCGGCGAGGTCTCGGCCCAGTATGACGGCCGCGAATACGACGCCGTGGTGTCTTCGGGCGAGCAGGTCACCTCGGGGCTGCTTGCGCTCGTCCTCCAAGCGATGGGGCTGAACGCTCGCTCCTGGCAAGGCTGGCAGATCCCGCTCAACACCAATGCCGCCCATCGCTCCGCCCGCATCACCGGCCTGGCCATTGACGAGTTGAAGGCGCGCATGATCGGCGGCGAGATCGCCGTTGTGGCCGGCTTCCAGGGGGTCGCGCCGGGAAACCGCATCTCGACACTCGGCCGCGGCGGCTCCGATACGAGCGCGGTCGCGCTTGCCGCGGCGCTCCAGGCCGACCGCTGCGACATCTATACCGACGTCGATGGCGTCTACACGACCGACCCGAGGGTCGTGCCCAAGGCGCACCGGCTCGACCGCATTTCCTACGAAGAAATGCTAGAAATGGCTTCGCAAGGGGCCAAGGTGCTCCAGACCCGCGCGGTCGAGCTTGCCATGCAGAAGGGCGTGAGGGTGCTCGTGCGCTCGAGCTTCGATCCGCCCGACCTCGGCGGCAAGAGCACCGACGCGGCGCTTGAGCTTGGAACACTCGTTTGCCATGAGGATGAGATCGTGGAGCAGAACGTCGTCAGCGGAATTGCCTATGCGCGGGATGAGGCCAAGGTAACCCTGCTCAAGGTCGCCGATAAGCCGGGCGTCGCGGCGCGCGTATTCGGCCCTCTCGCCGAGGCCAATATCAATGTCGATATGATCGTGCAGAACGTCTCGGAGGACGGCAGCTACACCGATCTCACCTTCACGGTCCAGAGCGCCGACCTCGACCGGGCTCTCGAGGTCCTCCGCAACGCCAGGGATAAGATCGGCTATTTGGACTTGCGCGGCTCGACCGACATCGCCAAGGTATCGGCGATAGGTGTCGGTATGCGGAGCCACGCCGGCGTTGCCGCGCAAATGTTCAGCGCGCTTGCCGAAAAAGGCATCAATATCGAGGCGATCTCCACCTCGGAGATCAAGATCAGCGTATTGATTGACGCGGCCTATGCCGAACTTGCGGTGCGAACTTTGCATTCCTTGTTCGGTTTGGATAGCCGCTAGCGGATTTTGGCGGCCGGCCTGAAGCTTTCTTTCACTGCGGGACTGCCGCTCTGCCGTTCGGCGAGGACTGTTGCTTATGGCTACTCCGGTTGGCGCCCCGAGGCAGTTGCTGCGCCGCTTGCGCGAGGTCATGGCCGCGCGCGAGAGCGTGCAGGCGCGCCTCGACAAGGTCGTGGTGCTGATCGCCTCGAACATGGTCGCCGAGGTGTGCTCGCTCTACCTGCGCCGTCGCGACGGATCGTTGGAACTTTTCGCGACGGAAGGCCTGAACCCGATCGCCGTCCACAACACGCATCTGAAGCCGGGCGAAGGTCTGGTCGGCCTGATCGCCGAGCAGGCCGAGCCGATGCAGTTCCCCGATGCTCAGCTTCATCCGGCCTTCTCCTACCGCCCTGAGACGGGGGAGGAGATCTATCACGCCTTCGTCGGCGTGCCGATCCTGCGCGGCGGCCACACCATCGGCGTTCTCACGGTGCAGAACCGCACCAAGCGGCAATACAGCGACGAGGAGGTCGAAGCGCTGCAAACCACCGCCATGGTGCTTGCCGAGACGATCGCCTCGGGCGGTCTCGTTACTGACGGGTTGACGGCGGAGGAACGCCGCGAGGGCGCGGCACGTTTCGCCGGTACGTCCTTCTCGGAAGGCGTGGCGCTTGGCCATGTCGTGCTGCATGAACCCCGCATCGTTGTTACGCGCCTGATCGCCGAGGATGTCGAGGTCGAACGGCGCCGGCTGTCCCAGGCGATCGAAGATTTGACCGGCGCGATCGACAACATGTTGGAGCGCGGCGACTTGCCGCGGGCGGGAGAGCATCGCGAGGTGCTGGAAACCTTCCGCATGTTCGCTCACGATCATGGTTGGCGCCGGCGGCTGGATGAGGCGCTGCTCACCGGCCTCACCGCCGAGGCCGCGGTGCAGCGCGTGCGCAACGATACCCGCGCGCGCATGTTGCGCATGCCCGACACGCATGCGCGCGACCGCCTGCACGATATCGACGATCTGTCCAACCGCCTGCTGCGGCTGCTCGCGGGCGGGATCGGCACGGCGGCGATGGGAAGCCTGCCGCAGGATTCAATCGTCATCGCCCGCACCATGGGGGCGGCCGAACTGCTCGACTACGACCGGCAGCGCCTGCGCGGGCTGGTGCTCGAAGAGGGCGGCACCGCGAGTCACGTCGCGATCGTCGCGCGGGCGCTCGGCATTGCCGCGCTGACCGGGGTCAAGGGCGCGCTCGAAGCAGTCGAGCCGGGCGACGCGGCGATCGTCGATGCCGAAGGCGGCGAATTGCATGTCCGGCCGACCCAGGAAGTCGTCTCGGCCTATGCCGACAAGGTTCGCTTCCGCGCGCGGCGTCAGGCGCAATACGCCGCCTTGCGCACCGTCCCCCCCGTCACCTTGGACGGCGAGCGCGTCGCCTTGCACATCAATGCCGGCCTCCTCTTCGACTTGCCGCATCTCGATCAGTCCGGCGCCGACGGCATCGGCCTGTTCCGCACCGAGCTTCAATTCATGATCGCGGCGACGTTTCCGCGGCTCGAGCAGCAGACCCGGCTCTACAAGGCCATCCTCGATGCCGCCGATCAGCGCCCCGTCGTGTTTCGTTCGCTCGATGTCGGCGGCGACAAGGTGCTGCCCTATTTCCGCGGGGCCATTGAGGAAAACCCGGCACTCGGCTGGCGCGCGATCCGCATGGCGCTCGACCGTCCGGCCGTGTTCCGCACGCAAGTGAGAGCGCTCCTCAGGGCGGCGGCCGGCCGCGAGCTTCGCCTCATGCTGCCCATGATCGCCGATGTCGCGGAATTCGAGGCGGCCCGCGCGCTGATCGACCGTGAGCTGACGCTCCTCAAGCGCCATGGACGCCCCGAGCCCAAGGCGCTCAAGGTTGGCGTCATGATCGAGGTGCCGGCGATCTTGTGGCAACTTGACCGTGTGCTGCCCTTGGCCGATTTCGCCTCGGTGGGCTCGAACGATCTGATGCAATTTCTGTTTGCAGCCGATCGCGGCAATTCGCGCGTGGCGGAGCGCTTCGATTCGCTCAATCCGGCCGGAACTCAAGGCGCTGAAGTCGATTGTCGACGGCGCGAAGCGTCACGGCGTGCCGCTCAACCTGTGCGGCGAAATGGCGGGCAAGCCGCTCGAAGCCATGACGCTCGTCGGCCTCGGCTTCCGCTCGATCTCGATGGCTCCGGCTTCAGTCGGGCCGATCAAGGCCATGGTCCTGTCACTCGACGCCGGCGAGCTGGCCAAGCGCCTGGATGAGTTGCTTGAGAGCAAGACAACGTCGCTTCGCGAGGATTTGCGCCGCTTTGCCGTCGAACACGGCGTGCAAGTCTGAGATTTTGGCCGATGAGAAGCCTTAACCCGCGCCCCCGATATGCTAGTCTCTCGCCGACGTGCAGACCGGATGCGGTTGGGCTTGTGTTGGCGGAGACAAGCTTGAAAAGGGATCGGCCTTGCGATGCCGACCGCGGCGCGTCGAGTACCGGTAGTGTCGCAGCCGGACGCCGTTTCGCGGCGCCAGCCAATTCACGGGATCAAGACTATGCCCTCCGGCTATGATGCTGAGGTGGCGGAGCTGTTTCGAGATTTGAGGGCGGCGACCGCTCTCTCCGAAATGGAGCTTGCCGCGCGGATCGGGACGCGCCCCGAAGTGGTGGAGGCGCTCGAACAGGGCGCCCTGCAAGCGCTGCCGCCTTGGGCCGAAACCTGCCGGGTCGTGAACGCTTACGGCACGATGCTCAATCTCGACGTTCGTCCACTCTTAAGGCGCATCTACGCCCAGCTCGAGGCGGGGATCGTCGAGCTTCAGCCGAAGCCTTTTCCCGAGGTCCCGACCATGACGCCGCCCGACTCCGACGATTTCGGCTTCGGCTCGGGCGCGGCACCCGGCGGCCCCGCGCCAAATCCGCTCGACATTCCCTGGCCGCCGCCGCAGCCCCAAGGCCAGCCGCAGAGGCAAGCTTGGCCGAACGCGGGACCGGCCCCGGCGCCTCAAGCACGGCGCCCGAACGCGGGAGGAATTCCTCAGCCGCAGAACATGAGGCCGCGGCCGCAAGGCGGACCGCAACCTTCGCAAGCGTGGCCGGGCGGACCGCAAGCCATGCCGCAAGCGCCGCGGCCAGCGCCCGGACAGAGGCCGGCGCCGCCGCAACCTCAGCAGGCCCAGCGGCCACCTCAACCGCGGCCCGCGCAGCCGCAAGCGCAGCAGCCGCAAGCCCAGCCGCCGCGGCAGCCCCAACCGTCAGAGGCCGAGATGCTCGAGGCGGCTTTCGGCCCCGGCGCCGCACAGAAAACGCCCGAGCCGAAGAAGAAGCGTGGCGGCTCGCGGCTTCTGAAATTGGGCATCATCGTCCTCATACTGGCGGCTATCGCCGCAGGCCTCGCACTCCTATATGTCTATGCGCCGGGCACGGTGGGGAACGCGCCCGCAACCACGACCGATCCCGACGATCCGCGCAGCAAGAAGACAGACCGCCTGCCTGAAGCACCGCCGCCGCCCGCCCAGTGACAGAAATTGCAGAGGCACGGCGACCGGTTGGCCCGAACCTTCCCTGCCCTTGGTCCAACGTGAATTTCGATGACGACGATTCCTGCCGATAAGCTCGATAAGCTCATTGCCCGTTGGCAATCGGTGCAAACCACGCTCGCCTCGGGCACCGATCAGGAGAACTATGTGCGGCTATCGCGCGAGTTCGCCGAGCTCGATCCCATCGTCACCACCATCACGACGCTCCGCAGCTCGGTGCACGAACGCGATGAGCTGAAGCAGCTCATCGACGATCCGAAGTCCGACCCGGAAATGGCGGCGCTCGCCGAGGAGGAGCGTGGCGCGCTCGAGCCGAAGATCGCCGCGCTCGAGCAGCAGCTCAAGGTCCAGCTCTTGCCGAAGGACGCCGCCGACGAGAAGAGCGCGATCCTCGAAGTGCGCGCCGGCACCGGCGGCGAGGAGGCCGCGCTCTTCGCCGGCGATCTCTTCCGCATGTATCAGCGCTACGCCGACCGCTATGGCTGGAAGGTTGCCGTGCTCTCGGCGAGCGAGTCCGCGACCGGAGGCTACAAAGAAGTCATCGCCAACATCACCGGCAAGGGCGTGTTCGCGCGGCTCAAATTCGAGTCGGGCGTGCACCGCGTCCAGCGCGTGCCCGAGACCGAGGCGCAAGGGCGCATCCATACCTCGGCCGCAACCGTCGCCGTCTTGCCCGAGGCGGAAGAGGTCGACATCAAGATCGACGACAAGGATTTGCGCATCGACGTGTTCCGCGCGAGCGGTCCGGGCGGACAGTCGGTCAACACCACCGACAGCGCGGTCAGGATCACCCACCTGCCCTCCGGCCTCGTCGTCAGCCAGCAGGACGAGAAGTCCCAGCACAAGAACAAGGCGAAGGCGATGAAGGTGCTGCGCGCGCGCCTTTACGAGCTCGAGCGCGCCAAGCGCGACGCCGAGCGCGCCCAAGACCGCCGCAGCCAGATCGGAACCGGCGACCGTTCCGAGCGCATCCGCACCTATAATTTCCCGCAAGGCCGCGTCACCGACCACCGCATCGGCTTCACCACCTATCAGCTGCCGCTCGTGCTCGAAGGCGCGCCGGCGCTCGACGAGGTCATCGACGCGCTCATCACCGAGCATCAGGCGACGCAACTCGCGGCGATGCAGGAAGAGGCCCATGCCTGAGCCTGGCACTCTCGCGCAGGCCTTCGCCGCGACGGCATCGCGCTTGCGGCAGGCGGGGATCGAAACGCCGGAGCTCGATGCGCGGGTCCTGCTCTGTCATGCCGCTGGCCTCACTCACGAGACCTATATTGCCCGTGCGCGCGAGGCGCTCCCGGCCGATGCCGCGCCAAGGCTCCAGCACGCTATCGCGCGACGACTTGCGCGCGAGCCCGCGGCGCGCATCACCGGCACGCGCGAATTCTACGGCCGCAGCTTCATCCTTGGAAAAGACACGCTCGACCCGCGGCCGGACACCGAGACGCTGATCGAGGCGGCCCTCGACATCGTCCGCGAACGGCGCCTGGCAGGAGAAACCCCTCAAGTTGCTCGATCTCGGCACCGGCACGGGCTGCATCCTCGTGACCCTTCTTGCCGAGCTTCCAGGGGCGGTCGGACTCGGCACCGATTTGAGCCTGGGCGCTCTCGCCATCGCCGCCGCCAATGCGCGCGCACACGGGGTGGGGCCACGCGCCTCCTTCGCCGCCGCCGATTGGCTCGACGCCGTTTCGGGCAAGTTCGACCTGATCCTTTCCAACCCGCCCTATCTCGCCGCGGGCGAGATCGCAGGATTGGCCAAGGAGGTTGCGGCTCACGACCCGCGTCTTGCCCTCGACGGCGGCCCTGACGGGCTCGAAGCCTACCGGCGCATCGCGATGCGCGCCCACGACGTTCTCACCGAGGATGGCCGCCTTCTCGTCGAGATCGGACCGGGGCAGGGCGACGACGTGGCCGCGATCCTTGCCCGCGCCGGGCTCACCCCTAAGCGGGGCGAGGGGCGGCGCGACCTTGCCGGGCGCCCCCGCGTCGTTGTCGCAGGGCTTTGATCTCGGCCTGCCCTGGCCGCGTGGCGGTAAAAAAGGACTTGGAAAAGCCGGGAAAATCGGGTTAGGGTCATGACAGAGAAAGACTATTGGGCCATTTCGCGCCGAGCAGAGGCGCGTGGACCGGTTGCAAAGGCAACACGAGCGGTTTTTTCTTGAACCTCGATCGCAGGACTTAAGACCCCTCTCGGGAGGTTCAGGGGACGCTCAACCGTCCATCAGGTTTACGTTGGCTGGTGCTAGCGAACAGACGCTTGGCGCCGGAGTGACGACCGAAGAGCAAGGCAAGAAACGTAGCAGCTCATAACGACGGCGCCGCCCGTCCCAGGTCTTTGGCGTAAAGCGTCTTGAGGCTTGGGCAGGCTCGCCAAACACGAGCAGGGAGATGCGGGGCAAGCCCGCCAAGCAGGTGATCGAAGGCACATGAGGCAAGGACAGCAGAATCGCAGGGGCCGAGGCCGCGGCCGCAAGCCCCAAAATCCACTGGCGCGGAACTACGAATCGAACGGCCCCGACGTGAAAATCAGGGGCACGGCGGCGCATATCGCCGAGAAGTACATGTCGCTCGCCCGCGACGCGCTCGCGTCCGGCGACATGGTCACGGCGGAGAGCTATCTCCAGCACGCCGAGCACTACAATCGCATCATCATGGCCGCGCAATCGCAGATGGGCCCGCAGCATGGCGGCCATCAGGGCGAGGGGCCTAACGGCGGCTATCGCCAGCCGCGCTGGAACGCCGAAGGAGACGAAGGCGACGACGAGGGCGCCGAGGCCGGCGGCAGCGAGATGCGCGGCGGGGAGATGCGTCAAGGCGGCGATTTCCGCCAAGGCGGCGACTTCCGCCAGGGCGGCGGCCGCGACGAGCGCCGTCACGGCGGCGACGATCGCCGTCACGGCGGCAACGGCAGGGAAGGGGCCCGCGACCAGAACGGCGCCGATCAGCCCGAGCCGCATCAGCCCGACGATCCCTCTTCCGACCAGCCGAGCTAGGGGCTTTTTCGTTTCCTCGTCATTGCCGGGCTTGACCCGGCAATCCATCCCATTGGCTCATGCCCTCATGCTGAGGAGCGCGCGTCAGCGCGCTTCTCGAAACATGCCCGCCATCCTTCAAGGACCGCTTCGCGGCCGCCTCAGGATGACGTTCCTCTTGACGCGCCTCAAGAGCTACCGCCCCGCCTCTTTTTGCAGGCTCGGCGGGACGCTATATCTCCGTTAAGGTGCTTTGCGCTACAGCCCTTCCCGCCACGCCCCAAGACCCCCGCCTGACCCAAGGGACGCGTCATGGATTTCGAGAAGCTCTCAGACCGCCTCAAAGGATTTCTCCAGTCGGCGCAGACGCTTGCGGTCCGCGAGGGGAACCCGCAGATCACGCCCGAGCATCTCCTCAAGGTCCTGCTCGACGACAATGAGGGGCTCGCGGCGGGGCTGATCTCCCGCGCCGGCGGCAACGCCAAGCAGGCGCTGGAGCGGACCGAAGACGGCGCTCGCGAAGCTCCCCAAAGTGTCGGGCTCGGGCGCGGCCCAGCCCCATATGGCAGCAGCACTCGCCCGCGTGCTCGACCAAGCCGAGCAGATGGCGACCAAGGCCGGCGACAGCTTCGTCACGGTCGAGCGCGTGCTCCAGGCGCTCGCGATGAGCAAGGAGGCCGACTCCTCGCGCATCCTCACCGATTCCGGCGTGACCCCGCAGAGCCTCAACGCCGCCATCAACGATTTACGCAAAGGCCGCACCGCCGATAGCGCCGGAGCCGAGCAGGCCTACGATGCGCTGAAGCGCTACACCCGCGACTTCACCGAGGCCGCTGCAAAAGGCCAGCTCGATCCGGTGATTGGGCGCGACGAGGAGATTCGGCGCACGATCCAGGTTCTGTCGCGCCGCACCAAGAACAACCCCGTCTTGATCGGCGAGCCCGGCGTCGGCAAGACGGCGATCGTCGAGGGGCTCGCGCATCGCATCGTCAAGGGCGACGTGCCTGAGAGCCTGAAGGAGAAGAAGGTGCTCGCGCTCGACATGGGCTCGCTCATCGCCGGCGCCAAATATCGCGGCGAGTTCGAAGAGCGCTTGAAGGCGGTGCTGTCGGAGATCGAAGCTGCGCAAGGCCAGATCATCCTCTTCATCGACGAGATGCATACGCTCGTCGGCGCCGGCAAAGCCGAAGGCGCGATGGACGCCTCGAACCTGCTCAAGCCCGCGCTTGCCCGCGGCGAGCTTCATTGCGTCGGCGCGACCACGCTCGACGAATATCGCAAGCATGTCGAGAAGGACGCAGCGCTCGCGCGCAGGTTCCAGCCGGTCTACGTGCCGGAGCCCACGGTCGAAGATACCATCTCAATTTTGCGCGGGCTGAAGGAGAAATACGAAAAGCATCACAATGTGCGCATCTCCGATGCCGCGCTCGTCGCCGCCGCCACGCTCTCGAACCGCTACATCACCGACCGCTTCCTGCCCGACAAGGCGATCGACCTCGTTGACGAGGCGGCGTCGCGGCTCCGCATGCAGGTCGATAGCAAGCCCGAGGCGCTCGATGAGCTCGACCGCCGCCTCATGCAGCTCAAGATCGAGCGCGAAGCGCTGAAGCGGGAGAAGGACAGCGCTTCGAAGGACCGGCTCGCCAAGCTCGAGAAGGAGATCGTCAATCTCGAGGAGCAGGCGAGCGGGCTCCAGCAGCGCTGGGAGGACGAGAAGGCGAAGCTCGCCACCGCCGGGACGCTCAGAGAGCAACTCGACACGGCACGGACCGAGCTCGAACAGGCGCAGCGGAAGGGCGATCTCGCCAAGGCGGGCGAGCTCGCTTACGGCGTCATCCCCGAGCTCGAAGCCAAGCTGAAAAAGATCGAGGAGGAGGAATCGAAGGGCGGCGGCATGGCGCACGAGGTGGTGACGCCTGACCTGATCGCGCAAGTCGTGTCGCGGTGGACCGGCATCCCGGTCGACAAGATGCTCGAAGGCGAGCGCGAGAAGCTGCTCCAGATGGAGACGCAGATCGCAAAGCGCGTCGTGGGCCAAGAGGAGGCGGTGGAGGCGGTTTCGACCGCGGTGCGCCGCAGCCGCGCCGGTTTGCAAGACCCCAACCGGCCGATCGGCTCGTTCATGTTCTTGGGCCCGACCGGCGTCGGCAAGACCGAGCTTGCTCGCGCTCTCGCCGAGTTCCTGTTCGACGACGAGCACGCCATCATCCGTATCGACATGTCGGAATATATGGAGAAACACTCGGTCGCCCGGCTGATCGGCGCGCCTCCCGGCTATGTCGGCTATGAAGAGGGCGGCGCGCTCACCGAGGCGGTGCGGCGTCGGCCCTATCAGGTGATCCTGTTCGACGAGATCGAGAAGGCGCACCCCGACGTGTTCAACGTGCTGTTGCAGGTGCTCGACGACGGCAGGCTCACCGACGGCCAGGGCCGCACCGTCGATTTCCGCAACACGCTCATCATCATGACCTCCAATCTCGGCTCGGAATATCTGGTCAACCAGCCCGAAGGCGAGGATTCGGACGCCGTGCGCGAGCAGGTGATGAACGTTGTGCGCGCGCATTTCCGGCCCGAGTTCCTGAACCGCGTCGATGAGATCATCCTGTTCCACCGCTTGAAGCGCGAGCAGATGGGCAAGATCGTCGATATCCAGATCGCGCGGCTGCAGAAGCTGCTCTCCGAGCGCAAGATCACGCTCGAGCTCGACGAGGCCGCCAAGGACTGGCTCGGCAAGAAGGGCTACGACCCGGCCTACGGCGCGCGGCCGCTGAAGCGCGTCATCCAGAAATACGTGCAAGACCCACTCGCCGAGATGGTGCTTGCCGGCAAGATCCATGACGGCGAGAAGGTCGAGGTCACCGCCGGCAAGGACGGGCTCCTATTCAACGGCAAAGCGGCGAAACAAGCGGCTTAACGCGGGGCCTAAGTCGACGCCTTGAATCCCCGCACGCGCTGAATTGCGACGGAAAAGTGGCAGTTAAAACAAGCCGCTCTGTGGCGCGCGGGCGCTTGCCTCAGCCCCCGTTCTGTTGTCTGCTCGGCCACGGGAAAGCGCCAAAACTCGGGGGATCGCAAGCGTGAACCGCCGCCTGCCGGTCATATTGCTCGCCGCGGGCCTGTCGGCTTGCGTCTCGGGCGGCGGCGAGGATTGGCGCATCCATTATGTGAGCTTCGGCGCGACCGCGCCGCAAGGAAACCGCGTCACCGTCTGCCACGCCTATACCTGCAAGGAGCAGACCACCTACACCTTCTCCCCGGCGCAGATGGCCGAAATCTCGGCGCTGATGAAGCGGACCAAGCGCGCCGACACGCCTTTCGAAGAGCGCCGCGCCGTGGCTTACGCCATCTCCTACATGGAGGTGAGGGTCGGCAACAAGCTCGGCATCAAGGACGTGGCCGGCATGCAGTTCACCGCGTCCGGCGATCCGAGCCAGCAGGACTGCGTCGACGAGGCCACCAACACGACGAGCTATCTGCTCGTGCTCCAGGCGAACGGGCTCATCAAGCACCACACCGTTTCCGGCACCATGTCCAAGGAGAATCTCGCCCGCGGCGTCGCCACGCTCAATCCGGTGAAATACTGGCCGCATTGGACTGCCGTGCTGACCGAGACCAAGACCGGCCAGAAATATGCCGTCAACTCGTGGCTGTTCCCCAACGGCGAGAACCCCGCCGTGGTCAAGGTCGAGGACTGGTACATCAAGGACCGGTAGTAGCGCCGCCTCATCCTGAGGAGGCCCGCGCGAAGCGCGGCCGTCTCGAAGGATGCCGTGCTTCGAGACGCGGCCTTACGGCCGCTCCTCAGCATGAGGTGATTTAAGAGCTAGTTGGTGGTGGCCTGGGCGACGCGGCTCGTGACCGGGTCGAGTTCCATCAGGGTCTCGATGCGCCGGCGCTCTCTCTGGAACTCGGCGAGCTGGCGCCCGGTGAGCTGCAAGCCCCGCGGAACCTGAATGGTCATCGGGTTGACGTAGCCGTTATTGACCAGGACTTCGAAGTGAAGATGCGGGCCGGTCGATAGCCCGGTCGATCCGACATAGCCGATGATCTGCCCCTGCTTCACGGTAACGCCGGGGGCCACGCCCGCGGCATAGCGCGACATGTGGCCGTAAGCGGTTGAGAAGCCGTTGGCGTGGCGGAGACGCACGTAATTGCCATAGCCGCCTCTGCCGCCGACCTGCTCGACCGTGCCGTCGCCGGCGGCCGCGATCGGGGTTCCGGTCGGGGCGGCCCAGTCGACGCCGTTATGCATGCGCATGTATTTCAACAGCGGATGGCGGCGATCGCCGAAGCCCGAGGTGAAGCGGCCGCCTCTCACCGGATTGCGCATCAGGAATTTCTTCGCGCTGTTGCCCTGCTCGTCATAGTAGTCGACGACGTCGTCGGGAGTGCGGAAGCGGTAGAATTTGCGCGTCTCTCCATTGATGGTCATGGAGGTGTAGAGCAACTCGCCGAGTTCGTTCTCGTTGCCGCTGTCGAAGAAGAGGTCGAAGCTGTCGCCCGACTTGGCCTTCTGCTTGAAGTCCACATCGTAGGAGTGAACGCGGAGCAGCTTGAGGATCGTCTCGTCCGGGATCTTCTGCTCGAGCGCGGCGTGATAGAAGCTGGTGTAGAGCGTTGCGCGCGCTGAGGCCTGCTGCAGCTTCGCCGCATCGTCCCCGATCGGCTCGGCCGACGCCACGAACACGGCCTGGCGGTTGCGCGCCGCGGTCGCAAGATGCGTGCCCTTGGCGAAGATCGAGACCTTGGCCGGCTCCATCTGCCCCGTGTCCGAAGGCGCCGGAACGAGCGTGAAGCGGACTTCCTGACCGGGCTTGAGATCCTTGGCGGTGAAGATGGGCTCGAGCGCGTCGATGACTTCCTTGGCTTGCGCCGGCTCGGCCTCGATCTTGGTGAAGAGGCTCATCAAGGTGTCGCCGCTTCCGACC
>CAWDKA010000012.1:62500-119642 GCA_963802845.1 uncultured Alphaproteobacteria bacterium
AAACAACCAGGAGGTTGGCTTAGAAGCAGCCATCCTTTAAAGAAAGCGTAACAGCTCACTGGTCTAAACAAGGATTTTTGCGCCGACAATGTATCGGGGCTAAAGCCATACACCGAAGCTGCGGGTGCATACGCAAGTATGCGCGGTAGCGGAGCGTTCCGTAAGCCTGCGAAGGGTCACCGCGAGGTGACTTGGAGGTATCGGAAGTGCGAATGCTGACATGAGTAACGATAAGGAGTGTGAGAGACACTCCCGCCGAAAGTCCAAGGGTTCCTGCGCAATGCTAATCAGCGCAGGGTTAGCCGGCTCCTAAGGCGAGGGCGAAAGCCGTAGTCGATGGGAATGAGGTCAATATTCCTCAGCCAGTGGGTGAGTGACGAATTCCAAAAGTTGTCAGGGCTTATCGGATTGTCCTGGCTGCGAAGGAGTTCCAGGAAATAGCCCCCACATCAGACCGTACCCTAAACCGACACAGGTGGACTGGTAGAGAATACCAAGGCGCTTGAGAGAACTGCGTTGAAGGAACTCGGCAATTTACCCCCGTAACTTCGGGAGAAGGGGGCCCCATGTCCGGGCAACCGGGCGTGGGGGGCACAGACCAGGGGGTGGCGACTGTTTATTAAAAACACAGGGCTCTGCGAAGCCGCAAGGCGACGTATAGGGTCTGACGCCTGCCCGGTGCCGGAAGGTTAAGAGGAGGGGTGCAAGCCCTGAATCGAAGCCCCGGTAAACGGCGGCCGTAACTATAACGGTCCTAAGGTAGCGAAATTCCTTGTCGGGTAAGTTCCGACCTGCACGAATGGCGTAACGACTTCCCCACTGTCTCCAACGCAGACTCAGTGAAATTGAATTCCCCGTGAAGATGCGGGGTTCCTGCGGTTAGACGGAAAGACCCCGTGAACCTTTACTATAGCTTTGCACTGGCATTCGTGGTGGCATGTGTAGCATAGGTGGGAGACTTTGAACCGGGGGCGCCAGCTCTCGGGGAGTCAACATTGAAATACCACCCTTGTGATCATGGATGTCTAACTGCGGCCCGTAATCCGGGTCCGGGACAGTGCATGGTGGGTAGTTTGACTGGGGCGGTCGCCTCCCAAAGAGTAACGGAGGCGCGCGAAGGTGGGCTCAAGCTGGTCGGAAATCAGCTGTCGAGTGCAAAGGCATAAGCCTGCCTGACTGCGAGACTGACGAGTTGAGCAGAGACGAAAGTCGGCCTTAGTGATCCGGTGGTCCCGCGTGGAAGGGCCATCGCTCAACGGATAAAAGGTACTCCGGGGATAACAGGCTGATGATGCCCAAGAGTCCATATCGACGGCATCGTTTGGCACCTCGATGTCGGCTCATCACATCCTGGGGCTGGAGCAGGTCCCAAGGGTTCGGCTGTTCGCCGATTAAAGTGGTACGTGAGCTGGGTTTAGAACGTCGTGAGACAGTTCGGTCCCTATCTGCCGTGGGTGTAGGAGAATTGAGAGGATCTGTCCTTAGTACGAGAGGACCGGGATGGACGCACCTCTAGTGGACCTGTTGTCGCGCCAGCGGCATAGCAGGGTAGCCAAGTGCGGAAGGGATAACCGCTGAAAGCATCTAAGCGGGAAACCCACCTCGAAACGAGTTCTCCCTTGAGAGCCGTGGAAGACCACCACGTTGATAGGCTGGATGTGGAAGCGCAGCAATGCGTGTAGCTAACCAGTACTAATCGCTCGATAGGCTTGATTGCTTTCATTGTCAGCGCCCATCTCGATGTGCGCTTACGTGGAAGACCAGATTTGACGCCGCCTTTTGCTGGCCTGGTGATTTTGGCGGAGCGTGAACACCCGATCCCATCCCGAACTCGGCCGTGAAAAGCTCCAGCGCCGATGGTACTGCGTCTTAAGACGCGGGAGAGTAGGTCGTCGCCAGGCTTGCAAAGGGCGGGGTCACAATCAAATCGTTGCGCTCGCGCGCTTCGCGACGCTTGAGCGCGACATGGGCTGCCAGAGCCCTCATCGAGATAAATCCCCTCTTTCACGATCGTTGGTTGCGAAAAGCCGCCGCCGGAGAACTCCGCGGCGCTTTTTTTGTTGGCGCTACCGCGCTTCGCACTACTTTGAGCGCATTCGATTTCCGTTTAGCCTGTAGCAATGGCGAAGCTCAGCGCCGGCATCCTGATGTATCGCCGCTCGTCGCGCGGCATCGAGCTTCTTCTCGCGCATCCGGGCGGTCCGTTCTGGGCTAACAAGGACCAAGGCGCCTGGTCGATCCCGAAGGGGGAATACGACGAAGGCGAAGATGCGCTTTCGGCCGCCAAGCGCGAGTTCGCCGAGGAACTCGGGAGCGCGCTTCCGGCCCGCCCCTTTCTCGATCTCGGCGCGATCAAGCAGCCGAGCCGGAAGGTGATCACGGCTTTCGCCGTCGAAGGCGATTTCGATCCGGCGACCCTTGTCTCGAACCGCTTCGAGCTCGAATGCCCGCCGAAGAGCGGCCGCAAGCAGAGCTTCGCCGAAATCGATTCCGCGCAATGGTTCTCGACCTCGGAGGCGCGCGACAAAATCCTGCCGGGGCAGGCGGAATTCATCGATCGGCTGCTCGAATATCTCGGCCATTCGAGCGGCGGACAGCGTTAACTATTCCCAGTTGCGAGTGAGGCAACCCTCGGCAGCGTCATCCTGAGGTGCGAGCGAAGCGAGCCTCGAAGGACGCATCCGCGTGGGCTAATCTTCGAGGGCCGCCTGCGGCGGCCTCCTCAGAATGACGGTCAACGGAACGGTTCTCGAACGTCTTTGGCCGTTGCGCCGGCCTCGCGGATCGTCCATTTTTTGACACCAAGACCTGGACTTATGCCGCGATAGAGCTGCACTGGAGCGGGGCACGCCAAAGCGAGGGACGCTTTTTTCGAGCATGATTGTCACGAGCCCGGCAAGACGGCGCGCCGCGCCGCTCAACGCGCAGGCCCTCGCGGCGGCCTTGTTGGCGATAGGCCTGCTGCCGGCGCAGGGAGCCTTTGCGCAAGGCTTCAATCCCTATTCGAGCTTCACCGATAGCGGTCCGGTCACGCCCGAGGAGAAATCGCGCCGCGAGCAACAGCGCACCGAACTCTATGACCGCTTGAGCCCGGACTACCGCCTCGACAGCGCGCTCGTAAGCGAGGCCTCGATCGCCGCGCTCGAGCTTGCCATTCAGCGCTACCGGGAGATCGTCGCCTCCGGCGGCTGGCCGCTCATGCCAGAGAAGGTGACGTTCCGTCCCGGCGACACGAGTTCGGAGATCGAAAGGATCCGGCAGCGTCTCATCAAAGAGGGCGATTTGGCGTCCGACGGGAGCCGCAGCGGAACCTTCGACCAGCAATTTCTCGACGGGCTCTCGCGCTACCAGATCAGGAACGGCTTGCGCGTCAGCCGTCTCATCGACCAGAGGACCTTGGCCGCGCTCAACGTGACGGCGCAAGAACGCCTGGCCCAGCTCGAGACCAATCTCAAGCGCATCAAAGGTCTAATGAAGATCAACAAGGCGCCGCGCTACGTACTCGTCAACGTCCCGGCCTTCTTCGCCCAGGCTGTCGAGGGTGGGACGCTCGCGCTTGAAACCAACGTCATCACCGGCAAGCCCGCGCGCGCGACGCCGCAAATCTCCGCCTCGATCATCGAGGTCAACTTCTATCCGACCTGGAGCGTGCCCGACATCGTGGCCCAGCAAGATCTCATTCCCAAGATCAGGAAAGATCCGGAGTACTTCGCCGCCGAGCACTTCACCGTCATGACCGACTGGAAGTCGCCGCCGCTCGATGCTGCCACCGTCGATTGGTTCTCGCCACAGGTCGAGAGCTACAAGTTCCGCCAGGAGCCGGGGGCGTTCAACGCGCTCGGGGTCGTGCGCATCAACATGCCGAACAAGCATTCCGTCTACATGCACGATACGCCGCTAAAGCAGCTCTTCGGCCAGAGTGCGCGTGCCTTCTCGTCGGGCTGCGTGCGGGTGCAGAAGGTCAGCGAGCTCACGGCTTGGCTGCTCGGCGCGCAAGGAGGATGGACCTTGGAGAAAGTTCAGGCGCAAATCGACAGCGGCAACAAGCTCGACGTGAAGCTCGCATCGCCCGTCCCGGTGCACTTCGTCTATGTGACCGCGTTTGCGAGCGGCAACGGCGTCGCGCAGTTCAGGCCCGACATCTACGGGCGCGATGCCACCTTCGGTGCGCCGGATGATCCGCAGGACGCGGTCGTGGCGCAGCAGGCCCGCGCCGTAACGCCCTAACGATGCCTTGTCCGGCACAGTCCCGCGATAGCGGCCAAGCCTGCAGGAAGGTACAATGCCCGGTAAGAAGCGAGCGTCTATGGACATTTCCGTTGTCATCCCGGCCTTGAATGAAGAGGGCAGTATTGCGCCTGATCGCCGCCGGGCGCCTGCCCGGTCCGGCCGCGGCTTGAACTAGAGAGGCGGAGCGATGCGGCTCAAAGATCTCACCCTCGCCGAGCAACTCGTGCTCGCGCTTTCGCTGATCCTCCTCTGCATGCTCATTGTCGATCCGCTCATGCTGGAGCAGGCGAAGGCGTTGCCTCAAGGCGTGCGCAAGTTCTTCCGGACCATCACCGATATCGGCAAGTCGAACTGGATGCTCATTCCGACCGGCACCGCCGTCGCGCTCGCGCTTGTGCTGCGGCAGCGCTATGGGGGATGGCGCAACGCCGCCGCTTACGGACTGATCGCGAGCACGATCGGCTTTGTGTTCGTCAGCATCGGCGGCGCTAAATTGATCGCCAATCTCACCAAGAACATTCTCGGCCGCGCGCGCCCGAAATTGTTCGAGACGGCCGGGCCGATCGACTTCAATTTTTTCGCGTTCGACCCGGATTACGCCTCGCTGCCGTCCGGCCACGCCACCAATATCTTTGGCTTTGCCACCGTGATCGGCATGCTGTGGCCGCGCGGCAGGATCTTCCTTTATACGCTCGCCGCTTGGATCGCGGCGAGCCGCGTTCTGATCGGCCAGCACTACGTGACCGACGTCGTGCTCGGCGCGATCCTGGGCACGGTATTTCCCTATTGGGTGCGCGACCGCTTCGCAGCGCGGCGCTGGCTGTTCGAGCGAACCCCGGATGGCGGCTACAGGCTGCGAGGGGTCCGGACTCAGCGTTGGCTCGGCTGGCCGCTTCTGGGGCAGCCAGTGCCCAAGCTTGCGAGCCGCCCGGACTAGAGAGCCTGATGCAAAAGGCCGCTGCATTCCCTATATTTGGGCTAAGGGTTTTCCGCCGAACGGCCGTGCGAAGCCCTTCACATCTCTCTCGAACCTGCTATAGGTTCCGGCCCCCGTCCTTTTGGGGGCGAACGACATTGGCGCGGGGTGGAGCAGCCCGGTAGCTCGTCAGGCTCATAACCTGAAGGTCATAGGTTCAAATCCTGTCCCCGCAACCAACTTAATAGCATGATCTTCAACGTCTTTTTGAGAACTGCTTTCGGCTGCGTCGGGGAGCCGCGACCGTCGGGTCGCCACCGGGTCGCCACCGAACCGCGCCCCAATCTCTCAGCGAAAACGCCCATGTCCGCTTTACCCCCGATAGCGGACATTCGTCAGTGCAGGTGGGATGTCCGAAAAATGCCACCGCACCGCAATACAGTTCCCACGGCGTTATTGGCAACGCCGCCCTTTATCCCTGCACTTTCTTTTCAACGATAAAGCTCAATACCAGAAGCGTTACTGGCCAAATAGCTACCCAAATTCCCAACCGCTCTGCATGAGCTTCTTGAAGGACCGCTCTTAATGCAGGATCGGCAACGCCGCTAAGGACTGGCCTCATGGGTTCCAATTCTGGCCCGAAGTACCATATCAGCCACGCAAGCGGGATGGAGATAATTCCCAACCAAAACAAAACTTGAGGTAACAATTTCATCTTTTCCTCCTCTGGCCGTGTTGCAGAACGTGGTCATCCGAATACTTGTTGTTGCGTAAACTAACTCGTTGTGCTCGAAATCCGCAACGGGTCGGATGCCGTTGCTGCTCGTGCGCTGCACGTTGCCGAGTTTATCAACGGTATGGGTCATTCTGTGACGTACGCGGGCGACGCGCCGATGTCCGAAAAGGTCTCTAAAACGGACACTGAACCGCGCCGCGCGCATATCACCAATGTGCCAATAGCGGACATGGCTGCCAGGACGACGACAAGCGACCGCCGATTGGGTATCCGCCTATCCAGGAGGCGCTCTGTTAGGTCGTCATACAGCGTGTTCCCTTTTGGTGACGAAGGCTTTACGGCTTTGATGGCACCATGCTGTCGGGACCGGGGGGCCGAAGATATCCAAATGGCAAGCGGGAGGTCGGCACGGGGCTTCTCAGGATTATCACCAGCGATGACGCCACTTAGCTCCCATCGAAATGGCCTGGGCCGGCAAGTCGAAACCATGGCGGGCCATATCGAAGCGCGCAGGCCTCAATGGCGTCCGGATCCATGATCTACATGCCCTACCGGTGGCGTGGCGAAGCGTCTTGCTTGTCGCCAAATGCTTCACTCGCACGATCAGCTTTCTAATTCTCATTCATGCCGAATTCGCGGGTGTGTGGCCGTTCTTTCCAACTGGATTCGAGCCGGATAATTTCCGCCGGTTCCATGTCGGGGGAAACGCGTTGCAGAATTGAAAACCAGAATACAAGAGGGCGCCCACCGAAGCGAGCGCCCTTGGCAGTCTCTATCGAAATTTAGGCTTTTACATCTTCGCAGAACACTTCTTGGCCGTGTCGTCCCACACGCCGCCAGCTTTGTCGCAACTAGCCTTGTCAGTTGCCTTCGTCACATCTCCGGCTCCGGCAAACGCAGGACCGGTGAAGGCGAGTGCAAAGGCCAGGGCAAACATCGAAATAAGGGTCTTCATGATACTTTTTCCCTCACGCTGATACTGAGTTTCTGTCAACGCCTGGAGAATGACGCTTGATGGTGTTTGTTCCAAGGCCAGAAAACGGCTGGCGCAAGACTCAGGACGCCGCCGCATAGCAAAAGGGCGCCCGCCGAAGCGAGGGCCCTTAGACCTGCCTGAACTTAATAGTAATATCTACAGGCGTTGTAGCGGTCCCACCAATAGGGATCGCCAGTGGTAATTGCCCGACGACGGAGCCAATAGCAGTCGTCGGAGGCATAGTAACCGGGACCGTAGACCCAGACCCACGCGCCATTGCGGAAGACCCGATGCCGCTTGAACTTGTCGTGGTGGTCGCGGTCTACGTGCTTGCCTTTCCAATTGTCCTTGCCCTTCCGGTTGTCATTGGCGTGCTTGCCTTTCCAACTGTCTTTCCCCTTCCAGTTGTCACCGGCGTGCTTGCCTTTCCAATTCTCACCGCCGCCCGAGCGGTCCCCACGCCTCTCAGAAGAGTAGTCGCCTCGGGCCATACGGCCACTCCTGTAGCCGGGACCACCACCGTCACCACCACCACGTGCATGGCGACCATCGCCGCCGCCGCCACGTGCATGGCCACCGTCGCCACCACCACCACCGCCACCGCCGCCGTCACCACCACGTGCATGGCCACCGTCGCCACCACCGCCACCGCCGCCGTCACCACCACGTGCATGGCCACCGTCGCCACCACCGCCGTCGCCACCGCCGCCGCCACGGCCTCCGCCACCGCCGTCGCCACCACCGCCACCGTGGCCGCCGCCGCCGCCGCCATTGCCGCCGCCGCCGCCACCTGAATGGCCGCCACCGCCACCGCCGCCGTCACCACCACCACCACCACCGCCGCCACCGCCGCCATCTCTCACGAGTGTTAGCGCGCTATCGGTGCTGAAAGCGCTCTTGAGGTTGGTGACGCTTGTTGCTTGAGCCGAACTCCAGAACATCGTTGTCATAAGCAAGCTGCCCACCAGGGCCGAGCTTGCTAAAAGTGTTGTACGCATGACCTTCCTCCTATTTGTCGTTCTCTCAGGAAAACCCAGCGGGCTGCCATTTGGTTTCCCGTCACTTCGTTGATGGTCACCGCAAATCGGCACGCACAAACGCGCACCGAAGCCGCATCTAAATTCGGCTACGCCTGCCTACAGGCGTCCCTAGCCTTGCGCCAAAGCTGGCCGCGCTGTGGAAGCCTCACCCAGCAATCAGTCCATTGTGGAACAACTTGTGGAATAGATCGGCGGTGTTAGCCAAATATTTGAGTCATAAGGGATAAACAGGAGATCTGGCGGTGGAGGCAGTCATCGGCGAACCCGTCTCCGCTTCGGTATTCCCTGTTTCGCGGGAAAATACAGGGAATGTTTGCCGCTTGAGGCCGATGTGGGCGATGCAGACCTTCCATTCTCGAACAAATTCAGAGCGTTCCTTCCGAATTCCCTAACGATCGAAACAGGGAATTTCGCTGACTAAACAGGGAATTGGACCTAGCGTAACAAGGAAACATGCGAGCCGTCGTGCTGAGCGCTATTGAAGCCTGGATGCACAAACCTGGACAGGCCGCGTATCGCCGAACTCGAGTTCGAGATCGAGGATCAAATCGTCGCTCTACAAGTGCGATGAAATCGCCGCACAGGGCCCGAGGCCCTTTCAACCGGCCCGTCGCGCGCGGACATCGACTTCTTGGCGCCAATTCTTTTCATCTGGCTTATGTTCAGCCTTCCAGTGAAACGAGTCTGATTGGATTTCGAAGAATGTCCAGCGCATGGCGCCGCCTCTTGGATCTTGACCTTCCTGCACGATGTCGCTACCCCGCGCTCGCCCAATCTGCTGCGTGAAAAAGTCTGTCGCAGGGTCGTTCCACAAGATGCGCCAGGCGTCCAGATTTGGGTCGTAAATGCGAAGCGTCGTGCCATACCAATTGCCGCTCCCTGGCAGCGGCCTTACGCCCGGCTTTCGCTCTTTCAGGCGGGGTATCATCCAAACATCTTGTATTGCGCGTCCTTGGAGCACCCATCCGGCATGAATTTCGCCCCGCCCTTCGTGTGTTGTCCCGTCTTCCATAAAGGTTATGACCTCTATGTCCCAGCTGCCCACAAGCCAAGCATAGAGGGCGAGCTTCGCTTCTCGATCCCGATCTGGACCGCTGGCATGAAGTACCTGCTCAAATGATGCCGAGGCTGTAGAGTGGAGTGGTGATTGAGACATAATCATAACAACCTCCTTGCTAGGTGCGATCAACGGCGAATTGTCAATGCTCGGCCTGACCTTGAGCGTGTGATTTTTGGCCTAGTTAAGTGGAAAAATAGAGGAAGAGTTCTATGGGCATGATGATCATCCGTCATAAAGTGAGGGACTACGGCCAGTGGCGTCCTGTCTTCGATGGGCATGCCGAAATGCAGAGGGCGGCTGGCCTCAGCAATCCACGTGTCTACCACTCAGCTGACAGTAATAAGAGTGAGATCGTGGTCGTCTTTGATACCGAGGAAACGAAGAAGGCCAAAGACTTCGCTGCCTCGGCTGACCTCAAGGAAGTGATGGTGAAGTCTGGTGTTTTGGACCCGCCAACAATCTATTTCCTTGAATTGATCGATTGAGCCTCACACAAGCTCTCGGAAACGAAAGTGCTCGACGCGGCAGTGTCTATCGAGAATTCAGCTCTTTTTGGATGTCACCACGTAGACGCGGCTCGGCACAACAGAGACCTTTTTGCTCCCGCACTTTGGGCACTTGCATTTCGCGGTTTCATGCTCGGAGATGGTCTCGGCGTCGCGGTGAGAAGCACCTTCGGGGCATTGGCCAGCGCCGCCTTCAGCGCTCGCCCTATCCGGTTGTCAGGCCGATAAACGTTGCGAAGTCGGTGCGCCTCGTCGATGACGACGAGGTCCCACGGAATGACCATGAGCTCCTCTGCGTTGCGGGCAGCAAACTGAAACGAGCAGATGACCAGTTTTTTCTGCTCAACGGACGGCGGGCGCCGTCCTTGCTCATTTTGTTGTAGTTGCGAGACTCAAGGATGATCGTTGGGAGGAAGAACTTCTCCTCGATTTCCTGCGACCATTGTTTGCGCAGGTTGGCTGGCGTGATTACCAGAATGCGGCGTCTGCCTTCCGTCCACTTCTGGGCAAGCACGAGCCCGGCTTCAATCGTTTTGCCGAGGCCCACCTCATCCGCAAGGATGGCGCCTTTGGATAGGGCGATTTGAATGCGAATAGAGCGGCTTCAACCTGATGGGGATTTAGGTCGACCTGAGCATCGAGAAGAGCGCCCGCTAGCTTCTCCGCATCGGCTACGGAATGCCGCCTGCTGAGTTCATGCGCAAACAGCTTTGCGTGGTACTCAGTCGACAACACACGCCCCGTGGGCTGCGTTAGCATTGACATCCGATGAAACGACGCCGCGCAATGTTACCGATTGCGCTACCTAAAGGGGAGTCGGCTGCATTCGACGTGGCGACCCGGTGGCGAACTCAAGGGCCCCAGTGTAAGTTAGAGAGAACCCTGATCGGTCCTAACTGCATAATTTAAAGGAAAAAAATGGTTGCGGGGACCCGCAACCAGCGTTATTTGCACCTTGATCATGCGATTCTTTAGGCTCGGCATCCGGGGGCTTCGGGCGCCCGCAACCGCCTTAATTTGCAGCTTCGCCTGCAGCAGCAAGGCGGCGGCCAATTACCCCCCTTAGACCGAGACCCTTATTGAGCATCACCAGACAGCCACCGTACGTCACTGCTTGGCGCACACGACCACGACTTGCACATCAGCATCTTCTGCTGCGGCACAAGATGCTTCGTTCTGCCCCATCCGCAAGGGATACGACTGGTAGGTTCCGATACACCAAGCGCTGACCATGATTTCGCCGGCATCGCACGAGGACGATTGACCGGATCCCACCGGGGCGAGCACCCGGATGGCCGCGCCACTAGGATCGGCCTTGTCGCCCTTATCACCTTTCTCCCCCCTGGGTCCGGGAGGTCCGGAGGTTCCAGGCTCGCCTTGATGGCCGGCTGGGCCGATGGGCCCTTGGGGCCCAGGCTCACCTTGTGGCCCGGCAGAGCCTTGAGGGCCTGCTTCGCCTTGCGGCCCGGCGGGACCGACGGGACCTGCTGCCCCGGCCTCGCCTTGCGGTCCGGCGGGACCGGGATCACCCTTGGGACCCTGCCACTCGCCACATCCGAACAGCAACAAGAGGCTGAGATAAGCAATTGATATTGCGGCTCGTCGCATTTCCCATCCTCCGCTTCAAGTGGGGTGCTAGCTTTGCTTCACTACCAGCCAGGGGTATGACCCTGGCGCGCTGTCTACGGCCAAAGTGCTGGAGCATGCCATCAGAGTAGAGCGGGTTATGATAGCGCATCTAGCAGCACTCTGGAGAGGTGACATCCCGCTCGGCCAAGCTTTCTGGGAATACGCTATCGCCTATGGCACGATCGCAAATATCGTAGCGCCGCCATAGCAACGGTCGCGGCCGGTCTGCCCGTTGTCCTGACCATTGTCCTCTTGCTGTTGCCGCTGCCTTATGTTTTGACCGCTGTAGTCGGAGTTGTCCGGAGCGCCGACAAATATCAGGGGCCGTCTAAATGGGCTGCCAGGGCCAAAATAGCCGTGATTTTGTGGGGCGTCGTTATGGTCCTCCACTAAGCATGGGCAGGGCCCGCCACTGTGTTCGCTTTTTTTGTTAGGTGCCTATTACTGCCTCATATTCTGCGTGAAAAAAGTCCGGATCCAATACATGTATATTGCCGTTGCCAGCATTGACAATCCACTGTCCCGGTCGAACCGTTACCTTCCCGAACTTGGTACAAAGATCCAGACCGAACTCACCATGAACTACAACATGTCCTTCTAACCAATCTGGGTATGGGTATTTAAAGTCCATAGTCTCTAAGCCCGATTGATAGCGAAAAGCATCAACGGTCCCTGTTTTGCTTCGATAAAGTGTCATCCATCTACCAGCGCGCCTCGCCCTCGTGCCAATGCGGCATTCGTAGTCGCGGCCTAGAAGCCCAACAAGGACGTCCTAATCGATCGAGGGGTAGGCGCTCACCCGGTCGAAACGGCGCTGTAATTCGCTGGTGTACCGACGACCTATCTCTCGGCGGTACGCGCGCACCCAATCGCTGAGCTTGCTCGAACCGAGCGGCGGCGAGTCCACGTAGAGCCGCTCCTGCATTATGCCCCTGACCTCGTCGCCCGTGTTGATCACATCTTCGAGGACCCAGCCGAGCATGCGCACACCCTGGTAAGCGAGCATCGGCGGCATTGAGACGATCAGTGCCCGGGAGCCGATTTCGCGGGCGATCATTTCCACCATCCCGCGGTACTGAAACGTTTCAGGGCCGATTGCATCGATGGTCTCGTTGGCCTTTCCTTCAATACGGGCAACCGCCGCCGCAGCAAGGTCGTCGACATGGATCGGCTGCAGTCGATAGCATCCGTCTCCGTATATGCCGAACACCGGCAGATGCCGCAACGCCCAAGCGATATTGTTGATCAGAATGTCTTCCTTGCCGAACAGCACCGCCGGTCGAAGTATGGCGTAGGACAGGCCGGTCTTTTTAATGTGCTCCTCCATTTCCGCCTTGCCGCGGAAATAGGGAAGATTCGATGTGCGATCGGGATTGGTGATGCTGATGTGCACGAGACGCCGAATGCCGGCGCGCTTGGCGGCGTCGAACAGGACCTTCGCGTTGGCGAGCGCCAGCGCAAAGGTGAAATGCGGTGGCTTGTCGAACCTGACCCAGTAGGTGTTGATCAGGACGTCGAAGCCACTGAGCGACTTTTCCAGTTCGTGCGTCTGCGAGAAATTATAGGGAAACGCTTTGATGGATTCGCCAAACAGATTGGCACGGTGGGGTGAATTCGTGAGCGTGATCACTTCATGACTCAGGTCTAGCAACCGGCGCGCAATGTACTTGCCTGAAAAGCCATAAGCTCCTGTCACCGCGATCCGCATCTCTCTGGCCCTGGGAAACCCTGACAACTCCCTTTCAGACCTCTCGATCCACTCTCAAGAGGTCTTCACTGCCGATGACGCCCCAGCGGGAAAAAAAGCCCATGGTTGGTCCCGCATCGCTAAGCTATTTTTGGGCATCCAGTCAGGCGCAGCTATCTCTGCGGGGGTCAGCTTGCGAAACCTCTCTAATTCTTCACTTCTATGCCGCGCTGGCGCATGCGGAGCGTCCACCACAGTTTTGCGGTGTTTTTACACTTCCCGCAGCCCCCATATTCAGGGTGTCCGAAGCAGGCAGCCAAGCGCCAGCCACAGCGTGGAGCGCTCCGCCTTGCCGAGCTATAATGATGGCGGACCACATGGCATCTGCATTGACTTCGACTAGCCATCAACAGCCGGTGGTACGTGGTGTTCAGCCCGACGGCATTCCTCGGCTTGTCGTTGCCAGCAGCTCGGGGAAGTCATCTTACTTAACCTAACAGGAGGTTACTTCATGCCCAAGATCAGTGGCGTATGTGTGGGTAAATCGCTCGTTGGCGAAGGCAACGAGGTTGCTCATGTTGACTTGTTGCTTGGCCCGCGCGGCAGCGCCGTCGAGACGGCCTACTGCCATGCGCTGACTAACAACAAGGACGGCTTCACCACCCTGCTCGCGTTGGTGGCGCCGAACCTTATGTGTAAGCCGCCGACGATCCTGTACAACAAGGTCACCATCAAGGATGCGCGACAGGCGGTGCAGATGTTCGGCCCGGCCCAGTATGCCGTGGCCAAAGCCGTGGCCAATTCCGTCGCCGAAGGCGTGATCCCCGCCAACGAGGCCGACGATCTCTATGTCACCGTCGGCGTGTTCATTCACTGGGAAGCCAAGGACGACAAGAAGATCCAGGACTTCAATTATCGCGCTACCAAGGAAGCCATTGCCCGTGCCGTGAAGGGCGAGCCGAAGGCCTCCGAAGTCACCGCGAAGAAAGACGCCGCGCATCATCCCTTCGCTGCCGGCTGAAAGGGGGTCGAGGTAAACCCAGCGAAGAAGGTGGTCCGGGCCCGATTCGGCGGTGGCTCCAAAAGCTGGGGTTTTGATGGATAGAGCATTCGCTCCGAAAGTGAATCGCCGCTTAGCCCCCGTGCCTTGCACGGGACTTTCCGGTTGCAGGCTTGGGTACAGGCGCAGACTTAGTCTCGCCCGATGCTTTGACGGCTGGCTGCTCATGGAGCCGCCCCGAACCATCGAGGGTGAATTTCGAATAGAGCTCCGAATGGTGCGCTTCCAAGGCAGCCGCAATGAGCGCCGCATTTTTCGGCGCGTTCCAGCCGAGGCACCTACAAATCACGCGCGGCGGATGGCGCCTGCCGTCGAGGACGAGCCATTCACCGCTTTCTTCACCCCTCGCCTCAAAAAATCGTCGCTGTTCCATGCAGCTAGTAAACGCTCGACGCGCAATTGGAGGCTGAGACTGGAGCAAAACTAACACGTGTTCAAGTTATGTTGCGCAATCGCATTGCCGGACCAAGGCCGATGATCTTTGCCGTTGTGGCCGTGTTACAATTGGCCAGTGCCGGGAACGCGATGGTGGAGCTCTTCCTCGTCGGCAATAACGCCAAGTGTCTCAAGATAGCGATGCTCGCACGCAGGGTTTTATCGGATCCAGCCCATTTCTCTCGCCTTGTCGTTGGCCGCTTTCCAGGCAAGAGCCAAGAACTCTCCTTGTGTCATTGAGGCGTTCCGGTCCTCGTTGAGGGGAAGCGATCTTGCCAGCAACTGCGGGGAATGAAGGGATGCCCGGGACTGCCATTGCCACAACAGCCAGAGGAGCTTCCCAATATCGCAAAATAGCACTGCTCACTGGCAGGGTCGCCTCATGGCACATCTAGAGGGGCTCTAGATGGCCTGTCTTGTTCACCGTCCGAAACGGAAGTTTGAAACTCCCCCAAATCATTCACGCTGACATGGCCAACCTCAGACAGCAGATTAACGAGTGTTCTCGAAGAGTGCTACGGACGCGGAATGCCGCTTCCTTACCCTATTCGTCGCAGTATCGCTTAACGGCAGCGTGATAGGCGTACCCTTCACCGAAGCAAAGGACAGCGATGGCTTGGACGCTGAACCTCTTGCCGGAGATCCAAGTGTGATTGCCGCGATGGCTTTGCCCATCAACATTATGATTGTTGACGCGACCGGCAACGCTGCCCAGGCCCTGCTTTCAATCAGCGGCGAGGTGTCGATCCATTAGCCTTGGGGAGAGTTCCTATGGTGCATTTCGCAGCGTGGTTTAGGCGCGAAGACTACCAGCGCATCCGGCAGATCATGGATGACAGTGACAAGTTCCCACCTGAATTTGATGCGTGGGAGGCGCGAGCCAGGGGCCAGATGAAAGAGGCCGCGCGCCACGGTTTAATCATTACGCCTGTAATCCTCGACCCTGACGAGTTCCTTGCTTTCTGCGCGACTGATAAGCTGCCTCCAAGTGGCGAAGCTCGGGCTAAATTTGCCACTACCCGCGGTTCGGCCCTCGGCTCTTCTTGATTGCGCGGCGCTCGACGAGCTTTCCGATGACGGGGGGTAGCATACTCGTGGCTGCGACTATGGCGGCTCTGACCGGATGCACCGAACACTTTGAACCTGACCTAACCAGGTGCAAGGCTCAGGTGGTGGAAGTCTTCGGGCCACGACTAGGTTCAGGCCTCGACCATCAGGCCGCTAAAAACAAAAGCCCGCTCGCGCCCTGCTGAAGGCCAGCGCTCCGACGGGCTCGTCTCGTGAGCTAGCCAGCCAAACATTAAATTTGTAAGGCGTGTCAACCATGGGGCGCGTCTCGCGTTAGGCGGGCAGAAACCAATGGAGGAAATCATGTGCGACTATTCACTAGAGTACTATCGCAGCCGACCAGCGCAGCTGGGCGAAAAATACGAGACCCATCAGTTTGAAAGCCGTAGCATCGGCTTCATCGCCCCCGGTGACGCTTCTACTGCCATTTGTATGGCCTACGACACAAAGCTGAGGCTTGAGGGCATTTCTGAACTAGTTCAGAGGCGCCTCGGGGTCTCGGCAATCGAAAACGTCACCTTTACCCGCTTGGAGGCTGGCCCGTACCACGATGGCGTGCGCTTCGCCAATGGCGCCGAGGTTACCCTGCAAGAGCTTGGTCCAGGTGTGACGGGATATGTCGACGACCTTCTGTCATCGTTCGTTTGGAGAAAGCAGGCTGTCGAGGCGATTTAAGCACCCGTAGCCACGCAAAGAGTCTGGGCGCGCGAGCAATCGGGAACAGCGCGCCCGCACAGGACCGAGGCGGTCGTTCTCCTCCCTTCCAGCCAGGGAAGACCGGTCGATCCTAGGTCAGGGATCCCGACATAGGTCCATTCCGCGCGCGTGCGGACATCGATTAGCTGCGACCGTGCACGTGACTCAAGCGCCTGCCACGTTGCCTCCACGTCAACGTTGTCGACGACCGTTTCTATCGCCATTCTCCTGGCTCAAAAGGTGCTTCCTCCTGAGAGCGCAGGTAAGAACATTTCTAACCGCCAAGGCTCTTGTTTAGAGCAAACGACTGGCTCTGTAAGTTGCGGCGCCAAGCCAAGTTCTCGGCGTAGGGCTCCCCCGAATGAGAATCTAAGCCTCCTTAAGCGGCTTGAGAAGTCGGCGGACCGAGACAGCCGCGCTGAAGCCTCCAGGATTACAGAAGCGGAAAGTGACCGACGCTCGCCAATGCCTGCCTTGCGCATAGATCCCACCCTCTTCATCTCCAAAAGCCCCTTGCGAAGGCACGGCCGGTCCATACATGAGGATGAGATCACGACTGACCCGGCTTTGACGCAATGCTCTTCAGATGCTCTTGATTTGTATTCATGGCCTAGCGCGCTAAAGGCCGCGAGCTCGCTTTGCTCGAGCCTTTGCCTAGGGTTTCCTAATTCGAGCGGCCGGCATCTGAGCCGTTCAATTGCAAGCCGAGAGCGTTTGCTGAATGGTGGACACGCCGCAGCGCTCAGCAGGAAACGGTCCGGAGAAAGCCGGTGCCGAGGTGAGAGAGCTTGAGCAGGGCTGGCAAAGGTCGAAGGATAAGATCGCAGAGCGTGCCAGTCTGACCAAAGGTCCCAAGACGCGGAGATGACTGCGCAATGTCCGCTTTACCCCCCAAATAGCGGACGTGCGGCGAGTTCCGTCGACGAGTCCGCTATGTGCCAAAAGCGGACATCGCAAGATCAAGTCTTCGAGCCTAAAAATCAAATTCCAGCGTACCACTCATAGCCCAAATCTTCCCAAAAGCCGCCGCGGCCGCCACGGATGCTCGTGAGGGTATTCACCGCCTCGATACGCATCACATATTTCGCCATCTTGTAGCCGAGCTGCCGTTCGAGGCGCAGCCTGAGAGGTGCCCCGTGCGGGATGGGGAGCATCTGATCATTCATCTCGTATGCGAGGATGGTCTGCTCGTGAAAGGCGTCGGTGAGCCCGATCGACTCGTAATATTTGTCGGCTTCGGTCCCGGTGCTCCCCAGCGCATCGGCGCAATAGAAGACGATATAGCGTGCATCAGGTTTAAGCCGGGCACGTTCAGCAGGGCGCTGAGCCTGACTCCCTTCCACTTGCCGATGCAGCTCCAGCCCTCGACGCAATCATGCCGCGTGATCTGCGTGCGCGACGGCATGGCGCGGAGTTCTACAAGCGAAAGCTCGAGCGGCTCCTCGACGAGGCCGCCGACCACGAGCTTCCAATCGACGAAGCCGTTCTTGGCGTGGGCGACATAGGTGGGGTCATCGGGATCGGTCGAGCCGTTCGCCCTGAAGTTGCGCGAGATATCAGCCTCGCCGAACTCGCGCGCAAGCGCCTGCGGCGAGAGCAGCGCCTCTTGCGTGACGCGGGTCAAGGTCTCGGCTGAATCGAGCACTCTCTTGACCCACGTCTGGTCGGACAAATCCTCGCAGCCACCAAGGAGCGCGGCGCTCGCGGCGGCAAGCCCACGCGCGAGGAAACCGCGACGGTCGAGCCTCGCTCCTTGCTCACGGCTTTTCCTCCGTCGGCTCGATGACGTAGCGGCCGGTGATCATCGAGCGGAGATTGTTCCAGACGCCGGAGATCAGCACCATGACGATATGGACTACGACGAAGAGCACCACGAGGCTTGCGGAGACGAAATGGATGGTGCGAGCCGTCTGCCGGCCGCCCGAACATATCGATGAGGAGAGGGAAAGCCGCGTCCATGCCGGGCGACATAGCGAGGCCCGTCAGCAGCATCAGCGGCAAAAGGATCAACGCCACGCCGAGATATGCGAGCTTTTGGAGGACATTGTAGCGCTTGGCCTCCTCGCCTTTCGGAAATCTCAGCCGCGCATGATCCCAGATGGAGGCGCCGATATGCTTGAGCTCTTGCCCTGAGGGCGCCAGATCGCGCCGCAAATGCCCGCTTCCAAGGCTCCAGAGGAGATAAGCGAGCCCATTGAAGAGGAACAGCCAGGCGAAGAAGAAATGCCAGCGCCGGCCCATGGATAGATTGCGATCGCCCGGCAGAGTGGCCCACCACGGAAAGCCCCGCTCCTGATATCCTTGCACGGCATCCCCGCCGAGACCCAACACCCCGGTCGTGTCGAAATCCCAGCCGAACACGGTGGTGATGCCCTTAAGGCCGTCCTCGGTCCGCACGGCCTCCATAGCAACGAGCGGGTTGTCGAACTCAGATGCCTGACCGAGATACAGAGCCGGATGGGCGTTGAATATTTGCAGGCCGCTCATCAACAGCACGAGCAACACCAGCGCGTTGATCCAATGGGTGACGCGCACCATGCCCGAATGGCGATAGATGACTTCGGGTCGTTCCATCGGACTTGCCTTTTGCACTTCCGCCGTCGCCGCGTCGGTCAGCGAGCCGTTCAACAAAAGTTATAGTCTCGCCAGTCGGATAACATACGGAGCGGCTCAGCGCGGGCAAAGCGGCCTTCGCGTGACCGTGAACAGTATTGATACCATTGAAATGCGCCTGAGTTCAGCTTTGCCCCTGGCGGTACCTTATGTCTGCTTTTGGTCATTAGTAGACTTTAGAGCGCGGATCAGACTCGGCCGCTTTCCCCCTCAACGCGGAGAGCCGGCCTCAATGGCTGCTAGTGCCAATAGCGGACTTGAGGCGCTATGGGCAGAGTTCCTCGAAGACCTTGGAACGATCACCAGCTATCGCCGGGTGGTTCTCAATGGCCAAGATGCTTGACTGGTTAGGCTTCGGGCCTCATGGGCACGAGCACGGTGATCACGATCTTAATTAGCCATCAGAAGCATTATTGCCAATGCGCCAAAAAAAACCTTTGGACGTCGATTATCAGACCGCAGCAATGATCGTAGACAATGCGTTTCGCCATGGTTGTGTTTTGTCAATGCCTGCTGTGCTCAATGGCTGATCTGCCCAAAAGCCTGCGGCGCCCGGTCGAGGCGATTGCAATCCGCAGCTAACATTCAGTCAAGGCCGCGCTCGATCCGGGTGAAGTCGCCGTAGACATTGCGTAGGAGAATAGTGGGAGCATTTGGCATTTATGCGCGAAGTTCGGAAGTGCGGCGGGGGCCTCCAGAGTTTACATGGAAGCGTCGAGCGCAAGCTCCTCGAGCACGCAGTCCCGCGTTTTTTTGCAAACGAACTGTGGTCTGGGCGTTACACAGAGTCTTCCCTGTGACCGTGCCGCTTCACCCCGGGCCGGCGCTGCCGCGCAAGTTTCTGCTTTGCTTTATCTTTCATTCGCCCGCGTAAAGCTTTTCCGACGTTTTCGCGCCCCGTAGCTTGCACGGCGTTCTTGAGCGCGTCCAAGCATGCGCGGACCCTCGCCTTCTCTTCATCCTGCTCTCCTTGGGGCACCTGCGGCTCTACTTTCCGAACAAAATCGTGCGGCCCTTCGGCCGCGAGAGGCAATTCCTGAGAGGTTGGCTCGGCCGAGAGTTTATCCACGGCAAGACTGCTCAGTTGCTGCGCATCGGCAACTCCGTCGGCCGCGAGTTTCAGCAGCGTGCACTGTAATTGAAGCTTGAGTGCCTCGTGCTTGTTGGGGTCGCGTATAAGACGTTGAAGTACAGCCCAGGCGCTTTCAAAGGCTTTGGACAGTTCGGCCAGGGGTGATTTCTCGTACTCGGGGCACGTCTCCATCAGGAGCTCCGCAACAATTGCTGCCTTACTTGTCGCGCGTCATCACGGCCTAATCGAGGCGCCGGACCCCCTGGGGACGACACAAAGGAGGCGTGAGCAACGCACGCCTCCCCTCTCGATTCTTATGTCCGTTGTGGTTATGAGCAGACCTCGGGGCGCCGATCTCAAGCGACCGCGCTTCACTTCCAACTGCCCACGAGCACGACTTCTGCCCTGGGCAGCGGCGTCATTTCCTGAAGATGCTTAGGGTCTCGCAGGTGCTCGCGCTTTTATCTGAACACCCTCAGTAGCGGGGATGGCCGGGCGTTACACCGGCAGCTATCTTGACCGATCAAACGGCTGGCGCGCCTTTGCGATCCTAGCTGACCTCGGCCAAGCTTCACTCGTCGGACGCATCCTCATAGCACTTACGACAAAGAAGCGAGGCTGCGCCCAGAGACACCGCGCAATGCGATCTCCTTCAGTTGTTCCATGTCCCGCTTCCCGTTGCACGCGGAAGCCAGGATGATCTGCGCGAGATTTTTTTCAGGACGGGAACCTGATCGGGGGTGAGGGTGAGCCTCTTGGTCCACAAGTCTTGCCAAGCGGCCTCATAGGCAGCCGTTAGAGCGCCAAACTCCTCGGGTGGAAAGAAGGATGAATAGTCTCGCAAGCGCATGGCCTCAGGGACTCCCTACGGACGAGAGGTCTCCAGCTTCTCAGGCACCGGGACCGCGGCGCTGGGCGCGCTTTCAGCGGGCCCGATGATAAGGGCCAACTAATGTGCCTCTGGTACGTTCCCGTACAAAATAAATAAATCCGTTCCTCTAAAAGGTGTAGACTCCAGTCATCGTCTGCAACGATCTTTCGGGCGCAGACGGCTAGGAGAGGTCACTCGTGCTCCCGCCCCAACCGGGAGAGAGCCGATGGCCAAGACCTCAGTTTCCACCAAAAATCGCATTCTTTCGGGGTTGTCGCCTGCAGATAAAGCCCTGCTGCAGCCTGATCTTGAGCCTGTGGACCTTGCCCTTCGACAAGTTCTGGAAGTCCCTAACAAAGCAATCACGCACAGCTATTTCATCGGCTACGGCCTGGCCTCGATCGTGGCTAAGAACAGCCATAAACGGCTCGAGGTCGGTCTGATCGGCTGTGAGGGTTGTACCGGGCTGCCAATCGTAATGGGCAATGACCGGTCTCCACATGAGACCTTCATGCAGGTGCCGGGCGAGGGATTGCGTATCTCAGCCAACAAGCTGCGCGAGGCGATTTCACAAAGTCCCTCGCTTCTTCGTGTGCTTCTAAGGTTTGCTCATGCGTTCCTGAATCAGACCGCCAACACCGCACTGTCCAACGGCACCGCCACTCTGGAGGAACGCTTGGCACGATGGCTGCTGATGGCGAACGACCGCCTCCGCGGCGATGAGATACCTCTCACCCATGAGTTCTTATCGCTGATGCTGGGAGTACGGCGGGCGGGTGTCACTGTCGCCCTCAACTATTTAGAGGGCCGAGGGCTCATCAGTTTGGCGCGAAGCCGGATCACCATCACGGATCGCGCTGGGCTGAAAGCGGCGGCCAACGGCACATATCATCAGCCCGAGAGGTCGAGTTAGTGGCTCGGCCACTCCAAGCATCGGCGCGCGGGCTTTTTGTCCGCCTCGACAACGGCTCCTGGCTGCGCATCCGTGTGTTCTCGACCGAGGAGATGCTTGAGCGCATCCGCATCAATGGCTGATCGTGGACGTACATTCACTGCACGAGCCTCCGCAGCGTGCCGCCGAGGGCTAGACGAGCAGCTCGTCGGTCGGCGTAATAGAACGATGGCCGACTTCACCGCGCTCACCCACCCCGCCAAGATTGCGGCGGCGGCTGCGAGGTAGTAGGGGTTCGTTTCACGGGGGTAGGATTAGACATGGAGGATGACTGCCATGGGACGCCCACCGTTGAAGCAGGCCTTCACCGTCCGCTATGAGAAGGGCGGCATCGAGCTGAAGCGCTACACCATCACCGCGCTGACCCAACTCGCCGCCGAGACCGAGGCTGACAATCGCTTCCAGCGCGCTCATCCAGAGCTGAAGCTGATCGAGTTCGTCTCCCGCTGCGTCGAGGCGCATTAACTCAAAGCCCAACTGAGCGCGAGTCCTCACGCGGCTTGCGCTCTAGCGCGCGCAACAGACGTTTGGGCACTGTCACCTACTCTTCCATCTGCCGATGAAGCACCAGTCAGGCAAACGGCTCGCTGAGGTCAAGGATGCGATCCTGCGTCTCGTCGAATTACACGGTCGCGGCATTACACACGAGGAGTGATCAAGCTCACCCTCTGGCCAATCCCGATGGCAAGTACCTCATCAAGGGCGGTGGGCCTAAGGTCTGGCAGAAATTCCGCCTTCGCAAAGAGCATCGCCGCTTGCAGGGCCTCATTCACGGCAAGCGCTGTGGCACTACTGAGAACATCGGTCCAGCTGCGCGTCAGCGACTGAGAGATCGAAGAGGAGCCAGCGGTGACCAGACGTCATTTCTGAAGGGATTAAGCCTTCAGCAACAGCTGTCGGCCATACAGCGCGAGCCAGAGCACTCCTGCGAACTCTCGCCGCAGCCTGAGTCGCGAAACTGTCATCGTGCTCCTGTACGCAAAGCATGGAAGGCTGAAGCACCGCCGGTTGGAGTAAGAGTTTTGTTCAGATCGCTTCGACATCAATTCGACCCGCTCGACCGGGAGATTTTGGAGAGGGCCTTTGACGCTACGTGGTCAGCGGTCAAGGAGGATCTCCCGTAGGCTTCCACAGCGACGAAGGCCTGGAGACCATCCTCAGGCGCGAGCTTATCGAAATTGCTCGTTTCAATGGCGTGAGCGACCCCGAGTCTCTCCGAGACATTCTACTGAGTTCGTCTGCAGTCGGTAGAACCCGCGCCACAGTCGGACTGAAAAACCCCTACCTGCTCTAGGCATAACTCCTCTTTTCCCGATCGGACTCCCGTTGATCGGCAAATGTTCCGAAGCAGATTGCGAGCAACCGCCAGAGCGGCCCGGCTCTCTGCTGGGGGCGCAGGGAAGGTGGGCTGTACTTAACTAGCCGCACGATACCCCATACCAGGGCTGGCTAGAGCTAGAGCTAGGGCTGGCTAGAGCAGAAAATACGGTCCAACTACAGCACGAAGAGGGCGAACACGAGCGCCAGAAGAATCCGGTACACTCCGAATGGTATGAACGTATTTGTGCGGATGTAGGCGAGCAGGAACTTGATGCTGAAAATCGCGACAATGAACGATGAGATAAACCCGGCGGCTAGGGTGCCAAACTGCTCGGGCGCGAATGCTGATGCATTCTTGAAAAGGTCATAGCCCGTCGCCGCGAGCATGGTGGGAACGGCAAGGAGGAACGAAAACTCGACGATGGTGCTGCGCGAAAGCCCGAGGATCAGGCCGCCCACGATGGTGGCCCCGGCTCTCGATACGCCGGGGATAACCGAAGACTCTGGAACACGCCCACGAGGGCGGCCTTAGGATAGGAAATCGACCGTAAATCGGAGACGGCATCCTTGGGCTCCCGGTGCAAAAGCTCGAAAACGATCAGGGCAGCGCCACCAAGGGCGAGCGCCAAAGCACGATCGTCTCGCTGGCAAACAAGTAGGTCTTGATGATCCTGTAGAGTGCAAAGCCGATTATGCCTGTGGGAATGAAGGCGGTAAGCACGCGGCTCATGACCGGGATGTCGAGAAACTTGCGCCAGTAAAGGATCACGACCGATGCGATCGCACCAAGCTGGATGGCGATCTCGAAGCTTTTCTGGAACTCCGTCTGCGGCAGACCGATGAGCTTGCTTGCAAGGATGAGATGACCGGTTGAGGAGATCGGCAGGAATTCGGTAAAGCCCTCGACAATGCCGAGAATAATGCTGTCGAGGAGCGTCATGTTTCCTGTCCCTGCTTCTTGTCCCGATGAACCTTAGCCGGATGAAGGCGGATCGCAACAGCGGTTATTTGCCCCTCTCTCCAGGCTTGAGCCGACGAATGCCGGTACTCTGCACGCTACCGGTGATGACTTCGTATTTCGCGCGGGAACTGGTCCGGGAGCCTTCTTCGAGCTGCAATCGCCCGTGATCTCGCCGGTGCGCGATTTAACCGCGCCAAGCCCGAGACTAGGCTGCATAGGTCTGAAACAAGAAGACAAGAGGGGGCCTGCTGGATAGCGAACTGCGCGCTGGCGGTCGTCGCCGGAACCGACGCGCTCGTCCTGGCCGATCTGGTCGCGGGAACCACACCGATCGCATCGAACGGCAACAGGGAGGGGGGGCAAGTATTTGAGCAATGCGCGCGCCTGAGGACCGGCGGGGGAGTTTCGCTACCATAAACGGCGACAACGCCCTGGCGCTGAAACGGAGAGGTTTTGAAATTAAATGACCGGGCCTCCAATTGGTGACCGCGCCATGACGGCGACGGAACGGACGCGGCGCTTTCGCGCACTGCATCGCGAGCGGCTCGGACGACAGGCCCTTTCATCCAGAGCTAGCCGAGTGGGAGGCGTCCGCGCTTGAGGACCAGCGTGGCGTCGATGGTTCCTACGTGGGAGGAGCTAAAGGCGCAATTCGTGGGACGTGATGAATGAGGGCATGATGCGCCCCCCAGCTTGAGCCGCGACGGTCACACGATCTAGCCGCAAAAGAACCGCGCCTACTACGCTGACCAGACCGTAGACGACGATCGCCATGATGAGGGCGAGAGGCAGACGAAGCATGAGTTCGCTGAAGAATGCGTTTTCCGCGGCGTATGCCTCATAGACCCCAGCCAACAAAGGCATCGCAGCCAACAAGAGCCGGAGCCGGTGGAAGCCATGGCTTTCTCGCCGATGTGTGCTCATGTTGGTCAGCGTTAGGGGTGACATCATTGGAGGACGACCATACATGGGGCCACCTCTCCGCCAGCGAATTGCGTTCGCCTTTTTGGCTTCTAGGACGCTAGTGTTTTAGCGCGTCGAAGCACGTGCGCCGGGGTCTTTACTCCTTTCTACCCGGCGACGCGTTAGGAGATGCCCGTGGTTCTACGGTGTCAGACATGCCGGCGGGCCATCTCGGGGCGGTGTGGCCAACAGCTAGCCGCCTTCCACATCTCACGGCGAAGCGCCTGTCTTCGGAAGGTAAGGTGTGATTACGATTGGGAAAGCTCTCACTCCGACAGCCCAATGCTGACTTGGATGCGCCGCCCAACGTCCGTTATTGGGCGTAAAGCGGACATGGCGCGGACTTGTCAGTATGTCCGCTAATGACCCAAAGCGGACAACCGAACTCCAGTAAAATGCGGCCGCCACACACCTCGTGGCGTACTTGTCGAAGAAGCAGCGATAGTCCAGTCTGGGAGCGGTTCCGCGCTATCCATAAGTGGTCGCCGCCCAGTAATAAGTTCTAGAGGGTTACAGAATGTCGATTTGGGGGAAGCTCTCAGCAGCTACTCACGACCTCTCGCTCGGAGGGCAGATCAGCTCCCTGCTTGGTTTCGGGCCGACAAGTCAGGAGCGCAAACTGTATGCTGAACCAGACAAGGAGGTGCCCTTCACCGTGGGTGTGATCGTGCTGAGTGCCAAGATGGCCAAGGCTGATGGCAGCGTTGCCGCCGACGAGGTTAAAGCCTTCCAAGAGGCGTTTAAGGTGTCTGCCGCATTGATGAAGCAGGTCGCCCCTGCCTTCAATTCGGCCAAGCGGGACACAGTCAACTTTGAGGCCTGTGCTGAACAACTCGTCACCTTGTTTAAGGGCAATCGCAAGTTGCTTGAGGATGTGCTTGACGGTCTTTTCCACATCGCAAAAGCCGACGGGGAAGTCCATCGGCAAGAAGAGCAGTTCCTTGGGGAGGTCGCCAAGCGCTTTGGCTTTACCGTCAGCGAGTTCAACTCAATCAAGGCCCGTCACTTGGTTGCCGCCAAGCGCAATCCTTATGACGTGCTCGGCGTAAAGCCTTCTATCAGCGATCAGGACCTCAAGAGTCACTACCGCATGCTTCTTGCGGACAGCCATTCGGAACAGCTCATCGCACGTGGCGTGCCGAAGGAGTTTACTGTCATCGCCATCGAGAAGCGGGCCGCGCTCAGCGAAGCCTATGAAGCGATCATGAAAGAACGCTCTATTTGAAAGTGAGATGCGCCGGATTCTCCTCCTCCACGTCCGTTTGTGGCACAAAGCGGACATGCTCAATGCGCTACGAATGTCCGCTATCAGGGATAAAGCGGACATGGACCAACCGCTGCTTACCAATTTCGATTTATGTAATCCGGGCGTCGCGAAACCGAATGGGGTAGGATCAGACGGTTGTTTTGGTCTCCTTCGACTTAGTGGGGGGTATCCGATATGAGCGAAGCAACGATCACATGTCCCAACTGCAAGTCCGAAATTAAACTCACCAAATCGCTGGCTGCTCCACTGATTCAGGCAATGCGCACGCAGTATGAGGAGAAGATTGCGCACAAGGAAACGGATGTCGCAAAACGCGAAGCCGCCATCCACCATCAGCAAGATCGGGTTCCTCGAGAAGCACGCGACTGATCCGCTGGTCGCGTCGGCTGTTCTAAGTGCGCCGAGTTTCTTGAGTGGTTGACTGATGCAGAGGTAGCTCTAGTCCAAAACAGGATTGAGCAGCACGTGGCACCGGAGATTGCCAAGGCCCGGGATGCCACGCTGAAGGCTATGAGAGAGGCCGAGCAGGGCTGGCAGACTGGAATGCGTAAGATCGGCGAGCGTGCCGGTCTGATCAAAGGTCCTGACGGCACGTGGCGTAATCGCTCAATATCGGAGGCGGCTTAAGAGGGAGCGTTTCGAGGGTCTTATTGTGGCCACCTGGGAAGGGTACGCTAACGCACCATCAGTAAAGTACCAGTGGGCCACTGGTGGCTGAGAGAGTAGGTCGCGCTCCCGCCTACAATACAGGGAGGCGCGAGAGGAATGGCTGATACAACTCGATCAGACTCGGACGCGGCGCTTATCAAGCGCGGAACCTTGTCCGTAAAAACCAAGAGGAAGCAGCCCTTCGTTCTTGAGTCTTTCCTCTCCCACGCAGACGGGGGAAGGACTACAGCGAAATATCGAAAGAATGAAATAATCTTCCGCCAGGGAGATTCGGCAGATGCTGTCTTTTACATCATGGACGGCGAGTGCAAGGTCACCGTGGTTTCCGAGAAGGGCAAGGAAGCCGTGGTCGCTCTCCATGAGAAGGGGGATTTCTTTGGTGAGGGCTGCCTGACCGGCCAGCCGCGTCGCATTGCGACGGTGACCGCGATTACAGTGTCCGAAATAATGCGGCTCGATAAGGCCACTATGGTGCGTGTGCTCCATGACGAACCGAAATTTTCCGAGCTGTTCATATCGCATCTCCTCGCTCGGAATGTCCGCGTTGAAGCGGACCTGGTCGATCAGTTGTTCAATTCGAGCGAGAAGCGCCTGGCGAGGCTGCTTCTATTAATGGCAAATTTTGGCAAGGAGGGAAGACCAGAACCCGTAATAGCGAAGGTCAGCCAGGAGATTCTCGCCGAGATGATCGGCACGACCAGGTCGCGAGTGAGTTTTTTCATGAATAAATTTAGGAAATTGGGCTTCATCGATTACAACGGGGGCTTAGGGGGCTTAGAAGTCCATAGCTCATTATTGAACATGATTTTGCATGAGAACTTCCGGCATCACAAAGGGTTCCGACCGCGAATGATCGGCGGCTGAGCAATTTTGACCAGTTCTTTCTAGGGCTTCCCATTAAGCTTATCCCAGTGGCCACATCGCACGTCGGTAGTCCCCCCGTCTAGCCGAAGATGAAGTGTGGTCCGCTTGGTGCCGGTATTCCCTCCCGGCACCGCGCGTAGGCGTATCGAGCGTCCCAACCCCCCAACATTGGGTTGGGACGCTTCCGCCTCTTCTGGAGTGTAGTCATAGAAAGCAGCCCTCCTATGACCTCTCTAAATCTCCGAGCAGACATATACGATCCCAAGACGCTTGCAGCGATGGACCAAGCGTTCGCCGCCGTTTGGCACATGCTGAGGGCGAATGAGCCCTTCCGCGATTATGCCAACGACACTGAGCTAAAAATGGCCATCGGCAAAAAGCTGCTGAACCTTGTGGTGGACGGGGTGACTGATCCTCTCCGGCTACGAAATCTCACCGTGGTGAGCCTGCTTTTGCCACGTCATTGAGGAGCGCAGTGTCCTCAAGCCTAGCGTCTACCACTTTCCCCGAAGGCGGCTAGGAAGCCAAAGCTAAAGGACCTCCGCCATGACCAACATTATTCGCATTTTGCTGAAAGCCATTGCGGTTCTGGCTATCACCGCCACGTTTGCCAGCACGAGCTTCGCAGGAGAATTTACTGTCCACCAAGGAAAGCGCTACCGGGCAACCCTCGCCCTCAACTCGCTCTAATCGCGGCCGCTCCGTGCCGAATGCCCACCTCCTGCACGAAGCTCTCAGGATCCCAATGTCTGGTGGGAATGCCGAGTGGAATCTCAAAGTCGGCGATGATCGGTGCATGGTCACTCAAAGAGGCACACTGTCCGTACTCAACCCGCAAACGGCGGCAACGTTGGGCAAGTTCCGGCGTTGCGAAGAGCCAATCCAGCTGACCTCCGCCATATGTACGCAAGTGATGACAGGACGATGCTCCGCACGCACAGTTCTCGAGCTGGGGAGGCCGCTCGGCCGCTGTCTCGACCAGGTTTCGCAGTCCTAAGGATTCTACGGCTTTAAGAATCGCCTCATAGCGGCGTAGTTCCGTAGACGGTGAAGCGGCTGTCGTGACATTCAAGTCGCCGCCGAGCACCACGCGCTCGCCCTCAGGTGAATCGAACAGAGGAATGAGGTCGGCGACAATCCGCAGCATTGTGGTCTGAGCATAGACGTTAATCAGACCGTACACGCTAACGCAGGTAATTGGCCCCACAGCGGGGATGTCCACCCGTGCCACGATCACTGCCCCCGGATATGTTCCGAGCATTTGGAATCGCGTCGAGCCGTATTTTGTCCTAACGGCGCCGACTTCCTCGATGCTCAATTCCTTGTTGAAGACAGCAACTGCAGAGCCCCATGACCTACTTCCGCCAATCTCGCGATACACGAGGTGCGACCGACTTAAGTCTCTTGGCGGAACGCATTCTTGGAGGAGCGCAATGTCGGAGCTGAGGCCGGAAGCAAGGTATGAGCCTCAAGGCCGATGGAGCTGAAAAAGAACGTCAACATGCTAACCTGATCCTGCGCCCACATTTCCGCACGGAACGCCCTACCATCAGACAGAACCCCATCGCACCATCCAATATCGATGACTCCGTCTTGATCTTTCGTGGATCGGATCGCTTGCTTCGTTCGATCGGGGATCGGCAATTTTGGCTGTATCGCAATCGCCATGTTCCTCTCCTACTGCATGATTCGGCAGCAAGGATCCTTCACGCGAGGATACATCTCGATTTTCGGGAACCGGAGCCCGCCCCCTGACTGGTCGGCGCCTGGGCGCGTGAAGTTGCAAAGGCCTGCTGTCGTCGTGGTATGCGGTCAAACTCATTCCATAACACCATGCTTGGCGTAGTATGCCTGGACCCGCGGATCATTCCTAACCCGCTCATAGTGCTCGACCAACTTGGGCGCGACATTGTCGGGCAAGTCGGCAGGCACATGATCGAGGACTCCGGACTTGAGTTGCCGGATCAACACGAAAACCTTGAGATCCGCGACCGTGAGACGGTCAGCAGCGAAGTAACGGCCTCCTTTTGTCTCGAGTCGTTGCTGTAGCCTGGTGAGATAGAAGGGGAGCGGCCCTCGGACCAGTGCCTCGCGCTGGGCTCTCTTTTCTTCTTCCGGAAGGAACAAGGTGGCTACGAGCTTGGTGTTAATGTCCTCCACCGCCTCCATCACCTCGTCGCACAGGGCAGCCTGCCATGCATCGGCCGGATAGAGATCCGTGAGCTTGCCCACGTACCGATTGATGGCATTCGACTGTGCGAGTGTCTGCCCATCGACTTCGAGCACGGGTAAAGCGCCGAATGGCGTGTCGGGCTTGCGAGTCGGCCAATCGGCGCCTGCGACGCGATCGTCCTCGAATGGGATTCCGCTGATCGAGAGAGCGAGTCTGGCTGGTTCTCCGCGTCCTCCGTGAAAGTCGAAGTAGGTCAGTTTCAACTTGGGCATGAGGCTGGCTCCATCTAACGTTTTCCGTGTTCGGCACAAAAAGAGCTGCTGCTTTCACCCCAAAGCCTCTACCGAGCCCCTCCGGATTGGAATCCAGCGGGACTGAACGACTTTTTCGCTGGATCGTCTAGCTAGCTTCTCGCTTCAGGGCGCCGTTCTAGCCGTGAAGGCGAGAGCGCGGCAACCAGAGCGTCTCGCGTGAGTTCTTCGGCGACGCCCGCGCGCCACCCGCGTCAAACCGGCGATGAGCTTCGCCTGCTCGAGCCTGAAAACTGCCTCGATGGCGAGGTGTGTGTCGGTAGCCGTTACCGGCTACCGACTAAGCGCTACTCCCACCAATGCCGCAAGCTTCGTCAGACCGCGGCCACCTGCGTCTCGTGGGTATGTCCGCAGGGTTCCTCACCGATCTCTGGGATCTGGCGAACCTCACATTCACCCTCCCAGCCCGGCATGTGCGTCTGGTGTAACCCCATGAAGCGCTCAGTCCATTTGAGCATGTGCGCCTTCGACTTCGCGTCGAAAATCGCATAGCCGCCGATCACTTCTTTGGCCTCGGCAAACGGACCGTCCGTCACGGTCAGCTTGCCGCCCGAAAGTCGGACGCGCATACCACTCGAGGTTGGCAGCAAGCCACCCGCCTGGACCATAACGCAGCCATCCTTGGCTGCTTCCTGGACGAGATTATCTATGGCCTCCATGAGGGCCTTCGGAGGCGGACCTGACATTCTCTCGGTTGACTTAACCATCGACATGAATCGCATCGTTGTTTCTCCTCTATCTAGCGTTGGCCTTGACGATAATCATGAATTGCATTGTTGGGTCTCCTTCTGTCTCAAGCCGGCCATCGACAAAGTCACCGCGAGCGTAAGCAGATTCACCATAGGCTCGCCGATCACACCCTGTATCGCGTCCGCAGCAAACAGCACGACGGCAAACTCACCACTTTGGCTGAGCACCGGGGCAAGCCGCCTGGCGGTATCGTCGTTCACCATCGACCAGCGCTCGAGCGAACGGGGGATGATGGCCCTGCTGGCCCTGCCGATGATCATGAAGCGCATGGTTGTGTCTCCTTCTTGTCGGAGGCCGTCGGCGACGGTCTCGACCCCCGCCCCCATGATCACGTCGAACGGGGCTTCGTGAAATCGACAACTCGATAGGATTTTTTTGGCAGTACCGCCGGGAGCCAGGATACGGCCCCATGGCCTTGCCGACCGCCTGTGTACCGCCGTCGCCGCCCGCACCAGCAGAAGCCGTTTACCCAATTGCAGGGTTTCACCTATTTCGATAGAGCATGAGTTAAGCCGGCCTGTCGCAGAGCGTTGATGGGCGCAAAACGGAAAGTCCATCATGGCCGATTCCCACAACGAGTACCTCGAGAGAGCAGAGAAATACGAGCGACTTGCGACAGAAGCGCAAGACCCGGTGCTCGCTGCAGCGTTTCGCAGGCTGGCCACAAATTGCCGAACTCACGGCCGAGCGCATTAGCGAACTAGAGGAGCCTGTCAGCTAGCCCGAGATTGCTAAAACTCTGCTATAGGATCGCAGCCAGGGTGCGAACAATACTGGTTGTGAATCGCCAACGATGCGCTCGCGGCGCTTTCATTAGAATGAAATCATCTCCTGCGAAATTGAGACGCGTGACCGCTATGGCCGCCTTGCGATCGGGGCCTCGCGGTTGCACGCTGGATGGACAGGTAGCTCACCCATAGGCGAAGCATGATGATAAGGGGTAGATCCCTAACTTTGCGCAGAGGCTTCCGACATGGCTTCGGCATCGCAAAACTGTTTGGATAGCTCTGGCGAGAGGCGTCCGAGGTTTGCAGCTATTTGTTCGATCAGTTGAGGGTCGAGGTCGAAGGAGTAACCCGTTTCCCCAACGACTTCCTGGATTGCGTCAAAGACCTCGGCCCCCGTTTCAAGGCCACAGTGGGCCCGCTGCTGCTTTATAGCGCCCATGTCGTGGGCAAAGGCATCAAGGCTTTCAACCGCGCCAAGCGCACGCACGAAGAGGGGGTTATCGCCAAGCTCGCGAGCGGGCGGTATCATTCCTGTGTCCGCACGCGCGAATGGCTTAAAGTGAAGGCAAGCCAGGAGCAGGAGGTAGTGATCATCGGCTTCACTGCGCCGCGCGGCAGTCGCGAATATTTCGGCTCACTGCTCTTCGCCGTACGCGACGGCAAGGGCTGGAAATACGCAGGGCGGGCAGGGACCGGATTTACCCATGCGACTCTGCGAGAGCTTTATTCGAAGCTCAAGCCGCTCATCACCAAGACGAAGCCGGTCGCGGCCAAGGTTCCGAACGAGGCCAACACGACCTGGGTGAAACCGAAGCTCGTCGCCGAGGTTAAGTTCACCGAATGGACCGCAGCCGGCGAGATGCGCCACCCGGTATTTCTGGGGCTCCGAACCGACAAGCCCGCCACCAAGGTGACGCGCGAGACACCCAAGTCTTTGCGCGAGGCAAAGCCGGCGTCCCAGCATCAAAGCGCCGTTGACCCATATGCCGTTGACCCATATCAAGGGTCAGGAGCCACCTCGATGAGCACAGGCCTCGATACTTTCGACAAGACTGTCCAGGAATCCAATCTCTGGCTCAAGGATGTGATGGAGCGGCTCAATACGACCGACCGCCATCATGCCTATTCGACCTTGCGCGCGGTGCTGCACGCTCTGCGCGACCGCGTCGGGCCGGAGAGCGCAGCGCATCTCGGCGCGCAACTGCCCATGCTGCTGCGCGGACTCTTCTACGAAGGCTGGGACCCGACCGGAAAGCCGAGCAAGGAACGGCACTCGGCGGACTTCCTCGCCCATATCGCGCGCGAGCTTCCTTTCGCCGACGCGGCCGAAGTGGAGCAGGGCGTCCGCGCCGCGCTCGACGTGCTATCGAAACGCATCGATCGCGGCACGGCGGTCAAGTTCGCCGCCATGTTTCCGCTCGAGCTGCGCAAATTTTGGCCGGCCTTCGTCCAGGACGCCGCGCGCCAGAAGCAAGCCGGCCCCGCCTGAGCGGGCGTCACCGCGGCACCAAGTCGGAGCCTACGAAATCAAATCGATCTTGCCGCTAAATGTTATGCTTGGAGAGCTGAAGAGGCGCCTCCTGGAAATCAACGACCTAAGCGCAGCGGCTGCTCTGCTCTCCTGGGATCACGCCACCTACATGCCAAAGTGCGGAGCGACCGCGCGTGCACGGCAAGGCTCAGTCGTTAGCCGACTGGCCCACGAAAAGTCAGTCGCCCCGGAGCTCGGCAAGCTATTGGACGAACTTGAGCCATATCTTACCGATCTCTCCTACAATTCCACTGAAGCGAGCCTTGTACGAGTTGCTAGACGCAACTTTGAGAAGGCAATCAAAGTGCCTTCTGACTACGTGGCTCGCGTCAGCGCGTTCGGTGCTGCAGCCTACGACGCATGGAAACTGGCTCGGCCGGCGAACGACTTTGCGACCATCGTCCCGTTTCTGGAAAGGGCTATCGATCTTGGTCGCGAGTACGCAGATTTCTTCGCACCCTATGAGCATATCGCTGACCCGCTCATTGATGATGCCGACGAAGGTATGACGACGGCTTCCATTCGCACGCTTTTTACAGGACTGAAGGACAAGTTGGTGCCGATCGTAGCAGCCATATGCAATCAAACTGCGGTAGATAGGTGTTTGCATGGTTATTTTGGTGAACGAGCCCAGCTTGATTTTGGCCTCTCAGTGATCAAGCGAATTGGCTACGACTTTGACCGTGGCCGGCTTGATAAGACCCCGCATCCCTTTTGCACTAGGCTCTCGGCCGGCGACGTCCGAATTACCACCCGCGTCGACGAGAGCGATGTCAGAGAGGCATTATTCTCGACCTTGCACGAAGCTGGACATGCACTTTACGAGCAGGGCGTCGATCCTGATTTGGAAGGCACTCCACTCGGACGGGGTGCGTCCCTAGGCGTTCATGAAAGCCAGTCCCGGCTTTGGGAAAACGTTGTAGGCCGCGGCCGCAGCTTCTGGCAGCACTTTTACCCGTTGCTGCAGAGCACCTTTCCGGACCAGCTCAGCAAAGTGCCCCTAGAGACTTTCTATCGCGCGATAAACAGAGTTGAACGATCTCTGATCCGCACCGATGCCGACGAGGTGACCTATAACCTTCACATCATGTTGCGTTTCGAGCTAGAGCTGGAAATGCTCGACGGACGTTTGCGGGCCAAGGATCTGCCGGAGGCCTGGCGCGCGGCTATGCAAGCGCATGTAGGAATCGTTCCGGCCGACGATCGGGATGGTTGCCTACAGGACGTCCACTGGTATACCGGCAGGCTCGGTGGCTCTTTTCAGAGTTACACCATCGGTAACATTTTGAGCGCGCAGTTCTACGCCGCCGCTGTCAACGCACATCCCAATATCCCGAATGAGATCGCAATAGGTGAGTTCGGTACGTTACACGACTGGCTGCGTGAACATCTTTATCAACATGGACGCAAGTTCAAGCCGTCAGAACTTGTCGAGCGAGCGACTGGGGAACAGATCAGCGTTGGTCCCTACCTCGCCTATCTTCGCGCGAAGTATGGCGAGCTCTATCAATTGAGCACTGTATAGCAGGGCCGGATCGAAAGAATGGCATTGAAGCTGGAGCCGACGCCACGGACGAAGGCCGAGCGTGCTGAACGGAGGGCCTAGCCCTTCAGTTGACTACGGTTATGATGCTTGAAGGCCCGCATACGACTTTGGTAGTCGGGATGCTTCTTGATCGCGGCGAGATTCGGCGGGTGGGCTCCATCTCTTGCTGCAGAACCGCATCTATCGCGGCCAGATCGTGCATAAGGGCCACACCTATCCAGGCGAGCACGACCCGATCGTCGATGACGATCTCTGGCCCGCCTACACGATCGAGCGGAAAGCATAAGCCAGGGAGCTGACATGGAAAGGCGTGAACTAGGCAAGCCGGGACTTGTCGTCTCCGCACTGGGGCTCGGCTGCATGGGCATGAGCGATTTTTACGGAGATGGCGACGAGGCGGAGTCAATCGCAACCATCCACCGCGCCATCGAGCTCGGCGTGACGTTTCTCGACACCGCCGATATTTATGGAATGGGTCGGAATGAAGAGCTTGTTGGAAAAGCCATTAGGGATCGCCGCGACAAGGTTGTGCTCGCCACGAAGTTCGGCAACGTCCGGAAGGCGGACGGCACGTTTGTCGGTGTCAATGGAAAGCCTGACTATGTGCGCTCGGCCTGCGAGGCATCGTTGCGCCGGCTGCAGGTGGATGTGATCGACCTCTATTATCAGCATCGGGTTGATCCCAATACACCGATCGAAGACACCGTGGCGGCCATGGCGTTGCTCGTTGAGGAGGGCAAGGTGCGTTATCTTGGCCTGTCTGAAGCCGCCCCCGATACGATCCGTCGCGCACAAAAAGTGCATCCGATCGCCGCGCTGCAGACGGAGTATTCACTCTGGAGCCGCGATCCGGAGGGCGAGTTACTCGAGACGGTGCGCGAGCTTGGGATCGGTTTCGTCGCCTATAGTCCGCTCGGCCGCGGCTTCCTGACTGCCAAAATCACCAACCTCGACGATCTTGCCGACGATGATTGGCGCCGCAGCATGCCCCGCTTCGAGCAGGAGAATTTCCGTCGGAACATGGAACTGGTTGAGAGGATCAAGGCGCTTGCGGCAAGAAAGGGTTGTTCGCCTGCTCAGTTGGCGATTGCCTGGGTGTTGGCGCAAGGCGACGACATCGTTCCCATTCCGGGAACGAAGCGCCGACGATATTTAGAGGAAAATATCGGCGCGCTTGATGTTCAACTTTCGCCCAAGGAGCTCGCCGAGATAGATACCATCTTGCCTGCAGGAGCGGCTGCCGGCTCACGCTATTCCGCCCCGGGCATGCGGACTATCAACCGGTGAAGGTTTTAGGAGGCGAAGTTTAGGGGTCGGAGGCCATTGTCCTCAGTGCCGTTAGTGACCTCGCCTGTCATCGCACTACCGGTCACCCTTTTGATACGTGCCGATGAGCTCTGCGCTGGCCAACACATGGCCTTTCATAGCTTGCTCGATTTCGGATTTGGTCGCGTTCCTAAGATCGAGCGTGGTATCGAGCGCGTAGAGCTTATGGAAGTAGCGGTGCCGCCCGATGGGCGGACACGGGCCGCCATACGCCGTCTTTGTGAAATCGTTCAGTCCAAGCGTGCCCCCTTTCGGGAGTCCCGCCTTTCCAGCGTTTTCGGGCACGCCCTTGGTATCGGCAGGTATGTTGTAGACGACCCAATGCACCCACACCCGCTGCGGCGCTTTTGGATCAGGAGCGTCAGGATCGTCGATAATGAGGACGAGGCTCTTCGTCCCCTCGGGCACCCCATCCCAAGCAAGCGGCGGCGAGATATCGTCGCCTTCACAAGTGTACTTCGGGGGGATTTGGCCATCTTGTTCGAAGGCAGGCGAAGTCAGGGTCATGGCCATAACAGCGGTTCCCGACAAACTTAGAGAGATCTCGGTGGCTATCAGAAGGCCCACCAGTCTAGAAAGTCGGCATAAGCGAAGCGAACGAGACGGCATTGCGTCCATCAGAACTAAAGGGCCGAAACTTGGTTCCGCGAGTCTGAGTGGCAAGCTAGGTGGGTAGAGTTGGTATGAGTACGTCCATCCCTTTAACCCATTTCGGGCTGCCACCCGGCCCAAAGGGTACGCTGCTTGGTGGGAGCATCCGCCAATTCCGCGCCGGCCTCCTTAACTTCTTGCTCGAGACTGCTCGTGAGTACGGTCCGCTTGCAAGCTTCCGTATTGGCCCGAAGCGCGTGTTCTTGGCGAGCGGACATAACCTCATAGAACAAGTGTTAGTGACAGATGCCAAGCACTACATCAAGCACTTCGGAGCGCGAGCGTTCAAGCCTGTGCTCGGAAACGGACTCGTGACCAGCGAAGGTGCATTTTGGCATCGGCAGCGCAAGCTTGTTCAACCCGCGTTCCTCAAGGCCCGCGTGCAATCTTACGTCCCGGCCATGGTCGAGTTGACCAATCAGATGCTTAACGCCTGGACATCGGGCAAGAGGGTTCAGATCGATTTCGAATTTGAAGCCTTGACCAGCAAAATCGCCCTGAAGACGCTCTTTGACCTCGATGACCATGGCGATCGCGAGCGGTTTGATGGCGTATTGAAGCTCGCCTTTGATCTCATGAATGCGCGGCTTCGCCGAATTATCAAACTGCCGCTTTGGGTGCCAACACCGGCGAATCTCCGCCTGCAGAGGGCTATTGCTGAGCTGGACCGCACGGTGCAAGGCTTCATTGCCTCAGGGCGATCCCGGCACCACCATGGGAATGACCTGCTCTCCCGGCTGTTACTTGCCCAGCATGAAGATGGCAGACCGATGAGTGACCGCCAGCTCCGGGACGAGGCGATGACGCTTTATCTTGCCGGCCATGAGACGACTGCCCTGACACTTGCTTGGAGCTGGTATCTGCTCTCGCAGCACCGGCGTGTGGAAGAGAAACTGGTATCAGAATGGCAACGCGTCCTTAGAGGCGTCACGCCAACCGCTCAGCACCTCCAACGACTACCTTACACGGCTGCTGTGATCGCCGAGTCCATGCGGCTGTTCCCACCGGTTTATGTGATTGGTCGAGAGGCTACGACCGAGTTGGAACTTGGGGGATACCGGGTGAAGCCGGGTTATACGGTTCTCATGAGCCAGTGGGTGAACCACCGCGATCAGAACTTTTTTCCTGACCCCGAGGAATTCCGGCCCGAGCGCTGGCAGGATGGGCTAGCGAAACGCCTCCCAAAATTTGCTTATTACCCATTCGGCGGCGGACAGCGGATCTGCGTTGGCAGCACGTTCGCTTTGATCGAAGCCACGATCATTCTTGCCGCCGTTGGACAGCATTATCGGTTCACCGTTGACCCAGACGCGGTGATCGACATCAAGCCGCAGATCACCTTGCTGCCGGCGAACGGCATTCCCGCCACCCTCGAGTGCCGATCATCCATATAGAACACTGCGGCACTATGAAGTGGATCTTCCGTGCAATGGTCGTTGGCGCAGCGGCGCTGACTTCGGCAGCGGGGGCGGACACGGCTGCGGACGCACTGAAGAAGCCCCTGCCCCCCGTGTTCGATCCGGCGACGATCGATCACAGTGTCGATCCTTGCGTCGATTTCTATCAGTACGCGTGCGGCGCTTGGCTCAACTCCAGCCCGATCCCGCCTGACCAGCAGATCTGGTGGCGCACCAGCGAACTCGACGAGCACGTGCGCGCGGTGCTGGCTAAGATCCTCGAAGAAGCTGCGGCCGACCGGGCTAACACCAATAACGGCCGAAAGATTGGCGACTACTACACATCGTGCCTCGACCAAGCAGCGATCAACGCGAGGGGCCTGAAGCCGTTTGCGCCGGAGTTGGAGCGGATCGCGGCGCTCAGCGGCAAAGAAGCGCTCGCCGGAGTAATCGCGCGCCTCCACCTTATCGGCGCGACGCCATTGTTCTCGTTCTCGTCTACACAGGACTATACGGATGCGACGATGATGATCGCGCAGGCCGATCAGGATGGCTTCGCCTTGCCCGACCGTGACTATTACCTCAGCGATGAGTTCAAGAGTGAGCGCGCCGACTATCGTGCGCACCTGACGCGCATCTTCGCCCTACTCGGCGACGGCGCAAAAAAGGCCAATGCCGAAGCCGAAGCAGTGATGCGGATCGAGACCGCGCTCGCAAAGGCTGCGATGGGGCTCGTCGAGCGTCGCGAGCCTAAGAAGGTGCATCACAGGACGACGCTCGCCGAGTTCATGAAGCTCGCGCCGTCGTTCGACTGGAGGGCGTACCTCGCCCATGTCGGCGCTCCCGCGCTCAAGTCGCTCGACGTGGCGGATCCGGGCTTCTTCGAGGGCCTTGAGACGTCGCTGAAGTCCATCCCCCTCGCGGACTGGAAGGCCTATCTGCGCTGGGCCCTCATTCACGAGCTTGTTCCGGCGGCGCCGAAGGGGTTTGTCGACGAAGACTTCGCGTTCTTCGACAAGCGGCTCCGTGGCCAGACGAAGATCAAGGCGCGCTGGAAGCAGTGCGTCGACGCCACGGATGAGCAGCTCGGTGAGGCTCTCGGCGAGGCGTATGTCGAGCGCGAGTTCACCCCTGAGGCCAAGCAGCGCGTGCTCGCGATGACCCGCCAGATCGAGATGACGATGGAGGCTAACATCAAGACACTCGACTGGATGAGCGATGAGACGAAGACTCGCGCGCTCGAGAAGCTCGCGGGCGTGACTTACAAGATCGGCTATCCGGATAAATGGCTTGATTATTCGACGCTCGAGATCGTCCGCGGGGACGCGCTGGGCAACAGGCAGCGTGCGTCGGGCTTCGAACTACGGCGCCAGCTTGCCAAAATCGGCAAGCCCGTCGACCGCCGCGAGTGGAGCATGACGCCGCCGACCAATAACGCGTCCTACGATTTACAGAGGAACGACATCGAAGTCCCCGCAGGCATCCTCCAGCCGCCTAACTTTGACCCGAAGGCCGACAATGCAGCCAATTACGGCAGTCTCGGGTCCCTCATCGGCCACGAGCTAACGCACGGTTTCGATGACGAGGGGCGCCATTACGACGCGTACGGCAACTTGGCGGACTGGTGGACGAACGAGGATGCGAAAGCGTTCGAGGCGCGGACCTCTGGCCTTGTCGACGAATACAGTGCCTTCGTTGCCGTGAAGGACCCGTCCGAGCCGGAGAAAGACGTGCACGTAGACGGCAAAATCACACTCGGCGAGAACACGGCCGACAACGGCGGCATTTGGCTGGCATATGAGGCATTTCTGACCGCGCCCGTCGCTAAGACTGGCAAGAACTCACTCGGCTACACGTCCGCCCAACGCTTCTTTCTTAGCTACGCGCAAGGCTGGTGCGTGAACCGCACCGACGAATACGCCAAGGAAGCCGCCAAGACCAACTCGCACTCGCCCGGCAAGTATCGCGTCAACGGTGTCCTCGTGAACATGCTTGCGTTTCGGGAGGCGTTTGCATGCAAGGCAGGAACGCCAATGGCTCCGGCGACGATCCATCGCGTTTGGTAAGCTGTCGGCGACCTTCGTCGACACGTACGCGCGACGCACTTTTGCCGAAAAATACCCAGCCGCTAACACCGTGCCTGGCGTAGTATCCCTGGACCCTGCGCAGCAATGTCGGCGAGATCACTCGCCAAGCATGGCCAATGCCGCCCGGCGGTCTCCGGGTTTCAATCTCAGAAACAGCGTGCGCGCATTCTTGATGTCTCGCTCGGAACCACTCTCAGCGGCCGTCTGCAGGGCAACCGTAGTCGGATGGTCTGGACCGCAGATGAAAACCAAGGCTTTGGCCAAGCGCCCCATGGCTGCGCGGTCGAGCGTTGTTTCTTTCATTCGAAATGTCCTCGTGTCGTGGTTTATGCTGGGCACCGATCAAGTAGTCCCAGTTCATATATTTTGAAGCCGAACCTTAATCGAGTGTCACGGTGTCATGATCACTGGGGTGCTCCTCGACCTCGCCGGCGTTATCTATGAAGGCGAAAGGGCGCTGCCCGGCGCTTTCGATGCCGTTGATCGCATGCGTCACGCGGGTTTGTCATTGCGCTTCGTGACCAACACCACTCGCATGACGAAACATATGGTATTGCAGCGCCTTGCTAGGCTCGGCTTTGGCGTCACTGAGAGTGAGCTCTTTACACCCGCTCGGGGTGCGCGGGAATGGTTGGCTAGAAACGATTGCTCTCCCTCGCTTCTCGTTCATCCAGATTTGGCCCGCACTTTGAGTGCTGTCGGGGCGTAGGGACAATCAAATTCCGGGCATCGGTCCTGTCCGATGAACAGCACCGAAGAGGCAAGCCACATGAATGGTGCAGAAGCATTAGTTGCCAGCGCCATAAGCGGCGGCGTCGAAATCTGTTTTGCTAATCCGGGCACGACGGAGCTTCCCCTGGTGCAAGCTCTGGATTCAGTGCCCGGCTTGCGCAGCATCCTCTGCCTGCATGAGAACGTGGCGACTGGCGCTGCCGATGGCTATGGAAGGATGGCGACGAACCCGGCCATGTGCCTGCTTCATCTGGGGCAGGGTCTCGCCAACGGCCTAACCAATCTGCACAATGCCCGTCGCGCTTTCACGCCGGTGGTGAACGTCATCGGCGACCACGCCGCTTGGCACCTGGCTGCCGATCCGTTGTTGGCGACCGACGTCGAATCGCTGGCTCATACAGTCAGTGACTACGTTAAGAAGAGCCTCGGAGCCACCACGGTCGCCCTTGACTTGGCTGACGCGATCGAGGCCGCGATGAACGGGGGCCGCATCGCCACCCTGATCGTCCCGCATGATGCCCAGATTGACGAGGCCGGTGACGGCATTTCTCTGCGTCGCGTTCGCGCGAAGAAGACCTATTCGTCAAGCCGGGTCGTCGAGGCAGCGAAGGCATTGAAGTCGGGTAAGTCAGCCCTACTCTTGGGCGGGGATGCGCTATCAGAACCAGGCATTCTTCTCGCCGGCAGGATCGCTGCCATCGGTGACGCGGATTTACTTTGCGATAACTTCTTCGCCCGTATGGAACGTGGTGGTGGTCTGCCCAGCCCGACGAAGCTGCCATATTTTCCGGATCAGGCGCTAGAGCTCACCCGACGTTATGAGCGTGTCATCGTTGCCGGCACACGGCGGCCTGTCGCCTTCTTTGGTTATCCGGGCCTGCCAAGCTATCTAACCACTGAGGAGCAGACCGTCATTCTGGCCGGTCCCCAGGAAGACACTTTGGGCGCGCTCGCAGCGCTGGCGTCCGAAGTGAATGCACCTGACTTCATCGGTGAGGTACGCGGCACGCCCCCAGTCATGCCGAAAGGCGCCCTTGATGCTCAATCTGTTAGTGCGGTCATCGCAAGTTTGCAGCGGGAAAACTGCATTGTCATGGACGAAGTGCTGAGCGTTGGCGTCCCCTATTTCGATGCGTCGAAGCACTCACCTCGATTTAGCCACCTGATGCTGACCGGCGGCGCCATTGGCCAAGGCCCGAGCGCCGCGACCGGCGCGGCCATCGCCTGTCCCAACCGCAAAGTGATCAACTTCCAATCAGACGGATGCGGTGCCTATTCGATACAGGCATTCTGGACCCAGGCGCGCGAAAATCTGGATGTCGTAACAATCATCGGCTCCAACCGCAGCTATCACATTTTAGAGGTGGAGTTACTGCGGGCGGGCGTGGCCCAAACGGGGCCAGTTACCCGCTCCATGCTGGGCTTGGATAATCCTTTTCTCAACTGGGTGAAGATCGGGGAAGGCTTTGGCGTGCCAGCCGTTGCCGTCGATAGAGCCGAGGCTCTCGCACGGGAATTGGAGAGGGCTCTGATGGACAAGGGGCCCCGCCTAATTGAAGCGATCATGGCCTAAGGACGCGCGTACCACACGCCTTGGATTAGACGCTGCGCCACGTCTGCTATTGGCGCTTAGCGGACTAACTCCATCTCAGCCGTGATGTCCGAACTAAAGTGGATATTGGTAAGCCAGCCACGACCGGTCGCTCCGAAAGAATTTTTCCTGTTAATCTGCGTTCAAATGCGAAGCTACCCCCAATGATTAGGTGATCCCTGCGCCCCTAAACGTTGCCTCCGACACCGGGCAGTTACGAGTCCGGAATGGCGTCCGTGTCGAGTACACAGACGCTGCACTGGAGCCGATTGTTGGTCGTTTCTGCCAGGACGTTGCCCGCCGCACCGGGCTCCAGCTCGAAGCGGTTCAGGTCGCACAAGGCTCGCCTGTTGACAACGTTGCTTCCATCTGCATCGAGCTTGGCGGCTCCGCCGACCTCGACGCGCTGCCTGCGCCGATCGGCATCTCCCCGAACGGACAAATCGCCCAGAACGAGCGCTATTTGCTGGCGATCGGCGCCGATCGCATCGTTGTGCGGGGTGTCGAGGGTATCGGAGTCGCGCGCGGGCTGACGACCCTCGTCCAACTTCTGGCGACGACCCCGCCTGGCGCAGATGGCGCCGTGGTGCTGCACGCCGAGCACATTCTGGATGCGCCGCGGTTCGCTTGGCGCAGCCTTCATTTCGACGTTGTCCGCACGTTCTTCACCGTGCAGGAGGTGAAGCGGATTATCGACCTCCTCGCACTCTACAAATTCAATGCACTTTCCATCCACCTCACCGATGATCAGGCCTGGCGGATCGAGGCTGGTCGTCCTGCCGGCTACAAGTCTGACGCTCCGTTCTATACCAATGCCGAACTGCGCGAACTCATCCGCTACGCCGAGGACCGCTTCATCACGCTCATTCCCTTGATCAACACCCCCGGCCACGCCAACGCGCTGATCCAAATGCGCCCGGAGCTGAACAGCGGGCGCAACGTGCTTGAGTTCGACCTAAAGTCCAGCGCATGGCTCGACCCCGAACTACCGGCGACATACCAGACGGTCGAAGCGGTGCTGGCTGAGATCGCCGGCGTCTTCCCCGGTCCGTACATCTTTATCGGTGCCGATGAGCCGTTCGGCATGCCCGATGAGTTGTATGATGTGTATGTGCGCCATGTGCATGGCTTTATTCGCTCTATCGGCAAGCGCACCCTGGGGTTTCAGGAGTCGATGCGATCCGGCATCGATCGCGACCACGTCATTATGTATTGGATTTCTATGAAGGACCTGAAGGGCAGTTCGCTCCCGCTACCTGCCCACTTTGCGGCGATGATTAAAAAGAACATCGCCCGCTCGTGCGAAGACATCGAACGGGCGCTGAAGTTCTCGATTCCGATCCTCTTATCACCGCTCAGCCACGCCTATTTCGACGTGCCCTATGCCGAGCACTCCGCCGACCCGCGTCAGGAGGAGAGACGGCGCGGGGTTGGTCTGCGTGTCTACGCGCCGAAGACCATCGCCGAGACATTCGACTGGGACCCTGCAGAGGCACTTGGGCCCAACGCCCGGCTGGCAAATCTGGCAGGGGTCGGGGCGGCGATATGGGGCGAGACCATCAAGGACTTCACCGATCTGACGTTCATGCTGCTGCCGCGGCTTGCCGGCATCGCCGAGAAGGGATGGAGCGACACGCAGGTGTCGTCGTGGGCCGACCACCGCGCGCGCCTGGCGGCACACGGCCGACTCTGGAGCCAAGACGGCCTGACCTACTTCAAGTCTTCCACTGTAGACTGGGAACCGGAGCGCTCTCTGTAAATTCAGATCCAGTTCAGAAAAACTCGCTCGGAATCTTGCGAGACCCGGCGAAGATAGACCGCATCCGCCGAGAGAAGCGCTCCATTCGAGTCAAAATGGGCCGATCGACGCTGCTTAGCTGCGGGTCGGTCAATTCCAATCACGAGGCCCGCCCGATAGGAGCCGCCGTCTTCCTCGACGGCAACGAGCGTTTCGCTGCCGCCCTGCTTCTGGAAGATGAAATCGTTGGTGTTGAAGGTGTCACGCTCGGCCTTCCGTTCGCGATAGGGCGAAAGCGTCGCGTAGATGCGCTCGCTGACGGTATCCGGAAAATAGAGCTGGCCTGTGACGAGATCCTTGTCGTCGAGGATCACCTTGAAATGGATATGCGGCGTGCGGCCCGGATACCAGCCGGGATAAATGGTGGTGAAGCGCACAGCGCCGTCGGCATCAGTGAACTGAGTGCCGCGCAGGAAAGTCTCGCCTTCAGTCGATCCGGTCGCCTGGCGCGCATAGCCGGAATAGACCCCAAGCCCGTCGGAGTGCCAGACATCCACCCGGGCCGCCTTCAAGGAGGCGCAGTTCTCTGCCTCGACTACTTGCAGCGTGAGCGCAAGAGGCGCGCCTGGCTTTCCTTCGGTGATGTCGGCGCGCACAAGCTTGGGATCGAAATAGAACGGCCCTTGGGTGGCCTCCGGCGTGAGGATGCAGACCTTTGGCGATGCTGCTGCTTGCGCCGCCGGCCTCCAGGCGAGAATCGTCGGAGCCGTCGCAGCCGCGCCGGCCAAAGCTTGCCGGCGGGTTAGACCTCGACTGCCGTTCCGGTTTCGGCGCATTTTCAATGTCTCGTTCAACGTGCTAACCGGGTAAGAACCGCACATAAAAATGGCCGCGCCTTGGCGTAAATGCCCGGCACTTCGCTTTCGCGCGGTCCCGCGATGCCGATGCTCGGTGCGCTGGCGTCTTCGCCGGCACAGGCGAGCGCCTGTGCGAGCGCATCGCGGGCATCGAGGTCGATCATGCTATGCGGTTTGCCGAGAGCGATGGCAAAGTCGCGCGCGGCGACTGTGCCCTTCGATACGCCTATGCCAGTCACGTCGATCAAGATCATCAACCGGTCGGCGTCGCGCACATTCCATTCGGTGCGTTGTATCGGCTCGGCAGATGGCGTCTCCCGCAAAAGCCGATACCGCGCGAGCAGGCCGGGCGGTTTGCGAAAGTCTTCTGCCCAGCCGCCTTTCGGGCACCAGCCGCCATAATCCACGCCCATTTCGATGGCGGCATCGAGCGCTGCACGGTCGATGCCGGTCTGACCGCCGGAGATGATCTTCATACGGGTATTGTCATTCCAGCACGCTTCGGAATCCAGTAACATGATGCGGGATGCCGGCTGGCGAGAGAGGTTATCGAGCTTGCTCAGGATCTATTCGAAAACGATTACGAACAAGACTGGGCGTGCATCCCATGATGACCGCTTCCGTACACATGTGGCGCGTAAACGCGTTTAGCCGCCTCGCATCTGAACTAAAAATTCCGACCTTCAGACGAAGCGTGCTGGCTAGACGCCATGCACTCAGCGTCGAGGCACAGCTGTGAGAGAGGAATGATATGGCCGACACGTTCCGGGCCTTGCTCGTTACTAAAGATGGCGACCGGCAAAGCGCCGCGGTCACTGAGCTAACCGGTGCGGATCTCATGGAAGGCGATGTCACCGTAGCAGTCGAGCACTCAACGGTGAACTATAAGGATGGCCTCGCGATAACGGGCAAAGCACCTATCATCCGCAAATTCCCGCTCATCCCCGGCATCGACTTGGCCGGCAGCGTGTTGCGCTCGAACAACTCCCGGTTCCAGGTCGGTGATCGAGTCGTGCTGAACGGCTATGGTCTCGGCGAGGTGCATCATGGCGGCTACGCTGAGCGGGCCCGTGTCAAAGGCGACTGGCTTATCAGACTTCCCGAGAATATTTCGACGGCCCAAGCCATGGCGATTGGGACCGCCGGCTATACGGCCATGCTTTGCGTGTTGGCACTAGAAAAGGAGGGAATCACACCGGATAAAGGAGATGTGCTGGTGACCGGTGCTGCCGGTGGGGTGGGTTCGGTCGCGATCGCGCTCCTCGACAAGCTTGGCTATCGCGTCGTTGCCTCCTCCCGCCGGGCCGAGCAGGAAAGTGACTACCTACAAGGACTTGGCGCCGATGAGATCATCGATGCTCGTGAGCTTTCCGGAGCTGGAAACCCGTTGGGCAAGGAGCGCTGGGCGGGCGCGATCAACTCACTCGGCAGCCGGACGCTGGCCAACGTGCTGTCGCAGATCAAATATGGCGGCGCAGTCGCGGCCTGCGGCTTGGCGCAGGGCTCCGATCTGCCCGCGACCGTCCTGCCGTTCATCCTGCGCGACATCACTCTTGCGGGCGTGAACTCGGTCCTAACCCCGCGAGAGAAGCGTGAAGAGGCTTGGGATCGACTGGCAAAGGACCTCGACCTCGCCAAGCTCAACGCCATGACGTCACGGGCAAGGCTTGAGGACGTACCCTTTCTGGCAACCGAAATCCTCGACGGCAAAACGCGAGGGCGCGTGGTCATCGATCTGTGAAGACCGATCAGCGAGGCCCCGAGGAACTTCTTATCTTTGACGATCCCTATTCGAAGCTTTTGAAGTAACACCGCGACTTAATGGTCCCCAAATAGAAGCATACGTTGCCAACTGCATAGCGGACTTTACGGCAACGCAGGGCCCCAGGCGCCAGCGGAGGCCCAGGGCCCCCGAAGTTCTGGAAGACGAGATCATCGCCGGCGGTTTTGAAGGTCCGCTCGACGACGATGGGCAACGCGGCTCCCTTGGAGGTTGGAAGGCGGCCGGTCTGCCTTGGCGTCAGGGCTAGCGGATCGTATTTACCTGACGCCGGCAAGAACCGCACATAAAAATGGCCGCGCCTTGGCGTAGATGCCCGGCAGTTCGCTTTCGCGCGGTCCGGCGATGCCGATGCTCGATGCGACACGCAACCCAAAGAGGGTTAAACTCCATGCGTTGCTGGGGTCGCTGGTTAGGCCCGGTGCCCCTCTTCTGTGTACCCCCGCACCCGCGCGGTACCGACCTAATCCGATCGACTTGGCCGGAGGGCACAAGATGACCGATGACGAAATAAGGGAGGCGCTGAGACTGGACTTTGAGCAAACCGCCGACTGGCGTCGCTCCAAAGCTGCCGAGTACCCAGAGGACAGTCGAAACCTGGAGGCGGCTGCACTGCTCGATAAACTGGCCGCATCGGTCGAGACCGTCGCACCCGACCTTCTTGATGCTTATGGCTCCCTTCGGGACGACTACATGGACTTGGAGGAGCACAGCGAAATGTTCCGGCAGATCGGTTTCCATTCGTGGCCCGAAACAGCAGAGGCCTTTGTCATGGCGTGCATCGCCGACAGGGCAATGCGAGCGTAAAGTTAGGGAGCGCCGACGTCGAGGCCGCACCGGAGAAGGTTGGGCGTGCCATCGTGCTGTCAGTCGAGAAATATTGCTCGGCATCGGCAATGATCGCCAAGACGGCCACAATCACCCATGACATTGAGGTCGTCGATACCACCGCCAGAACTCGATAGCCTGCAAGAGATGAGCCCTCTCGCTCAGGCGATCATGACCTGTTCGCAGATCCAAATTCGCGGCAGAGGCGGTCTATAGCGGGCCATGACAAGCTCCCGCTCCCCGTCTCGAGGATCGATGCCGCACGAAACAGCGCACTATAGGCGTCGCGAGGGATAAGATTGTCGTAACGACCGCACATAACCCAAGAGATAGGCACTCACTGCCATCTCGCAAGCCTTGGAAACGAATGACCAGTGAGGAGTCTAACTGTGCAATGTCGGCTGGTGGGTAGGCTCGCCACCGCCCTCCGGTATGCAGTTCAGATGAACTTCTCCAAGTCAGCCGTCGGCCGTAAAATTCTATAGGCGTCGCCCCCGTTGCTGGATTTTGAACCATGCCCACCTACCAATACCGTTGCGAGAAATGCGGGAAGAAGTTCGAGCTCACCGAGACCATCTCCGAGCATGAGGCTAAGAAATCGAAATGCCCCAAGTGTGGGAGCAAGAAGGTTGCATTTGTGCCGGGTCGCATTTTCGTGGTGACTTCCAAGAAGAGCTAAGACACCGGAAAGGGCTCGGTTAGCGGGCAGCGGCGGGCGGCAGGATCGCTCACTTCACGAGCTAATGGAGAGTGCCATGGGTCGAGCAAGAAAAGCGCGCGCTGTGGGTTTGAATCACGTAGCGCTGGAAGTCGGAGACATCGAGGAGGCTCTGGCGTTCTACGGTCGACTGTTCGAGTTCAAGCTTCGGGGGAAGAGCAAGACTTCAGCCTTCATTGATCTGGGCGACCAATTTCTCGCATTGCAGAAAGGCCGAACCCAACCTGCTGACGAGGGACGTCATTTTGGGCTTGTGGTCGACGACAAGGATGCAGTCCGTGAGGCCCTAGCCGACGCGGGAATCAAACCGCTACCCGGTCCATTTCTTGACTTTCTCGATCCCTGGGGCAACCGCATCGAGATCGTAGGTTACGAAAACATCCAATTCACAAAGGCGCCCAACGTGTTGCGTGGCATGGGATTGACACATCTGTCAAAAAACGAGCAAGCGATCAAAGAACTGACTGAGAAGGATATGGCGCCGAACTAGGCGCGAGCCAACGATGGAGCATGCGATGCCAAGCACCTTGATCACCGGTGCCAATCGCGGAATTGGGCTCGAGTTCGCCAGACAGTATCTGGCCGATGGCTGGCAGGTTTACGCTGCTTGTCGTGATCCAAGTTCCGCTTCCGAGCTGCATCGACTGGCTGAAACAGGCAACCACAAACTGCGGATTCTGGCGTTGGATGTCACGGACCCCTTCAGTATCAAGGCTGCAGCGGCAGAACTTGACGGGCAGGCCATTGACCTCCTCCTCAACAATGCTGGCGTCATGGGCGCTCGGGGTCAGACCATTGGAAACATTGATTACGATGCTTGGGCGAAAGTGCTCGACGCCAACACTATGGGTCCGATGCGAGTGTCAGAGGCCTTCGTCGACAATGTCGCCCGAAGCGACCGAAAGCTCATCGTCACCCTTACCAGCGGTATGGGATCGCTTGCCGACAATACCTCTGGCGGTTCGATCGCATATCGCAGCTCAAAGGCCGCCGTAAACATGGTGATGCGCAGCATGGCGATCGACCTCGCACCCCGGGGCATCACTTGTGTTGTCGTCAATCCTGGATGGGTGCAAACCGCTATGGGTGGGCCGCACGCCAAAATAACCCCCGCCGAGAGCGTGACGAAGCTGAGACGTCTGATCGAAACCCTAGGGCCGCCCCAGTCAGGCAAGTTCTTCAACTACGACGGCAAGGAATACCCTTGGTAAATGCATGGAGCGCATTCAAGCATGGATCGGACTGAAGCCTTCTGACGCTGCAGTTGGACCTATCATCGGACGTGCAGATGTCGATAGCCAGTATACCTAAGCCGCCAGGACCACCACCAGGTCCACCGCCGCGGCCGAAGCCACCGCCGCCGCCACCACGCCACTCAAGAACAATTTTGTGATCCATTTGGCGCAGGTATTCAACTGAAGTGAGTTTTAAACCTAGGGTGCCGGTACAGCGAGCGCATTCTCATTTCGGGGCGCTCCCTAACACCGCGTTGCGAGCCAGCCTATGCTCTGGCCAAAATCTTATCCGCGAGCGCTGAAGCCCCATGTCGATATCGGCGCAATTGATGTCTTATTGCTAGTTTCAACTTCTTCGCTGCACGCTCGGAGCCATGAGACGCTTCCCGTGCTCCTGCTGATATCTTGTTCAGGAGTGCGGGGAGCTCACTTCGATATCTTCGTGATAGTTGTCTTATCCCTAGCCGGACCACCTTCGCCGCACGCTGCGAGACTTGAGTCGCTACCCCTGTTCTAGCCGAGATCTTATCCAAGAGTGCAGAGGCCTCGCTTCGATATTGCCGCAATAGTCGATTTGTTAATAGCCTGACGGTTATCGCTGTGCGCCGCGACTTATGGGCAGCCCATGCTTTGGCCGAGACCTTGGCAAGGAGTGCGGACGTTTCGTTTCGATAACGTTCAAACTGGAGAGCGAGCAGACCGCTCATGTTCGTTAACGAGCGCGTTAGGCCATGCAAAGCGGCGTTGATATAGGACGTTTTGTTCTCTTCAAGAAGTTGGCGCGCAATTGCTAGGCTTTCTTCAAGCGCAGCCCGTGCTCCCGAGTTATCGCAGGCCTTCAGCCTGGCGTTAGCCAGCTTTTTGAGAGTGAACAGGAGATCCAACCGGCCCCGAGCGGTCGCGCTCCGCCTCCCTTCGTCGTGACTCTCTTTGCGATCAGTACACGGGGTGGGGACCAGGTTCAGCGCTGCATCTGGGGCGTCTGGAGTGTCACTTCTGGTTTGCGCAACAAAGCGGCGCCGTCTACTTAAACTTTCCTCGTAAAGTGCGATAGCAGCGGCATGGTCGCGTTCAGCTTGCCTAACATTGGCGAGCTTCTCGAGCGCGACGCAGAGGCCGCGCTGCAATTGTTCGTCGTTTTGGTCGGTGTCGGCAAGGCAACGGCGGATGGCAAGACCTTCTTCGTAGGCGGAAAATGCCTCAACCGGATCACCGTTATGAATCCTGGTGCGCGCAAGTTCTTCCAAGTCCGCCAACAAATCGTATTGATGCTTCGCATTGGTTGGGTTGGAGGCTGCCAGCTGGCGGGAGACGGTGAGACTTTCCTCGACAGTCGCGAGGACTCTTGTGGGGACGCTAATTGCTGCATTGCCCTCGTTAGCGCTGAGAGACAGCCTCTCCTGGAGTTCGGCACTAACTCGGTCGATCTCAAACATCAGGCGGTCGATGTCTTGCAGTACCCTCTGAACGGCGAGCTTCGCGGCTCTTTCGCTGGCAACGCGCCCGAGATCGCTAATTTTCTGAAGGCTCGATGACACTCCGTCCTGCCATCGGGAGTTGGACGGGTCCGACTCGACGAGACTGCGGCGAAGGGTAAGGCTTTCTTCGTAGGCCGAAGTCGCTGCAATGGTATGTCCCAGAGCCAGTTGTATGTCACCCATTCGGTCCAGGCTGAATGACAAATTCCATTGCCGTTGGGCGTTGCTGCCTTCGATCTCATCCAGCCGCCAATAGATGGCGAGCACATCCTCGTAAGCCGTAAGCGCTCCGGTGTTGTCATCTGCCTTAAATTTAAGGTCGCCGACCTTTTCGAGACATTCCGCGAGGTTGATTCGCAAGAAGGCGCTCTCTGGATCTCGTTTCAAAAGGCGTCGCCAAGTAACGACGCTTTCCTCGTAAGCAGCAATCGCGCCCACCCTGTCCGCTGCGGCGAGTTTTGCGTCGCCGAGTTTTCCCAAGCTTATCGATAAATCGAGCTGTCGATTCCATGGATCCGTTTTGGCAAGCTGACGCCAAATGGTGGCGCTCACCTCATAAGCAGCAACCGCTTCCTGATTGAGTCCCGCCTTTCGATACTCGTAGCCTATGTGATCAAGGAAGCAGGCCTCGTCGTACCGCCATTGGGCGTTTGTGGGATCGATGGAAACCAGACGGTGGCGGAGCGCGAGGCTCTTTTGGTAATCCTCCAGAACGCCGGTATGCTGCCCAGCGAGCAAGTCAGGCCGCCTGGAGTTGGATGGTGCGCGCTAGCCGACGCTTGGTTTGTAGCCGAGCAAACCTCGCGGTGCCGTAAAGACAGTCTTTCTACAGCGGCGGTAAAACGCTGAGGCCACATTGCGTAAGACGGTCCCCTCTTACCGACTTATAAATGAGATGGAAATGAGATGGAAGCTGTCGGTCGAAGGCCCAGCAGCTTCAGCGCGGGGGACGAAACTGTGGGCCCGCCTCGGCCTACTCCGCCGCAACACCAACGGCCCGGCCTTCTCGGACATTACTTCGTGTGGCACTGTCGGGTTGACGCCCATTTGCTCCGTGGGCCTGTGTCGCACGACCCTCGAAGTAGGCGCCTTTCTCGATGGCGAGAGATCGGTGATGAATATCGCCAGTGACATGCGCCTGCGACCTCAGCACCACGTCGCCGCCTTGAATGGGCCCCTCTACTCTACCGTTCACCACCACCTGCTCAGCAGTGATGCTTCCGACGATCTGGGCCTTCGGAGACACAATGAGCGAAGTGCAATGCAGGTCACCTTCTATCTCACCATTGACCTCGATTAACCCCTCGGCGGTGACATTGCCTACGATCTTCAGTCCGTTACCGATGACTGTTCGACCCCGTTTCGATCCAAACATTGGTTCCTCCTAGTGAGCGCGACTTCCACCCTCCGCATCTCAACTCGATCGGCGTCTCGTCTCAGACGCAACCGTCTCCGAGAACATAAGCTTTTTGATTGCCGGTCGCCGTCTATTCTATGCGAGCTGCTATTTCGCCAATTCCAAGAACAGTTTTTGAATTATCCACGATATGCACAGCGTATCCGGACACATAGTGATGTCGAAGAGAGCTTCCGGTCTTCGCTCGGCCTGCCGAACCGGCGTTACGTCACTATTGAAACGCCCATTAACCATAATCATTTTTAGGCAGCGATTTCACCGCAGCGTCGGTTAATATTCAGGCACCGTCAGGAGTGAAGAAAAACGCTTAACCACGGTGAGGGATACGGGGCCAGGCAGGAGACCTGGCCATGAAGCGGCTTCTGCTTTTCTTGTGCCTCGTATGCGCTTGTCCGAGCTCACCCTCAGCACAAAGTCCAAATTCCGCCGAGTCACCCGCGTCCAAAATTCTGGTCGTGATCGACAAGTCGACACAGGAGATGAAGGTCTTTGTCGACAACGTGGAGCGATACACCTGGAAAGTATCGACTGGCCTGCCGGGCTATCGAGACGCCTTCAGGAACTTATCCGGCCCGTTCCATGAATAAAATTTGGTACAGCAAGCAATGGGACGATGCGCCGATGCCCCATGCGATTTTCTTCACCAAAAAAGGCCACGCTATTCATGGAACTGACGAGACGAAAAAGCTCGGCAGGCTCGCCTCGCATGGCTGTGTCCGCCTAGCGCCCGAGAACGCTCGCACCCTGTTTGCGCTCATCAAGGAGAAGGGCCTTAAGGACACCCAGATCGTGCTGAACGGAGAAATGCCGAGCAGTGAGGTGCAAGTGGCGAGCCCCGCACCACCCAAGCCGGAGAAAAAGCCGCCCCAAGCGGACACCCAGATCGTGCTGAACGAAGAAATGCCGAGCAGTGAGGTGCAAGTGGCGAGCCCCGCACCACCCAAGCCGGAGAAAAAGCCGCCCCAAGAGAACACCCAGATCGTGCTGAACGAAGAAACGCCGAGCAGTGAGGTGCAAGTGGCGAGCCCCGCACCACCCAAGCTGGAGAAAAAGCCGCCCCAAGCAGACACCCAGATCGTGCTGAACGAAGAAATGCCGAGCAGTGAGGTGCAAGTGGCGAGCCCCGCACCACCCAAGCCGGAGAAAAAGCCGCCCCAAGAGGACACCCAGATCGTGTTGAACGAAGAAATGCCGAGCAGTGAGGTGCAAGTGGCGAGCCCCGCACCACCCAAGCCGGAGAAAAACGCCAAAAGCTTCGGCCCCAGACGTCGCTGATGTGAACGCAGCTAAATCGCCGCGAAGAAAGACCGGTAACGAAAGGCTTCAACCAAAAATTGGCACGGCTGCTACAAAACTGGTGAACGATAAGCTTCTCGCTGCCTCAGTTAAGAAACCTCTGGCGCATAAGGAGAAACCTGCAACTCGCAAAACCGCATCTCGATCCCGCAGCAAGCCTTTCCTGGTTGAAACGCCAGCGCGATCGTTGTCCGCTGGAGCATCGCCCAGGATAGCAAATGCGGCCTACGCGGCCAGCGTGTATGGGGCCCTCGCCCGCAACAAGCCCCGATCTGTCGGAGCGAACGGTAGCGTCACGGTCTCGTTCGCCATCGGTGCCAGCGGTTCGCTTCGGAACGCACTTGTCGCTCGGTCGAGCGGAAAGGCGCCGCTCGACCACGCGGCCCTTGCGATCATACGCCAAGCTGCGCCTTTCTCCCCGCCGCCTGGCTCCAAACAGAGTTACATAATCACGATCAATTTTCGCTAATAGCTTGGCGGGCGCTGAGAACCTCGCCGAGATCGTGGAATTGCAGGCGGCTTATTGGCGTAAGCAAGACTCGAGACGCCGGCCATCCTGCTCGTGCTTACCGGCGTCGCCCTCGCCCTCATCCCTGGCCTGCCGATGCTGGAGTTTTCCCGCTGCGCTGGTTCTGCTCTTGGGTTGCTGCCAGTCATACTCGTCGGCGGTGATAATGAGTTGGCGTGAGTTTCCGATTCAATCTCCTTCCCAACTCGCTGAGGCGGGAGAGCGGCGCACCTACCGGGTACGCCGGCGTGCCGCCCCTCGGCTTTTCAGCCCCTTCGGATTCCTACAGTCCACGCACGACGTTGCCGGCAGCAAGCACCAAATAGCCCAGTAACAGGATCATGAATCCCTGGGATGGTGATATCGGAAGGTCGAGTTTAGCAAAGTGAACGACTACGACGACGAGTGCTAGAACGACCGAGACAATGAACGTGATATTCTTGGGTGCTGAGAGTTCTCGCATGTGGTCCCCCCATTAGAGCCCTGCGACGGGCTGGGTTAGTTTAGCCTCTCCCGCACGATATAGCGACTAACATCGGGCGTTGGCTTCGGCTGGCGTCGTTTAGCTATTCTCCATTAATCACGGGAAGGCATAGCGAAGCCAATGGTACGCGAGGCATTGCAGCTAGTGCGCCCGCGGGCCCTCAACTGTAAAGTTGTGCTCGGCCACATTCTCTCTGGATTGAATTTAAGGATCGGCCTTCAGGGTTAGAAAGCGAAAACGGTGCGCAAGCGCGGGATCATACCGGACAATCAGATTCGCGGTTGGCTAGTGGCAGTCGCTCGCTGCTGACGATCCGTTCCGTCGGCGAAAGGAAGTGAATGTCCATCACTGTTAGCACCCTCGGCTTCCCTCGCATCGGCCCACGCCGCGAGCTGAAGACCGCGCTCGAGCGCTTCTGGGCGGGCAAGACTAATGGGCAATCGCTGCTAGCAGATGCTGCGGGTCTTCGCGCCGCAAGCTGGGCGCGGCAACGGTCCCTCGGCGTCACACACATCCCGAGCAACGATTTCTCGCTCTACGACCACGTTCTCGACACGAGCGTCATGGTCGGCGCGATCCCGGAGATTTATGGCTGGCGCGGGGGCGAGATGTCGATCGATACCTATTTTGCCATGGCGCGCGGCACCCACAGCGCCGCAGACGATCATGACTGCGCACCTCGTGGAACGCATAATTATGACCTTCCCGCGCTCGAAATGACCAAGTGGTTTGACAACAACTATCACTACATGGTTCCCGAGCTTTCTCGCGGGCAATCGTTCATGCTTGCGTCGACCAAGCCGCTCGACGAATTTCTGGAAGCGAAGAGCCTCGGCTTCGACACGCGACCCGTTCTGCTCGGCCCTGTCACCTATCTCAAGCTCGGCAAGAGCAAGGACGAGGCCCTCGATCCGCTGTCGTTGCTTCCAGGTCTCATTCCCGTCTATGCGGGATTTTGCGCCGCCTTGTCACCGCCGGGGCGATCGGGTGCAGGTCGACGAGCCAGCCCTGGTGCTCGATCTCAATGATCCCGGGCGCCGCGCCTTCCAAACCGCGTACGGTACACTGTCTCGGCGGTACCTGGGTCTAAAAGGTAGTACTTGCGACCTATTTCGGAGCAATTGGCGACAATCTCGAGACGGCGCTTCGTTTACCCGTCGCGGGCCTGCATCTCGATCTAGTCCGCGCGCCTGCACAGCTCCAAGACGTGCTCGCCAAGGCGCCGACGGATCTCGTACTTTCGCTGGGAGTGGTCGACGGCCGCAACATATGGCAGGCCGATCTCAACGCCGTGCTCCACCCCATCGAGCCGTTGTGAAGAGCGGGGAGTGGACAAGGTGGCTCGCGCCCTCCTGCTCGTTGCTGCATGTTCCCGTCGATCTCCATCTGGAGAACGAATTCGATGTGCATTTTAGTTTTGGCTCGTTTCGCTGTACAAAAGATCGGTGAACTGCGACGTCAGCAGCGCGCTCAGCGAGGTCGCGTGGTGTGTCAAGGTATGCGCTCGCCATCGGGGGCGGGGATGATTTCCGCGTGTGAGGCATTGCTCCTATTCCATGTGGATCTGGTGGTAACAGAGAACCATGCCCGCTGTGTGTTGTTTGGCCATGGCCCGTCATCACTCAGACTTCCAAGCGTGGTGCCCGGGGGAGGTCGACCACTGCTCTCTCTACCCGCTTTCCGGAGAATCATTACTATTTGCTTCTTTCCGGAGACCGACTCAGGTCGGCAAGGTGTGTGATGTGTATGAAAGGGAGAGAGAGAGGCACGCGGACGAGTCATTTTTGATTACAGGTCACAACTGCTTTTTGGAGAGGGAGACTGAGGTCGGCAGGATGTTGGTAGGAGGAGATCGGCATAAAATTGTTGAATGGCTTGTCCATGGTGAGTTCGAGCGCAACGACATGGTGCAGTATTTTGGCGAGCAGCTCGACGGCTATGCCTTCACCAAGCATGGCTGGGTACAACATGTTGGGATCCGGATGTGGCCAGTCGGCCTATCATCTTTGGTGATGTCTGACGGCCATATCAGTTAACGGTTAAATGCCCCGCCTACGGCCAATTGTCTACAACGAAGCCGATTAAGGGCATGATCACCGGTCCAGTCACCATGCTGCAATGGTCGTTCGTGCGTGATGAATCTGCCACGCAGCGAACCGGTCGGCGGCGACATTGGGCCGCTGGGACTCCCTGACGAAGTGATGGATCTCGCCAAGGCTGGCATCCGGATCATCCAGATCGACGAGCCGGCGATCCGCGAAGGCTCGCCCAAAAAAGAGGCCTAGGGTAAAGCTTATCTCGACTGGGCCGTGGAGAGTTTCCGTGTGGCCTCCTCCCGGCGTTGCCGACGAGACGACAGTATTCACACTACAAGATGGGCTACACGGAG
>CAWDKA010000013.1:0-121104 GCA_963802845.1 uncultured Alphaproteobacteria bacterium
AGTATAATCGCCAATGCCAATATCCCATGCCGTATCAACCGGCACTCCCGGTTCTGCCGGGAACGTGCCCACGCGCTGCGTAGCTCTGCCGCCGCCAACTGGTCCGCATAATAAGCGCCCTCAAGCGATGCCTCGAAAGCTTCCTCGGCCGTCGAGGGATATTCGCGCTTCATATCGGATGACTGCGTGCCCGCCTTCTTCACATACCAAGCCTTTGCGCTGGCGTTAGCTCGATGCCTTGCGTGTCGCGTAGCTTGTCGAAATAGCGCTTAAGGCATCGTCGATCGTGACGCCGCGCGCGTCAATGGCGTAATCGGGGCACCGAAACCAGGGGAAGAAATTGAACTTGAAATCGAGCGGCGACAGCTTCGTGCCCATCCGCTGCTTGGCCTGCGCTTCCTCGCATAAATCGTAGAAATGCCCCTCGCGCCCTTCCGCCGTGCTTTCGATGAAAACAATTTGACCGGCTTGCACCGTGTTGAGCGCGCCGGTTCTTACCTCGCGGGCCTTGTCGGGGAACTTGGCGCACAGTTGCCCATATTCGGAAACGTGAAGGTATTGCAGAGTGCCCGACCGCATCGAGGTGGAGACGCGAATGGCGGAGTTACTGCTAAACTCCAATTCGTCCGCCGCGTCTTTGACGATGGAGACTGCCGCCTTGAGCGCTTCCGGCAGGTTGTCATAGGGATAGCGGATTTTGTCCCGGAAGATGACGCGGGCATCATCGAGCCTATGCGCTATCGTCCCCGCTCGAATGTTCCGATTGAACAGGCAAGCGTCCAACATCACCAGTTGGATCAACGTCGTGAACCCCAACTGCCTGGCTTTCAGGATCAGGTTGAACTCGTGCGGATCGCTCAGGAGGGCTGTCTGCGCCCAATTCAATTGGAACTGCGTCCTCAGTCCTTCCTTGTCCATGATGAAGTAGAGGTTGTTCAATCTCCAGAACGGGTCTCCGAACTGCGCCCAATAATCGTGTTTGCATGGTCTGCCATTTATGTCTCGCAAAAGGTTGTCGAGTTTGTCCCCAATTTCATGAATGTTGCTGACTTCTTCGCTGCAAGGCGAGGATGGAAATAGGGCGCGATGCTCACAGCGATCAGCCGAGCTTCCTTCAGGCCTTCCTCGGTCTCCTGGTCGATAAAGCTTTTCATCTCGGACAACATGAACGGCGCGGGCAACAGGCCAGCCTCATAGTCGCGCACGATTAGATCAGCGCGCTTGCGTTTGTTCTTGCTGCCCTTCTTTCGACCAGCCCCTGGTCTTCGCCCCCCGCGCGTACATTGCCACATCCCCAGCGCGACCATGCGTTGCCGTTTCCGCGCACCTTCGAGCGAACACTCAGCGGCATCGACGGCGGCTTCCGCATTGCTCACCGCAAGCTCGTCATGATCCGGGCGGGTGTAAATTTCCAGCGCCGCTTCCCTGACCACCCTGTCTAACTTGGCGTCCGACGCCGCCTCACGGGCTTGCTGTTTTTCCACACTAGGAAGGACACCATCGGAACTGCCAATCTCTGTGTTTGTGTCTTCGCTCACTTATTCAGCCTCCGCTGGTGAAATGTTTTCGGGTCGCGGTTTCCACTTAACCCGGCGAGGGCCGCTGCGCCGACCCTCCCCGACCGCATAGCGCGCAGCCCTCTCAATGCTGAGAATGGTCACCCGATGCTTGCCCGTCTCGCCGTCGATCACCTTCACGCTGCCCGTAACCCCACGGGCAAGCAAAGCGCGGGCTAGATCATGTTCAGGATCACGCGAGCCGCTAACAACAACCTCACCCCCGACCATCACGTCGTAGAGGTAATAATTGTCGCGCGTGTCGCCACGCCTCTCAGGCTTCTTTGCGAACAGACGCGCTTCCAAACCGGAATGACGGCCGGAAGGCTTTCCAGAGGGGGTGACACCCCGATCCTCGCTTACAGGCTCCAGCGCGGATACGGCATCACCCTCCCGCTGCTCTAACTCAGACATTCAGTCACCCCCGCAAAAATAATTTGGCGAAATGGAGATGATGGAGAGATGGGCTCTGCAACCGCGACGGCCCCGCTCGGATGGTACCGTTCCGCGTCAACCGGGGTGGGGGGTCGGGTCATGGCTGCACCGTTGGGGTGGGGAGTACGCCGCGCGCCTCCAGCTCGCGGAGCAGCACCTGGCGCACCACCTCGCTCCTGGTCTGCCGACGCTGGTTTGCAAGGGCGTCCAGGGCCTCGTTGACGCCTTCCGGCAGTCGGAGACGCAGCACAGCCGGGAACCGGCTTCTATGCTGATCGGCCATGCCTCGTTACCCCCATGTTACCCATAGGGGCTTACATCGCAATGACAATGCCCAGAATGCAAAGCCTAGCAGGGTGATGGCAGAGCACAGGTGGCACTGTGAGGCGCGTAGACGGGCACCCTGATACCGTATCCGTTCGCTTGATACGGATGGACGCGGGAGCGCGCTCCCCGAAGTTTTCCGTCGCTATGATTGGGGCCGACGCGTTGGGGCGCGCATGGCAACTCGATCAAGAACATCGAGCGGGGGGCGAGGCGGACTTGAAATGGAATTCGCCGCCCCTCAATCAATTAGCAACGATTGATAGTTAACAAAGCTGCGTAGCCACAACGGCACGGTTCGTAGTGGTTGAGCATGCGCGCTATCATTGCACTCGCCGTCTTGGCGGTCTCCCTTTCAGTGGGCGGCTGCTCTCGCCCCTACCAAGAGGTCTACGCAAAGCCCATACTGTCGCCGCCGCGGCACGCGACGAAGGTGAAGTGGATGAAAAGGCCCCCACCACCTGCCAGGAACTTGCCAGAACTGACAAAGACGAGGTCGGTGAAGCCGCCTCCGGACCTTACTCCTGCCCCCGCCAAGCATTATGTCGTGCGGAATACGGTCGGCAATTGCGCCGTCATCATCCTCTCAGCACATCTCAAACTAGCGCCAGGCAATATATGGGCAAGGCCGGGCGACGACCTTGAGATCATCGGCGATAACGGTGGCTACGCCTCATCGGAGTCCGCCAACAAGGCATTGAAGGACGCGCCCTGCTCTAATCCGCCTAGGGGATAGAGTTCACTCCATTTGATTGACGCGTTGATATTAGCGCTGTCTGAGACGGTCATTTAGCCTTTGCTCGGCCGGAACAAGTTGTTGTAGTTTTATCTCGGCTAGTGCGGGGTGCCTGGACCGCCTTTGAGGCGGCGGCAACTCGCATGATGCACGACCTGATCCCGCATCCGTTTGCTTCAATATTGTTCGCTCTTGTCGTAGGGGCACTCTTCCTCTGGCAAGGGTTCGAGGAGAACCGACCCCCGAAGCGTTTGGCTCATGTCAGGCCCGCAATCCTCACCGAAAAGCCACAAGCGGCACGGTTATCTCAGCAAATCCAAACTGTACCACTCCGGGGCGAGGCCGATATCAAGCCCAAGCCAACGAAGAAAATCTACTACCGGGTCATGGTGCCGGACAGTGGCACACTGGCAGCAGGCGACGTGGTCATCAAGCTAAACGGCATAGTTGCCAGCAAGGCCGACGCTCAATGCCAGGACGAGAAGGGCAAGAGCTGGCCCTGCGGCGCCGCAGCGAAGACGGCGTTGAGGCGGCTGGTCCGCGCCCGCGCCGTCGTCTGCGACCTGTCCGAGGCAGGTGAGCAGAAGACGTTCACGGCGCGCTGTGCCGTCTCCGGCACCGACCTTTCCACCTGGATAGTGCGGCAAGGCTGGGCGAAGCCAAACGAACCACCTGAGCCTGCGCTCGCTGATGCGGCCGATGCAGCGAAGTCCGAGCGTATCGGCGTTTGGCAGGAACCGATTATGGCTCGATGAACCACTGACTAAGACATCCTGTTGGGCTCTCAAAGTTGCCACCGGAATTATTACAGCCCCGCGAGGGGTCTGATTTCCGTGCAACCGCGCAACCGGTGACATTTTCCTTATATTTGCCATCAACTTAACGGTTGCGTTGGATCACGCAACCGGCTGGCAACCGTGCAACCGGGGTTGCGGAGCGGTTGCGAGGGGTTGCGGAGCGGTTGCGTCGGCTCACGCAACCGTTATCCTCTTGAGCGTATTTATCTTTTTCCTTCCGGTTGCGCGGTTGCGTCATTTTCGGAGGTATCGCGCGAGAGAGAAGGGTGCTCGTTTTCGAATTCCCTTATCTCGTCTGCCGTTGGCAGCAACGCCTCGGCCTCCACCTCCTGCTCGGTCACGCGGTAGCGCCCTGGCATCCCCCTACGGATTTCCATGTTGACCACGAAACCCTTGTCCATCGCCACGCGGAGCCGTCTCAGGCCCGAAGACTTGGCGTCGAGTTTTAGCCGCTTGGCAACCTGGAAGGCCGTCGCGCCGTCTTCGCTGGGCATGTTCGGGTCGGATGTGATGATCTTCACGGCCTCGATGGTTTCGAGCAATTCCTTAGAGACGGCGATGCCAGCACCTTCAGAGGCGATATGGCCGATCAGATCGGCCACTGGCACATAGTCAAGGTCGAGATCGGCAACGATCTCACCCCTCTCATTTAGGCTGCGCTGGAAGACGTGAAGGAAGGCGTGGGCTTTGATGCAAGTGAGGATTTGAATAAAGTCTCGCCGGAGGCGGGTGGCCTTCGGCGGGATCAGGGCCGCGAGCGCATCGGCAAACGGCACGGTGACAACGACCTTAACCTTATCGTTCCCCTTGCTGACGATACGCAATAGGCGCTGATAGTCTTGCCAATCGTAATAGATGCTCGGGTCGGGCTTTTGGTTCTTGCCGACTGTCTTCGCCTGCTTCTTCAGAACGCGCCGGGTCTGCCCCTCGCTATCGTCAACCTCAAGCGACAGCATCCGGGTTTCGTTCTCGGCGTGAAGCGCCGCCCTGGTGGTCGTCACCATGAAGCTGACCGGCCCCTGCTTGGTAATCGTGATTGGCGTCGGGGTGTGGCCTATCACCTGGACCGTGCGATAGATCAGAACGCCCTCGGACATCAACTCCCGCAGGAGCATGTCTTGCAGTTCCTTCTCTTGGAACTCGCACGCCTCTGCCATCGAAATGATTTTGTGGCTGAAGTCGCCGTCATGCCAGATCAGCGCCTTCTCCGACATCGAGGTAAAGGGGATCACGTCTTCGGGCGGGAAGAACTCAAGTACTTGTTGCCTGATCTTCGACTTGCCCGCGCTCGAAGGCCCCTTGACCACCGCCGACATGGGATTGTCGAACAGGCGGCTTGTGGCGACGAGGTGGAGAAGCTTCGCGTTGCGATACTCGCCCGCCATGACCTTGTTCCAAGATTTAATCCATAGGTCGAGAATGCTGCCTTCGGCATACTCCATGATGTACGCGAGCCGAGCTCCTCCACGTCCGGCTCGGGGACATCCTTCGGCTTCTTGTAGGCCCGTATGCGTCGTGCTTGAGCGCGGAGCCGGTCCAGCGACTTAAGCTGAATGTCCCACTCCATCGCCTTGTCTTCGCGGCAGCGGTCATATTGAACGTCATCCATATCGACCAGCATTTCCAAAATTTCCTCAAGCCCAGGCTTGGCGGGTTTCCATTCACCGTCATCGGGCTCCGGCTGCTTGTCATCCTGCTCGATGTGCTGTTCGACTGGCACCACCTGCCTAGACGAGCGCGCCTTCCTTTGGTCGTCCGCACCGTTGCCATTAGGCTTGTACGAACCACCTCCCGGCCTGGGATCGGCGGCATGGGCGTCCTTAAACTCCTTTGACCATTCTGCTTCGGTCTTCATCTGCTCATCTTCTCCAATGCTCTTGGCCGCGCGGGCCTCGCGCTCATTCAAAATCGCCATCTGTCGGGCGGCGTGCGCCTTTATGTCTTTGCGTCGCATCACCGATACGCCCTCCAAAGCTCGATGCTTTCCTCAAGCTCCGCCGCCTCAAGCAGGAGCGCGTCCTGCTCCTCGGCGGTGAGCAATCCGTGTTCCCACTTGACCAGGGCGATATCGACGCGCCGCTGGAGGTAGGACCGCGCGGCTCTCAGTTGGCGCGGCCCAGTGCCCGCGTGATGTTGTCGCGGAAACTTTCCAGCTTCTGCCGGTCCATGCCTACAATTTGGCTCACGGCCGTTAAGGCGTCTTTGACCCTGGGACCCTTGCCATCGTCATGCAGGAACGTGACCATCGCCGCAGCGCGGGCATAGCGCACCGTCTCGATGGGCTTTTTAACATTCCCTCCTGACTGGCGTTGCATCTCTACATGCACCAAGCCCATGAACATGTCATGGAAGGGTTGCCGCAAACGCTCCGCAACGCATGATGTTTCCAGAAAGCTAGACACGGCCCGCAGAGCCGCCATATCACGCAGCGCCGGATTTGGCTGGGAGAGCGCGGCGTCAAGCGCGATTAGCAAATCGACAAACACCGCTTCATGGTCATCGAGCGTCTTCATCGAAGCGTTACGCCCGCGCCCCGTAGGGAAGCACCTTGCCGCGCTCCGAGCCTTCGACCAGGGCCATAACATGCGCGCCCCACGCTTCGAGCGCGGAGGCTTTCTCCTTCTCGTAGTCATAGCGCTGATAAATCTTGACGATGCCGGACCGGCTCCCGCCTGAGTGGCCGAGAATTGCCTCGGTCACGGGCAGCGGCACGCCCTGCTTCTGCAAGCCGGTCGCGACGGTCCGGCGCAGGTCGTGGATCGTCCAGCCGGTGACGCCGGAGGCGGCGTCTAGCTTCTCTTTCGCCGTGCCCCAATTGTGGAGGTACGTGCCGCCCTTCACGGGGAAGACGAAAGCGCCGCCACTCTGTTCGATGCCATCGAGAATGGCCCGCGCCGCCGTCGAGAGGGGAATAATGTGCGGCTCGCCGTTCTTTGTGCGCTCACCTGCGAGGTGGATTGCGCCGTCCTTGATTTCCTCCCAGCGCAACGCGGTGATTTCCATTTTGCGTGCGCCGGTGAGAATGAGCAGCCGGAGCGCATCCCGATATGGTCGATAGGCTGCGGTCAGTTGTTCCGCCGCCAGCCATACCTTGCTCAACTCCTCGTCACTTAGTACGCGGTCGCGCGACACCTCCGCGCCGGGCCTCTCGGCGTGTTGCAGCGGATTGACCTCGATGATGCCGCGCCCGACGCACCAGACAAAGAGGCGATGCAGGTGCGAGAAGACCCGACGCGCCAATACAGGCCGCCCGCTATCGTTGATGTCATCGACAACGGCGAGGGCTGCGCGCCGGTCGATTTCCGTAATCGGGCGGTGCTTCCAGGCAGGCAGGCAGTGAGCGCGAATGCGCTGCTCGACCCTATCCGCCGATTTGTTCCCCGACTGGTCGCGCTTGATCCACTCCTCGAATACGCTTTCGAAGCTTAAGGCCGGGAGTTTGTCAGGTGTTGCGGCAGGGTCGCGGCCAGCCTGGACAAGGTCGAAGGCCTTGCGCCATGCCTCGTGCGCCTGCTCGACGGTCATGGCCGGATAGGCGCCAAGCGTCATTCGGCGCTGAATGATCTTCCCGTTTTGCAGCCTATAGAAATAAGTCCAGGCCTTGCGGCCGGTGCTGCTCACGCGCAAAGCCAAGCCCGGGATAGGAACTGTCGAAGTGATCAACGCGGCCGGCCGTTGGCCTTGAAGCGCTTTGCGGCTGGTCGGTAATCGTGGGGTGCTTTGGCATGCGGGCCTCCCGACCGGGTAACCAGTGGGTAGCAGCTGACGGCCGATATAGGCCGTGTTACCCTGTTATATAACATGGTTACCCAGCACCCCACTATAGGTCACGATTACCTAATTTTCCGGGGCCACGACGGGTGAGGGCGGCGGTGATTATTGGCTGGAATGCGGGCTTTCTTCGTGCAGCTTGAGCACGTGGCCCGCGAGGTAGAGCGAGCCGCAAATCAGCACGCGCCCGGGGCCTGAGAGCGCTGCTTGCGATTTCAACAGCGCATCCGGCACGCTCGACGCGGCCGTCACGTCGAAGCCTTCGGCGCGCGCGATCTCGGCCAGGGCCTCGGCGCTGAAGGCGTTCGGTTCGCTGGGGATCGGCACGGTGTAGACGCGCTCGACGAGCCCCTTGAAAGGGGCGATGAAGGCGTGGGCGTCCTTGGTCTCCATCATGCCGAAGACGATGTGCATCGGGCGCGGCACGCGCTCCTCGAGCTCGGCAAGCGCCTGGGCGATGACTTTGCCGCCGGCGGGATTGTGGCCGCCGTCGAGCCAGATTTCGGTGCCGTCGGCGACATAGGCATGGAGGCTGCCTACGGGAAGCCGCTCGAGCCGCGCCCGCCATTCGGCGTGGGTGAGACCCTGTTCGACCGCGCGGGGGTTGAGCGCATCGCCGAACAGAAGCTCGGCGGCGGCGATCGCGGTCCCGGCATTGTCGATCTGATGGGGTCCCTTCAAGCGCGGCAGCGGCAGGTCGAGCAATCGCGTGGGCGTGCTGAAGACGAGGCGACCGTGCTGCTCGTACATGTCGAAATCGCGCCCCGCGACATGGAGCGGCGCTCCAATCTCATCGGCGCGCGCCTCGATCACGCGAAACGCTTCGGTCTCCTGCCGTCCGACCACGCACGGGACGCCCGGCTTGAGGATACCGGCCTTTTCGCCCGCGATTTGCGCCAGCGTGTCGCCGAGAAAGGAGACATGATCGATCGAAACCGGCGTAATCGCGGTGAGCGCGGGCTTCGCCACAACATTGGTGGCATCGAGCCGTCCGCCCAATCCCGTCTCGAGCAGCAAATAGTCGGCGGGGGTCTCGGCGAAGGCGAGGAAGGCGGCCGCGGTCGTGATCTCGAACAGCGTGATCAGCTCGCCTTCATTGGCGGCTTCGGCGCGGGCGAGGCAATCGACGAGCAGATCCTCGGCGATCGGACCGGAGCCGTGCGGGCCGGCCAGTACGACGCGCTCGTGAAAATCGACGAGATGCGGCGAAGTATAGACATGCACCCGCTTGCCGAGCGCCTCGGCGATGGCGCGGGTAAAAGCGAGAAACGAGCCCTTGCCGTTGGTCCCCGCGACATGCAGCACCGGCGGAAACTTTCGCTCCGGATGGTCGAGGGCAGCGAGCAGGCGTTCGATGCGCCCGAGCGAGAGGTCAATCGACTGCGGATGCAGCTTCTTCAGCCCCTCGAGCAGGGTATCGCTCGACGCGCTGCGGGGGCGGGGCGAGGCTCGCCCGACGCTATGCGGAATTTCAGTCAACCCCTCGTGACCCTCAGATGCCGCGCGGCGGATTGAGATTTAACCCGTTGCCGGCCGCGTCCGGCGAATTCTCTTCGTCCTCGGCATGAGCGGTGTCGAGGCCGTTGCCGGAAAGTGTGATGGTCGAGGGTGGCGCCGCCCGCGTGAGCTTGCCGTCCTTGGCCTCGGAAATGGCAATGTCGCGGCCCGGCCGCCGATGCGCCAAGAGATGACAGATGCGGGAGAGCGTGCCGCGCAACTCATGGCGGTGCACCACCATATCCACCATGCCGTGCTGGTGAAGATATTCGGCGCGCTGGAAACCGTTCGGAAGCTGCTCGCGAATGGTCTGCTCGATGACGCGCGGGCCGGCGAAGCCGATCAACGCGCCGGGCTCGGCGATGTGAACGTCGCCGAGCATGGCGTAGGACGCGGTCACGCCGCCGGTCGTGGGATGCGTCAGCACGACGATGTAGGGAAGCCGCGCCTCGCGCAGTTCCTGCACGGCGACGGTGGTGCGCGGCATCTGCATCAGCGAGAGGATGCCTTCCTGCATGCGCGCGCCGCCGGAGGCGGCGAAGAAAATGAACGGCGTCTCGCGCTTGACGGCCGCGCGCATGGCGGCGATCACCGCTTCGCCGGCCGCCGTGCCGAGGGAACCGCCGAGGAAGTCGAAGTCCTGCACGGCGGCGACGATCGGCTGGCCTTCGAGCCGCCCGGCGCCGGCAAGCAGCGCATCGGCAAGACCGGTCTTGTGGCGGGCGTCCTTCAGCCGGTCGGTGTAGCGGCGCTCGTCGCGGAACTTGAGCGGATCGACGGGAACTTCGGGCAGAGGCAGGTTCTCGTACTCGCCGTTGTCGAACAGCGACTTCAGCCGCGCCGACGCCGCCATCCGCATGTGATAGTTGGAGCCCGGGACCACGAACTGGTTCGCTTCGAGATCCTTGTAATAAATCATCTGCCCCGTCTCGGGGCATTTGACCCATAGATTGTCCGGCATGTCCTTCTTGCGAAGGATGCTGCGGATTTTGGGCCTGACGACGCTATTGATCCAGTTCACGGCTCTCTCAAACTCTCAAAGGCTCGAACATCAAAGCACCGCGGCTTCGGCCGGATGGCGCAACGCCGAGGCGAGGCGCTCGACAAGGCCAAGCACTTGCGGCTCCGTCGCGCGGGTGGCTTTGCCATCGCGGTCGAGACTCTCGGCAATGGCGCTGACAAGGGCCGAACCGACGACCACGCCCTCGGCGAGGCGGGCGATCGCGCCGACCTGCGCTTCGGTCTTCACGCCGAAGCCGACGGCGATCGGCAGGCTCGTATGCGCCTTGATCCGTGCGACATGGCCGCCGACCTCGCTCAGGTCCGGCGCTTTCGTCCCGGTGATACCCGCGATCGAAACGTAGTAGACGAACCCGCTCGTGTTCGCGAGCACGGCGGGAAGGCGCCGTCCATCCGTGGTGGGCGTGGCCAGGCGAATAAAGTTGAGGCCCGCCGCCGCGGCAGCGGGGCGAAGCTCGGCATCCTCTTCTGGCGGCATGTCGACCACGATCAAACCATCCGCTCCCGCCGCGACTGCATCGGCGATGAAGCGATCGACGGGATATACATATATGGGGTTGTAATACCCCATTAGCACGATGGGCGTGGCGTCATCGGCGGCGCGGAAAGCCGTCACCATCTGAAGCGTTTTTTCCATTGTTTGTCCGGCCTTTAGCGCCCGCGTGGACGAGGCTTGGATGGCCGGGCCGTCGGCCATCGGGTCGGAAAACGGCATGCCGAGCTCGATGATGTCGGCGCCGGCGGCGGGAAGCGCCTTCAGGATCGCAAGCGAGCTCGCGTAATCGGGGTCGCCCGCGGTGATGAAGGTGACGAGACCCGCGCGGCTCTCGCGCTTCAACGCCGCAAATCTTTTGTCGATCCGCGTCACGCTCACATCTCCATGCGGAGGTGCTCGGCCACGGCGAAGATGTCCTTGTCGCCGCGCCCGCACATATTCATGACGAGAAGGTTGTCGCGCGGTAAAGTCGGCGCGAGCTTCTTCACATAAGCCAAAGCGTGGGACGGCTCGAGCGCGGGGATGATACCCTCGAGCCGCGTGCAAAGCTGGAAGGCGTCGAGCGCCTTATTGTCGGTCACGGCGACATAATTCACGCGGCCGCTGTCCTTGAGCCAGGAATGTTCGGGGCCGACGCCCGGGTAGTCGAGGCCGGCGGAGATGGAATGGCCCTCGAGGATCTGGCCGTCATCGTCCTGAAGGAGGTAGGTGCGATTGCCGTGCAGCACGCCGGGCTTGCCGCCGGTCATCGAGGCGGCATGACCGTTCGCGACATCGAGGCCGTAGCCGCCGGCCTCGACCCCATAGATCGCGACCGAGGGTTCGTCGAGGAAGGGATGGAACAGGCCCATCGCGTTCGAGCCGCCGCCGATGCAGGCGACGAGCGTGTCTGGCAGCCGCCCTTCCCGCTCCAGCATTTGCTCGCGGGTCTCGCGCCCGATCACCGATTGGAAGTCGCGCACCATGGCCGGATAAGGGTGCGGGCCTGCCACGGTGCCGATGATGTAGAAGGTGTCGTGCACGTTGGCGACCCAGTCGCGAAGCGCATCGTTCATGGCGTCCTTCAGCGTACCCGAGCCCGACGTCACCGGCCTGACCTCGGCGCCGAGAAGTTTCATGCGAAACACGTTCGGCCGCTGCCGCTTGATGTCGGTCGCGCCCATGTAGATGACGCAAGGAAGGCCGAAGCGCGCCGCGACCGTCGCCACCGCGACGCCATGCTGGCCCGCGCCCGTCTCGGCGATGATGCGCGTCTTGCCCATGCGGCGGGCGACTTGAATTTGGCCGAGGCAGTTGTTGATCTTGTGCGAACCGGTGTGATTCAGCTCGTCGCGCTTGAAGTAGATTTTGGCGCCGCCGAACTCAGAGGTGAGACGCTCGGCAAAATAGAGCGGGCTCGGGCGGCCGCCGTAATGGGTGAGGAGATCGGCGAGTTCGGCATGGAAGGCGGGATCGGCCTTGGCGTCGGCGTAGGAGCGTTCGAGATCGAGGATGAGCGGCATCAGCGTCTCGGCGACGTAGCGTCCGCCATAGAGGCCGAAATGGCCGCGCTCGTCGGGGCCGGAGCGATAGGTATTGAGCGGATTTTGCTGGTCGCGCGCGCTCATGATGCCTTGGCCCTCGGTTGTGGCGCCGCGTTCTTGGCCGCGCTAATGAAGCGCTTGACGAGATCGGAGTTCTTCTCGCCGGGCGCGCGCTCGACGCCCGAGGACACATCGACCAGCCCCGCGCCGGTCATGGCGATGGCGTTTGCGACCGTTTCGGGGATGAGGCCGCCCGACAGGGCAAACGGCGCGCCGAACCCTTGAAGCGCGCGCCAGTCGAAGGCGACGCCGTTGCCGCCGGGAAGCTCAGCCGCAGCATCGGCCTTGGCATCGAAGAGGATGCGGTCGGCGATAGCGGCATAGGCGCCTGCGCCCGCGACGTCGGACGCGGCGGCAATCGAGATAGCCTTCATAACAGGTAGATTCGAGCGGGCCTTGATCGCCGCCACGCGCTCGGGGCTTTCGCCGCCATGAAGCTGGAGAAGGTCGGGGCAGACGGTTTCGGCCACTTCATCGATCAGCGCATCGCTCGGATCGACCAGCACGGCCACGGTTCCGATCCGCCCTTTCGCGATCTTGGCGAGCACCCTGGCCTCTGCGGTCGTCAGGTGGCGCGGGCTTTTCGTGAAGAAGACCAGCCCGACATAGTCTGCGCCTGCGTCGGCCGCCGTCTCGACGATGGAAGGCGTTCGCACGCCGCAGATTTTGACCTTAACCGGCACCTTCAGGCTCTCGGGTGTGAGGTTTTTGGCGGCTTTTGGGGCTCGCCCCGGCGCCACCCTATGCCAATACTGGGCCCAAAGTCTATCGCAGTGCAACAATTGGCGTTGCCAGGCGGTTAGCGGGGCACGGTTTTCAGGCTTCGCGTCCTCTCCCGCCAGCGCCAGACCGCGACCCCCGCCCAGATCGCCTCCACGACGCCGAAAGGCCAGGCGCCTTGCAGGAAGCCGTAGAGCGACGCAAGCCCGCAAGCGGCGGCAAAGGCGAGGATGAACCAGGGGCTCCGGTCCTCGAGCGTGTAGAAGACGAGCATGGCGGTGACGGCCATAAGGCCGAAGAGGGTCAGCGCATCCATCGAAGACGTCGATCAGTCCACGGCGAGGCGCGGCCGGTGATGCACGACCCCAGCGCCCTCAAGCTCCCGTTCGAGCCGGTCGGTCTGAAGGCGCAGTTCGCGCGTCTCGCGGGCCCCTTCGCGCGCCGTCCTGCGCCATCGGCCTTGGCGGAACCAGGTCGCAGTCCCGCCGACGACGAGGCCGAGAGCGAACGCGCCAAGCAGGAAGAGGAAGAACGGCGCTTGAAGCGCATAGCTCCCCTCGCTTCCCCCGAAAGGATCGAGAATGAGGGTCGTTTCCGTCCGATTGACGACGGCAAGCGTGATCAGCACAAGCCCGAGCGGCACGAGGATGAGGGCAAGGACGAGCTTACGCCACATTGGCGCGGACTCTCATGGGCGACCCGCTAGCGGGCGCCGTCGGGGTTCAAGCGCTCGCGCAGTTCTTTGCCGGTCTTGAAGAAGGGGACGTATTTGTCCTCGACATAAACCGTGTCCCCCGTGCGCGGATTGCGCCCCTGCCGGGCCGCGCGATGCTTCACCGTGAAGGCGCCAAATCCGCGCAACTCCACCCGATCGCCGCGCGCAAGCGCGCCCGTGATCTCATCGAGCACGATATTGATGATGCGCTCGACGTCGCGATGGAAGAGATGCGGATTGGCGGTGGCGACTTTCTGAATCAATTCCGATTTGATCATGGGAACGTTCCACCTCGCCCGCGCACCGCGAGGGGTTACATCCCCCCGCTAATTCGGTGCAGGGTGCCAAACCGAAACAAGGCCGTCAAGCTTGAGGGTGGACGAGATTTGGCCAAAGAGGCGCTCAGCCGAAAGGCCAAAAACGGCGCCCAGGGCCTCGGACAACCAACCGAACCAGCCCGAGCTTTCCTCTGCCGGCTTCCAATCGACGACCTTGAGGCCCGACGGAACGTTGCGCTCCTTGGCGAGCCAGGACCTCGCCACCTTCTCGTCGCCGATCGCATCGACGAGCTTCAGTTCGACAGCCTGGCGGCCGGAATAGATGCGGCCCTCGGTGAGGCCGGGAACGGATGTGGCGTCAATATTGCGGCGCTTGCTCACGAGATCGATGAACCAGACCTTCGCCTCCTGCACCATCTCCTCGGTGAGCGCGCGCGCCTTCTCGTCGGCAGGCTCGAACGGGCTCGGCACCGCCTTCAACGGACCGCTTCTCACTTCCTCGACCTTGATGCCGAGCGTTTTCAGGAGCTCGGTGACCTCGGCCCATTGGAAGATGACGCCGACCGAACCGGTGATGGTGTTGCCGTAGACGAAGATGCGGTCGGTGGCGAGCGCGGCGATATAGGCGGCGGAGGTGGCAAGCGTGCCGCACACGGCGACCACGGGCTTCTTGTCGGCGAGGCGGCGCACCGCGTCGTATAGCGCCTCGCCGCCGGTCGTCGTGCCGCCCGGACTGTTGATGTCGAGGATGACGGCCTTGACCTGATCCGATTTGCCGATCTTGTCGATCAGCTCGTTCATCTTGCGATCGTCGGTGATGAGGCCCGACACGGTCACCCGGGCGACGTGAGGCAAGAGGCTCGCCGGCCCGACGCCGTCGCGACCGCCCAAGAGATACAAGCCGAGAGCGAGAAGGCCGAATACCAGCGCCGCAAGCCGCCACGCCGTCACGCGCCGCTTCAGCCGCCGGCGGTCGATCACGCTTTCAGCGTCGAGAGCCATTCATCCTCGCGCACCGAACCAGAGGATCACGCGCCTCTAAGCCTATTCCTCCGCGGCGCCGCTCGATTGGCTGTCGCCCTTGGCGCGCTTGCGCTTCGGCTTGGCCGCCGGCTCCTCCTCGTCGTCGTCTTCGCCCTTCGCCTTGTTCAGGGCCGCGCCGAGGATATCGCCCAGCGAAGCGCCGGAGTCGGTCGAGCCGTACTGGGCCACCGCCTCCTTCTCCTCGGCGATCTCCAGCGCCTTGATCGAAACCGAGACCTTGCGCGTCTTGGCATCGACCTGAGTCACGACGGCATCGAACTTCTCGCCAACGCCGAAGCGATCGGGCCGCTGCTCCGAACGGTCGCGCGACAGGTCGGACCTGCGGATGAAGGTGGTGAGGTCATGATCGATGAGCTTGGCTTCGAGCCCGTTGTCCTTGACGGCGGTCACTTCGCACGTCACCCGCATGCCCTTCTTGAGTTTCGCGGAAGGCGCGCCTGCGGCGAACGGGTCTGAGGTGAGCTGCTTGATGCCGAGGCTGATGCGCTCTTTTTCGGAATCGCTTTCGAGCACCACGGCCTTGGCCATATCGCCCTTCTTGTATTCCTTGAGCGCGTCTTCGCCCGACTTGGACCAGTCGAGGTCCGACAAATGCACCATACCGTCGATCCCGCCATCCAGGCCGATGAACAGGCCGAACTCGGTGATGTTGCGGATCTGGCCTTCGATGGTCGATCCCGGCGGATGATTGGCGGCGAAAGCGACCCACGGATTCTCCTGGGTCTGCTTCAGCCCGAGCGAAATCCGGCGCTTGTCCGGATCGACCTCGAGCACCTGGACCTCGACCTCTTGGCTCGTGGACACGATCTTGCCGGGGTGGACGTTCTTCTTGGTCCAGCTCATCTCCGAGACATGGATCAGCCCCTCGACGCCCGGCTCGAGCTCGACGAAGGCGCCGTAGTCGGTAATGTTGGTGACCATGCCCTTGAAGCGGGAGCCTGTCGGGTATTTGGCGGCGATGCCCTCCCACGGATCTGCTTCGAGCTGCTTGATGCCGAGGCTGATGCGCTGCGTTTCCGGATTGATGCGGATGATCTGCACCTTCACCGTGTCGCCGACATTCACGATCTCGCTCGGATGATTGACGCGCCTCCACGCCATGTCGGTGACGTGAAGCAGGCCGTCGATGCCGCCGAGATCGATGAAGGCGCCGTAATCGGTGATGTTCTTGACCACGCCGTCGATGACCTGGCCCTCTTCGAGACGGGCCACGATCTCGCTGCGCTTCTCGGCGCGGGTCTCTTCGAGCACGGAACGGCGCGAGACGACGATGTTGCCGCGTCGGCGGTCCATTTTGAGGATCTGGAAGGGCTGCGGCACGTTCATCAGGGGACCGACATCGCGGATCGGGCGGATGTCGACCTGGCTTCCCGGGAGGAAGGCCACGGCGCCGTCGAGATCGACGGTGAACCCGCCTTTGACGCGGTTGAAGATCACGCCCTCGACGCGCTCGCCCGCCTTGTATTTCTCTTCGAGCCTGGTCCAGCTCTCCTCGCGGCGGGCCTTTTCGCGCGACAGCACCGCTTCGCCGGCCGCGTTCTCGACCCGCTCGAGATAAACATCGACTTCGTCGCCGACGGAGAGATCGGGCGAGCGGCCCGAGACGCCAAACTCTTTGAGGGGGATGCGGCCTTCGGTCTTCAGCCCGACATCGATGACGGCGACGTCTTTTTCGATTGCGACGATGGTGCCCTTGACCACGCTGCCTTCCTGGAGCGCGGTACCGGTGAGCGACTCTTCAAGAAGGGCCGCGAATTCGTCGCGGCTCGGATGGCTCACACTCGCTTGCGGCTCGGTCATCTAGGCTCCTACTCGGCGTCGCATCATACTCAGTCTCCTGCCTCGCTAAAGGCTCAAACGGACTCGCGAAACCTGGCGGAGCGGGCTTGCTCGCCCTCTCCTCAGTCCGCTAACCCTCGCGGAAATCATCGAAAAGTGATGTGCCAATGCAAAAAGGGCATGACCTCAACCGGTCCGCCCAGCACGGCCCATCGCAGCATCGATCAAAGCGATGGCTGCCTTGAACGCCGCGTCTATATCCAAATTCGTGGTGTCGAGCAAGTATGCGTCCCGGGCCTTGCGCAAGGGGGAAATGGCGCGGGTTTTGTCGCGTTCGTCGCGGCGCTCGATATCGGCCAGCACCTCGGCCTCGGTCACGCTATGGCCGGCCTCGCGGAGCTCGCGATAGCGCCGCAGCGCCCGCGTCTCGGCGCTCGCGGTCACGAACAGTTTCACGTCGGCATCGGGGCAGATGACCGTGCCGATGTCGCGCCCGTCGATAACGGCGCCGGAGGCCTGACCGGCGAAGGCGCGCTGATAGGCGCGAAGTGCCTCCCTCACCCCCGGATGGCTCGCGACGATCGAAGCGGCCTCGCCGAGCCCGCCCTCCATCAGTTTCGGATCGTCGAGCGTGGCAGGATCGAGCGCCTTGGCCGCGGCAACCGCGGCGTCAGCGTCAGCGGCTTTGCGCCCGGCGGCCAAGGTGTCGCGCGCAACGGCGCGGTAGAGCTTGCCGGTGTCGAGATGAGGAAGGCCGTAATGCGCGGCGATGAGCCGGCCGAGAGTGCCTTTGCCGGAAGCGGCGGGACCGTCGATCGCGATCAGCATGAGGCGAAATTCGCTCCGAGCCGGGTCATCAGGGGCACAAAGCCGGGGAAGCTCGTTCCGATCATGGTCACATCGTCGACAGTGACAGGCGCGCGGGCGCCGAGCCCGAGCGTAAGAAAGGCCATGGCGATGCGGTGATCCATCAGCGTCTCGACGCGCGCGCCGCCTTCAACCGCGCCCTTGCCTTCAACAAAGAGATCATCGCCCGCGACCCGGACAGAGACGCCGCAAGCGGCAAGGCCCGCTTCCGTGGCGGCGAGACGGTCGCTCTCCTTCACCTTCAACTCGGCAAGGCCCTCCATCGCGGTTTCGCCCTCGGCGAACGCGGCAAGACAAGCGAGGATCGGATATTCGTCGATCATCGACGGCGCCCGCTCGCGGGTGACGCGCACGGCTTTGAGCGCGCTCGACCGCACGCGAAGATCGCCGACAGGCTCGCCGCCTTCGTCGCGACGGTCGAGTATCTCGATGTTCGCGCCCATCTCGAGCAAAGTTTCGATGAAGCCGCTTCGCGTCGGATTAAGCAGCACGCCCTCGACGACAATGTCGGAGCCGGGCGCAATCAGCGCCGCGGCGACCAGGAACGCGGCGGAACTCGGATCGCCCGGCACGGCGATGCTCGCGCCGTGAAGTTCGGCATCCCCGGACACGGTCACCGCGCGGGCGCCCTCGCCCCGCTCCTCGCCGACGAGCTCGGCGCCGAAAAATCCCAGCATGCGCTCGGTGTGGTCGCGCGTCGCCAAGGGCTCGATCACCGTGGTGCGGCCCGGCGCGTGAAGACCGGCGAGAAGCACGGCCGACTTCACTTGCGCCGACGGCACGGGAAGGCCGTAGACGATGGGGAGAAGATCCGAGGTGCCGCGGACGACGAGAGGGAGCGTGGCGCGATCGGCTTCGGCCCCGGTCTGCAGTCCCATGGCGGCAAGCGGCGCGAGCACCCGGCCCATTGGCCGCCGCCGCAACGAGGCATCGCCCGTGAGCTCGACTTGCATGTCGTGGCCGGCGATGACGCCGAGCATGAGCCGGGTCGCGGTGCCGGAATTGCCAAAGTCGAGCGGCGAGGACGGGGCGCGCAAGCCGCCGATGCCCTGACCCCTCACCGTTACCTTGCCGTTCGACCGCTCGACCTCGGCGCCAAGCGCGGAGAGCGCGTTGGCGGTCGCGGCGACATCTTCGGCTTCGAGCAGCCCGGTGATCCGGGTCGTGCCGGTGGCAAGCGCTCCCAGGATCAGCGCGCGATGGGAAATCGACTTGTCACCCGGCACCCGCACCCGCCCGGAAAGGCGTGTGGATGAGCGTGCGGTCAGGGGTTGCTTCATAGCGTCTCAGGCGGGAATTTCGGGCGTTTCAATAGCTTTTGACAGCACAGATGCGGCGTGGCAATGGGGTGCCCATTCTGAGGCCCATCATCGAGGACGATCGATGTCGAAACCCGCACGGGGGACCAAGCGCGTTTGCCCGAGCTGTGGAGCGCGGTTTTACGATTTGAACCGGACGCCCATTACCTGTCCGGTCTGCCAGGCCGCCTATCAGGTGCCGACGGCGCCGTCGCGCCGCAGCAGCGAACGCGCGCAAGCGCCGGCGCCGCGAAAAGTGGAAGAGGTCAAGCCGAGGCCGGCCGCGGAAACGCCCGAAGTCATCAGCCTGGAGGAGGTCGAGGAGGCCGGCGCCGAAGCGTCGATTGCCGAAGACGAGGAGATGGTCGATCTCGGCGAGGACGCTCCGGAGATTCCGCCTGGCGACGACGAAAACGCCTTCCTCGAGGAAGAGGAAGAGGGCGAGACCGACGTGAAAGGCATCGTCGGCGGCGACAAGGGCGAGGAAGGCTGATTCCAGGTTTCAGATGTCAGGCGCCAGGGATCGATTTTGACACTTGCCGCCGACATCCCTAAATCTGACACCTGTACCCGACGCCTGAAGGGGCCATAGCTCAGTTGGGAGAGCGCGTGAATGGCATTCACGAGGTCGGCGGTTCGATCCCGCCTGGCTCCACCATCCCTCTCATCGGTAGAAAGTTATGACGCTGTGGCTGACAGATGACAGCCTCGGCCTGGCGGTCGTTGCATAATGTCCTCTCGTGCGGGAGGGGGATGTGAAGCGACATGCTCTTGTGACGACCGCGCTGGTCACGCTCGCAGAGTCAAGCGAGCGCGGCGGACTTGGGAGCGCGAGCCTACGAACCATTGTCGGCTCGGAGCTGGACCGGCTGCTACTTAGGCGCAAATGCCGGCGGGCTGTGGGGCGATAGCGACAGGTGGAATTCCGCGAACGCCGGGCGGCGCCTTCGAGGGCGTCTCACTGGGCGGCCATAGCGTGAACGGCTTCATCGGCGGCGTGCAAGGGGGCTGCGACTATCAGACGGCAAGCGGCGTCGTGATCGGCGTTGCGGGCGATTATGGCTGGACTCATGCCGACGGCACCCACCCTTCCGCGCGCGAGACCGGCGTGTTCTATCACAGCGACGTCGAGGCGCTCGCCTCTATCACCGGCCGTCTCGGTTACGCCTTCGACCGCGCGCTCCTCTATGTCGAGGGCGGAGCCGCCTGGGAGCGGGTCGATTACAGCGCATCGACAACCATGATCGGCACGGCATACCGCGCCAGCGACGATCGGTCGGGCTGGGCGATCGGCGGCGGCGGTGAATACGCCTTCACCGACCACCTCTCGGCCTTCCTCGAATACAGCCATTATGATTTCGGCACGGAGCGGATCACGCTGAACCCGCAATTCTCATTTCTGCCGACGGCATTTGTCGATATCGAGGACACCGACAACGTTATTCGCGCCGGCATCAATCTGCGCATCGGTCGTCAGTGACCGGAGCGCAAACACGCAAGTTATGTCTGCTCGTGGCGCTTGCGGCGGCACAGCAGATATTTTAGACGGCTGGCCGCGCGCCCTCGGTCCGTTCAACCGACTACCCTTGACAATTCAACCCGGGCCGCACTCTGCTTCAAAAATTGTTGGGATTGCCTTCGACGACCGTTCCGGTTCCTTGCGACTTTCCGTCCTTCAGCCAACGAACCTGATCGCCGGAGATTTCGACGTCCCAGCAATCCTTTGGGCTGCCTTCATAAGTCCAGCACATTTTGTCGTCCTTGACGGACCACTTGGCCTTGTAGTCCTTGCCGTGCACAACACCGTCCGCGGTATAGTACTCGGCATATGGACCCGTCGAATCCATGTTGCCGTGGATCGTCTTTCCCGTTACGGCCGTTTTGATTTCGGGCCCGCTCGCCATCCCCGCCAGCGCGAGCAACGAGGTGGCAATCAGGGCAGCAGTTACCAGAGCGCGGCAGTCGAACGACATCGGTCTGCCTCCACAGGTTGGCGTGGCGAAGAGCCATAACACACAACAACGCAAACTCTCCGCACCTTGCAGCGTGCAAGGTCACGATCACGTGACCAGTATTCAAAAGGTCAAATTAACCGACGCGGAAGGCGCGTGGCGTGTTGCAAGCGAGTGTCGGTCAGCAGACATTCGGGACCGCCCGCCAGTAGCCAGCTAACCCGGCGGGCCTTCAAAGAACTGTTAGGATTTATCGCTATGCTCGCGGCATGGTCCGCCGTGCGGCAAAAAACCTGCTCCTCGCAGCCTTGGCGATGGCCTTGGGGCTCTAAAGAAGCTTGCGCTGCCTCGCGGATCAACGTCCCGGGCAGATCATTTTCCAGCGGCCGAATACGCCGCGCCGCCAGAAGCAGCTCGGGTAGACCGGCGGTCCCCAAGCGAGCGCGTAAGCCGGCTCGTTGACGTCGTAAGACACCCAAACGCATCGATCGACACCGCACAGCCATTCGGCTTTCGCGGGCTGATTTGCCAAGACGAGAGCGAACGCAAGAAACAAACTCGCGAAGATGACTCTGATCACGTGAACCCCCTACCGCTGATAGTCCAGTGCCGCGCAATTGCTCTAACCCGGACCCCGGCTTAAGTCCATCCCGCCAAACGCTGTCCCGGAATCGATGAAAAAACGAGGTAAACGAGGATAGACTTGATCGCGCCCGCGCTCAGACTACGATGGCCTTTATTGGGGGGGCGCCTACGGGGGGGTAGTCATGCAACAGCATCAATTGTCGGCCGCGGCCGCTCAAGCCGCGTCGTCTTGGTATCTGGCGCGCGGCGATAAGCAATACGGTCCGCTTGGCAATCGCGAGTTGCTGCTGCTGGCCCAGCGCGGCGAACTCAAGCAAGGCGACCTGTTGTGGCGGCCGGGCCTTTCGTCGTGGAAGCCCGCGCGCGAAATCGCCGACCTCGTGCGCGCGGCTGCAAGCGCGGCAGGGACGGATCGAACTGGCGCCGCTGCCTCGCGTCTCTCCCAAGGCGCGGGCGCCGCTCCCGCCGCCGCGGCGGCACGCGAGGAGCCGGCGCCGCCAAAGCGAAGCCTGAAGGTCCGGCTTCTTGAAGAGCTGCGAAAGTTTTTCGTCATCGTCGCCTATCTCTGGCTCGTGTTCTTTGTGTTGTTTGTCCATGAGTGGCTCGTGCTCGCCGGCCACAATATTGGTTTCCACTTCTACGGACTTGCCACGCTCAATGCCTTGGTTCTCGGCAAGATCATGCTCATCGCCGAGAACATGCGCTTGACGAAGAGGTTCGACAACCGGCCGCTGATCGTCCCCATCGCCTACAAATCGATCGTGTTCGCCGTGCTGTTGTTGGTCGCCTATATCGCCGAGGAAATCGGCGTGGGAATGTTCCACGGAAAAACCGCCGCGGAGAGTTTTCCCGTGATCGGCGGCGGAGGGCCCGCAGCTTTGCTCTGCGTCACCGCGATCATGGCGGCCGCGCTCGCGCCGTTCTTTGCGTTCCGGGAGATCGCGCGGGTGGTGGGCGAGGCCGAGTTCCGCGTTCTCATGCTCGGCGCGCCGAGGGAAAAGCGGGCGGATGTGCGGGAGGATGCGCCACCCCTGGCCGCGGCGACCGGGGCAGCCTAGGCTTTTAATCGCTGCCGATCACCGCGACGGCAATGTTGGCCGAGCGCGCGGCGCTCACCTTCGCCGGCAGATCCTGGTCGTAGGCGCCGGGCGAAATCATGATGGTATCCCCGGGTTTGGCGGCCTCGACCGCGCGGCCGAGAGACCTGAAGGCGGTGCCGGGGCTGCGGCCTTCCCTCGCATCGCTTCCTATCGGATTGACGTACCAGATCATCGCATCGCGCCCATGCTGAAGGGTCGAGCGCGCAAGTTTAGGTCAAGCCGCGCGCGAGCGGTAGGAGCCAACACGAAGGGGTGAACGAGGGCGCCCGCGCTTGAATCGGCGTTGCCGTTCCCCATATGCGGAGGCGGAAATCCAAAGGCTCGGCGCCCGCGGCGGGGCCGGGCCTTCTCTCTCAAAGAGGCGCCGTCAGGGCCTCGGGCAAAGTCCGGAACGGCGCGCCGCGTTAGTGGAAAGGGCTTTGGCTCGCATGACGCGCATGACGCTCCTTGACGGCAGTTTCTGGGTAAGCCTCTCCGCGCCCCGCGGCTCGAACGGCGCGGCAAAGGCCGAGGCCGGCTACCCGCCCTACAATGTCGAACTCTTGGAGGGGGAGCCGGAAGCCTTGCGCATCACGCTCGCGGTGGCGGGCTTCGCTCCCGATCAACTCGAGGTGAGCACCGAGAACGGCGAGCTTTCCATCCGCGGCAAGCAGAACGAGGAGCAGCCCCGCGACTTTCTCCATCGCGGCATCGCCGCGCGGCAATTCAAGCGAAGCTTTCGCCTGGCAAGCGGGGTCGAGGTCCGCAAGGCGGAGCTTCAAAACGGCCTTCTCGTCATCGAGCTCTTCCGACCGCGCGAGGCGAAACGCGTCATGACAATTGGAGTCGCCGCCGATTGAAACCTTCGCCACATAGACTTCGTAGCTTCGCCATCCCCTCGTCACGAGGAGCAGACGTAAAGATGAACAAGTTCGAAAAAGAAGAAGACCGCCCGTTGGACGCGCCCATCAGCCGGCGCGAACTCGCCGAGCTCGGCGACGGTGAGGTGGCCTATATCAAGCAGATCGGCCCGGACGCAGCGGAGCGTCTATTCCCGGCGCTGTCGAACGCGCCGAAGGGCATCGACCTCTTTGCCGTGCTTGGCGCCGACGGCACCCCGCTCGCGCTCACCGAAAGCCGAAGTGCGGCCATCGCCAACGCGCTTGAGAACGATCTCGTGCCGGTGAGCGTGCACTAGAGCGCAAAGCCTTCCGCTTCAATTCCGGTGATTTCCCGGCTGCGGCTTAGGCGGCGTGGGACGAGGTTTCGCCTTCGGTCAGGACCGCATAAAGCGCCGCGGCGTCCTTGGCAGCGCGGAGCTTCTCGACCGCGGCCCCGTCGCGCAAGAGGCGCGAGATGCGGGCGAGCGCCTTGAGGTGATCGGCGCCCGCGCCCTCGGGCGCGAGCAGAAGCACGACGATATCGACCTTTTGGCCGTCGACCGCCTCGAAGTCGATTGGCTCGGCGAGGCGCGCGAAGACACCGGCGATCCGCTTCAGCCCTTGCAGCTTGCCGTGCGGAATGGCGACGCCGTGGCCGAGCCCGGTCGAGCCGAGCCGCTCGCGCTGCAGCAACACGTCGAAGATGTCGCGCTCGGCTATCCCGGTGAGGCGGGCGGCGCGCGCGGAAAGATCTTGGAGGAGCTGCTTCTTGTTTTTCGCCCTGAGCAGCGGCACCACGGAATTGGGCGCGATGAAATTCGTCAGCAGCATCTTTGAATACCCCTCCGATGGGCGTTCGCGGCACGAAGCGGAAAATTCCGCCTAGCCCCGCTTGCGCGCCTTCTTCGTTCGTTGCTGCGCGACCGCTGCGCTCGTCGAGCTCAGCGGCCCGGCCGGGTCGATCCAGCCGATATTGCCGTCGCCGCGGCGGTAAACCACGTTGATTTCCCCGTGACTTGCATTGCGAAACACGACCACAGGCCGGTCGGACAAATCCATCTGCATCACCGCGTCGCTCACCGCCATCTCATGCACGGGCATCTCGGCCTCGGCGATAATAACGGGATTGTCCTCATCATGTTCCTCGTGACCCTCCGGCGCCGCCTGAATGACATAGCCGGCCGCCGGCGTCTCCTTGCGCGGCGTTTCTCCGCCGCGCCGCTTGAGCCGCTCCTTGTAGCGGCGAATTCGCTTCTCGAGGCGCTCGCAAGCACGGTCGGCGCTCTGATAGGCATCGGCCGCCGCGCCATGCGCCTCCAAACTCATGCCCTGCCACAGATGGATAGTGCAGTCGGTTCGAAACTCGCTGCGCTCCTTCTCGATGCGCACATGCCCCGTCGTTTCGCGCCCGATGAACTTCTCGACGGCATGGGCGATGCGCTCCTGGACGTAACTGCGTAACGCCTCACCGACGTCGAGATTCTTTCCGGTTACTTGTACTTGTATTGTCATTGCCGGCGGAAGACTGTGTTGTCGCCTTTCCGCGCCGCGACCCCGGCGCCTGCCGCTACACTTCGCAGACCAAACTCTAAAAGAGCGAAACCGGCGCGCTTCGGGGCCGAGTTCTCTTCCGGCCTCGTTTGCGGGGCGGGAAGCTAGAACGCACGCCTCGGGGTGTCAAACCAACTATTTGCACCGGCCCTCTTTACAGGATTCTCGTTGTTCTACACTGATTTAGGAACGACTAAACGCGCGCACAAGGGGCGAGGCGCTTCTGCCTCCTGCGCTGCACCGAGGAGGGAATTCGCAGCGCCTCGCGGTATTTCGCCACGGTGCGGCGCGCGATGTCGATGCCGTCGTCCTTCAGCCGCTCGACGATCTTGTCGTCCGACAAGACCGATCCTGCGGGCTCGGCCTCGATCATGGCGCGGATGCGGTCGCGCACCGATTCGGATGAGTGGGCGTCGCCGTCGCTTGTCGCGGCAATCGCCGAGGTGAAGAAATATTTGAGCTCGAACAGTCCGCGATTGGTCGTCATGTATTTGTTGGCGGTGACCCGGCTCACCGTCGATTCGTGCATCGCGATCGCGTCCGCGACCGTCTTCAGGTTCAACGGCCTGAGATGCCGCACGCCGTGAGTGAAGAAGCCATCCTGCTGGCGCACGATCTCCCGCGCCACTTTGAGGATGGTGCGGGCGCGCTGATCGAGGCTCTTCACCAGCCAATTTGCCGTCTGAAAGCAATCGGTAAGATAGCTTCGGTCTTCTTTGCGCGTGGCGGATTTGGAGACGGTGGCATAGTAGGAGCGGTTGACGAGCACGCGCGGCAGCGTGTCGCTGTTCAATTCGACATGAAAGCTGCCGTTGGGGAGCGCCCGCACCAGCACGTCGGGAACGTTGACTTGCGCCGGGGCCGAGCCGTAGCGGAGCCCCGGCTTGGGATCGAGTCGCTTCACTTCCGCGATCATGTCGAGCAGGTCTTCGTCGGAGACTTTCGCGGCGCGCTTCAGCGCGGGAAGATCGTGGACGGCGAGAAGATTGATGTTCTCGATCAGCGCCGCCATCGCCGGATCGCAGCGGTCCTGCTCTTTCAGCTGAAGCATGAGGCATTCGCGCAAATCGCGGGCGAACACCCCGCTCGGGTCGAAAACCTGCATGACGCGGAGCGTCTCCTCGACAAGCGCAAGCGGCGCGCCGAGGAGGTCGGCAATGCCGGCGAGATCGCCCGAAAGATAGCCCGCCTCGTCGGTCATATCGATGAGGTGGTGGCCGATGAGGCGGTGCGCCGGATCGGCGAAGGCGAGGATCAGCTGCTCGGTGAGGTGATCTTTCAGCGTCCTTTCCCCGGCCACATAGGCTTCGAGGTTCGGGGCGTCTCCGCTCGCGGCACCCCCGCCCTGGCCGAACGCGGCGTGGCTTACGCCGGTGGCGCCCGCAAACGCCGCCGCATCGGCGTCGGGAAAGGCGTCCTGCGGCTCGACATCGAGGTCCTCGCTCCGGCTCGCGTCGAACTCCAGATCGATCCACTCGCCTTCATCGCCCTCGCCCGCGTCGGCCTCTTGCGCGGAACTTTGCCCGTCCGGCTCGTCCTTCATGCCGGGAGCGGAGCCAAGGCCGAGATCGCCGCTTGCGGCAGGCTCGTCGGGATCGGCGCGCTCGAGCAGCGGATTGCGCTCGAGCTCGGCCTCGATGAAGCTTTGCAGCTCGACATGGGAGAGCTGGAGCAGCTTGATCGCCTGCTGCAGGAGCGGCGTCATGACCAGGCTTTGGCCCTGACGGAGTTCGAGCTTTGTCGTGATCGCCATCGTCGAACTCAAAATGCGCGTTCTTGCGCCACTCAGATCTTGAACTGATCGCCGAGATAGACGCGCCGCACGTCCTCGTTGGCGATGATCTCCTGCGCGGTGCCGTGGGTCAGCACCATGCCGTCGTGAATAATATACGCACGGCCGACAAGATCGAGTGTTTCGCGCACATTATGATCGGTAATCAAGACGCCGATGCCGCGCTGGGTCAGGTGGCGCACGAGCGCGCGAATGTCGTTAACGGCGATCGGATCGATGCCGGCGAAGGGCTCGTCGAGCAGCATGAAGGACGGACGCGAGGCAAGGGCGCGGGCGATTTCGACCCGGCGCCGCTCGCCGCCCGACAGCCGCATGGCGGGCGAGGTCCTGAGACGGCTGATGCGGAATTCTTCGAGCAGCGCGTCGAGCTGGCGTTGGCGCTCGCGCTTATCAGGCTCGACGGTCTCGAGCACGGCGAGAATGTTCTGCTCGACGGTGAGACCCCTGAAGATCGAGGCCTCTTGCGGCAGATAGCCGATGCCGAGCCGCGCCCGCCGATACATCGGCAGGTTCGTCACGTCGGTGCCGTCGATTCTGATCGAGCCCTCGTCGGCGGGAATGAGGCCCGTGATCATGTAGAACACGGTGGTCTTGCCGGCGCCGTTCGGCCCAAGCAGTCCGACCGCCTCTCCGCGCAAGACCTCGAGGCTGACGCCGCGAACGACGGTGCGCTTCTTGAAGCTCTTGACGACAGAGCGGACGGTGAGGCGCCCATAGTCCGGATTCGCCTGAGGAGCGGTCTTTGTCGTGGCCGCTTGCGGCGCGGCTGCCTCACGGCCTGGAAACGACAGCAATTTGCCCACGACCCCTTTCGCTCCCTTAAGTGAAGCGCCGGCTGGTTAAATTCTCACAAAAACGGAAGCCCTCAAGGCTGCGTGTCCGGCGTGAGCGGCCATGGCGCCTCCTCGTCGGAAGGTTCCTCTTGCTCCGCCGCGGCGCCCTTGTCCTTGTCGGGCTTGTTGCCGCCCGCGGCCGCCTTCTCGCCGGGAGCAGCAGCCTTCGCGTCGGCGGGCTTGGCGTCTTTCTCGCCACCGCCCTTGACAGCATCCTTCGGCATGAACAGCGCACGGATACGGCCTCCGGCGGCCACATTTCCCGTATTCTCGAACCGGCTTTCACCCGTTTTCAAATCAATGATGAGTCGGTCCCCCTTTAGCACATTCTGGCCTTGCGTTAACACCACATTGCCGCCGACGGTGACCATCTGCGCGGCCACGTCGTAAAGGGCCCAATCGCTGCTCGTGGTCTGGTCCTTGTCGCTGGTGATGGTGACCTCGCCCTTCGCCTCGATCTTGCTGATCTGCGCTTGCTCGCCCTTTGCGGCGGCGCCGCTCTTGGCCTCGGCGACCTTGGTCTCCTCCTTGGCGCCGGGGGCAAGGCTGCCGCCGCCGATATAGTGCACGTTGAGTTCCTTGGCGCGGAGCATGGTCGTGCCCTGCACCGCTTTCACATTGCCCCTGAAGGTCGCGTATTTCTCCTTGTCGTGGACGACAAGCGCGTCCGATTCGATATCGATCGGATCGCTCGAGCTTTGCGAAAGACCGCCGAACGCATTCGTGAGCGTCTGCGCCGTCGCTTGCGGCACGATAAAGACAGCGCCGGCGAGCACCATTGCTACGGTCAAGGGCCGGAGCAGCGCGCGGCGCACGATCTGGGAGGACGCGGTTCATGGGACGCTCGGGGCTGCGCCTTGCGCCCCGCCTTGGCCCGCGCCGTCCTCCCCGGGCAACGGCGGCAGAGTGACTTCGCTCGGCTCTTCCGCCTTCGGCGGCGGGGCAACGTTTTGCGGGGCAGGCGCGGCCGTTTCCGCCTCCTTCTTCGGCCTGACTATGTGGACCGCGACCTTGCCGCGGAATGTGAGCGTGTGCTTGGCCGAGTAGAAGGTGAGCGCATTCGCCCTGATCGTGCCATTGGGCAGCACGAACGAGACCGGGCGATGCGAGCGGATGACCTGGTTCTTGGTGTCGAGCGTCGCGTGCGTGAGCACGCCGGAAACGCCCGAACTCGTGGCAATGTCGATCTTGTCCTGCATCACGAGACGGCCGGTCTTGTTGTCGAATCTTCCGCGCACCGCCGTCATGCGCGACCAGCCGCCATCGACGGCGGCGAGATCGGCCTTGATGGCGTGAAGCTTGATCAAGTTCGGGTTCTTGATGTCCTGGTCGGCATAGTCGGCGCCGATGACATATTTCCCGTTCTTCTTGTCGGCGCCTTCGAGCTTCGGGTTGACCATGCGCAGATTGCCGTCCTTCACCTCGAAGCCTTCGATGCTCGCGTTCATGTCGCCAATGCTGATGCTCGTGGCAAGACGCGTCGAAATGAAATAGGTGGCGAGCACCAGAACGGCGAAGACCGGGAGCGCCTTGCGCAGGAAATTGACGAACGTGGTGTGGCGCGTGGCGCTCGCGAAAGCGCGACGGCGCTCCTCGGCCGTGCGGATCCGGTACCGCTGACCGCCGGCAATGACATTCGCATCAGCCGCCATTCCTTCTCGCCCAATCTTGAGGCACCGGCATGATCGGTCCGACACCACCTAGCCGCAGGACTTTGATCACATTGCGACCGCGCCCACTTCGCCCGGGCGCCGGTTTCGGCCGCTAGTGGGCGAAAGGATCGATATCCGACCAGCCCCGCAAATCGAGCTCGGCCCGGACCGGCAAGAACTCGAAACAGGCGCGAGCGAGGCCTTCGCGGCCCTCGCGCCGGAGCATGGCGTCGAGTTTCTCCCGAAGCGCGTGCAGATGCAACACGTCACTCGCGGCATAGTTGAGCTGCTCCTGGGTCAACTCCGCCGCGCCCCAATCCGAGGATTGCTGCTGCTTTGACAGCTCGATGCCGAGCAATTCCTTGCACAAATCCTTGAGCCCGTGCCGGTCGGTGAAGGTGCGGGCAAGCCGCGAAGCCACCTTGGTGCAATAGACCGGCCGCGGCATCACCTCGAGATTGTGCTTGAGCACGGCCATGTCGAAGCGGCCGAAATGGAAGATCTTGAGCACGCTTTCGTCGGCGAGCAGACGCTTCAGCTCCGGCGCGTCAGGCGTCCCCGCGAACTGCACCAGGGCGGCGCGGCCGTCGCCTTCGGAGATCTGCACGAGGCAGAGCCGGTCGCGATAGGGGTTGAGCCCCAGCGTCTCGGTGTCGATGGCGATGGCGCGGCCGGTGAAACGGCCGCGCGGCAGATCGCCCTTATAGAGTTCGACGGTCGTTTTCGTACTCAAGCGTGAAGCGCTCCTTGGCGGCAAAAACCCATACCGCGTGGCGCTTAACAAAGCGGGAATGGTGCCCAGGAGAAGACTCGAACTTCCACGCCCTTTCGGGCACTAGAACCTGAATCTAGCGCGTCTACCAGTTCCGCCACCTGGGCTAGAGGCCCTCAGGTACGATCCAGGCTTGCGAAAGTCAATTAGCGCCAAGCCCAAGCCGGGGGGCGCCAAGCCGGAGGCTCGCGGCGCTTCACAGGGTTCGGCCCCCTCGTGTAATGAGGCTGCAAGGCGCGGGGGCAAGAGGACAGAGATGGCCATCGTTCTCGACAACAAGGCGCTCGTGACCATCTACGGGGGCTCGGGCTTTATCGGCCGCCATCTCGTCGGCGCCATCGCCAAGACCGGCGCGCGCATGCGGGTGGCGGTGAGGCGTCCCGAACTTGCCGGCCATCTCCAGCCGCTCGGCGGCGTCGGCCAGATCAACGCCGTGCAGGCGAATGTGCGCTACCCCGACTCGCTTCTTGCCGCCGCGCGCGGCGCCGACGCGGTCGTCAATCTGGTCGGCATCCTGTTCCCCACCGGCAAGCAGACCTTCGAGGCGGTGCAGGACGAGGGCGCGGCCCACGTCGCGGAGGCCGCGCGGGCAGCCGGCGCTCGCGCAATGGTCCACGTCTCGGCGATCGGCGCGAACGAACACTCGCGCTCGGCTTACGCACGGAGCAAGGCGGAAGGCGAGGGAGCGGTCAGGAAGGTGTTTCCCGACGCCGTCATCCTCAGGCCCTCGGTCGTGTTCGGGCCGGAAGACGATTTCTTCAATCGCTTCGCCGCTCTGGCGCGGCTCGTTCCCGGCGCTTCCCTTGATCGGCGGCGGCAAAACCAAGTTTCAGCCGGTCTTTGTCGGCGACGTGGTCAAGGCCATTCTCGCCGGGCTGACCGGCAAAGCGCACGCGGGCGCGCCCTACGAACTCGGCGGGCCCGAGGTGCTCACGCTGAAGCAGGTGATGGAGCGCGTGCTCGCCTATTCGATGCGCAAGCGCTTGCTCGTGCCGCTCCCGTTCTGGCTCGCCAAGTTTCAAGCGGCATTCCTCCAGCTCCTGCCGACGCCGCTGCTCACCATCGACCAGGTGCGGTTGCTCGAGAACGACAATGTCGTGAGCGAGGAGGCAAAGCGGAGCGGCCGTGACCTCGAAGCTCTCGGCATCGAGCCGGTTGCCATCGCCGCGATCGTGCCGGACTATCTCGAGCAATTCCGTCCGCGCGGGCAGTTCTCGCAGTACCGGCCTTAAGCGCGTTCAGGTGTAGAGCAGCACGAGGAGAAAGCCGCCGAGCACCATGCGATAGAGCACGAAGGGCAGGAAGCTGATGCGGCGGATCAGATTCATCAAAAACGCGATGGCGAGAATTCCGGCGACGAAGGTGAGTATCGCGGCGTAGACCGCATCCATGGTTATGCCCTCGCCGCTCGCAAACGCATCGCCGACGGTGAAGACGATCGCTCCCGCGGTTGCCGGGATGGCGAGCAAGAAAGAGAAGCGCGCCGAGTCGGGCCGGGTGAAGCCCATGAACCGCGCGGCCGTCATCGTCACGCCGGAACGGCTCGTGCCCGGGATCAGCGCAAGCGCCTGCGCCACGCCGATGAGAAGCGCGGCTCCAAGCGTCATGTTGGCGATGGTGCGCTTCTGCGGGCCGACGATGTCGGCGATCATCATCAAGATGCCGTAGAGGATCGTGTTCCAGGCTACGACCGCCACGTTGCGTTCGAGATCGGTGTAGCCAAGCTTCTTCAAGAAGATGCCGAACGCGATCGCCGGGATGGTGGCGAGAACGATGTAGATGGCAAGTTTTCCATCGTCGGTGACGTGGCCCTTGACCAGCTCGAGCGCGCCGACCATGAGGCGCCACACGTCCCGCCAGAAATAGATCAGCACGGCCAGTAACGTGCCAAGGTGCGTCATCACGTCGACGACGAGGCCTTGATCGGGCCAATGCATGATGTTGGGGAGCAGGATCAGGTGGCCCGATGAGGAGATCGGCAGGAACTCCGTGATCCCCTGCACCACGGCAATCGCGATTATTTGCTCGATCGTCATAGCCCACCGCCCCGCTTGTTCCGCGCGCGTCCAGGTTCTATACGAGGCTTTGGTCTCGCGCGATTCAATTTGCAACGCGATGGCAACGCTTCTGCACTATCAACTGTGCCCGTTCTCCCGGTCGATCCGGCTTGCGCTCAGCGAATGCGGCGTGGAGGCCGAATTGGCCGAGGAACGGCCCTGGGAATGGCGCCCGGAATTCACCGACTTAAATCCGGCCGGAACGCTGCCCGTTCTCATCACCGACGAGCGGGGGCCGATCATGGGCGCTTACGCCATCTCGGAGTATCTGGGCGATACCGCCGATGAGCGCGACGCCCGCCTGTTCCATCCCTTCCCCGGCGACGAGACGGCGAAGGCCGAGCAGCGGCGTCTCGTCGATTGGTTCCACCGCAAGTTCCACGACGAGGTGACCGACTACCTCGTCGAGGAAAAGGTCTACCGGCGCTTCGGGCCGGGGAGCGCCTCGCCCGACATGGAGGCCATGCGGGCGGGCCGTGAGAATCTGCGCTATCATCTCGCCTATATCGGCCATCTCGCCGAGACGAGGAGCTGGCTTGCGGGCGACGCGATGAGCTTCGCCGACCTCGCGGCCGCGGCCCATCTCTCGGCGCTCGACTATCTCGGCGAGGTGCCTTGGGAGCAGCATGAGGCGGTCAAGAATTGGTATGCGCTGTTGAAATCGAGACCGTCGTTCCGGCCGTTGCTTCAGGACCGCATCGCGGGCTTCACCCCGTCCGGGACTTATGCCGATCTCGATTTTTGAGACTCGCGCCCCGACATAATAGGTCATGGCAGAGACGCTGAAAGGACAGATCGCGGCTGAGGCGAAAGCGCTCGGCTTCGACGCCTTGCGCTTCACCTCCGCCGATGCGGTGAGAGGCGCGGGCGAAGCGCTCGATGCGTTCCTCGATGAGGGCCGTCAGGGCGACATGGTCTGGCTCGCGACGACGGCGGAACGGCGCAAGGCGCCGCGCGCACTGTGGCCGGAAGCGAGAAGCGTCATCGTGCTCGGATTGAACTATGGACGCGGCGCCGATCCGCTCGCGGTGCTTGAGGAAAAATCGCGGGGCGCGATCTCGATCTATGCCCAAGGCGACGACTATCACGACATCCTGAGAGACAAGCTCAAGCCGCTCGCCGCGCGGGTGCAGGCGCTCACCCAAAGCGAGGTCAAGATCTTCGTCGATACCGCGCCGGTGATGGAGAAGCCGCTCGCCGCGCGCGCCGGGCTCGGCTGGCAAGGAAAGCACACCAACCTCGTGTCGCGCGAATTCGGGTCGTGGCTCTTCATCGGCGCGATCTTCACCACGGCCGAGATCGCTCCCGACGCGGCGGAAGAGGATCATTGCGGGGCATGCCGGCGTTGCCTCGATATCTGTCCGACGCATGCTTTCACCGCGCCCTATGCGATCGATGCGCGCGCCTGCATCTCCTATCTCACCATCGAGCATAAGGGACACATCGCGCCGCGCTTTCGCGCCGCGATGGGGAACCGCATCTTCGGCTGCGACGACTGTCTCGCCGTCTGTCCCTGGAACAAGTTTGCGCAAAGCGGGCGCGATGACGAAGCTCGCGGCGCGCGTCGGCAGCGACAGCCCGCCGCTTAAGGAGCTTCTCGTTCTCGACGATGCCGCCTTCCGCGCCCGCTATCGCGGCACGCCGATCAAGCGCACCGGCCGCGACCGCTTCATGCGCAACGTGCTGATCGCCGCCGGCAATTCGGACGATGCTTCGCTCGCGCCTCTGGTCGAGGCAAGGCTCGGCGACCAATCGCCATTGGTGCGCGCGATGGCGGTGTGGGCGCTCGCGCGACTTGCGCCGCGCCGCTTCAACGTCTTGCGCGGCAGCCATTGCGCGGGCGAGACGGACCCCGTGGTGAGAAGCGAATGGCTGGAGGAAGCGGCATGAACCGGCTGTTTGCCTTCGGCCTCGGCTTCTCGGCGCTGACATTGGCCAAGCGTCTTTCCGCCGAAGGCTGGCAGATCGCGGGAACCGCGCGCGATGACGGCAAGGTCGAACGGCTGAGGCGCGAGGGCTACGACGTCGTCCGCTTTTCCGGCGATGCGGGCAACGCGGCGCTTGCTGAAGCACCTCGCCGGCACGACCCACCTCATCCACTCGATCCCGCCGGGGCCAGGCGGCGATCCGGTGCTCGCGTCCTTATCGCGAAGAGATCGCGGCGCTCCCTGCGCTCCAATGGGTCGGCTATCTCTCGACCGTCGGGGTCTACGGCGACCAGGAGGGCGGCTGGGTCGATGAGACGCACCGCGCCCAATCCCAACAGCGCGCGCACCGAGCGCCCGCGTCGCAGCCGAGCAAGACTGGCTCCAATTCGGGCGCGAGACCGGCGTTCCGGTGCACGTGTTCCGGCTGGCGGGCATTTACGGACCGGGACGGTGCGTGTTCGACAAGCTCCGAGCGGGCACGGCGCGCCGGGTCAACAAGGACGGGCAGGTGTTCAGCCGCATCCATGTCGAGGACATTGCGAGCGTGCTCGAAGCCTCGATCGCCAAGCCCCACGGCGGCGCGATCTACAATGTCGCCGACGACGAGCCGGCGGCGCCCGGCGACGTGGTGGCGTACGCGGCCGAGCTGATGGGCATGCCGCCGCCGCCCGAGATCGCCTTTGCCGATGCCGACCTCACGCCCATGGCGCGGAGTTTCTACGAGGGCAGCCGGCGCATTAAGAATGCGCGCATCAAGTCCGAGCTTGGCGTCAAGCTGCGCTATCCCACCTACCGCGAAGGTCTCACCGCCCTGCTCGCCGATGACCCGGCCCCAGCGCGAGACTAACGCATTGCGGACCCTCGCGGTCGCCGCGTTCGCAACGCTTTGCGCCGGGATCGCCTAAGGCGCCGAGGAACGTTCCTCCTGCACCGAGGATGCGATGATCGTGTTCGACGCCTCGGGATCGATGTCGGGCAATGGCTGGGGCTATGGCAGCGAAACGGCGGGCACGGTGAGCCGCATCGACAAGGTGCGCGCCACGCTCGCAAAGATCCTCCCGAGCGTCACCCGGCATCGCCGCGTCGGGCTCATCACCTACGGGCCCGGCGTCTGGGATCAGTGCAACGTTCGTCTCGATCTGAAGCCCGAGGCGAATTCGTCCGCGCGCATCATGACGGCGATCAAGGCGCTCACGCCCGCCGGCAAGACGCCTCTGACCGCGGCGGTGGACAAGGCCGCCGAGGCGCTCGATTTCCGCGCCAAGCCCGGCTTGATCGTGCTCTTGACCGACGGCGAGGAGACATGCGGCGGCTTGCCGTGCGATCTCGGCAAGAAGCTCAGCAGCGAAGCCGCTTCGCTCACCGTCCATGTCATCGGCCTGCGGGTGAAGGGCTATACCTGGATGGGCGAGCAGAGCCTCATCGACGTGAAATGCCTCGCCGAACGGACTGGCGGCCTCTATCTCACCGTCGAAACGGAGGACGAGTTGCGCGCGGCTTTCGAGAAGACGCTCGGCTGCCCGATGGTGACCGAGCTTCAGACGGAGTGAGCCACGAGAGCCGCGACCGTCGCTTCGAGGCGGCGCAGGTCTTGCTCCCGCGACAGGCGATGGTCGCCGTCCTTGATTAGGGTGAGCTCGACATCGTCGGAGCCGAGCCGTTCGACAAGATCGAGCGCGTGACGCCACGGCACGTCGGGGTCGCGCATGCCTTGCAGGATGCGGACCGGCAGATCGAGAGCAAGCGCGCCCTCGCCGATCAGGTGCTTCTCGCCCCTCATCGATCAATCGCTTGGTGATGGGATAAGGATCGCCATAAAGCGAGGGCTCGTAGATCACGCCATCGCGGGCAAGCGCCGCCTTCGTCTCCTCGGTCATCTGGTCCCACATCAGCCGCTCGGTCATGTCCCAGGCGGGCGCGATCAGAACGAGCCCCGCGAGCTTTGCCAGCGCCTTCTCGCGCGCGAGCTTCCGGGCGAGAAGAAGCGCGATCCATCCGCCCATCGACGAGCCGATCAGTACCGCGCGCGGCGTTTCGGCAAGGAGAAGCTCGAGCATGGCGGCGGCCTCGCCGAGCCAATCGCCGATCGAGGCTTTGAGGAGATCGCCTTCCGAGAGGCCGTGGCCGGAATAGTCGAAGCGGAGCATCGGCAGGCCCCGGCCGTTCGCCCAGGCCGCTAGCGCGAGCGCCTTGGTGCTCGCCATGTCGGACAGGAAGCCGGAAAGCCAGAGGAGGCCAAGGGAAGCGCCTTTTCCAGCGCCGGCAAGGCGATAGGCAAGGCGGCACGTGCTTTCGCCGCCGCCGAAGTCGAGGAATTGCGGTTCGGATGCGCTCACCTTAAGAACCTTGTGCCATGCCGGAGGTGACCATATTGCAGGTCGTGCCGCGCCTCGATGCGGGAGGCAGCGAGCAGGCGGCCGTCGAAATCGCGCAAGCGCTCGAAAGCGCAGGCGCCTCGGCCCTCGTTGCCACCGAAGGAGGCCGATTGGCAACCGTCATCGCCGATGCCGGCGGCGAGATCGTTCCCCTCCCCGTTGCGAGCAAGAACCCTCTCACCATTCTCGCCAATGCGCGCCGCCTCGCGCAGCTGATCGAGGAGCGCGGCGTCGATCTCGTCCATGCCAGAAGCCGGGCGCCGGCCTGGAGCGCGTTCCTCGCCGCGCGCCGGACGGGACGGCCCTTCGTCACCACCTATCACGGCGCCTACGGCAACCCCGGTCCCGTGAAGCGTGTCTACAACAGCGTCATGGGCCGCGGCGACCGCGTGATCGCAAACTCGGACTACACCGCGCGCCTCATCGCCTCGCGGCATCCCGGCGCGCGGGAGCGCATCCGCACCATCCATCGCGGCGTCGATGCGGAAGCTTTCGAGGCGCGCGCGGTTCCGCCCGAGGCCGTGGCCAAACTCAGAGAGCGCTGGGGCGTCGAGCCCGGGACCAAGATCGTGCTTCAGGCGGCGCGTCTCACCGGCCTCAAGGGGCACCGCGATACGATCGAGGCCGCCTTCCTTCTTGCCACTGAAAGCGCGCTCGACGGCGCCGTCGTCATTTTCGCCGGCGATGCGCCCGGCAAGTCCGCCTATCGCGACGACCTCGCCGCTCTGATCGCGCGCCACGGGCTTGACGACAAGGTGCGCATGGTCGGCCATTGCGAGGAAATGCCGGCGGCCTTTCTTGCCGCCGAGATCGCGCTCGTGCCCTCGCTCGTGCCGGAGACCTTCGGCCGAACCAGCATCGAGGCGCAAGCCATGGGCTGCCCCGTCATCGTCTCCGATATCGGGGCGCTACCCGAAACCGTCATCGCTCCGGAAGAGGACAAAGCGGGATTCACGGGTTGGCTGGTGAAGCCCGGCGATCCGTCCGCGCTCGCCGCCAAGATCAAGCGCGCGCTCAACCTTGCGCCGGAAGCCCGCGCCGCGCTCGGCGCCCGCGCGCGGGCCCGCGTCGCCTCGCAATACACTTTGCGCGCGATGCAGCAGGCGACGCTCGCCGTCTATGACGAGCTCCTCGGCAGCTCGCTTGCCGCGCGGTTCGGACAGCGCGCCAAGACGGCGCCATCGCAAACGTCTCGTTAATCCACACTCACCCGGCTTGACTTGTCAGGCGCAATTCCGTTGCTATACAAGGGTCGAAGCGGGTCAATCGAACCGCGGCGCGAAAAACCGCCATTTTATGAAGCGAGCGCCAGCCGCCGTTCGTTAAGAGGAGAAGAAACATCGTAAGGCGACCGACGAAGCTTGCGCCCGATCGGGGGGGCCCCCGCATCAACGAGGCCATCGACACTCCAAATATCCAGCTTATCGACGCGACCGGCCACAATATCGGCGTGGTCGCCACGACCGAGGGCCTCGCCCGCGCGGCGGAGGCCGGTCTCGACCTGGTCGAGATCGCGCCCAATTCCGAGCCGCCGGTGTGCAAGATCCTCGATTTCGGCAAATACAAATATCAGGCGCAGAAGAAGGCCGCCGAGGCGCGCAAGAAACAGCGCACCGTCGAGATCAAGGAGATCAAGATGCGGCCCAATATCGATATTCACGATTATCAGGTGAAGATGCGCTCGATCGTCCGGTTCTTCGAGGAGGGCGACAAGGTCAAGGTCACCTTGCGTTTCCGGGGACGCGAGATGGCGCATATGGAGCTCGGCACGAGGCTGCTCGACCGGGTCAAGCAGGACACCGCGACCATCGCCAAGGTCGAATCGGAGCCGCGGCTCGAAGGCCGGCAGATGGTGATGGTGCTCGCGCCCCGCTAGGGAGCGCCATCGCCGGAATTCCTTGCAATTCCGCCCAACCCGACCCTATAAGGTCGCGCGAAGGAGCCGCCCGGCGGGGCATGCCGTGGCGGCTCGCATGCTTTCTAATCGTCGAAACTCACCCCGTCCGAGCTTCGGACGAGGGCCAAACCAAGGAAGCCAAATGCCCAAGCTCAAGTCCAAGAGCGGTGCCAAGAAGCGCTTCAAAGTCACGGCGACCGGCAAGGTCAAATGCCAGGCCTCGCGCAAGCGTCACGGCATGATCCAGCGTCCCAACCGGTTCATTCGCAGCGCGCGCGGGACGATGGTTCTGTCGGACGAAGACGCCAAGATCGTGAAGAAGAATTTCCTGCCCTATAGCCGCTAGCGCTTCAGGGCCAGCTTCGAAGGAGCACCGTCATGTCTCGTGTCAAACGCGGCGTCACCTCCCATGCCCGCCACCGCAAGGTGATCAAGCAGGCAAAGGGCTATTACGGCCGCCGCAAGAACACCATCCGCACCGCGCGCCAGGCCGTCGAGAAGGCCGGGCAGTACGCTTACCGCGACCGCAAGGTGAAGAAGCGCACGTTCCGCGCGCTGTGGATCCAACGCATCAATGCCGCGGCCAGAGCCAACGGCCTGACCTATGGGCGCCTGATCGACGGCCTGAAGAAGGCCGGCATCGAGCTCGACCGCAAAGTGCTTGCCGATATCGCCGTGCGCGAGCCGGCGACCTTCAAGAGCCTGGTCGAGGCTGCGTCCGCTGCCGCTCCGCGGGGCTGATCCCCTCGCGGCGGCATGGGCCCACGGCCTCGCGCTTTAGGAGTCTCGCGCCATGAGCGCGCTTGAGCTCTACAGTCTCAAGACCGAGCTGCTTCACGCCATCGCTGAAGCCTCAGACCTCGACAAGCTCGAACAGGTGCGCGTCGCCGCACTCGGCAAGAAGGGCCGCATCTCCGAGCTGATGCAGGCGCTCGGCTCGCTTCCCCCCGATGAACGCAAGGCTTACGGCCAGGTCGTCAACAGCCTGAAGACATCGGTCGGCGAAGCGCTCGAAGCGCGGCGGCAGGAACTCTCGCGCGCCGCGACCGCCGAGAAGCTCACCCATGAGCGCGCCGACGTGACGCTACCCGTGCGCGAAGGCCCGCTCGCTGAGGGGCGCATCCATCCGGTGAGCCAGGTCACCGACGAGATCACGGAAATCTTCGCCGATATGGGCTTCTCGATCGCCGAGGGTCCCGACATCGAGACCGACTTCAACAATTTCACCGCGCTCAACATTCCGCCCGAACATCCGGCGCGGCAGGACCACGACACATTTTATCTTCCGGCCGCGCCCGACGGCACGCGCGCGCTTCTGCGCACGCATACGAGCCCGGTGCAGATCAGGGCCATGCTCAAGACGAAGCCGCCGCTCCGCATCATCGCGCCGGGGCGGGTCTATCGCTGCGATTCGGACCAGACCCACACGCCGATGTTCCATCAGGTCGAGGGGCTCGCGATCGACGAGGAGACCCATCTCGGCCATCTGAAATGGGTGCTCGAAGAGTTCTGCAAAGCCTTCTTCGAAATCCCCAAAGTGAAGATGCGCTTCCGCGCGAGCCATTTCCCCTTCACCGAGCCGTCGATGGAGGTCGATATCGGCTACGCGCGGCAGGGCGACGCGATCAAGATCGGCGAAGGCGATGAGTGGCTGGAAATCCTCGGCTGCGGCATGGTGCATCCCAACGTGCTGAAGACGATCGGGCTCGATCCTTCGCGCTATCAGGGCTTCGCCTTCGGGCTCGGCATCGACCGCATCGCCATGCTGAAATACGGCATGCCGGACCTGCGCGCCTTCTTCTCCGGCGATTTGCGCTGGCTCAAGCATTACGGCTTTCCGCCGCTCGCCATTCCCACGATCGCCGCCGGACTGTCCTAAGCCATGAAATTCACGGGACAGTGGCTAAAAGAGCATCTCGACACGAAGGCGCGCGTCGAGGCGATCGCCGAGACGGCGACCCGCATCGGGCTCGAAGTCGAGGATCTGTTCGATCCGGCCAAGGCGCTCGCGCCCTTCCGCGTCGCGCAAGTCGTCGCCTGCGAGAAGCACCCGAACGCCGACAAGCTCAGCGTCTGCGAGGTCGATACCGGCGAGGGGCGGCTTCAGGTCGTGTGCGGGGCGCCCAATGCGCGGGCCGGCATGAAGGGCGTGTTCGCGCCCGTCGGCTCTTACGTGCCGGGCATCGACTTGACGCTGACCAAGGCCAAGATCAGGGGCGTGGAATCGAACGGCATGCTGCTTTCGGAGCGCGAGCTCGAACTGTCGGACGAGCATACCGGCATCATCGAGCTTTCGCCCGAGGCCAAGGTCGGAAGTCCGGCGGCGAAGGCGCTCGGCCTCGACGATGCGGTGTTTCACATCGCCATCACGCCGAACCGTCCCGACTGTCTCGGCGTGCGCGGCATCGCCCGCGACCTCGCGGCAGCCGGGCTCGGCAAGCTCAAGGCGGATGCGGGCCGCACCGTCAAAGGCGGCTTCGTCAACCCCATCCCGATCGCGCTCGAATTCGACAAGGCGAACGCCGACGCTTGCCCGGTCTTCGCCGGGCGGCTCGTACGCGGCGTCAAGAACGGCCCCTCGCCCGAGTGGCTGCAGCGGCGGCTGAAGGCGATCGGGCTTCGCCCGATCAACGCGCTCGTCGATATCACCAACTACATTTCCTACGATCGCGGCCGCCCGCTCCATGTCTACGACGCCGACAAGCTCAAGGGGACGATCCGCGCGCGGCTCGGGAAGAAGGGCGAGAGATTCCTCGGGCTCGACGGCAAGACCTACGACGTCGATGACGACATGTGCGTAATCGCCGACGATCGCGCCGTGCTCGGGCTCGGCGGGGTGATCGGCGGCGAGGACACCGGCGTCACCGCGGCAACCATCAACGTCTTCATCGAGTCGGCCTATTTCGATCCCAAGCGCACGGCGCGCACGGGCCGGAAGCTCGGCATCCAGTCGGACGCGCGCTTCCGCTTCGAACGCGGGGTCGATCCCGATTTCGTCGTGCCGGGGCTCGAGCTTGCGACCGATCTCGTGCTGAAGCTGTGCGGCGGAACCGCGAGCAAGATCACGGTCGCAGGCAAGCCGCCGAAATCCAACAAGCCGTTCAAGTTCGATCCCGCCCTGGTCAAGCGCCTCTCCGGGCTCGATCTTAGTCACGGCGAGATCAAGCGGAAACTCGGCGCGCTCGGAATTGGGCTCGGCGGCGCCGGCAAGCAGCTCAACGCCTCGCCCCCCTCGTGGCGCCCGGACATCACCGGCCCCGCCGATCTCGTCGAGGAGGTGGTGCGGCTCACCGGCGTCGATAAGGTCCCTGCGACCCCGATGCGGCGGGAAGCGGGCGTCGCGCGCCCCGTGCTCACCGAGGCGCAGAGGCGGCAGCGGCTCGCCCGGCGCGTGCTTGCCTCTCGCGGGCTGGTCGAGGCCGTGACCTGGTCGTTCATCCCGCCCGAACATGCGGTTCTGTTCGGCGGCGGCGCTCCTTCGCTCACCTTGAGCAATCCGATCTCGACCGAGCTTGCGGCGATGCGGCCCTCGCTGCTGCCCGGGCTCGTCGCGGCCGCGCAGCGAAACCGCGACAGGGGCTTCGCCGACGGCGCCCTGTTCGAGCTCGGTCAAGCCTATCGCGGGCCGAAGCCCGAGGATCAGTTCGTGGCCGCTTCCGGCGTGAGATTCGGCCGCTCGGCGCTTTCCGGAGAGGGGCGCCATTGGTCGGGCGAGGCCGCCGCTGCCAACGCGTTCTCCGCCAAGGCCGACGCTGTCGCAACACTTTCCGCGCTCGGGCTCGATCAGGCGAACGTCACCGTGACGCGCGAGGCGCCGTCATGGTTTCACCCCGGCCGTTCCGGGGCGCTCACGCTCGGATCGAAGACGATGCTCGGCGTGTTCGGCGAGCTTCATCCCGACCTGCTCGCGCGGCTCGGCATCGACCCGCCGGTCGCGGGCTTCGAGCTTTACCTCGACGCGCTTCCCTCAGGCCGCCGCAAGAGCGCGAGCACGGCGCTCGAGGCGTATCGATCTTCAGCCGGTCAGGCGCGATTTCGCGTTTCTGATCGATGGCGAGATCGCCTCCGGCGAGGTGGTGCGCGCCGCGCTTTCCGCCGACCGCGCGCTCATCAGCGATGTCGGCGTATTCGACGTGTTCAGAGGCCAAGGCGTGCCCGAGGGCAAGAAATCGCTCGCCATCGAGGTGACGCTCCAGCCGCGCGACAAGACGCTGACCGACGCCGAGATCGAGGCGGTCGCGGCCAAGGTCGTGGCGGCGGTCAAGAAAGCGACGGGCGGCGAGTTGCGCGGCTAGCGCCCCGCCGGAGCGAACATCACCGGAACGACGGACCTGCGGCGCCGAAGGGGCCCGATGACGGAGCCTGGCGGCGCTGCGGCGCCCTGCGTCTGGCAACAGTCGGTTTGGCGGAGAACGGCTTGTCGGCGCAAGCCGAGTCGATGATCCCCGCGAGCGTCTTGTCGGGCTCGGGCGCTGGTTGAAAGCCTTGGCAGAGCGTTCCGATCTCCCCGCCGAGAGCAGCGGCGCCGTCGGCGCAATAAAGTCCCGAGCCGTCGGGGCGCGGCGTGAAGCGCACACCTTTCGCGTTCGCGCCGTCATCGAGCCCGGCGGCGAGGTGGTTGAGCGCATGGATGCGCTTCGTCCCCTCATTGGCGGTGAAGCGCTCGGGCCGCACTTGCGTCCGCGTCAGCGGGATCGCTTCGATCGCCTCGACCTTCCAGGCGCTTGTCGATGCGGGCGAGATGCACTTTGGCGATGAGCCCGTAATCGCGGCAGAGTCCGAAGCGGGAGGGCTCGGTCGTGCCGGGCTCGAGCAGATTGCCGAGGCTGTAGAAGATCAGCGACTTCCCGTTCAGCTCGACGCCTTGCGCCACTTGCGGGTGATGGCCGGCGATGAGGTCGATGCCCTTCGCTTCGACGGCGAATTTCCGCCAATCGGCAAGCTGCCGCTCATCGGGCACGACCGCGCCTTCCGTGCCGTAATCGATGGAGAGGATGCGGTAATCGGCCGGCATCGCCACGAGCTTGTCCACGACCGCGGCGAAATCGGGTTGGTCGCGATAATTGGCTTGACCCACTTTGTCGTCGGTCGCGCGCGATTGCGGCCGATCGCCGGTCAGCCCACCGATGGCCGAGAAGCCGATTTTCGCGCCGCCGAGATCGAGACAGCCCGGGCGCGTCGCCTCGTCGAAATTGCTGCCGATGCCGGCAAACGCGATCGGCCGCTCGCCATTGGCGACGGCAAGGTGATAGAGCGTCTCCTCGATGCCTTGCGGGCCATAGTCGTAAGCGTGGCCGTTCGCAAGCGAGAACAGGTTGAAGCCGGAATCGATCAGCGCCTTGAGCGCGGCGGGGTGGCTCCGGACCTGAACCCTCCCCTTGCCTTCAGGCGTAAGATTGTTGCGATCGGTGACGACCGTGTCGAGATTGACGAAGGCAAGATCGCCATTGGCCTCGCCCGCAACGCCGGCGAGAAGGTCGGCGAAGCTCGTCACGTCCCGGCCCTTCTGCATGCCCTTGGCTTCGACCTTGGCGCCTTGCGTGTTGAAGGCGGCGTCACCCGCGAGCACGATGGTGAGGCGATCGGGCGGGGCGCCGGCCGGGGCGGCAGCCCCGGGCTCGCCGCAAGGGCCAGGCCGCGTCGCGGCGAAGGTCTCGCGCGCGCCGGCAGCGGCCAGCGTGGCGCCGGCCGCGACAAAGAGACAACACTTCATCCAGCCGCGCACAAATCGCCCCTCAACTCAGTGCCTGATCCAATTGCTGGCGAAGGCGTGAGCCGTCATCGAAGCCTAGATTGTAGTCGCGGGCAAGGTGGACCATCGCTCGCTCGGCGAGAGCGGTGATGGTAAGCAGCGGATTGACGCCGATCGAACGCGGGATCACGGCGCCGTCGCAGACATAGAGCCCGGCATGAACGCTGTCCGCTCCGCTTGCGTCGAACACCTGGCATTTGTGGTTCACCACGCCGCTTTCCGCATCCTCGCCCATGCCGCAGCCGCCGAGCGGATGCGCGGTCGCTGGCTTGGTCCCGACGCTCGTCGCCACAAGCGGGCTCTTGATGTAGCGCGCGCCGACGGCTGCCGCGGCCTTGGTGAGCGCGTCATCGACGCGGGCATAGACTGGCTGGTCGCCGGCGCCCGGCCATTTCACCTCGGCCTTCCCCTCGTTGAGCGCGATGCGGCCTCCGGCGTCGTCGTGCGAGACGACGAAGAAGGTGTGGAGATGCGATAGCGGACCGTGATAGACGCCCTTGATGAGGCTCTGCGCCGCGCCGAGCAGCCGGCCGCCGGCAATGAAGAAGACCGGGAGGAGCGGCGCGAGCGCCGAAGGCAGCACGCCTTCCTGCAGGATCATGCTGCGCTCTAGCACCTCGCCGTCGGCAAGCTCGATCTGCCCGGCGACGCAGGCGCCGACGGCATCGCCGACGAATTTCGGCGGATAGCCTACGCCGACGGCGTTGACGCGCTCGCTGCCGCCGAGAGCAAAGGCGATGATGTCACCATTGGCCGAGAACCTCTCACCGAGCCGGTCGGAAACGCCTAGTCCCTTTTCGCGCGAGCGGAGCAGAACCTCGGTCGAGCCGAGAGTGCCCGCGGCAAGCACCACGGTCTTGGCATCGACGAAGGCGGCGTCCCTCTCCCGAGCGTCCGACGGGGCGAAATGCACGCGCCAGCCCCCGTCCCGTTTGGCGACATAGCTGACGCTGAGCTCGGTGAAAATCTGCGCCCCATGCGCCTTGGCGTCGGGCAGATAGGTCATGGCCACGGTGTTCTTGGCGCCGACATTGCAGCCCGAGCAGCAATCGCCGCAGAGCGTGCACGCGGGTTGGGCGACACCCGCCGGATTGACCACGTCCTCGAAGCTGACGACCACCGGCGCCGCGACCGGAGGAGTATCGAAAGCCGCGCTCGCTGCTTCGAGCGCGCGGTACTTCGTCAACGAAGCGGCATCGCGGTAGGCTCGAGGGCGCAGCATCGCGGCGGCGCGGGCGAAGCCGAGTTCGAGCAAGCCATCGCTTCTCACGTCCCCGGGCCAGGCCGAATCGGCGAAGACGCGCGCATCGGGCTTCAGCGCAACGCCGGCATTGATGAGCGAGCCGCCGCCGAGCCCGCAGCCGACGAGCACATGAATGTCGGCGCCGAGCCTGAAATCGAACAGTCCCGTGGGCGAGCCGGAACGGAGCCTTGCCCCGTTTAGCTGAAGCTCGCGGCGGATCTCGGGAAGGCGGCTCGGGAACTCGCCGGTGAGGAACTCCTTGCCTTTCTCGATGACGCAGACGCGTTGGCCCGCGCGCGCAAGACGCGAGGCGGCCACCCCGCCGCCATAGCCCGAGCCGACGACGACCACGTCGTAAGCGGGCTCGAGCGCGCTGCGGCCGGAGGAAAGGCGCTGCTGCATGGACCCTCAATAGCAAGCCGGCCGAGCCGGCCCAAGCGCTTATCGGCACCCCGCCAGGCTTCAATTCATTTCACGGTCGCGCGAGAGCCACTTTGCCGCGCTTCCGGCGCTCCATATTGTGTTTCGACACTCTCGTCCGGAGATTTCCATGATCGCCAAGACGATCTGCGCGGTGCTGACCGCAGCCTTCCTTGCGGCGTTCGTGCTCGCTTGCGGCCCGCCCGGCGCCCGCGCCGGGGAGACCAAGACCGCCATTTTTGCAGGCGGCTGCTTCTGGTGCGTCGAGGACGCTTTCGACAAAGTCGATGGCGTCACCGAGACGATTTCCGGCTATGCCGGCGGCACCAAGCCGAACCCGAACTACGGCGATCACGAGGGCTACTACGAGGCACTCAGGATCACCTACGACCCGGCCAAGGTGACCTACGCCACGCTCCTCCACCATTTCTGGCGCAATATCGATCCGTTCGACCCCAAGGGACAGTTTTGCGACAAGGGCAGCGCCTATCAGTCCGTCGTGTTTGTCGGCGACGATGAGGAGAAGGCGCTCGCCGAGACGACCAAAGAAGAGATCGCCAAGCGTTTCAACAAGACGGTCGCGACCGAGATCAAGCCGGTGACGACCTTCACTGCCGCCGAGGACTACCATCAGGATTACCACAACCAGAATCCGGTGAGTTATAAGTACTACAAATGGGGTTGCGGCCGCGCTCAGCGGCTCGAACAGATCTGGGGCAAGCCGAGCTAGCTGCATCCAAATCGCCGCGCGGGGCGTAAATGATTGCGAACGATCGAGGATCGGCGCCGGCGATGGACGCACAAGGCAACAGCAACAAACGCGAGATCATCTACCGCCATTCGGCGACGGTGCGGATCACCCATGGGGTCAACGCGCTCGTGCTGCTCGTGCTGCTGATGAGCGGCTTGCAGATCTTCAACGCGCATCCCGCGCTCTATCTCGGCGCAAAGTCGGAGTTCGCCAATCCCATCATGGCGATGGGAACGGTGGAGGAGGACGGGACGCCGAAGGGCGTCGTCACGATCTTCGGCTACGCCATACCCACACACGGCGTGTTCGGCTTGAGCGGCGATGCCGATAGCGGTTACGACGATCGCGGCTTTCCCTGGTGGGCGACGCTACCCGGATATCGCGACCTCGCCATGGGACGGCGCTGGCACTTCTTCTTCGCTTGGCTGTTCCTGTTCAACGGCCTCGCCTACCTCTTGTGGAGCCTCGGCAGCGGTCACCTCCGCCGCGATCTTACGCCCTCGCGCCACGACCTTGCGCATATCGGCGCCTCGATCCGCGAGCACGCGCGGCTCAAGTTTCCCAAGGGCGAAGAGGCCAAGCGCTACAATGTCCTGCAAAAACTCGCCTATCTCGCCGTCGCAATCGTGCTTCTGCCGCTCATGCTTCTGACCGGGCTTGCCATGTCGCCCGGCATGGACGCGGCCTTCCCCGCGCTTCTCGACGTCTTCGGCGGGAGGCAGACCGCGCGCACCATCCATTTCATCAGCGCGACGGCGATCGTCGTCTTCGTCGTCGTGCATCTCGTCATGGTTGTCCTCTCCGGCCTTTGGAACAATCTTCGCTCCATGATCACCGGCCGCTACGCGATCGAGCCGGCGGAGGAAAAACCATGAGCGAGGGACGGAAGCTCGACCGGCGCGGATTTCTCGCGCGCGGGCTCGCGGCCGCGAGCACGGCGCTCCTTAGCGGATGCGAGGAGCTGTCGAACCAGGATTGGGTGAAGCGCATCCTCGATTCCGGCGAGACCTTGACGTACGCGGCACAGCGCGCGCTGCTCACGCCGCAAGCGCTCGCGCGCGAATATGGCGAGGCCGATCTCTCGAGCGACTTCAAGGCGAACGGCTCGACCAACCCCGACGATCCCGCCTATGTCGCCCATGCCCAAAACGGCTTCGCTGACTGGAAGCTCATGGTCGGCGGCCTGGTCGAATCGCCGCTCGAACTCTCGCTCGCCGAGCTTCGCGACATGCCCTCGCGCACCCAGATCACGCGGCACGATTGCGTCGAGGGTTGGAGCTGCATCGGCAAGTGGAAGGGGGTCCGCCTCAGCGCCGTGCTCGAGCGCGCGCGCCTCAAGCAAGATGCGCGCTATGTTGTGCTCTATTGCGCCGACATGCTGGGAGACACCGGCACGGAAGCCGATCGCTATTACGAATCGATCGGGCTCGAAGACGCCTTCCACGAGCAAACGATTCTCGCCTACGAGATGAACGACCGTACGCTTCCCATCGCGCACGGCGCGCCTTTGCGGCTCCGCGTCGAGCGGCAGCTCGGGTACAAGATGGCGAAATACGTGATGCGGATCGAGGCGGTCGAAAGCATCGGCGGCATCAGGGGCGGCCGCGGCGGCTTTTGGGAGGATTTGGGCTACGAGTGGTATGCCGGCATCTGAGCTCGGCGCCGGCTTGAGCCGAATTCGCAAGCAAAATTCTGGGGCAAAAACCTGAATTGCCGGGGTGTGTGCTCAAGCGGCAACAGCCGGGGCGACCTCGCGGGTGTAAACTCAAGGGGTGGCACCCTCGCTTGGGCTCGCCACGCTAACGGGAGGGTCTGATGGGGATGATTTTAGCGATCATGGCCGTGCCAGTATTGGGGGCCACGGGAATCTACAATCCGCCGGTCATGCGCGGTGACCAATGCATTGCGACACCCGGGTCATTCGACGCCCTCTATTGTCCGGCGCCCACGACGCCGAAACACCGGTACAAAAAATCCTCGCGCTCGGCAAAGCGGTAGGCGGCAGCCACGACTCGAGCCGGTAAAATGAAGGGACCCGCCGAGGCGGGTCCCTTGTAATCAAATATGCGAAGGCGAGCCTACTTGTTGGCGGCCTTCCAAGCCTTCTTGCAGGCCCTCTTGTAGGCATGGCGCTTCAGCAATTTGAGGCCGTATTTGTCCTTGGCCGCCTTGAAGCAATGGCTCTTCGAGGCGAAGCTCTCGCTGGGCACTGCTGTCAACGTGACGCCGGCCAGAAGAAGCGACACCGCCGAGGCAAAAAACACTTTCTTAAGCATAAGGTTACTCCCGTGCGTGAAGACGTGACTTACGCCGCGGAATAAGCTCGCTTTATCATCTGCCGTCACCAGCTTCGTCGGCGATTTTCGAATTTCGACAATGTTGTTGCTTTTCGGTTGCTGCAATTAAGACTTGCGGCAGAAGGATTTCAGGCGCGGGAGCCCATTAAGAAAGGGGCCGAAATGGCCCCTCTCTCGATGAACAAAGGTCGCAAAATCGGCGATTCTTAAGCCTTCTGCGCCTTAAAGGCCGCCTTGCACTGCTTCTTGAAGGCGTGGCGGCCCTTACGATCGCCGGGGAACTTCGCCTTGGCGGCTTGCTTGCAACTTGTCGCCGCATTGGCCGGGGTCAGCGCAACCGGCATAGCGGTAGCGGCAACGAAGGCGGTTGCGACGGCAGCCAAGATCACTCTTTTCAGCATCATAACTCTCCGTATGGTTTTCAGAGACGGGCAGTCTCTAGACCGGAACCGAAACCACAATAGGGCGCTTCGTCTCACTATTTCGCCGTATTTCGCCCAACGCTTGCTTGACCCTTCGGGGCCTGCTCCCGTACCAAGCCGCGCATGACTCAATTTGAGACGACGCCGCTTTCCCGCATCCGCAACTTCTCCATCATCGCCCATATCGATCACGGCAAATCGACGCTCGCCGACCGGCTGATTCAGGCCTGCGGCGGTTTGAGCGCGCGGGAGATGAAGGAGCAGGTGCTCGATTCAATGGAGCTCGAGCGCGAGCGCGGCATCACCATCAAGGCGCAGACCGTGCGCCTCGACTACCGCGCGCGCGACGGGACGCTCTTCGAGCTCAACCTGATCGACACGCCGGGCCATGTCGATTTCGCCTATGAGGTGAACCGGAGCCTGGCCGCCTGCGAGGGCAGCCTCTTGGTGGTCGACGCCACGCAAGGGGTCGAGGCGCAGACTCTCGCCAATGTCTATCAGGCGCTCGACAACGATCACGAAGTGGTGCCGGTCCTCAACAAGATCGACCTCCCCGCGGCCGAGCCCGATCGCGTGCGCCAGCAGATCGAGGACGTCATCGGGCTCGACGCCCATGACGCGCTGGAAATCTCGGCCAAAACCGGCAAGGGCATCGCGGACGTGCTCGAAGCGATCGTGACGCGCTTGCCCGCACCCAAGGGCGAGGCGCGCGCGCCGCTGAAAGCGCTCCTGGTCGACAGCTGGTACGATTCCTATCTCGGCGTCGTCGTCTTGGTCCGCATCTTCGACGGCGTGCTGCACAAGGGTCAGCGCGTCAGGCTGATGTCAACCGGCGCCGCCTATCAGATCGACCGCGTCGGCATTTTCCGGCCCAAGCAGGAAATGCGCGACCGGCTCGGGCCGGGCGAAATCGGCTTCTTCACCGCCTCGATCCGCGAGGTCGCCGACACCCGCGTCGGCGATACCGTCACCGACGAGCGGAAGCCCGCCAACGCCGCGCTCCCCGGCTTCAAGCCGGCCCAGCCCGTGGTGTTCTGCGGCCTCTTTCCCGTCGATGCCAGCGAGTTCGAGGATTTGCGCGAGGCCGTGGCCAAACTTCGCCTCAACGACGCGAGCTTCAGCTACGAGATGGAGACCTCGGCCGCGCTCGGCTTCGGCTTCCGCTGCGGCTTTCTCGGCCTGCTCCACCTCGAGATCATTCGCGAACGGCTCGAGCGCGAATTCAACATCGACCTCATCGCCACCGCGCCTTCGGTGATCTATCGCGTACATTTGACCGACGGCGCGATGAAGGAACTGCACAATCCCGCCGACATGCCCGAGCCCCAGCGCATCGCCACGATCGAGGAGCCGTGGATCGAGGCCACCATCCTCGTTCCCGACGAGCATCTCGGCGCCGTGCTTAAGCTGTGCGAGGACCGACGCGGTCGGCAGAAGAACCTGAGCTATGCCGGCCAGCGCGCCATGCTGGTCTATGAGCTGCCGCTCAACGAGGTCGTGTTCGATTTCTACGACCGACTCAAATCGGTTTCGCGCGGCTACGCCTCGTTCGACTATCACATCATCGGCTACGAGGAGGGCGACCTGGTGAAGATGGCGCTCCTCGTTAACGCCGAGCCGGTCGATGCCTTGTCGGTGATCGTCAACCGCTCCCGTGCCGAGGCGCGCGGCCGCGCCATGGTCGAGAAGCTCAAGGACTTGATCCCGCGGCACCTGTTCAAGATTCCGATCCAGGCGGCGATCGGCGGCAAGGTGATCGCGCGCGAGACGATCAGCGCTCTGCGCAAGGACGTGACGGCCAAATGCTATGGCGGCGACATCACCCGCAAGCGCAAGCTGCTCGACAAGCAGAAGGCGGGAAAAAAGAAGATGCGGAGCTTCGGCAAGGTCGAGATCCCGCAAGAAGCCTTCATCGCCGCGCTAAAGATGGACGCCGATTAGCTACGCTTGCGCCCCGCCGCCGGCGCTTTGCTCTAGACGCCTCGCAATTGTTCGCGTACGTATTTTCGCAAGGATCGGAACCCTACCCTGCGAACGGCGTTTGGTCCTTCGGGTCCCACCCCCCAAATCGGGGCCGCTTAGACTGCGCAAGACTCCATATCGATCGGTACAGCTTACTTGCTGTAACGGCTAATAATTCGTTGGATGCGCCAAGAGATCATCTTTGGCCGTATTCTTGTCGCTTTGAAGTTACTTTCAGGCAAGACTGCGGCGGAAAAGTGAGAATTTTGGCGCAATGATCGATGACTACTTGACTATAGTTAAAATATCACATCTCATTTGCCGAGGAGGGATTGCGGCACGATCGGCGAAACGGTGCTGGATTAAAGGCACAGAGCGCCCTTCTCCGAGCGAACACACATCCCATGAGCGTAACCGGCCACCTCGCGCGTAGGCGCGCTTAAGCGGGGTCTCGCCGGAGTCACAAAAGAAGCGCGCCGAGAAGAGGGGCCTGTCATGCGTAACGCCCTTGCTTGCGGACTGTGTTTGCTTGCCGTTGCCGCCGTGGCGGCGCCGAGCCTCACAGACCGGGCAAACGCCGAAGTCTACAACACAGCCACCGGAGCTGGCACCGTCGCCGCCGCTCAGAACACGCGCGAGAATTTCCGCGCGCGCATCAACGAGAACGTAGTGACGGTCATGGCTGGAAGCCCGAGCGGCACGGACCTGGCGGTCATTCAGGATCTCGCCGAGGTGCTCGACGACGGCGACAATCTGCGCGTCCTACCCATGGTGGGAAAAGGACCCGAGCAGAACATCAAGGACGTCATGTTCCTGCGCGGCGTCGACATGGGCATTACCCAGGCCAATCTGCTCAAGCATTTCGACCGCACCGGCGATCTCGGTCCGAACCTCAGGGGCCGCATCACCTATATCGCCAAGCTGTTCAACGAGGAGATGCACGTGCTGGTGCGCTCCGAGGTGAACGACATCAAGGAGCTCAACGGCAAACCCGTCAATTTCGGCGCGCGAGGCAGCGGCACCGAGATCACCGGGCGGCTGATCTTCGCGGCGCTCGGCGTGGACGCGCAGGAGATCAATCTCACCGATAGCGACGCGATCGAGAAGGTCAAGACCGGGGAAATCGCCGCGACCATCTTGGTGACGGGCAAGCCCGCGCCGGCTTTCGCCAACCTGAAAGAGACGACCGGGCTCAAGCTGCTTTCGGTCCCTTACGCCAAGTCGCTCGAAGACGAGTACTACCCGGCGATGCTGACCCACGACGACTATCCCTCGCTCGTGCCGGAGGGCGCGCGGGTTGACACGCTCTCGGTCTGCGCCGTGCTGGTGTCGTTCAACTGGCCAACTGATTCCATCCGCTACAAGAAGATCGCCAAGCTCGTCGATCGCTTCTTTGCCAAGTTCGACGACTTCCAAGTCGCGCCGCGCCATCCGAAATGGAAAGAGGTGAATTTCGCCGCCACCCTCGAAGGCTGGCGCCGTTCGCCGCTGGCGCAGACCTGGATCGACCAGGCTGCGACCAAGCCGACCGACACCGCCTCGCGCAGCAATTTCGACGCGTTTCTCGCCGAGGCAAGCACCGCGCGCGGCCCGATCTCCGACGCGGAGCGCGCCGATCTGTTCCGCGCGTTCCTCGAATGGAACCGGGGGCGCAGACAGAACTAACTCTCTTTTTGTGATGCGTAGGAGGGTATCATGCTCAGTCCATCCGATATCGTTGTCAGGCCGACCAACCTGACCGAGCGGCTGGCGGCTCAGCCAGCCATTCATGAGCCGACGCCGACCACCATGGCGGAGCGTTTCGCTCCCGAGGGGCAGAAGCTCCTTGGCGACGACCCGGCCGAACTTCCGGCCGAGCCGGTCATCCCGGGCTACATCGCCGAACGCGCCAGCGCGCGCGTGTCCTCGGCGGGCCAGGGGCTGCTGATCGCCGCCATTCTTATTTCGCTGATCCCGACGGCGGCGGTTCTGGCTTTGCTGTGGCAGGGCGTGATCACGATCCCAGGGCACAGCGACGCGCAGAAGTTCACCGATCGCCCGACCTTCAGCACAAGCGATCTTGCCGCGCTCGCGCCGGCGCCCGCCGTCCAGCCCGCGCCAGCGCCCGCGCCCGAGCCGGAGGTCGTCGTTGCGCCGGAGCCCGAGGCCGCCGTTCCGGAAAAGATCGAGGTCGCGCTCACGGCGCCGAGCCAGATCGCGGCGAAGTCGGGCGAGGAAGTCCCCTTCGCCATCGCCATCGACGCGGACGGAGCACTGCCGGCGCGAAGCGTCATCGCCATTCGCGCCATGCCCGAGGGCGCCACCTTCTCGCAAGGCCGCCCCTACGGCACCAGCGAGTGGAACCTGACGCCGGATGAAATCGGCGACCTGAGGCTCAAGCTGCCGAAGACGGCAGCCGGCGGCGCCGAGATCGGCGTGGCGCTGATGGCCGCCGACGGGTCGATTCTCGCCAGCACGACGACGAGGCTCAACATTCTGCCCGATCCGAACTCGGTGCTGGTTCTTCGCTCCGACGAGGCAGGACGCGTCTCGGACCTAATCGCCCACGGCCACAAGATGATCGACGTCGGCTATTTCGCCGGCGCGCGGGCCTATTTCAGGCGCGCGGCCGAGGCCGGAAGCGGCGAAGCGGCGCTTCTGCTCGGCGCCACCTACGACGCCGAATTCATCGCCAAGATCGGCGCGCACGGCATCAAGCCGGACCCGCAGGAAGCGGAAGTCTGGTACGAGCGCGCAAGAAAGCTCGGCGTCCAGGACCTCGAAGCCAAGCTCAGGCTGCTGAAAGAGGATGTCACCGGCCGGTCGATGTCCACGCAGGCGACCGTGGCGCCGGTCCAGCCGCCGGTGGTTGCCGAAGCGGAGCCTCAGCCGGTGGAGCAGACAGCGCCGGTCGAGGAGGTGGACCCGCCGCCCGGCACCGCCGAGACCACGCTTCCGACCGACAGCGACGAGTGGGTCGAGCTCACCAACTACGCCAATCTCCGCACCGCTCCCTCCTCGAACGCCGATACGTTGCGGGTGGCCGAGAAGGGGTCGAAGCTACGGGTCACCGGCCGCAAAGGGAGTTGGGTGCAGGTCACCGACCCAATGACAGCGGAGGTCGGCTGGGTTTACGGACGCTACATCCAGACGTCGCCCGAGCGCTAGGGATCGCCGTCCTCTAGCCTCCCCTCGCGAGGCTAGAGGTTCAGGCTTTAGGCGCTTCGGACCTGCCAGGCGAGATAGGCGAGCGCCGCGCCCTCGCAGATCAGCTGGATGCCGAGCAGCGCGCCGAGCACCCATTCGGCGGTGACCGGAATGTTCATCAGCAAATAGACCCCGAGCACGATGCCGACGAGACCGCTCGCGAAAACCCAGCCCCAATTGGGGAAGGGCCTGATGGTGAGCGCGAAGATGACCTTGGAGATGCCCTCAACCATAAAGAACACGATCAAGAGCAGCGTCATGATCAGAAGCCCGCTCTCCGGCTGCCTCAAGAGCAGCACGCCGATGAGGATAGCGAGCACGACCGAGATCAGCTGCAGCCAATAATGGGGCACATGGCGCGCGCCGATCAGCCCAATGGCCTGCACCGCGCCGCTGATAATCAGCACCCAGGCGAGCAGATAGATCAGCGTGACCGAGGCGAGCAGGGGATAGACGAGGGCGAGCACGCCCGCGACAACCATCAAGAACTCCTTGCAGCAGGTACCAAAGCGAATAACGCTTGACCGTCTCGCGCATAGCCTCGCGCAGGGCTGCGGCGGCGGCATCGAGGGGAATGGCCATGGCTCACCTCCTTGACAGCGAATCAGTTCGCTAGAGGGGGATGACAATACTCCATCGGCGCGCGGAAGACTTTCGGGGAAGCGTGCGTTTCACCCTTGCCGGATGCGAACCGCTCGTCCATTCCAAGGCGGGATCGGGGGGCTTTGGCCGGGGAGAGGCGCAAGGTGACTGCCGAGGCGGCGAAACGATCGGCGATTGCCAAGGCTTCGCGCCGCCTCCTTCCCTTTCTCGTTCTCTGCTACGCCGTGAACTTCCTCGACCGGGTGAATGTCGGCTACGCGGCGCTCGCCATGAACGCCGATCTCGGCTTTACCCCTTCGATCTTCGGGATCGGCGCCGGCATCTTCTTCGCGGGCTACATCTTGTTCGAGATCCCGAGCAATCTTGCGCTTCAGCGCTTCGGCGCCCGCATCTGGATCGCCCGCATCATGATCAGTTGGGGGCTGGTCGCGACCGCCATGGCGCTCGTCTCCGGCGAGACGAGTTTCTACGTCATGCGCTTCCTGTTGGGTGTGGCGGAAGCCGGTTTCTTCCCCGGCATCGTTCTCTATCTCACCTATTGGTTTCCGGCGCGGGAGCGGGCGCGGATCGTGGCGCTATTCATGGCGGCGGTTCCGCTCGCGACGATGGTCGGCGGCCCGATCTCCGGCGCGCTGCTCGAGATGCACGGATTTCTCGGGCTCAAGGGCTGGCAATGGCTGTTCGTCATCGAGGGCCTGCCGGCAGTCGGGCTCGGGCTGATTGCGCTCCGCGTCCTCGACAACGGTCCGGAACAGGCGAACTGGCTCGAGCTGGAAGAGCGGCAAGCGATCGCGCGCACGCTCGCGGCCGAGGCCGACGAAGCGCGGAGCGTCGGCTACGCCGATCTCGGCCAGGCGCTGACGCGCCCCCGCGTGCTCGTGCTCGGTTTCATCTATTTCTGCATGGTGATCGGGCTCTACGGCTTGAGCTTCTGGATGCCGCAAGTGATCCAGACCTACGGCCTCAGCCCGTTCCAGATCGGCCTTGCGACCGCGATCCCCTATTTTTTCGCCGCTGTCACCATGGTGCTGTGGGGCGCGCATTCTGACCGGACCGGCGAGCGCATCTGGCACATCGCGCTCGCGCTCCTCATCGGCGGCGCGGCCTTCGCCTGGTCCGCCGCGCCGCTCTCGCTGCCGCTGATCCTCATCGCCCTCACTTTGGCGACATCCGGCACCTATGCCGCGGTCGGCACGTTCTGGTCGCTGCCGACGGCAATCTTGACCGGAACGGGTGCGGCGGCCGGACTTGCGCTGATCAATTCGATGGGCAATGTCAGCGGCCTTGTCGGACCGCCGATCATCGGCGTGTTGAGACAGGAGACGGGCACCTTCACCGCCGCGCTTCTGTTCCTTGCCGGCATGCTCATCCTCGGCGCCGCCATCACGGTTGCTTTCGGCGCTTTCGAGCGCGCGCGACTGGCACGTTCCCGCGCCGTGAGCTAAGCCGGGACGACGGCCGGGGGCGTCCAGCGTCCCTCCGCGATGGGCAGCAGCGGCCAATAGGCGCGGATGAAGAGCGAGAATGGGCCGTCAGGCGAAGGCAGCCAGTTCGGCACCTTGTCACCTTCCGGGCGCTCCTTCTGCACATAGACGGTGAGCGAGCCGTCGGCTTCGGAGCGCAGGCCGCGGCTCTTGGTGCCGAGCGAGAAGCGGTTGAGCGCGTTCGGCGCGAGGAAGTGGAACTGGTCGTAAAGCGTGATCGACCAGAAGCCTTTGACGGGGGGAAGCGCGCCGAACGTCACGGTATAGCGCTTCGACCCGTCGAGCCGGGCGCCGTCACGATCGAAGTCCTGGTAGAAATAGCGCGTCTCGCGCGCCCGGTTGATGAAGATGTTCGACTTCGCCACCGCCGTCCGCGTGTAATAGTCGGTGCCGAACTCGGCGCTGTTCAAAACCGTGGTCCAGTGGTGGGGCAGGCACACGCCGAAATTATGAAATTCGAGCAGCGGCGCCACGAGCGTCTTGTCGGCTTCCGCCGCCGCCTCGTTCAGCGTCTCCTGCACGGCGCTGTCTTTGCGCGCGGTCGCGAGTATGGAGCGGAAGAGCGCGTAAAGCGCTTCTTCCCCCGGTAGCGGCGGACAGAGATCGAGCACGCGCGGCAGCGTGTCGAAGAAGCTCGCAGGATTGACCCAGCGCCATTCCTCGTCGTCAAGCGACTTCCACGGCAGGGGGATGATGTCGTTCCAGTCTTTCTCCTTCATCGCGCCGTCGAACTCCGATAGCGGATACGCCATGATCTTGCGGAGCAGCGGCTGGACGGCCGCGTTGTCGGCGGGATCGTCGGCCTGGAACACGCGGGGAATGATGCAGCCGAGATTGGTCGAGGCGCGGAAGATGGCGTTGATGCCGGCAGGCGCCCTGCCCTTCCAGCCGGGACCAGCGAGCAGATAGAAGCCGGGCTTCGTCCCGTACATGGAGCCCATCGCGCTAAAGGCGTCGGTCCTGTGATCGGTGGCCTGGAAGACGAAGAACCGCTCGCCGAAATCGGGCACCTGAACCACGACCGCATCGGCCGACAGATCGAGGACGCCGAAGCCGTAGATCAGGTCCTGGCTCGGGCAGGTGATGTAGCGCTGTCCCGGTTCGTTGTAGCCGGTCAGCATGGCAAGGCGATTGATCGGCCCGATCGGCGCCACGCCGCCGACGAGGAATGTCTGGGTCTTGACCCAGCTCTGCGTCCAATAGCGGTTGTAGACGTTCACGAGCGGCCAGCCCCAGAGATAGGCGAAGCGCCCGACCTCGCGCACGAAGTCAGGCGTGAGCTTGGAGCCGGGGATGGGACCTTGAGGGATCGCCCCTGCCGCGCGGGCGATCGCGATCGGGTCCGATGCGGAGACCGGCCCGCCGCCGAGTCTCTGCTTGATGCGTTCGAGAATCTCGCCGAGCCGCATGTGACGCGCTGCGCTTTTTGCTTGAGACCGCCGAGACGTCGACCAACGAGCCGACGAAATAGGTCCTCGACCACCAGCGCCTCAATCAGCAACACTCGCGTGTGCGCGCGCGTTCCCGTTGGGCTAGGTCAGCAAGTTTACCTTGCCCGTCGCAATATCGTAAATGCCGCCGGCAAGCGCGAGCTTCTTCGCGGCGAGTGGCTCGGTCATGACCGGGGCGTCGTCGACCAGCCGCTTCACATTGAGACGCACATTTTCCTCGGTGGCGGCGGCGAGCAGATCGCTCGGATGGCGGCCATGTGCGGCGATGACGGCGGGCTTGATCGATTTGATTAGCTCGGGCAGATGCCCCGGCAGCTCGATCCCCTCCTTCACCACCTTGATCGCCGCGTCGATCGCGCCGCAATTGGTGTGGCCGAGGATCATGATGAGGGGCGCGCCGAGGAACTTGACGGCATATTCGAGGCTTGCGAAGCCGTCATCGTCGAGGAAATTGCCGGCGAGACGCACGACGAAGACGTCGCCCGGACTTCTGATCGAACAGAAGTTCGGGCGAGACACGGCTGTCGGCGCAACTGAGGATCGCGGCGATGGGATATTGCGCCGTCGCGCGCGCCGCGCGGCCGGCCGAGAAGTCTCTCTCATTCGGCTAATTGGCCACGTAGCGGGCATTCCCTTTCATCAGCCGGTCGAGCGCTTCGGATGGCGGGATCACATTCTGGGGCGTCACGATCGGGTCGGTCGCGGCTTTCGCCCGCCCGACGGACAACGCGCTCGCGGCAACAAGCGCCGCCGCACCCGTCATGAGTTGGCGTCGCGTCGGGGCCTCAAGCGCAGCCCGGCAATGTTTGCAGTGATCGCTCATGGTCGTTTTCTCCTTCGGCGCCAGCCTCGCCCGCCGGCCAAAACAGCGTCAAGGCCGAGGATCAGCCTTGGCTAACCGGAGATAAAGCAAACCCCGATCCTTAAGCGGCCGCCTTCGGCTTGTAGAGGATGGTTCGGTAGCAATCGAGGCTGCGGGCCAGGAACTCGTTGGCGGCGCCCCACAGGTAGAGCCTGAATTTGCGGAACTCGAAATCGCCGAAGGTCCGCCGCACGAAGTCCTTGCTCCCCTCCAGGTTCAACGCCCATTGGCGGAAGGTGAGGAAGTAGCTCCAGCGGTCGTTGTGGACCTCCATCAATTCGAGGTCGGTCTTGCCCAGTTTGTTGATGAAATCGTCGAGCACGAGGAAGGAGTGGTTGCCGGGATAGATGTGGCGCACCATGAAGGTCGAGAGCTCGTATTTCTTCTTGGCGGCGCTGCCGTCGAGGAACACGAGGCCGCCCGGCTTGAGCAGGCGGGAGAATTTCTTCAACACGCGCTCATAGTCCGGCAGGTGCTCGATCACGCCCATGATGACGATGGCGTCGTAAGGCTCTTTGGGCTCGTAGTTGTAAAAATCAGTGAGCAGAATGTCGAAGCGGTCGCCGAAATTTGACAGCTTGGAGCGCAGATAAGACTGCGACACCTCCGAGTTGGTGATGCCGGTGAAGCGCACGCCAGTCTGAAGCGCGTGACTGGCGAAGGCGCCCCAGCCCGGGCCGATCTCGAGCACCCTCTTGCCGGGGCCGAGCTCGCATTTCTCGATGGCCCAGTCGAATTTCCGCTCGAGCGCCTTGGCGAGAGGCTCGTCGTCATTGGCGTAGACGCCCTGGCTGTAGGCGGGAAAGACCGGATCGAGAAAGCTCAAGAATAGCTTCGGATCGGCGTTGTAGTGCGAGCCAATGGCGCGCTTGTTGGTGTAGACCTGCCCGAACAGAGCCGGCTCGATGAAGCGCCACGCCAGGACCAACGGATGACGGTCGTTAAAATGCTGGCGCAGCTTGAAGGGCTTCAGCATGTCGCCTTCGAGGTCGATGTCGCCGCTTAAATAGGCCTCCGAGATGTTGCCTTCATCGAGGCTGCGAAGCGCCCGCAATGCCCGCTCGTTGCGCAGGCTGATGCAGAACTCCGGATCGCCCTGACCGAGCGTCCGTTTCTCGCCATCCGGCAGTTCGATCGAGAACGGCGTCGGGATGTCGCCGACGCGGCCGATGAGGGCGTCGAGCGTGGCTGCGGCTGATGTCATCTCATAGTCCCCGCTTGGAAACGGCCCGCGCCGACGCGCGGGCAGCCTCATTTACGTTCCGGGGCCGATTTTGCCTCGAATGACGGAAGAATGAAATGGTTACGTCGCGGCCGCAACGCCTTCTCCCAGTTGCCGAAAGGCTTAGGTTTGCGGCTATGATCGCGCCCGTTCTTGCGCCTGGTCCTCGGGGGAAACGAATGCCATCAATTGGGACGTGCTTCCGCCTTGCGGCCAAGGCCGCGTTCGCGTTCGGCCTCGGCCTTGGGCCCTCCCAAACGGCAGAGGCCGTCTATGACGTGAAGCCCGGCGAGGTCGCGGGGAAGCCAGGCTCCATCATCAGGGTATGGCCGCTTGAGGGGGGCGGCCCCGGCGCGGGCGATGCCTTCCGCATCCTCTACCGTTCGACCGGGCTTAACGGCCAGCCGATCGCGGTGTCGGGCGCGATCTTCATCCCGCCCGGCGCCGCGCCTCAAGGCAGCCGGAACGTGATCGCCTGGGCCCATCCGACGAGCGGCGTGGTTGAGGCTTGCGCGCCCTCGCTCATGCCCGACGTCGCCGGCATGATCTGGGGATTGGCCGACATGCTGGCGCGGGGCTATGTCGTGGTCGCCACGGACTATCCCGGTCTCGGCGTGCCCGGCCAAATCCACCCCTATCTCATCGGTGTGAGCGAAGCCCGCGCCGTGCTCGATTCGGTGCGCGCGGCGCGCGCGCTACCGCGCACGGGCGCATCGAACCGTTTCGCGGTGTGGGGTCACAGCCAAGGCGGCCACGCCTCTCTCTATACCGGAGAGCTTGCGGCAAGCTACGCGCCCGAGCTTAAGCTCGTCGGCGTCGCGGCCGCGGCGCCGGCCACCTATCTCGCCGAGCTGTTCGATGCCGACAAAACCACATCGACCGGCAAGGAGCTGACCGCGATGACAATTTATTCGTGGTCGAAGCTCTACAACATCCCGATCTCGAACCTGGTCGAGCCCGCCGCCATGCGTCCTCTACCAAGCGATGGCGCGTCGGAGTGCAGCTATCGCAGTTCTGCTCGCTCCCGCGCGTGAGCCATACCTTCGCCGCCAGGAACAGCGCGGGCCAGGCGCTCGCGTGGATGAGCGACCGCTTCCGCGGCGCGCCGGCGCCCTCCGACTGCGGCCGCTAGCGCCTGCGATCGCGCGCGCCCGCTAGTAGGCGATCTTGATGAGCGTGTTACCCGTCCCGTAGCGAAGCGTTTGCGGATTATCTCAAGAAGCACAAGCAGCCTGTCGGCCTGATAGCATCGCTCAAGGAAAGTGTTGAGGCGCGGCGCGCAGGCAGGCGGGAACAAAGATGGGATTCGGTTGTTATTCTTAAAGTCTGGCTCGAACGTCCCCCGTCATCCGGCCAGACCTACGATACTTTGAAGAAGCGCCGCTCCCTGGGGCTTCTTCTATTTCATGACAAAAAGTTCATTTCTTCGGGGTTGTCCTCAAGAGCTGTGGTGCTACGTGTGTTGCACGTGATGGCTTCCCTCGCCATCACAGGTCCCCCCATAAGGACCGGAAGCCCCGCGCAAAGGGTCCCCCCCGTCCCTGCGGGGCTTCTTTTTATTGGGACGGCCCCGACCTTAGAACTCCCCCGTGAGGCCAATGGCCAGGGCCGCCGAGGGTGAGGTAGGCGACCCTCTACGCTGAGAATGTTGCTGAAGGTCGCCGAGAAAAAGGCAAACTGCGGGACTTGGGTTAACGAACAAGTATTTGGCAGGATCGAGCAACGCGTTTTACCAGCCCGCGCGTTCTCTTTTGGAAACTCAGCGCACCACCGCTCTCAGCGTGGCGTGGCGGAGCGTCTTGCTGCCTGCCAAATGCTTCACGCGCACCTCAGCGATAGCCATCGTGTTTGATTTCGTGAATCCAGTGCTGCCCCTCGGGGGGTTCATCGACCGGCATTGCCAGTCTGGTTCGATAAAGCGTAATCCTGTCGTTACGCGAAGCATTCTGAACCGTTTTTTCTATTGCGGTTGCCAACCATCTGGGGGCTCCGACGCAGAATCTCCTTGTTGATTTGGAGCGTCGGTTTTTTTGGCCAAGTCGAGTGCCTTCTCAAGCTCACTACTCAGTCGCTCGACGTCAGCACTCAGTCGCACTATCTCAGACTGCCTCTTCTCGATTTCGGAGTTGGCCTCTTCTACTGCGCCTTCACGTTCTGTTCGCGCTTGGTTGGCTGCATCGAGTTCTTTTTTCAGGTTCGTAACTACACTTTCTAGCTCGGCGTTTCTCGCCCGGGCTGCTTGCAAATCTTTTTGTAACTGAACGAATGGAGGACCTAAAAGGGCCACCACGGCTACTACTAGGCCTATAGCAATGAACGCCCATGCCCGCATGGCGACGCTTTCTTTTGCGACGCGTAAGTATATCGCTTAAGGCGCTAGGGATCGAAGCCCATATGGGTGGCCACGAATAGTAGGGATGTTGGAGAGCACTGCTAAACTCGGCCCGAAAACATTCGTTTCCCAAAAACAAGGACCCAGCACCGCTGTCGTGCAAGGGAGCAGCGGCGGCACTGGGCCTGGCCGTCGCAGGGTGGAAGTGGAGAACACACACTGTTCGGCCGCGAGTAATTTAGCGCGATGAGTGGCCCGGTGCCACAGGCAAGCGCCCTGAAACTCTGACCGTTCCGCGCTCGTGCCATGGGAAGCCGATGGACTTCCAAATCTAAATAAGGGTGGGCGACCCGAAGGCCGCCCCTATTAATGCGCGCGTTCGGCGGGCGTCTCAATACCATCGACGGCAAACGTTCCCTGCACCCCACACCGCGCATCTGCGGACTTGGCGTTTGGTGGTTCTGGCCACGCAGACACCATTAACTCGTGTCCTAAACGGTCCGCATCCGTAGACGACTCGCGTGACCATGCCGTCCGACTGATGAAGCGGCGGAGCCGGCATTGCCTGGGCCGAGGTTGCGACGGCCAAGGCAAAAGCAGCGAACGCGATCAATCTGATCATTGTTTTCTCCATGTTTATGCTTCGGGAGGAGAAAGACGCCCAGCCGCTACGCGCGGCTGGACGCCTCAGTGCGTGTCTTAGTCGTCGCCAGCTGCCGAGTTCGCCAGCGCTACTTTGCAGGCATCGCTAAGATCGGCGATTTTAGCTTTCAAGCAGGCTTCAATTTTGCCGCCGCCAGCCTCCATGCCTGCGCAGTGTTGTTTCACGTCATCCGCACAAGCCTTGACGTTTACGGCCTTGACCAAGACGTCCTTGCACTCGTCGGACAGGTCCTTGATGTGCGACTTTAGGCAATCCCTGATCTTGCCTCCGCCAGGCTCCACCCCTGGACACTGCGCCTTGGCATCCTTCAAGCAAGCGCCGGATAGTTCTGCCGAGGCCATTGAAGGTGGGAGCAACAACATGGCGACGCCAAGAAAGAGAGAGCTAGTAATCGCGATACGCGTGGTCATAGGAACCTCCTGGATGAAGCCCCTCCGACCCGATGCTTTCAGAAAAGCGTGACTGCTTTAAGACTGTTAGTGTACGGCGACGGACCAATGCGTAGCGCATAGGGAAGAAGCCCCTGGGACTCCGAATTTATGGAACAAGGCTCCGGAGATAGAGGTTGTCACTCTGAGTTCGGCGGGCTAGCCCCTTTGGCCAGCCGGACGTTCTAAGCCCCGCCCAAGGTCCCCCCTCCCAGCGGGGCTTCTTTTATGCCGCTCAAGCGGACCCGACCTTAGCTCCCCCAAGAAGGCCAATGGCCGGGCCCGCCAGGCCCAGGCTGCTTGCGCTTCTTGAGCACGTCAGCGCACCACCGCTCTCAGCGTCGCGTGGCGGAGCGTCTTGCTGCCTGCCAAATGCTTCACGCGCACTATCAGCTCGGGACGGCACCACTTAACATCGGTTAGCCGAGAAGCCTTAAACGCTGCCCAGGACGTAGTGAGACGCTGGACCTCGCCTAGAAACTGAGCGCGTTCGTCACCGGCCAGAGCGATGAAAGCCGCTCCGGCGTAGGCCAGCGTCGATACGGGCGAGCAGAGCCCTGAGTGCGCCGGTCTTGCGGTCACGATCCGTCCCGATCACCACAAAGTTCGATTCGGTGAAGCACTTAGTCTTGAGCCATGTCCTGGTGCGGCCAGAGCGATAAGGTGCCAACCGATGTTTGGAGACAATGCCCTCCAGCCCTTTGTCCGCACATGCCCTAAAGAACGCGGCGCCGTCACCTACGAACTCTTCGCTGAATTGAATGTGGCTTTCCTCATCGCTTCTGAGCAAAACCTTCAATATTGAGCGCCGATCCGCGAGTGCTCGCTGCCGGAGGTTTTTCCCGTCGAGATGCATCAGATCGAAGGCGTAGAGGATGATGCTTTCGGGACGCCAGCGCATCGCCGAGTTAAGTGAGTCGAAGTCAGAAGCGCCGTCGCCGTCTTGCACAATCGCCTCACCATCAATGATGGCTGACCGGCAACGGAGGATAGATGCCGCGCTGGCAATAGAGGGATAGCGGTCGGTCCAATCGTGTCCGTTGCGGGTGAGCACACGCGCTTGCCCTCCCTCAAGCAGCACTTGGCAGCGATAGCCATCGTGTTTGAGTTCGTGAATCCAGTGTGTGCCCTCGGGCGGTTGATCGACCGGGGAGGCAAGCTGGGGCTCAATGAAACTGAGCCGTGTCGTTACGCCAAACATGTATCTTGAGCGGTCGGGACGGCCTCATCCGCGTTTCCAAGCTTTGGGTCAGTGGCTTCCAGGTCCCCCGCCAGCGATAACCACGTTTTGGCGAGATTTGCGAACATCTCTCTGTCCTTGGGGGAGGCCAAGGCTTGTGCCAGCCGGATGCAAGCTAGGGCCTGACGGCGACATTCCTGGGGCGAATACGGCATACACACCTCCGACTTTTTTGATTTGCCGGATTCGATTCCAAAAGTGCCTTTATCAGTCAAGATGGAACTCGGCCTAACTAGAGCGGGAGCGAGGTCCAAGAAATGAGGTCGATGGCTGGCGTCGAGGTGCTAGACGATGGCTGGCGGTTGGTGCCGAAGCGGAAGCGGCGTTATGCTGTTAGCCAGGGCGTTAGCCAAGCGCCCCTGAATCCTAAGTCGGAGGGCGGGGCCGCGCCTCTTAGCGGGCGTCTTTTCGATCTTGCCGACCAGGCTTGATCAGGCTTAATATCTAATCTGAATCAATGTATTACCTCGGCCATACCGCTGTACTAGAGAGTAGAGCGCGGCCGCGTTGGAGGGATGCAACCTAATGCAGCCGTGAGAGGCTGCTCTGCCGAGATGCTTGATCTCGTAGGACCCGTGAATGGCGTAGCCGCGCAGGAAGAAAATCGAATACGGCATCGGCGAGCCTTCATAGATGGACGAGCGGTGGTAACGGACAAGCGCGGTCGGCTTGAAGGTCCCAGTCGGCGTGCGATAGCCGGGCCTGGCGGTCGAGACCGGCCAGTTGTACCGCGGCGCGCCATTGACGAAGACCGCCATGCGCTGGCTCGACAAGTTGATCCTGGCGACGATTTCAGCCTGAGCGATGCTTGGAAGCGAAAGGACGAGGCCAATGAGAATGGCCAGAAGCGCGATCCACCGCATGTTGTAGTCTCCCCGTTCTCTTTGATGTCGGGAGTTGCAGCTCCCGATCAAGGGCGGTCGGCTTGTCTTACACCTCTCCCCTGAAGATTGACTGAATGCGTTCGCGGCTTGCGTGCGTACCGCCGCGAGACATACCAATTGCGGCCATCATTTGTGCTAGGCTCGGGGCGCCTTAAGAGCCTTGGGGGAACGGGACGAGGGCCGATGCTCAGGCTTTTCTTGAGCCTCATTCTCATAATTTTTGGCGCAGCGGCCGCGGCTCAGCAGCCGCTTCAGCCCCAGACCGTCGCCACGCCTACGAAGCCGACGCCCAAGCCCAAGACCGCCAAGAAGACCCCGCCCAAGCCCAAATCTCCGATCGCGCGCGAACTGTTCGCGGCGGCGCCCGAGCCCGCCCCTCTGACCGCCCGATCGATCGGCGGCTATTCCAAAGGCTGCCTCGCCGGCGGCGTGTCGCTGCCGATCAACGGTCCCGACTGGCAGGTGATGCGTCTCACGCGGAACCGTAATTGGGGCAACCCGCGTCTCATCGATTATCTCGAACGGCTCGCGAGCGACGCGCACGCGTTCGACGGCTGGCCGGGCCTCCTCGTGGGCGACATGTCACAGCCGCGCGGCGGACCGATGTTGAGCGGCCACACCAGCCACCAGATCGGGCTCGACGCCGATATCTGGCTCACGCCCATGCCCGACCGCATTCTTTCGCCGCTAGAGCGCGAGGACATGGAGGCGGTTTCGATGCTCAAGGATCCCTTCACGGTCGATCCCGCGATCTTCACCTTGCTGCAGGTGAAGCTGATCAAGCGCGCCGCCACCTACCCGCAAGTCGCGCGCATCTTCGTGCACCCGGCCATCAAAAAGGCGCTCTGCCAGCAGGCGTCACAAGCCGGAAAGGACACAAGCTGGCTCGGCAAGGTCAGACCGTGGTGGAACCATCACTATCATTTCCACATACGGCTCGCGTGCCCTCCGGGCGCGGACGGTTGCGAAGATCAGAAGCCCCCTGCCGGCGACAATGGCTGCGGCCTGGAGCTCACCAATTGGTATGCCATGTTGAAGACGGCCGCGATCGCGACGGCTCAGGCCCCGCCCGGCGCCTCGTCGTGGAAGGGAAAACCGCCGCTCACCATGGCGCAACTGCCGAAGGAATGCGGCGACGTGCTCAAGGCCGGCGGATTCGAGCCGCCAATCCCGAAAGAGGGGGTAACGACCGAGCGTCCGCCGGCGATCCTTGCCGCGCTCGCCACCAAGGATGCCGGTCCGCCCGTGCCGGTGCTGACCCCGGCTCAGCTCAAAGCGCTGCTCGGGACAAAAGCGGGCGAGATGACGCTTCCCGACCGCAATCCGCTCCGTTGAGGCTTCCCGAGCGCCGCGCCATCGGGCAGTATCCCCCGCCATGCAGGAGCGACGCCAAGAGCCACTATCGGCGCAGCGCAACGTCTACGGCGAGCCGTTGAAGGCCTGCTCGGAGCGGCCGCTCACCGGTTTCTTCCGCACCGGCTGCTGCCATACCGGCCCGGACGATCTCGGATTGCACACGGTCTGCGTCGAGGTCACGGCGGAGTTCCTGGCCTTCTCCAAGGCGCGCGGCAACGATCTCTCGACGCCGCAGCCGGACTTCGATTTCCCGGGGCTGAAGCCCGGCGATCGTTGGTGCCTGTGTGCGGCGCGCTGGCGTGAAGCGCTCGAGGCCGGCCACGCGCCGCGCGTCGTTCTCGCCGCGACCCATGAAGCGACGCTGGAGACCGTCGATTTCGGCGACCTCAAGCGTTACGCAATCGACCTTGCCTGAAGGCGCGATGGCCACCCATGACCGCGTGACGCCATGCCGCAAAAGAAGCCGAAAAAGACCGCGAAGTCCCCACCCAAGGCGAGCGAAACCGCAGCCCAGGCGAGCGCGCGGCGGAAGCGCCAGATTTTCGCCGAAGGTCACCGGCGGAAATTTCTCGTCGTCGTCGACGAGACGCCGGAGTGCGAGAGCGCGCTCGCTTTTGCCGCAAGTCGCGCGCAGAGAACGGGAGGCCAACTCGCTCTCCTCTATGTCATCGAGCCCGATGTCGATTTTCAGTGGCTCGCCGTCGAGGAGGTCGCGCGCGAGGAGGGACATTCCAAAGCGAAGGCGGTGTTCCGCCTGTTTGGGCGCAAGCTGAAGACGATGGGCTTCGAGGCGCTCGAACCGGAGGAGATCGTGCGCGAAGGGATGAAATCCGAAGAAATCACCAAGCTGATCGAGGAGGATGAGGATATCGGGGTGCTCGTCCTCGGCGCCTCGAAGGACCCCTCGGGCCCGGGGCCGCTTGTGGCAAATCTTGCGGGAGGCAGGCTCGCCGGCACCTTCCCGGTCCCGCTCACGGTTGTACCGGGCCATCTTTCTCTAGAAGAAATCCTCGCTTTGGCTTGATATTGGCCTTTTCTACCCCGACATTATCGGCCAAAATTTGAGCGGTTTTCAGTGCTAGCCGGATGGGACGGGTTTTGCGGGGAATCATCCGAGGCTTGGCCGGTAGGGAGCCAAACATGAGAAGCGTGGCATTGGGGCTGCTCGCTGCGGCGTCTCTTAGCGTTCCTGGATTTGCGGCCGAGCCTAACGGGCCGGCCAATTTGATCACGCCGGCCGACGGCTTGCGGATCACCGTCCAAGGTCTCGTCTCCGCCAAGTCCGATGCGGACAGTGCGCAAAGGAACGCGCTCGTCGAGTATTACGGCGCGCCCGACCGCAATCTCCTCTGGGTCGACGACAACGGTCTCAACCCGCGCGCCAAGCTGGTGATGGCCGAGATCGCCAAGGCCGATGACTATGGCTTGCGCGCCTCGGATTACACCTTGCCGGATGCCGCCTCGTTCAGTCCCTCCGATCCCGAGGCCAAGGACTGGCTCGCCGATTCGGAGATGAAGGTGAGCTATGCGGTCCTGAACTATGCCAAGGACGCCCGTGGCGGACGCATCGAGCCGGTGCGCGTCAGCAAGAATCTCGATCCCACGCTCGCCCTCCCCAACCCTTCCGAGGTGCTCGAATTCGATCGCCATCCGGTCCGACCCGGCCGCCTACTTGCGGAGCTTCCAGCCCGACCAGCCGCAATTCGAAGCCCTGCGGCAGAAGTTGATCGAGCTCAGAGGCGGCAAGGTCGAAGAGGTCAAGGAAGAGATCGTCGTCATTCCCGCTGGTCCCGTGCTCAAATTCGGCATGGAGCACGAGCAGGTCGCGCTTCTGAGGAAGCGGCTCGACCTGCCGGCCGGCGCGAACGAAAACAAATATGACGAGGCCGTGCGCGAGGCGGTGCGCGCATTCCAGGCTTCACGTGGGGTCGGGGCCGACGGCGCGGTCGGCCCAGGCACGCGGCGGCTGCTCAATCAAGGACAGCAGGCGCGGCCGGTCGGCGGCGAGACGCGCATTCGCCAGCTTCTCGTCAATATGGAGCGCTGGCGCTGGCTCCCCCACGATCTCGGGCCGTTCTACGTGACGGTCAACATTCCGGAGTTCACCTTGCGCGTGGTCGAAGAGGGGACGCCGACCCTCACCGCCCGCGTGGTCGTCGGCAAGCCCAGAACGCAGACGCCCGTGATCACCGACGAGATGGAAGAGGTCGTGTTCAATCCCTATTGGAACGTTCCCAACTCCATCAAGAACGAAGAGATCGCGCCCTACATGGGACAAGGCGGCGGCTTTTTCGGCGGCGGCTGGGATACCGCCGTGCTCAAGCGCCACGGATTGCGCATCAAATACGGCAATCGCGACATCGATCCCGATTCGATCGACTGGAGCCAAAACGACATCCGCAATTTCGATCTCGTGCAGCCGCCGGGACCAAGCAACGTGCTCGGCCGCGTGAAGTTCTTGTTCCCCAATTCGCACGACGTCTACATGCACGACACGACGCAGAAATTCCTGTTCGCCAACGCCGTGCGCGCCGAGAGCCACGGCTGCATGCGCGTGCAGAATCCAAACCTGCTGGCGCAGGCGATTTTGAAAAAGGACAAGGGCTGGAGCGAGGCCCAGGTCGAATTCGACGTTCGGCGCGGGCGACGATCATCACGTCACCCTCGACCAGAAAATCCCCGTCTACGTCACCTATTTCACCTTGAGGGTGAATGAGGACGGTTCGTTCACGACGTTCAACGACCTCTACGGACATGACTCGCGGATGACGGCGGTGCTCGACGGACGGGGTTATGTGAGCGAGCCGTCTTATGAGGGCGATCAGGTGATGGCCCAAGACTGGCGTCCCAACATGCGGCGGAACCCAGGCAGAGGCTCCTTCGGCAGCGACTTCACCCGGGGCCTGTTCGGGTTCTAGCCGTCGTCGCGCCCAAGCTCGGGCAGGCGGGGCGGGCTCCTGCCTTGACTTTCCGGCGCTCAAGGCCAAGTATTCACTGGAATCGTTCTAAGTTGGCGGTACGGCCGCCCATCGAGCCATGTTCATCCAGACCGAAGCCACCCCAAATCCTGCGACCTTGAGGTTCCTCCCGGGCCGGCCCGTGCTCGCAAACGGCACCTTGGAGTTTCTCGATCAAGAGACGAGCAAGGCCTCGCCGCTTGCCGCGCGTCTGTTCGAGATCGAGGGCGTCAAGGGCGTGTTCTTCGGCACCGATTTCATCAGCGTGACCAAGGGCGAGGGCGAGTGGCAGCATCTGAAGCCCGCCATTCTCGGCGTCATCATGGAGCACTATCTCTCCGGCGCCGCGGTCGCCGAGGCACCGGAGGGAAGCGACGGCGGCGAGAAGGACGAGTTCTTCGCGCCCGAGGACGAAGAGACGGTCAAGACCATCAAGGAGCTGCTCGAGACCCGCGTCCGCCCGGCTGTGGCCCAGGACGGCGGCGACATTACCTTCCAGGGCTTCCGCGACGGCGTGGTCTATCTCCACATGCGCGGCGCCTGCTCCGGCTGCCCGAGCTCGACGGCAACCTTGCGCCACGGCATCGAGAACTTGCTTCGGCACTTCATTCCCGAAGTGCAAGAGGTCCGTCCCGTTTGACGGACGAGATCGCTCAATCCTGTCTCGATCAGCTGTTTCTCGCCGCGCGCACGCATAATGCCTGGCGCGAGCGGGACGTCCCCGACGCCCTGCTGCATCACATCGTCGACCTCGCCAAGCTCGGGCCGACCAGCGCCAATTGCAGCCCCGCGCGCTTCCTCTTCGTGAAGTCGCGCGCGGCAAAAGAGCGGCTCAAGCCGCATCTTTCCGAAGGCAATCGCGACAAGACGATGAAGGCACCGGTCTGCGCCATCATCGGCTACGATCTCGACTTCTACGAATATTTGCCGAAGCTCTTTCCCCACACTGACGCGAGGAGCTGGTTTGCCGGCAAGAAGGAGAAGATCTTCGACACCGCCTTTCGCAACGGCACGCTGCAAGGCGCCTATCTCATCATGGCGGCGCGTGCGCTCGGGCTCGATTGCGGGCCGATGTCGGGCTTCGACAATCAGGGCGTCGATCGCGAATTTTTCGACGGCACCAACGTCAAATCGAATTTCCTCTGCAGTCTCGGCTATGGCGACGGCAGCGTTCTGTTCCCGCGCTCGCCGCGTTTCGAATTCGACGAGATGGCGCGCATCCTTTAAACGACCGCCATGAATATCCTCGCGCTCGATACCAGCATGGGGGCTTGCTCGGCCGCGCTCATCACGCGCGACGGCAATGCGCGCCGGGTTTTCACCCGTGCCGAGAGGATGGCGCGCGGCCATGCCGAAGCCCTGATGCCGATGGTTGACGACATCATGCGCGAGAGCGGCACGGCGTTTGGCGCGCTCGACCGCATCGCGGCGACGACGGGACCCGGAAGCTTCACCGGCGTGCGGATCGCGATCTCGGCGGCGCGCGGTCTCGCGCTCGTCACCGCCGCGAGGCTCTTCGGCAGCGACAGCCTGACGGTGATGGCACGAGAGGCGCACGATCTTGGCGTTACGGGCGGCGCGCCGTTCGCCGTCGCTGTCGATGCTCGGCGCGGCATGCTCTATCTCGGCCTTTATGACGAGGCGGCGCAGAGGCGCGACGGTCCGCTCCTGATCGCGCCGGACGATGCCGCGAATTCGCTGCCGGGCGACTTGCGGACGGCCGTGGGCAGCGGGGCCGCCCGCCTCGCCGAAGCCGCGGGCCGCCGCGGCGCCCCTGTCACGGCGCAGCTCGTCGGTCTCGAACCGAACGCCGCTTCGCTTGCCGCGCTCGCCGAGGAGAGCGGGGAGACGGTGCCGACGCTCCGGCCGCTCTACTTGCGGCCGCCGGACGCGCGGCCGCAAACGCAGCCTCAAGCGAGGCGATGCTGATGGCTTCGGGGCTCAGCGTGCGTGAGGCAGGCCCGCTCGATGCTCGCCTTCTTGGCGCTCTCCACCGCGACTGCTTCGAGCGCCCCTGGGACGAGGCCGCGATGGCGCAATTCGCATCGGCGCCGGGGACGCTCTGCCTGATCGGGTCGGTCGGCGACGGCGCGTCGAGCCGCGTTGGCGGACTCTTGATCGCGCGCAAAGCCGACGACGAGGCGGAGATCCTGACCTTCGGCGTCGTGCCGTCCTGTCGCAACCAGGGTCTCGGCAGGGCCCTGCTGCAGACGGCCGTCGAGCGCTTGCGCGCAAGCGGTGCGAGGCAGCTGTTTCTCGAGGTGGCGGACGGCAACGAAGCGGCGATCCGACTCTATCGCTCCTGCGGCGCCGCGCCGGTCGGCCGCCGGCAAGGCTATCATGCTCACGGCGCCGATGCCGCGATCTTCAGTCTTGCCCTTTGACGCCCCCTTGCCGATGATGCATGACGCGGCGGGCGACGACGGCAAGGCGGCCAAATGCGCAAGACGGCGAGGGCGGAAAGCAGGCTCGAGCGGCTCTGCGCCGAGCGGGGCATGCGCATGACCGGCCAGAGGCGCACCATCGCCAGAGTGCTGTCGGAGGCCGAGGATCATCCCGACGTCGAGGAGGTTTATCGGCGGGCAAGCGCGCGGGACCCGCGCATCTCGCTCTCCACCGTCTATCGCACCGTGCGCCTGTTCGAGGGCGCAGGGATCCTCGAGCGTCATGAGTTCGGCGATGGCCGCGCCCGCTACGAGCCCGCCGGCCTCGGTCACCACGATCACCTGATCAACGTCAAGACCGGCGAGGTCATCGAGTTCTCTAACGAGCAGATCGAGCGGCTGCAGGAGGCGGTGGCGCGCGAGCTCGGCTTCCGCCTTATCGGCCACCGGCTCGAACTCTTCGGCATGCCGCTCAAGAACGGCAAGTCGTAGAGCGGCGTGAGGGCGAGACGATTTTAGCGGCACTGTCATGAGAAGCTTGCGTGCCTTCCTGGTCCTCGGCGCCTTCTTCGCCTTCACGCTGCCGTTGATGCCGTTTCAGCTTCTCCTTCTTGCCACCGGCTCGCGCTACGCCCGCACCTTCCCGCATTGGTACCATCGCCAGGTCTGCAAGATCGCCGGCGTCCGGCTCAATATCGACGGCAAGGTCGCCGAGGAGCAGGGCGTGCTCCTGATCTCGAACCATGTGTCGTGGCTCGACATCACCGTGCTCTCGGCGGTGGCCCCGGTCTCGTTCGTGGCGAAGCAAGAGGTCGCCTCATGGCCGTTCGTGAGCTGGCTCGCGAAATTGCAGCGTTCCGTGTTCGTGGACCGCGCCCGGCGGAGCGAAGTCGGCGACAAGGCGAATGAGATTCTGGGCCGGCTTGCGGCGGGCGACCACATCGTGCTGTTCGCAGAGGGCACTTCGAGCGACGGCAACAGCGTGATCCCGTTCAAGACGTCGCTGTTCGCGGCGGCGAAGCCCGTCGGAGGAGCGCCGATGGGGGCCAAGGTCTCGGCCCAGACGCTCGCGCTCACCTATAACAAAGTCTACGGGCTCCCGCTGTGCCGGCGCGGGCGGCACCTCGTCGCCTGGTACGGCGACATGGATTTGGGCTCGCACGCGTGGCGGCTGCTCGGGCTCGGCCCGATCGACGCCTATATCCGCATCGGGCCGCCGATGCCGCTCGATCAATTTCCCGACCGCAAGGCGCTCGCGCGCTATGCCGAGGACAAGGTCCGCAGCGACGTGGTCGAGCTCTTGCGCGGAGGCTGCGAGAGCGGCGCGATCGCGCGGGTAGATCCCGGAAAAAGAGAAGCGTCGGAGCCCGTGAAGACCCCGGCGCTCAAAGATCCTTCGAAGGCTACATCGCCCGCCTAAGCCTGATCGTGTCGAGCACGGTTGCCAGCGCGAAGTTGCCGTTGGGCAATTGCCGGATGAGACCGGCCTTCACGACGTTGATCAGGGTCGCGTGCACGCCCCGTTCGGCGGTTTCCGCATCGATGAAATAGCCCTCCTGCAACGCGAACCGGCGGAGCTCGTCGCGCGGCATGGCGCCCGCTTCGTTGAGGCAGCGGATGAGGAAATCGGCCAAAGGCTGCTGGGGTTGCCGCTGAGACTGTGCTTGCGGCTGGGCCTGGACGTGTTGATGCGGAACTTGCGGCTGCGGCTGGGCTTGCGCCTGTTGATGCAGGACTTGAGGCTGCGGCTGAGCTTGCGGCTGGAGGTGATGATGAGGCTGATGGGCCGCTTGGCCCACTTGCTCGTGCGCTTGCGTCCTTTGGCTCGGCGGCGCGGACTCGATCCGCCGGAGTTCGAGCTCCATCAGCCGGTTTACCGCATCGAGCTCGGCTCTGAAGTCTTCGAGCCGCGTGTCGTGCTCGCGCTTCAGCTGCTCGATAAGTTGGTCGAATTGCGCTTCCTGGGCGTTGATCTGCTCTCCCAAGAGAGCTGCCCGGTCTTGCAGGTCCCCGCGAATATCACGCATTGCTGCCCCTCGTGCATGGCGTTGGTTCCAACGACCGAGAGCGGGCTGGCAGGTTCACGCAAGACCGAACGAACCCTGCCTGGCCGCCGCGCCCGGCAAGTCTTGCAAGGTCCCGGCTTGCGTCGGCCGGGCGGCCTCACTGCCCTCATCTAACCACATGGGACGGCCGCTGTCTCATTCAGCCTTAGCCGCGGCGGCGGGGCGCTTGAACGGTCGCATCGCTTGAGTTTCCAACACCTTGCCGCCACGCGCGGGGTCCCCGGCGAAGACGGCCGAGCTTCCCTGTGGATAAAATAAAAAATCGCCGCTGTGGATTGCGCGTCACTATGGCCGGAGCGGCCGCAAGGCACTTTTTTGGCTAGTCACTTCTTACGACGCGCCGGCGCTCTCTTTGGCTTTGCCATCTCCGGCAGAAACACCGCGAGCAGCCCGATCGCCGGGAGAAAAGCGCTCACATGGTAGACGAAGGTGATGCTGGTCGCATCGGCAAGCCAGCCGAGAAAGGCCGCCCCGATGCCGGCGACGCCGAAGGCAAGACCAAAGAAGAGGCCGGCCACCATGCCGACCCGGCCCGGAATCAAAGATTGCGCGTAGACGATGATCGCAGGGTGGGCTGATGCGAGGATGAGCCCGATGATCACGCTCAAGATCGCCGTGCCGAGCAAGCCGACATAGGGAAGCGCGAGCGTGAACGGCAGCACGCCGAGAATGGACCACCAGATCACGCGCCGCGTTCCGATGCGATCGCCGATCGGACCGCCGATCACCGTTCCCGCGGCGACCGAGAACAGGAACAGGAACAGGTAAAGCTGCGCGCTTCTCACCGAGAGGCCGAACGTGTGGATCAAATAGAAGGTGTAGAAGCTCGTGATGCTGACGAGATAGAAATCCTTGGAGAAGGTGAGCGCCATCAGGATCGCGACCGACTTCCGTACCTTGCCATGGGTCAGCTCGTGGATCGCTTCGCGCTCCTTCGTCGGCGCGGCGTTGTTGAATTTCAGCGTCCGGCCGTACCACGAGCCGATCGCGGCAAGCATGACCATGCCGATCAGGGCCGCGATCGAGAACCACGCGATGCTTCCCTGCCCGAACGGCAGCACGATGAAAGCCGCGAGCAGCGGACCGAGCGCGGTGCCGAAATTGCCGCCGACTTGAAACACCGACTGGGCGAGACCGTGCTGGCCGCCCGAGGCAAGGCGCGCGACCCGCGAAGACTCGGGGTGAAACACCGAGGACCCCATCCCGATCAGCCCGACGGCGACAAGCACCAGGCCATAAGTCGAGGCGAAGGCGGCGATGAGGAGGCCGAGCAGCGAACAGCCCATGCCGGCCACGAGCGAATAGGGCGTGGGGTAGCGGTCGGTGACGAAGCCGACGAGCGGCTGAAGCACCGAGGCGGTGAAGGTGAAGGTGAAAGTGATGAGCCCGATCTGGCGGAAGTCGAGCGCGAGGCTCTGCTTGATCATGGGATAGAGCGCCACGATCAGCGACTGGATCACGTCGTTGAGGAGATGGCAGATGCTGATGGCGGCAAGAACCGCGACCGCAGTTTTTTGCGCGGCCGGCGAAGCCGCGGTTCCTCCCGTCCTTGCCGTCATGGGTTGAGCTACCTTGGAATAACGCCGGGAAGAATTGCGCCAAACCGAGCGCGCATCGCAAGGGTTTCTTTGAGCGGCTGAGGGAAAGCACCGGCGGAAGCAGCCGTCTCCCCACGGACAGTTGTCTTGACGGCTGAAACCCTATATTCCGATCCAGCAGATAGGGTTTCTAGGGCAATTCCAAGGTGATTTCGCAGAAGGCACGATATGCCTTGAGGGCGCTGATTGCGCTCGCAGGCGCCGACAATATGATGATCGCGGACATCGCGGCGCAGCAGCGCATCCCGCGCAAATTCCTCGAGCAGATCCTCCTCGACCTGAAGCGCCACGGCATCGTCGCGAGCCGCAGAGGCCGGCTCGGCGGCTATGGATTGTTGACGCCGCCCGATCAGATCACTTTCGGGCGCGTGCTCAGGATCATCGACGGCCCGATCGCGCCACTGCCGTGCTTGAGCAAAATCGCCTATCGCCGCTGTCCGGACTGCAAGAACGAGGCGACCTGCGAGATCAGGCGGGTTTTCGCCAAAGTGACCGAATTGGCCCGCGACGTTCTCGACCGCACCACCATCGCCGAGGCGATCGCCGGCGACGGGTTGGGAACGGGCCGATCCGCGCGAAAAAGGCGCGCAATCAAGGCGCGGGCCTGAGGCTCAGGGGAACTTTTTTCCCGCCCCGGCGGTTTGGCGCTACGGACATTCGCTTCTTGGCAAAACAAAGAAGCGGCCATTGCTTTCATAAACACGACTGAGTTGATAGGGTTTTAGTAGTATTAAACAGAGGAGAGGATCCGATGACGATACTTCGAAACACCCTTGCGGCCGCTGCCGCGCTCGGCCTTGCGCTTGGCGCGAGCGCCGTGCTCGCCGACACCACCCTTCTCAATGTCTCTTACGACCCGACCCGTGAACTCTACAAGGACGTGAATGCCGCCTTCATCAAGGACTGGAAAGCGAAAGGCGGAGACAATGTAACCATCGAGCAGTCGCATGGCGGATCGGGCAAGCAGGCCCGCGCCGTCATCGACGGACTTCAAGCCGACGTCGTGACGCTCGCGCTTCAGGGCGACATCGACCAGATCGCCAAGGCCGGCCTGATCGGCGCGGATTGGCAGAAGCATTTGGGGAACAATTCCTCGCCCTACACCTCGACCATCGTCTTTCTGGTGCGAAAGGGCAATCCGAAGAACATCAAGGATTGGGATGACCTCGCCAAACAGGGCGTCGAAGTCATCACGCCGAACCCGAAAACCTCGGGCGGCGCCCGCTGGAACTACCTCGCCGCGTGGGCCTATGCCGACGGCAAATTCGGCCATGACGAGGCCAAGAACCAGGAGTTCATCAGGAAGCTCTACGCCAACGTGCCCGTGCTCGACACCGGCGCGCGCGGCTCGACCACAACCTTCGCCCAGCGCGGCATCGGCGATGTCCTGCTCGCCTGGGAGAACGAGGCCTTCCTCGCCATCGACGAACTCGGCGCGGACAAGTTCGAGATCGTGGTGCCGTCGCTTTCGATCAAGGCGGAGCCCCCGGTCGCCATCGTCGACAAGGTCGTGGACGCCAAGGGGACCCGCAAAGTCGCCGAGGCTTATCTGAAGTTCCTCTATACGCCGGAAGCGCAGAAGCTGATCGCCAAGCGCTACTATCGTCCCTCTGACCCGAGCGCGGCCGATCCGAAGGATCTCGCCCGCTTCACCGACGTGAAGCTCGTGTCGATCGACGATCCCCTCTTCGGCGGATGGGCCAAGGCACAGCCGAAGCACTTCGATGACGGGGGTATTTTCGACCAGATTTACCAGCCGAAATCGACCAACTAGCGAGGGGAAAACGCATATGGCCGGCGCCCGCGGCCTGGCGTTGAAGCGGCCGAGCGCCATACCCGGTTTCGGGTTGGCGCTCGGTTTCACTTTAACGTATTTGAGCCTCATCGTTCTTCTTCCGCTCGCAGCACTCGCCATCAAGGCGGCGTCGCTGGGAGCGAGCGGCTTTTGGGAGATCGTCACCGCGCCGCGCACGCTCGCGGCGCTTCGCGTGAGCTTCGTTATTTCCTTCATCGCGGCCGCCATCAACGTCGTCTTCGGCGTGATCGTGGCCTGGGTGCTGGTGCGCTATCGCTTTCCCGGGCGGCGACTGCTCGATGCCGTGGTCGATCTGCCCTTCGCCCTGCCGACGGCAGTGGCGGGCATCGCGCTGACCGCCATCTACGCGCGCAACGGTTGGATCGGCAGCCTGCTCGATCCCTACGGCATCAAAATCGCCTACACGCCCTGGGGCATTGGCGTTGCGCTCGTGTTCATCGGCTTGCCGTTCGTAGTCCGCACGGTGCAGCCGGTGCTCGAGGATTTCGAGCGCGAGATCGAGGAGGCCGCGGCCTCTCTCGGCGCGAGTAGGCGCCAGACCGTGTTTATGGTGATGCTGCCCGCGCTGCTGCCGGCCATTCTCACCGGCTTCGTGCTCGCTTTCGCCCGCGCCGTCGGCGAGTACGGCTCGGTAATCTTCATCGCCGGCAATATTCCCTTCGTCTCGGAGATCGCGCCCCTCCTGATCGTCATCAAGCTGGAGGAGTTTAGCTACGCGCAGGCGACCGCGATTGCCGCCGCCATGCTCGGCATCGCCTTCATCGTCGTTCTTCTCGTCAATCTCATTCAGGCGTGGCAGCGGAAAAGGTCGGGACATGAGTGACGCTTCCTTGGCCGTCGGCGCCATTGCCACGGACCGCGCCCGCTCGGTCACAACCGAGCGGCGCTTGGTGCGCTTCTCTTTGATCTTCGTCGCCGTGGTCTTCCTCGTTCTGTTCCTGCTCTTGCCGCTCTTCTCCGTGTTCTCGGAGGCGCTGCGCGCCGGCCTTGAGGGGTATTGGCAGGCCATCTCGACGCCCGATGCGGTCGCGGCAATCAAGCTCACGCTTCTGGTGGCAGCGATCGCCGTTCCCGCCAATCTCGTCTTCGGCCTCGCCGCATCCTGGGCGATCGCCAAGTTCGAATTTCCCGGCAAGAGCTTTCTCAACACGCTGATCGATTTGCCGTTCTCGGTCTCGCCGGTGATCTCGGGGCTCGTCTATGTGCTCTTGTTCGGGCTGCAGGGCTATTTCGGGCCGTATCTGCAAAGCCAAGGCATCCAGATCATCTTCGCCGTCCCCGGCATCGTTCTCGCCACCATCTTCGTCACCTTCCCTTTCGTCGCCCGCGAGCTCATCCCCCTGATGCAGGAACAGGGGACGCAGGACGAGGAAGCCGCGCTGTCGCTCGGCGCCTCCGGCTTCAAGACCTTCCTGCTCGTGACCTTGCCCAACGTGAAGTGGGCGCTGCTTTACGGCGTCATCCTTTGCAACGCCCGCGCCATGGGCGAGTTCGGCGCCGTGTCGGTCGTCTCGGGCCACATCAGAGGCAAGACCAACACCATGCCGCTGCATGTCGAGATTCTTTACAACGAGTACAACTTCGCCGCGGCCTTCGCCGTGGCTTCGCTGCTCGCGCTGCTCGCTCTCATCACCTTGGTGGTGAAAATCGGCCTGGAATGGCGCTACGCCGACCAGATCGCGGGATCGGCGCGGCACTGAGGATATTGGGGGAACATCATGGACGCTCGGGTAGATTACAGTATGAATGATGCGGGTGCGTTTGAACCCGTGAGGGGGCGCGTGCGTGCGGGAGGGGGCTGGGAAAACCCGATGCATGTCACGGTCGAGAACGTCGTCAGGACCTTCGGTCTGACACCGGCACTGCACGGCGCCTCGCTCGATATCTACCCGGGAGAATTGGTGGCTTTGCTCGGCCCCTCGGGCTCGGGTAAGACCACGCTGCTGCGCATCCTCGCCGGCCTCGACATTCCGACCTCGGGGCGGGTGCTGTTCGATCAGGACAACGCGCTGAAGCTCACCGTGCAGGAGCGCCATGTCGGGCTGGTGTTCCAGAACTATGCGCTCTTCCGCCACATGACCGTTGCTCAAAATATCGGCTTCGGCTTGCGCGTGCGGCCGCGCTCGCGCCGGCCGAGCCGGAAAGACATTGCGCGGCGCGTGGGCGAACTGCTCGAACTCGTGCAACTCTCCGGACTCGAGAAGCGCTATCCCTCGCAACTCTCGGGCGGCCAGCGGCAGCGCGTCGCCTTCGCCCGCGCGCTCGCCATCGAACCCCGCCTGCTGCTGCTCGACGAGCCGTTCGGCGCGCTCGACGCTCAGGTCCGCCGCGACCTCCGCCGCTGGCTGCGCGAGATCCACGACAAAACCGGACACACCACGGTCTTCGTCACCCACGACCAGGAAGAGGCGCTCGAACTTGCCGACCGCGTCGTGGTGCTGAGTCATGGGCGCATCGAGCAGGTCGGCACGCCTGACGAGATCTACGACGCGCCGAATTCGCCCTTCGTGTTCTCCTTCATCGGCGAATCGAGCGAACTGCCCGTGCGGGTCGAACGGGGGAACATCGTTCTCGACGAGGTGCTGCTCCCGCTCGCCGCGAAAGGCTATCCGGACGGCCCGGCGCGGCTGTTCTTCCGCCCCCAGGATGTCGAACTCAACTCTGGCCTCTCCGGCGCGATTCCGGGCACGATCGCGGCGATCCGCCGGCATGGCGGCGCGCGGCGAGTTCGATGTCGAGGCGGGCCGGGACGGCCACCGCATCGAAATCGAGCTGCCCTCGCAGTTCGAGGGCAGCGTCGGGCAAGGAATTGCCGTGCTTCCCCGCCGCTGGCGGCTCTACCCAGACGCAGCACCGGGGGCCTGACGCATGCGGGGAACGCCCATACCGTGGCGTTGCTCCCGAGCCGGGGCTTCCGGCCCATTGCCGGCCAGAAGAATGAATTTTCGCGACTCCGGCCACAAAAGAAACGGGGCCGACTTGCAATGTCTATAAGTTCGGTAGACTATGTCGAGTTATAATGATGCGTAGCAAATCTCAGCAGGGGGACAAAACATGCGCGGGGGACTGGAAAAACATGGCCGCTATCTGCTAGCGGGCGCGAGCGTGATCGGCCTTTTGGCCGCGAGCGCTCCAGAAGCGAAGGCACAACAGTCACAGGATCTGCAACAAATCCAAGCCCAGATCCAGGAAATGCAAGCGACCATCCAGGCGCTGCAGAAGCAGGTGCAGGACGCGAAGGCGCAAGCCGCTGCCGCCAATGCCACCGCGGCAAATGCCGGCGGCGGCGACCTCGACTTGAAGGTCAAGTGGAAGGGGGCACCCGAGCTTTCGAGCGCGGACGGCAAATTCAAAATGAAGGTCCGCGGTCGGCTTCACGTCGACTACGACGCCATCGACCAGGATTTCGATATCACGGGCAGGCCCGACGTCAGCGCGGCTGAGATCCGTCGCGCCCGTCTCGGTATAGAAGGCGTCGTTTGGTACGACCTCAAATACATCGTTGAAGCCGATTTCGCCAATGACGCGGTGTCGCTCAAGGACGCCTATGGAGAGTATACGGGTTTGGCGAAAGACCTGGGCCTGCGTTTCGGCAATTTCAAAACCTTCAATTCACTCGATCAGCTGAACAGCTCGAATTACAGGACCTTCCAAGAAACCCCGGCGTTTGTCGAGGCTGACACTATCGACCGTCAGATCGGTGCGGGCGCGATCTACGCGACCGATCATTTTACCGCCTCCGCGGGCATCTTCGGACCCTCTACCAACAACGACGAGCGGTGGCTCGAGGATGTGAAGACCGGATCGGCTCGCTTGACCGTCGCTCCGATCAATCGGGAAGTGAATGGCGTCCACCAAGTGATTCATATCGGCGGGAGCTGGCGTGACCGCGAGCAGGCCGAATTCCTCAGGAGTGGGAGCAATGGTCCTGACGGGGGGGTGTCGAACCCGCTCAACGACCAACTCTTCCAATACCGCGCGCGAGGTGCGGATCTGCATTTGGCCGATCGCTTCATCTCGACTCCGGCGATCTTCGATCACGACACCTTCTGGGGCTTGGAGGGTCTGTTCATCTGGCAGTCGTTCCACGTCCAGACCGAATACACGCAATTGGAAGCTGACATTTCGCCGTTCTTCAACGGTCGAGACCCGACCTACACAGGCTGGTATGTCGATGCCGGCTGGTTCATCACCGGAGAGACGCAAGAGTATAGCAAGGGTGTGTTTGGGCGCGTCAAAGTCAAGAATCCGGTTGTCTGGAGCAAAGGCGGCGGCTGGGGCGCTTGGCAACTCGCCGCACGCTACGATGTCCTCGATCTCTCCGACCAGGCAGAGACAATCCAGGGCCTCCCAGTCACCGTTGGGTTGCCTCCCAATGCCGTAACAGTCAACAATGCTTGCACGCTTTGCGGCGAGCAGAAGACGTGGATCGTCGGCGTGAATTGGTGGCTCAACGACTATTCGCGCTTCCAGTTCCAATATGGCGAATCCGAAATCGAAGGCGGGAACTTCGCTGTCGCTGACAACACCGATGGCTTCAACCGCAACGACGGTGCGAAAATCAAAGGCTTCGGCACCCGATTCCAAGTCGACTGGTAAGCGGACCAATAGTCCCCTCCGCTGCCAGACCGCCGCCCCTGGTCCAGGGGCGGCGGTTGTTTCGAGCGCCGTCGCTTTGGCTTTGACCGGGTCTTGGAAACGAAAATGAAGCGCACGCGGCCAAATATTTGCGTAATCGGCGGCGGCTTCACCGGGGCCGCGGCGGCAATCGCCTGCCTGAAGCGCATAGAGCGTCCGTTCGACCTCACCATTGTCGAGCCCAGCGCCGCCTTGGGGCGGGGCGCCGCATATGGCGGTCATCATCCCTTGCATCTTCTCAACGTGCGAACGCGCGACCTCTCGATTCTTCCGGATCGCCCCCAGGATTTTTTGAACTGGGCGTTCGCGCAGATCGATCAGGGCGAAAACGATCCCGGCCTGCTCGAAGGTCTCGCTCACAGCTTTCTGCCGCGGGAACTGTTCGGCTCCTATGCGCGGCAGCGTCTGTTCGAAGCGATCGAAAGCCGAGCCGATGTCGACACCAGGATCGTCAATGATGCGGCGGTTTCTTGCGGCCGTCGCGGCGGTCAATTCGTCATACGCACGGAGAAGGCGGCAACGCTGTGCGCCGATGTCGTGATGCTCGCTACCGCTTATGGCGTGCAGAACGCCTCGGCTACCGGTGCGCTCGCGCCCTATGAGGTGGTTCCCCCAGAGCGGCTGAGGATGGCGAAATCGGTCGCGCTGATCGGTTCCGGCCTGACCATGGTCGATGCATTGATCGGGGCGCGGCGCGATGGATTTGGCGGGATTGCCACGATCGTTTCGCGCCGCGGCCAGCTGCCGCGGCGGCATGCCGCCAAGGGCGTTGTGCCGCTCGAGGTCGCCGTTCCGCAATCCAAGAGCGTGGCGCGGCTCACGGCGGCCATTCGCATCGCTTGCGAGGCGGCCGAGGCGCACGGCACGCCTTGGCAAGCGGTGATCAACGGGTTGCGACCATTCCTGCAGAAACGCTGGTTCGATCTCTCGACGCAGGAACAACGCCGCTTCTTGCGCCATGTGCGGCCGTTCTGGGACGCGCATCGCCATCGCCTGCCAAGCGAGATGCATGAGCGCGTCTTGTCGGAGTTCGAAGCGGGCCGCGCCGTTCTCGTGCGCGGCACTGTGACCGGCGTCGTTCGCGAGCAAGATCGCTTCACGCTGCGGTTCAGACGCCGCGGCTCCCCGGGTGTCGAAACCCTGCATGCGGATCTTGCGATCAATTGCTCGAGCTATAAGCCGGACCTCGATCAACCGCTCGTCCAAAGCCTGCTGTTCCAGGGTCTCGCGCGCCCCGACGAGCATCGGCTTGGCCTTCTCGTGCGGCCCGATGGGCAAGTCATCGGCAAGGACGGCGTGGCGACGCGGGGGCTATTCGCGCTCGGACCCTTGTGCCAGGGCACGCTCTGGGAAATCACGTCGGTGCCCGAGATCGTGCGGCAAGCCGATGCCGCGGCCGTTTCCAGCGTCAGTTCGCTTGCCACGCCCGGCTCAGGGGATGGCGAGACGGTCTTGGCCCGAGCGCGAGCCTAAGGCCAGCTGCGCTTGCGATAGCTATGTTCAGCTTAGCTTGCGGCGACTTTCGTTGTTTCGCTTGCAGGCGCGCCAATGAAAGACCGGATTAGGCAAAGCTCGAAGCAGCTTGGTCCGAACGACGCCCGGCAGCGGGAACTCAATCTCGAACTTACGCGCGTTGAGACCGGCCAGAATATAGTCGGCAGCGTCTGCCGCTGAAATCTTTTTGCATGTCATACGTGCGGTCATCACCGTATCTACCACACCGGGATTGATTATGCTGATTTGTATTCCTTCTCGTAAAAGCTCCTGGAGGAGACCTTCTGCCAAAGAAATTATTGCGGCCTTCGACGGAGCATAGGCTGCCTGTCCGATTTCGCCCCGATAACCGGACAACAATCCCATAAGTGCGATTTGGCCGTGCTTGGAAAATGTCATCAAAGGAATGAGAACCTCAAGCGCCTTGACAATTCCGAGATAGTTGACCGCCATGACCCGCGCCGCCGTAGCTGCTGAAAAAGTTCGAACATCCATGTGCTCATGGATGCCGGCGCACCAATTCCGCAACTCGCGCCTGTGATCCAGGCGGTCTTCCAATCGCTTGTTGAATACTTCAGACGCTCTCTCAAAAATGCGGTGTCACCACTCATCCGCTCATACTCGCCATTCGTCGAAGTCGCAGACGCTAGAATTGGTGGATGCCGTAAATCGCTTGCCTTGCCCTGGAGAGACCTCCTCTCAATGACCCCGCGTTCTCGGCAACACTCCTGCTGGGGATGAGGCGCTGCTTGGTGTCGGGTCCTCGGCGCCGATACCCAGTTCAAAGGCCTTCTCCTTTGCACTCTCCTTAGGAAGGCGGCCTGCCGTTCGTGTGTGTGAAAACTCTGCGCTCTCCTTAGGAGAGCGGTCTGCAGATCGTGTGTGGGAAAGCGAAGTTTGGTCGCGCAACGCTTGATCGACGTAATCGCAGACCACTTCTGCGGCCTTCCGCCACGTGCCCCGGGGGAAGCTCCGAAAACGCGAATACGCTAAACTAGGCAGATTTGGCCTTGTCGGTATCACACGAAGGATTGTGCACTCGCCTTCCTTCGTTCCTTCTATGCGATAACCTCGGTAAAGAGCCTCCTGCCTTACGGACACGAGCCTCATTGACCGTACTCGTCAAATCGACTGATCAAAACAGAGTGGAAGTCTAACACATAACGCAAAAAGTCCACCGTGCCTCGCCGGTGGCCGCAGATGCTTCAGGTCTTTGGCCTCTCCATCTAGGGTTCAATGTTCCTGATTTCGAAGCGGATACGTTTGGCAAAGGCGTTGAAGTCATCGAGACAGGCAGGAATGTCTCGCCCATTCTTCTCGATGAGGACATGTAGTAACGCCGCCGACAGCAACAGCGTTCGCGAACAATCCGTGCCGCTCGAGCATCTCCAACAGGACGGCGAGATCGTCATCGACCGTCATCACGGCGCCTCCTCCTCGCACTGTAGTGTTGGTACGCCGTCGCCAAGGAGCTTCAATGGCGGTACCCCTTCGGCGTCAGGTCGAGGCGATGACATCTCGCACGACTGAGATTCGCGGCTTCGCCCTGGGTGTTCCGACTTAGTGCCTGCGTCATAGACGCCGCGCGCTTTTTGGGCGCCGAAATCAGAAGAATAGCTTGCGGAAGCTATGGCGGAGAGGGTGGGAGTATCCCCCCTAAGCAGACCAAGGACTTGACGTGGCTAACCCCCTGAAAAGAGCCCTATTGAAACTCATAGGGCTTTGCCGAGAGTGGCTAACCCAGAAGCGGTTCAAGCAGAAAGTAAGAGCAACCTCGACACCATCAAATCATCGGTGCGCCAGCACGCTCGGCCGGTGGAACGGTGTGGACATCACCCAGAGTGCGCCAAACGTTCAGCGCACCCCTCCAAGCGCCTGGTGGCCCAGCTCAACGCGACCTGGAGGGTCATCGATGATCCGCTGCAATGGATCCTGCAGCGGAGGAAGGGCAATCCCCGTAGCAAGAACTCCGGCTGGCGGGCCCGGTCCTTTTGCAGGACGCGAGGAGTCCTGCTGCGGTGCATCGAGGAATACTGTGGCAAGGTAGATCTCAAAGCTCTCGCCGCCGTTCACTCCCTCCCTGACTGGCACGTTGATTGGGATCGCGAGCATCAGAAGCAAAACTTGGACGTTCGAGGAACGTCCCGTGCTCAAATCGAGGAACAATCTGAAGCCTTGGCATTCCTGGACTCCGGGGATGCGCAAGGATGATGGGCGCCGGCCTCACAACGAGCTATTCGCTCTTTACTAGTTTGTTGGCGGTGAAGCTCTGGTCGAAGTCGCTCTCCGAGTCTGGCCCGTGACACCACACCGATCGCGGCGCTCAGGGGTAGCCGACGAGACAGCATCATCCAAATGAAGTCCGAGACCGGCAAGGAGGGCGGCGATAGCAGCACCTTCGCTATCGTTGCCTGTCTGGCAGGTGACCGCTTCACAAAAGCCTTTTGGGCTTCTTGGTCGGTGAGTTCTGAGCGACGCGGCTTTCGAAATCGGCAGGCAATTTAGGGAGCGACCAGGGGGCCCATGCTATTCCACGACGGCCATGATGCGGTTGTCTGCGGGCAAACTTATTCACTCCAGCACCACGAAAGGTCAGCCGCGCGCAAGCAAACGCATCACTGTGCGTCAAGCTGACAACATGATGGCTGCACTATTCTTCGCTCGGCAGTTGGGCACACCGCTGAACGCGCATGCCACAATCCACTGGGTGGGCACGGAAGCAGGGGACGACCCTGATGGTCGGCAATTCGCCAAAGTGCGCGAAGGCTTTGACAAGTGGCTGAACCGCCAGGGCGTACCAGGAGGGCTCACGGCTATCTGGGTGTGCGCGAGCGGCTTTCGGGGGGCTCGGCAGAGGTGGTCCATTGCCACATGCTCTTTCACCTCGCGCACTCCTTTATTCGAGGCAGGAAGCGGTTTGAAGTCGAGAGGGCACTAGACCGACTTATCGACCGCCACGGGGATGGCAACTACGGTCATTTCACGCTCAAGCTGACGCTCCCGAGCAATCCGAACGGAATCTACCTCCTAAAGGGTGGTGGCCCGGGCGTCTGGCATAAGTTTGGAGTGCCTCGCCGCTGGCGCAAACCGCAGGGCTTCATCAACGGCAAGCGCTGCGGCGTGACGGAGAACATAGGCACGGCTGCACGAACGCGCTGGAGGGAGTAAGCGAGCAGACCAAGCGAGAAGCAGCCTAGCACCGCGTATCGATGACATGCAGGAGGGGAAAGAACTCATGACTGGTTCAAAAACATCGCTGTCACAGCCACAGGTCGAAGCATTGCTCGCGGGTGTTGAACAGAAACTTGTGCGGGTGGCGATGGATTGGGTTTCTCGTGAAGAGGTGAACTTCTCGGAGACGATGCGCTTCCGCAGCGTGGAACGTTTTCGGCTAAGTACGATCAGATCACTGCATAGACGAGGGCTGCTCAGTTCTAATTTCGAAGATCCTCGAATCCACCAGGGCTTCTGGAAAGGCATTCAAAGCACCATGTGGACGCTCGAACGCTATCCTTCGGAAACGCCTTTGGTTTGGACTAGCAGCGTTGGCCGCGAGCTGTTGTGCGATTTCGGCTTGCTTCCGAGTGAGTTGATTGACAACGTGATCCCCTTTGCAGGCAACAAGGCCAGGTGCGGGCATTCTTTCGGCCGCAGGCAGGCCGCAGACATTGTCGATCTCACCGCTTATCGGGAAAAGCGGAATTGTACAGCCGCCCAATTGCGTTGCCACGGACTGGAAGTCGGAAATAAGCACGAGCGCTAATTACTGATCGTCTGCGCACCATGGCCGGGAGATGAAGATGCCAAGACCGAGAAAGCGCGTGCGCCTGCAAGAAGGACTATGGCTCGACCTGAACAAACTCTTGCGCGAAGGGCTGGGGCCGCCCGGGAAAATTCCTTGGCCAGTCGTCATTCGATGGACCTCTAGTCGCTCAGGCGAGATTGCGAAAGGATCGATAACCATCAGGAAGGAGGGTGACGAAAGCGGCTTTCTCAGAATGCGATCGGCAAGCTCGATCAGCGGCTCGATTTGATTGCACAACCTCGACATTTCGGAGGCCAGCAGTGGTACTTTCGATGCCCAGTTACTGGCGAGAAGTGTAATCGTGTGGTTGCCGCCCGGTGCAACGCGCTTCTGCAGCCGCCAGGCTTGGGGCAAACAAGTGGCTTATTCCACCCAGTTCGAGTCCCCATTTGATCGGGCCATCACTGCGAGGGAGAAGGTCAAAGACAAACTTATCGGCACGCTGAATCGGCGCGAGTGGGACTTGCCACCCAAACCTAAGTGGATGCGTTGGCACACTTATGAGCGCCTGGCTGAGAAGTACCTGCTGCAGGAGAGCAACATCAACCACATCATGGCCGACTACATAGCCAGATCTCCAAGTTCTTAGGTTGAGTTTGCGTCCAGTTAGGCAACCTATTTCGATTGGAAAAGCGCGCCAGGACGGCCGATGTTTCCTGATGGAAGTTAAATACTGGCATCACAAGTCTGCTTTGCGGTTCAAAGCGGACATGCACAGCGCTCCACCGATGTCGGCTAAGTGCCAAAAGCGGACGTGGTTGTCAGGTGGCTGGTGGACCCTTATAGGCCGAGATCGCTTAGGGATGGGTGATTGTCCGGACGACGGCCCAGGGGCCATTGGTACTTACGCTCCTTTTCGGTGATCGGTAGGTCGTTAATGCTGGCTATTCGCCGCTGCATTAGGCCGTCGGCATTGAACTCCCAGTTCTCGTTGCCGTAGCTGCGAAACCAATTGGAGCTGTCGTCGTGCCACTCATAAGTAAAACGCACCGCAATTCGGTTCTCACGGAAAGCCCAGATCTCTTTGATCAGCCGGTAGTCGAGTTCGCGGTTCCATTTGCGGGTCAGGAAAGCGACGATGGCCTCACGGCCCACCAGAAATTCAGTTCGGTTTCGCCAAACACTGTCCGCACTATAAGCGAGAGCGACTTGAGCGGGATCGCGTGTGTTCCAGGCGTTTTCGGCTTTGCGGACCTTCTCGACCGCAGTTTCAAAGGTAAAGGGCGGCAGCGGTGGCCGTTGGTCCATTGTAATCTCCTCAAACAAGGGAAGAGCAAGCTGGAGAGTCCGGCTAAGTGCCCAAGCCCTCCAGCGAGGATACTTTTTCAGGTGCGTGTCACATCAACTGATCGTAAATCAGTTGGAACGCGTCGGGTGACACACTCATTTCACCCCGAAATGGGTGGTCCAGCAGCACGATCAGCGAGATCAAAGTTGCTATGAAGAAGGAGAGGATACCGCCCAGCAGTAGGTGAACGCCAAGGCGAAGATCGAACAGCAAAAGGAGAAAGATGTTTATGAGTGCACCTACAGCGACCGCGTACCACATAACGGCCGGTATGCCAGACGTCGCACTGTGGAGACGCGCCCTGCGGTATTCATAGAAGGTGTTGAACTGTTTCAGGGTTGCATCGTGTAACGCCTCCTGTGATTTCGTTTGAGGTTCAAAACCGACGAGGCGTGCCTGGAAGTCAGCAACCCTTTTAACTGCTCCAGGCGGAACGATCCCTTTCCGCTGAAGTGGCCACGCTTCATCGATGACGTAGCGCGTGTAATCGCGTAGACGCGCCTCCAGTTCCGAACGCGCGGGTTCGGGATATGCACTTACATCTCGGTAAAGAGCCCCCAAAGACGAAGCTTCATTGCCGACTGTTTTGTCAACGTCCGCATAATTTTGATATGTGGCCACTGCCAGAAGGCCAAGCAGCAGGCCGTAGATAACGCCAAAATATTGCATGAAGTCGCCCACCAGCTCATTGAGGCCCGGTTGCCGATGGAAGCGAGTTTGAACGATGGGTCGTGAAAGGATGATCGCGGCCCAGCAAATGGCAACAAACAAAGCAGCCACCATGCCCACTGCCGCTAACATGGGAATGTCATAAATCCAGTAGAACATCTGGCGATCCTCCGAGTTGACTGGTCTCATCCGACGTCTGCTTTGGGTCATTAGCGGACAATAGAGCGGGCCTCGGTGACGTCTGCTTACCCCATAAGAGCGGACCTGCTCAGAGTCGGCAGTGATGTCCGCTTCGTGCCAGAAGCTGACTATCGCGCGGCAGATACAAATTCGCCAAGACTGGGCCGCACCTTCTCCGCATTGGCAGGATAGTCCTTCATACAATGCATGAGGAGGCATGAGATGGTCGAACATTCCCCTGCGGGTCGCCGCGCCCTAATTGTCGAAGATGAAACCGTATTCGCCATGGGCTTAGCGGTAGACATGCAAGCTTTAGGCTTCGCCAATTGCGATCTAGCAGCCAACGGACAGGACGCCTTCTTAAAGGCGATGGAGGATCAGCCTGATATTGTCCTGATGGATGTAAATCTTGAAGGAGGGCCGCGAAGGAATCGAAGCTGCCAAGTGGCTTCGCGAGGTATGCGACATCCCCATTGTCTTCATAACTGCATACACCGACCATGATACGGTCGCGCGCATTCATGAACAGGTGCCGGGCGCGCCCGTAATCGCAAAGTCGCTCTTTCGCTCGCGTCTTGCTAAGGCGGTAAAGGAAGCGGTGGCGTCCTTTTAGATGGGTCGGAAATGCTGAGCCGAAAAACAGATCTCAGGCGGCGTGGTCCATGACGTGCCCGCGGACCTGAAAAAGGCACTGACCTCCAACGCTAAGGCGCTGGAGACCTGGGAGGACATTACGCCGCTTGCGCGCAATGAATGGATCTGCTGGATCGAGTTGGCTAAAAATGCAGAAACAAGAAATCACCGGATCGAATGGGGCTGTTCTAGCCTCGAAGACGGAAAGCGGAGGCCCTGTTGTTGGCCTGGCTGTCCGCATCGTTGAGATCATCGCGATTCCGGTCTACGCCCCAAAAAACCTCCTCGGCTAGCGGTCTGAGATCGCGCTGAGCGTCCGCACCGATGTCCGACTTAGGTCATTAGCGGACTTGCCGCCCGGCTCGGCAAAGGTACGCTTTGTGCCTTCGAGTGGAATCTCGAACCTGCCTAACGACTAAGCCAAACTCTCATGGCGCCTTAGTCATCGGCGGCGCCTTCCAGGAGCCATCGAGAGCTGCCTCCTTAGGCCAGTAGAGGCGCATGAAAACGACGAAGGGGCCTTTGGGCGCAGGCAGCCAGTTCGGCTCCTTCTCCTTGCCCGGCGACTCGTTCTGGACATAGAGCGTCAGGCCGCCGTCGGCGTCCTTCACGAGCTGCGGCAGCATCGGCGAGTTGATCAGGTAGCGGTTGATCGGATTGGCGACGAGCAAGCTCTGGGGTAGTAGACGCGCGGGACGTTGAAGATCTGATTCCACGGCGCCTTGTATTCGGGATTCTTGGTGTCAACGAAATAGGCGTACTGGATGCGGTAATTGTCGACCATCGGGAATCCGTAGACATAGGCATCCTTGGCGATGGCACGTGCCTCTGCCGCTGTTACGTCCTGAGCTTGAACGCTGGCAGAGGCTGAGGCGAGACAGCCCGCGACGATCACCAGAACGATCGTAGCCATTCGTAGCATGGGGGTTCTCCTCCGGCTTTGCCGGCGTTTGCAGCCTACCCGCGGCCTCGAAAAAATGAACTGCGGCTCGTGAGGCTCGACGCGGGGCCGTTTAAAGGAGACCTAAGCATGGCTTTTGGCCGCTAATTAAGGCGGCACATTCGCCTCTAGTTCCGACGCGCTCCATGTCCGCCTTGGGTCATTAGCAGACGTTTGGAGCAGCCATCGGAGATGTCCGCTTTACCCACGAAAGCGGACGTGCGCTTAGCCGTCCAGAAATGTGCCCTGTGCATTAGCGGGAAATGGTTTTGCTGTGTGGTACTCGCGACACACCTGGCGTCGTGCCTCGCGGTTTTTGCCCGCATCTGCGCGCGCGTTTTTGCTGTAGCATGACCGCATGCCTGACGAAGTGGCGCTCGTGCTCGAGGCTGTCGTGGTGGTAGGCGGGCTAATCGCGGCTGCCTTCTGGCTAGCGTCCGCAAACGTGACCGTTCCGGACGATCAGGACAGCTTCATTGCTGCTCTTCAGAGAATTGGCAAGCTAAACAGCATAGGCGCCGCCGGTGCCAGTGCTGCCGCCATTGCCGCGCTCGTGCTCTGGACTACAAGTGGGTGAAAATCGAGTGCCACTCTCCGGTTCAAAGGGTCTGGATCTGCCGATCGCCCGCGTTGACGTTTCGATTCAGAATGTCGTCAGAACTTTTGGCGCGACTCCGGCGTTGCACGGCGTCTCCCTCGACATTGCAGCCGGCGAGCTCATCGCCCTGCTAGGGCCTTCGGGCTCGGGTAAAACAACTCTGCTTCGCATTCTTGCCGGTCTCGACATTCCGACTTCGGGTCAGGTGCTATTCAACCGCGAGGATGCGCTGACGCTCACGGTGCAAGAGCGCAATGTCGGGCTGGTGTTCCAGAATTACGCGCTATTCCGTCACATGACCGTAGCCCGGAACATCGGCTTCGGCCTGCGGGTGCGTCCTCGCTCGCAGCGGCCGCGCCGCAAGGAGATCAAAAGACGCACGCTCGAACTTCTCGATTTGGTGCAGCTTTCGGGATTGGAGAAGCGCTACCCCTCCCAGCTTTCCGGCGGCCAACGCCAGCGCGTCGCCTTTGCTCGCGCTCTCGCCATCGAACCTCGGCTGCTCCTTCTCGACGAGCCCTTTGGCGCCCTCGACGCCAAGGTCCGTCGCGAACTCCGTGCCTGGCTGCGCGAGATCCACGATAGGACCGGGCATACCACCGTGTTCGTCACGCATGATCAGGAGGAGGCGCTCGAACTCGCCGATCGCGTCGTGGTGATGAGCGAGGGCAAAATCGAGCAGATTGGCACCCCCGACGAAATTTATGACATGCCTAGCTCTCCCTTCGTATTCTCATTCATCGGCGAAGCGAACAAGCTCTCAGTCAATATCAACGATGGCCAGATGTGGCTTGATGATCATTTTCTTGATCTTGATGTGAGCGATATGTCTTACGGTTCTGCCCAACTGTTCTTCCGTCCGCATGATGTGGAGGTGAACAACAATTTGTCAGGCGCCATCCCGGTAAAGGTGCAAGGCGCGCGGCGTCACGGCGGAGTGCGCCGTCTCGATCTCGAAGTTGTGGGCCGGAAGGACAACATTGAAATCGACCTGCCGACAGATTTCGGCGTTGACCTTTCTGAGCCGATCGGAGTTCGTCCGCACCGTTACCGGCTTTATCGGACGCCTACTTCTCTCACCGGAGAGTGATTCGCTGGGGTCAAACCGAGGTCGGCCTAGAATACTGAAAGTCATTTCGCAGCAGAGTGCTCTGCCGCCGCACACGGAAGGTGGGAAGGCTTCATCGCTCGCCGCGTCTGCGTCTGACTCACGTGATACGCGGAACCTGAGAGCTGAGGAGAACGTAGTGTAGATTTGAGGAAATCGTTTTCATGCTGACACTTCCAAGAATCTTGGCCGCAGCGACCTCTCTCTCGCTTACCCTATCGGTCGGCTGCGGGTTCGCTAACACCACTCTCTTGAACGTGTCTTACGATCCGACCCGCGAGCTCTACCAGGCTGTCAACGAGGCATTCATCAAGGATTGGAAGGCTAAGACTGGAGAAACCGTAATCATTGATCAAGCGCATGGGGGCTCGGGAAAGCAAGCCCGCGCGGTCATCGACGGCCTTCAAGCCGACGTTGTCACGCTCGCGCTCCAGGGCGACATAGACCAAATAGCTAAGGCCGGGCTGATCAACGCCGATTGGCAGAAACGGCTCGGCAACAATTCGTCACCCTACACCTCGACGATCGTTTTCTTAGTTCGCCACGGCAATCCCAAGGGCATCAAGGATTGGGACGATCTCACCAAAGATGGGATCGAGGTCATCACACCGAACCCCAAGACCTCGGGCGGCGCCCGCTGGAACTACCTCGCCGCTTGGGCCTACGCCGACGGCAAGTACGGCCACGACGAAGGCAAGGACAAGGACTTCATCAAGAAGCTATATGCCAACGTGCCGGTGCTCGATACTGGCGCCCGCGGCTCGACCACGACGTTCGCCCAGCGCGGTATCGGCGACGTTCTCATCGCGTGGGAGAACGAGGCCTTTCTCGCGCTCGATGAGCTTGGCGGTGACAAATTGGAGATCGTCGTACCGTCGCTCTCGATTAAGGCCGAACCGCCGGTTGCCCTGGTCGACAAGGTGGTCGACGCCAAGGGCACGCGCACAGTCTCCGAGGCTTATCTAAATTTCCTCTATACGCCGCAGGCGCAGAAGCTCATCGCCCATAACTATTATCGTCCATCAGACCCGAAGGCCGTCGATCCCAGCGATCTCGCTCGCTTCCCTGTCATCAAGCTCGTGTCCATTGACGATCCGCTTTTCGGTGGGTGGGCCAAGGCGCAGGAGAAGCACTTTGAGGACGGCGGCATCTTCGACCAGATCTATCAACCTAAGTCGACCAATTGAGAGATCCCTTAGTGGCAGCATCACCTTGGACCTGGTGTCAATATCATTCGCTTGGAATTTGAAGAGAAACCGGACCATCCGCCGCGTGAGGCAAGGTCGAGTAAGCTTGCGGCCGTACTCATTGTGCTGGTCATCACGGCCCTTTTTGTGGCTCTCCTTAGATATGTGGCGGGTCTTTAAGGTCCGCTATGGGTCATAAGCGGACATTCGAGCGCGCATCAGGGATGTCCGGTTTACCCCCAATAGCGGACATGCTCAAAGCCGGCATCAATGTCTGTTAAGTGCCAAAAGCGGAAATAGAAACGCTAAGTCCTAACGTTTCGGCGAGTTCGCATGTGTTTGCCGAAGTCCGAGGATCTTGTCGATGGTAATGGGGAGATCGCGGACGCGCACGCCGGTCGCATGAAAAGCCGCATTGGCGATGGCGGCCGCCGTGCCGACGATACCGATCTCACCGACCCCTTTCACCCCAAGCGGATTGAGATGCTCCTCGCGTTCGTCGACGAAAATGACCTCGATATGCGGCACGTCGGCCTGCACAGGCACGTGATACTCGGCGAAGTTGTGATTGATGACGCGGCCATAGCGGTGATCGATAACCGCCTCTTCGTGCAGCGCCATGCCAATCCCGCCGACTACCGCGCCGATGATCTGACTCCCCGCTGTTTTCGGGTTGAGGATTCGACCGGCCGCGATCGCACTGACGACGCGCGTCACTCGAAGCATGCCGAGCTCTTCGTCGAGCCTTACCTCGGCGAAGACCGCCGAATGCGTGTTATGCGCGAAACGCTTCTCGACCTTCGGATCGGGAGTCGAGGTGACCTTAGCCTTGATCGGCTCGTTGGCTTGGCGAAGCAATTCTACCAATTGCACCACGCGCGAAGCGTCGGAACGCAGCGCGATCTCGCCGTCGACGAAGGCAACATCGGCGGGGTCGGCGTCCTTCAGCGGCGAAGTCTTGATCTTTTGCGCGCGTTTAAGCAGCTGTTGGCGGATGCCGTCGCAGGCCTGCATGACCGCGGAGCCGGCCGAGGCCGCTGTCCAAGACCCGCCTTCCACTGGACAGGCCGGTAGATCGGAATCGCCGATCCTGATCTCGACCTTGTCGAGCGGCAGGCCGAGCATCTCCGCGCCAATCTGAGCAAGAATGGTATAGGTACCGGTGCCGATGTCGGCTGCCGCTGTGCTGACCAGAAGTCGTCCTTCGGGCGTGAGTTCGACCTCAGCGCTGGTCGGCACGCGCAAGGCTTCCCAAATCCCGCTCGCCATGCCGTAACCGATGAGCTCGCGGCCCTCCCGCATCGAGCGCGGCTGCATATCGCGCTTCGACCAGCCGAATTTCTCGGCACCGCGATAGTAGCAATCTTTTAGCGCCTTGCTGGAAAACGGCTTGTCCACGTTCTGCTCGAGATCGGAATAATTCTTCAGGCGAAGCTCGAGCGGATCAATGCCGAGCACATAGCTAAGCTCGTCCATCGCACATTCCAGCGCATAGACACCCGCCGCGGCTCCCGGGGCGCGCATATCCATGGGGGTGGCCACATCAAGCTGAGCTAGCTTGTGGCTGACTTTTGAGTTGTCGCAACGATAGAGTGAGCCGGCCCAATTGACCACGTTCTCCTGGTAATCCTCGAAGCGAGAAGTATTGGCGACAGCGTCGTGCTTCACGGCAGTCAGGCGCCCATTCTCTTCGCCCCCAAGGCTCAAAGTTTGGATCGTCTGAGGCCTGTGGCCGAAACCGAGGATCATCTGCTGTCGCGTCAGCGCGACCCTAACCGGGCGCTTCAGGCCGATGGCGGCCATCGCTGCCAGGAAAAGCTGGTATTGCGGCCGAAGCCCGCAGCCGAACGCACCGCCGACGAAGGGCGACAAAACGCGTACCTTGTCCTTCGCGAGCCCGAAGATATTGCACACATAGCGGTGGCTGTTCTGGGCGCCCTGCGTCTTGTCATAGATGGTCAGACGTCCGTCTTCCTCCCAAACCGCCGTGCTGCCAAAGCATTCCATGGGATTGTGGTGCTCCATCGGCGTGCGATATTCCTGCGATTCCCGGATCGCAGACTGGGACAGGATCTTATCGGCATCGCCACGTGAAGCCGCTGCGGCCATGGACTCCATTCGCTTTTTTGGAGGGTCGTAGGCTTCGTGGAGTTGCTTATCAAGATCGGTAACTGCCTCCTCCTGGTCATACCCGACGTCGATCAGCGTTGCCGCAAACCGGGCAATCTCGAACTCCTCCGCGACGACCAACGCTATAGGCTGCCCGGCGAAGAGAATTGCTTCGTCGTAAAGGGGCCGGAATGGCGAGCCCGGCGAGGCAGCCTCGTCGGTGTATTTCTTGTGTGAGGACGCGACGGAAGGTCTGTTGTCGTGAGCGAACACCTCGATCACCCCGGGCAGGGCAAGCGCGGCAGTCCGATCGATGCTCTTGATGCGACCCTTCGCGATCGCGCTTGAAACGACAAAGCCGTAGGCGAGATTGGGGACATTAAATTCGGCCGCATATTTCGCCTGGCCGGTAACTTTGGCGGGGCCGTCGACGCGCGAGACCGGCTTTCCGATGCTATTCGTGCTAGCGGCGGTCATTGGCTAAAGGATCACTTTCACCGATTGAGATTGCGGCGTCGCGGCCGCTGCCTGCTCGAGCCCGCGGACGATGGCGCGCCGCGCCAGTTCGACCTTGAAGCCGTTATGTGTAAAGCCGGTAGCACCCTCCAAGATGGCGTCGGCCGCCACGCCGAAGGCTTTCCGCCCGGCCGCCTGGCCCTTGAGACGCTCTTCAGCGCCGGTTACGCGCCACGGTCTATGCGCAACCCCGCCAAGCGCAATGCGCGCTTCCTTGATGCCGCCGCCCTCGAGCTCGAGACCGACCGCGACGGAAACCAGCGCAAAGGCGTAGGACAGCCGATCCCTGATTTTCAGGTAGGTGTAGTTGCGAGCGAAGCCGGCGCGCGGCAGCTCGACGGCAAGGATGATCTCGTTCTGGGCGAGGGTGGTGTCGATTTCTGGCATCTCTCCGGGGAGACGATGAAACTCGCCGAAAGGAATTGCGCGGTCGCCGTTCGGGCCGGTGACGTGAACCACGGCCTGCAGCGCGGCAAGTGCCACGCACATGTCAGAAGGATGCACGGCAATGCACTTCTCGCTCCAGCCCAAAATCGCGTTCATGCGGTTGAAGCCGTCGAGCGCGCCACAGCCGGAGCCGGGCTCGCGTTTGTTGCAGGCGGTCGTCGTATCGTAGAAATAGAGGCAACGCGTCCGCTGCAGCAGGTTGCCGCCGGTCGAGGCCATGTTGCGGAGCTGCGCCGAGGCGCCGGCGAGGATGGCGCTCGACAGCAGCGGATAGCGTGTCCTGATCCACTCGTGATAGGCGAGGTCGCTGTTCGGTACGAGCGCCCCTATGCGCAAGCCGCCCGCCTCGGTTTCTTCGATTTCGGCAAGCTCTAGGCCGGTGATGTCGATGAGCCGTCTGGGATTAGCGACGTTCTCCTTCATTAGATCGATGAGGTTGGTACCGCCGGCGATGAATTTGGCGTTGGGGTCGCGGGCGATCTGGCTGACCGCGTCGCTTACGTCACGCGCCTTGACGTAATCGAAGGCGATCATGATGTGGACTCCGCAGGAGCGCGCCGCATGACCTCTTCGATGGCCGCGACGATATTAGGATAGCAGCCGCATCGGCAGACATTGCCGCTCATCAATTCGCGAATGTCGGCGGCGGTCTTGGCGTGACCCTCGGCGATAAGGCCGACGGCTGAGCAGATCTGGCCCGGTGTGCAGTACCCGCATTGAAAGCCATCATGGGCGATGAAAGCCGCCTGCAACGGGTGCAGCCGGCCATTGGTCCGCAGTCCTTCGATGGTGGTGACCGCGGCGCCGTCCTTCATGACGGCAAGCGTCAGGCACGACACCACCCGGCGCCCGTCGATGAGCACAGTGCAGGCACCGCACTGGCCATGGTCGCAGCCCTTCTTAGTACCGGTGAGATCGAGATATTCCCGGAGCGCGTCTAACAGGGTAGTCCAGGGGCGGATCGACAACGATCGCGCGACACCATTGACGTGGAGGGTAACGGGTTGCGTGGGCGGCAACTCGGCCGCTGGCTGCTTTTGGGGCTTTCCGGTTGTACTCTCCACGACGCCCTAACGCGACAATTGCCAACGGGTTGCAAGTCTAAACTCGACCAAAAAATACTGCAATCCATTCAACGTGCGAGAGATCTGGCGTTGCTGACTGATATCCGCTGTGGTCATGCGCGGACATGAGGACGTAATCAGGGACGCTCTGTACCCCCAAACGCTGACAGCGTATCTAACAGCAACCGACATAAACGAATGAGGCTCTTATGGATTTACGGCTGGACGGCAAGCGTGCACTGGTCACCGGATCCACCGCCGGCATCGGCTACGCAATTGCCGAAGGGTTGGCGCAAGAAGGCGCAGAGGTGATCGTCAACGGCCGCAATGCGAAGCGCGTCTCCACAGCAGCCGACGCTCTAAAAAATGCGACAGGTACCGGAGCTATTGGCATCGCCGCTGATCTTGGATCGGCTGATGGCGTCATGCGGCTCGTCAGTGCGGCTGGCAAAGTCGACATCCTTGTCAACAATGTCGGCGTCTTCGCTCCAGTCCCCTTTACCGACATCTCTGATGACGCCTGGCGGGAGATTTTCGACATTAACGTGATGAGTGGTGTGCGGCTGAGTTGCGCGCTGGTGCCAGGAATGGTCGAACGTGGCTGGGGCCGCATCATCTTTATTTCGAGCGAGTCAGGCGTTCAGATACCGGCGGAGATGGTTCATTACGGCGTTACCAAGACTGCGCAACTCGCGCTGTCGCGGGGTATCGCCGAAAGCGTGGCGGGTACCGGCGTCACCGCGAATGCCGTTCTTCCCGGGCCAACTCGATCCGAAGGCGTTGAGGAATTCGTCGCCAAGCTGGCGGACGATCAGCGCGCTGATCCAGAAAGTTTCAAACGCGACTTCGTCAAGACCATGCGCCCTTCCTCTCTCATTGGCCGTTTCGCAGAGACGAAAGAGGTGGCGAACCTGGTGGTGTTCCTTTGCGGCGAGGGATCGTCCGCTATTACCGGTTCCTCGCTCAGAGTCGATGGAGGTGTGGTACGAAGTATTGTCTGACCAATACAGCCGCAAGAGTGGCCGATACTAGCTCTCGTCGCTACACCGAGCCTTTGCTACACAAGGCCCTTCCGCAGCCAACTTCGTGCCCATCATGCCGAGCACGTCGCGCAAGACCCACAGCAAGGGAATGTCGCCGTCGACATCCACCTCGTGGTCGACGCCATTGACCTTGATCTTGAAGACCATCAAGGCTCCTCCTCGGCCGTCCTGCTCTCTCCTACCATTATGCGGAAGCGAGTCGGTCTTTGAGAAGCCCAATCTTATCGCGGAATGGGGCGCAACTGGGTCTAATCGCCTAGAACTCGGGCCAGTTGCCCCTCGCGGTTTTGAGCTCCGACATTATGACCCCGACATGGCCCAACCATGGTGCGCGCAAGCTGCATCAGCAGAACGGCACTCAAGATGTGAGACCGTTCCGCACGCTGAAAACGGAACGGTCTGTTTTCACCAGCTCACGTGCTCTTGGCACCTACGAGGCGCATGAATGTGCCAATCACGTCGTCAGCAACCTGCTTCTGCCGCGCCTTGGGGATCTTGAGTTTACGTGCAAGGCTTCCCTCGAGGACGAGCGTGGCCAAGCCGTGCACCATTGCCCAGCTAGCGACAGCGATTGCTTGTCTGGCTTCGGCGGATTGGTCGGCGAAAGCCTGGCCGATTCCCTCGACCAACTTCCCAAACGCCTCGTCTTCGCGTTTGCGGGCATCGGGGTAACGATCAAGTGGAACCGCGTCAGCCCGAAACATTGCCTGAAAATAGGCCGGGTTGCGCAGGGCAAACTCGACATAAGCCCGGCCCATCGCTTCCACGGCCTTGGCCGGTTTCAAGTCGGATTGAGCGGCAGCGCGCGCAAGCAATTGCCCGAGCTTTGAGAAACCTTCGCCCGCGAGCGCAGCGAGAATGGCCTGTCGGTCTTCGAAATAGTGGTACGGCGCCTGATGGCTCACGCCGGCTTTGCGCGCAACCTCGCGCATACTGAGCCGGTCAAGCCCCCCCTCTTCGATCAAAGCGAGGCTGGCATCCAGCACTTTTTGGCGGAGATCCGTCGGTTTTCGCATCGCAGAAAAATATTTGGCAACCGCACTTGACAGTGTCAAGTCTCGCATCCACCGCCAACACATTCGAAACCGACAAAATCGACAATTCCTTCCCTTACGTGCTCGTGTCGAGCCTGTTGGGAGCCCTCGTTAGTGTGGCAGCCGTTTGGCTCTCAGCCGCCACCACCTTTGCACAATGGTCGGAGCCTGAATCAATCGCCAATCCTCCAGGTCATCCTGGGGGATTCGCATTGCTTGAATTTACAAATTTTTGAGGAGACCATCATGACTAGACCCTACGCAATTATAGGCAGCGCTTTGGTGGCCGCAGTCATCAATGTGTCAGTCGCCCTCGTTCTCATCGTTGCACTGGCGCCAGAGGCCGGGCAGACCGAGCCACTCACGCGGTACGATTCTGCGCCGCTCTATCAACTGTCACCAATCCCCGCCGGCGCCGATTGGGGCCGTTCCTAATCCCCGGCTTGACCAATTTTGGAAAGGATATCCCCCATGAACGCCACGAACGAAACAGTGCCAGCCCCTGGCGCGGGTCGCGCCATGCAGGCCACGCTTGCACTTCAGCGCGCTGCCTTCTTGCGCGATGGTCCCCCGACGCTTAAACAGCGTCGGGACGACCTCACAAAACTCAAGGAAGCCATTCTGGCGCGCCAGGACGAATTCGTGGCCGCGCTCGATGCCGATTTCGGCCATAGAGCGCGCCAAGAGTCCCAAATGCTCGACTTGGGGTCGACGGTTGGCGCCATCAACTATCTGCATAGCAACTTGCGACGCTTCATGCGCCCCGAGCGACGTCACGTGGCGGCGATCTTCAAGCCGGCCTCGGCAAGGGTCGTGTACCAACCCCTCGGCGTGGTTGGGATCGTTGCGCCGTGGAACTTCCCTGTTTCCCTGGCCCTCACGCCGCTCGCCACCGCGCTGGCCGCCGGTAACCGTGTGATGCTCAAGCCGTCGGAGATGACACCGGCAACTACGGATCTGCTTGCCTCCCTGCTCGTGGAGACGTTCGACGAGGAGCATGTCGCCGTCGTGACCGGCGACGCCAAAATCGGCAGCGCATTTTCGAGTTTGCCCTTTGACCATATTTTCTTCACTGGCAGCATTCCGGTCGGTCGTGCCGTCATGCGCGCAGCAAGTGAGAACTTGGTTCCAGTGACGCTGGAGCTTGGCGGCAAGTCGCCGATCATTGTCGACCGCGACTATCCGCTGCATACCGCCGCACGACGCATCGCCTATGGCAAGTGCGCTAATGGCGGTCAGATTTGCACCTCCCCCGACTATCTCCTCCTGCCGAAGAGCGAAATGGACGACTTCATCGCGGCCTACCGTCAAGAGGTCGATACGCTCTACCCTAACATTGGCGACAATCCCGACTTCACCTCAATTCTTAACGACCGACACTTCGCACGCCTGTCAAGACTGGTCGAGGATGCGAAGGCCAAAGGTGCCCGCGTTATCGATCTCGGGACTAGGCAGCCGGGCGACTCGCACGCACGCATGTTTCCGCCAGTGCTGCTGCTCGGCGTAACGGACGACATGGCGGTAATGCAGGAAGAAATTTTCGGCCCAATCTTGCCTGTCGTCACCTATAACCGACTAGACGATGCCATCGCTTATGTGAATGCAAGACCGCGCCCGCTCGCGCTCTATTTCTTCGGCACGGATAAGGCCGCGCAGCGCCTCGTGGTAGAACGGACGACCTCGGGCGGCGTGATGATCAACGACACCATCCTGCATTACGCTCAGGATGATCTTCCGTTCGGCGGCATCGGGCCAAGCGGCATGGGCGCTTACCACGGTGCCGAGGGTTTCAAGACCATGAGCCACGCCAAAGCCGTGTTCCGGCAGGCGCGGTTCAACGCCGTCGATCTTTTCCGCCCACCCTTCGGAAAGGCGTTCGACTTCCTGCTCAACTTCATGCTCCGGTGAGGTAGGACAGATGAAGAGCTCATTTCGGACGGTCATTGATCATCCTGCGGATCGCATTGATCTGGCGCAGTGGCTCTCCAGGATGACGGACCGAGAGTACCAAGCATGCTCCCGAGCCCATCGCGCGGCCGGCACCTTCCGCGAGGGCGGAACCTTCGGAATGGTCAATGTCGAAAGCATCGGCGGGCATCTACTGGTTCAGCATAATCTCGCCGTGCAGGCGACGCCCGACCATATCATCATGCATTCGAAGAACACGCGTGTGTATGTATTGCACGTCTTCCCCGCCACCATAGAGGTGATCTGGATTCTCGGGGTCGAGCCCAATGATAGCAAAAGCGCTAAGTTCAGGTGCTCCGTTGAGGCGCTTATGCCAGCGCCGTTAGGTTCGGTAGCGACATTGGGATTGCTGCCACTCTTCCTGCGCTGGCACGTAGAGGAGGAGACAATCAAGTTCGCGGCTGACATTAACCGCAAAGTTAGCGGGGCTTAGGATCGTAAGCTCACGTGGCGATTATTAGGAATCAGCAGTGCCACTCGCAGACTCTGCTCTGGAGGTAAACTAACATGCCTACGATAGTCACCAAAGACGGCGCGGAGATCTACTACAAGGATTGGGGCGACGGGCAACCCGTCGTCTTCAGTCACGGCTGGCCGCTCAGCGCCGACGCCTTCGAGCACCAGATGTTCTTTCTGGCCTCTCGCGGGTACCGTTGCGTCGCCCATGATCGGCGCGGCCATGGCCGCTCGAGCCAGTCCTGGGATGGCAACGACATGGACACCTATGCCAACGATCTCGCGGCGCTGATCAAAAAGCTCAACCTCAAAAAGGCAATCCTGGTCGGCCATTCCACCGGTGGTGGCGAAGTTACCCGCTATATTGGGCGCCACGGCACCAAGCGCGTCGCGAAAGCGGTGCTGATCGGAGCCGTGCCGCCGCTGATGCTCAAGACAGACGATAACCCCGTTGGAACGCCGATAAAGGCGTTCGACGATCTGCGTGCGGCCGTCGTGAAGGATCGGTCGCAGCTCTGGAAGGATTTGAGCATGCCGTTCTACGGCTATAACCGTCCCGGAGCGAAGGCGTCCGACGGTGTGAGAGAGTCGTTTTGGCTGCAAGGCATGATGGCGGGGTTTCCGGCCGCCTATTTCTGCATCAAGGCTTTTTCCGAAACCAATCTAACCAAAGACCTCAAGAAGTTCGATGTGCCGACGCTAATCCTTCATGGCGACGACGATCAGATCGTGCCGATTCAGGCCTCCGCGTTGCTGTCCTCCAAGATCGTCAAGGGCGCTCAGCTCAAGATTTACAAGGGCGCACCGCACGGCATGTGCACGACGCACAAAGATCAGGTCAATGCGGACTTGTTAGCGTTCATCGAAGGCTAAGCAGTCGTGCGTTTGGGGTGTGTGCTTAGTTCAGGAGGCACCTTAAGCGCCTAGCTCCCTCGAATGGGCCAACCATCTGGCCCTTTTCATGCCCCGCGAACCAATGGGCCGGTCCCAAACCGAAACGAGAACCGCCGGTGTGTTACGGTCGGGATCGCCTTCACGTCTTCAGTGCTCTCGACGGCGACAGCCCTAGCCACCGACGATGTCGAAATTGACCTCAACATTGCCGCGCGTTGCATGGGAATAAGGGCAAATCTTCTCGTGAGCCTCCTGCACGAGGCGCTCAAGTTCCGTTTGTTTGATACTCCTGTCCTCGACACGCATCTTGACGGAGAGTCCGAAACCGCCGCCCTCGCGTGGACCTATGGAGACGGCACAAGTAATCGTGGCTTTGCTTGCATCCTTCTTTTGCTGCTTCGCAACGTAGTCGACTGCTCCGCCAAAGCATGCCGCGTATCCTGCGGCGAAGAGATGCTCAGGAGTAGCAGTTTCGGGTTTTCCTGGACCGCCCATCTCCTTCGGTACCGAAAGGTCCGCGCTGACGATGCCATCGCTCGTCTCAGTATGACCGTTGCGGCCGCCTATGGCCGTGGCGGTGGCGGTGAACAGCGGTTTGATTTTATCCATGGTTCCTTCCGCTCCAGTTTTCAGCTGTAGATGCCGAGAAGCGAACCCTATCCTTTTGGTAGGCGCCGGATATCGGTTGAAAAATCGGGCTTACGCTACGTGGTACTTGGTTTCGGCGCCGAAAAAGGTCAGAGTGCGGCCGGCTGAAACATCAGGCAACGAGGAAATCCCATGGGAGTGACCTCTGCAAGTCTCATCGTTGTTATCGTTATAGGGGCGGCGGTGGGTGCTGGCGTTGGAGGGATACTAGGAAACTATTTACCGGCGGTCGCTGTTGCCTTGGGGGCCGGGCTCATTTCGACGGTGGCGGCCTTTGTTGTACGAAACAAGTTGGTCAATCGTCTCTCCGGCGCCGGTCCAGACGAAGCCCGCATTCCTGTGGTCGTAGCTGTGTTCGGAGCTATCGGCGCAATTGCAGGAAGCCTCGCTGCCAAGGAGCTACTCGATCAGGCTGGCGGCGACTATACTTCCTTATGATTGGGCACGGTGGCGGGGCTTGCGTCAGCGATTCTAGTATCGCTTTTAATGATCACTTATCATATGTACCCTGGACCCACGCGCTGATGATTTAACTGCAATCGTCTCACACTCCGTGACGTTGACGACGCGGCACGATGAGATTGCCGACTTGAACCTGAACCGCCTCATCATTCTGATTTAACGTTGTTGTGCGCAGCTTGATCAGACCCTGGTTTGGCCTTGACCTCGATGGTCGAACCTCGACAACTTCACTTTGAATGCGCAACTCATCCCCCGGCCGCACGGGTTTCGGCCATCGAAATTCGTCGAACCCAGCACCAACGACGCCGCCCGCCGGCTGGAGCTCGCTCTCGACCAGAAGTCGCATGGTGAGAGCAGCCGTATGCCAACCGCTTGCCGCCAATCCTTGAAAGAACGTGTCGTGCGCGGCCGTCTCGTCGAGATGGAAGGGTTGTGGATCAAATTCGTTCGCGAACGCCTTGATTTGCTCCTTCGTGATACGACATCGGCCTGAGCTGAACGTCTGTCCCACCGCGAAGTCTTCAAGATACCGCTTGCTCATGCGAATAACGCTCCCTTCGTCCGCATGCTGACCGGGGGCTCAACTTCATCGCCCGCCGGGTGGCAGTTCACGGAAGCGAGTTGGTCTTTGAGAAGCCCAATCTTATCGCGGAATGGGGCGCAACCGGGTCTAATCGCCTAAACTCGGGCCGGTTGCCCCTCGCGGTTGAGCAGCAGAAGCCCAAGCGTGCCCACGATAAGCTCGACGGCCAAAAAGAAGAGGAGGATGCCGCTTGGCATGCCGTCGACGATGATGCTGATGATCCGCCCGATGGCCAGCGACAAAGCGAAAAACACCGCCCAGATCACTGCCACACGCCGCCACCCCCGGCGTGAACGCGGCGATGATGCAGAATGCCACCACGCCGAGATAGAGGCAACTAAGAGCTCTGAAGATGTGGGTCTGATCGGTGCCCTCCACCGTGATGTTCATGAACTTAGGGAGCGTCGCTGCCGGATCGACGCCATAGGTCAACGCGACCGGAATGAGGAACCACCCCTGCTGCCAATAGGAAGATCTTCATCATGTTCTTCATCATGACGCGTTCCCCGTGGATGATCTGCTGCCTGACCATAGTAAGCCATCGGCCTTTGCCGCCAAAGGCCCATCTCCTTGCCAATAGATGATCGACGCGCTGGCTTCTGAGCCTTTGGATAAAAGTTGCACGTCCGCTTTGGGTCATTAGCGGACGTTGGGCCGACGCTTCGACATGTCCGCTAAGTGCCAACAACGGACATCAGAAACAGCCTTTTTCTCGTCCTTTCCTTCTATACTTCTAGGCGTGCCCTAAATGGACCAGCGGGGCCATCGCGTCGTGTCATTGCTGCTTGAGCCTGTAAGCTATGCGCTGTCCCAGCTGCGATTGTCAAAATCCGGATACCGCCAAGTTCTGCGATGCGTGCGGGACACCTTTGCCGTTAGGATGCCCCATATGCGGAGTACCCAATCGCCCGAATGCAAAATTCTGCAACGCGTGTGGCAATGCACTTGGCCCGCAAACGCAGCCTAAGGTAGTGCCCTCTAACGAGGCTGGCGCACCACAACCGTTGGATCTGGCATTCGCTCTCGGGACGGCCGTCGAACCTCAGGCCGTTCCAGAGGGCGAACGAAAAATGGTGACTGCCCTCTTCGTCGACATCATGGGATCGACAGAACTTGGGCAACACTTAGATCCCGAAGAAGCGCGCGCAATCATCGACCCAGCGCTCACATTAATGATCGACGCGGTACGTCGCTATGATGGCTATGTCGTACAATCGACGGGCGATGGAATCTTTGCGTTGTTCGGCGCGCCGGAAGCCCGCGAGGATCATCCGCAGCGGACTTTGTACACCGCGATGAGGATGCAGGATGAAATTCGGCGCTACAGCACGCGTCTGCGAGCGGAAGGTCGCCCCCCGATTCAGATCAGGGCTGGAGCAAACAGCGGCGAAGTGGTGGTGCGAACGATCAAGACCGACGCCACGCATAGAGAATATACGCCGATCGGCCACACGGTAAATCTTGCATCACGATTGCAGAGCATTGCTACTGCCGGATCCACGGTCATCAGCGACAGTACGCGAAAACTTGTCGAGGGCTATTTTGCGCTGAGGCCGCTCGGTCCAACACACGTGAAGGGGATTAGCGAGCCTATCAACGTTCATGAGGTGGTGGGTTTGGGTCCGCTGCGCACCCGGTTGCAGCGTTCAGCCGGCCGAGGCCTTTCAAAATTTGTGGGGCGTGCGAAAGAAAATGAGGCGCTTAGGCGAGCGGCGGCGCGCGCTCATTCGGGGGCAGGCCAGATCGTTGCGGTCGTGGCGGAACCCGGCGTTGGAAAGTCGCGGCTGTTCTTTGAATTCAAAGCCGAGGTGCAATCTGAATGGACAGTCCTTGAAGCGTTTTCGCTCTCTCACGGCAAGGGCTCCGCCTATTTGCCCATCGTCGAGCTCCTGCACGGCTATTTTGGCATCGTCGGCGAGGACAGCGTTGTGGCGCGCCGGGAAAAGGTCGCGACCAAGATCATTCGCCTCGATCCCGACTTGGAGAGCGGGCTCCCTTACTTACACGCTTTGCTGGAGATTGCTGACGACAAAAATCGTCTTGTTGGAATGGACGCGCAACTGCGAAAGTCTCGCACCTTGGACGCCGTCGCGAATTTGTTTTTGGCGGAAGCTGTTAATCGTCCGCTGCTGTTGATGGTTGAGGATTTGCACTGGTTGGATGACGAGAGCCAGGCACTTTTGGATTGGCTCGCCGAATTCCATCAGCGGCTCGCGTATCCTGCTTTTGGTTAGCTATCGACCGGAATACGCGCATCGATGGGGAGACAAGGCTTGGTGCACCCGGCTTCGACTCGAATCCCTTGGAGGTGGAAGCGCGGATGAGATGCTTTCGGCCATCCTGGGTGATAACCGAGCGCTCGCGCCGCTCAAGGAGCTTATTGTCAGTACCACCGGCGGCGTCCCTTTCTTCATGGAAGAGACTGTGCAGGCGCTCTTCGATGAGGGCGCCCTGGAACGACAGAACGCAACTGTGAACCTCATTCGACCGCTCGCCTCGCTCAGGATTCCCCCCACGGTGCAGGCGATTTTGGCCGCCCGTATTGATCGCCTCCATAACGACGAGAAGAACCTTTTGCAGACACTCTCGATTCTAGGTCGGGAGTTCGTTCTCAGTCTGGCGAGAGCCGTGGCGGGAAAGTCGGAGGAAGATCTGGAACGTCTGATCGCAAAATTGCAAGTGAGTGAGTTCGTCTACGAGCAACCCTCCATCGTCGACGTTGAATACACCTTCAAACACGCGCTTACCCAGGAAGTAGCTTATAACTCCGTGCTGCTCGAACGTCGCAAGCAGCTGCACGGGCATGTGGGTCATGCAATTGAAACGATCTATACGGCCTCGCTGGACGATCATCTCGCCGAATTGGCGCATCACTTTTCTCGCAGCGGCAACCAGGTAAAGGCGGTTGAGTATCTGCATCTTGCCGGAACACAAGCGATGGCTCGGGGAGCGTTGCCCCATGCGATTAGAGACTTTGAGCATGCAATGACCTTGCTCAAGGATTTCCCGAGCGGCCCCGATCGCGATGCCCTGGAACTGCAGCTCCTGAACCCACTAGGCACCGCCTACATCGCCGTGCGCGGTTACGCAGCTCCCGAAGTCGGTCCGGCCTTCGTTCGTGCCCGCGAGCTATGCGAAAGAATAGGTCGGCCGCCTCAGCTATTTGCCGTAGTGTGGGGCAACTTCGCTTGGCATGTCGTCCGTGGCGAGATGGGGCTGTCCATGGACCTTGCTAGAGAAGCCATCGACCTTGCCGAACGCTTCGATGATCCGGGCATCTGGATGGAGGCCCTCTTTCTGTTGGGGGTGACGCTGTTTTACCGAGGCGATTTTGTAGGCGCTGTTGCCCAGTACGAGAAAGCGCTCTCGCGCTATGACGATCGTGAACGCACGCGCCTGTGGGCTTCGCGGGTCGGCGAAGACGCCGGAGTAACGCACCGCTGCTATTTGGCTCTGGCCTTGTGGCACCTGGGATATCCGGAGCAGGCCCTGCGGGTCAGCCAAGAGACGCGAAAGCTAGCGCACTCGATAGGCCACCCTTTTAGCCTTGCCTACGCTCAGCACCACCTTAGCTGGCTGTATCATAACCTTCGACTGCCCGCCGAAACCAAGGCCGCCAGCGAGGAGGGAATACAAACCGCAGCCACGCAGGGTTTTGCGATGTTTCACGCGACTGGCACTCTATACAAAGCTGCAGCCGTGCTCCTCGAAGGACGCCCCCAGGAAGCGTTGCCGCTGCTTACACGGGGGCTCGACGCGTATCGAGCGACGGGTGCTGGCCTAGCTCTTCCCTACTACCTCAGCATCCTGGGAGACGCTTACCTTCAAGCTGGCCGACCGACCGACGCCAGGGACGCGCTGGACGAGGGTCTGGCCATTGCGGAGCGGAGCGACGAGTTGTGCCAAAAGGCAGAATTGTATCGCCTTAAAGGCGAGCTTGCGTTGCGGACCGGGTCACAGGATGGGTATGCCGAAGAGTACTTCCGCCGTGCAATCGAAACGGCGCGAGACCAGCGGAGCAAAGCCTGGGAACTCCGGGCGACGACAAGTCTTGCCCGTCTCTTCCAACAAACAGGTCGACGCGATGAAGCGCGGCAGATCCTCGCCGACACATACGGTCGGTACACCGAAGGTTTCGACACCCCTGATCTTAAGCGCGCCAAGGCTCTGTTGGATGAGCTGGACGCGTTGGGGGTTAATTCGGCGACTAACTGGCAACCAGCGTGACGTGCGTGATGTAATTCTCCCAACCTCGGCGATGTCCGCTTTGGGTCAAAAGCGGACATTGAGATCAGCCAGCAGAATGTCTGGTAAGTGCCAACAGCGGACATTAGGGCCCGCAGTAACGTAGCGCTTTCTGTGAGGACCGCTCAAGTGGAAGTGGGAGATCGATCAAAACATCGGACTATTGGTCCGGATCCGCGTTGCGGTTGAGCAGGGCCTCGAGCGCCCTCTCCACGTTGCTAAAGTCGAAGGGCTTGGGCAGCAGGATTGGATTTCTAAATCCCTGAGCCTCATCAAGGCCGCCATCGCCGGTGGCGAAGACAATGGGAACGCCAAGCGCCTCAAGCGTCCTAGCAATGGAATAGCAGGTGTCTTTTCCGAGGTTGACGTCAAGAATAGCACCGTCCAGTTGGCCGCCATCGGCGAGCATCAGTCCATCCGGAACCGTATGGGCCGGTCCAACGACCTCGCAACCGAGCTCGGTTAGCCAATTCTCGATCAACATTGATATGAGGGGTTCGTCGTCAACGACGAGAATACGGGGCACGGGAACTCCATAAAGGGGCTTGCCCGAGGGAAGCCCATCACAGTCTATTGAGGAAGTTGAGTGCTCGCCAGCCTTCGAAACGCTCCCGAGGAACGAAACAGCCATGCCGCAGCGGATCCTGAAAGCCAGCCGGCTCGTGCGAAATGCCTGGTTCATCATGGCCGCAGGTTTCGCCCTGGTGGTGCTAGCGGTGATGGCGGGGGCCTTGCTTGTCGCGCGCAGTCAGGAGGCCGACAGACTAGTCGACCACACCTTTGACGTGCAGATCGCAGGCCAAAGTTTGCAGAACCACGTTCAGGCTGCCGAGAACAGCCAGCGCGGCTTCCTCATTACGGGCGATACCGATTATCTCAAACGCTTCGACGACGCTATCGTCAAGATGCCGGCGCTGTCGGCAAGCCTGCGGCAGCTCACCGCAGACAATCCACAACAGCAAGCGCGGTTGGACAAGTTGGACCCGCTGATCAAGGCGTGGCTCAATCGTATTAAACGCTCGATCGATCTTAGCAAGGAAGGCAACAAAGAAGCCGCGTTCGAGATCGTCAAAGGGGGCGAAAGCAAAATGCTGATGGATTCGATCGTGATCGGGCTTGGCGATTTTCTCAGAGCGGAGCGAGAGCTGCTGGACGCGCGCCAAGTGACTTCTGCGTGGCTGCGTCGATGGCTTTCGGTATTGATTGGTGCCGCGCTTTTAGCTGCAACGCTCCTTGCGGCCGTGCTAGCCGTTGCCACGCGTCAGGCGGTAACGGGTTTATTGGATCGCACCCGCGAACTTGAGGAAGAATCTAAACTGAGGCGCGAGGCAGAGGCGTCGCTGAGCCAGGCAATAAAAATGGAAGCTGTGGGTCAACTCAGCGGCGGCATTGCACACGACTTCAACAATCTCCTCACTATCATTGTCGGCAATCTGGACACAATGAAGCGTCAGTTTGCCAAGCTCGCCGATCCCGTTTTGGCGAAAGACGGCAAGCTAACCAAGGCGCTTGATTCCGCTTCTCAGGCCGCGCGAAGCGCCGGCGTTCTAACGCAACGACTGCTGGCATTTTCGCGCCGTCAGCCACTCTCACCCGCGCGCCTAGAGTTCGAACCACCTCGTCGCAAACATGCTCGAGATGCTTAGCCGGACGCTCGGAGCGAACATCAGCATCGAAACAATATTTGCCGCAGGGTTGTGGCCGACCTTCGCCGATGCGCACCAGCTTGAGAACGTGCTGCTTAATCTGGCCGTGAACGCCAAAGCCGCCATGCCGGAAGGCGGGTGCCTGACCATCGAGACGGCCAACACATATCTCGACGACAGCTATGTCCGGCGGTTCGGCGACATCCGAGCGGGACAGTATGTGGTGCTATGCGTCACCGATACCGGCACTGGAATCCCCAAGGCCATTATCGACAGGGTGTTCGAGCCGTTCTTCACCACCAAGCCTGCGGCGGAAGGGTCGGGCCTCGGCCTTTCAATGGTGCACGGTTTTGTCAAGCAGTCGGGAGGGCACGTACGCATTTATAGCGAAGAAGGCCGCGGCACGACCGTGAAAGTTTATCTGCCCCGCCATCTTGGTGCGGAGGAGGTCGCGGTGACGCCAGCTGGTAAGGTGGTGGAGGGCGAGACACTACCACGCGCCCGGCCGAGTGAGACGATTCTGGTGGTCGAAGACAATGACGGCGTGCGGGAATACGCTAGGGACATCCTGCTCGAGCTCGGCTACAGAGTACTCGATGCTGCAAATGTTCCGGAAGCGTTGTGTGCCGTGGCTACAAAGCCGCCCGTCAGTTTGCTGTTTACCGACGTCGTTCTGGGCAACTCGAATGGGCGGGTTTTGGCCGACGGACTCCAGCGCATCTATCCTGGGCTCCCAGTGCTGTACACGACTGGCTATACGCGCAACGCAATCGTGCATCAGGGACGCCTCGATGCGGACGTGCATCTCCTAAACAAGCCATTCACTCAGCAGGAACTGGCACAAAAGGTGCGCGAACTGATTGATGGCGCTTTGATATCGCCGCCCTCAAGTTGAACCCCCGCGCGGCCTCCCCGAAGCCGAAAGCGGATACTAGAATTAGCGCGCGCATGTCCGCTATGGGTCATTAGCGGACATTCCTGGCTTCAATCACGAGGTCCGCTAAGTGCCATAAGCTGACATGGGGTCCGGCAATTTATTCCTTTATAGTAGCGACCGACCTCAACAGCCGGCACTCAGCGCAGCGCTGTCTCTGCGTCTAGCCATCTTCGTGGTCGCCGTCGGGCAGTGGCGGTTAAATCGAAGAAGAAGTGCGGGTGCACGACAGAAGCTAGGTCGGCACTTGGCGTAAACTGCGCCTGGCATTCTTCACTAGGGCTTCAGGCCCTATGTAGAGAGACGCGATTTTTTTAAGACAAAATCCACGAACCACCGCACACTTCAACCACGCTCGCGCTTCGCCAGCCACACCGCGCTCGGCACGAGTGCTGATCAAGACTTTCAGACATGGTCCGTAGAAATAACTCAGGCGAGCGAAGCGGAATACAAAGAGGAAATTGTAGATGAACGGTCCTCGCCCCTTCACGCAGGCCGATATAACGAGCGTCTTCAAGGCCGCAAAAGCGGCGGGCTATAGTTCGGCGCGCGTTGAGATCGTCCTTGGCAATGGAAACAGGATGATCGCGGTTGCTGGGAAGGGAGCGACGCCCGAGGCTAATGAGGGGTCCAAGAACCCTTGGGACGAGGTGAGCAGATGAAGCGCAGCGGACTGCCCAAAGGCGTGACCATGTTCTTCGACCGGCACGGCAAGCGCCGCGTGCGGGGACGCCGCGACGGCCTGAGCTACTACTTCAAATCTGAAATCGGCACTGAGGAATGGGAACTGGAGTATCAGCGTTGGAAATCAGGACAGTCACCGCAGGGCGAGATCGGTGCCAAGCGCACGAAACCCGGAAGCGTCTCGGCGCTCATGGTCAAGTTCTATCGCTCCAGCGAATGGGCAAACCTCTCTAACGCTACTAAGTCCACGTACAAGGGCATTATCGAGCGTTTTCGCGCCGAACATGGCGACAAGCCGGTGGCCCAGCTAGAGCGGCGTCACGTCCGAGATATGGTCGCCAAGAAGGCGGAGACGCCAGCCGCGGCAAACAACATGCTCCGCATGACCAGGCTCTTGATGCGGTTCGCTATCGAAGAGGAATGGAGGCGCGACGATCCCACGCTTGGGGTGAAGACGATCCGCATCAAATCAGGATGGCTTTCATACTTGGACGGTACAGGAGATCAGTATCTTCGAGGCGCGTTGGCCTATCGGTACTCGCGAGCATCTTGCCTTCAGCCTCTTGCTGCACACCGGTCAGCGCCGCGGTGACGTTATCCACATGGACCGCCAGCACGTCCGCAATGGCAAGATCAGGATAGTGCAACATAAGACCGGCGCATCGCTCACCATCCCCATTCATCCCGAGCTGCAGGCCGTGCTCGACAAGCATACGTCCGATCACCTGACCCTCCTGACGACTGCGCGCGGCGAGCCCTTCACGGCCGCGGGCTTCGGAAACTGGTTTCGGAATTCGTGTGACGCGGCTGGTCTGCCGAAAGCGTGTTCCGCCCACGGACTCCGCAAAGCCGCGTGCAGACGGCTCGCTGAGGCGGGATGTTCCGAGAAGATCATCGCCTCAATCAGCGGCCACGCAACGCTCAAAGAGGTTGCCAAATACACGAAAGCAGCCAATCAAGAATTGCTCGCAGAAGCGGCTATACGAGCTCTGAGCGGTCCAGAAGGCGAACAGAAAGTGGCTAACCTAGATAATCGGTTAGCCAAAACATCCCCTAAGTCGTTGAAGAAAGGAACCTAGACAATGAAGGTGGCGGAGAGGGTGGGATTCGAACCCACGGTACGGTTACCCGTACAACGGTTTTCGAGTTCTATGATTCTCATGCTGACCTGTGCCGTCTAGTGGCTAAGCGTGCGCTCTAGTTTGGGCGATCATCCCGGTTTGTGATAGCCTGTGCCAAGCCATGCTGCGTAGTTGGTTTGCAATTTGGTTTGCAATTATCGGCGATCCAATTGACCACTCACTGATATTATCCGGCTGTGTGCGCGAATAGTCGCCTTTGGCGGAACAAGGCAAGGCTCGCATGACGGCTGAGGACGCTGAGAGGGAGCGCCGGCTTAGCCTGTGGGCGTCAATTTAGGCTCTGGTGCCGGACAATGCTCCCGCCCGGTCGTTGCGCAGTCTTGGCGTGTACGGAGGCGCTCAGGGCATTTGGGTGGACAAAGCTACCACGGGGCACCTCGCGGCTAGCGGCGTGACCGTCGGGCTGCTCCACACGGGGCGCCACTATCCGGATGATGTGTCTGACGATGGTCTAATCTATCACTATCCCCGCACGTCCAGACCGCCCTCAAGAGACGCTTCCGAAATCGAGGCGACGAAGAGTGCGAACCAACTCGGCCTTCCCGTTTTTGTCATACTACCGGGCGAAACAAATCAAACGAGGCGCGTGCGGCTCGGGTGGATTGAAGATTGGGACGATGAGGCGGCACTTTTTCTCGTGTTGTTTGGCGAGACTGCTCCCAGTTATTCGCCTCCGGCTGAACAGGATGAGCCATTCTCGCTGACGGATAACTCGCCGATGAAAAAGGCGATAGTCAAAGTAAGAGGTCGCCAACAGGTGTTTCGGTTCCAGGTTCTAGCGCAATACGGAGCAAAGTGTGCAGTTTGCACGATTACGCATCGCAATTTACTCAAGGCGGCGCATATTCGAGGCAAGCGTGAAAAAGGCTCTGACGATTGGCGAAATGGCCTTCCCCTATGTTCCACCCACCATGACGCCTAGGATGCACAATTGTTTGCCATTGAGCCCGACACACTTTCGATTGTCACGGCCCCAGACGTTTGTCCCGCCGACATCGGGCTTAACGGGGGCACGCTCGCGCTGAAGCAACGGAGGCCTCACCGCGACGCTCTCGTTTGGCGTTTCGAGTTGACCCAGAACAGGTGGCGGACCAAGTTGCCGTCAATTCAGACGGATGAAGGAACTTGAATTGGCACATCGAAAACACAAAGGCGGATTTGAAATCCATGGCGCGAGAGCGAGCCCTCGCTCTACCGCGTCGTGGAACTAAGACGATTGTGGATTGGGCGGATGAATACGCTTTCACTTACGCTCCTTACATTCGTGTAGCGGTGCGGGAGGTCGGCCAAAATTATCGGCAGGTTGCCAATTGGCTCACTCGCGAACGTATTCCATCTAGGCGCAATGGCCGTTGGGCAGCGCAGACCGTAAAGAATCTCGTTAGGCGTTATGAGCGGCTATCAGGGAAGGAACTTTTAATTCCTCATAAGGCCTTCCCCACGCCAGCTAGGCGCAAGGATGCCCATCCCGAGATTCCGGTGGTGCCCTGGGACGATCGCGGCCCTGGCCGCATAGTCAGGGTTCGCACGAAGGGCTTTTACTGGATGTGATTTGCCAACGGGGTGCGCCGGTCGCGAACGACGGTTCGGGCACTCCCTGTCCTTGACACGCCTTTTACACCCCGCGCACCGATAGGCTGCCCGCTGAGATCCCACTGGCTGGGGGATGTCCGCTATGCGCCGCTGAGCAGACATCCTGGCCCGACGAGCATAGGTCCGCTTTGTGCCAAAAGCCGACATGGCGCTTGTCTATCGCGCCAGCAAGAAAACGTTGGGGCAGCCGGGAAGAAAAGACCCGGACAACGCCGGGTCTTTTCCTAAGGGGATGGGCAGGAAGGCAGCCTAAGCCTTATGCTTCTCCATCGTCCTCTCGACCGGCTTGTAGGCGTCGCGTACGATGGACGAATACATCTCGCCGAGCTTCGACATCTCGGCCATCCAGTTCTCGTACCCATTCTTCGCGTAATTGGTCTGGATTTCATAGGCCTGGTCGAGCGACTTGACGGCGATGAGTTGCTCCCACGTGCGGGTCGCGTCCTCGAAAGACCGCTTGGAAAACTCGGCCCATCTGGCAATGATGGCCTGGAAGCCCTTGTTCATCTCGCCGTAAGAGCGAAACATCGCGTCGTAGTTGTCTTTGCCTATTATTTGGAGTTCGTCGCCGACCGTCTTTTGCATTGGGGGTTCCTCTCTGTACGCGGGGGTGACCAGCCCCGATTGAGTGGTCCAGTTGCAATGTTAGTTTAACGGCGCTCTCGGCACCAGCGGGAGCGTGGCCGTCGGAGCGGTTGTGTACCGCTCCTGGGTGACAAGAACCTGACAAATCCGCGTCATGTCCGCTTTTTCCGGCGCCTATTCGTCTTTCTGATCGCCGCTTCTGATGGCTGGATTGTCATGGAGGACGACGTTCAGCAGGGAATTATGGACGACGAGGTCGCCGTTATAATCAATGAAACCCAACTTGCGGAACTTGTTCATGAACACACTAACGCGCGATCTGGTGGTGCCGATCATATCGGCGAGGGTTTCTTGGCTTATTTTGCCAATGACGGGTTCAGCCTTTCCCTCCTTGGCAAAATTGGCCATGAGGAGGAGTAGGCGTGCCAGACGCTTCTCACTCGAATTGAACAAATGATCGACTAAGTCGCTCTCAACGCGAGCGGTCCGCGCCAAAAGATACGCGATGAATAGCTCGGAAAATTTTGGCTCCTCGTGGAGGACTCGCACCATTGCGGCCTTTTCGATGCGCATAATCTCGCACTCGGTCATGGCCGTGACGGTCGAAAGGCGTCGTGACTGCCTGGTCAGACAGCCCTCGCCAAAAAAATCTTCCTTTCTATGGAGCGCAACAATCGCTTCCTTGCCTTGACCAGAAAGGACGGTGACCTTGCATTCGCCCGATCGAATATAAAATACCGCATCCGCTGGTTCGGCCTGGTTGTAGATCACCTGACCATTTCGGTATTGGGTGATGGTCCGTCCGCCGTCCGCCTTTGATAGAAAGACCTCAAGGTCGAAGGGTTTGGCTTTCACGACCTACTCTCCACTTCGCTTTTGCCGCCTGTATAAAACGGAACAGCGTCTCAGGCTATAGCCTAATAGAATAGCTGATCATCGGCTTGTGCGTTCGCAGGCATTCCGATGGCTGGCAGCGTCTTGGGCACTCGCGCCTGCTGAGTGAGGAGGGAACGATGGGCTCTTTCAATTCTCCCGATGATGCGTTTGATGATGCCGACCTGGAAAATCTAGAACAAGCGTCTCAAGCCATTTTGACGACGCTTGTGGCGCATAGTCCGGCCGACGCTGTCGCTGCCCACGAGGCCCTAAAATTGCAAGTACGTACTACGGTCTACGCACTGGCGCGCCTGAGTGGCGAAACCAATCCCGAATTCTGCGCAGCCGAATATTAGAGGCACTCCCGCTTAACTCTTTTGTCCTAAGCGAAGGCCGCCGCCAACGGGCTCACTGACCTTGCGGGCGGGGCCGCTTAGGCGCTCGCCGCACATGAAGAAGCCCCGAGAACGGGGAGACTCGGGGCTTCTTCGGTTCCTTATGGGGGGAACCAGTGATGGGGAGGGAATACCCACCACTAACCGCTTGGTACCATTGATCGCCCTCGTTCTCCAACAGTCGCGGAACGAACTTCGCGTGGCAACCTTGGTAGCCTGACCTATCGCGAACTAAGATGTCCGCTAAGGGTCATTAGCGGACACTAAAGTGCGGATCAGGGATGTCCGCTTTACCCCCAATAGCGGACATCCTCAGCCTCGGCAGCGATGTCCGCTAAGTGCCAATAGCAGACATTTAGGTCGCGGGTCAGGAATGTCCGCTTGCTAAGTGCCATGAGCAGACATTTGCCCACTCGTGGCACGCCCTGAACAAAAAGGCGTTCTCTAGCCTGCGTTAGCCCTGGCTTCGGACGCCTTTTACATCATTCCGCCAGGATCTCCCGCAACCGCTCCGCCGCATCCCGTCGCGATATCTTCCGCCGCGACCGGTCCAACAGAACCTCCGCGCACGCAAACGCCGCCACATTGTCCCTGATCTCGACCGCTGATTCCGTCCGTCCCATCGCCGCCTGCCTCACATCCCATTGATGCATAAACCAACTCGCGAGCATTCCGGGCCACCCAAGAAACCGGCACCCAATATGAAAATACAAATGCCGGTAAAACTGCCCCGCCTGTCCATGCGCCACCAACCCATTCTTGACCCCATCGACCGGGAGCTCCCGCGTCGCCTCCCCCGACAAGTACCCTTCATACACGCGCCTCAACAAAAACATCCCTATCCCCAACCGGCTCAAAACTCCTTCCGGCTCCCCGTAACTCACTAGCCTCCCCACCAGTCGATCACATGCCGTTCGTTCGCTCGCCATCCGTTCGCCGCTCGCCAGTAATGGGAATGGGGTTTGGCTACTTTTGGCTAAAATAACCAACGTTGGGTCATTAGCGTCTCGCCCGGTCCCTTTGCGCATGCGACATTAAGGCACGCCGTTTGTCGTCGCAGTGCCTCGCGCGTCCGGTTCACTCAATCATAGGGCTGATGATGGAGGTGGGACAATGTTCCAGGATTTTGCACCCTTCTTCGGACCCGAAGATTTAGACACCATGAGCGCCGCCTTCGACGCAGTGTGGTATCAACTTTGCTTCTGGGGCGTGGCGACTAGCCCGCTTCAGATCGCGGCTACCAGGAAGAAGCTCGCTCAAGTTATTTTAGCTGCCGCTTGCACGGGAGAGCGCACGGCCCCGCTATTAATAAGTGGCAGGAGGTCGCGATAAAGCTCTGACTTTGGGCTTTCGGCCGGTTCGTAATTGACGCCATGCTTACGAAATTGTTCGCGGGGCCATTCTCCGCCGTAGCGGTCGCCATAAACCGTGGTGCAGCGATATTCCCGCACAAGCTTGGCATATTCCTCGGTTACCGCTTCCGGTGAGAATGGAGGTTTACGCTCTCGGCAGAAGTTGTTGGTCGGCCTCAAGTTCGGCAGCTAGCCTTGTCCAGGTTGCCGCCATACCGGCGAGTTGCTGGCGCCTCGTTGGGTATTTGGCACGTTCGGATAGTTTCAGGCAGCGCCCCGCGCACAAAACCCGTGACGAGCGGCCCGGCACCTACCTGGGATTCCCATATAGGAGTGGCGAGGCACCGGGCCTAACCAACCGGGACGACTGGCTCGGTCGGACGGCTGGCTATCCGAAAAACGGCAGAGTGAAATTGATGTTCCAAGGGCGCCCCGGTACTCTGCGAAAGTGGCGAACGGGCACCGGGCCTAACCATCCACGGGTGGTGGGTTCACAAATTAAGCCAGGCAGTCGAGCGTTCCAAGGCGGCCCGGCACCGTCATGATTTCCTTGCACAGGAGAGGATGGAGCACCGGGCCTAACCAGCCGCACTCAAGGATGCGACCGGCTAACCAAGTAACGGACAGCGGTAGTTGATGTTCCCCATCGGCCCTGTCGCGGGAACGCACCAGCACCGAGCCTAACCAGCTGGGGGGAAGTGCTCCAACTGGCCACAAGAGCGGCTACGCCCGTGGCACGTCTCCGAACGGCTTACCTAAAAAGGATTAAGGGCACCGCTGAAGAAGCGAGCGGTCTCCGCTCGGATCCAGCGCTCGGCTTCGATGCGGCTGGGGGTGCGGAAGACCTCTTCGCCACGAAAGTTGATCACAGCATAATCCTCGTCCCACAGGTCCTGGGCGCTGCCATCGGGGTCCCAACTTCGGGTGTAGAGGCTTTTGTCTTTCACTGAGAAGAGCTTCTGCATGGATGACGCGGTACTCGTTACTGCTACTAAGTCAGGGGCGCCCGTGTCTCTAGGGACGCCCCCTTCGCACATGGCACCTGAACTGCCTCGTGAAACAGCCCAGGCTAGTGACTAACGCACTTCATTTGAGTTCGTTTCCTGTTCTCAAAAGGTGACTTGCCCTAGCAGGAAACAGGAAGTGCTTTGTTCTCGCAGCCCCAAAGATTAAAAGCGCCCTTGCCCCTCTGATCTAATGCTGGTCGTGAGAGCCGTCTTAGCGAGCGCATGAATTAATTGCCCGTGGTCGAGTTTCGGCGCTCAGGCTGGTCGATCTTCTGCGTATCATTCTCAGGCGTAGCGCCAAGATTTGCGCCCTCGTGAGTACCCTTCTCTTCGCCCATCTTTGCTGACTTTTCGGCACATGTGCTGCTTTGAACGTTCCACGCGCCACCAGCCTTTTCGCAATCGGCTTCAGTGGTAGCTTTCGCAGCATCCGCAGCCAGAGCAGCGCCGGTTAAAGGAAGTGCCAACACCAAAGCAATCATCCATACACGGGCTCATCGGTCTCTCCGTTATAGGGGACTCAGGAGGAACCGCTAACTTGTCAGCCTGTTCCCGCGCGGATGCCAGACGGCCTATGGACGCCTAAGCGAGCACTTGGGGGGCCAGCCCTCTTACCGTTGCATGGCGTAGCGTTTTGCTTCCAGCAAGGTGCTTCACGCGGACCATCAGTTTGGGTTCGCACCACTTAACATCGGTCAGTCGCGACAACTCAAACGCCGTCCAGGAGGTGGTAAGACGCGCCACCTCAGCGAGAAACGCTGACCGCACATCGCCACTAAGAGCAATGAATGCCGCGCCGGCGTAATTCAGGCCTTCGCTGTCCGACGCGCCCTTGGCATAACAATCACCGAGGTCACGAGGTCCTGACGCGCGAACCCGCTCCGTTCTTGATCGGCTCCGCATGGCTCTTGCGCGCCGTAGCGGCGCAGGCTGAGGCTCATAGCTCGCCATGTGCTTGAGCCATACCCAGAAATACACGGTTGCAGACAGGATGGTAAGCGCGCCCGTGACCCAGATGCATATGACCACGAACGGCTCAAGCCCGAGCCCGAGGCCAAGCTCCGCCAAGACGAGACTGGCAAGCACGAGCTGGGCAAGGGTATTGGCCTTGCTCACGAGGAGCGGATGAACGTCGACGGGGCGCGACAGTATCCACGATAAGATGAAGGCTCCGATGATGAGGATGTCGCGGCTGACGACGGCGATGACGAGCCAGACCGGCAAATGGTTG
>CAWDKA010000014.1:0-334245 GCA_963802845.1 uncultured Alphaproteobacteria bacterium
CTGTCGAGTTGCTGTCGCAGGAGCTCGGTCTGTGGCCCGGCAATCCAGGCATGTGGCATGATTTCTGTTGCGGCCTCGTCGTAGCCCTCGATGGCGTCGAATTTGAAAGCGATACCCGGGGCGAGCACCAGCCGGTCGTAGGGCAGCTTGCCGCCACTCTTAAGGTTGACCGTCTTCGCTACCGGATCGATGGCCGCAGCAAAATCGTGGACAATTTTGATCCCGTATCGTTGCGCCAGCGTCTCATAGCCATGCGTGAGCGATTCGAGCGAGCGCATCCCGGCGAGATAGAGAGCGCTGAAGAAGCAGGTCGTGTAGCGCGCCTTGGGCTCGACCAGCGTCACCTCGATCCCTGCAGCGTTCGCCGCCAGATATTTGGCGACCGTCGCACCGCCGATACCGCCGCCGATGACGACAACTCGCGCGCTGGCTTGGCTTCTCGCCACTCGCGGGGCGGCGGCCGTGAGACACGCCGCTCCCACAAGAGAGCCGAATTCGCGACGTGTCCAGCAATTCATGGCTGCTCGGATCCCCTTTTTCGTGTCGCGAGGTACTCCGCCAGTGCGGCGATCTCCTCGGTGCTGAGCGACCGTGCGACCACATTCATGATCTGGCTCGAACGCTTGCCGGACCTGAAAGCCTCCATCGCTTCGCTGAGCTCCTTCGGGTTGAGCCCAATGATTGAGGGAATGCCCTGGTCGCGGCCGTCAAGGCGATGACACGCAGCGCACATCGCGGCGAGTTGAGCGCCTTGATTGTTCTCTGCCGCAGCGCTCTGATGCACGACGAACGATGGGCTTGTTGCCATCACTAGCGCGAAGATCAGGCGTGCACCGTTCGTGGTCGTCCGTTCAAGCGGTTTTACTCCGCCGCACATCGCGCCCTCGTACCGTCGCTTGAACGTCTCTGCAGGCGTCAATTGCCAGGCCATCGTCAAGCGACCGCGAGTTCGTGTTCCAAGCGATAGACTCCGCCCCCGTCCTCTTCCCAGATGAACTCAAGCCGCCCGCTGTCCGTCGCGCGCAGATAGAATTCGATAAAGGGGTTGGCCGAAATTGCCTCATGGAGATCGACACTGAACACCACTTCACCGCCATAGCGGCAAACAAACCTGTTGATGATCTTGCGCGGTATGACTTGACCTTGACTATTGTGACGCAACCCCGTCTCCATCTGATGGCTGATAATGGTCTTGACCTTAATGACTTCGCCTTTCGCCGCAGCGCTTGGTACGAGCACGCGTGGTGTCGAGGTGGTCATTGTCAGCCTCCTTTGTGGCCCTCAGATGCAGCCATTGGTAGCCACGTCGACCCAGGTCTTGGTCATCAGCAACGTACCGTCGCTCATCTCGGCGACCGCCACGACATATTGTGGCTCGGCGAGGCGAATGCGCGTCGAAACGCGGGCGACGCTGCGCTGCGGGACAAAGTTGAAACTGGCGACTTGGAGAAGCGGGTTCTGCGGTGCGAACACGCGGATGCGCCTCACATGGTCGTCCTCGGTCATCGGGCTCTCGATGTCGAGGTCCATGGGCACGGTATAGCCGGTCGGGAACACCGCCGGCATGACAAGGTGCAGACGGTCCGACACCGTAGGTGCCTGTCCGGTCAGCCGCTCGACGAGCTGCACCGCTTCGTCTTGCGCGACCACGCTTCCGGGCCAGAAAAAGGTACTGGCGAGGGCGGTACCTCCAGCACAGCCGGCCACCAACACATCGCGGCGTGTCAAGCTCATGGTGCCCGGTCTCCCAGCCATACCTAAACAGAGCGTTTTACAATGCGCCGGCCCCCAACGGCATTCTGCAACGATCTGAGCGACGCTCGGCTGGTCTAACTTCGAGGTGTCTCAACTAGTCCATTCTATTCACGACAACTTCGAGACTACACGTCGGCCTTCGCCGAGTAAAAATTCAGCCGCCGGGCCTTGGTAAATCACTCTCGACAATTGGCCCGTTTCGCAGAAAGGTGCGCTTCGTGGGGCCGTGATTGTGGGACGTGATTGGTAGTGTGTTGACTGTACGCCAATGACGAACAGCTAATGGTCACGTCCGGCGCCGACAACTTGTCTCGTACATAATCATGGTGCCCGATCATGGTGCCCGCCCACAGTCGGCTGTTTTTTTTGCGCCGGCCGCTTTTGGGAACCTTGAGGCATTAAGTGTTGCTGGAGACCGTCTTCTTTTTCCTTGCTGCTGACTGACCGAGCGGAGAGGTCATAGCATCATAAGGGTTGTCCCTGCGCCGGGTTTTTGCTTAGTTCATTGCGCGGACAATGAAAGGGTTTCAGAGACGATGCAGGAACCTCCGCCCCACGGAAACTCTGCCCTTCGCGATAGTATGGCCGCACGGCTCCGCCAAGCCGGGCTGCGGCCGACCCGGCAGCGGGTCGAGCTGGGCTGCATCCTCTTCGCCAAAGGGCATCGCCACATTACGGCGGAAGATTTGCACGCCGAGGCCGATGTCTCTGGCTTCCGCGTGTCGCTCGCGACGGTTTACAACACCTTGCATCAATTCACCGAATCCGGACTTCTGCGCGCGGTGGCGATCGACGCCAGCGCCACCTATTTCGACACCAATGCGAGCGATCACCATCACTTCTTCGTCGAAGGCGAGGGCCAGCTGATCGACCTCATCGGCGATGTCGGGATCGACCGATTGCCCGAGCCTCCGAAAGGCATGGAAGTCACCGCGGTAGAGCTAGTCGTGCGCGTGCGCCGCCGGCGCCGCTGATTCATTAGTTTACCGCCCACGCTGGCTACGGCGGCGGTGGTTCTGGTGCGAATGCTGCGCCGCATAAGGCAGGATGTCGCTTCCTCCGAACTGCTTTGTGGGAGCTCTGACCACTTCAATGCGCGCAGCCCCCATGATAAATTCAAATCGTATCTCCTTACACGAGCGTAAGCGCGTCTTATCGCTATGGTGACCCTACGGCAGCTGCGTTATCTCGAGGCCCTGGCCGACACGCTGCATTTCGGACATGCAGCTGACGCTTGCGCCGTCACCCAGCCCGCGCTCAGCATGCAGATCAAGGAGCTGGAAGATGAGCTGCAAGTCAGCCTCATCGAGCGCCGGAAGTCGGGCATCGAACTGACCGATCAGGGCGAGGAGATCGTCAGGCGCGGGCGCGCGATCCTTGCCTCGATGCGCGACCTCCTCGATTACGCCAAGCATCGGGAACGCGTGTTGAGCGGATCGCTCAAGCTTGGGGCCATCCCGTCAATCGCGCCCTATCTACTGCCGGTGGCGCTGCCCGAGCTGCAACGACGCTTCCCCGATCTTAACCTGCACCTCCGCGAGACCATCACCGAAACCTTGATCCGGGAGCTGCTCAGCGGTGATCTCGATCTCATTCTCGTTGCCCTTCCGATCGAGGATCCTGAAATCGCGACCCTGCATCTTTTGGACGACAAATTCGTGCTCGCGGCGCGCGCCAGCAAACGCAAACGCGCTAAGGCCACCGATATGCTGGCGCACGAGCGGCTGCTATTGCTCGAGGAAGGCCATTGCCTGCGCGACCAGGCTTTGTCCTTTTGCCGTCTAGTGACCCCGGAGGCGCGCGAGACTTTCGGGGCAACGAGCCTTGCTACCATCGTGCAGATGGTCGCTCACGGCTATGGCATTACGCTATTGCCTGAGATGTCGGTGGCGAGCGAGGTGCATCAGCGGAGCGATATCCGCCTGCTGCACTTTCCGGCGCCTGAACCAAAACGCGAAATCGGGCTCGCCTGGCGCAAAACCTCGCCCCGCACGTCAGATTTTCACGCCTTGGCGGCGCTACTTAAAGACGTGACTCGGCGTCGCCACTGATCGAGGCTCAACGGATGTGCTTGGGGCACATGCCAGGTGCAATAACTCGCCGTGGTCACCGCGGGGATGATGGCAGAGAGCAAAGAGGGTGAAAGCCGTCTCGCAACGCTTTCGGTGAGCCATGGAGAGAAGCGCATGGCAAAGAAAAACAATGATGGGACGGCTTGGACACGTGAGGAAGTGAAAGCACTTCGGCAGCTTGCGAAGGAGAACACTCCGACGCGCGTTATTGGCATCAAGCTCGGTCGAAGCGGCGCATCCATCCAGGGCAAAGCCCATCGCGAGCGTATTTCGCTGAGACCACCCCACGGCACTCGAAAGTAAAATTTTGGCTGGCATCGGTTTCGGCTGGTCCCGCGCTTCTATCTGGAGGCTGCGGCAGAGAGCGTCACCAGGCGGGCCTATGAATGAACCTTTTCACGGCACTGAAAGTTAAGGCCGCGCCTCCTGGCGAACACCTTATGCCTCGCTTCTAGCCGCGCTGGACCGCCGAACAGATCCCGGCGGCTATGTCGTTAAGGATGCGACCCGTCTAAGGGAGTTTTTTCAAGGAACAAACCCCAAAGCCGCAGGAGTTTAAAGAGAGTGTGGAAGTTAGTCGGCCTTTAGCGTGCCTGTAGAGTAGCGGGTGCCGGATCAATCCTCGCCGGGAAGGCCGACAATTGATCCAGATGATCCTCGCCGGAAAGGCCGACAATGATCCATGACGGAAGGGAGAGTAACATGCGAAATCCATTGAGCAGCCCACTTCGCTTGCTTCTTGTGGCCAGCCTTGTAGGGCTTCCACTTACTTTGGCTCTAGGCCATGAGGCGCATCATGCGGAATGTAGCGACACGGCCATAAACGCGGTGAAAGCTGACATTCAGGCCATGGAAGAGGGTGAGGCAAAGACGACGGCCACGAAGGAAATGGAAGCGGCGCAGCAGATGTTGGCTAAGAATGACATGGAGGCGTGCAAGAGCCACATACACAGCGCCATGGAGGCTACGGAGAAATAGATGAGCGCCGGAGTGCGTTGGGCGCTAGTGGCAGGTGCGCTGTTACTCATAGGCGCCGCCGCGGTGGGGATTAATGCCGGCCTGTACAACATTGCGGCTGACGTGCCTCATACGCAACCGGTCTATTGGCTGCTTGAAACTGTACGGGACCGCTCGATCGCGGCCCGGGCACGCAATACCATCGTCCCTAATGATCTGGACGACTCGTTCCGTATATCAAGGGGGGCGGGGCAATACGCGGATATGTGCAGCTTCTGCCATCTTGCGCCCGGCATGAAGCGGACGGAGATCAGTCGTGGCCTATACCCACGCGCGCCGGAGCTTCGGCGCAAAAGTGATCTTACGCCTGCCGAACAGTTCTGGATCGTCAAGCACGGCGTGAAAATGACGGGCATGCCCGCCTGGGGCGTCACCCATGAAGACGAACTGCTTTGGGACGTGGTGGCCTTCGTTCGCAAGTTGCCTGAGCTAACACCCGAGCAATATGAAACCCTGGTGAAGAACGCTCCGAAACACGAGGAACTAATGCAAAAAGCAAATGGGCGGCGACCATGAGCATAACGAGTAAACTTGGGAGCACACCCGCCCGAGGCGATTCAGTGCGGGAGAGCCCCTAACGGCGGACGTCGGGGCGACTCTCGGCAGCACCATTTTTAGAGGTTAATTGGCACGCTTTTGGATCCGGACTGGAATTGATTTAGCCGCAGGCACATGGCTGCGTTTAGCGTGGTGCCAAAGAGGCAGCAGCGGATTGCATTCCGGATAGTAACCCGCACAGTTCCCACGCGGGACGTCATAACGAGTTGCGCGGAAACCTACCACGAGACGCTCGACGCCGTCTCCGGCTTCGCCAACAAGGTCGACAATCTCTCCGTCGAGAATACCAAGCCGTCGCATATCGGCTTCATGCATAAGCAGAACTTTGCGCGTACCGGAGATTCCGCGCAAACGGTCCTCGTAACTGTAGATTGTGGTGTTGAACTGGTCGTTGCTGCGAACCGTGATCAGCGTTAACACGTCTTCTCGTCGGCGCGGCAAATCTGGATCTTCGGAGAGGCACGTGGGCACAATGAAATTGGCTTTTCCGTTCTTTGTCTTCCATATGCGCTCTCGCGCCGGAAGTGGCCTGTCAAATCCTTCTGGCGAAGCAATTCTCACGTTGAAATCGGCAAAGATGTCGGGATAGGTCTCGCTGATCGCATCGCGAACTATCGCGTAATTGTTGCTCCAGCTTTCCCAATCGACACGGTTGTTGTCCGCAAGGGTTGCTTTGGCCAGTCCAGCGACGATTTTTGGCTCGGAACGTATGTTCGGTCCCGCAGGCTCGACTTGACCATGTGAGGCATGAAAGCGACCAGTGGTGTCCTCTACCGTGACAAATTGTTCGCCGCTGGCCTCGCGGTCGATCTCGATCCGTCCAAGGCAGGGCAATAAGAACGCCTCGCGACCGTGAACGACAGCGCTGCGATTAAGTTTGGTAAGGATTTGCACAGAAAGCGGGATCTTGCGCCAAGCCTGCTCCATGGCGACGGTTTCAGGCACTGCGCGAATGAAATTACCCCCGAGACCGACAAAAGCGCTGACCGTACCGTCAAGAATGCCCATGCACGTTTCCACAGTGTCGAGACCCTTTTCGCGGGGAGGCTCGAAGTCGTACTGTTCAGCAAGCCGATCGAGGGGTGCAAGTTCAGGCTTTTCGGTGATGCCGACTGTCCGTTGGCCTTGAACATTGGAGTGACCGCGGACGGGAAAAATGCCTGCTCCAATCTTTCCGATATTGCCGCGCATGAGAAGTAAGTTGCTTAGCATCTGAATGGCCAGAACCCCCGAACGATGCTGGGTCATGCCCATACCGTAACAGGCGATCACGGCCCTGGAACGCGCATACACCTCCGCCGCTGCCTCGATCTCTTCGCGGCTTAAACCTGCGCAGCCTTCAATATCCGACCATTGGTAATTACGAACGGCCTGCTCAAAGGCGTTATATCCGCTCGTGTGCTCGTGTATGAAATCCACATCGATAAACCGCTCTGCTTGGTGCTTACTCCGTCCCGCGTCGTCGGCGGCAATCAGCGCCTTGCAAAGTCCTACGAGCGTGGCGAGATCGCCCCCCGGATTTAGTTGGTGATATTGCGTACTAATCTGGGTCTCGGCCAACGTCAGCATCTGGGCGGGGGACTGAGGATTGGTGAAGCGCTCAAGTCCGCGCTCTTTCAGAGGGTTGAAAGTGATGATGGGTACCCCCCGTGCGCGCACCTCTTGCAGCTGGTGCAACATGCGCGGGCTATTCACACCCACATTTTGGCCGAAGAAAAACATGCAGTCGGTGTGATCAAAGTCATCAAGTTTGACCGTACCTACCGGCACGCCGATGGTTTCGGGCAGAGCTACCGATGTGCTCTCGTGGCACATGTTCGAGCTGTCCGGCAGATTGTTTGATCCGAACATTCGCGCAAGCAGCTGATACATGTAAGAGGCTTCCAGCGAAGCCCGCCCTGAGGTGTAGAACACTACCGAGGTTGCATCGAAGCTCTTGAGGGCAATTCCGATCTCTGCAAATGCTTCGGCCCACTCGATTGACCGGTACGTGTCGCTCGAACGGTCATAGCGCATCGGCTCGGTCAAACGGCCAACCTCTTCGAGATCGTGGTCAGACCAACTCTCGAGCTCAGTCACTTTATGAGCGGCGAAGAAGTCCGGTCCGCAGCGCTTTGCGGTGATCTCCCAGGCCGTAGCCTTGGCGCCGTTCTCGCAAAATTCAAAGGGCCGTGGATGCCCTGGTTTAGCGTAGGAGCAACTGACGCAAGCGTAGCCGTACGGCTTGTTTTGATGTAGCAGCGTGAGGGCACCTTGGACCGAAATACCCTCGCGGAGAAGAATTTCGCTGATAGCGCGCGCGGACCCCCAACCGCCAACAGGACCCCAATAAGGCTTGATGCTTTTGGGATTTGGCATGGGTCAACTCTCAACCGGAAGAATGAACATAACGAATGGAAATAATCAGCGTTCCTTGGCAATCTGTTAGAGGGCTGAAGTCCAGCAAAGGGCCCGGGCGGACGACCGTACGTGCAGCGGAGGCTTTCAGAGCCAGAGCGGGGGGCCATGCGGCTAGAAGAAGCGCTCGACGCCATCGCAGATAGCTGCGAGAAATGCGCCAAGTCGGCTACCAGTGCGAAGTTATGACGCGCCGCAACAACTCGCGGCAATGCGAGGCACGCGGCCTGAAGCAACACAACACTATGAGCGATGATCTGAAATTTCAGTTGCGCTTGACCTTGAGCGACGAATTCGCGCAAGTGGCGCGGAACGTTCCGGGACACCCGTCGATTTCTCCGCTGACGGATATATTGAACAGGCATGATGCTGTCATGAAATGCCAGTTCGATGCTTTCGCAGATTATGTCAGCGAGGCCGAAGCCAACGGCATCGAAAATTTTGATCTTTATGAATGGACGAAGAAAACTATCGACGACCCTGCCAAGAAGTCAAAATACGCCAAGTCTTTCGCGCTTTATGTCGGTGGCGACGAGGTCTATGAAAAGGTCAAAGCGGACGCGCTAGAGGCCGAGCTGAAGCCTCTAGTCGGGGGTCCCATCATCGCGAAGATGTTCAAATACGATACTGATCCCGCCCATAACCCACAGCCGCCGCGCCAAACATAGACCATTCCTTAGCGTGGGCGATGGCGGGACCATACGGCATCACCCTCATGTTCACCAGCTTGCGATGACTATCGCCTTGTCCTGCTCTAAATCCTAGCGGTGGAACAACCATTTGCGGGCATCACCCCGCGTAGAGCGTGATGCGTTCGATCAGCTTGCGGACATCATCGCGCCTTGAGCCAACCCGGAGCCAGTCGGCCGCAGTAGCGGCCCGCATGCCGATATGATGGGTCCACCCCCAATTTGTCGAAGGGCGTGGCCTCCCGCCTTGTGGACATAGCGTGATCGCGCGACACTATTCGGAACGGATTGGAGGTCGAAATGACTGATGCCTCAGAGGTGACCGGGCGCGACAGCTACGTTATTGCCCAAGCACTTTATGAGTTCATTCGGCTTGAGCAATCGAAACCGATAGCTGAGCGACGCGGATCGGATGAGCGAGACGCAAAAGCGATCCTACATGCGCGGTTCGACGAGGAACTGGGGCGCCTAGTGCAGTCTGACGAAGCCGCTGGTCGTAAGCCTCCCGACTGTAAAAGGAGGGTAACGATAGGAGGCTGATCAAGGTCCTCTCCTACCCAAGGGCTGAAGATGCCCGAGCTGCGGCGCCCGGTGACAGCGCATGATGCTCCACCATTCAGACGCGGACCTGGTCTTCGCGGCTCGCCCTGTGATCACTACCTCGGGACTGGCGCCAGCTTGAAAGCAAGGTGCACGCGCAAGAATGTCCGCTCTGGGTCAGAAGCGGACATATTGGGCCGCACGATAAAGTGTCCGCTTTACCCCTTAGAGCAGACATTGCGCGGCGTGGGCATCGATGTCCGCTAAGTGCCATAAGCCGACCTGCCACGCCGGCGTTAACCTTGACTGCCTAGACCCTTGCGCTGACTTGCCCCGAGTAGCATGCTTTTGCGATCCAACCCAGTGATCAGTAGGAGAGTGCCATGAGTAAAATACTGATTGCTACTATCGCTCTTGCCGCGATCGCTACCTTCAACCTTGTTCCGGAGCTGGCACAAGCTGGATCATGCTCGCGTGTGATGATTGAAGCCCACGGCGCGACCCAGGGAATTGCCACCCGCAAAACAGACCGCAGACTGAACCGTTACGTTGCCCGCGATGTTAGTGGGGCGCGCATGGGACATGCGTCCACTAGCTGCACGGGTTGGGGTGCGAAAAGCCTCCGTCCAACTTGTACGCGCTCGGCCATAGTCTGCGGCAAGATCGCCGAGGCAAGATAAGCTCTAGCGCGGGCCGTCTTTGGAACATCAGGTCATCGCTTCCGTTTTCTCGACGGCCAGCCCGTACTAGACGTGCCATCCCTGGCGGTCGAGATCCTCGCAGGAAAAACTCGAGGGCTGGGTGGTAATCGATCTCTGACACCGATCAAACTGTCTCTCTCGCGAATGTGCGAGTGGGGTCAGAACCGGCGATGGCGTCGGCAATCGACAGCGTCCGCTTCATGCCCGAGAGCGGACATGAGAACCCCCCTGGCGCAGTCCAATTACACATTGCCGCGCTTTTAGGGAACGACCCTTCCCCGCAATGGTTATTCTTGCGAAGCACCCTTCTGCAGGGAAAATGCTTTGGGTCGAGGATTCCCAATGACGAACGTCAAAAAGCGTTCGGCCGCGCAAGCCGACCTATTCTCCGGCGTCAAAAGGCTCAAAGAAATCGACCACCTAGGGAAGTGCTCGTGGCGACACAGACAAGAGGAAAAACTCAGCGCGATGATTATTGGAGGTGATGATCATTGGAGGTAATGCAAATGGTTTCCGAGACATCACCTCCAGCCGTTGGACCCCGGACAGCAGGCATTTGGGAACCTCGCTCGGATCGGGGTCGGCGAGCGTCCTTGTCGGCCAAGCAAAAGATCCTGATTGTCGACGACGAGCTTTGGGCGGCGCTTGACATGGAGTGGGTGGTCCTGACGTTGGGCCATGAGGTAATTGGCCCTGCGGCCACGGCACAAAAGGCAATCGAGCTCGCCGGGAGGGAACGGCCTAATCTCGTGCTAATGGACATTCGACTGGCAAACAATAGCGACGGCGTTGCCGCCGCCATCGAGATAAGACGGCGCTTCGACATTCCAAGCCTGTTCGTCAGCGCCCATGGCGATCCGATAATGCGCAGTCGTGCAGAAGCGGCCCACCCCTTGGGCTTCATCGAGAAGCCATTCAGCCCCAAGTCACTGGCACTCGCCATTGAAGCGGCGCTCAATCCGGACGTATCTTGACCTTCGTAAACGGTCTGCGACTCCCCGCTTGGCGCCCGTGATCTACGCCCGGGAGATCAGGGACGATGGGTCTGTCGCTGGCTGCACCGTGCTCGTGGTCGACGTTACTGAGGGAGGGGCGCCGGGCCTAACCAGCAGCGGGAGATGTCCACCGCTCCTGGCTACCCAAAATTCTAATGCTGGATATTGAACTTCCTGGGGCAGCCTATGCTGCACTCCGTGCCGCAGCGAAGCGGCTTCTACAAACTTATAGCAAGTTCGCGCGGTCTACACGTAAACCACCGTTGGTAGGTATCCCGAAGGATCGGCATCAGTGGCTCATGGCCTCGCCTGAGCGAAACGAACCCCAATACTCGCGCTGTTGATGCGAAACACCCTAAAAGCGCTTTGGAGTGGCGATTTTCCGCTCGACCAAGCCTTTTGGTACTACGCCATCGCCTATGGCACTATTGCCAACATTTTCGCGCAGGCGGCTGCCATCGCTGCGGTCCTCGCCGGCCTGCCTGCCGCTGTTGTCATCGGTCTCCACTTCCTTCCGCTTCCCTACGTCGTGATGGCTGTCGTCGGCGTTTGGCGCAGCGCCGACAAATACCGAGGGGACTCGACATGGGCCGGCATCGCCAAAGCGGCGGTGATCGTCTGGGGGGCTTTGATGGTCTTCATCTGAGGCGGTGAGCCGATCGAGCCGCTGGAATGTCAGGGTGTGCCAAAAGCGGACGTGCGGGCAGCAATGCGTCCGAGCGCCAGGCATGTTCTCCAATGTTTCCCCGTCGCACCCCATATAGGGAGATGGCTGGGGCAGTGGAGGTTGCTATGGTGGAATATCTGCTGGAGGCGAAGAAGTTCATCGACTGCGCGCGGGCGGCCTATAGCGCCGAGGCTCGTGATCAGGATCTCGACATGGCCGAGTGGTGTATTACCCGCGCCATCGAGGAAGCTGGGCACAAGCCCCCGCAACAAGCGGCGGTTAAGTCAACGGGTCAAGCGGGTGCCAAGCCGAACTAAGGATCGAGGTTGTCGGTAAAAGGGTCCATTGATGCGGTGGTCACTGTCACTGGGGTCGATCGGTGGAACCGAGATCCGCATCCACGTCACCTTTCTGCTGTTCCTGGTCTGGCTTGCGGCAATCTATTACCGCGCTGGTGGTCCGGAGGCTGCCTGGCAGGGCACCATCTTTATCGCGCTAGTGTTTTTGTGCGTCCTGCTGCATGAGCTTGGTCACGTCTTCGCCGCGCGCCGCTACGGCGTCAAGACCCGCGACGTCACCTTGTGGCCCTTTGGTGGCATCGCCAGCATGGAGCGCATGCCGGAAAAACCGTCCCAGGAGCTGATCGTGGCCCTCGCCGGTCCTGCCGTGAACGTGGTCATCGCCGCGGTGCTGCTGCTATGGCTCGGCACGAGCCTCGATCCGCAAAATCTGACCGCGATCGAAAATCCTACCGTGTCGCTCGCCGCAAAGCTTGCCGGCGCCAATATCATTCTCGTGCTGTTCAACATGATCCCGGCCTTTCCGATGGATGGCGGCCGCGTGTTGCGCGCGTTGCTTGCTATGCATGTGGGCAATGCGCGCGCCACTGAGCTTGCCGCCAGTATCGGCCAGGGCTTCGCGGTGGTTTTTGGCATTCTCGGCATCTTCTACAATCCGATGCTGGTCATTATCGCCGTTTTTATTTTCCTCGCGGCCTCCGGCGAAGCGGCCCAGGCGCAGCTTCGCGCCGTGGCGCAAGGGGCGCTTGTGTCGGATGCCATGATCACCAAATTTCAGTCGCTCGGCACCTCGGCGAGGGTTGGCGACGCTGCCGACGCGCTGATCCGCACCACCCAGACGGAATTTCCCATCGTGGATGAATCCGGATGCCTGCGCGGCGTGCTCACCCGCGACACCATGATCAAGGCGCTGAAGGAACGCGGGCCTGACACGCCCGTGCTCGAGGTGATGCAGACCGACATTCCGACCGTGCCGGCGCGCGCCAAGCTAGATACTGCAGTTCGCCTCTTGACCGAGAAGGAACTGCCGGTACTCGGCGTAACGGATGCGGAAGGGCGCCTTGTCGGGCTGCTGACGGTTGAGAATCTTGGCGAGATGATGATGGTGCACACCGCCCTGCCTAAGACCTACCGCGCTTCGGAAAGATTCTTTCGCTAGGTCATCCAATGAGCGTTTTTGCAGGGAGGCTATCGGATTCTCTGGCCTATAAACTCGCCGATGTCCGCTTTGGGTCATTAGCGGACATTAGCGCAGGGATCAGGGATGTCCGCTTTACGCCACTAAGCGGACATGACGCCACTAAGCGGACATGGTGGTGCTCTCGTTTCTGACCGCGACAGTGGTCACTGGCCTTGTGGTCTATGGCGGAGAACAGCAGGCTGGGCCACTTGCCGGGATGTTCACGAAGGACACCGGCGAGTAGGGTGCTCGGCCTTTGACCGCCCGGCGTGGGCGTTCCGCGAATGTCCGCTACGGGTCAAAAGCCGACCGCAGTTCAGCTAAGGCGACCGTCCACTTCGTGCGAAAAAAGCGGACGTCGCCAGCAGCTGTCGCTTGAGTTCAACTCGCCCACTAAGACCGTGTGTGCCGTATTCGCCACGTCATCGATCGCCGAACACGTCGGGAAACAGCGCAGAGGCGCCATCCATCTCGCCGGTTTGGCCATAGGACATGGGCTCGGCTTCGGAATCCAAAAGCTTGCCACCGATCACCTTTCCCAGCACCAGCACGTGGTCGCCGGCGGGGCATTCGCTCAAAACCTGGCACTCGAACCAAGCCAGTGCCTCACGCAGCAGCGGTAGGCCGAGGTGGCACGTCTTCCACTCTCTCCCAGCTAATTTGTCGGTGCGGGCGGGTCCGCCGTAGTGCTCAGCCAAGTCTAACTGACCCCTTCTTCAGCACGTTGACGCTGAACGACCAACCCTCCTTCAGCAGCCGATAGGACGAATGATGCGGATTGATGCTCAAGGCCAGCAGCAAGGGATCGAAAGAGACCTGCATAATCCAGGCCACGGTGAAAGCATTGCGCACCTCTCCGTGGCCAACGCCTACGACGTAAACGCCTTGCGTCAGGCGTTTGAACAAGGCCGCGACGGAACGGTTCATGCGTCTCTCCATAGCACTGTGAACGGCGCCAGCCAAAACGCCGGCTCCGGGGGCCGCAAACCTAGGAGCGTCCCGCGCTCCTAAAGGTCCTCGCCGCCGTTCCAGCAGCTTCGAAGGTCGCTCTCGCATCCTCGGCTGTCACGGCAACGGTCGTTTCTATGTGTGACAGGCTACCCCCGCCAGCCGCAGCCAGTATGGCAGAGGCTGCCGCTTTGTTGTCAGGGAATTCGCCAATGACAACCAGTCATGCGGGCCGAAGGTCAGGTACCAACCGATGAGCCTACCTCCGACACTCTGGAGAGGTTAGAGACGGCTTCCTCGCGATTTTCGGGTTTTGCCATCATTCCCTTGATTGCGTCTGTCGTGAAACGACCTCGTGAAATGTAAACGGGCACGAACATCTCCTTGGTTGGGACTGCACAGGGTAGCGCGTTTTAGAACATTCCGGGACTGCGGCTTTGGGTCAAAAGCCGACGTCACCGTAATAGAGCGATGAGTCCGCTTCGTGCCAGAACAGACGCCAACTCGGGAGTGCCGCACTCAATGACCGACTGATCTGGATGCCCAGGGCCCTGAAGGTCTGACTCCGCGCCCTCTGAAGCGATTTTCGGCCCTCTGAAGCGACGTTCTCTGGGATCACGAGGCTTCTTGTTTGCCTGAATTAGAGTTAGCATCCTGATGGTGCGTGGGTGGCCCGGATCGGCAACCCCGAGGCTGCCGCAGAAAACGGATAGGCAGCAACATGGCTGATCCAAAAAGTTTTACCCAGCGCGAGGCCTACATCATCGCTCAAGCGCTTTATGAGTTCATTCGGCTTGAACAATCGAAGCCGAGAGATCTCCGCCGCTGGTCAGACGAGCAACATGCAATAGCAATCCTGCACGCGCGTTTCGACAACGAACTGGCAACCCTGGTGCAGTCTGACGAAGCTGCTGGTCGTCAGCCTCCCGACTGTGGGAGAACGGCGTCGATCGGTGGTTGATCCTGTCCGCTAGGGTCAGTTGCTGACACGAAATCAACGGATGCGACTGTCTGCTAAGGTCGGGCGCCGCGCTGAGGGAGGATGACATGGCTGACAAGTTCCGTGCGTTGCTCGTGACCAAAGATGACAATCGGCAAAGCGTCGCGGTCACCGAGCTGACGGATGCTGATCTCATGGCGGGCGATGTCACCGTGGCGGTCGAGCACTCAACAGTGAACTATAAGGATGGCCTCGCGATAACGGGCAAAGCGCCGATTATCCGCAAATTCCCGCTCATCCCCGGCATCGACCTGGCCGGTAGGGTGCTGCGCTCGGACAACCCACGTTTCCAAGCGGGCGATCGGGTTGTGCTGAACGGCTATGGTCTGGGCGAGGTGCACCACGGCGGCTACGCCGAGCGGGCCCGCGTCAAGGGCGACTGGCTTATCCGGCTCCCTGAGAACATTTCGACCGGCAATGCCATGGCGATTGGCACTGCCGGCTACACCGCCATGCTTTGCGTGCTGGCCTTGGAAGACGCAGGCATCACACCAGACAGCGGCGATGTACTCGTGACCGGTGCTGCCGGTGGAGTGGGTTCGGTCGCGATCGCGCTCCTCGACAAGCTCGGCTATCGCGTTGTCGGCTCCTCCCGCCGGGCCGAGCAGGAACGCGACTATCTGCAAGGACTCGGCGCGGAGGAGATCATCGACGCTCGCGAGCTTTCCGGAGCTGGGGCCCCGTTGGACAAGGAACGCTGGGCGGGCGCCGTGGACTCGCTCGGCAGCCGCACGCTGGCCAACGTACTCTCGCAGACCAAATACGACGGCGCAGTGGCGGCCTGCGGCTTGGCGCAGGGATCGGACCTGCCCGTGACCGTCCTGCCGTTCATCCTGCGCGACGTGACGCTTGCGGGCGTGAACTCGGTCTTGACCCCGCGTGAGAAGCGCGAAGAGGCCTGGGGTCGTCTGGCGACGGACCTCGATCTCGGAAAGCTCAACAGCATGACGTCACGTGCGAGACTCGACGACGTGCCGGCCTTGGCGGCCGAAATCCTCGCGGGAAAAACGCGAGGACGGGTGGTCATCGATCTCTGAATGCCGATCCTGGTGCGCGAGCGCCAATATAGGTCGGTACTACCTCCTCGACCGTTTTGGGTTGGATATTGAGCTCCCGGAGACCCGGCAGGGCACCGCTCGCGACGTTGTCCGCCTTGAGAAGATCAACTTGGCCGGTAGTGAGCGGTGGGTTTGGCAGGAGCTCGAACAGCCGCGCCTGGATCTCGGCTACCGCAAAGGGCACCGGTATGAGCAGTCGCCGTTTCCTCAGGAGGTGTAGCGTCATTACTGACCAGCTCGCGCAGAGTGTACACTACGGGACCGGCAAGCTCGTAGGTTTGGCCGACGGTTCGGGGGTCGGTGAGTATACGGGCGACAGCCTCCGCCACGTCTTCCACAAAGACTGGCTGCAGTCGGGTATGGCCGCCGCCAATCAGCGGCAGCACCGGAAGCAGCCGGGCGAGGTCGGCGAGCGTGCCGAATAGGGCGTCGCCCTGACCGAACATGGCGCCTGGGCGAACAATCGTAGCTCCTGGAAACTCCTGCCGGACGACCTGTTCGCCCCGTCCTCGAGCCCGGATGTAAGGAGGACCCCGAATCGGCATCCGCGCCGATGCCGGAGACAAGCACGAGGCGGGCGACGCCGGCCGCGACAGCCTCCCGCGCTACGGTCTCCGCTCCTTGCACGTGCACGGCCTCGAAGGTCACACCACCCTTCTTGACATAGGCCGAGACCGTATTGACTACGGCGTTAGCTCCCGCAATGGCGGCGGCGACCGAGGCTTGATCGCGCACATCGGCGGGGACAACCGTAACCCGGTCGAAACCCATCAATCGCCGCGCCGGGTCCGGATGCCGCACAGCGACGCGTACAGTCATGCCCTCGATGGCCAGGCGGTGCACCAGTCGCTGACCGAGGAAACCCGCACCGCCGAACACCACAACCGTGGTCATCATTTGCTCCGGCACGCTGGGCCGATGTTCGAAACGTCAACTCTTTGCGCTATAATAAGCAAGCACCGGATTGAATTACATGCAGACCAGTCTTGCAGGCAAAGTGGCCATCGTAACGGGCGTGAGCGGCGACGGACAGGTTGGCCAAGCCGTCGCCAAAGCGCTGGCAGAAAACGGCGCTCAGCTAGTGATTTGTGCGCGCAAGCAAACCAACGTTGAAGCCCGGGCCAAAGAGCTACGAGAGATAGGCGCCCGCGTGTTCGCTATGGTTGGGTCTTTGACCGATGAGGTTCAGGTCCAGCGGTTGATCGAGGGCACCGTAAGTGAATACGGCCGGATCGACCTTCTGGTGAACCTAGCAGGAGGCCTCAGCCGCTATAAGACTGCGGTCGAGCACACTCTCGATGATTGGCGTGCGGAGGTCGACAACAACCTGTTGAGTGCGTTTTTGACGTCACGCGCAGTCTTTCCGCACATGCAGAACGCGGGAGGCGGTATCATCATCAACTTCGCACGGGCTGGCCAGGCTCAGGCCAACATGGTCGCATATAACTGCGCAAAAGCGGGAATTGAGGCGCTTACCCGTACACTCGCGCTCGAGGGAAGAGATCTCGGTATCCGTGTGAACGCGATTGCGCCAGGGCTTGTGGACACGGCGTCGAACATCGCCGCGATGAAACCAAAAGACCTGAAGCGGTGGACCAAACGCGAAGATATCGCCGAGACCGTGGTCTTCCTTGCCTCGCCAGCCGCCGCCGGCATTACCGGTCAGGTCGTTGCCGTCACCGGCTGGGGATTATAGCGCAGACTGTGACACGGGCGGCCAGCGCATCCACGGGCCGTCACAAGAGCTTTCACCGTGCTTCTCCGATCCGCGCCGTGCCCGAGCGGCCGTCATTGCGCAGCCAACTGACCGCCTTGCCTCTAAGGGTGAGCTTGTAGCAATAGGACTTGCCGTCCATCCAGCTGGTCCAGCGCTGGCAGAGCTGATCGCCTGAGATCCACCATTTGCCGCGGTCAGAGGCACCGTCGCCCCGCGCCAAGGCGGCTGCGACCGTGCTCATGCTCCCCGTCATGCTGCCGCCGGCCGAATAGCGGATGGGCAGCTCGAAGCCTGAAATCTTGAGATAAACGGTCTTGCCGCTCACAGTCTTACGCAGCACATTCCCCGCAAGCGCGGCTTCGCCAGCGGCTGTCTCGGGGGGTGGTGCGCCCAGGGCAAGCGTGGCAAACGTCGCCAAAGCGATAAGAGTTGTCTTGAACATCGGATCAACCTCCAGCCTGCCATGCGCCTTCCTCGAAGTCGGCAGTTCTGTGGAGCGGAAGCAGTTCCGCTCACTCACCACGCGGCTGAGAATTTCCGGAAAGGGGGCATGCACGAAGTTGGCACGGTAGCTTTACCGTCAGCGCCCAGTTCGGCGTGCCAGTAGCTTTACATATGGGTCTGACTAGAGGCATTACAAGCTATGCGCGTGAAATAGTATGGTCGCTAGCAGAAGTTGAACGCGTTGGAGGAGCGCAAATTGACGTGCCATTCCGCGCAAACACCCTTGGCTGTCAATGTCCGCTTAGGGGTCAGAGAGTACATCTGCTCAGTCGCCCTCACCCGGCTTGGCCGAAAAGTACTTGTCGAATTTCCCGGTCTCGTCCCAGTAGGCCCGGGCGTCCTTGGGCATGTCCTTCTTGACCGTGATGTTCGGCCACTTCTGCGCGTATTCGCGGTTGAGCCCGAGCCACTTCTCGAGGCCAGGCTCGGTGTCCGGCTTGATAGCGTCGACCGGGCACTCGGGTACGCACACCCCGCAGTCGATGCACTCGTCGGGGTGGATGACGAGCATGTTCTCGCCTTCGTAGAAGCAGTTGACGCGTAACAAGGAAACATGCGAGCCGTCGTGCTGAGCGCTATTGAAGCCTGGATGCACAAACCTGGACAGGCCGCGTATCCCCGAACTCGAGTTCGCGGTCGGGGCGGCGTGCGACGAAGCGCACGGAGATCGGCTCTCCGCTCATCTCGGGCAGTTAGACCGCCTCTGCCGCGAATTTGGATCTGCGAACAGGTCATCGATCGCCTGAGTGAGAGGGCTGATCTCTTTGCAGGCCTATCGAGGTCTGGCGGTGGTATCGACGACCTCAAAGTCATGGGTGATTGTGGCCGTCTTGGCGATCATTGCCGATGCCGAGCAATATTTCTCGACTGACAGCACGATGGCACGCCCAACCTTCTCCGGTGCGGCCTCGACGTCGGCGCTCCCTAACTTTACGCTCGCATTGCCCTGTCGGCGATGCACGCCAAGACAAAGTCCTCTGCTGTTTCGGGCCACGAATGGAAACCGATCTGCCGGAACATTTCGCTATGCTGCTCGGAGTCCATGTAGTCGTCCCGAAGGGAGCCATAAGCATCAAGAAGGTCGGGTGCGACGGTCGCGACCGATGCGGCCAGTTTATCGAGCAGTGCAGCCGCCTCCAGGTTTCGACTGTCCTCTGGGTACTCGGCAGCTTTGGAGCGACGCCAGTCGGCGGTTTGCTCAAAGTCCAGTCTCAGCGCCTCCCTTATTTCGTCATCGGTCATCTTGTGCCCTCCGGCCAAGTCGATCGGATTAGGCCGGTACCGTGGTGCGGGGGTACACAGAAGAGGGGCACCGGCCCTAACCAGCGACCCCAGCAACGCGTGGAGTTTAACCCTCTTTGGGTTGCGTGTCGCATCGAGCATCCGAAGTGCCGGGCATCTACGCCAAGGCGCGGCCATTTTTATGTGCGGTTCTTGCCGGCGTCAGGTAAATACGATCCGCTAGCCCTGACGCCAAGGCAGACCAGCCGCCTTCCAGCCTCCAACGGAGCCGCGTTGCCCATCGTCGTCGAGCGGACCTTCAAAACCGCCGGCGACGTTGTGACAGGCCCGATAGCCCGCCTCCGCCATCGCCTTGGCCGCAGCCAGGCTCCGCCCTCCCGAACGGCAAATGAAGAAGAGATCGTCATTCAATTGAGCGCCAAGCGCCCTAAGCTCGCCGGCAAGACGCTCCACAAAGCGAGGATCCACGGCCTGATCAGGAAAGGTCTGCCATTCGACGAGCACAGCCCGCTTGCCTATGGCTTCGAGATCAGGAATCCCGACATAGGTCCATTCCGCGCGTGTGCGGACGTCAATCAGCTGCGCGCCCGGACGCGAGACGAGGCTTTGCCAAGTCGTGTCGACATCGACAGCGTCGACCGGTTTACCGGCGTTCTGCATGCTCAAATGATAATTCTTCCCTAGTTTCAGTTGATCTTTGTGCTCCAGCCGTGGGCCCACCAACTTAACCGTGAGCCGACGATGTGCTCAGCCGAGGTCAGTTGGGCCCGCTAACATCGATATATGATACATAGCGGTAAGGACAATTCTGGGGCCAGGCTTAGGGAAATCAAATCTACCTTCCGGGTTTCTGTCCCTCGGCGATAGCGTGCAGGCAAGATGACCAATGTTCAGCCCAAACGCGTGGTGTCCCTGATTGCGAGTGCGACGGAGATCATCTGTGCGCTCGGCGCCCGCGACCTCCTTGTCGGCCGTTCCCATGAATGCGACTTCCCGCCTGAGGTAACGCGCTTGCCTGCCCTCACGGAGCCGAAATTCTCGGTGACCGGCACAAGCTACGACATCGACGGCCGCGTCAAAGCCATCCTGCAGGAAGGGCTCTCGGTCTATCGCATCGATGCGGAGAACCTCGAAGCACTTAGGCCCGATATCATCGTCACCCAGGACCATTGTGAGGTATGTGCTGCAAGCCTCAAAGACGTAGAGGCGGCGCTCTGCGCGTGGGGTGGACGGAAGGTGGAGATCGTATCGCTTAAGCCCGACGGCCTCGCCGACATTTGGGAGGACATCACTAAAGTTGCTCGCGCGCTTGGGTGCGCGAACGCCAAGGCGAGAGCCTGGTGGAACAGCTGAAGGCGCGCATGGCCAGCATCGCGGAGCAAACCGGCGCGGCGCGAACGCGCCCGCGCGGGGCCCTGATCGAGTGGGTCGATCCGCTGATGGCCGGTGGCAATTGGATGCCTGAGCTCGTGCAGATGGCCGGTGGCGAGGATTTGTTTGGCGCGGCAGGCCAACCGTCGCTCTGGCTCGATTGGGACGAGGTTGTTGCCGCCGACCCGGATATCATTCTCGTGCACCCTTGCGGCTTCGACATGGCGCGGACGCTTCAGGAGATGCCGCTGCTTGAGCACCAATCCGACTGGTACGAACTGAAGGCCGTGCAGCGCGACCGCATCTTCGTCGCGGATGGCAATCAGTATTTCAACCGCCCCGGGCCCCGCATCGTCAAAAGTCTGGAAATCCTGGCCGAGATCGGATCGCGGAGACTTGGGATGACGGCGCCTAAGGGCCAGCTAGCCCGGCGCGGCGGATAAGCGACTGAGTGGTCATAATGAACTTGACGCACGTGGAGGGGTCGACGATCACGAGGCGTTCGGCATTGCCGTCGCACTGTAAAAGAAACGACTGGCGCTCGGAGGTGTCGATATGCGCCATCTGCCGAGGGTTTATGACAGCCTCAAAGCCCGCTGCTGACTTACCGTCGTCCGTGGGGTCCCAGAGCACCAATTGGGTAGCGCAGTTACCACTGTCTGGCTCATAGAACGCTATGACCCGTTTGCTGCCAGACCAGGCGAGGATGGGCTCGTGCGGTCCGACTGGCCCTAGATTATCGACTAGATCATCGGCACGAGCGGGGAGGCTAGCAGCGGTAAAGGCGACAAGCGCACCTGCCGCAGCCAAACTTAGGATGCGACTGAACGGGAACATGGTGAAGACCCTTTGAGTACTCAACCCAGTGTCTGTCCCCTGACGAAATGGTCATCTCCCTTTTAGGTGCCAAATAGCGTCAAAAGCGCCTGGCTCACCGCCTCAAGCGTTTGAGGTCGTCGTGTTGGCGGATTTTAGAGGCCATGGCACCCCCCATACCTTGCAGGCGGGAGCGCGACTTACCTCTCTCAGTCACCGGGCGCCTGGGGGTGCTTGCCGGTGATGGCGGAGTATACCATTTCGTGGCGGCGGGGGTGCAGAATCGCTCCAGCCGGGCATGCAGCCGCTGGGCGCACAGATGTTAGGAGACGGGGAAAAGGGTCCCCCGGGAAGGGGAAATTGGCGGGAGGACCCCTCGAGTACAGCGACAAGTCAATCAGGGCCCCGAGTACAACGAACAGTCAATCGGGGTGAACGTACCCCAGGGTGGGTTGAGCGGCTAAGACAAGCCTGTGGCCGCGCAACGGTATTAGAAAAAAGTCCTCCCAACTGATCGGCCTTAGCCTGATGACGCGACATCGCGGGCAATAGCACTGGACATGCATGAAGCCCTTCAGCGGCAAACTTGGGGGAAGTTACTCGATATGGACCACTCTGCGGCTGGATGGCTCGACGAAGTAGAAGCGGTCACCGGTGTATACGTAATGGTAAGTCCTCAGGTTCGGACCCCAAGCCTCCGGTACCGGCACGAGCTCCACCTCCTCTGGAAGCGTCGAACCGACAACCACTTCCTGGTTGATTTTTTTGCGAGGCTTGATCTTCCCCTTGTACACGTACTCCCGCATCATCGTGTGCTGCTCGGGCGAGATCACAACGGTTTGTGCGAGCGCTGGGCTTGCAGCAAGTATTCCAACCGCCGTCGCGACGCAAATTACACTTAGTCGCATGGTACACCTCCATCTGGCCTCGCCTTGCATCGCTCTGTCGAGTGGTCAGCCCCTGCGCCCAAGCGGCTTCCCTAACACGTCTCCCAAGCGCCACGGCTTAACCGAGTGCACTTGCCCGCCGCACTCCCCACAGCGCAGCCGCGCTGAAAGCTGTGCGATGGTGAGTCCCATCGAGATGCGCGGAAGCCAACTGATCCATCGGCCTCAACCTCGTTATGCGGCATCGGGGGCAGTAGCACTCGATGTGAGTGAAGCCCTCAGCGGCAAATTCCTCAATCGTCGCATGCAGGGGGTCCATGCCCGAAGCATAGCAGACGAACGTTCGTACGACACAGCCGCTGGGGTGTATATTCAAGCCAAATGGAGGGAGAGATGGGGATTTTCATATTTCTGGTCCCGGCTCAGTTCGTTTGCCGTCTGGTTTTAGGGGCTCTCCTCTTCAGCGCCTTGATCGTTGTCATGTCGCAGCCAGCGTTTTCGGAAATAACGGACTCCAGCAAACCATTCTCAATGCTGTGCGTTCCGAAAAAGGGAACCGGCTTTGATTGGAAGAACAACGACTGGCAGCAGGCAACCTACAAACCTTCCACCTATGTGCTCAGTAAGCTGGGCGGAGACGCCGCTAAGGAGAAATGTTGGACGCAAATACTCTCAGAGGGCCGTGGATTTCAGATCCCATCGCTTCAGGCACCTCAAGAGGCTGCTATATCATCAAGGAGCTTGGTGAGAGCGAGAAGGATGTGCTTGGGGATGTTTGCACCGAACATTGGGATGAAAGAGGCAAAGGTCCTGTGCTCAATGAAGTGAGTTGTAGCTTCAATTACGAAGTTAGGGCACGAGTTGACGGCCCGTTTGTCCTCACGCGAACGAACGCGATTTTCGCTACTGAGGATAGGTTTAGGACTTCGGTGAGCCTAGAAATAGGAAAATGCTCACTGTTCGAAGGCTAAGCCTCAGAGAAGCCAAGCTGGCGGGAGGCGTCATCGGCGAACTGCGAGATTGTTGGCTGATAGCCAAAAAAGCCTAACTAGTACCAGCGTCCCCGGCCGTAAAAACCGCCACCCAGAAGAAGCAGCACAACAATTATGATAAGCAGTGTGGTGGTGTCCATATCGTCCTCCTGTTGAACCCCGTACGGAAACCCCGGCAGAGAGGGCCGGGGCTTCTGACTTCATTTAACTGAGGGATCGGCTGGGGGGGACAGGCGATCCGCATTGAATGGCTGGTGAGCCATCCTTGATCGAGTGTACGCGCGACGGTTCGGCAGGCTGTATCGAATTGCACACCGTTGACACTTATCCCCCGCTAACGCAACCGGAGGCGCTCGGAATAAAAGCCCACATAGGAACGCCCAATCCTATCGCGGGTTGGACTATGCGGCGACGGAGTACGCTCGGGCGCTGCCAGTCTCTCGAGCTGGTGAAGCCGAGCCCCATCGCGTGGATTTCGGGCTTCTTTTTGCTGAGACCGATTACGTCAAAAACAGAAGTCCGGCCGGCTGCGAAATTCCTACTGGCCGACACCTTGACCATTCACCCCAGTTGATCCGGCCCACGGATTAGAAGGACAGGCTTATTCGAAGAAGTCGTTCGAGGACGGTAGCCGCGCCTTCGAGCAGCCGCTCGGCGCAAAGTCGCTCGAGCAGGTGATCCAGATTCAGTCTGAATACGCCAGAATGGTCTATGAAGCCCATGTTGCCGAGTTGTCGAAGCTCGGTGAGATGTACGCCGGTCTAACGCGCAATGCTTATAGACCGGTGGAGCAAGCCGCTGCTAAGACCGGGGCGTTTCATCGACCAAGCGCCTAATTCGACGAAAGACCTTAGGGCAGCCTCGGGTCTCTTGCTTGAACCAAAGCGGACACAAGCGGAAGCCCCCGGCAATCAAAGGCCGGCTGGTTACGGGGTTTTCTTTGTAACGTCGCTTTGGCGGGGCTTCTCCCGCGGAGCGGTTGCAGCAAACGGTGAAGCCGTGGGCGAGACCTTCTTCTTGTTTGCCTTCGGCTTCTTCTTCTCGCGATTGCTTCTCTTTTGGCCTTTCGCCACTGTTTCCTCCTATGGCCTGGACGATGCTGATTTAGTTATGCAGCCTGCTAGAGACGCCTGTTTGCAAGAACTCAGTAGTCCATCCCACCCATGCCGCCCATACCGCCACCCGGCATGGCCGGAGAGCCAGAATCCTTCTTCGGCCTTTCGGCAACCATCGCTTCAGTTGTCACCAGGAGGCCAGCGACGGAACTCGCATCCTGTAAGGCGACCCTCACGACCTTGGCAGGGTCGATGATGCCCTTCTTGATCAAGTCGCCATATTCGCCGGTTTGGGCATCAAAGCCGAAGGAGGGTGACGTATGGTCGGTCACCTTGCCGACCACGATCGAGCCTTCGACGCCGGCATTTTCGGCGATCTGGCGGATCGGCGCCTGCAAAGCCCGGCGCACGATATTGACGCCGGCCTCTTGGTCCTCGTTGTCGCCTTTGGCCTTCAGGGATTTCGCCGCCCATAGCAGGGCAACACCGCCGCCCGGCACGATGCCCTCCTCGACCGCGGCGCGGGTCGCGTTCAGCGCATCGTCGACGCGGTCTTTCCTCTCCTTCACCTCGACTTCACTTGAGCCCCCGACCTTGATCACGGCGACGCCGCCGGCGAGCTTGGCCAGCCGCTCCTGCAGCTTCTCCTTGTCGTAGTCAGAAGTGGTGTCCTCGATCTGCTGCTTAATCTGGGCAATGCGGGCCTCGATATCAGTCTTCTTGCCCGCGCCGTGGATAATGGTGGTGTCATCCTTGGTGATGGTCACGCGCTTGGCGCGCCCCAGCATCTCCACGGTGACGTTCTCGAGCTTGATGCCGAGATCTTCGGAGATGAGCTCACCCCCGGTGAGCACGGCGATATCCTGCAACATGGCCTTGCGGCGATCGCCAAAGCCTGGGGCCTTGACGGCCGCGACCTTTAAGCCGCCGCGGAGCTTGTTGACGACGAGAGTGGCGAGCGCCTCGCCCTCGACGTCCTCGGCGATCACCAAGAGCGGCTTGCCGGCTTGGACGACCGCCTCAAGCAGCGGTAGCAGCGTCTGCATATTCGAGAGTTTCTTCTCGTAGATGAGGACATAGGGACTCTCGAGTTCGGCCATCATCTTTTCGGCATTGGTGATGAAGTAGGGCGAGATATAGCCGCGATCGAACTGCATGCCCTCGACCACTTCGAGCTCGCTCTCGAAGCTCTTCGCCTCCTCCACCGTGATCACGCCCTCATTGCCGACCTTCTGCATGGCCTCGGCAATCATGTCGCCGATCGCCTTTTCGCCATTCGCGGCGACCGTACCGACCTGTGCGATCTCCTCCGACGACTTGACCTTCTTGGCCTGCCGCGCAATGTCCTTGACGATCTCGTCTACCGCCATATCGATGCCACGCTTCAGATCCATCGGGTTCATACCGGCCGCAACCAGCTTGATCCCTTCCTTCACAATCGCCTGAGCCAGCACTGTTGCGGTGGTGGTGCCATCACCGGCGATGTCGCTCGTCTTCGATGCCACTTCGCGCAGCATTTGCGCGCCCATGTTCTCGAACTTGTCCTCGAGCTCGATCTCCTTGGCGACGGTGACGCCATCCTTTGTGATACGCGGCGCGCCGTAGCTCTTGTCGAGGACGACATTGCGGCCCTTGGGCCCGAGCGTCACCCTGACAGCGTTCGCGAGGACGTCGACGCCATGCAGCATCTTGTCGCGAGCGTCAGTGGAAAATTTGACGTCCTTGGCAGCCATTTTGATTCTCCTAAGTTGAATTATTGAAAGGCTACGGCGAGCCTATGCGGCCTTCCTGCCGGCCTTGGCGCCTTCGAGCACGCCCATGACATCGGACTCCTTCATGATGAGGAGTTCTTCGCCGTCGATCTTCACTTCTGTGCCTGACCATTTGCCAAACAACACTCGATCGCCTGCCTTGAGATCGATAGGGATGAGTTTCCCTGCTTCGTCACGCCCGCCAGGGCCAACGGCGACGACTTCGCCTTCTTGCGGCTTTTCCTGGGCAGTGTCGGGAATAATGATTCCGCCCTTAGTCTTCTCTTCGCCTTCAAGACGGCGGATGACGACGCGGTCATGTAGAGGTCTGAATTTCATGGGGTTCCCTTTCGGGACTGGTGTGAACTCCGGATGGAGTGACCTTTAGCACTCGAGAAGGAAGAGTGCTAGTCCGCAATTCCTGATTACCCGAAGCGGACTTCTGGCGCTGTGGAGGGATGGGTACAACTTTTGCGCGAATCATAACATTTAAGCGCGCTAGGCTTGTAATGCGATCGGTCACGCCCCACATATCTGTTACTGGCACGCCGGACCCTAGGCGCTGACGGTAAAGACTGCCGTGCCGATTTCGTGCACGCCCCTTTCCCGAAAAATCAGTACGCCAAGCGCCCTCTTAAGCGGAGCATGGTTCGGCGGCTGCCAGCCTGCGAGACATCGCTAGCGATGTGACCCCAAGAGGCACTGTGATGAATAACAACTCCAAACCCCAAACTGCCGCCGAACAAGCGAGCAAAAATTATCTCGCCTCGACGGCCCAACTCGGTTTCAACACCTCGATACCGGAGAGCGTGCGAGCCACGGCCGAGAAGGCCGTGGATCAGAGCCGGGAGGTCTACGACCGCTCGAAGGATGCTCTCGACGCATCGGTTGTGACACTTGAGAGGACCTTCGACGCCGCTGGCCAAGGCGCTGTCGCGCTCAACCGCAAAATCATCGATATCGCCCAGCGAAATGTAAATTCCGGCTTCGACCTGGCCAAGAGCTTGGCGGGCGCGAAGAACCTCTCCGAGATGGTGGAGTTGCAGGCGGCCTATTGGCAGAAGCAATTGAACACGCTCCCGTCCCAAGCCGAAGAAGTTCGCGCGCTCGCGACCAAGATGGCGACCGCGGCGAGCCAGCCGCTTAAGGAGCAGGTGAACCGCGGTGTGGATGAGCAGCTGCGCAAGGCAAACTGAATGACTTGCGCCGCGATGGAAATACGCCACACCCAGCGCTGATCTAGGGCAGCCCAATTTAGGACTACCGCAATGACCATTCCCTGTTACGTCGATGAACGCCAATCCGATATTCGGGCGATCAAGCCTGGTTGGTATGGTCTGGAGCGGAACGGCAAGCTCTCGTCCGGACCGTTTTCCAACAAGGGGATATGCCTCACTGGAATCGTTCAGGCGAAGAGCAATTTTCGAGCATCGCCCCGGTTTGCACAGGGCATTAAGTGTCCCGAGTGTGGAAACGAGCACGTCCGGGTATGCATTCGCTTAGATGAATATGGCCGGGTATGGACTGACAACTCCTGCGAGACCTGCGGACACATACTCAGCCCCGAAGAGGTAAGCCGTCCCGTTGTTGTCAACTAAAGCGTAAAGCGCGAGCCGTCTGTCACGGCTGCGCGAGCCTATTTCTCTTTCAACAACGCTCGGATGAGCAATTTTGACCAGTACTTTGCAGGGCTTCCCATTAGCTTATACGGGCGGGCCGCATCCCACGTCGGTAGGCCCCCTTCTAGCCGAAGATGAAAATGTGGTGCGCTTCGTGCCGGTATTCCCTCCCGGCAACGCTAGGCGCAGCCCAACCCCAACATTGGGTTGGGACGCTTCCGCCTCAAACAGGAAGTTGGTGAAACTTGTGGCGGACGGGGTGACGGATCCTCTCCGGCTCTCACCGTGGAGAGCGTGCTTTTGCGACGCCAGTTTGGATAACCCCGGGGGCCGGGTAAGGAGACCTGGCCATGAAATGGTTCCTGCAGTTCTTGAGCATTGGGAGCGCCGTCATCTACACGCTCCTAGTCATTATCGATGACCATGTCCGCGATGGCACTGCCGAAAATATCGTCGCTAGCGAAGCTCAGCCCAAACAGCGGCGCTTGAGTGTCTGGGGCCCCTACCTTCCTAACCGGTCTCTGGGTCAAGATCAGCGAGCTTCATTGACCACTCAGCCCGCCCACCAGCAAAATGAGGCCCTTGCACCAGGACCCTATAGGCAGAGTCCGAGGCGATATTTCGATGACCAACCTGCTTTAAAGGATAAATTAGCGGCCTCCGCGATCGACGATGACCAGTCTGGGAAGGGGCCGACGTCCTTGCCTATTACCGGCGCCTCATTTGAGGCATCAGTGCCATTGGAAGGTAAGGAGGCGATTTGGTTCGTAGTGTCTCGCGCAGCTCGGTTGCATGACGGTCCGTCTGTTTCTTCTCATATTACGCATTTTTACCCGGTCGGCACGGAATTGAAACTAATCGGCTACGCGCAAGGCTGGTTTCAGGTTTCCGATCCCACGACATTGCGGCAAGGATGGATCTACGAGAAATACTATCTCCAGGCGATCAATGGTCCCGGCGAAACGCGAGTTGCAGTGCAGGACTTGAAGCCGAAGCCTGTTAGCCGGGCCAAGAAACCAAGATCTCAACAAAAGATCACAAAACCAAGCCGCCAACAGCGCGTGCGCATCGCCCGTGCTCGCATCCAAATGGTGGATAGGGCATTTCGGGGCTACTATTAAGGAGGGATTCCTGCTCAACCAGCACGCAATCGCACTGAATCCAACTTGAAAAAACAGGACGAGCCATCAGGATGCTTCCATCCAAGACGTCGCTTTGCGGTTCAGTGACGAGGTCGCGTATTCGGAGCGGAAGCCACGCCAGCAAAGGCTGGACGAGACCTCCGACTAGCTAATTGCGGATGCGCCCCTTCCCTCAACAGGGCCTCGTTTTCCACGGTGCTAATTGTTTGCCCCCTCGAACCAACTATTTGGATTTATAGTTGGGCGTTCGCACGTATCCCCGGTTTCCGCGGACAGAGCGGGCGCATAACCAACCCCTTAGGGCAAGAAGGACCAATTGATACCGCTCATCCGCCGCGCCTTCGCGCAGGCATCCTCGATGTCACTCTGGAACAATCGAGACCCGATTCGCGCAGAGCTCTTCAGCGTGGAGCGCCTGGAGGATCACGCGCGGAGCCTCGCGGCCGCACAGCCTGTCACACCGAAGCCAGCCAAGGTCCATCCGTTGGCACGGCGACTCGTCGACAACGAAGCGGTGCTACTGCACGCCTATCGTACGATCGCCCAGGCGGCTAGCGAGGAGGGCGCGATCCCCCCGGCGGCCCAATGGCTAATCGACAACTACCATGTCGTGGAGAGGCAGATCCGCGACATCCGCTCCGACCTGCCCCCGGGCTATTACCGTCAGCTGCCCAAGCTTGCTGAGGGACCGTTCGCGGGATATCCGCGCGTGCTCGGTGTGGCCTGGGCCTTCGTCGCCCACACGGATAGCCACTTCGATCCCGAAATACTGGCCCGCTACGTGCGGGCCTATCAGGAGGTCCAGCCACTGACGATCGGTGAACTCTGGGCGGTGGCCATCACGCTGCGGATCGTGCTCGTCGAGAACCTCAGGCGGCTGGCAGAGCGGTTGGTGCACAGTCGTACCTCATGCGTAGAAGCCGACAATATCGCCGACCGGCTGCTGGGCGCTGGCGGATACACGGCCGAACCGGTGCCGATGGTGCTCGCGGCTTACGAGCGCGTCCGGCTCCCGGAAGCGTTCGCGGTCCAACTCGTGCACAGACTGCGCGATCAGGATCCGCGGGTCATGTCGGCCCTAACGTGGCTCGACCAGAGTCTGGCGGCGCAGGGAACCACTGCCGACACAGTCGTCCGCGACGAACACCAGAGGCAGGGCGCTGCGACCGTAACGGTACGCAACATCATCACCAGTATGCGCATGATCTCCGACGTCGATTGGACTGAGTTGTTCGAGCGCATAAGCTTTGTCGACGACGCGCTCGCCGGAGCTGGCGCTTTTCCGGAGATGGATTTCTCGACGCGCAATCTCTATCGCAGCGCCATCGAGGAACTGGCGCGCGGCTCGGATTGCGCCGAGATCGAGATCGCACAGCGCGCAGTTGTGGCCACGAAGCAGGCCACAGACGCGAGCGTGGTGGAAGGCCGCAGGGGCGATCCTGGCTATCACCTTCTCGGCGGAGGTCGCGCCGCGTTTGAGGCGGCGATCGGCTTTCGGCCTCCGCCTCACACTTGGCTAGGGCGATGGAGCCGGACGATTGGCATTGGGGGCTATGTCGGCGCGGTCGTTGTTGTCGCTGCGGGTATCCTTGCCTCGGCGCTGTTCGCACTCGCTGCCGTTGGCCTGCATGGAGCGTGGCTGAGCCTGCTCGCTGGCCTAGGTGCGATTCCCGCGATCGACGCGGCCGTAGCGTTAGTGAACCGGGGCGTGACACGTAGCTTTGGCGCCAGGCTCCTCCCCGCCTTGGCCCTGCGCGACGGCGTGCCCTCGCATCTACGCACGCTCGTCGCGGTGCCGACGCTACTGACGACACACGAGGCTATCGAGGAGCAGATTGAGCGGCTGGAGATCCATCATCTCGCTAGCCCGGAAGGCAACCTTCATTTCGCAATGCTCTCCGACTGGGTCGACGCAATGACCGAGCACCTCGAAGGCGACGCGGCTCTCCTCGCCGCTGCAGCAGAGGGCATTGCAATGCTAAATCAACGCTACGGCGCTGTGCCCGGCGGCGACCGCTTCCTGCTGCTCCATCGCCGACGAGTCTGGAACGAAGGCGAAGGATGTTGGATGGGCTGGGAGCGCAAGCGCGGCAAACTGCACGAGCTCAACCGGCTGCTGCGCGGGGCGACCGACACGACTTTCGCGTCCACGGCCCAACAGCCTTGCGTCGTGCCCGCCGATGTTCGTTACGTCGTCACGCTCGACGCCGACACGAAACTTCCGCGCGACACGGTTCGCCGGCTAATCGGCAAGATGGCGCACCCGCTCAACCGGCCGCGCTTCGACGCCGACGCCGGCAGGGTCCTCGAAGGCTATGGGGTGCTGCAGCCGCGAGTCACGCCGTCACTACCGATCGGCCGCGAGGGATCGCTTTTCCAGCGAGTCTTCTCCGGCATAAGCGGAATCGACCCTTATGCCTCCGCCGTGTCCGACGTGTACCAGGATATGTTCGGCGAAGGCTCCTATGCTGGCAAAGGCATCTACGAGGTCGACACCTTTGAGGCAGCAGTCGCCGGCCGTGTTTTGGATTCAACGTTGCTGAGCCACGATCTGTTCGAGGGCGTGTTCGCACGCGCTGGTCTGGCCTCCGACGTCGAGGTGGTCGACGAGTTTCCCGCCCGCTACGACGTTGCGGCCCTGCGCCACCACCGCTGGGCGCGCGGCGATTGGCAATTGCTACCCTGGATCTTCGGTCACGGCCCTGTCACCAGCGAGGATCGGAAGCGTGGCCCCATCCCGGCGATCGGTCGCTGGAAAATGCTCGACAATTTGCGACGTACGCTGTCCGCTCCGGCTGCAGTCCTCGCCTTGCTGGCCGGTTGGGCGTTGTCGTTCGAGACAGCGGCGATTTGGACTTTCTTCGTACTCGCGACCATCGTACTGCCGACCCTCATCCCCGTCGTCGCTGCCGTGTTCCCGGGGCGGACCGTAATCACGGTGCGCAGCCACCTCAGGGCGCTCGGCGCCGATCTCCGCCTCGCTCTCGCCCAGTCGGCGCTCATGATCAGCTTCATAGCGCATCAGGCGTGGCTGATGGGCGACGCGATCGCACGAACGCTGACCCGGCTCTTCGTTACCAGGCGGCATCTGCTCGAGTGGGTCCCGGCCGCGCAGGCCGCGATCGGTCCGAGGCTCGACCTTTTCGGCTTCTATCGCCGGATGGCCGGGGCGATCGTCATCGCCGCTGTGGCGGTGATCGTCGCTTCTGCGTGGGGGCACGGGACTTGGCCGCTCGCGTTGCCGTTTACGGCGCTCTGGATCGCCTCGCCGGCGCTCGCGCGATGGACGAGCCGATCTCCTGGCGTGGCGGGCAAGCTCTCAATGTCCCAGGGCGACGCCCGGGCCCTGCGACTGATCGCCCGGCGGACCTGGCGGTTCTTCGAGACCTTCGTGACGCCGGCCGATCAGATGCTGCCGCCGGACAATTTCCAGGAAGATCCGGCGCCGGCGTTGGCGCATAGGACCTCGCCGACGAATCTCGGCCTCTATCTGCTATCGGTGGTGAGCGCCCGCGACTTGGGATGGACTGGAACGATTGATGCGCTCGAGCGGCTAGAGGCGACCCTGTCCACTATGAACCGGCTCGCGCGCTTCCGCGGCCATTTCTACAACTGGTACGATACGCGGGATCTGCGGCCGCTCGATCCCCGATATATATCTTCTGTTGATAGCGGCAATTTGGCCGGGCACCTCATCGCTCTCGCCAATGCGTGCCGGGAATGGGCAGCTCAGCCGCTCACCGACGAGCGGCGGCTTGCTGGTATCGCGGACGCGCTCGCGCTCATGCGCCACGAGGCGGGCCAGCTGCGCGAAGGTCGGCGGACGCAAACGGTGACGTGGCACCAGCTGGACGAGGCGCTCGCCGTGCTGGCGACCAACCTGCGACGGACACTCGTCGACAGCGAGGGGATCTCCAAACGTCTTTCGACGCTCGCGGTCGGCGCTGAGACCCTGGCGGACATCGCCCTTGCGCTCGCGACCGAACGAAGCGACGACACCGGCGCCGACATGCTGTTCTGGGCAAACGCGACCCGAAGCGCGATCGAGAGCCACCGTCGTGATATCGAAGGGTCGGCGGAGGCAGCCGCATCTTCGGCGGCGCGCCTCTCGGCCCTGGAGGAGACCGCGCGGGCGGCAGCGCTCGGAATGGAGTTCGGCTTTCTGTTGGACCACGACCGCAAGCTGCTCTCGATCGGCTATCTCGTCGCAGAGGGCACGATCGACCCGAGCTGTTACGATCTCCTCGCCTCCGAGGCGCGGCTGGCGAGCTTCATGGCGATCGCCAAGGGCGACGTTCCGGCCGACCACTGGTTCCATCTCGGCCGTGCTGTCACGCCCGTCGCGCGCGGCGCGGCGCTGATCTCCTGGTCGGGCTCGATGTTCGAATATCTTATGCCATCGCTCGTCATGCGGGCGCCGGATGGAAGCCTCATCGAAGGGACGAGCCGCCTTATCGTGCGGCGTCAGATCGACTACGGGGCCAAGCTCGGGGTGCCTTGGGGCGTTTCGGAATCCGCCTACAACGCTCGCGACCTGGAGTTCACCTACCAATATTCGAACTTCGGCGTCCCCGGCCTTGGGTTAAAGCGCGGGCTAGGTGAGAACGTCGTCGTTGCCCCTTATGCCACCGCGCTCGCGAGCATGGTCGATCCGCAGGCTGCAGCGCGAAACTTCGATCGGCTCGCCGCAGTCGGTGCGAGCGGCCGCTATGGCTTCTACGAGGCCCTGGACTACACGCCGAGCCGCCTGCCGGAAGGCAAAAGCATCGTAATCGTGCAGGCTTTTATGGCCCACCATCAGGGCATGACGATCGTGGCCATCGCCGATGCGCTTCTCGACGGCGCGATGCGGGCGCGGTTCCACGCCGAACCTATTGTTCAGGCGACGGAGCTATTGTTGCAGGAGCGAACGCCACGCGGTGTGGCGTTCGCGCGTCCCTGGGCGGCGGCGGAGTCAGCGGCCAAAATCTTGGACGTGGAACCGCCCGGCGGACGTCAACTCACCACAGCGCATGGCGCGACGCCCGTCACCCAGCTTCTCTCGAACGGCCGCTATTCGGTGATGCTCACGGCTGCAGGCTCGGGTTACAGTCGCTGGCGCGACCTGGCAGTAACTCGTTGGCGCGAGGACGCCACCTGCGACGAGTGGGGCTCCTATGTCTTTTTGCGCGACGTCGACAGCGGCAATGTATGGTCGGCCGGATTTCAGCCGACCGGCGCCGAGCCCGACGACTACGACGTCGCTTTCAACGAGGATCGCGCGGAATTCGCGCGCCGCGACGGAACGCTCAAGACGACCATGGAGGTACTCGTCTCGGCTGAAGACGATGCCGAGGTCCGCCGCGTATCGATATCGAACTCGGGCACCCGCGTGCGGGAGATAGACGTCACGTCCTACGCCGAGCTTGTGCTCGCGCCGCAGGCTGCCGACGTCACGCATCCAGCCTTTTCCAAGCTATTCGTCGAAACCGAATATCGGGCTGAAGTCGGCGCCATTTTGGCGACGCGGAGACGGCGAGCCGCGAGCGAGCCAGAAATCTGGGCTGCACATCTCGCTGTCGTCGATAGCGGCGCCGTGGGAAAGCCCGAGGTGGAAACCGATAGGGCTCGGTTCCTCGGCCGCAGCCGCAGTGTACGAACGGCGATCGCGGCGATCGACGGGCGGCCGCTCTCGAACACGGTCGGCACCGTGCTCGATGCGGTCTTCGCCCTGCGCAGGCGCGTGCGGATTCCGCCCGGCGCGATCGTGCACATCGCCTTTTGGACCGTGGTCGCACCATCTCGCGAAGCGCTGCTTGACCTCATCGACAAGCATCGTGACACCACCGCCTTCGAGCGCGCGGCAACTCTGGCCTGGACCCAGGCGCAAGTGCAGCTACGTCACCTTGGAATCAGTCCGGGCCTAGCAAGTATGTTCCAGCGTCTTGCGGGACACCTCATCTACTCGGCTCCTGTCCTAAGACCTTCCTCCGACGCCATCGTTCGGGGGGCCGGCGCGCAATCGGGACTCTGGCCACTGAGCATTTCCGGCGACCTGCCGATCGTGCTGCTGCGCATCGCGGACACTCAGCACCTCGACGTCGCCCGGCAATTGCTTCATGCGCACGAATATTTGCGGATGAAGCAGTTCGCCTTCGATCTCGTATTCCTCAATGAACGCTCGTCTTCCTATGTGCAGGACCTTCAGATTGGGCTCGAGACGCTGGTGCGGCAGAGCCGATCCCTGCCACAGTTCGGCGTGGAAGGACCGCCTGGCCGCGTTTTCGTACTGCGAGCGGACCTTATCTCTGTGGAGACATGCGCACTTCTCGCCTCAGTGGCGCGGGTCGTGTTCGTGGGAGAACGCGGGCGCCTTTCTAATCAGCTTGATCGTATTCCGGATCGCAGAATTCCTGCCCGACCACATCAGAAGCGGGGCGCCCTCGCTCCCCAGCCGAAAGCCGCGCCCTCTGTGCCGAACCTCGAGTTCTTCAATGGTCTCGGCGGCTTCGCTGACGACGGACGAGAGTATGTGACGATCCTCGGCCCTGGTCAGGCGACGCCGGTCCCCTGGATAAACATTGTCGCCAATCCCGGCTTCGGCTTTCAGGTGGGGACCGAAGGCGGCGGCACCACCTGGTCGGTCAACAGCCGCGAGAACCAGCTTACCCCCTGGTCGAACGATCCGGTCACCGATCGTCCGGGGGAGGCCTTCTACGTGCACGACGACGACACTGGTACCCTGTGGGGCCCTACTGCTCTGCCGATCCGCGACGAGGCGGGCAGCTATGTCGCCCGCCACGGCAGGGGATACAGCCGGTTCGAGCATACGGCGCACGGGATTGTGCTCGATCTCCTGCAATTCGTGCCACTCGACGATCCGATCAAGATCTCGCAACTCAAGTTGCATAACACGTCGAGCCGCACCCGGCCCCTATCGGTGACTGCCTATGCCGAATGGGTTCTCGGTCCATCGCGGACCGTCTCGGCTCCGTTCGTGGCAACGGAAATTGATCCCGTGACCGGCGCGATGTTCGCGTGCAACGCGTGGAACGCGGCCTTCGGATCTCGGGTCGCCTTCGCCGATCTGAAAGGATATCAAACGGACTGGACGGGTGACCGGCGGGAGTTCGGTGAAACGGACTGGACGGGCGACCGGCGGGAGTTCATTGGCCGTAACGGCACCGTCGCGAGCCCCGCGGCGCTCGCCGGCGCGACCGCGCTCTCCAAAACCGTAGGAGCAGGCCTTGATCCCTGTGGCGCCCTGCGGACCACCATCCAGCTCCCACCGCAGGGCACCGTCGAGGTCGTGTTCTTTCTCGGGCAGGCTGCGAGCGCGGAAGATGCGCGGAGCTTGGTCGCGCGCTATCGCACGACCAATCTTGACACCGTTCTGTCCGATGTCGGCCGGTATTGGGAGGATGTCCTCGGCGCGGTCCGGGTGCAGACGCCCGACAGGCCCATGGACATCATGCTGAACGGCTGGCTCCTCTATCAGACGCTCGCCTGCCGTATCTGGGCGCGCTCTGCCTTCTATCAGGCGAGTGGCGCCTACGGCTTCCGCGATCAGCTTCAGGATGGCACGGCGCTCGCCACCTCCCGACCGGAGATTACGCGCGAGCACTTGCTGCGAGCAGCAGGACGGCAGTTCGTCGAAGGCGACGTTCAGCACTGGTGGCTGCCGCAGTCGGGGCAGGGCGTGCGCACGCGCATCTCCGACGACCACGTGTGGCTCGCCTACGCCACCGCCCACTATATCGACGCGACCGGCGACGTCGCCGTCCTGGATGAGGTGGTTCCTTTTCTGGAAGGCCCGGGGCTCACTGCGGGCGAACACGACAGCTTCTTCCAGCCCACCGTTTCCGACAAAGCCGCCACGCTGTTCGAGCACTGCGCGCGCGGGCTTGACCAAAGCCTCACATTCGGCGTCCACGGGGCGCCACTGATCGGTACGGGGGACTGGAACGACGGCATGAACCGCGTCGGCGAACATGGAGAGGGCGAGAGCGTCTGGCTCGGCTGGCTTCTGCACTCGACGCTCACCGCATTTGCTCCGCTCGCCGATCGACGCCACGAAACAAGTCGCGGAGCCACTTGGAGAGCGCAAGCCGCCGCCCTCCGAGACTCGATCGAGCGTGAGGCGTGGGACGGAGACTGGTATTTGCGAGGCTGGTTCGACGACGGTACGGCGCTTGGCTCGGCGACAAGCGAGGCGTGCCGGATCGATTCGATTGCGCAAGCTTGGGCAGTGATTTCCGGGGCCGCGGACAGCGAGCGGGCCGCCCGCGCCATGGCGGCGGTCGAGCGCGAACTGATCCTTCCTGAGGAAGGACTGGCGCTGCTATTCACGCCGCCGTTCGATCAGACGCGGCTCGATCCCGGCTATATAAAGGGTTATCCGCCGGGCATTCGGGAGAACGGAGGTCAATACACGCACGCCGCGCTGTGGTCGGTGATCGCCTTCGCGCGGCTCGGCCAAGGCGACAAGGCGGCGGGGCTGTTCTCTCTTATCAACCCCATTAACCACGCCCGAAATCGCGCGTGTGTGCAGCGCTACAAGGTGGAACCCTACGTCGTTGCCGCCGACGTCTATGCAAATCCGCGCCACGTCGGGCGCGGCGGCTGGACGTGGTACACGGGCTCCGCGGGATGGATGCAACGCGCGGGCATCGAGAGCATCCTCGGGCTGCGCCTTCGGGGTTCGGTTCTGCATCTGGACCCGTGCATCCCGGAGGCCTGGCCGAGCTTCGAGATGACGGTCCGGTACCGCTCCGCGCGATACGAAATCCTGGTCGACAACTCCAGCGGCGCCGGCCGAGGCATTGCCTCCGCCCAGCTAGACGATACCATTATCGTGGAGCGGCCTTTGCGCGTGCCGCTGGTCGACGACGTCATCACACATCGTTTACATGTGCGGCTCGGGTGATCGTGCGAGGGACGCCTCTCGGGTCCGCGGATCACCCCTTCATTTAAGGATCGAGCCAGGTGCTTCCCTGCCCTCGTGGGCGGATGCTGACGGACAGCCATTCGGCAGACACGTTTTTTATTTTCCGGAGCGCAATCGAACTGTACCGCAGCATGCAGATTGGCAAGGTCATCCCTCTAGCTTTGCGGGTACCGGGTAGTCGATTTCCAGCGACCGCGTCGGCGTCAGCGGTTGCGTGAGACGCGTGTCGAGCAAGAGTTACTGACCGCTGTATCGACAGGGGGGACTGACCGTTGCACTACCGACTTAGAGCCGCTGCGGAAACGGTTTCAGTGCATTTGCAGTGCGCTGCTAGCTGACCATGTCCACCGCTGAAAATTTGGCGGAGAGGGTGACCGCTTTCGGGGGTTGATTTCCAACGGGTCGTTGTATTCCTTCCGCAGCAAGCCGAGCAGGTTCTGCGACGGCGGACGGCACAACGACCCGAGCGCGGCGCGGTCCCACCGCAAGCTCCTGTCCGATCTCGAGCGGGCGGAGACTGACTTGGAACAGTCGTTGGACGTCGCCATGGCGGTCGAAGGTCTCGATCTGTAGCGCGGGCGTGTGGCACCGACGTTTCGGTTAATCCGAATGTCTGCTTTGAGGGAATGAACGGACAGGACGCGGTCGTGACGCCACTTCCGCTTTTGGTGCAAGCGGACCAAATGGACGGCCGCATGAGGTCGGCTTCTGACCATTGGACAGTCAAATCCGTTCGCGCTTGATCTCCGGAAACCTCCGCAAATGCACTATGCTGCCCTACTGTTTGGTCTTCTCGCACAGGAGGTTGGTCATGTCTGTCGCCAAGGTCATTGAAATCACGTCGACTTCCACGAAGAGTTTTGAGGACGCGATCGAGAAAGGAATCGCGAGGGCCGACAAGACGCTCAAGAACGTCAAGGGCGCGTGGATCAAGGAACAGAAAGTCGTCGTGACGGATGGGAAGATCACTGCCTTCCGCGTCAACATGTTGGTGACTTTCGTGCTCGGCGGCGACACGTCGATTTAACCTGCTGTCGGGAGGAACGGATGGACAAGCCTCGCATCTTCCTTGGCTCGTCAGGACTGCAGAAGAAGCTGCTGCAGGCGCTGACACGCGGTCTCGAAGACCACGCGCACGTAGTTCCCTGGACGACATCCTTCAATCCAGGGACCACCACACTGGTCCGTCTCTTCGAACTTGCGCATGAAGTCGACTTCGCCGCGCTCGCATTCGCTCGGGACGACTGGACGGCAGCCGGCCTGCCCGCATCCCCTCCCACGGGATCCGGTCAGGCTTCTCCACGAGACAATGTCGTCTTCGAAGCCGGCCTTTTCGGTGGAGTCCTCGGAATGCACCGAACCTTCATCCTCCACGCGAGCGGCTCGAAGCTTCCGAGCGATCTCCTCGGGCTTACATGCGTACGGTACGGCGAAGCGACGAACCCTTCCGAGATGAGAGCCGTCAACCAGAAGCTTCGGAAGGCGATCGAGAACGAGGGCCGCATCGCACGCATCGAGGGGTTGTGGTGGCAATTCTCCCTGACGGCGCGCACGCTTGAGCCTTCCGCCGTGAGCCTCATGCGAATCTCGCGAGACCGCGACGGCGCGCTGGAGCTACGCGGCCGCTCCTGGCAAGAGGATGGCAGCCTGTCCACGAGATACTGGAGCGAAGCGGTGAAGGAGAGGAAGGAGCCTTCTGGCGTTTTCTATTATTGGAGGGGAGAACGGCCCCGGGACCCGAACGCACCGCAGCAGGAGGGGACAGGAGAAATCGTGCTGGAGTCCGCCGATCGCGCGGCCGGGTACTTCACGACTCGTTCGGAGGGGCCCGCGAGCACGAACGCGCGGACGGCCGGTGTTTATTGTCGCGCCGATCCAGAGGACATGGGTATCCTGGACGACAACAACGATCGGCGACGCGCGGAGTTGATCGCAGAGCGGCTGATTCTTTGGAAGTCGATCACGAGCGCTTGAGATCAGCGGTCTGAGTGGGTTGAAGGACTGGCCCTATGTCCGCCATGTCCGCTAATGGCACTTAGCAGACATTCTGCTGGTTGATCTCAATGTCCGCTTTTGACCCAAATCGGACATTCAGGTTTGAGCAAGTCGAGACGGCTAATTCGGCTTTCGCTTCCCCGCTTCTCGCAGCCGATACCTTTTACGTCATGTTCGACAAAACAGCCAGAAGTGCTCGGTTTCAAAAACACCACCGACCCAGACCGAGCAGTTTAGCATGATGGGTCAATACGGCTCCGAGCAGGAAGCCATGACCGCCATGCACAAGATGGCAGAGTGCAAAGCCTAGCCTTAGAAGCTACTACAAGGGCGCCGACAGCCTCTCCAGCCCGGCGCCCTCCGCTTTTGAAAAGCAAAAGAGCGCTCGCCGAAGCGGACGTCCGCGAGATAAAACAAAAGCCCCGGCGAGCGGGGCTTTTGTCAATGTCAGTGACCGAAGGCGGAGAAGAACGGTCAGTCCAGTTTCTGACATTAAACTTTTGGCCGAAAGACCTTTCGGCGCTACGCGGCCCTTAGCCAGATAGGCCGTCGCGGTTGGAGCGGAACGACACTCGATCCGGCAGCACTCAAGCTTTCAAGCAAGGCAATATCGCTCTCGAACATGTTCGCGAGCTGCGTCCACGTGTGGGCGAGCGCCGTGTAATCTTCTCGCGCTGGGTCAGAAGTTGCTTGCTGAGCAAGGTACAGGCATTCCTGCGCTTGCTGACGACATTCTCGGGGGTCACCGGGCATAGCCTCCATTCTTCCTTCAAGGCGGGAGCACACCCCACTCTCAGCCATCGGAAGCCTGACGAGGAGTTTTTCGCCGTCCTTGAGGACCGTAGGCAGACCTGGGACGATTACGATGGCGACGATGCGGACGCCGTTGACGCCATGATTAAGAGATCGCCAGCAGCTGCCGACGACGAGTTGGCACAACGCTATAGCGACTATTCGTCTGAGTGTTATGCGATCTTGCGCGAGCCCGCTGTGTGGAGCGCCATCGAACGCATTGCTGCCAAACTTATAGAAGGCGGCAAGTTGAGCGCAGCCGAAGCTCTGGCAGCTATCGGCGGCGACGCTGCGAGACTTCACCCATGACGCGTGTCGGCTAATTACCCCTATCCGCCTTGGTTGATCGCGCGTTAGCGAAGACCTAGCGGTGGCTTCCGACCTATGCTGTGCATATCCTATTCGCCCCAGATAATCTCGTCTGGATATCCAATCTGATACTCCAAAGCGCACAGCGGCCCGGCACCGCCCTGGGATTTTCCTTGCACGGTGCCTAACCACGCCCTTGTCGGAACACCGGGCCTGGCTGCATTCACATTATCACGCGACGAGGCTCAGCGGCCCGATGGCGACGGCTGATGGGGTCGGATACCAGCTACGCGACCAATGAAGTCTACAACTTCCGCTTTTAGGGTGAACCAGACGCCGCTATTGCAGTCGGGGAGCGTCCGCAAAGTGCCAGGAGCGTACCTAGCCATTTGCGCAAGGTGTTTCCGATAGGAACTTTGCGCTTACGCTTACGTTGGCTGTTGGTCGGCTGCGAAATTCCTCCTAGCCGACCGAGACATTCACGCTATTTGATACCACGGATTAGAAGGACAGGAAGATGACGACAGCGAACCAAGCCTATAAAAGAGCCGCCAGTTCCCCCGCGGGGCGCCAAGCCGCTGAAACCGCCAAATCTATTGGCGAAGAGGTCGGTGATTTCGCTGGAGATGTTGGTCGTATGGCCAGCAAGCAATACGGCCGCGCGCAGGATATCGCCGTGGATGCTTTCGATGACGCCCATACCCTGATCAAGGGCAATCCGCTGACCGCTATCGCCATCACGCTCGGCGTCGGTTTCATATTGGGTGTTGTCGCGGGTAGCCGCCGTTAGCCCGCCAGGCGCATCACCCGCCATGTCCGAACGGGTCATTTTGCGACATGAGTGCGACGCTCAGGGATGTCTGCTTTTGGGGCAACTCCAGACATTTGCGAGCCGATCAGTTGCTCCCATCTCGAATTAAGCTCCTCGTCAGTCAGTTCCTCACGGTTCCTACCCGGAGCGGACGCACAAAGGCCCCCGCCGATAAAGCGGGGGCCGAGCAGTTCGTCCTTCAAAAGCAGTCGCAGCCTAGCCTTTCTTCTTAGAGTAGTAGGCCTGCGCCTTAGCGAGATTGGCCTCAGGGGCCTTCATGAACTCGGTCTTGGCCTCTTCACTGCCGAAGCAATAGGTCTTGCCTCCAATCTGGCCATTGATGGAGCAGTCGGTCTTTATGTCCTTGCCCATTGCGAGCCCCATCGTGCACATGTTGTCGTACTCGCCGGTTAGGGCGAGGGCTGCTGTGGCCATGCCAAGCAAGAAAGCGCCCGCAACGGCGGATGTAACATACGCTCTAAGCATCGATACCTCCTTTGGGGGTTTGACGGATTCCTCCCGCCTTCTGGTGATCGAATGCCTAATGGCGGAGACACACAAATCAAATCTACGTGTCAATCGACGGTCGCGGGGAGGTATGAACCTAGGGCGCATCGGGTGCTGCTGCTGCCGTCGCAAGGGTGTTACCATGACGGCTATAGTGCCGGATTGCCCGCGCACCCCGGGCCTGGATTTCGTTGGTGAACTCGACGAAGTGCCGGAGCTGAGAGTCTAGCCGGGCCGCGGTATGGGCGGCATGGGATTACTAAGCGCGGGCAGCCTTGAATGTGTGCTTGCTGTGATAAGGGTCGGCGTCGGTCGGCATGACATTGAAATCCCCGCGACTTTTCGAACGGTGTCGAACACAGCTGGCGTCGAGGTGAGGGGGCCGATAGGGGTGCCCGTGGCGGTGGGAAACTAACCATCCAAGTGTGAGATGAACCGCGATAAAGGTGCGGCTCTCCCGTCGGCACAGTCTCTCTCGTGTTGGATTCCAGGACTAGGAGGCAGCAGTGTTCGCCGGCCTTCCCACCACGGAGTGCACAGCAAGCATAGCGACGTCTTGTTCGTGCACCGCCTGAAGGTCCATGGGGTCAATGGTCATCATCTCGACGGCGCACCCAGACTCGGCCGGCACAAAGATTTCAGTCGATATCCGGTGATAAGCCGTGAAGGAAAGACCCTCGATTACCTCTTCGTCTGTGACAACTCGATAATCTCCAGGTGGCAGCATACGACCCACGTCCTTCAAATGGAAAGGTCGATGAAACGTAACTGTCTTGCTGCCTGATCGTATCGTCATCGAATTAGCCCTTGGGTCGACATCTGTAGTTATAAGAGTTATCCCCACCCGACCATGGCGCGCGCAACACCCCGGGTCATATTGAGCCTAACCGAGGCTAATGTGCGCCCAGTAGTAGGCCAACCCGAAGGCGATAAGAATCCACCCGATCACCATCGTCCACGTCCCTAAATTTGGTGGGGCGTAGAGAGGGTGAAGAAATCGTAGTCCCTATCAACGTAAGTCATTAAATAAATCCTCTCGACAAATTTAGGATCTGGGGATTTAGAGCGATCTCGCTTTGCGCGAGATCGCTCCTTGTCCCTGACTTTCGAGTCCGGATTAGGCCCGGTCTAACTCGGCCGGGAGGTAACTCGTGACCTCCATGCCAGCCTGGGACTCTTCAATCTCTGGCTTTAGCCACTGTTTCATTGTCGTCTCCTCTTCTGGTTAAATCATAGAGTGCCGGGTTGGGAGCTCAGTGGGGCGGTACTTTCGACCGTAAAGCCGTTCAATTCACCTTCCTGAGTTTATCCGCGCCTTGTTTCACCTGCTCCTTAAGCGGCTGGCTCGCCGCGGCCGCCATCTTGGTTGCGAGCGCGCGAACTTCTTCGGCTTGGGACGTGAGGGTGTTCAATTGCTTCTGCCAATAGGCCGCCTGCAACTCCACCATCTCGGAGAGGTTCTTCGCGCCCGCCAAGCTCTTGGCCAGGTCGAAGCCGGAATTTACATTTCGCTGGGCGATATCGATGATTTTGCGGTTGAACGCGACAGCGCCTTGGCCAGCGGCGTCGAAGGTCCTCTCAAGTGTCGTAACCGATGCGTCGAGAGCATCCTTCGAGCGGTCATAGACCTCCCGGCTCTGATCCACGGCCTTCTCGGCCGTGGCTCGCACGCTCTCCGGTATCGAGGTGTTGAAACCGAGTTGGGCCGTCGAGGCTCGATAGCTTCTGCCCGCTTGTTCGGCGGCAGTTTGGGGATTGGAGGTAGCATTCATCATCGTGCCTCTTGGGGTCACATCGCTAGCGATTGCTCGCAGGCTGGCAGCCGCCGAACCATGCTCCGCTTAAGAGGGCGCTTGGCGTACTGAGTTTTTCGGGAAAGGGGCGTGCACGAAATCGGCACGGTAGTCTTTACCGTCAGCGCCTAGGGTCCGGCGTGCCAGTAACTAGACATATGGGTCTTGAGGAGTGGTATTACAAGCCTCGCGCGTGGAAACGTCCTCGTTAGCGTAACGGTTGAGAAGGGTTTGGGCATTCCCCGGGTTGTGTGTCGGACTGGCAGCGCTCGAGTTTCTTCGAACTGCGAGGAGAGAGGCAAGAGAGTCGAGTCGCGCCGCTTCAATGTCGGCGAAGTGCTACAAGGAAAAGTCCACTACGGTGGACATTACGCCGGCGCCGAGGGCGAGAGTGCAATACACCAGCGCGTCGGCGTTCGGAAGCGGCATGCTCCTAGCCAGCTTTCGCGTAGTAAGACTTGAGCCCGTTCATGACTTGCTGCTTGTCGAACTCGGCGCCCATGTCGAGCATGGCGCTGGCGAAGCGGCTCGCGATTTCGGTGATCTGCTCTGGCGACAACTGGTTGAGAATGCCGATGCGCACTTGAATGGGTTCCGACAGCGTAGGCCAGATGCCGAAGCCGTGTGCCCGGCACCCTGCGACAAGATCCTTCTCTTTGCCAGCGAGCTTGCCCGGCAGATTGAGCACGACCAGACTGGTCGTATTGGAGATGACGTCGCAGCCCATGGCCTCCACAGCCTGGCGCAACGCTTTCTCGTGATAGGCGTAGTCCAAGGCTTTGCGGTGCCGCCCGTAGGCCAGGATAATGCGCAGCGCCTCGTGGAACGCCGCCACCGCGTAACAAGAATGCGTGCGGTGATAAGCCGGGGTAGGAGTGTCCTTGCCGTCGATGATTCCCCAATGCCGCGCCTCCAAGATCGGATGGTGCACATAGGTGTAGCAGCCGCGCTTCCTCACGAGATCGATCGCTTTTTCGGTGAAGCTGACTGGTGCATAGGTCAATGGCAGGCTGAGGACGCCCTTCTGCGGACACGACCCCCAGGCGACTACGCCCGGATAGTCGTCGATGCTGAAGTCGGCGACGCCGAGGCTCGACGCGGCATCGACAAGCCCCATCACCCCATGCTCGAGGCAGGCCTCGCTAAAGCTCTTGAGGTCATTGATGCGGCCGGAGCCCGTCTCCCAATGGGCCATGCACGCCCACATCGGCTTGTGCTCGGCGAGGGCCTTGTCCACGACGTCGCCGGTGACGGATTTTCCATGCGGCGTTCCGATCGTGATCACGTTCTTAGGCTTTGGGTCCAACGGATCCGCAGCCAGATCCTCATTCGTGGATGCCTTCATGCGAATAGTAAGGCCATCGATGGCGGAGAAGGTGCCGTTGGTAAAAGCCACGACCCTGTCGCCCGGTAGGATCATCGACAGCACGCAATCGAGCCCGCTGAAACCTGTGCCACCGACGCCGTAGGTATAGACGTTTTTGGTGCCCCAGAGCTCACGGAGCATCTCCTTGGCCTCGATCATGCCGCGGAGGACGTCCTTCTGCATGTGGTCGGCCAGGCCCGTCTTTACGAAGCGTTCGAGCACTCGGGGGTCGGTGTTCCCGGGACCGGGACCGGCGGCAAGCGTTTCAGGGATTTCAAGCGGCAGATATGTCGTCATGCAACCTCATAAAATCTGACGGCCCTAACGGGCCCTACAAGAGCAAAACCGCAGCTAGACAATATAGCAAACAGCATAATTTCCGAACGCGTCGGGGGACACGACCTGTCCGCTATGGGCTGGGTGTGTTGGCTATGAACGCTGCTGCCCTATTCGATACAGTCGTCGCTTGAACGGCTCCTGTTGACAGGAGTTGAGATCCCGGTGTCGCCAATCACAACTGACACGTCCTCAACGTCAAAAAGGCTTTTTGCGTCCCCGTGTCCACTTCTGCTTGTTCGCCGTATCCAGGCCTATGTTAGGTTTTCGATCTTGACTTTGATCGAGCTCACTTGTGCTGGCGTGTCCGAATTGCCATCTCTGAGGGAAGCGCGCCATTGTTGACTAATGCCAATACATGAAGCGCGCCGTGGGGCGGACATGTAGCATATGGTGCCCCGTTCAACCAGCGTCCGCCCCCATTCTTATTTGTGAATATAGGTGCCGAGCTTAGTGCGCCGCGACGCGAACCACCGGCATTAACAAGACTGAGCGCGCACGCAAAGTGGTTAATGTCGCTGAGCGTTGGTTAGTAGCCTAACGCAGCTTTGAGGAAGCCAAAAAATGTCCTCGCAATTCACAGTAGGACTGAGGAGGAAAGGAAAAGCCGATCGAATTGTCGTCGACGCTGAAGACGCGCTCATTGCTGCATTGAAGGTCAAAGCTGAGCGGCCTGAGGCCACAATTCTGTATGTCCGCCGGTTGAACCAGCGCGGCGACACGCGTCACCCACCTCACACCCTCACGGAGGTCGTTGACCTTGGATGATCACAGTTGACCTTGGATGATCACATATGTCTGCGACGGACGCCTTTGGCCGGGGAGCTGGAAGGAGGCGTAATTGACCTACATCGTCAATGAGAGCTGTATCAAGTGTAAGTACATGGACTGTGTCGAGGTATGTCCGGTGGACTGCTTCTATGAGGGTGAGAACATGCTCGTGATCCACCCGGACGAATGCATCGATTGCGGTGTGTGCGAACCGGAATGCCCGGTCGACGCGATCAAGCCCGACACCGAACCCGGTCTTGAAAAGTGGCTCGAGATCAATACCCAATATGCTCTGGTCTGGCCGAACATCACGGTAAAGCGTGAGCCGCCCTCAGATGCCAAGGACTGGGAGGGCAAGCCTGACAAGGCCAAATTGCTATCGCCGAACCCTGGCACAGGTGATTGAAGGCTGGACAGCGCAATGTCGTTGCGTGCGATAAGCAAAATGAGATCAAAAACATCGGGGGTCGAGTTCTAAGTACAAGGTGAGGGAGGTAGACAGGTCGCAGACCCGGCGAGCGCGAGATGTTCGAGCGTGTGTCCAAACTGGTGAAGACGGACCGGAAGAGATCATGGAGGCTCGATCAACTGATCCGGTCGATTTTTTTGACGGACTTTGTGTCCGCGTTCTTCCTGGCGATGCGCTACTTCTTCAAGCCGAAGGCAACGTTGAACTATCCCTTCGAGAAGGGGGCACTCTCGCCTCGCTTTCGCGGCGAGCTTGCGCTGCGGCGCTATCCGAACGGGGAAGAGCGCTGCATCGCCTGCAAGCTGTGCGAGGCGATCTGCCCGGCGCAGGCTATCACCATCGAGGCGGGACCGCGACGCGACGACGGCACGCGGCGGACGACCCGCTTTGACATCGACATGATGAAATGCATTTACTGCGGCTTCTGCCAAGAGGCCTGCCCTGTTGATGCTATCGTGCTGGGACCGAATTTCGAGTTCGCAACCGAGACACCCGAGGAACTCTACTACAGTAAGGAACGCCTGCTTGCGAACGGCGACCGCTGGGAGCGGGCGATCGCAAGGAATATATTGCTTGACGCGCCCTATCGATGAGCGCCCTAGAGCGTCGCCGGCGCCGGGCTTGCGCTGGATCTCCATCGGCGTGAAATGAAAGTTTGGGCATGACGGAAGAGCTGACCGGACGACGAATTGTGGTACCGGAAACCCGCGAACTTGGCCAACTGCTCCGCATGTTGGAAGAGCATGGTGCCGATACTGTCGCCTGTCCAATGATCGCCATCCGCGATGCACCTGATCCGGTACCCATTAACGCGTGGCTGCGCCGCTTCGCGAACGGGACGTGTGACGATCTTGTCCTGATGACGGGTGAAGGCCTACGGCGGCTCCTTGACTTCGCCCGCCGCCTTGATCTGGAACCCGCCTTCCGAGTCGCGCTCGCCGAGACACGCAAGATCACGCGCGGGCCAAAACCAGTCCGCGCGCTGCGAGAGATCGGGTTGGCTGCCGACCTGCCCGCCGACCAGCCCACGACCGAAGGCGTCATCGCGACGCTGGAACGCCATGATCTCACCGGGCGTCGCGTCGCCGTGCAGCTATATCCCGGCAATGCGAACGAGCGACTTCTGAAGTTCCTCGAAGGCGCCGGGGCGGAAGCGGATCCAGTGCTTCCATATGTTTACGCTTCTGAAGTCGACGATGCGCGCGTGATCGCTGTTATTGCCGAAATGGTTACGGGCAAGATCGACGCGATCGCCTTCACGAGCGCGCCCCAGGTTCGACAATTCCGCGACGTCGCCCGCGCCTTCGGTCGAGAAGCGGAGTTGCGGCAAGGCTTAAGACGCATCGTCGTTGCGGCGGTCGGCCCGATTGTTGCAGCCGAGCTCGATGCGATGGGAGTACAGGTGAACGTTATTCCTGAGAACACGTTCTTCATGAAGCCACTAGTGCGAGGGCTCGCGGCTGCATTTACAAAGGAGCATGAGGGCTAACTGCTTTAACAGGGGAAAGGGATCTGAACAGTACCCGGGCCGCGAGTACGGAGTAGATGAAATGGCAGGAGGAACGAAGGTGAAGTTCGATTTCCATCGGGCTGGCGGCGAACACGAAACTGGTCCTGCCGCTGCCTACGTGCAGATCTACGTGAAGTCGAGCGCCCTCAGCCGTGCTCCGGATCTTGCAATCTCAGCGCACCTGTTGACCGAAGCTGAAATCGATGAGTTTATTGACGATGCACTCGCTGAGTTGGAAGAAATCCGTGTCGATGCCAAGAAGGCGACTAGCCGCGGCCGCTTCACACTAAGTCTGGCTTAGCCTGGCACGTATCTATCGCATGCGAAGCAGAATGTCCGCATTGCGACACCTATGCGGCGCCGGCCAAACCACTCACGCCCCAAGCCAATGCACCGCGGGCCATTCGGTACAGGCGGTCGAATGAACTGACGGATGCTGCAATAAATTTGCGTCGGCCTAGAAACGCCCTGGAATTCAATGCATATTGCGATCATGCCAGAGAAGAAGTCAACGCGCCCGAATAACAATGCCAAGGCACTCGAAAGCTGGGAAAGCGAAGGCGGCGCTCCTGCGTCAGACGACTGCTCGACAAAAAGGAAACAACCCCGCGTCCTGAACCAGATCACGAAGGCCCAGCCACTCACGAATCACAAGCAAAAACCGAAGAGGAGCTAGAACCAACGTCTTTGTTTTGCGCTCGCGCACGCAGCTATCCGTGCCCGCTCCCGCCTACAATTGCGGAGAGCCTGTCGTGAGATACTGCATTGCTGGGTATTCCTACCCGAAGTGTGGTGCCTCAGAACCCGCACGTGACATTGGACCATTATGGTGAGCCAGTCTTTGGGGTCTCTGGACATCGAACCACGTCGAATTTGAGCCAAATGTCATCATCGAGCAGTGACACTTCCGGGTGCCGGTGACTGAAATCCCTCAGAGCTGACTTCGAGAATTCAGCAAAGCTGCCACCCCTTTCTGTATCACACTCGGCTCGGAAAATTGTTTGGCCATTCCGGTCAACTCGCAATTCAATTCGCATAGCACCGTCTCTCTGCATTCCGTAGCCACGGCAGGCCACGCCCGCTTAGACCTCTAAGCGCGTGAAAGCAGCGGGCGGGTAGGGCTCTTCCGTACCTTGGGCCTCGCTAGATAGCTCCGATGAAATCCCGTTTACCCAGTTCAACACCGCAGTGCCGCAGAATGTCGTAGGCCGTAGTGCAATGGAAATAAAAGTTAGGTAGCACGAAATGCACGAGATATGGCTGGCCTTTAAAACTTAACGTGTGCTCACCCAGGGTTAGGGTAACGTCCCGACCCTCCGAGCCGTCAATGTCGCTGGGTTGGATGGATTGCACGAATGTCGCCGTATTTGTGATACGCGCCTTGAGATCGGCAAAGGTCTTCTCAGTGTCGTCATGTTTCGGCACTTCCACACCCGCGAGCCGCGCAGCGGCTCCCTTGGCGAGATCGGCGGCAATCTGGATCTGGCGAATGAACGGAAGCATATCAGGAGCGAGCTGGTAATAGAGCAACACTTCCGGATCAATCTTGCGGTTCCCGGCATAGGCCTCGGCTTTGTCCAACATCGCGGAGAGGTTATTCAACATTTGGAGAAAGGCCGGGACCGACGCCTGGTACATGGAGAGAGACATCGATGGGGACCTCTTTCGGTGGGGAAGGAGGACTATCCGTAGTAAGGAGCGTGGGCGCAACAGGCTTTCTGCGTGCAGCGGGCCTGCGTGAGCGCTTCACGATGCCTAAGTTCCTCGGACCCACTAGGCTCTTGGCCAGGTCGAAGCTTCGAAAGGAGCCGGACAGGCGGTGGTCACTTTAGCAAGGCCTTGAGTGCCTTGATGCTTCCGGAGACGAGCTCGTTGGCTCGATCGGGCGTGAGCTTGGCAGTGATCAGATTTTGCGCCGCCGCGATCGCTAAGTCGACGACATCGTTCCGTAGCTCGCCCACGGCTTCCATCTCGGCGCGGGCGATCTTCTCCTCGGCGAGCTTTATGCGGCGCTCGATATGTTCCTTGAGTGACTGGCGTGTCTCCACAGCAAGGCTCTCAGCTTGCTTGGCGGCAAGGGCGATGATGTTGTCCACCTCCGTGACAACATTGCCGAGCTTGCGCCGGTAGTCCACGAGCAGCCTTTCCGCCTCTTCCCGCAGCCGGCGCGCCTCATCGAGCTCTTTGCCGATCCGAAGTGCGCGGGCATCGAGCGCGCTCGTGACTCTCTCATGGACGCCGAGATACACGAGCACGCCGATGAAAATGAAAAACGATACCGCGACCCAGAATTCTGCCTCGTAGATGAACTCCATGGTCGCTCCTTTCGTCCCGCTCTAGGTACGCGTCCTCCGCGTGAGAGCCATCGGAAGAGGTTTCCGTGCTCAGTCTACGAGGGCGGTCTGCTTGGCAAGCTCGACCAGGGATTCGATCGGGTGGCCTGCGTCCTTCAGCTTGCCGAGCGCCTCGGGCGCAGGACCGCCCGTGGCCCAGTCGAGCATCTCGACGGTGTGGACGAAGGGGGCGGACGTACCACTCTGGAGCTGCGTCACGCAGCCGATATTGGCGGTCACGATCACGTCGGGCGCGACCTTGGCGATATTGGCGAGCTTGCGCTCGCGGAGCTCGCTCGAGAGTTTGGGCTGGAGCAGATTGTAAGTGCCGGCCGAGCCGCAGCAGAGATGGCCTTCGGGAATCTGGAGGATGTTGAACCCGGCCTGCTCGAGCAGCGACAGCGGGAGCGTATCGAGCTTCTGGCCGTGCTGGAGCGAGCAGGCGGCGTGGTAAGCGATCCGGAGTCCCGTCCACATCGTCGGCGGAACCAAACCGACGGCGTCGATGAACTCGGTGATGTCGCGCGCGAGCCCGGAGATATAGGCGGCGCGCTCGGCATAGCCGCGGTCGCGCGCCAGCAGGTTGCCATAGTCTTTGACCATCGTGCCGCAGCCCGAGGTCGTCATGATGATGGCGTCGAGCGGCTTTTCGCGGATGACGGCAGTCCAGGCGTCGATGTTGCGGCGGGCATAGCCGCGCGCTTCCTCTTCCTTGCCGAGATGGTGGACGAGCGCGCCGCAGCAGGTCTCGTCCTTGACTACGATGACATCGACGCCGTGGCGCCTGAGCAGCCTGATGGCGGAGCGGCTGATCGAGGGCTGAAGCACTTCCTGCACGCAGCCGAGCATCAGCGCGACCCGCTTCGCTTTCGGGTTCGTGCCGATCTCCGAGCGCGGCCGGGCGAGTTTGGTCTCGGGCAGGCGCGCCGGCACGAGCGCGAGCGCCGCCGCCGGCCGCTCGAGGCCGAGGCGGGCCAAAAGACCGCGGAGCGGCCGGGCAAGCCACCCGAGCGTGAGAGCGAGCCGGAAGCGGCGCGAATTGGGCAACACCTTGGCCAGGAGGAAGCGCAAGCCGTGCTGTTGCGGCGAGCGATGGCCCTTTGCCTCGATGCGCGTCCGGGCGAGATCGACGAGATGCATGTAATCGACGCCGCTCGGGCAGGTGGTCATGCAGGAGAGACAGGAGAGGCAGCGGTCGATGTGGTAGGTCATCGACGCCGTCACCTGGCGCTCTTCGAACATTTGCTTCATCAGGTAGATGCGGCCGCGCGGGCTGTCGCGCTCATCGCCCGTGAGCACATAGGTCGGGCAGGTCGCGGTGCAGAGGCCGCAATGCACGCAGCGCTTCAGGATCGCATCGGCGCGCGAGATGGTCGGATCGGCGAGTTGAACCTCGTTGAAACTCGTTTGCATCGGTTCCCGCCTATATCCCCGAATACATGCGGCCAGGGTTGAGAATGCCGACCGGGTCGAAAGCGACGGCAGGCACTAGCGACTGCCGCTTGGCCTCGTCGAGGAGGCTTTCGCGGAAGTCATGGTGCGCTATCTCTCGAGATTTAGCCAGATCATTGAAGACGATATTGCATTGTTGAGTATTCCGACCCGAACAGCCGCACCTCGGAGGAGCACACCGCTCGGCGACAGGCGATCGAGGCAGCGATAGTCGCCTGGGCCCGGAGCTTCTAAACAACCTCCCTGCTATGGAATAATGGTGTCCCTGCTCCTTGGATAGGGAGAGAACCTATCCTACCCATTGAGATGCAAGGGCCTTCTGCTGGGATAAGACGGCGCTTGTCGCTGCATTTGGCAAAATCACCCTGCATTCCCCGCTTTGCAGGGAGAGACAAGTTGGCTCCCGACTGCCAGCACAGCCACCTAGTCGCGGGTTTTCAGCGTCTCTCCCGACCTTCGCGACACACTCCCGAAGAAGCTCGGAATTGCGCGACCAAGTGGCAATCATTCTCTCGGAGCTGACGGTAGAGAGAGAGTCTCAGCAGATAAAGGCCGCGCTCCTCCCGGTTTATCTCTACTGAGCATTTTTGGGGGTCACACTGCCGGGAAGCAGATTGTCCCCATCAGCCTGGGGGAAAGGTCACACAAGGAATGCTGCTGATCTTCACCAGTGGAGATCAATTCCGTGAGGCGTACCGCTTTTTCTGGAGGGTTCCCTTTCAGAGCTTGCGCTACGCACCAAACCGAAGTCATACAGCCCACCAGTAAAATGACTGGAGTACCCGTAATGTCGCGCTGCGCTGACAGCAATCGATGCCGCATTGCACAGCGCTGGCCGGAAAGCTGAATATGTGCCCATGGAATCATCTCTCGCTATCCTCGTCATCGATGAGAACAAAATTCGCGCCTCGATCATCGAGGTGGGATTGCGCGAGAGCGGGCACGACAATGTCACGGTAGTGCACGACATCGCGGGTGTCGCTCGCACCATCGCTGCGATCAATCCCGACGTGATCGTCATCGACCTGGAGAATCCCAATCGCGACGTGCTGGAAAACATGTTTCAGCTCTCGCGCGCGGTGCAGCGCCCCGTCGCCATGTTCGTCGACCGCGCCGACCGTGCCTCGATCGAAGCCGCCGTCGAGGCCGGCGTCTCGGCCTCGCAAGACGGCGATGAACCATAACCGCAAGATCGCCGATGCATCATGATGTGCATCGAAGTTCGAATCCGATGCTCAGCCACCGAGTTCGCGGGTTTTTCGCCGCTCTCGCGACACCTGCCAAAGCGTCAGCAAGAAGCCCGGAATTGCGCCACCAAATCGCGGTGGTTCTCTCCCGAGTGACCTGAAAGAGAGCGCTTCAGCGGAAGCTTCTAGCGGCCGACTGAAGGGGATGTAATTGATTTATCGTGAGTGGGCGAGCCATAAACGCGTGCGGATGACCTTGGCCCCGTCTCATGAAGATAGCCACCTTCAATATCAACAATGTCAACAAGCGGCTCGCCAATCTTTTGGGCTGGCTGCAAGAAGCCCGGCCCGACGTAGCCTGCCTTCAGGAATTAAAGGCGTCAGATTCCGAATTCCCGATAGCTGCATTCGAAAAAGCGGGTTATGGGGCGGTGTGGCGCGGAGAAAGATCGTGGAATGGCGTCGCGATCCTGGCACGAGGTTGCGATCCGGTTGTCACGAATATGGCGCTGCCCGGTGATCTAGGAGATGCGCAGAGCCGCTACGTCGAAGCGGCTGTTCATGGCGTGCTCATCGGCACCCTCTACGCACCTAACGGCAATCCGCAACCGGGTCCCAAATTCGAATACAAACTCCTATGGATGAAACGGCTCTTGGCCCATGCCGCGGAGCTCTTCGCCCTCGATGCTCCGGTCGTACTAGCGGGCGATTACAATGTGGTGCCGACCGATGCCGACATCTATCCGACAAAATCGTACAAGGATAACGCGCTTATACAGCCTGAACCTCGCGTCTTGTTTAATCGGCTCCTTGAGCAAGGTTGGATCGACGCCATCCGCACGATGCACCCGAACGCGCCGATGTACACATTCTGGGATTACATGCGGAACCGGTGGCAGCGCGACGCGGGCCTCCGCCTAGACCATCTGCTGCTAAACCGGAAAGCAGCGGCACGTTTAGCCGCATCCGGCGTCGATCGTGACGCCCGCGGCATGGACAATGCCAGTGATCATGCCCCCGCTTGGATCGTTCTGCGCGATACACCGAAGCGCCAGCAAAAGCGTTCAGCAACTGACTTGAAGAGGCCGCCAACCAGGCGAGTAGCCAGCTCGCCAACTAAGTCAGCGGCCGCCCGCCGCCCGCTGCTGGTCATCGACGGCGATTCTTTTGCGCATCGTTCCTACCACGCGCTGCCGAAATCAATTCTAAGGAAAGGCCGCAGGCCGGGCGGCGCGATCCTCGGCTTTGCCAATCTGCTGCTTCGCCTTTATCGCGAGGAACAGCCGCGCGCCGTGCTGGTCGCTTGGGACACGTATGAAGTGCCTACCTACCGGCATGAGAAGTTTCCTGCCTACCAAAGTGGACGTACATTCGACGAGGCGCTGATTGAGCAGCTTCCTTTGTTGGCGGAATTCGTTACCGCCTGCGGCTTTCAAAATGCCAAAGCGCCGGGCTTCGAGGCAGATGATTTTCTTGCATCAGCGGCGGCCGCCGAAGAGAAACGCGGCGGCACCGTGCTTATTGCGAGCGGGGATCGCGATACGTTTCAGCTCGCTTCAAACCGGACAATCATCCTCTATCCGGTTCGTGCCGGCCAAACGGCCCGCATCGATCCCGCCGAGGTTCGCGGCCGTTACGGGGTCGAACCCAAGCAAGTTCCGGACTTTATCGCCTTGCGGGGAGATCCTTCCGATCGCCTCCCAGGCGCACCGGGCTTGGGGGCAGCTGGCGCAGCAACGTTGCTCGGACGATATGGAAGCTTAGAGGCGGTACTTGAGGCCGGCCGCTATTCAGCAATCGCAAACAACCTGAGGCTTTTCAAATCAATCGCCACGATGAATTGTAAAGCTCCGCTGCCGAGCCTGCGTAATCAAACGCCGACATGGCCAAAGGCGGCGGCACTCGCCCGCGAGCTGGAATTCAAGCAGCTCGCTGACCGCCTTGAAAACCTCGAGTAGCGCACCACCTCGTCGGGGCAAATGCCCGACGAGTTGCATTCGCGCCCTGAGCTTACTGTCATCTACACTACAGTTGCCGTCCACTCCGCTAGGGAATCCAGTACTTCGGCTCTGGCCTCGGCATCGTTGCGCCCGCTGCGCGCAGGCACATGGAAGGAGTGGTCTGCATCGGAAAGCAGCCTCAGGGTCGCAAATGAGCCAAGCTTTTGGGTGAGCTTTTCCATGAGATGCACGTCCGCGAGAGCGTCGCGCGTCCCCTGCACGAACAACATCGGAATTTTAACCTCGAATAGGTGTTTTCCGCGCTCCTCTGACGGTCGCTTGGGAGCATGCAGCGGGAATCCGAGGAAGGCGAGGCCTCGGACCCCGGGCAGTGGGGATTCAGCCTGCGCCTGAGATGTCATGCGGCCGCCATATGACTTACCACCTGCAACTAGAGCAAGCTCCGGAAGCAAACGCGACGCTTGGGCGACTGCCGCGCGCACTGTGGCTTGGGCAACTTTTGGCGTATCTGGGCGCCTCCGACCCTGTTTCATATAGGGAAACTGATAGCGCAAGGTGGCAATGCCACGTTCGGCAAGCCCATCCGCGATTGTCGCCATAAACGGGTGCGACATGCCAGCGCCGGCACCGTGGGCAAGCACATAGCAAGCGCGCGCCTCGTGCGGCACCTGCAGCAGGCCGGAGACATGCGTCTCTTCGTCCACGGTAATGGTTAGTGCTTTTAGGCGTGACATTGGTACGCGGAGAGCAGGCATGCTGGCTATGCTGGATCGCTCGGTGCACCACGCTCCCAATGACAGTCGACGTTGGTCGAGGCGTGGGGATAGCCCTTGGTTTTCCACTCCTGCGTCAAGCGATGAGCTGTCTCGACACCGGTCTTGCGGCAGGTTTCGATTGCTGTGGCATAGTTCGGCATCTCGCGCGTGAATTCGGCGAGCAGCCTGCGCCCATTGCAATCCCATACCATCACATGAAGCACAACGAAAGCCGTGGCCGAGAGCATGATGCCTTCTATATCGCTCTCAGGTGCGCGGATAGGAAGGTGAGGGGCGAGACTGCTCCCTCAATTTCTCAGAGCGTCTGGGCTTCACCCTCCAGCTTCCAAGATTATTTCGACCGAAGCAGATCACTTCCTTGAGGTTGGCGTTTTACCTCTGAGATGAGGCGCGCCTGTGCCTCGTCCGTGAGTTCTGTTGGAGGAAATTATCATGCGAGAAACCAAGGAAATGGCCGATGAGGCTAACAGAATGGGCCAACAAGTTCAGGATCGGCTGCAGAGCGGATTTGAGGCAGCAAGCCGATCATTCACTGAAGCCAACAAAGGTTTCCGAGCCGTGGCTACGGAAATGACGGAGTATTCCAAGGCAGCTTTCGACGATGTGATCCGCACCTGGGAGCAACTCATCGGCGCAAAGTCACTTGAGCAAGCAATGCAAATTCAGTCGGACTACGCCAAGAGAGCCTACGAGAACCACATGGCCGAGTTGTCCAAACTCGGTCAGATGTACATGGGAATGGTTAGCGATGCCTCGAAGTCGGTCGAAGAGGCTTCAAGGAGGCTCAGATAACGAGAGCGCCCTTTGGCGAGATCGCTAAAGCTCCAAATCGTCGAGCAGGCTCGCGCCCTGCTCGCGGATAGACAGCATTGGTGTCGCGGCCAACTTGCGCAGGATGCACGTGGGGTAGGCGTTTTCCACACCTCGGCCAATGCGGTGAAACGTTGCGGCTTACGCGGGGTGATAGCGGCGGCCTATCAACTCACCCATGACTACGATGTAGCGAATGAACTGGCGCACAACGCCTTGCGACCACACTACGGTATAACCACTCTGGTTCGTGTCAATGACGTAAGAGGCTATGCGGCTGTGCTTGGCTTGTCGGACAGAGTCATCTCTTTTGGAGAGGGGAATGATCGGCTGATCTTCTCGGTAACAATTCAATCGACAGTCGACCGTTCGTCCGGAACTCGACATGGGCTCGCTTGAGCCCTTAATGTAAGGGAGGGGATGCTTTCGACGAGTGAAGCTTGGCCGATGTCAGCCAGGATCGCGACGGCGCGCCAGCCGTAGGATCAGCCGAGATAGCTGCCGGTGTAACGCCCGGCCATCCTCGCTGTTGGCTCAACTCCACCGAGGAGCTCATGAGGAAGAATCATGTGCGTGCACTAGATCTGAACCTCTTTGCTGGAACGTGCGCGGTGGGTCTGATGCTCCCCATGCCCCCTCCAGCCAATTCGCAGCCAAGCCACCTGTCTTTGGGCTTAGTCCAATTTGGTGCTGCTGCAGTCGAGGAAGTCAGGCATCGGCGCTATCGTTACGCCCACCGTCGCTATTACCAGCCCCATCGACCGTATCACAAGCCCGACTACTTCTACGATGGTTGGCCCAACCATTATCAGCCCCACTACTACGATCCGGGCTGGAGCAGAGGCTTCAATGCAAATGAACAACTGTTACAATGCCTCCTTAGCCAACCCTTCGTGTCTTGCGGGTAAGCGGCCCTTAGCTGTCGAGGCTGGGCGGTCCGAGCGCGAAATACGATTACACCGCAAAAAAGTTGCATCACGCCAGTCAAAGATGTGACGGGGAAAGGACAAGTCGCATCTCGTCAGCTGCTCGCCTTGACCGGAAGCAGTTCTTCGGATGTCCGCTAGAGGTCATTGGCAGACACTGCAGCGACGATCAGGGACGTCCGCTTAAGCCGCCAAGAGCGGATATGCTCAGCTTCTGCATGAATGTCCGCTTAGTGCTTGAGCAGACATCCCGACTAGCCCTTCCTCTGATGCTCAAATCGCCGAGCAGCTGCACAGCTGCGCCCCGCGGAGTGAGGGGGACGTCGCGGCCGGATTGGAGTATTATGATTGCTAAATGGTCGCGGCTCGCTCGCGACTGGCGGAATAGTGTCAAGCCACGGGTCCCGCGGCCCCTTGAACAGCTCGTTCGGGAGGAGCGCACATGGACCGCCCTGACCACATCCGAAACCCCATCGAGTGGGGATTTGATCACATTAGGCTTGCGGCCTTGGCCGTGGGATCACTGGGTCACTCTTTGCGGGGCAGCGAGGAGAGTCGGAGTGCTCCGCTCCCCACGATCCGCCGCATCAAGGCCACCGACCTGACGGACGTCCTAGCCCTGGGTCTCAGTGATTTTGAGGCATATCGAAGCGACGTTGTGTTTCTCTGCCTCATGTACCCGATTATCGGTATCGCGCTGGTGTGGCTGACCTTCGGTTACGAAATGCTACCGTTGGTTTTTCCACTCGCGTTCGGGTTCGCACTCGTCGGTCCGGTTGCGGCTGTCGGCCTTTATGAAATGAGCCGACGACGTGAGCATGGGATTCCCGCGAGCTGGGCTGACGCTTTCGGCGCAATTCGCTCGCCCGGGTTTGGCGCGATTCTGGTCCTCGGATTGGTGCTGCTGACGATTTTCCTACTCTGGCTGTTCGCGGCTAATTGGATCTATCAGATCACTCTCGGCCCTGAGCCGCCGGTCTCGATCGGCACATTCATCCGCGACGTGTTCGCCACGAGCGCTGGATTGAGGATGATCATATTCGGACTTGGCGTCGGAGTCCTTTTCGCCTTCCTCGTCCTGGCGATCAGCGTGGTGTCGTTTCCGCTATTGCTCGACCGGGATGTCGGCCTCGACGTAGCGGTCTGGACATCGATCCGTGCTGTAGCTGCAAACCCGGGACCGATGCTGCTTTGGGGCTTGATTGTGGCGGGTAGCCTTCTGATCGGATCAATACCCGCGTTCCTTGGCCTTATTTTCGTCCTGCCTGTGCTTGGGCACGCCACGTGGCACCTATATCGCATGGTGGTGGAGCCGAGCGCGTCCCAATCAGCGTTGGCCAGTGGTCCTAACTGAATTGACGCGCAGCGAACATCGGGCACACAGACCCAATGACCGCTTCTGCACAAAAGCGGACGTATCGCGACCGGGGTAGCGCTGATTAGACCGTGGCGGGCGCTTGAGCACCTCCATCGTACCGTTGCTCCGACATCACATGAGGAAGCTCCGCAGGGCAGGGAACACCCTCGGCGGAACTTCTAGGTTAGGTGGCCGCGTTTAAGACGAGGTCAATGCAAGGATCAATCTGTAGCGGCAGTGAGCAGGCTCGCATTGCCGCCAGTGGCGGTGAGGTCGGTCGAGCGCACTCGCTCAACTGCGAAGGCCTCAAGATAATTCGGGCCGCCGGCCTTGGGTCCCGTCCCTGATAGGCTCTCGCCGCCGAAAGGCTGAACACCGACGACGGCGCCGATCTGGTTCCGGTTCACATACATATTGCCGACCTTGACGCGCGCAGCGACGAAGTCTGCCGTCGCCTTGATGCGGCTATGCAGCCCGAGCGTGAGGCCGTAGCCCGTGGCGTTGATGGCGTCGCAAACCTCACCCAGCCTGTGGCCGGCAAAACGGATCACATGCAGAATCGGGCCAAACACTTCGCGCTCCAGCATGGCGATGGAAGCTATCTCGTAGATCGCGGGCGCGACATAGGTTCCGGTCGCTTGCGCCTTCCTCAGGGGCAAGTCGAGCAGCTCGCGGGCTTCTTTTCGCATGCGCGCCTTATGGGCTTGGAGCGCAGCGCGGGCCTCTTCATCAATCACCGGCCCGATATCGGTTGCGTAATCGAGGGGATCGCCGATCTTAAGCTCTCGCGCGGCGCCGAGCAGCATACGCAGCGTTTCCTCCGCAATGTCGTCTTGCAGGAAGAGCACCCGTAGCGCCGAGCAGCGCTGTCCGGCGCTGTCGAAGGCAGACACTAGCGCGTCATCCACCACCTGCTCCGGCAGGGCAGAGGAATCCACAATCATTACGTTCAACCCCCCGGTCTCCGCGATTAGTTTGGCGATTTGACCGTCGCGTGCCGCAAGCCGGCGATTGATGGCGATACCGGTGTCAGTACCGCCGGTGAAGGCCACGCCGGCAACTCGCTTATCCGCGACGAGCGTCGCACCCACTGTATCGCCACGTCCCGGCAGGAGATGCAGCACATCGGCCGGGACGCCCGCCCGATGCATTAGCCTGATAGCGCGCGCCGCCACGAGCGGCGTCTGCTCCGCGGGCTTCGCCACCACCGCATTGCCGGCGGCAAGTGCGCCCGCAATCTGTCCGGTGAAGATGGCGAGGGGGAAATTCCAGGGCGAGATACAAGCAAACACGCCTCGCCCATGCAGGCTGATTTCATTCTCCTCTCCGGTCGGACCTTTCAGGCGGCGCGGTTGGGTGAAACTGCGTCGCGCTTCTGCCGCTGAAAAGCGCAGATGATCGATCGCCTCGCGGAGATCGCTTTGGGCGTTCGCAAGCGTCTTGCCGGCCTCCCGCACTAGGAACGCCATCAGTCCAGCCCCGTCAGCCTCGAACAGGTCGGCGGCGCACTCGAGCATGCCCGCGCGTGCCTCCCCGCCTAAACGATCCCAATCGTCGCAAGCCGCACTCGCCGCATCGAGCGCCATGTCGATGGCTTCGAGGCTTGCGCTCCGGCAGACGCCTACCACAACCTGCCTGTCATGTGGCGAGGTGATCCATGTTATCTCGCCACCTTCCTCAAGCTCCTTGCCGGCGACAATGGGGTTGGCGCTTGCTGGGTTCGTTAGCGCGCGCTTCATGGCGCCGAGCAACGGCTCGCGCGTGCCATCGTCCCAGAGTGCCAACCCGAGACTGTTCTTCCGATCCGGAAGGAACAGATCGGGTGGAATTGGGATCTGAGGATTCGCCTTCTTGGCGAGAGAAGCGGCTTTCTCCACGGGATCGGCGATAATGGCCGAGATCGGCGCCTCGTCATCGGCAAGCCGATTGACGAAGGAAGTATTGGCGCCGTTCTCCAAGAGCCTTCGCACAAGATAGGAGAGCAGGTCCCGGTGGCTGCCGACGGGGGCATAGATGCGGCATGGCTTGCCGAGGCCCTCGGGGCGAACCACCTGGCGATAAAGCGCCTTCCCCATGCCGTAAAGGCGCTGGAACTCGTACGGACGATCGCCCGCAATCGTGACAATAGCTGCGATGGTATGGGCGTTGTGTGTCGCAAACTGCGGATAGAAGCAATCGGGCTGACCGAGAAGCAAGCGTGCGGCGGCCAGATAGGAAACGTCGGTGCTCACCTTGCGCGTGAAGACCGGATAACCGACGAAGTCCCCCTTCCTGTGCCAACTTGATCTCGCTGTCCCAATAGGCGCCTTTGACCAGGCGCACCGGAATACGGCGCCCCGTCGCCTTTGCTACGCCGGCGAGCCAATCGATCAGCGGGAGTGCGCGTTTGCTATAGGCTTGCACCGCGAGCCCCAGCCCATCCCAGCCTGCAAGGGTGGGGTCGGTAAAAAGTGGCTCTAGCAGCGCAAGCGAAAGATCGAGCTTATCGGCTTCTTCCGCATCCACGGTCAGCGGGAGCCACGCCTCGCGCATCGCCTGGGCGAGATTGAGGAGCCTCGGCAGGAGCTCGGTCTTAAGTCGGTTGTCTTGCGAGGGCTGATAGCGTGGATGGAGCGCTGACAGCTTCAGGGAGAGACCGGGACGCTCATGCAGCTCCTCTTTGGTCCGCGCGAGAGGATGGCCGGCATAGTCCGCGATGGCCTCGACGGCCGCGTGATAGCGATCCGCGTAGCGCTCCGCATCCGCCCTTGTGCGCGCTGCTTCGCCCAGCATATCAAAGGAGAAGCGATAACCCTGCTCGGCCTCCTCCCGTGCGTTCGCGATCGCCCTTTCGATAGCCTCTCCAAGCACGAATTGCTTGCCGAGAATCCGCATCGCTTGACGCAGCGCTTGGCGGATCACCGGCTCTCCGCTCCGCGCAATCAGGCGCTGGACCATCGTCGTGAGATCGGTGTACCGTTTTTCCCTCCAATCGATAATGTGCCCCGTGAGCATTAGTCCCCAAGTCGAGGCGTTTACCAGGACTGAGTCGGAGTGGCCGAGATGGCGCGACCAGTCGCCCGAGCCGACAGCGCCCGCGATCAGGCGGTCGGCAGTTGCGGCATCAGGAATGCGCAACAGGGCTTCGGCGAGGCAGAGCAGCAGAATCCCCTCCTCGCTGGACAAGCCATATTCGTGCAGAAAGGAATCGATGCCGCCACTTTCCCGGCGCCCGGCACGCGCCGCCTCGACAAGCCGGGAGGCAAGGGATTCAATGCGGTTTCGTTCCGCAGCGCTGAAGCGCGCCTCTGCGATGAGCGCCTCGACCAACGGGCCTTCCTCGGCCAGCAGGGCAGTATTGATCGCCGCGCGGTTTGGCAGCTTTTCTGCGCTATCGGTGTTTCCTATGGCGCGCTTGCCTTTCGACAACGAATCCATGTCTTCTCAGACGACGCTTTTGTGCTCATACAGCAACGCTAGGATTGCAAGTATAACGCGCGAACGCTTCGAGCGATGCCGCTGCATAGGCGAGGACATGTACCCGTGTTAGACCCCGCTTAGGTCCGGGCATGGGTCGATTGGTGTCTTCCAGCTCTTTGCATTACGCGAGGGGGTCATCGCCCATGAAAATGCGGCGGTATCAGCTGCCAGTTTAGCTTCCCGGAGGCTATACCAACATCTTGTTCTTCTCACGAGCGGACAGCGAACCCTTATTTGCTGACGAGCGATCGTCTTCCGGCATTTTGCGCGAACTTAATTCGTCGTCGTTCCCGTCGACTGGCACTCTATGCCCATCAATAGTGCGTAACACACAAGGGGAACCACCATGACAAGCGTTACCCGTCTCCTGGAAACTGCTCTGTATGTTGCCGACCTGGACCGGTCGCGCGATTTCTATGAACGCGTACTCGGCCTAGGACCCGACATCGGAACCACAGCCGAGAAAGAGAGCCAGGAGCGGTTTCGACCTCTGCAAATGCCCGGCGGACAAGTGTTGCTTCTTTTTGCAAAAGGCTTTGCCACAACTACGGCGGTTCTTCCCGGAGGTACGATCCCGCCACACGACGGCAATGGACGGCTTCATTTGGCATTCGCCATCTCCGCCAGCGAGGTCGACGCTTGGAGAGAACGCTTGCGATCGCACGGCGTGTCAATCGAAGGCGAGATGGAGTGGCCGCGCGGCGGCACGAGCCTCTACTTCCGCGATCCCGACGGTCACCTAGTGGAGCTTGCCACGCCTGGATTGTGGTCGATCTACTGAGAGGGAGAAAGGGAGCTTTAGCATGTCGGCTCTGTTTGATGCTGGCGAATGCCGAAAAGCAGCGGTTTGTATGCGTTGCTATCTCTTTTTCGACACGTGCTCGGGTTTACCTTTGCGCTTGGTCGAAGCGAACTCGTCCTCTGTGGGCGCAACCTACTAACATTTAACGTATCTAACTAAGAGTAGGTTTCACGAGCCACGATGTTCAGTAAGTGGGCCGGGTAGCCGCGACCCAATTCAATCATTATAAATTCGATTTCCGTCGTCGCTAGGGGGCGCCGTTATGCAGGTCTCTTTGTTGCTGCAGCTGCTGATCCTGCTGGTGGTGGCCAACGGTTCGGCTGTCGTTGCCAAGAAATTACTTCGAAGCACACTTGCCCGACCGCTCGACGGCGGCGCTCTTTTGGTCGATGGCCGGCCCGTGTTCGGACCTACGAAAACCATCCGTGGCGTTGTCGTCTCTGTATTGGCGACAACCATCTGCGCGGCGCTGATGGGGCTTGGGTGGCACGTCGGGGTTTTGATTGCCGTTTTTGCTATGGCCGGCGATCTCTTCTCGAGTTTTGTAAAACGCAGGCTGGATCTGGCCTCAAGCAGCATGGCCATAGGGCTCGATCACACTCCGGAGTCTCTTTTTCCTCTTTTGGCTAGCCGTTTGCTGCTGCCGCTAAGCATTCTCGACGTTGTGGCAGGGACGGCCATCTTCGTCGTCGGCGCACTCATCCTGTCGCCCGTGCTTTTCAAGTTGAATCTTCGCGACGAACCACACTGACGGTGACACTTAGTTCCGCCGGCGGAGGTGGTGCAGGGTAATTTCTGGGGGGCAGTTGAAGCGCACAGGGACAATGGATGAGCCTGCGCCTACCGAGGTGTAGCCAGTCAAGCCTCCGTACTTCCAAGCGCCGGAGCCCATAGAGCGGGGCAAAACCAAATCAAGCGTGATCGGGATGCCGCCGGGAAGGCAAATCTGACCACCATGGGTATGGCCGCTCAGCAAGAGATTGAAGCCGGCAAGCGCAGCCTGTCGATAAACTTCCGGGGTGTGTGAGATCAGAATCGAAAACTCGCCATCGGGTATTGCGGCAGCCACTTTATCGATGTCGTCCATTCGATAGAAATGGGCATCATCGATACCACCAAGATGAAGTCGTTGCCCGCTGCGCTCAATAATCTCGCCCTCATTGAGCAACATCCTTATCCCCATCGCCTCCAATCCGGGCACCATGCAAATGGTATCGTGATTGCCGAGCACGCCGTAGATCGGGGTCTTGAGACCGTCACGTACGCGCGCTACCCCAGCGAGAGTTGTGTCGTACGGACCGCAGGTTTCGCCTCGGTAGTCCCCCGTTAGAACGCAGATGTCATAGCGTGCCTCGCGGGTGAGTTCGACGACGCGCTTCATTGCGGCTTCGCTCATCTCGACGTGAAGGTCGCTTAGCTGAGCGATGGTGAATCCGTCGAAGGCCTTCGGCAGATGTGGCGAATCAATCCAATTGTGCCGTACATCGACCTCGGCCGCATTGCGAATGCCTCGACGATAGAGGCCCGTCATCATAAGGCCCGCGCGGATCACGATATGCGACAGCGGGAGGTTCTCGAAGTGAAAGAAGTTTATGCCCTGACCAAAGACCTGCGCCTCATGGTCCTTTTCGATTTGAAGGCGCTGTCGCGCGTAACAACTCCCAAAACGCTTTTCTAGGATCGGCAGAATATCTTGGTTGGACATAATTTTTTTGGAGATGCGTAGGCTGCTCTTCCTGCGTGTGGCAGTCTACAACGCTGACATTAGGGACCAAAAGGTCTCGATTGTGAGTCCGCGGGGTCATGAGCGGACGGCGGATTGGGGGGCATCCTAAAACCAGAATGGCCAAAGGGCGCTCGCCAAAGCGAGCGCTTCTAGTCATGTGTACCCGCGTCGCAATACTAATCGTGATTGAGTTATTCCCGGGGCGTAGTTCGAGCCGGGGAGGGGCTAACCGGACGGCTCGCAACAATTTGTTTGACAACGGCGATATTGATCTCCGCGTGCTCGCCATCACCAGCCTTGTAGCCGAGATCAAAAATGCCAGCCGCAAGGCGAAGCCATTTCGCGCGCTCGTGGAGAGGCCAGATGCCGTCGCGCTTCGGCAGCAAGTCCACCAGCCCCTGAATCAGATGATCGATCCCACGGTCGTATTGCGGACCATGACTCACAAGGCTTTCGCTCACCCGATCAGTGGGCTGGAGCTCTCGCATATTCATGAATCCAGTCCTAGGACCTTCAACCGATTGCTTGTGATCGAGCATATCCGAAAGGTTCATGACGCTTACTCCCTAGCAGTACGAAAGGGCACCCCAATACTTCTCCCACAATATCATAGTTGACAACCCCAAGTCAGACATCGAAGTCATCCCTCCTTCGGTCCAACTCTTCTGGGGCGCAAAGTCCATTTCACAGACTCTCTCAGTTTGCCCAATGCTTCCCAATCCTCCACCGCCAGCTCTACGATGAATGCGTCCTTGTCCCCTCGCCAAACATTGCATGCGACGCAGCCAGTCAGCCGATCACCGTAATGATCTATCTGAATGAGCGGAGCACCGCAGCGAGAGCAGCGACCGGGCATTGTTCTCACCTCATCGACGAAACTTCTAGCGCACTATTCAACCCTCCAAAATGTCTTCAGTGAGATAGAATGAGGGGAGGCGTTGTGATGTTCGGAGGAAGCAGGCTGCTGGGAGTAGGAGGAACCAATGCTCGGATCGCGGCGCACTAAAACAGTCATTGGTGACGGATTGAAAATTTTCGGCAATGTCACCGCAGAAGGCTTAGTCGAGATCAATGGTCAGATAGAGGGCGACCTACACCAGCGGGAGGACCATTGGTGCAACGTCCAGGGCGCCGCTGTTCCTCGCCGGGTAACTTCGGTTGGGTGTGGTGCGGCATAGGCGATGACAAGCAGGATTACAGCCTCAAGCCGGTGGCTGCCGGCCGGCCTGAGACTAGCAGGCATGCCTTTGCCGGGCGAACCGACGGAGCCCACCGGTGGCGTCACATCAGGCGAATAAACTCGGTCGGTCAACAGAGTTGCACAACCAGCACAAGACTGAGCGGCGGGAACGGAGCAAATCCTCACCGAACTCCTTTGGAGAAGCCCATTTCCGCAGCCCACGTTTCGACCCCAAGGGCGGGCGTATCTGGCTTGAACTTGCGGGGGGAGGGCGCCGGCGCTTGAGTCTCGAGTAAGGGTTCCGCGTCCATCTGCGTGCCTCCAAGGGATTGAAGGAAGCGTGTGCTCCATACCGTGCCGCCGTTCCGCTCAAGGCGCGCGAGCATGGCGCCATGGCGTTCACGGCGCTCGACGAGGGGCATGTGCAAGGCCCGCGCAATTGCGCTCACAACCGAATCCGCATCGTAAGGATTCACCAGCAAGGCCTGGTCGCACTCGACCGCGGCGCCGGCAAACCGCGACAAAATAAGCACGCCCGGATCATCGGCGTCTTGGGCAGCGACATATTCTTTGGCGACGAGATTCATGCCGTCTCGGAGGGGCGTCACGAGTGCAGCATGTGCCGAGCGGTAGATGCCGGCGAGGGCGGATCTGCTGTAAGCGCGGTTGAGGTAGCGAATTGGGGTCCAGGAAACTTCACCGTACATGCCGTTGATACGTCCCGCCGCGGCGCTCACAGCCTGTTCGAGCTCGTGATATTCCGGGATGTCAGATCGGCTCTTCGGTGCGATCTGGAGGTAAGTCGCCTGGCCTTGCCACTCAGGATGCATCGCGAAGAAGCGCTCAAAGGCTTCCATCCGTTGAATGAGGCCTTTTGAGTAGTCGAGACGGTCGACGCCGATCACCAATCGCCGATTTTCGAGGCTCACGATCAGGTCTCGAACGAAGGAAAATTGCACGGCTCGTCGCGCCAGTCGCTGAAACTCGTCGGCGGCGATACCGACCGGAAAGCTGCCGATCCGGGTTTGCCGGCCGCCACAACTGAAAACGAGTTGATTGTCGGTTGCCTCGAACACTTTGCGGCTCGGCCCGGGATGCTCGGCAATAAGATAGCGGACGAAGTTCCCGACGTCGGTTTCAGTCTGGAACCCGACGAGGTCGTATTGAAGCAGCGACGGAAGCAACCGCTCGTGATTGGGCAGAACCGCCATGACTTCCGGCGCGGGAAACGGTACGTGCAGGAAGAAGCCGATACGATTGGCATGGCCGCGTTGGCGAAGCTCCTCGGCAATCGGGATCAGTTGATAGTCATGCACCCAGACGATGTCGTCCGGGCGCAGGAGCTTGGAGAGTTCGCTGGCAAAGTGTCGGTTCACCCGGAAATATCCGGTGAGGTCGCGCCGCGTGAATTCGGTCAAATCGACCCTATAGTGCAGGACTGGCCACAGCACCCGGTTGGCGAATCCATTGTAGTATTCCTGGTAGTCCTCCTCTGAGAGGTCGGTAACGACGTAGCTGGTTCCCGATCGTTCAACCGTTTGCGTCGCCACCGCGTCGGCTTGAACGACGTTTCCACTCCATCCGAACCACACTGTCGGGAACACTTTGAGGATGGGTGCCAGCGCAACCTCGAGCCCGCCGGCGCGCTGAGCGCCACCGGTGCGCGGGATAGACACCCGATTGGACACTAGTATCAGCCGAGCCAATATCGTCCTTCCCAGCTTCGTGACAGCCGCAATGGCAGTAAGAATGAGCCCGGCCATAGAGAAGGTGCGGTCGGCAGGCCGGAGAATTATGGGGCACGACAGGGGGTTGCCCCTTAATGTGGAACGACGACGGCAAGGTCCTGTTCCCGCCCATCAGCCGCGCGGAGCTAAATCATAAAGAAACTTAGGAAGTTTCAGGGTTTGGAATCAGCTTTTTCGCCGCAATACGCATCGATGCGGCGCGACGATTGATCGCGGTCAAAAGATGCAGGACGGCGTTCCGCCTAACAGTCTCGAAATGTGCGTGACCGAGCTTCTACGCGGCGCTGTGTGACGAGCAAGGCCAGTGCCCGCTCGAGATCTGAACCGGTGCTGAGCTCGACGCCTCGAGCCTCCGCCTGTCGAACAAAATCCGCTAATCGGCCAGAGGCCAACGCCTCACGCAAAGTCAAGTGCCTCCCCATGTCGTCGCCTCATAGTCTGATGCGGGCATCGTCTCTCGCAAAATGATTATCCCGCGAATCCGGAAAAGATAGGGCGTCAGCGAGGTCAGAGTGTGGTTTGCGCGTCCGACCACGCGCTCGCGCTACTGGCGGCGGTCTCGATTGCTACGGGATCGGGCTTGCCGGGCGGGACAAGCCAGCTTCCACCTACACACGGCACCGCAGTGAGCGCGAGCCATTCGGGGGCGGTCGCTTGCGTAATGCCTCCGGTTGGACAGAAGCGGCATTCGTGGAAGGGGGCGGCGAGCGCCTTGAGCGCAGGAATTCCACCTGCGGCCACGGCCGGAAAAAACTTAAATCGGTTCAGACCCAAATTTAGTCCGCGCATGATGTCGGAAGCTGTGGCGATGCCCGGCAGAAACGGGATTCCCACTTCGATCGCCGCCCTTGCCAATGATTCTGTGAGACCGGGCGAGACGATAAAGCGCGCGCCCGCTTCGATGGCCGCCTCTAGATCCTGTTTGCTCAGAACCGTGCCCGCGCCCACGACGGCGTTCTTCACTTTGGCTATTTCGCGGATTACGTCCAATGCAACTGGCGTTCGCAGTGTGACCTCGAGCGCGCGCAGGCCGCCGGCGACCAGCGCTTCCCCGATCGGGCGAGCGAAACGCGACATCATCGATAACAAGCACCGGGATGACCGGCGCCAGCTTCATGACAGAGTCGATGTCTTTCATTGACCGTGCTGCTCGGCGAAGGCGGCGGCAGCGCCGAAGAGTCCCGGTTGGGGATGGGTGATGATCTTGACGGGAATCGCGGACAGCATCCGCTCGAAGCGGCCTTTGGCGGTGAACCGGCCGCTAAAGCCCGAACGCGGCAACAGGCCGGCGATCCGCAAGCCAAGTCCGCCCGCAATGACGACGGCATTCGCGCCATGCGCCAATGCGATGTTGCCCGCGACACTGCCGAGGATCAAGCAGAAGCGATCCAGCGCCACGATAGCCAAGGTGTCTCGGCCCTCGAGCGCCGCCGTCCAAAGCACTCTGTTGTCCCCGGTTTTGACGGCGCGGCCTTCGATGGCGGCCAGTGCCTCGTAAATATTCGCGAGCCCGGCTCCCGACACAACGCGTTCCACCGAAACCCGGCCATATTGCTTTCGCAGCCGGGCAAGGATCATGTCCTCGATTTCGTCCACCGGAGAAAAGTCAATGTGGCCACCTTCGCATTCGATCACATGGTTGTGCCCGTCGCGCCGCAGCACCTGCGCCACGCCGAGTCCGCTGCCCGGGCCGACGATACTGATCACGCCCTGCTCCGGCAGGGGCACATCTGGCCCGCAGAGATGGCCCAAATGTTCCGGACCGACTCGGATGACCGCGTGGCCGATTGCGCCGAAATCATTGATCAGGGTGATATGGTCGAGACCGAGTCTCTTGCCGATCATCGCCGGGCGAATGATCCAAGGATTGTTGGTTAGCTTTAGCATGTCGCCGGCAATGGGGCAGGCAACCGCTATCGCAGCCGCGCGCGGTAGACACTCGCCCTATTTGCGCGCCGAAAGTCTCCCACGCGGTTTGCAAGCTTGCATGTTCAGTCGTCCTGAACGTGATCGCCTCGCCCAAATTCGTCACTTGGCCTTTTTCAACGTCCGCAAGCGCAAAGCGGGCATGGCTTCCACCGATATCGGCTGCTACGAGTTCCATCACAGTCCGGCCGCGGCGAGGATCGCCGACGCGCCTCTCTCCGCTCCATCGGCGCCGTGACGCATCAAGGCGAACAATTCGCGCCCTGTGCCGAATGGCGGCGGTGGCGCGGGGACCGTCTCACGCATCTCCCACTCTCTATCGTCGACTTGGGCAGTGAGTTCTCCGCGGCTGGCACACAGCCGGACGACGTCGCCGTCGCGGAGTTTTGCCAACGGGCCACCATCGAGAGCCTCGGGACTAACATGGATCGCGGCGGGAACCTTGCCTGACGCGCCCGACATACGTCCGTCTGTGACCAGCGCCACGCGGAAGCCTTGATCCTGCAGCACGCCGAGAGAAGGCGTGAGCTTGTGCAGCTCCGGCATGCCGTTAGCGCGCGGTCCCTGAAAGCGGACGACCACCACAACGTCGCGATTGAGTTCGCCCGCCTTGAATGCGGCAAGCACCGCATCCTGATCGGAGAAGATCCGCGCTGGCGCCTCGATCGTCCACCGCGACGGATCAACCGCACTCGTTTTGAAGGTCGCGCGGCCGAGGTTGCCCTTAACGAGGCGCATGCCGCCATCCGGATTGAACGGCTTAGATGCCGATCGCAGCATCGTCTCGTCGCGCGAGGCGCGCGGTGCATGCTCCCAGATCAAGACGTCGCCGTTCAGCCTGGGTTCATGGGCATATTCCTCAAAGCTCTCGCTTCCCGCTGTGAGGATGTCCCGATGGAGTAGCCCTGCATCGAGCAGAGTGGCGATTGTGAATGCCATCCCCCCCGCCGCCTGGAAGTCGTTCACGTCCCCCGAACCGTTGGGATAAATCCGCGCGATAAGGGGTACGGCCGCGGAAAGCTGGTCGATGTCTTCCCAGTCGATCCATATCCCAGCGGCGCGCGCGATTGCCGGCAAATGAATCGCATGATTGGTCGAGCCGCCCGTGGCAAGAAGGCCTACCGCGGCATTCACGATCGCCTTTTCGTCGATCACGCGGCCGAGTGGGCGATAGTCGTTGCCGTCCCAACCGATTTCTGCCACCCGATGGATCGCCGCGCGGGTTAGCTCTTGCCGCAGCCTGGTGCCGGGGTTGACGAAGGCGGCACCCGGAATATGCAATCCCATCATCTCCATCATCATCTGGTTCGAATTGGCGGTTCCGTAGAAGGTGCAGGTGCCGGAAGTGTGATAGGAGGCGGCTTCGGCCTCGAGCAACTCCGCGCGCCCAGCCTTACCCTCGGCGTAAAGCTGACGCATCCGCTGCTTGTCCTTGTTGGCGAGACCCGAAGGCATCGGTCCTGCGGGAACCAAGATCGTCGGCAAATGACCGAAGCGGAGTGCGCCGATCAACAGTCCTGGCACAATCTTGTCACAGATGCCGAGCAGCGCCGCGCCTTCAAACATGCCGTGGCTGAGCGCAATGGCGGTCGAAAGGGCGATGGTGTCCCGGCTGAACAGCGACAACTCCATGCCACGCTGGCCTTGCGTCACCCCATCGCACATGGCCGGCACTCCGCCGGCGACTTGCGCTGTCGCCCCGACCTCGCGCGCGAACAACTTGATCTGCTCAGGATAGCGCCCGTAGGGCTGATGCGCCGACAGCATGTCGTTATAGGCGGTGACGATGCCGATATTCATCGCCTTGCCGCCGCGAATTGCCGCTTTGTCTTCACCTGCGGCGGCAAAGCCGTGCGCAAGGTTTCCGCAGGCGAGATTGGGACGATCGACTCCGGACTCTCGCTCGCGCGCGATCAAATCGAGATAGGCGCGCCGTGCCGGGCCGGATCGCTCGGCGATTGCCTGGGTCACGGCCTCGATTGTCGGATGCAGGCTCATGTCTCACTCCAATGAATTTCAATCCGGGTTTTGGCATCGGCCAGAACCCGCCCGATGGGCGTGCGGGAAAAGCGACCTGCTCTAAGGGCGCGTTCTACAACTGCGCGCTTCTGGGCGCCGGAAATCACAAGCAGGATTGTGCGTGCCGAAAGGATCGCCGCTCGGCTGAGCGTGACGCGCGCAACCGGTGCTTCTGCCGGCAAGGGATCCGGCATCAGCCCGAGTGCCCTGCGGTCCGGGGGGCCATCGAGCGCGTCCTCGAGATCGGGTCCGGGAAAAATCGATGCCGTGTGTCCGTCCGCACCGACGCCGAGACAGACAAGATCTGGCGGCCAGGCAACCTTGGCCAACTGCGCATCGGCCGCCTCACCGGCTGTGCGATAATCGGCGTCTCCTTCGACTACGATTGGCAGCACGAGGGCGCCCTTTGGCAAGAAATGTCGGGCAATCATCGCGACGTTGCTCAAAGAGTCGGTTACTGGGACCAGGCGGTCATCCGTGGGAATGATCGTGACGCGGCTCCAATCGATCTTTGCGGTTGCCAACCGTTCAAACAGAGGAATCGGAGACTTGCCACCGGGCAGCGCAACCAGCGCTTCTCCGCGGGAATCGAGTGCGGCTTCAACGAAGAGGCCGATATGATCGGCGACCGCACTCGCCATTTCGCTGGCGGTATCATAGTCGCGCCATGCGACGTTAGTCATGCCAATCCGTTCCGTCTCGCTTGATCAGGGCACTAGCGGCCGGTGGCCCCCAGGTTCCTGCCGCGTAGGCCTGCGGGCGCATTTGGCCCGATGCCCAGCCATCGCGTATCGCATCGATCCATTTCCATTGCGCCTCGACCTCGTCCCGGCGCACGAACAGGGTGGGATCCCCTTCGATGAAGTCCAGAAGCAACCGCTCATAGGCGATGCGTCGCCGCACGCCGGCAAAGGCATTGGTGAGAGAGAGGTCGAGTGGGACTTCGCGCAGGCGAATGCCGTCGCGATCGAGGCCAGGCTCCTTGGCCATCACCAACAGGCGAATATTCTCCTCGGGTTGCAAGCGGATGATCAGCTTGTTCGGCTGCACCAACGCGCCTCCGCTCTCGAAGATTGAATGCGGCACGTGTCGCAGCTGGATGAAGACTTCGGACTGACGATTTGCCAATCGCTTGCCGGTCCTGAGATAGAAGGGAACTCCCTTCCAGCGCCAGTTGTCGATATACGCCTTCAGGGCGACGAACGTTTCGGTGCCGGAGGGCCTGCCCAGTTCCTCGACATAGCCCGGCACAGATGCGCCGCGGACGACTCCCGCGCCATATTGACCGATCACGCTGTGCGTTGCAGCCGTCGTCCGGTCGATCGGGCGCAGCGAGCGCAGCACCTTCACCTTCTCGTCACGGACTTCGGTAGCGTTGAAATGGGCAGGGGGTTCCATCGCCACCAAAGCGAGCAGCTGGAGCATATGGTTCTGCACCATGTCACGTAAGGCGCCAGCTTCATCATAGAAGCCGCCGCGCCCCTCGAGGCCCACCGTTTCGGCGACAGTGATCTGAATATGTTCGATGCCAGCCGCGTTCCACAGTTGCTCGAACAGCCTGTTGCCAAAGCGAAGCGCCAGCAAATTCTGTACGGTTTCCTTGCCGAGATAGTGGTCTATTCGGAACGTCCGCTCCTCGGGGAACGCGCTGAGCACAGCCTCGTTGATGTCGTGGAAAGACACGAGGTCTTGACCAAGCGGCTTCTCGAGCCCGATGCGCGCCTTAGCCCCGGTAAGTCCAGCCGATTGAAGCCCGGCAATGGCCGGTTGGAACAATGACGGCCCGGTCGAAAGCAAGATCGCAAGGGTCTGCGTTCTGCCGTTGCGGAGAGTCTCCGACAGGGCGCTAAAGCTTTCAGGCTGAGCCGCATCCAGTGCGACATAGTGGAGGCGCTTTAGGAAAGCCGTGCTTGCTCCGGACAGACGGCGATCGGCCGGCAAATATTTCGCGAGCGCCGCTTCAGCCAGCGCGCGAAAGCCGTCGTTCCCCATATCGCTGCGCGCCGCGCCGAGGATTGCAAGCTTGGGCGGGAGCAGATGATCAGTATGCAGGGCAAAGAGTGAAGGCAGCAACATCCGCTGCGTCAAATCGCCAGTGGCTCCGAAGAGCACGAGTGTGTCTGCGGTTTGTGCCATGGGTCTTGATGATCCGGCGCACGCTGTATTCACCATGTTGCGCTGACGACGCGTGTTAAGGCCTTGACAGAAGCGGCGATGTCAACGCCGGCGCGCGCGAGAGACTCTTAACAACAACGCGCCGCGGCGAGAATCGTTGCTACCTGGCGGGAATCCGGCGGTTTCAGGCATGTACGCCAGGACGGCGAAGAACCCTGCCGCGGCAAGGCCAGCGAGCATGACAAAGGCCGCCGCAGTTCCGAAATGATCAGCCGTATAGCCGGCGAGGGTTGTGCTTATTGACGCACCGATACCGACCGCTGTGCCAATGACCCCTTGCGCAAGATTGAAATGGCCCGTTCCGCGCGTCACGTCGGCGATAATGAGCGGGACCAGCACGGCAAGCGCCGCCGCAGAGATGCCGTCGAGAATTTGCACTGCAACAAGCATGTCGGGATCGTTGACGAATGCTAGAAGGACGCCGCGCACCGGCAATGCTCCGAAGCCGAGAAGAAGTATCGGGCGCCGTCCGCGAATCGTTGCCTGGCGTCCGATCCACGGCGCCAACGCTGCGACCACCACTTGCGGCACGAGGATGCAGGCGCCCACCAGGGCTGCGGCCCACTCGCCCGACCGCATCGTCACCGTGCCGGCAGTGAGTGGCAGCATCGCCGCATTAGCGAGATGGAACAGAGCGAGACAGCTGGCGAAGACCACAAGCGGGCGATTTTGCCCCAGCATCCTCATCGTTGCCGTGGGGTCGCCAGGATGCGGGCGGGCCTTGCCGCCATGAGCTCGCTCTGGATCGACTTGCGCACCTATCATCCAGAGCGAAAAGAGTGTCGGCACGCAGAGCGCAGCGGTAATGAAAAAGACGGCTTGGTTCGAAATGAGATAACCGGCCGCGCCCATCCCCGCGGCAGCGAGCCCGGCGCCAATGGCAGCGAAGCGGGCATTGCGGCCAAGCCTCTCGGCTATTGCGGAATGGCCAACGAGCCCAAGGCTGATGGCAGCAATAGCTGGTCCCAAGACGCAGCTTGCAGCCGAGTGCAACAGCTTGGCCGCTAACACCACGGTAAAAACCGGCCAGGCACCGATCAAGAACGCACTTGCGCCGATCGCCAGCACGGCACAGGCGGCCAGGACTCGCTCGGAGCGCGCGGCATCAACCAGCGCACCGCCCGGCATCTGGCCAGCCAGAGCGATCAAGCCACCAGCGGTCAACACGAGCCCGATATCGCCTTGAGTCCATTTCTGCGCGGTCAAATAGACGGCCACCAACGGGCCGAATCCCATCTGCGTGTCCGCGAGGAAGAAAACGAACCAGTCAAGGCCCCGCAAGCTACGGCGCGACGGTCCTGACGACCGATGGTCCGACGCAAGCGAAGGACTTTGCTCTGCGTTGTGCGATTCGTCCCGGTCCGCCTCCAGTCGCCCCTGCCGTCCATGATTGCGCAGGGAGGCTGGCAACGTCACTTCTCCGGCGTGGGATTTTCCGGTTGCACTGGACGATCCGGCTTAGGCTGAACGGCCTCGACCGCGCCTAGCACGACGACGGGTTCACCCGGCCGGTATTCGGGAGCCAGCCGCACTTGATCGCGCGTGAGGTTCAGAATGACATGGTCGATCATGCCACTGGGCGGGAAGCTCAACGCGCTCCAATCCACGGCGATTTTCCGGCTGCCGACACCGAGAAATCCCCCGAAATCGATAACGGCGGCGCGCACGTGACCGTCGCGTTTGACGATCACGTCGATAATCTGGCCCATGTCCTCATCGGCGTTGCTGCGAACGCTCTTCCCCAGAACGCCCTCCACCTCGCGATCGTCGATGACGGTTGCCGGGGTCCCGTCCTCAGTGACGGCGGGAGCCTCTGGCTCGGTTTTTGCCGTGCCGGTCGCCTGATTTGCCGATGGGGATTGGCGCGTACTGTCCATGGGAGCGCAAAGCGCGCCTGTCACAGGAAGTGCAATGAGCACAATCCCGATCGTTGCCATGGCTCGAGAAAGACTATGCATAACAGGCAGGCGCCACATGAATTGGAGCAATCCAAAACTGAAACACCAAAGGCCCCCTTACGGTTCGGTAATGACCGGAGCCTTTTTCGCGCTTGTGCGTTAAATGCATGGATAAAGGAGCGCCTTTTGACGCACTGGCAGTGTTTTCTTCTCCGCGAAGTCACTAATCGGACGTCGCTTAGACCCCACGTTCCGCATCCGTCTATTCTTGGAGAATGCAGAGGTGATCGATGAAGATCGCGCAAATCGCTCCCCCAATGGAAAGTGTGCCGCCTGCCTACTATGGAGGCACTGAGCGCGTTGTTTCATACCTGACCGAAGAACTGGTTGGACAAGGTCATCAGGTCACTCTATTCGCCAGCGGGGACTCGCTAACCTCGGCAGAGCTTGTCTCCTGCACGAGCGTCGCGCTTCGACTTACGCCGACGGTGCAGGACCCGATTCCCTACTACCTGCTTATGCTCGATAAGGTGCGCGAGCGCGCCGACGAATTCGATATTCTGCATTTTCACATCGATCAGTTTCATTTTCCGATCTTTCGGCCGATTGCGCATAGGACGCTCACCACGCTGCATGGTCGACAAGACCTGACCGACCTACAAGCCCTTTACCGCGGCTTCAGTGAGATGCCATTGGTCTCGATCTCCAACGCGCAGCGCGAGCCGGCGCCCTTTGCGCAATATGTGGGCACGGTCTATCACGGGATTCCAATTGACCTGCACGCGGCGAATGTCGGCCGGCGTGGGAGCTACTTGGCGTTCCTTGGCCGCATTTGCCCAGAGAAGCGCGTCGACCACGCTATTGCGATCGCCCGCGCCAGCGGTATTCCGCTGAAAATCGCCGCCAAGGTTGACAAAGTAGACGAAGCCTATTTCCGCGAAATGATCGCGCCGCTTCTTGACGGACCGGACATAGAGTTTGTGGGCGAAATCAACGAACGGACCAAGACTGAATTTCTCGGTAACGCGCTCGCATTGCTATTTCCAATCGACTGGCCGGAACCGTTCGGGCTTGCCCTTATCGAGTCCATGGCGTGCGGCACCCCGGTTCTCGCCTTTCGTCTCGGCTCGGTGCCCGAAATCGTCGATGAAGGGGTGACCGGGAGCATTGTCGAAACGCCGGAAGAGGCCATACGGGCACTGCCGGGCCTTTTAGCCCTCGATCGTAATGCCGTGCGGCGGCGGTTCGAAGCACGGTTTACCGCGACGCGCATGGCTCATGACTACGTTAAGCTCTACCGGGCGTCGCCTGAAGCGCTGCTGAACCGCGACCGCGACGGAAAAGGTCGCAGGGTCCACTCGCGACCAAATCGGATCAACGGAAACGGCAAACAATCGCATTTCGATTGAGCCGGACCGGGACGCTCTCCGTGGATTTTATCGTCGATACGATTGCTGCGCCGGAACCGTCGGCGAGACGCAAACGCACGCTCAAGATGAGTGACAGCTTTGTCGTCCTCGACAGCCATGGCGATATTGGAGCTTCACCTGGCGGTCCCGACGGCTTCTTTCACTGCGATACGCGCTTCCTCTCCCGTCTGGAACTCCGGTTCAATCGCATGGCGCCCCTGCTGTTAGGCTCCAATATCACCGACGACAACGCGATTCTAAATGTCGATTTGACCAACCCAGACATTTTTGTCGACGATCAGCTCGTCCTGAAAAAGGACACGCTGCATATCATACGGACAACCTTCGTCTCGAACCGCTCTCTCTATCAGCGGCTGGGAATTCGCAATCACGGCCAAGATCCAGTCGGTATCGAGCTGACGGTCATTTTTACTAGCGATTTCGCCGACATCTTTGAGGTACGCGGAATTCACCGCGCACAACGCGGCACCACGAGGAAGGATGTGACGAGTTTGCGGAGCGTTGAGCTTCGCTATGACGGCCTTGATGGCAAGGCGCGGAAGCTCAACATCGGCTTTGATCCCGCCCCGACGCAACTGGGCAAACGGCAGGCATCGTACCAGCTTACGCTGGCTCCGAATGAGCGAACCTCTTTCGTCGTCGTAGCGAGTTGCGACTTGCGCGAGGGAGCCAGCCCACCGAACTTTTTCAAGGCCATGTCAGTGGTGCGGCGTCGCTTGAAGTTAGCCGCAGGCCGCGCGGCGGCAGTGGAAACCTCGAACGATACATTCAACGAGGTGCTGTGCCGGTCGGTCGCCGATCTCTACATGCTCATGACGGATACGCCGCAAGGTCTCTATCCTTACGCCGGCATTCCTTGGTATTCGACGGCGTTCGGACGTGACGGCCTCATCACTGCTCTGGAAATGCTCTGGCTCGACCCGAGCATAGCGCGTGGCGTCTTAGGGCACTTGGCTGCCTATCAGTCCAAGGTCAATGATCCTTTCTCCGACTCGCAGCCCGGCAAGATTTTGCACGAAATGCGAGGCGGTGAATTGGCTGATTTGGGCGAGGTTCCGTTTGGTCGCTACTATGGAAGCGTCGATGCGACTCCGCTCTTCATCATTGTTGCGTGTCTGTATGCCGAACGCACTGGCGACGACTTGATGCTCGCTGAGTTGTGGCCGGCGATCGAAGCAGCGCTCGCGTGGATTGACGGGCCCGGCGACAGCGATGGTGACGGCTTCGTCGAATATTGCAGAGCAACCGAGCAGGGTTTGGCCAATCAGGGTTGGAAGGATTCGCTGGATGCGATCTTTCATGACGACGGTCAGCTTGCAGCGGGACCGGTCGCACTTGCGGAAGTTCAAGGCTACGTTTACGCGGCCAAGCTGCTTGCTGCCAACGGCGCGAGAAAACTAGGTTGGGAAGACCGGGCCATCGGTCTCGAAAACGAGGCTAGTCAGCTCGCAGCGCGATTTGAGACGTTCTTCTGGTGCCCAGAGATCGAAACTTATGCCGTTGCCCTTGATGGCGCCAAGAAACCTTGCCGGGTGCGAACGTCAAACGCAGGGCAGTTGCTTTTTACCGGCATCGTCAAGCCTGATCGCGCCGCGACGATCGTTGGCGGATTATTGGGACCGGACCTGTTCTCGGGATGGGGGATCCGCACGGTTTCGAACCGGGCCCAGCGATACAATCCCATGTCGTATCACAACGGTTCAGTCTGGCCCCATGACAACGCTCTCATTGCGCTCGGCTTCGCACGCTATGGACATAAGGGTGCCATCGAGCCGGTCTTCAAAGGCATGTTCGAAGCCGCTGCCTACATGGACCTACGGCGGCTGCCCGAGCTGTTTTGCGGCTTTCAGCGTCGTCGCGGACGAGGGCCAACCCTCTATCCGGTGGCCTGCTCACCGCAGGCCTGGGCGAGCGGAACGCTTCTCCTGATGCTGCAAGCCTCGCTGGGACTCGAGTTTGACCCTGTGCGGAGTGAGATTCGCTTCCGCGATCCTCGCCTGCCGGGATTCCTCGATTGGGTTCTGTTGCGAAATCTGCGTTTGAACGAGTGCAGCGTCGATGTAAGGGCCTACCGTCATGCCGAGAAGGTCTCGGTCGAAGTCATACGCGCGGAAGGAATGAGTCGCGTCTCCGTCGTCGACGGCCATGCGACCAATTAACCGAGCTCGCAAGCAGCGGAACGAACCCGGCCAAGTTACGTTGAATTAACGCGGCAAAACTCGCCGCAAAAAAGGAAACTGGCATGAGTACAACCGGAGAGCTGCGATCCGCATTTGCCTCGGAAGCTCTCTCGAGTTTCGAGCGTGCGATCGATGACGTGTTGACGGAGCTACTCGCCGATGGCGTGCTCTCGAGTCGCGATGTGGATGAGGCGCGAACGAGATTGGCTCAGAAGCTGATGAGGTTCGCGTCGTCGGGCCGGAGTGTGATCCAGATTCGGCAGCTGCTCTCGCGGGCACTGCGTAACGAACGCTCGTCCGTCCGCGGAAAGGTGGTCTAGCCGCGGCGAAATGCAGCAGAGATGTTAACGAGGCGTTGCGACCTCCTGCCACAGGCCCAATCTGCAAATTCTTGTGTTTTTGCGAGCTTTCGGTCCGGTTTCATCGGCAACTGATCGGTCTGGAACGCGTTTTGATTAGGTGGGGGCTAGCGTTCGGACAGGTGCGAAAATCAGGCGGCCCCTATGGATGATCTTTGCACATTCACCCGGCACCCGGTTGCGTTTCTTGCCCGCTACGTAAAGCGGCGCGCGATTCCGCATGGCTTCATTCTCGCCGCCGTGATTAGCGCTGTCGTCTGCTCGGTCGGCGCGCAATACGGCGTGAAGATGCTGGTCGACACGTTGAGTGGGGCAACCGTGATAGCCACCAGCGTGTGGGTGGCTTTCGCGGTCCTCGCCGGTCTCATTGCCGCAGACATGCTCTTGTGGCGGCTTGCCGGCTATATCGGAAGCTACACCTTCACGACGGTAACCGGGGATATCCGTCGCGATCTGTTCCGGCACCTGACTGGTCACGCCCCGAGTTATTTCGCCGATCGGTTGCCGGGGACGCTGACAAGTCGGATCACCGCTACCTCAAACGCCGCCTATACGATGGAGAATATGCTCGTCTGCAATGTGTTGCCGCCCTGCGTGGCGACCCTTGCAGCGATCGCTCTCGTCATCACCGTCAGTTTGCCCATGGCCGCCGTGCTATCGGTGATAGCGGTCATCGTGGTCATTGCTATGTTTCGCATGGCTGCTGCTGGCGAGGATCTGCATCACCAATTCGCGCATCAGGCCGCGTCGGTCGATGGCGAGATGATCGACGTGATTGGCAATATGCCCAGCGTCTTGTCATTTTGCGGGATCCACCGCGAACATCGGCGCTTCGATCGCACCGTCGGTCGTGAAATGGTTGCCAGGAAGCGAAGCCTTTTCCACCTCGAAAGACTTAGGCTGCTGCACGCGGCGGTCACTATGCTGCTCGCCATCGGCCTGCTGGGTTGGGCAATTCTGCTGTGGCAACAAGGGCTCGTGACACCGGGCCAAGTCATACTCGTCTGCACTCTCGGTCTTGCCGTACTGCACGCTACTCGCGATCTCGCGGTTGCGCTCGTCGATGTGACACAACACATGGCTCGCCTTTCCGAGGCGCTCGCCACGCTCTTGGTCTCCCACGATCTTTGCGATCTTCCCCACGCAGAGCCCCTCAAACGGAATTCCGGGAGCGTCACATTGCGCAATGTCAACTTCCGCTATCCCGACGGCCAGAAAGTCTTCGCCAATTTCAATCTCCTTATCGAAGCCGGCCAGAGGGTCGGTCTGGTCGGCCACTCCGGCAGCGGCAAATCAACGTTGTTCGCCCTCATTCAGCGATACTATGACGTGCAGAAGGGACGCGTCCTTGTCGGTGGCGAGAATGTCACCGAGGTGACGCAGGAGAGCCTGCGGGCAGCGATGACCTGCGTGCCGCAGGACATCTCGCTATTCCATCGCTCTATTCTGGAGAACGTCCGCTATGGGCGTCCTGATGCATCCGATGGCGAAGTGATGCGTGCCATCAATGCCGCCCGGTGCAGCGAGTTCATCAACGCGCTTCCGAAAGGCGTTGACACGATCGTCGGCAATCGCGGCGCGAAGCTTTCGCCGGGACAGCGGCAGCGCATCGCCATCGCTCGCGCGTTCCTCAAGGACGCCCCGATTCTGCTGCTCGACGAGGCGACGTCTGCGCTCGACACGGAATCCGAGGAAGCCGTGCGTCAAGCACTCGATCGGCTGATGAAGGGCCGCACGGTGATTGCGATTGCCCATCGCCTGGCGACGCTTCGCAACTTCGACCGCATCGTCGTGCTGCAAAGCGGGGTCATTGTCGAGGATGGGCCGCCGCACGCACTCGTTCAACGCAAGGGCGTGTATCGAGACCTCGTGCGTTGCGAGATGTCGCGACTCTCTGTGCACGTGGCTTAGGAACGCCGGCGAATCAAGGCGCGAAGGATCTTCAACTCACTTGTGCTCGGGCGGAACCCAAACTCGCACCCATTGTTAATGGGGTAAGCCCCGCAATTTCTGCAAAAAACCGGAGATGCACCTCATGGGTAATCCGTTCGTCCACGTGGAATTGATGTCGACCAACGTCGGCAAGGCTAAGGCTTTCTACGGCAAATTGTTCGACTGGAAGCTTGAGGACATGGAGGTGGGCGATATGACCTACACCATGATCAAGGTCGGTGAAGGCACGGGCGGCGGGCTTATGAAGAACCCCATGCCGGACGCGGAGTCTACGTGGGTCGCCTACGTGAATGTCGATGACCTCAAGACCGCCACTGCGAAGGCCAAATCTCTCGGCGCGACCGTCATCAAGGATCAGGTCGAGGTAGAGGGTGCAGGTTCGTTCAGCATCATCACCGATCCGACCGGAGCGATGCTGGGCCTTTGGGAGCCGAAAGAACGCTAGCTGCGACAAAGCGAGCACTAGAACAGCGAAGGAAATCGACATGGTCGCACTCGCAAAGTCCGCTCCGCAGACCCTTCAGCGTATTCACTTTCCCAATGAGAGTCCTCAGTATCGCCGGGCGCGCAATGTCCTGCTTGAGCACGAGATGGAGCTGCGCCGCCAGCTTGAGCGGGTAGCGGCTCAGCGTCGGGCGTTGCCGCCGGGCGGCGCAATCCCGAAGGACTATATTTTCGAGGCGCCTGGCGCACGCGGCAGGCCGAAGCGCGTGAAGTTGTCGGAGCTGTTTGAACCAGGCAAGGATACCTTGGCGATCTACAGTTTTATGTTCGGACCGGAGCAGGAGCGGCCGTGTTCAGGCTGCACGCACTTCCTCGATAGTCTCGACGGTGCCTCGCGGCACATCGACCAGCGCATCAACCTCGCCGTCGTTGCCAAGTCGCCGCTGCCGCGCATCCTGTCATTCGCCAAGGAACGCGGCTGGCGCTGGCTACGACTCTTATCGACCGCTGGCAACACCTACGACCGCGACTACTTCGGCGACTCGACCGGCCTCGACCCAGCCATACGGAGGCAACAAGACTTCAAGGATGGCGAGGAATGGGACATGCCGATACTCAATGTGTTTCGCCGTGGCCGTGATGGGATCTATCACTTCTGGGGTTCCGAGCTGCTCTACGTACCACCCGAGCCCGGGCAGGAGTACCGCCACAACGATCTGCTCAACCCCGTTTGGAACATGTTCGACCTTGCGCCCGAGGGGCGAGGCGACTTCGAACCCAAGCTCGACTACACATCGGCGTCAGGCAAATGATGCGAGAGGCGGAGAGGATAACCGGAGCGATGCTGCGCGTTTGGGAGCCGAAAGAAGGCTAACCGCCACGAAGGCGACATGGGCGCAGTCGCAACACTGCTCCGCAAGCTCTTCACCAGTTCAGAAAAGGATAAGCAATGGCCAAGAACACGATTTGCTTGTGGTATGACAAGGACGCCGAGGCGGCTGCCCGCTTCTACGCCGAGACCTTTCCTGGCAGTGCGGTGGGCGCCGTCCACCGGGCACCCAGTGACTATCCGTCTGGCAAGGAGGGCGACGTGCTGACGGTCGAATTCGCAGTCGCCGGCGTTCCCTGTATCGGCCTCAATGGCGGTCCCGCGTTTAAGCATAACGAAGCCTTTTCGTTCCAGATCGCCACCGATGATCAGCAAGAGACAGACCGCTACTGGAACGCCATCGTCGGCAATGGCGGCCAGGAGAGCCAATGCGGCTGGTGCAAAGACAAGTGGGGCGTCTCCTGGCAAATCACACCGCGTGTGCTGACCGAGGCACTGGCGGCCGGCGGCGATGAAGCAAAGCGGGCTTTTGATGCGATGATGGGCATGAAAAAGATCGACATCGCCGCGATCACGGCGGCGCGACGCGGCTGACTTCCACGACTTCCAACCCAAGCTCGACTACACGCCGGGATAGCGTTGGTGAAGAACCTGAGAAGGGTCAGCGGTCTTAGGGCAAGCGGTAACCAGTAGCAATTAGCCAGAAAATACCGAGAGCAACAACGAACGTTCCGAGCGCGAAGGCAAGCGTCCAGGCGACGCTATTATATGTACGGCGCGCGAGTTTTCGGTCTGGCGCTAACTCGCGCTCCCGCAGGATACGTTCAGCCTCATACATTTGAACGTTATCCAATGAGCGCGAAAGAATTGCCGTTTCGAGCTCCTCCGTGCTCCACCGCGTGAGCCCAGTTTTGATCATGCGCCACTCTAGCACTCAAAGCCTTAATGGCGGGTGGATTGCACAAGCTTAACAAGACCCAGGTGCTGCTTAACGACGCCTGCCACGCCATCACGGTCAACTTGCTGCGGGGAAGGCTTTCGCAGGCTCATTCCCGGTATTTTCCCGGACATCAGGGAACTTCGACGAGCGGAGACGCCTTCGCTCCAGCCTCCCGGCCCAGCCGCCTCAACGCGGGTTTTCCGCTATCGCACATCCGCGCCCCTTTTATCGGATCGCCTGCTCCCTAATCAGGGCTCGAAGAGCCCATCAGAACCCCTTAAATAGGGGCACCCGCGCGAGGATCATCGAAACATTTCGGCGGCGAGTTCGGAGAGCATGCGATGAACAAGCACGATGGCGTTGCAGACTTGGTTCGAGCGGTTCGAGCGCGCGTGCCCATGGATGCGGCGCAAATGCTGATCAAGGAAACGCCCGAGCGCATCGGGGCCGTGTTTGCCGAGCTGCCGCAGGCCCTTGCCGACCGCATTAAAGCCTATCTGCCTCCGGAATTGCAGTTTCAGGCCGAGGAGTCTCGGGCGGAGGTCATCGAGGACACGGTAGGCGAAATGATGGATCCTGCGCTGGCCGTGCTTCCGCAGACCATGACCGTGCAGGAAGCGATCGCGTTTCTGCGGAATCACGAGACCCCTCAGCAGATCACCTATCTGTACGTCACCGATGCGGACGACAGGCTCGTCGGTCTCACGGTGATTTGCGACTTGATCCTGGCGAAGCCGAATCAAACGTTGGCGGAGGTGATGTTGCCCGAGCCTTTTGCGCTGACGATCGACATGGACCTCGCCGACGCCGTGAAGGCCGCAGTGCATCGTCACTATCCTGTGTATCCCGTGGTGGACGCCGATCGGCACGTGATTGGCGTCGTGCGCGGCTGGCGCCTGTTCGAGAGGCAGGCCATCGAGATCAGCGCGCAGTCGGGCCAGATGGTCGGCGTGGATAAGGAGGAGCGTCTCTATACGGGGATCTGGACGGCTTTCAAGATGCGTCATCCCTGGCTGCAGGTGAACCTGTTGACCGCGTTCGCGGCGGGGTTCGTGGTCAGCCTTTTCGAAGGCACCATTACCCAGATCGTGGCACTTGCAGCTTTCCTGCCGATCCTTGCGGGCCAAAGCGGCAACACGGGATGCCAGGCGCTAGCGATCACGCTCCGCGGAATGACGCTCGGTGACTTGAACACCCATCCCGTGCGCAAGTTGATCGCGAAGGAGCTGACCCTGGGCGCAATGAATGGTTTGCTGACGGGTGTCATCGCAGGCTTGGTGATGTGGTGGAGCGCCGGCGGAAGCGGCAACGATCAGGCGCTGATCCTCGGCCTTGTCATTCTGTTCGCGATGATCGGCGCCTGCATGGCTTCGGGTCTATTCGGTGTGCTGGTGCCATTGACGCTGCGACGATTCGGCGCCGATCCCTGCACCGCATCGAGCATCTTCCTCACCACAGGAACCGATATCGCCGGCATGGGACTCATGCTGGGATTGGCGACCGTGCTCGTACTCTAGGTCGCAACAGCGCCACGCAGCTCAACAAGACGGTACGACGACGCCTAGGCGGGGAGCCCTAAGATCCGGGAAATGTCATCGAGGGTTGCTGCCTCGGCCTTGCTTACCCGGACACCGCCAAAACCGAAGAAGCCGCCCTCCACAGCAGCCTCTGCCACTTTTCGACTAATGCCGCAAAGCCACGCCTTGAAGGCAGGTGCATCGCTCGGAGCCTTGGTATCAAGGATTGCTGAGACAGCCCGCAGAGAGTTGAGCGAGCGCTGAACGCAGTCAGCCGGGTCTTTTGCACCGTCAAAGCGCCTATGCAGCGCGTTTCGAACTTCGGACCGACCCTTCTCCGTCCCAAAATCGACAACCACCGCCCTAACGAGCTCATTGGCGTTGGAGTCAAGCTTCGATGAATCCAGTGCCCCGCTATTGGCAAGGAATTCTTGGAACGTGCCCCACAGACCGCTCGGGTCCGCCGCTGAAATCAGCCTTCTGCTTCTCATGTCGTGCTACCCCCATTTCACTCCCGGCAGCGGGGACGCCAGATCGCGGACCTTATCCGTCAGTAGCGGACATCGGCGCAGCGATCAAGTTTAGTCGGCCTTGCGCCATAAGCGGATTTCTGTCGAATCACGCACTCGGTCGACGCAGCCTGAAGAAGGCGTAGAAATAACCGAGCCAGAGAACAATGGAGAGAGCGTAGAAGATAATGGTTCGCCCCGACCACAACGGCCACGAGCCCGCCGGACCGATTGCGATCGCGTTGGGGTACCAAGTGAAGAGTGTGGAGCGCCATCGATTCCACATGACGGTCATTTCTGTGTTGCGAGACTGCGCGGTCTTGGCGTCGTTGAAGACGCGCTCGCTGTTGCGCTTCAACCACCACCAGGAATTGTCGTTGATCAATTCGAGCCCCCTGTCGGACCGGTTGCGCATATAGATGTACTCAAAGTCGGTCGTGTTGCCGCGGGCGTCGGGATCGCTGCGGCGAACTTCCGTTCCTGTGATGAGGCCGGTTGTCCATGTTGGACGTGCGTATTCCCATCCCAACCAGAGGGGGATGCCCACCACGAGTGCAACGATGGCCAGAACGGGAGCCCCCCTGCGCCATAAGATAAAGGAGAGCACGAGAATGGCGATCAGGATGATGTAACCGATAGACAGCCAAGCCTGGAGCATGGCTCAAACCTCACCGCAGATGAGACTCTGAAACGGTCGAGCTGCCGCACCTTAACGGTTTCGGCGACTACCAGCCAGGGTATACGCGAATTGCAAGTCCGGCTGGCGGCCAGACGTAACGGTAGGACCGTCTCCATCCTTGTTTGCGCGTGTAAGGCCTGACGTAAGGCCCCGGCTGCGCGGGTGCCACGAGGTTCGGGTCGTCGGGCGCTGGCGATCCCGATTGCGCAGTTCTTTGCGATTGGCCCGGCCCCTCGACCTGCTTTTTTTCGGGACCTTCCTTCAGCATGAGGTACTTCTCGAAAATCCAACCCTGCTTTGAGGTGGTTGGATCGATGACTTTGATCCAGCCGGATTTTCGGTCGATCACCTTTAGCCTGGTGCCAACGCGGTAGTGTCGAACCGTGGGAGACGACACGGACGCCGCGCTATGTGCCCTAGCGGAAAGCACGACCTCTGCCCATTGCTCGCCGTCGCCAACCTTGACTTGCTGATCTCCTGGTTCAGTCTGGGACAGCGGCGCCGGCTTTTGACTCTGTTTCTGCGTCTTCTGGTTGACCGAGCCTGTCTGGTCCAAGTCTTTCGGTGCCGCCGGTTTCGCATCTTCTGTCTTGGTCGGAGCTGGGTTGACCGCTTGATCTTTTGGCGCTTGGGCTGGTTTGGGTTTTGCACCCTGTGCAGGTGCGCTGTGAGGTGCGGCTACGGTTCCGGGCGAAGTTTCCGCGTATGCAGCGACTATATTTGCGCCCCCGGAGGGGCATGACGGTCGCTGCGTGATTAAGGTGTTGGCCGTGGCCAGTGCCGTGCCAAACAGGCACAGTGACAGCACCGCTCTGTTCATCGGGGAACTCCCTCGACAACCCCGTCAGCACTGCCGCGCGCAGGCGGCATGCCTCACCGATATCTTAGAGCGGCGAGGGTTAATCGAAGCTAAAGATAGCACTTTGAGCCGCGAATGGCGCACCCATCGGGTTTTTCCGGCACTCTGTCTCGGGGGTCACGCCGCTCAATTCCGGCCACGATCCAACCCTAGTCTCGCCGCTGACCACCCGACGGGCCGGAAGACCACCTTCCCTCCCTGCGATGGTCGGGCCCGGTGCCGCTGTTATTCGTGTATGGCGTAGCGGCGGCGCTGGGTCTTTTTTTTGAGGAACATCCGATTTCGGCCCGCGTTTGTTGAGCATGATCACGAATTTTCTGTGTCGCCTGTTTCCTCGCAGGTGTGCGCCCAAGAGCCAGGAGCAAACGACTGCTCCGGCCACGGGTGCCGATCTCGGCCAGAGGGAGGCCAAGAGGGAAGCGCTGAGCGACGAACAGCTCGAACATATGGAAGGCGGAGCGGCAGCCAAGTCCGCTCAAAGGAAAAAATCGAGAGTGCCGCCTCGATAGCGGACGCCGCGCGCGACTAACTCGCGAACATCAAGCCGCCTTGCGGTCGGCCGCAGCCATCTCGGCGCAGCTTTGCGCGCAGCGACGGCAAGTCTCGGCGCAAAGCACCATTGTCTCATCGTCGGCAAGCTTCGAGCAGTCATTGGCACACGCGATGCAGATGTCCGCGCAAATGCGGCACGTCATTCGATGCATCGGTGAGCGGCGCAACATGAAATCGGCGCTGGCGATGCAAATCTGCGCACAGTCTTGCAGTAGGAGAATGTGTTCCGGCGCGGCGTGGTCGCCGCCCTTCTCAAGGCAGTGCGCTATCGTCGCAAGGCAAACCGAGTGACAGTCGAGACAATTGGTAATGCAGTCCTGCATCGAGGCCATGGCATTCTCCTTCTCACAGGAGAAAACGAGGCTTTGGCCGCCAAGTTCCCGTGGACGACTGACGACGCTTGGAACTTCGTCCGGTTTGTTGTGTTTAAACGGTTAGCTTAGGCGAGTGATTTTAGTCCGTTAGGACTGGAGGTTTGACATGTTGTATTGGGCCCTCGTGTTTTTGGTCATAGCGCTCATCGCTGGCGCCCTGGGTTTTGGCGGCATTGCGGGAGCATCGGCGGGAATCGCGAAGATCTTGTTCTTCGTCTTCCTCGTGCTGCTTGTGATCTCGCTCGTGACGCACGTCATGAGAGGTTCGGCCCCTTAGTACATCACGATCCGCGTGGACGCTTCGCATGGCACGAAAGTACTCGAAAGGCGCTTCTAAAGATGTCGAGCGCGAGATGCACAAATTCAAGCGGGGCACCTTGAAGAGCGGAAAAGGCGGCAAGGGCGGCAAGGTCAAGAGCCGGAAGCAAGCCATTGCCATTGGTCTGTCGGAAGCGCGCAAGAAGGGCAAGAGAGTGCCGAAGAAGAAGGCGAGTTAGAGCGTTCTTGCCCTTCGCGCACGCATTGGAGCTGGAGGGCTAAACATGCCTTATCTCTCAGGTGTGGTGACGGGCGTCGTTCTGACCGTTCTTGTTGTCTTCATCATCGATCATCTCGGGCCGAATTCCGGTACCCGTGACATTGTCAATTGGGACTATGTCGGCGCCAGCCTCGGCTCTTCGGTTGAGAAGGTCGGCGAAGAAGTCCGTCAAGAGGTGCACGAAGCGACGGCGCCGGATGGCAAAACTGCGCCCGACGCCAACACGCCCCGCCGCCGGCCACCGGCAAGGAACCGTGAGGGGCAATCACGGTTAGGACGCGCTACTGTCTACGCGCCTTCCACTTGGTTGGCATGGCAGCGATACGGCCTTAGGTGGCCCAGCACCGGAACTCTGCGTATGCGCAAGAGCAGCGATGCCGGGCCTTACCAGCCGGGGGGAAGGCCCATGCTGGCTAGTTAGGGAACGAGCTATCGATCAAGACGTTCCCGACGCCTGCCTATCCTGCCGGTGGTCTAGCCAGTTTTGCTTGGGGGAGCCGGCGTGAGCCGCAAGAGCTCGCCATCGTCGCCGTCCGTAAGCAGGAGCAAGCTCCCGTCACGCATCTGCGCAACGTCGCGAACGCGGTGCTCCATCTTTACGATGCTGTCATCGAGCACCTTGTCGTTATCGATCGTGAGCACGATCAACGCTTCCGACGATAAACCCCCGAGCAGAGCCTTGCCGTTCAGCGCCTTGAACTGGTCCCCGGTGTAGAAGATCAGGCCCGAAGGCGAAATCGACGGATTCCAAAACTTGAGGGGCGGAGCAAACTCGCCTTTTTCGGCGTGATGCGGAATTGGCACGTCATTGTAGTGAGTGCCCTCGCTCACGATCGGCCAGCCGTAGTTCTTGCCCTTCTCGATGAGATTGATTTCGTCGCCGCCTTTCGGCCCCATCTCGTGCTCCCAGAGCTTGCCGGCGGGGTCGAATGCCAAGCCGAGCTCGTTGCGGTGACCGAGGCTCCAAATCTCGGGCAGGGCGCCGGTTTCTTTCACGAATGGATTGTCCTGAGGGATCGAACCATCGGGATTGATCCGCACGATCTTGCCAAGCGTAGAGCCGAGATCTTGTGCCGGATCGAATCTCTGGCGATCACCTGACGTGATGAAGAGCGTGCCGTCAGGCGCAAAGGTCATTTGCCCGCCGAAATGACCGCGGCCGATCGTCTTCGGCGTTTGCCGCCAAATGACCGTCACGTCCTTGAGCTGATCTCCCTCGAGCCGCCCGCGCGCGACAGCAAGTCCTTTCAGGACCACGTCGTCGAGATCTTGATATTCGCCAAGACGGGGATCGCCTTCATCCTTGGCATCGGCCGGTTGCTCGCTCGCTGCCTCTGTATAGGACAGATAGACGAACTGGTTGCTGCCGAAGTTCGGATCGACCGCGACGGCGAGCAGCCCTCCTTGCTCGTGGTGCTCGACCTTGGGCACGCCGCCGAGCGGATCCGAAAGTTCTCCGTCGGCATAGAGGCGCAAATTGCCAGGCTTCTCGGTGATCAGCAGCCGGCCATCCGGCAGAAACGCCATCGACCACGGATTATCTAGCGATGCGAGGCTTTCGACTTTGGCGTCGGTCCACGGAAGAGCGACGATTTGGTCTTCGGTCCATGGAAGAGCGACAACCTGTGCACTGCGGGCAACCCCGATAGGGAAGACCGAGATGACAAACGCGAGAGCTGTGCCGAGCCGACTGGCGAAATGCATACCGTTAGTCTCCGAGCCACTGGAAAACGCCTCGCAGACGGAGTTGTTCCGCCTATCTTTTCAAGCAGCTGGAGCTCCCTGGAACCTTCCGACCAGGCAAAGGTTCTTCTCCGCGAGACCTCACTTGTTTCAAGGAGTGCTCGCATGACAAATCCCTCCAGTTCGATCAACAAAGGGCTGTGTCGCCGGTCGTTGCTGAAAAGCGTGCCGGTGATTGCCGGGGCCATCATTTCGACGAGCGCCTTGGCAGAGAGCCTGGTCGCGCAGACGAAACTCACCCACGAAGCCTCGAAATATCAGGACACACCAAAAGACGGCCAGCAATGCTCGGGCTGCGTCCAGTTCGTAGCGCCCGCGTCATGCAAGGTCGTGGAGGACCCGGTCGCCGCAAGCGGATGGTGCCAACTTTTCGTCGCCAAGCCTGCCTAAGGTCTGGCTTTCTCCGCGAGATTGTCCCAGGAGCTTAGTTGGGCGCTCCAAAGTTCCCATTGCATTCTTCGTCTGCCTCGGGTGGCAGCGAGGGCGTGGCAGCACCTCCTGCGATGACGTCGCAGCGCGGAACCGATGCATGCCGAGGCTGTTCGTTCCCTGCCGGGGGGCATTTCCAAACTGGATTTACTCAGGAGATGAAGCCATGGAAACGACCTGGAAACCCCACGAAAAGCACGGCGAGCTGACCGAGCGGAGCGATCTGCCCGACAGCGTATTTGCCTTTCCGAAGCAGCGCAAAGAGCCGATGACTGACGCCAGTCACGTCAGAAACGCGATTGCACGGTTTGATCAAACCGTGGGCGTCTCTGATGACGAGCGAAAATTGGCTTTCGCCAATATCAAGAAGGCGGCCAAGCATTACGGCATTGAGATGTCGGAGTTGGATTGGCACGAGCTCGGCCGGCGTCCGAGCACTGGCCGCACCGCCCAAGACCGCAAGAAGTCCGCGCAAAGAGCGGCGAAGACGCGGAAAGAGCACGAAAGGCAGTCGCACAAAAGTCACTGATGCCAGCCGTCCCGGACAAGCAGCGGCACATTCACCGCTTCGAGTAACGTCGTTTCTCAGTGGTGGTGGGCCGAAACTTTCTTGACGCACTCGGTTAGCAGCTCGCTGGGCGCGGAATGACCGATGTCGCCGAGACTGAGGATTCCGACCATGCGCTTGCTCTTGTTGATCACCGGCAACCGGCGGACTTTCAGCGCCTCCATGTGACGTACCGCCTTAGCGAGATCGTCGTCCTCGCTGCAACAATGAATGCCCAGGCTCATCACGTCGCGTGCTGTCGCGCGGCCGGCGTCGAAGCCGTCCTGCGCCAAGCCTTTGCAGACGATGTCACGATCGGTCACCATGCCGACAAGTCGATCGTTCTCGCCAATCGGGATGGCGCCGATGTCGTGCTGATGCATCAATTTGGCAAGATCGGCGAGAGGCGTGTCCGGGGCGACCCAGTCTACGCCTTTGTGCATTGCTTCTTTGACTTTCATGAGGGGACCTCCCTTGGATGCAACTTTGGAAGGTAGCGCCGGACCCCACCTGCCTTAAGTATACAACAGCTCACGTCGTTCGGGTTCGCTTTCGGCTAAGGGTGCCCGTCTATCTTCCAGCAAAAAGGGACGCCCGCCAAAGCGGGCGCCCTCCATTCGTTACTTCTTTTCGGCGCAGGTGTTTGTTGCGGCATCCCACACGCCGCCAGCCTTCTCGCAATCGGCCTGGGTTTTGGCCTCGGTTGCTCCGGCGAAAGCCGAGCCGGTAAACGCAATTGTCAAAGCCAGCGCGAATGCAGAAACGAACATTTTCATGGCATCATACTCCTTGTTTTTCGCCTATTGGAGGCGCTACTCGGAACTCCGTTGATCGATAGAATGTTCCCGAGTTCAGCACGGCGACCTGAGACTGCACCTATAAGTGCAATGTCGACCGCAACTTCAACCTCGGCGCGGTAGATGCTGCCTAAGGCGCTGTCATTCCCGCCTCTCGACGCCTCTCGAAGTCGTCACATTCCTGCCAACAGGGATCGCATTGCAGTCTCTTAATCACCGAATTCGGCCGCTAACTCGCCTGGCGTAGAGCCAGATACAACAGAGGTTATCGATGCGGTTCAAGACAGCCTTAGCAATCATTTTCCTTTCGACGCCTGCCTATGCCGACCAGACCGTGCGCGCGACTTGGTACGGTAATGAACATGCGGGCAATCGCACTGCCTCAGGTGAAAGGTTCAATCCAAACGGTCTCACTGCCGCTCATCGGTCGCTACCATTCGGGACTTGCCTGCGGGTCGGCAATCCGAAGACAGGCCGGAGCATTTCCGTCCGGGTAAATGATCGTGGGCCTTTCACGAAAGGCGTGTCACTTGATCTTTCGCACGGCGCGGCGCGCGCGATCGGCATGCGGGTGACGCAAAACGTGACGGTCGCAAAATGCTAGTGCTGGAGTGAGTCCAGTCGGACCCCGGGCATTTGCGTGTCGATGCGATGATCTCAGCTTTGACCGTCCGGCACGCTCTCGAAGCCAACAGTTCGCCGTGGGGCCGTACTACAGCCCCTGACGGCGCGGGCGACTAATCACCACCGTTAAATCAACACCAGAGGGAGACGACGATGCGCGTTTTGATCGCCGCCGCCATTGCTGCGTTTGCACTAACGACGACTGCTGCCCACGCGGAGTTGCGCTACTACATCGACCACGACGTATTGCGCGAGAACCACTCAACGGCGCTGCTCGATCGCGCGATGCGCGACATCGGCAGAAACCCAACCGGCTGGTCGCATCGGTGGTGCGGCCGGCAGATGGCGATGTGGGTCGGTCAAGGTTCCAACGTCGCACGGGATTGGGCGCGCTACGGGAAGGCCACGACGCCTAAGCGTGGTGCCATTGGCGTGATGAACGGACATGTGGGCATAGTGAAGGAGGTCAAGGGCGGTCGCGTGATTCTGGTCTCCGGCAATCACGCGGGCAAGAGCGGGAACCGCAAAGTCGGGATCGGAAGCTATCCCATGGGTCGCTTCATCGCCTTTCGGGAGCCGTAAGCGCGGAGGCGAAACGTCACTAACGATCACGATTGAGGCGCGAGCGATTTGACCGAGAACGCGCATCATTGCGCGCAAGCTGGAAACCTCGTGCGGGAACCTTAGATAAGGTCTCGGGTTACAGTAGAAAATCGCCATCTGCGTAAGGAGTTTCACGACGATGAGCAGCTGGATTGACTTTGAGCGGGCTAAATCGCTCCGTCCCGCCGACATCAACGATATCGCACAGCAGCTTTCAGCGGCGTCGGCCTTTCTCGGTCAACTTACTCAGGGTTTCGGCAGGCAGACGAGTAGCCAACTGGACCGCGCCCGTGCCGTTTTGTCAGAAGCGGCGCATGACACTCACGAGAACCTTAGAGACAACGTGGTCGTCTCGCTCGTTCTCGCCGCGGGCGTGGGCCTCGCTGTCGGATATCTCATCGGGCGGAGCGCGGATCGAGACTTGTAGCTTCGGAAATGCCTAGCAGCGATTGCCGAGCGTGACGACGCAGCGAAGTCCTCTGGCGGTACCACGCACTGCTGTCGTGGTGCCTCGCACGACACCGACGCCTGCTTGGCCCGCGCCCTTGGCGATGCCCGTAGCAGCCGTCGCCGTGCCTTGAACCGCGCCCTTGACCGGCCGAGCAGCCTCGGCGGGCAAGGTCATCAGGGCAATCAAAAACGCCGCGAGAAGTGATAAGCGCATCTCAAATTCCTTTCAGCTTGAACGAAGGAATACTTGTCGGAAAAACCGATCGGCCGTGTGAAAAGTTCCTGCTTGCTGGTAGCGAGGCTTCCCGCTACGCGGCCGTTATCCACAGCAAAATCGTTGAAGGCCCGCGCCGCTGATGGAACGTAGCTCGGCGGCGTTCGTTTCTAAGAACGACGGGGCACGCCGATTTAGAGGCTGCCATGAAGAGACTGCTACCGTCGCTGACGGGCATTATGCTTTGCATGCTTTGCACGCTCGCATGGCATGGCGCCGGTGCCGATACCACGCTACCCCTCTCCACTGAACCGGGCGAAGAGTTGCGTGCGGCAGTCACCGACATGCCGGACATGATCGACATGTCGCACGCGGATCCCAGAACCTGGCACAGCTTACCGCCCGCTCTCCCTGGCGCGTATGTCAGGCAAGAGATTGCCGAGAACCCCGAGAACCCCGGGGATCGCGGCAACGGCTAGCTGTAGGCGCCGGCCAACCCGCGCCTCGTGCGATTAGCGCTATCGCGGGTGGAACTTAGACGTCAGGACCTTCGTTTCTAGGACGGAGGCTGGCGGTCAGAGAGGAACCTCTCAATGACCCATTCGAGAACGTGGCTGGCATCGGCTGCCGCTTTTGCGCTTCTGTTCGGGCTTGAGCTTCCAGATCCCAAGCTTACCGGCGACCATTTTCCACTACCAAACGACCAAACGAGGGTCGCTGGCGCTGATGAGGGACTGGATGGGGATGGGCCCGCCCAGCATGAATGCCCGCAGGACCGCTCGTGCGGCCCCCTTGTTAATTAGCCGTCCGCTGGACTGAACCCAGGCCGCGACGGTGAGGTTCGGAGCTGCACCCCTGGTTCCAGCGCCGGCCGCTTGTTGATGTAGCGTTGCGTCGGACGGCTATTGGGATGGCACGCGTTGTCTTACTCGCACTTTTGACTGCCGGATTGATCTACGCGGTATTGCTATTCAACAGCGAGCCACGGGTCTCCGATTCTTCGAAGGCCGTTCCTCAAACGGTCAAGGAGGATACGCCCTGGACGAGGATCGACCCTGTCGCCCAAAACTCCGCGCACGCAATTGTGCCCGAAGAGTCTATCCCAGCACCTACAGCGCCTGCCGCCTCAGTCGCCGGGCAAGTCCCCAACGAAGTCGAACATGTCAAGGTAACGGAACTCGCGAACATTCGCGATGGACCGTCGGCCTCGACCACCCTCCTGGGCACCGCGCAGGCTGGGGCAACCGCCCAGGTCGTTTCACGTCAAGAGGACTGGGTTCAGATCATCGATCCCGGTTCCAGGAAAACCGGATGGATCCAGTCGAGCTCTTTGGAAACGCACGATCAGCCGGGCATCCCGGCACTATCGAAGGAAGAGATTGAAGCAGCTCTCGCCACGTCGGCTGAAGCTGACGTTTTGGCATCCGAGCCTTCGGAGTCGTTCGTGAAGTCGCGTAAGTCGAAAAAGCAGGGTTGGAAACGCCAGCGCAAGCGCGGATATGCATTTAGGCGCTTGTTTAGGAGGGCCTGGTAGCTTTTGGCGCTTCAAGCGCTGCAGCCCGCCAACTGTCGCAGAAGGAAAGAACCAGATGACCGACGATGAGAAGAAAGAGGATATGCCGAACAAGGCGGGCACGGCGAAGAGCGCTCTGGGAGGCGCTGTCGCGGGCGCGTTGGTGGGAACTGCCGTGGGGACACCGGTTGTCGGGACTCTGATCGGTGCCGTGTCGGGTGCCGTGATAGGCGCTCGCAAGCCTGGCTCGAAGAAACCAGCGACCAAGCGTCGCTCGACGAAGCCAGCGACCAAGCGCCGCTCGACGAAACAAGCGACCAAGCGCCGCTCGACGAAACAGGACAAGCGCGCGCGACCAAACAAGCGACCAAGCGCAAGGCGTCTTCAGCACGAAAACGAACCGGCGCGAAGACGAAGAAATCCAAACCCGCGGCAAAGCGCCGGCGTTAAAGGCGCTTTTCGGCGGAGGCAGCAAGCTGCTAGGTTGGGGCCGCAGCTGAGAGCCTAGGCTATGACTTCCATTCTCGATAAGTGCGCCGGCGTCCCGTGCAAGCGATTCGCCCCCGGGACTGTCCTCCTGTCCGAAGGTGAGACCTCGGGCCGGCTCTATGTCCTGGCCGAAGGCAGTGTCGAGGTGCTCCGCGGCGATACCCAGGTTGCGCTAATCGGCGAGGCCGGGTCGGTATTTGGCGAAATGTCCGTGCTGCTCAGCCGGCCGCATACGGCAACCGTCAGGGCGGCTTCGCCGGTCGGCGTTTTCGTGTTCGAGAACGCCGAGAGCTTCCTCAAGTCCAATCCCGAAATCGCGTTCTTCGTCGGCAAGCTTCTGGCCGAGCGTCTCAACGCCGCCACGACCTACCTCGTGGATCTCAAGCGGCAATTCGAGGGGCAGGGCAACCATTTCGGCATGGTCGGCGAAGTGCTGGAGACGCTCATCCACCAGCAGAGCGAAGAGTTCACGTCTGGCCCGGAAGCGGAGGCCGATCCGCGGCTTTGAGCCAGGGGGGCGGCGCTTCCAGGCGTGGCACCGGCCGCTCGAGCGGCTCATCGAGGCGCACGAACTGATTTCCCGCGGCTGAGAACCAGAGCGCCACCTCCTCTTCGGTGTCGATGACGATATGGGTCGGCGGCGCGCCGAACTGTTGGCCGGCGTTGAACACCCAGGTCGGCCCGATACGATCGACCCAGGAGCCTTCCTTGACGAATGGCGACTGATGCACATGGCCCGAGAACACCATGTCGGGCCGGTATTGCTCGATCCATTCCCGGAGCTCTACGTCGCCGAAATGGCGATCGCCGCCCCAGCTGGTCGGCGATTTCGCCGGCGGCGCGTGATGAATCCAGATCCAGCGCCCGGTCCGCTTGGTCGCCGCCTCGGCCAACTGCTCGCCGATCCCGGTGCGCACGATCGGTCCGTCCCACCACGGGCACACCGTGAAAAGCGTGTCCTCGAACGTGAACGACTGGCCATCGGAGACGACGCGTGCTCCTTGAGGGCCGCCGAGCCACTTTGCGATCCTCTCGCCGGACTCGTTCTTGGCATCGAGATCGTGATTGCCGGAGCAGATCAGGAGCTGGGTTTTGCTGCCGAGTTTCGAGAAATATTTCCTGACGACGACGCTCTGGGCCCGCCCATCGACCATCGAACTCAGGTCGAGATGATCCCCGGCCATAACCACGACATCAAAATTTCCCGCCGTGTTGAGGACCCAGTCGAGCTGCGGCAACGAATAATGCAGGTCGGCTACGAGAAGCAGTCGCACGATCGGTCCCGAGTTCAATTTGGATCGAAGGCAAGTCGGAGTGGACGGCGCGCGCAGCGATCGGGGAGGCACCTTATGACAGACCGCGCCGAGGCGTGTCCAGGCCGAGGCGTGTCCAGGAAGGATGCCGCGCCGAATGAGGCGATCGTGGTTGCCGGGGAGCCCCACGGAGCGCAATCTTTATTGCGAACAGGGGAGTTTTCCGTCACGCAGATTTGAGAGAAGCCATGTCGATGGAGAAGCGGTACTTCACATCGGACTTGAGCAATCTCTCGTAAGCCTCGTTGACCTTCTGGATAGGGATGACTTCGACGTCGGCGGTGATGTTGTGCTTCCCGCAGAAGTCGAGCATCTCCTGGGTTTCGGCGACGCCGCCAATAGGGGAGCCGGAGAGACTGCGACGGCCCATAATCAGGCTGAAGGCCGAGACGGCGAGAGGTTTCTCGGGTGCGCCGACGAGCGTGAGATTGCCGTCACGCCGAAGCAAGTTGAGATAGGCGTTGATGTCGTGATTGGCGGAGACTGTGTCGAGGATGAAGTCGAAGCTGGCGGCGTGCATCATCATTACGTCGGCATCGCGCGAGACGACGACTTCGTCCGCGCCGAGTTCGAAGCGCATCTTCCGTCTTGCCGGGCGAGGTGGTGAAGACGATTACATGGGCGCCGAGCGCATGGGCGAACTTCACGCCCATGTGGCCCAACCCGCCGAGACCGACCACGCCAACCTTCTGACCCTTGGTCACGCCCCAGTGGCGCATGGGAGAATAGGTGGTGATCCCGGCGCACAGCAGCGGCGCGGCTCCGGCGAGATCGAGGTTGGCGGGAACGCGCAAAACGAACCGCTCATCGACGACGATGCTGTCGGAGTAGCCGCCATAGGTCACGCCGCCGAGATGCTTGTCTGGAAAGTTGTAGGTGAGCGTGAAGTTCGGGCAGAACTGCTCGAGACCCTCCCGGCAACTTGGGCAGGTATGGTCGGAATCGACCATGCAGCCGACGGCGACGAGGTCGCCGGGTTTGTACTTCGTGACGGCCGAGCCAACCTGGGTGACACGGCCGACGATCTCGTGGCCCGGGACGCAAGGGTAGACCGTGGGCATCGCCTCGCGCCACTCGTTACGGACTTGATGCAGATCGGAGTGGCAGATGCCGCAGAAGAGAATCTCGATCTGCACGTCGCGGTCGGTCGGATTGCGCCGCGGGATCGTGTCGGCGGCGAGCGGCGATGTCTCACTGGCGGCGGAGTAGGCTTTCGCCGTGTATGCGTTCTGCATGCGTTTGTTCTCTATGCCGTCACTGCCAAAGATCTTTCTTGCTCTCGGCTTCCTCTCGGCTCCGCTCCCGCAGCTGGCCAATCACGCGTTCTACCTGAGTGTCTATCCATGAGTTGAAAATCGCTTCTTGAGACATGCCACGAAGGTGCCCTGCCAGCTCAATGTTTAGGTACGAAACCAGGCCGGGTGAGACATTGAGCAACTCGACGACCCGAAACAAATACGTGAAACCCTTATAAGTCGGGTTGCTGGCGTCATTTCGCAGGAAAGCTTGGGTAAGCTCTTGGCGTTCCTGTTGGCTCAAGGACCCGATGATCTTCCTGATAACGAGGACCGCCGCTTGCACCGAGCAGGCGCGAGCATCAGTTCCTTCGGCCTGTCCCCGCCGAACCAGAATCGAATTGTCGAGGCGCTGCCCTAGCGAGGGCGGCATGCCCTTGGGAAAACCGCAGAACAGGACCGCGAGGCAATCGTCGACAGCTCTTTTGTATGCGCGAGTTGTGGCTCGCTTCTTGCGCAGCGTATGAAGCATGTGCCCGTCCCCCGAACGCAAAACGAAGGAAGAACACGAAGAGTTCCCCGCCAGCAGCCCGGTACGGTTTCCGCTTCAGCCGGTTGTGGCTGCGGCGCTTGTAGGAGTGAACGGGTGCCAGACGGCGGCGCACGTCTGTCGGGAAAAGCTTCACCACTTGGCCCGAAAAACTCCAATAATGCGGAGGCTGCAACGCCTCTGGACCCCGAGCCAGTCGGGATCCAACGGCGAGCCGACCGGAGGTCAGAAATGATTGAAGATCCACTATTTTGGGTGCTCGTCCTGCCAGGCCTTCTCCTGGGCATCTATGCTCAATGGCGCATCAAGGCCAATCTGGCTGAATACTCGCAAGTGCGGACCGAGGGTGGCGTCACAGGGGCGGAGGTGGCTCGCCGGCTGCTCGAACTCGCGGGGGCTCCAGGATGTGAAGATCGAGGCCACGCCCGGGATGCTTACCGATCACTACGATCCTCGCTCGAAGGTCTTGCGGCTGAGCCAGGATGTCTACTACACACCCAGCGTTGCGGCCGCTGGAATTGCCGCACATGAAGCCGGTCATGCCATCCAGGATGCAGACGACTACTTCCCGATGGAGGCCCGAACCTACATCGTTCCGATCGTGCAGCTTGCGTCGAAAATAGCGCCATGGCTGTTCGTTGCCGGCCTAATGCTGCAGCTGGATTCGCTCACCTGGGCCGGAGTCATTTTGTTCGGGTCGTCGTCCCTGTTCGCCTTCCTTACGCTGCCGGTTGAATTCAATGCCAGTTCACGGGCAGAGCAATTGTTGGTCAGCCAAGGCATTATCCGCGGAGATCAGAAAATCGCCGGGGTCCAAAGCGTGCTCAGCGCTGCCGCCTGGACCTACGTCGCCGCTGCGGTATCGGCACTTGGGAGCTGGCTGTTCTACGTTGTGCTCCTGCTATCGCAAACGCGAGCAACCATCGATCAAGAGTGACTGTGGCGAGCTCTGAGCGCGGCCCCCTACGCCAGCGGAGCGCAATAGTAGATCCGCCGTTCTCCTCGCTTGAGAGGCGCGGAGGAAAGAATCTCATAGCGGCGGCGTAGTTCGCGTTCGAAATTGGCAAGATTATAGTCCGCACATTGAGGCTGAGCGGCGGTGTCCGGAGTGCTACGATCAGCAACAATGGACCGAACTCCCGTTCTCGTTGATCTGGCGCTTCAGGGGGGCGGTGCCCACGGCGCTTTCACGTGGGGCGTGCTCGATCGATTGCTCGAGGAGCCCTGGCTCCGCATCGAGGGCATTTCCGGGACGTCGGCCGGGGCGATGAACGCCGCCGTGCTGGTCGATGGCTACGCCAAAGGCGGACCGGAGCGCGCGCGTTCGCGGCTTGAGCATTTCTGGCGGCGCGTGTCCGACGCGGCGATGCTGAGTCCCTTTCGCCGCAGCCCGCTCGACATTCTGCTCGGACGGTGGACGCTGGACACCTCGCCGATGTTTCTTGCCTTCGACTTGATGGCGCGGGTCTTTTCTCCCTACGACCTCAATCCGCGCGGGGTGAATCCGCTCGCTCAGATTCTCGCCGACTGTGTCGATTTCGAGCGCTTGGCGAGCGCGCCCATCAAGCTGTTCGTTACCGCCACGAACGTACGGACGGGGCGGGGGCGCGTCTTCCGTAACGACGAGCTGACGCCCGACGTCTTGCTCGCATCGGGCTGCCTCCCGACATTGTTTCAAGCCATCGAGATCGACGGCGAGGCCTATTGGGACGGAGGCTTCGCCGGCAATCCCACCATCACGCCTCTCGTGCGCGAATGCGCCTCCGAGGACACCATCCTCGTGCAGGTCAACCCGGTCGAGCGGCCGGGCACGCCGCGCACGGCGCAGGATATTGTCAACCGCGTCAACGAGGTTTCGTTCAACGCCACGCTGCTCAAAGAGCTTCGCATGATCGCCCTGCTGCGGCAGGTGTCCGATGCCGGAAACAGCGAAGGGGCGCGATGGGCCGGCATGCGGATGCACCGCGTCGCGAGCGCGATGATGACGGATCTCGGCTATTCATCGAAGCTCAATGCCGAGTGGCCGTTTCTGACCATGCTGCGGGATGAAGGCCGCGCCTGCGCTGACACCTTCATCGAGGCGCATGGCGCCGATCTTGGCAAACGATCGACGCTCGATCTGGACGCATTCATCGGCACGGTGTGAGCAGAATGGGGCTTGCGGGCATCATTCTCGCGCTCGGCCTGCTGATGTGGCTGTCGTATCGCGGCTGGAGCATCCTGCTGCTCGCGCCTGGCGCCGCGCTCGTCGCCGCCGCGGCGTCCGGCGAGCCGCTCCTTGCGCACTGGACCCAGACCTTCATGGGCGGGGGCGCGGAATTCTTGGCGCGGTTCTTCCCGCTCTTTCTGCTCGGCGCGCTGTTCGGCAAGCTGATGGAGGACAGCGGATCGGTCGAAGTTATCGCCCGCTTCATGACGGACACGCTCGGATCGAAGCGCACCATTCTCGCCGTGGTGCTGGCGGGCGCCATCGTCACTTATGGCGGCGTAAGCCTCTTCGTCGCAATCTTCGTCATCGCGCCGATGGCCGAGGGATTGTTCAAAGCTGCCGACATACCCCGCCGCCTGATGCCGGCGGCGATCGCGCTCGGGACAATGACCTTCACCATGTCGGCTCTGCCGGGCACGCCTGCGCTACAGAACGCGATCCCGATGCCCTTTTTCGGCACCACGCCATTCGCCCGGAATCGGCATCGTGGCCGGCGCGATCATCCTCACCTTCGGACTGTGGTGGCTCGGCCGCGCCGAGAAAGCCGCCCGGCAGAAAGGCGATGGCTTCGCCCTGGCGGGAACTCAGTCCAAGGGTCTCGACGATCCGACCTTGCGCGAGCGCGCCACCGTCGCCAGCGAATTCGATCCGGCGGAGCTGCCGCACGGTCACCACGCGATCACGCAGCCCTCGGTCGTCACGGCAATTCTTCCGCTCGTGGTCGTCCTCTTCGTCAACCTCGCCCTGAGCGCCTTCGTGCTGCCGAGCCTCGACACGCGTTTTCTAGCCGAGGAAAAATGGGGCGGGACATCTCTTGCCGCGGTCGGCGGCGTGTGGGCCGTCGTCGTCGCGTTGTTTGCAGCAATCGTGGCCCTGCTCGCGTTGAACTACAGCCGCCTTCCCGCTCTCAAGGAGACGTTCGATACCGGCGCGAACGCTTCGGTGCTCGCGGCCCTCAGCGTCGCGAGCCTCGTCGGCTTCGGTGCGGTTATTGCGGCCCTCCCTGCCTTCGCCCTGGTCAATGAATGGGTGATGTCGATCGAGGGCGGTCCGCTCGTTTCGCTCGCGATCGCGACGAACTTGCTCGCAGCGCTCACCGGCTCCGCTTCCGGCGGCTTAACCATCACGTTGGACGCCTTGGGTGAGCCCTATCTTCGTCTCGCTACCGAGCAGAACATCGACCCGGCCTTGCTGCATCGGGTGGCGGTATTAAGCGCCGGCACACTCGACAGCCTGCCGCATAACGGCGCCGTGGTGACTCTGCTTGCAGTTTGCGGCGTGACCCATCGCGAGGGCTATTTCGAGATCCTCATGGTGGCGATTGCCGGCGCCCTGATTGCTCTGGCAGTGGTTGTCTTGCTGGGTTCAGCGCTGGGATCGTTCTAGCTCAGTTGCTGCCGGGGGCTTTCAGCGGGTGCAATCCACCGCGACGGTCTGCATCGTCCGGCAGATTGTGGTGTTCTGGAATCTGATGGGATGAGGCGTCTTAGGATTCCCGTTCCGCTTGCGTGTTGAGACGCGCCAGGTCGAAGCGCGTATCGACATCAGCAAAGATGCCGTCGGAGGCGACTTCGACTTCGGTGACGCGCTCGTGATGGACCTCGAGCAGCCGCTTAGCGCCGGCATCGCCGCTGAGATTCATCATTTCGGGAAAGTACGCTCTGCCCCACAAAACCGGGTTGCCTATTCGGCCGTGACGCACCGGAACGCAGATGGAATTCCGGTCTTTAGCCGCGAAAGCCGCGATCAGAACCGCGAGATCGCCCGCTTCGACGAAGGGCATGTCGCCAAGCAGGACGAGCGCGCCGTCGCAATCGATAGGTATCGCCGCCAATCCAGCGCGGACCGACGTGCTCAAGCCCGCGGCGAAATCGGGGTTGTGGACGCAAGCGACATCGAGGCCGCGCAAGGCTTCGGCGATGCGCTGGGCCTCAAACCCGGTGACGACGACGACAGGCGTGACCCCGCTTGCAAGCGCAACCTCCGCGACGCGGGCGATAATCGGCTTTTCGCCGATCGTTTCGATCAGCTTGTTGCGCGGCGCCATGCGTGCAGAACGTCCCGCCGCAAGAATTACGCCTGCGACCGTCATCATCGGTTTTTATCGCGCGTAACGGCCGTGATTTCGGCGACGATCGCGAGCGCGATCTCGGCCGCTCCTTGGGCGCCGATATCGAGGCCAATCGGCGCATGAATGCGGCCGATTGCGTCGCGTGCGACGCCCGCTTCGATCAAACGCATCACGCGGGCCGCATGCGTCACCTTGCTGCCGAGCGCCCCGACATAGAACGCCTCCGACTGAAGCGCATAGATCAGGCACGGATCGTCGATCTTGGGATCGTGGGTGAGCGCGATCAGCGCCGTGCGGGCATCGACGCCGATCTCGGGCAGGGCCTCGTCGGGCCATTCGCGTACCAGCTTGACGCTGCCGAACCGTTCCTCGGTCGCGAAGGCATGGCGCGGATCGACAATGATCACGTCGTAGTCGAGCGCGCGCGCCATTGATGCGAGGGGTTGGGCGATGTGCGTGGCGCCGGCGATGACGAGCCGTATCCGCGGGTTGAACACATCGATGAAGACGTCGCCGTGTTCGCCCGTGGCAACGAGGCTCTTGTCGCGGCGGAACGCCTCTTCCAGGAACGGCGCCAAGCCCTGCGCCACGCCGGAGGGCGAACGAGCCAGGCGCCGTTCGCCTGTCGCAAGATGCGTAAGGAGCGCAACCGGCCGGCGCGCCTCGATGTCCTCGGCGAGGGTTTGCAGCATTCCGCCCGCTTCCCCGTCTCTGCCCACGAGGCTGCCGACATGGATGCGGATGGCGCCGCCGCAGGCGAGTCCGACACTCCATGCCGTCTTGTCCTCGACGCCGAATTCGAGCGTCTTGGCCTCGCCGCTTGCGATCACGTCGGTAGCCTCGGCGATCACTTCGGCCTCGACGCATCCACCCGAGACCGAACCCATGAAATTTCCGTCCGAATCGATCAGGAGCAGACTGCCCACAGGCTGCGGCGCGGAGCCCCAAGTCTGAATGACGGTGGCAAGCGCGAGCCGCCGGCCCATGCGCTGCCAGTCAATCGCCTTCGCGATTAGGGAGGGGTCGGGTGCGCTCATTCCTCGTTCACGGCCGCCGGAAAGCAATGATTAGCCTCAACGTAATACCGTGGCGGACGCTATCCAGCTTCTCCTAAATCGGGCATTGTTGCGCGTAGAAATGCGAACGCGAAGCCAGCCGTCATGACCTCAACACGATCGTCGAGGTCAAGCGGCCCGCGTCCGAGGGAGACATTCCGTCGTGGCGCGAGGGTACGCCTGACTTGCCGGGGGGACCTGGCTGTTCTCCAAGCCGATCGCGACCCACACCCTGATCGCTCTCGAGACGCTGCGTTGGCCATGGACTTCGGCAAGCTCGCACCCCAGACGCAATAACGGCGGCCGCGGGGCTTTGCCCCGCAACCGCCGGCTTACGCCTGGCTATCTGGCTAGATGTTGTTCAGCCAGGTATCGACTTGCCGTTCGGCTTCGTCCTTGGCGATGCCGTATCTCTCCTGAATCTTACCGACGAGCTGCACTCGCCGACCTTCGACCTGCTGGAGGTCGTCGTCGGTGAGTTTGCCCCATTGCTGCTTCACCTTGCCGGTGAACTGCTTCCAATTGCCTTCGATGCGATCCCAGTTCATCACTCGAACTCCTGTTGTTGATGGCAGGCTTTCAGCGCCGCTCGCGAAAGCCATATGACGATAAACGTCCCGCTCGCGGTCGAGTTCCCCTGGGCTCAGACAGCGGTGAAGCAATTATCGACGAAAAGATGCGCGCCGTTGACGAAGCTCGCTTCGTCGCTGGCGAGAAACAGCGCCGCGCGCGCTACTTCCTCCGGCTCGCAGATGCGTCCCTGCTGCACGGCGAGCGCGGCGTCGGACATGTCGACGCCGAGCTTGTTCAGCGCTTCGACTTCGCGCAGTCCGTGCGGCGTGCGCACGAAGCCCGGGCAGACGGCATTGCAGCGGATATTCTGGTCGCGAAATTCGACCGCGATCGAGCGCGCGAACATGTGGCAGGCGCCCTTCGAGGCGTTGTAAACGACCTCGCGCGGCGTGGCGGCGATGGCGGAAATCGAGGAGGTGCAGACGATCGAGCCGCCGCCAGCGGCGATCATCCCCGGCAGCACCGCCTTGGTCATCAGGAACATGCTCGTGACATTGACCGTCATCAGCCAATCCCACTCGGCGAGCGTGGTCTCGAGGAAGGGCTTGATGATGATCGAGCCCGCATGATTGAAGAGGACGTTGGGCGCGCCGAGCGCCGCTGTGACGGCGGCGACCGCCGCGTTGACCTGATCCTCTTGAGCGACGTCGGCGGCGGCAAACATGGCCGTGCCGCCCGCGCGCTCGATCTCGGCAACGACGGCGCGGCCCGCGTCCTCGTTCCGGTCGATAACACCGACCTTGGCGCCCTCGGCCGCGAACAGCCGCGACGAGGCGCCGCCCATGCCGGTTGCGCCGCCTGAGATCAATGCGATCTTTCCTGCTAGTCTGCCGGGCATGGTGCCTTCATCCTTTCTTCTCAGAAACAGCGGGCTATTCTAGAACGGCATCGGCTGCGGCCGGAAGTGGCGCGCGAAGGGAGACGGAACGATCCGATGAGCCGGTACGATGAGATCTACGCAAAGTGGAAGGCCGACCCACAAGCCTTCTGGGCCGAAGCCGCTTCCGCCGTCGATTGGTTCAAGCCTTGCGCCAAGGTGTTCGATGATGCGCGCCGGCCAATATGGGCGCTGGTTTCCGGGCGCCTTGTGCAACACCGCCTATAATTGTCTCGACCGGCACGTCGAGGCGGGGCCGGGGGCGCGGCGCCCGCGCTGATCTACGACAGCCCCGTCACTAACACCAAGCGGACATACAGCTTTTCCGAGCTTCGCGACGAGGTCGCTTCCTTCGCGGCCGTTCTTGCCGGGCTCGGCGTCGTCAAAGGCGACCGCGTCGTCATCTATATGCCCATGGTGCCGGAGGCCGTGATCGCCATGCTCGCCACGGCGCGGCTCGGCGCGATCCACTCGGTCGTGTTCGGCGGCTTTGCCAGCAACGAGCTCGCCAAGCGCCTCGACGATGCCAAGCCCAAGGTGGTCGTGTCGGCATCGTGCGGCGTGGAGCCGACCCGCGTCGTCGCCTACAAGCCGCTTCTCGACAAGGCCATCGAGATCGCGGCGCATAAGCCTGAGACTGCGTCATTCTTCAGCGCCCGATGGCGGCGGCCGAACTACGACAAGGCCGCGACCACGACTGGGCGAGCCTCGTGGCTGACGCAAAGTCGCGCGGGCTCGCGGCGGACTGCGTGCCAGTCGCCGCGACCGACCCGCTCTACATCCTCTACACCTCAGGCAGCACCGGCACGCCGAAGGGCGTCGTGCGCGACAATGGCGGCCACATGGTCGCTCTCATCTGGACGATGAAGAACCTCTACGGGGTCAAGCCGGGCGAGGTGTTTTGGTCAGCCTCGGACATCGGCTGGGTCGTCGGGCACTCATATATTGTCTACGGGCCGCTTCTCGCCGGCAATGCGACGGTTCTCTATGAAGGCAAGCCGGTCGGGACGCCCGACGCCGGCGCGTTTTGGCGGGTGGCGAGCGAGCACAAGGTCGCGGTCCTCTTCACCGCGCCAACCGCGCTCCGCGCCATCAAGAAGGAGGATCCGCAGGGCGCGCTGATCCCGAAATACGACCTTTCCGGGGTTCGTGCGCTCTTCCTCGCCGGCGAGCGCGCCGATCCCGATACCGTGCTCTGGGCCGAGCAGCACCTGAAGATGCCCGTGATCGACCATTGGTGGCAGACGGAGACGGGCTGGGCCATCGCCGGCAATCCGCATCGGCATCGAGATTCTCCCCGTCAAGCGCGGTTCGCCGACGCTGGCGATGCCGGGCTATGACGTGCGCGTGCTCGACGATGGCGGCCATCCCGTGACCGACGGCAAGCTTGGCAATATCGCCATCAAGTTGCCGCTGCCGCCGGGCTGCTTGCCGACGCTGTGGGACGCCGATGCCCGCTTCGGCCCGAGCTATCTCGCCGAGTTCCCCGGTTACTACAAGACAGCGGACGCGGGCTATCGCGACGCCGACGGCTATCTCTTCATCATGGGCCGCACCGACGACATCATCAACGTCGCCGGGCACCGGCTATCGACCGGCGCGATGGAAGAGGTGCTCGCCTCCCACAAGGATGTGGCGGAGTGCGCCGTGATCGGCGCCGCCGACGTCGCTCAAGGGCGAAGTGCCGGTCGGCTTCCTTGTGCTGAAAGCGGGCGTCAACCGTGATGGCGCTACGATCGAGAAGGAGGTTGTCGATCTCGTCCGTGAAAGGATCGGTCCCGTCGCCGCGTTCAAGACGGCGGTGATCGTGCCCCGCCTGCCCAAGACCCGCTCGGGCAAGATCCTGCGCGGCACCATGAAGAAGGTCGCCGACGGCGCGAGCTTCGCCATGCCCGCCACCATCGACGATCCGGCCATTCTCGACGAGATCGGCGCGGCACTCACGGCACACAGAGGTGGGGGGCAGCAGCTTTAGGGCAGAGACGCGAGTGAGTCCGACAGCGCCTTCACCAAAATATCGGCGTGCTCGCGCGTGAACGTCAGCGGCGGGCGGATCTTGATAACGTTGCCATAGGGGCCGGCGATGCCGACGAGGACATTGCGGTCACGAAGCATGTCGACGACGCTCGTTGCGGCCTCCCGGTCCGGCGTTTTCGACTTGCGATCGCGCACGAGCTCGACCCCGAGATAAAGTCCCGCCCCGCGAACGTCGCCGACGCGAGCGAAGCGCTGGGCGACCGCGCCGAGCGCCGCTAAGAGATAGGCGCCGGTCTCGCGCGCGTTTTGTTGCAGCTTCTCGGCCTCGATCGTCTCCAGCACGGCGAGCCCGGCGGCCGCGGCGACCGGGTTCCCGCCGAAGGTGTTGAAGTAGCCGGTCGTCGCGCCGAAGGTCGCGAGCAGGTTGGGTTTCACCGCGACGCCGCCGATGGGATAGCCGTTGCCCATCGGCTTCCCCATGGCGACTATATCGGGGACGAGGCCGTGGCGCGCAAATCCCCACATCGTGGCGCCGGTGCGGGCGAAGCCCGGCTGCACCTCATCGGCGATGAACAGGCCGCCGGCTTTACGCACATGCGCGATCGCCTCGGCCATGAAACCCGGCTCGCCGGGATAGATACCGTCGCTCGAGAAGAGACTGTCAACGACAAGCCCGCCGATGCGGATTTTCTTTCGCTTCATCGCGGCGATCGCCTTTTTCACGTTGGCGGCGAAGGCCGCTCCAACGTCCTTCGACGCTGCGCGGTAGGTGTCGGGCGCGGGAACGATGAAGACGTTGGGGCTGCGCGGCGCGGTCGATGCCGAAGCGGGGGAGATGTCATTCACGGCGAGCGTATTGCCGTGATAGGCGTTCGAGCTCACGATGAAGCCCGTGCCGCCCGTGACCGCGCGCGCGATGCGAAGGGCGAGATCGATGCTTTCGCTCCCGGTGCAGGTGAACACGATATTCGACACGTCGCGCGGGAACGTCGCCAGGAGCCGTTCCGCATAGGTGTAGACGATCTCGCTCAAGTAGCGGGTATGGGTGTTGAGCGTCGCCATTTGCCGCGAAACGGCGGCGACGACGCGGGGGTGGCAATGACCCACGGAGGCGACATTATTATAGGCGTCGAGATAGCGCGTGCCGTCGGCGCCGATGAGCCAGACGTCTTCGCCGCGGACGAGATTCAGCGGGCGCGCGTAGAACAGCATCGACGCCGGGCCGAACACGCGCTTGCGGCGGGTGACGAGCGCGGCGACGCCGGGATCGAGGCCTTCCGCCGCGTCCATGTCGAATGCGTTCAGTTCGAGAATCTTGCGTTTCGCGGTCATGATCTCCGGGGGGGCAATTCCGTAAGCACCCTTGGGCCTTGCTCGCCCTAACCTAAAGCAGTCTGCCGTCATCGTCTTGACCCCCGAAGAGGGGCCTGTTCAATTTTTCCAAACCGCCGCGGTGCCGCTGTGGGCCCACCCCCGGGCAAGTTGTGCCGCCCTCCTGTCAAATGGCCTTCGGCGCCTCGACCGTATCCTCTATAGTCGGCCCGTAACGACCGCGAGACGAGAGCAACCATGGCCGGAGAGCCGGGCAACTTCGCCAATCGCTGGAAGCGCTTCTCCGACTGGGACGAGCGCCCGCTCAGGCTCGACAAGTTCGCCATCGAGGACGCCGAGAACGGCTTCGCCTCCTTTGCCAGCCGTCACGATCCCAAGCCCGGACTGACCGTGGCCGCAGGAAGGGTCGAGACGATGGACGGCACGGGCGCCTCCGACTTCGACATGATCGACGCTTTCATCGCCCGTTATCACATCGATCCCGAGGTCGCGCCGGAAGCGATGGCCATGCCCTCGCACGAGGTCGCGCGCATGCTGGTCGATATGAACGTGCCGCGGAGCGAGCTGGTGCGACTCGCGCACGGCATGACGCCGGCGAAGCTCGCCGAGGTGGTGGCGGAGCTGTCGTCGCTCGAGATCGCCTTCGCCTATAGCAAGATGCGCGCGCGCAAGACGCCCGGCAACCAGGCGCACGTGACCAACGCCAAGGACGATCCGCTGCAGATGGCGGCTGACGCCGCGACCGCGGTTGCGTTCGGCTTCGACGAGGTCGAGACCACGATGCGGGTCGCGCGCAATGCCTGGTCGAATGCCGTCGCCTGCGCCGTCGGCGCCTCGGTCGGACGCTGGGGGACGCTGTTTCAATGTTCGAGCGAGGAGGCCGAGGAGCTCAGGATCGGCATGGCCGGTTTCACCTCCTACGCCGAGACGGTCTCGGTCTACGGCACCGAGAAGAGCTTCACCGACGGCGACGACACGCCGTGGTCGAAGGCCTTTCTCGCCGCGGCTTACGCTTCGCGCGGCATCAAGATGCGCTGCACCTCGGGCGCAGGGTCCGAGCTCTTGATGGGTTTCCACGAGAAGAAGTCGCTGCTCTATCTCGAAGCGCGCTGCCTCTGCCTTCAGCGCGCCATGGGGGTGCAGGGCACGCAGAACGGCGGCATCGACGGGGCGCCCATCACCTGCACGGTCCCGGGCGGCATGCGCGAGCTGATGGCCGAGAATCTCATCGCAGTCTGGCTCGATCTCGAATGCGCCTCGGGCAACGACGCGCGCCCGACCGAATCGGAAATCCGCGTCGGGGCCAAGATCATGCCGTTTCTCATCGCCGGCTCCGACCTCATCTGCTCGGGCTTCGGCTCGATCCTCGCATACGACAATTCCTTCAACCCATCGCTCCTGAACGGCGAGGAGCTCGAGGACTATCTCGTGCTCCAGCGCGATTTCGAGGCGGATGGCGGTCTTACCCCCGTCGAGGAGACGCGCGTGCTTGCGCTACGGACGCGCGCGGTGGAGGCGATCAGCGCCGTGCTCGAAGAGCTTGGCCTCGGGCAACCGACCGACGACATGAAAGCCAGCGTCGTCGCGGCATCGGGCTCCGACGAGACGCGAAGCTATCTGCCCCGCGACGCGGCCCTCATCAGCGAGAGCATCAAGGAGCGCGCGATCACCGTCATCGATGTCATCAAGGCGCTGGCTAAGCGCGGGTTCGAGGAAGAGGCGGAGAATCTTCTCAAGCTCGTGCGCTTGCGTGTCTCCGGTGACTATCTCCAGACGTCAGCGGTCGTCCGCGAGGGCCGCGTGCTCAGCGCGATCAACGATCCTAACGACTATTTGGGGCCCGGCACCGGATACCGCGTGAGCAAGGCGCGCCGTGACGAGATCGTGGCGATCCGCGACGTGCTCACCCGCGAGGAAGTGCTGAGAGCGGAATCGGTGCATAAGGCCGCAGAAGGCAAGCGTATAACCTACAGGACGATGGGTCCTGCTGCCGGCGGCAACGATCCTCGCGAGGTCGTGATAGGCATCAGCCCCGCCTTCGGCATCAAGCTGTTCCAGACCGTCGCCGGACATCCTCTGTCGGCGATCCTGCGCGAGCTGATGGCCGGCATCACGGAAGGAGGGGCGCGCGCGCGTGTCGTGCGGATGAAGCATACGGCCGACACCTCGTTTCTCGGTCTCAGCGCCGCCCGCATCGCAGGGAGCGGCGTCGGCATCGGCATCCAGGCCAAGGGCACCGCGGTCATTCACCAGAAGGACCGGCTGCCCCACAACAATCTCGAACTCTTCTCCAATTCGCCGATCACGCGGCTTGAGCACTATAGGCGCATGGGGGCGAACGCCGCCCTCTACGCCCGAGGCGAATTGCCGGAGCCGGTCGTCGTGCCAATGCGGGGCGAGGCGATGGGCTCGCGCTACCATGCGCGCGTGTCGCTGATCTATGCCATCGAGACGGATATGACCGCCGAGGGCGCCGTGCCCGAAGATGTCGATATCGCTTTTCTGGGGCAGGGCGCATGAGCGAGGACCGGCTCACGATTGGCGACTACCCCTTGGCGGAGAAGCGCCCGGAGATCGTGCGCGGCAAGCGCGGCAAGGGTCTCGACGAGATCACGCTCGATGCCGTGCTCGAGGACCGCGTCGCGCTCGAAGATTTGCGCATCACGGCGCGGGCCTTGCGCCAGCAGGCCGAGATCGCCCGCGCCGCCGGTCGCGAAACCTTGGCCGAGAACTTCGAGCGCGCCGCCGAGCTCGTCGATGTGCCGCAAGACACGATCATGCGCGTCTATGAGCTGCTCCGTCCCGGGCGCGCGGAGTTGAAAAGCGCGCTTCTCGCCGCGGCAACGGAACTCCGCGAGCAATATGGCGCCAACATCATGGCCGCGTTCGTCGAAGAGGCGGCCGCCGTCTACGAGCGGCGCGGCCTGTTCAAGAAGAGATTCTGAGCGCGGCGATGGGCTGGAAGACGGATTATCGGTCGATCTACTACGACGGCGCGCCCGAGCCCGAGGATCCCGATCTCGCCAAGCGAAGCACGGCGCTCCTCCTCATCGACGTGCAGAACACTTATCTTGCGCGCCCTGACAGGGCCGCGCTCTCCGCCGAGGAACAGCGCCGCTACGACGCCTGGACGCCCTTCCACGACAGGATGCGCGACATCGTCATCCCACGTACGCTGGAACTCTTGGGACTGTTCCGCGCCAACGGCTACGAGTGCCTCTTTGCGCGCATTGCCTGCCATACCAAGGACGGCCGCGACCGGTCGCTGTCGCAGAAAAAGCCGGGCTGGAACAATCTGCTACTGCCCAAGGACGAGCATCCGTCGCAGCTCGCGGAGGGGCTCGGCCCGCGAGGCGACGAGATCGTCGTGACGAAAACGACGGACAGCGCGCTCACCGGCACCAATCTGCGGCTGATTCTCACCAATCTCGGCATCAAGACCGTGGTTTGCTGCGGTATTTTCACCGACCAATGCGTGTCCTCGACGGTTCGCAGCCTCGCCGACGAAAGCTTCGGCGTGGTTGTGGTCGAGGATTGCTGCGCTGCGGGATCGGACGAGCTGCATCGCAAGGAGCTCGAGATCATCAACATGATCTACTGCCACGTCATGTCGAGCGGAGAGCTGAAGGCAATCATGGGCTTAAGGTGATGGAGAGGGTCCAAGTTCGTCCTTCTCCAGGTCAAATGCCGCGGTAGCGGCGATGTATCAGGGGTTCGAGAAGCAGGGGTGTCACCGCCGTCAGGAGTGAGTAAGATAATGGAGGCGGAGCGAGCTTGTTCGGATCGAAGCCGGGCGCGGGTCCTGCGTGGCCTCCTCGGAAGACACCCGGACCGGCGGAACGCTCGCCTATCGAACGGCACGCGACCATCTTTCTGTACAGCTTAGGGCGACGGAGCCCGGGACATGGAGAACACACAATGCGCCAACGGCAGATAACCCGCCGCAACTTCATGCAGCAATCCGCCACCTTCGCAGCCGCGTTCGCAGCGGGGGGAGCTTCAGCGTTCGTGAGGCCGGCCCATGCCGCGCGCGATAAGGAGCTGAACATCCTGTGCTGGGAGGGCTACAACTCGGCCCAGGTCCTCGACCCATTCAGGTCCGCGACAGGCGCGACCGTCAAGGCCGAGAGCCTGACCAACGATCCGACGATGATCAACCGCCTGAGGGCCGGTGAGACCAACGTCTGGGACCTGATCAACGTGAACAACCCTTGGGCACGCAAGATCATGCTGCCCGAGAAGCTGATCAAGCCGCTCGACCGGGCCAGGTTCGAGCCCTACTTCGAGAAGATGCTGCCGGCCTTCAAGCCCCCCTACAAGTGGGCCATGGACGACTCAGGAAAGGAGTTGATCGGCATGGCTCAGCGCTTCGGGCCCTATTCCTTCGTCGTCAATACCGACAAGATCAGCCGCGACACCGCCGAGGACCAGGGCTGGAATCTCTGGAACGACCCCAAGCTCGCCGGCAGGTACGGCATCCTCGAATCCGACGATTGGAACGTGTTCTGCCTCTGCGCCATCTCGGGATTCGACCCTTTCAAAACGCATAACGACGCCGAGGTCGCGAAATTTGCCGAGACCGCCAAGCGGGTCTTCAACGGCAAGAAGCTCGTCGGCGACATCGCCACCAACAACCAGGCGCTCGTGTCGGGTGAGATCGATTTCTACCTCACCGGCGGCGTCTACTCTGTCTCGCCTGCGCGCGCCGACGGGCACATGAACCTCCGAGGCATCACGCCGAAGAAGGGCCCGTTCGCCGGCGGCAAGGGCGGCATCGCCTGGATTGAGATCACGTCCTTGGTCAACAATCCGAACCTGTCCCCGCTCGCGACGGAGTTCCTCGCCTACGTGCAGGAGCCGAAGATGGCGCATACCGTCGCCTTCGCTGAAGGCACTTTCAACCCGGTCACTCAAATGGGCAACCAGGAGTGCTTCAAGCTCTTTACAAAGGAGGAACTCGAAGCCATTCAGTGGGACAGTCTGGAGGAGGAGATGGCGGGATCGGTCGAGTACGACATCGTTCCCGACTACGACAAGCTGCTCGACATCTGGAACGCTGCGAAGAAGGGCTGACCGGCGGCTTGATGGACGTTGTCCAGGTCCCATTCACTGTATTTAAATAGCAGCCTTCCGCGTGGCCTGATTCATGCGGGAGGCTGCCTGATCTGGACCATCCCGTAGGTTTAAGAGCCACGTGACGCCCCAACGCCCCGCCATTCTCACGCTCAAGGCTCTGCACAAGGACTTCGGAGCCTTCACGGCGGTCGACGGCATTGACCTCACGATCGCCGAAGGCGAGTTCTTCACCATCGTCGGGCCGTCGGGCAGTGGCAAGACAACGCTGATCCGCATGATGGCCGGCATGGAGACGCCGACCTCGGGCGACATCCTCTTGCGCCAGACCCGTATCAACGACGTGCCGGCCAACAAGCGGCCGACCTGTATGGTATTCCAGTCGCTCGCACTGTTCCCGCATCGCAGCGTCGGCGAGAACATCGAGTTCGCCATGAAGATCCGCGGTGTCGAGCCCCCTAAGCGCAAGGCGCGCGCTCTCGAGCTCCTGCGCCAGCTCAGGCTTCCCGAATCCTACTACGCGAAGAGCGTGCAGAAGTGCTCGGGCGGCGAGCGCCAGCGCGTCGCGCTCGCTCGTGCTCTCGCCTACAATCCCGAGATCCTGTTCTTCGACGAGCCGCTTTCGGCCATCGACTACAAGCTGAGAAAAACGCTCGAGAAGGAGCTCAAGGATATTCACCGGGAGACCCGCAAGACCTTCGTCTACATCACGCACAGCCTCGAAGAGGCGATGGTCATGAGCGACCGCATTGGCGTCATGCGCGCGGGCAAGCTCGTGCAGGTCGGCACGCCGAACGAAATCTACTCCTCGCCGAGAAGCAAGTTTGTCTCCGAGTTCATGGGCGACGTCAACGTCATTGCGGTGAGGAGCACCGGCAATGGCTCCTTGCTCGCGCCTTCGCTCGAGGCGAAGTTCACCGCACCCCCCGGCGCGCCACAAATCGAGTCGGGCCATCTCGTCATCCGGCCGGAGTACGTCCGCTTCCTCGGCAAGGCCGACGAAGCCGCCAACAGCCTGAGCGGGCGCCTCTACAACGAGTACGCGCTCGGTTCGCGCATTCAGTACCAGGTGCGCGTCGGCGACCAGGTGTTCGTGATCGAGAAGCTCCGCCAGCAGGCCTACCACGGCAAGCTCGACGATCAGGTGCTCATCGGCTGGGATTCCCAGCACTCCATTCTGGTGGGGGAGGAATGATTTCTCTCGGCAGCTCCATGGCCGACAAGGACGGGCGGCGCGCGGCCATCCCCTTGCTCCTGTTGCTCGCCGTCGGCTTTGCCGTGCCGCTGATCGCGGTCACCGCTTTCAGTTTCATGCCGCCGCGTACCTTCAGCCTTCTCCAGGCGCCGACGCTGGAGAATTATGAGACGATCTTCTTCGGCACCTCCTACATCTCCTTCCTCTGGTCGGTGGTGCTCGCGGTCGCAACCGTCGTCCTGCTTGCGCTCATCTGCTACCCCGTCGCCTATGGCCTCGTACACGTGTTCGGCCGCTGGTCGACCCTCCTCACGCTGCTCTTCACCATTCCCCTCTTCGTCTCGGAGAACATCCGGCTCTACGGCTGGGTGCTGTTCTTCATTAAGAACGGCGTACTTCTCGGCACGATGAAATCGCTGTTCGGCATCGAGATGGAGAGCATTCTGTTCACGCTCGGCGCCATCCTTCTCGGCATGGTCTATGTCTACCTGCCGTTCATGCTGTTTCCCATGACGCTGAGCGTCGCCATGGTGCCGAACGATACGCGTGAGGCGGCACGCGATCTCGGCGCAAGCCGCTGGCAGGTGTTTCGTGAGGTCGAGCTGCCGCTGTCGATGCCCGGCATCCTGATCGGGTGCCTGCTCACGTTTGTGCTCGCGGTCGGCGCCATCGCGGAAGCCAAGATTTCTCGGCGGCCAGCGCATCATCCCGATCACGCATGACATCGAGATCGCTTTCACCTATTCGCAGAACTGGCCGCTCGGCGCGGCGCTTGCCGTCCTTCTCATGCTGCTGGTCGGCGTGCTGGTCATCTCCGCCCTGCGCCGCTTTGACCTGGATCAGATCCTGAGGAGGGGCTAGTCCCAATGTTCGCTTTTCCGGAACGTGTCCGCCACGGGCTGATCACGGTGTGGACTTTGGCCGTCCTCGTGTTCGTGTTCATCCCGGGCGTCACGATCCTGCTCGCCTCGCTCACGGCGAGCCGCTATTTCACCTTCCCGATCCCCAAGTGGGGCTTCGAGTGGTGGTACAAGACGTTTTCCTCCTTCGAGGTGCGCCAGCTGCTTTCGACGTCTCTATCGATCGCGGCCGTGGTCATGGTCATCGCCGTCGCGATCGGCTTCTTCGCTGCGCTCGCCTTTGCCCGCTATGACTGGCGCGGGCGCTCGCTCTACCAGAAGATTGTGCTCTTGCCCATCTTCTTTCCGCAGAGCGTCCTTGGCCTCGCGATGCTGCTCTGGTTCAACGCGATCGGGCTCGAGCTATCGTGGAAGACCGCGGTCTTCGCCCACCTCGTCTGGATCGTTCCGGTCGTCACCCTCGTCATAGCCATCCAGGTCTATTCGTTCGACCCGGCGCTCGAGGAAGCGGCGTTCGACCTCGGGGCGTCGCGCTGGCAAGTGCTCCGCGAAGTGACGCTGCCGGTGCTCTTTCCCGGCATCTTTTCCGGAGCGTTGTTCGCGTTCCTATTGTCGTGGGGTAACTTCCCGTTGTCGCTCTTCACGACCGGCGCCGATACGACGGTCCCGGAGTACCTTTATGCCAAGATGGTCGCCGGTTATACGCCGGGCGTCCCGGTGCTCGGCACGGTCTCGACCATCGGCGCGGCCCTCATCTTGTTGGGCGGTTACGCGCTGATCCTGATCAGGGGGCGCAAGCGCGAGCTTGCCATCGAGGCCACGGGCAAGCGAGAGCTCGCAGCCGAGGCCGCGGGCTAGTTCAGGGAGGCAGTGTTCGTCAAATGTTGCGGAGAGAAAAATGCTGACATCGATCGCAGACCGATCCGTCGTCGTCACGGGGTCGAGCAAGGGTATCGGCAAGGGAATCGCCAAGGTCTTTGCCCGGAACGGCGGCAAGGTCCTCATCGTGTCCCGCAATCGCGACGAGGCGGAGGCGTGCGCGGAGGAGATCCGCAGCGAGGGCGGAACGGCGAAGGGCCACGCCGCGGACATCACTAAGTTCGCGGACATGCAAGCCATGGCGCAAGCGGCGGCTACGGCTCACGGCGGCATCGACATCCTGTGCGCCAATGCCGGGATTTTTCCGCAGACCAAGATCGAGGAGCTTTCTCCCGAAGACTGGGACCAAGTGATGGCCACCAATCTCAAGGGGACTTTCCTTGCGATCAAGGCCTGCCTGCCGCACCTCAAGAAATCGGATCAGGGGCGGGTCGTGATCACGTCCTCGATCACGGGGCCGGTCACGGGCTTTCCTGGATGGTCCCATTACGGCGCAACCAAGGCTGGCCAGCTCGGCTTCATGCGCACCGCGTGCATGGAGCTCGCCAAATACGGAATCACCGTCAATGCGGTGCTGCCCGGCAATATTCTGACCGAAGGCCTGATCGCCCTCGGGCCGGAATACGAGCAATCGATGGCGGCTTCAATTCCGCTGAAGAAGCTCGGGACGGTCGAGGATATCGGCCATGCCGCCTTGTTCCTCGCCTCGAAGGAAGCCGCCTACATCACCGGCCAGACGATCATCGTCGATGGCGGCCAGATTGTCCCCGAGAGCATGGACGCGCTCACGCAAGCCTAGGCGTTTTCGCGGCAGTCTTATCTCGGCCGGCGCGCTTCGCCGAAACGGGACAGATAGCGCTCGCACAAGGGGAAGCGTGCTTTGCGTGTATGCGACCCCCATCGACTGCGCGAGCTCGGTCTCCGAATGCGAGCCGATCCAGGCGACGAGCAATAGGCGGCGCAACATCACGAAGGTGTCGATTTCGGCCTCGTCCTCGGCCGAGAGCGTGCCGACGCGCCGGTAGCCCCGCACCCACGCCTCTATGAGCGCCGGCACTTCGGGACTTTCTTCGAAGAACGACACCGTAGTCGCGCAGTCATAGAGGAACCAGGAGAAGCCGCAATCGTCGAAGTCGATGACTTTGATAGTGCGCCCGTCCATGAGCAGATTGGCAAGGCGCATGTCGCCATGAATGAGATTGAAGCGCGTCGGGCGACTTGCCGAACCGGTCAAGCCGCCGCTCGATGAGCCGCGACGGTCTCGCCCATCGCTTCGAGGCACTCGCCGGTCATGCCCATTCCGTCCCGCCAACGGCCCCAATGCGGCCGCGCGCCGAGACTCGTCTCGAAGTCCCAAGTGTGGCGTTCGAACCAGGGCGGCCGCTGCCAAGCGCGGACATGGGCGTGCATGCGGGCCGCGGTCTCTCCCAGAGTTTCGAAGCCGGCGGCATCCGTGGCAGCCGGCTCCTTGCCCTCTTCCCAAGCGAACAGCACGACGTTGCGCGGCCGCGGCAGGCCTTCATGGGCAACGGTCTGAATGAATTCTCCATCGAGCCCTCGAAGCGGCGTCGGTGTGATCGCAGCACCCAACTCCTTGAGCGCGATCTGCCAGAGAAGTTCGGAGGCGATGGCCGTCCGCGAGTGATAGCCCTCGCGGTGAACGCGGAGCGCCCATTTCGACCCGGTCGCTGGGTCGTCCACGCGATAGGTGGCGTTCTCGGAAAGGTTGATCAGCTGCATCGTGGCGCCAGAGGGGAGCGCATAGCGGCTCAAGGCCCGCTCCGCGAGGCTCTTAAGGCAGGACAGCAGTTCCTCGTGCGAAAGCGCGGGCTCGCCCGCCATCGTGGTTCCCCTCGGCGGCGGCATGCATCGGCCCCGCGCCAAGTCTCTCTAAAATCACATTAGAGACGGGTTTGCCAGGGGACTTGACCGCGCTCCGGCGTCCCTTGACCGGCCGCAAGAGCGTGATCGTCTTTATGAAATCCCGACGCGAATGAGCCTCGCTATTTCCGGCGCTCGGCTCGGCGTCTCATTCCAAAGAGCGCGACCGCCAAACTCACCGCCAGAACCGCGGTACCCAAGGCCAAAAGCAGAGCGGTGTCGGCGCTGCCCGCCCAATGCACGAGGCGATGCAGCATCAAATTGTCAGGCCCGTGGCCGGGATGCGCGAGCGCGGGTCCGGAGGCCGTGAGGATCAGGCTTGCGGCGAGGGCGAATTGGGAAATCTTGGACATTGCGCGGGGACCTTTCATTTCATGACAGCCTTACGGTGGCCGAGATGGCCATGCGCCACGAGCGTGCCGAGAACGTCGAGCATAACGCGACAGGCAAGCTGGGCGGTATTGTCGTTCACATCGTAAGGTGGGGAGACTTCGACCACTTCCATGCCGCACAAGCCTTCCGCCGCGATCGTGTGAATCATCTCGAGCGCTTCGCGCGGCAGCAAGCCGCCCGGTTCCGGCGATCCCGTGCCCGGCGCGAAGCCCGGGTCGATCGAGTCGATGTCGAACGAGAGATAAACCGCCTTGCAGCCTTCCCAAGCCATGTCGAGCGCGATCTCCGCCGCCTTGTGCGCTCCGTGCTCGTCGATGTCCTTCATGGTGAGAACGCTCGTGCCGCGGCGCTTGGCGACCGCCGTTCCGGGCCGGTTGCCGTACCAGCCGCCGATGCCGATCTGGACGAGATTCTTGGGATGGCAGTTGGGCAGCCCGACGTCGTGCATGTGGCTGTGGTCGCGATGGGTCGTGACCGTGCCTTCATGCGTCGTCCAGAACCACGGCGTGGTGTGCATCCGCTCATCCATATCCTTCTCCTGGATATCGATGTGGCGGTCGATATGGATGATGCCGACATTGCCGTCGATATGCGGCGCGATCCCGCGCACATTGGGGAAGCCGAGACTGTGGTCGCCGCCGCAGATGACGGGGAAGGCGCCCGAAGTGTAGATATGCGAGACGGCCTTGGTCACCTGGTCGAAAGTTTTCTCGATATTGCCGGGAATGACGAAGATGTCGCCGGCATCGCAAAGATCGAGCTCCTCGAAAATATCGACGCCGCCGTCGAACCAGTAGCCGTCGTAGAGCGCGGAGATGCGCCGCACCGCCTGCGGCCCGAACCGCGTTCCCGGACGGTAGGTGGTGGCCGAGTCGAAGGGCGCGCCGACGAAGGCCGCTTCGAAATTGCCGACCTTGCGGATGTCCTCGCAGTAGGGCGCCTTCATGAAAGTGTTGATGCCGGCGAAGGCCGGCTGATGGCCGCGGGCGAAGAGGGAGATATTGCGATCGATGACGGAGTCGGCGGCTTTGAGGCCGAGCTTCAGCGAGCGCCGGATCTCCTCGTCCTGTTTCTTCTGCGAGATGCGCGCGAGCTTCGCCATCGTCTTGGCGCCGTCGGTCTCGCTCCGCTTCACGCCATGCGACTTTCTGGGGCCACGACCCTGAACTCCGGCCCTTCTTTGCTCCCGCCATGCCAAACTCCCAAACGCCGTGGACCGAAAAATCTTGCCCCCGCCGACCCCATCAAAACAGGCCCAATCCTTCAATAGACATCATTGACCAAACTAATGCTGCGCCGCGAGAAGCGGCCGCCGATTCCGCGCCCGGACAATGGAATTCGGCTGTTCAATTCGCCGCTGCCGGCACGCCGATCTCGGCGAGGAGCAAGGCGCGCGCAAGCTTGTTCGGGGCGCGGGGATTGGTGATGACGAAGATGGGCATTGACGGCTGCTCGGCCGCCGCAAGCAGCGGCCAAAGCCGTCCTTCGGCGACGTCGGGCGCGGCGAAGGCCTCGGGCAGGAAGCAGATGCCGATGCCGAGGCTTGTCAGCCGCTTTGCCTCGTCGAGATGCTCGGAAAGCCCGGCGACGTGGACGCCAAGTCCATGACGCGTGCGGTAGGCGGTCAAGCTGTCCGGCTCGTCGGCGCCGGTGAGCACGAAGGACTCGCCCGAGAGCGCCGCGGGGCGATCGAATGTCTTGCCGTAGAGCGGATGGCCTCGCCCGCAATAGGCCTTGTGAACCTCATCGAACAGAAAATCGTATTTGAGGTCGGAGCGCAGCACTTGCGCCGGCGCCACGCAGATATCGATCTCGTCGCGCAGCAGCGCGGGCGCGACCGAATCCCACGTCGTGATGTCGATCAGGATCTCCACCTTGGGATGCCGGGCGTGAAATCTGGCGATTGCGGCATCGAAGCGCTCGCAAACGAGGCTCGAAATGACCTCGATCGAAATGCGCCCCTGGACCTCCTCGGTGAGATTGCCGAGCCGTTTCGGCACGTTGCGAACGAGCGCGTTGAGCGACCGGCAGGTTTCGGCGACGAGCATGCCTTCGTCGGTCAGCTCGAACCCGCGCGGGCCACGGCGGCACAGCGTGACCCCAAGTTCGGCCTCGAGGCGCTTGAGCGCGAGGCTAAGCGCGGGCTGCTTGCGCCGGAGCGCCCGGCCGGCGCGGCTCACGCCACCGGCTTCGGCGATCTCGTGAAACGTCTTGAGGAGATTCCAATCGACCTTGCGCGAGAAATTGACGGCGGTTGGAAGCATAACGGTACACCTCTGTTTGTGCGTTTGGCGGCTCGTATAGGGAATTCAACACCGACTTGGCGCGCTTTGCAAAACCACAATAGAGGCTGCCGGCGAGCCTGCGGGGGGCGCGCATGAGCTCGGCGCTTCTCGGTCTTGCCAGCGCCGTGAGCCTCGGCGCCGCCGACTTCATGGCGCGGTTCTCGACCCGGGCGCTCGGCGCGATCCTGAACTATACCTATGTCCTCTTGATCGGGGCGATCGGGACGACGGTTTGGCTCTTCGCGACGGATCAAGTCCTCGTCTGGTCGCCGCTCGGCGTCGCGATCGCGGTTCTTCATGGCGTGAGCGTCGCGCTGATGTGCGTGCTGCTCTATATCGGGATCGCGCGGGGGCCGATCGCCGTTGTCGCGCCCATTGTCGCCGCGCATCCGGCGCTCGTCCTCGCCGTCAATGTGTTGATGGGCATGCACCCAAGCGCCATGCAATGGGCGGCGATGGTCGTCGTCATCGCCGGCGGGATTCTCATCGCGCGGAGCAGCGCGCCGGAGGATGGAGCCGCCGCCGAGGCCAACCGGACGACGCTTCTCATCGCCTTCGGCGCCTGCCTTGCCTATGTCGCCATCGTGCTCACGGCCCAGGCCGCGACACCCTTGATCGGCGCGTTTCAGACCATGTGGATCGGACGCCTCGCCGGCCTTGTCCTCCTCGGCGGCATCCTCATCGCGCAGCGGGCGCGGCTCGCCATCCCCCGCGAGTGGGTGCCGTTCGTTGGCTTGCAAGGCGGGCTCGAACTCGTTGGGGTATTTGACCTTCCTGGTCGGGGCGAACAGCGCCGCGCCCTACGTCACCATGGTGCTCGCCTCGGCTTTCAGCGTGGTGACGGTCGTGCTCGCGAGGCTCGTGCTTCATGAGTTCGATCAGCAAGATGCAGTGGGTCGCGATCGCGCTGATCGCCTTCGGCGCCGCGGTCTTGACCGCGAGCTAGTCTCTTAGCCCCAGACACGGCCGGGACGCACGCTATCGATTTGATAGTCGCTCGTGTGCCGGGTGAAAAACTCCCGGCCGAAGCGCGCCGCCGCCTTGATCGGCTCGCACGGATCTTTCACGACATCGCCGCGCGCATTGCCATAGCCGTGCACGATGCCAACGAAGGTGCAGTGCGTGTAGCGGGCGAATTCTTGCATCTGGCTGATGATCCCGCCCGAGACCATGGGAAACGTTTCCTCGGAGCTGAGCGCAAGGCCGATGCGCTTGCCTTGCATCTTGGCGATGACTTCCGCCGATCGCGGGTAAGAGGCGGCGTAGTAGCAGAACGTCCGGTCGTAAAAGGCCTTGAGCTGCGCCGACATCCCGTACCAATAGATCGGTGTTGCCGCGATGAACCCGTCGGCCGGGAGGTATTGATCGAGAAACACCGAACGGTAACCGTCCTCGATGGCGCATTCGCCGTCAGGCTTGCGGCACTTGCGGCAGTCCCTGAGGAACGCCTTCAAGAAATCGTCGGCGAAGAGGAGCGTCGCATCGTGGCCCGCCTCGATCAGTCCGGCGTGCACGGCCTCGGCGAGAATCGCGGAATTGCCGTTGCGGCGCGGGCTCGACGACAACACGAGTGCTTTCATTGTCTTATCCTCTCAAGAGTTCGGCGGCTGCCTCGTCGAGCGACCGCTGGAAGGCAGGCACGCGCCCAGGGGAACCGGCGCAATGGCCCCACGGCGAACTCGAAGACGCGAAGCTCGGCATGTTGCATCTCGCGGACTTCCGCCGTGTTATCCACGGCCGGGAAATACATGTCGGTGCTGCACGGCATCACGATTGCCCGCGCCTCGATCGTCTGCAACGCGCGGGTGAAGTCGCCGCGGTAGATCTCGTTGTCGCTGATATCGCCGTGCTGCCACGTCCAGATCTTGGCAATCAAGTCGTTGGCGTCCCACTTCAAATGATCCTCCTCCCAGTCGCGCATGAGGTCCTCCAACGTGGCGAAGCCGAGCGACCGGTAGAGACCGTCGCGAAAAAACGCCTGCGAATAGGCCCAGGCGGCATAGACGCGGCCGAAAGCGCGCAAGCCCTTCTCGGGCGGCGCGATGTAGTTGCCCTCATTCCAGGCGGCATCGGCTTGAAGCGCGGCTTTCGGGCCGTCGAGGAAGGCATGGTTGATCGGCGAGCAGCGGGCGGCGCCGCAATAGGGGAGGATGGCCGCGACCATTTGCGGATACTGCGCCGCCCATTGATAGGCCTGCATGGCCGCCATCGACCAGCCGAGCACGAGCGCGATCCGCCGGACGCCGAGCCGCTCGGTGAGCAGGCGATGCTGGCAGGCGACATTGTCGTAGAATGTGATATGCGGGAATCGTGGACCGTCTTGCGGCGCGTCGGTGTTGCTCGGCGAAGAGGAATAACCGTTCCCGAACAGGTTGACCGAAACGATGAAATGACGAGCCGGATCGATGGCGCGCCCCGGTCCGAACAGGGGCTCGTTGCGGATATGCGTGCCGGTATAGAACGTGGGAAGCAGGACGGCATTGTCCGCCGCTTCGTTTAGCGTGCCGCTGGTCGCGTAGGCGAGTTCCACGCCCTTAAGCACGGCGCCAGACTGTAGGCGCAAATCGCCGAGCGCATAAATGTCGTAGCCTTGCATCGGCGCCCTGCTTCGAGGTCCTGCCGCTAAGGCCGCAATATCATGAGCCATAGCGTTGGCGATAAGCCTCGGCGGCTTTCTCGAAACATGCAAGCGGCGGCCGCACCACGCCCGCGCCGATCTGCCCGCCATTCCGGCCGGCAATGCCGACGTCGAGGACGGGAAGCACCTTCTTTTCCACGACCTTGAAAATGTCGATGCCGGTCGGTGTGCCGCGAAAGCCGAGCGCGGGAATGAGATAATCGGGATTCTCGCCGACGGTGATGGCGTAGAGTTCCTTGTTGCGCGCGATCATCGTCTCGTAGGAGCCGCCCTGGTAGGTTTGCAGCGAGGGCGCCGAGGCTTGCGCGAAACCGCCAAGGCCGATCGTCTCGGCGATGATGCTTTCGCCGCCCATCCACGTGATCTCATCCTCGCTGTGACCCTCGAACAGCTTGGCCTCGATCGAGGCATGGGGACCCCTGAACCAGGTGTCGCCGAGGCCGCTCACCCGCACGGAGAAGCCGCGGCAGTTGAAGGCCATCGCCGTCACGACGCTCGAGCCTTCGATATCGCGCGCGGCGTCGGCGGTCGCCTTGGCGGCCGCCATGGAGAGGCGCAAGAAGAAATAATGGTCGTCGGTCATCGTCTTCACCGCGCGGACGACGCGCTCGCTTCCCGTTGACGCGAGCGCAAGCAAATCCGGCACAAGTTCGCGCAGGAACAGAAGCGCCGCCGCGGTGTTGCGCGAGTGAAGCTCATCGCCCATGCTGAGCGCCCGCTTGATGATGGGCTTGAGCGGGATGCCGCCGCTCCGGCGCAACGCGTCGGCGATCACCGGCACGATCTCATTCTGCACGAGCAGGAGGCGATCCCTGACGCCGTCGTCATAGACCCCGTAGTTCAGGCGGCGCGGGTTGCTGCCTTCGTAGATGTTGCAGCAGGCGACATTGCCGAAGGCACGGTTCTCGACTACGAAGGCCGGCATGGATGCAGTGTAGATTCCGGCGAGCGAGCCCACGCAGCCGAAATCGTGGCAGGCGCCCACCTCGATCTCGCCGGCGTCGAGCTTAGCGATCGCTTCGTCGCGATCCTTGGCAAGACCTTCGAACAGGGCGCCGCCGATGATCGCATCGCGCTGGCCGCCGCTATAGTCCGCCCACGCCATCGGCGGCCCGGAGGTGAGAATCATATTGCGCGGGAAGCCGGCGACGAACTCGCCCACGGGGCGCACATCGATAAGGACGGGATCGGATTTGGTGAGGCGCTCGAAGGCGAGGCGATTGGCCCCGGTGGTCGCGGCCGCTTTTGCCATGTCGCCCCTCCCGTGTTAATTGACCGTTTAATGAAGTGATCAAGTGTTGCCTTATTGACCGGGCTAATGCAAGTAGATGCTGTCTAGGGATGGGAAGTGCCTCAAATGCGGCAAAGCATTAAACCAGTTAATCGCGAGCACGCATCGCCGGGGCACCTGCGGCAGGGATTCTGAGCCGGCAAGATGACGCAACAGCCCGAGCATTCGCGCACACGCCGCGCTGGGGAGGGTGCCCGCAAGGGAGGTTTCGCGCGCTTTAGGCCAAGTCCGGGCCGCAGCGACAGCTTTCTCGCCACTTCGCTCGAGCTTTTTGCCGAGCGCAACTTTGCCTCGGTCACGATCAAGGACATTGCCCAGGCGCTCGATGTCAATCCGGCCCTGATCTATTACTATTTCGACAGCAAGACGGACCTGTTTCGGGCGACGATCGAGCGCGCCGTGGTCCGCGCCTTCGAAAACATCCGCGCGCTTGAGGACAAGAGCGCCGACCCCGCCACTATCCTCGCCGCCTGGCTCGCCAACCACGTCAACAAGTACCACGAAATCCACCGTTTTGTTAAAATTGCACTCGATTTCCGCAGTTCCCATGAGGGCGACCAGGCCATCGCCGAAGCGATCGAGGCCTTTTACGTCGAGGAACGCAGGATCCTCTCCAAAGTCATCCGCGACGGTGTGAGGCAAGGCCTGTTCAAACCCGTCAATCCCGCGCGCCTCGCGCAGTTCATCTCGACCCATCTCGACGGCTGCATGGTGCGATCGGTCATCCTGACCGATTTCGACCTCAAGGGCGCGGTGCGGGACCTGCATCATCATGTCCTGGACATGCTGGGCTATGCTCCGTCGAAGCGAAAGAAATCGCGGCGGCGCTGAGCCTAACGAAAAGCCTAAGCGCGCCCGCCGTAACGGCGCGGCCATCGCGTGACGGGAGCTCAAACCAAGTCTTCGCGTGAGGTTGCAGCACGGTGAACAAGCTTGTTTCAACGCATGCATCGCATGGCGCCATCGCGCCACTAAGACATTTCCAATGCGTTGCGCGAAACAATCCTAATTGACTGTTCAATTAGAAGCGCGCACAGTAACCGCAAGGGCCTGAGACAATGGCCCTATTCGCCGCCACCTCTTGGGCGAGTGGAGAGCGGGCAGGGGGAGCCAACCGGTCATTGGTCTAAAAATTGCACAAAACAAGCTGGCCCTTCCCGCGCCGCTTCCTTGAAGGAGAGCAGACGTCCATGAACGAAAGAGCGACCGGAGCGCAGAAGAAAGCTGACGCGGGAAAGAAGCGGGAGACGATGCAAAGTCTCATCGACAAGGGTGTCGAGTATTGCATGCCCCTTTATGTCGACGCCCACGGGATCGCCAAGACGAAGACGGTGCCGGTCGGACATTTCGACCGGATGATGCGCGGGTCTGAGCTCTTTACCGGGGCCGCCCTCGACGGTCTCGGCCAAGGCCCGCACGACGACGAGCTCGCAGTGATCCCCGACCCGGATGCCGTGATGCAGCTCCCGTGGCGGCCGAACGTCGCCGTGATCCCCGGCCAGCTGTCCTATCACGAACAGCCTTATCCGATGTGCTCGCGCACGGTCCTCGCGCGACAGGTCGAGCGCGCCGCCAAGATGGGTCTGAAGTTCAATCTCGGCGTAGAGTGCGAAACCTACATCGTCAGGCGCGACCCCTCGGCGCATAACGGCATTGCGCCGAACGATCCCCGCGACACGATTCCCAAGGCGGCGTACGACGCGAGCCTGACGCTGATGAATCTCGAGTTCCTGAACGAAATCGTGTCGGCGATGAACGCGCTCGGGTGGGAGGTGCATTCCTTCGACCACGAGGATGCCAACGGCCAGTTCGAATTCGACTTTGCCTATGCCGAGGTCATGACCATGGCGGATCGCTTCGTCGTCTGGCGCATGATGATGAAGGAGATCGCGCGCAAATTCGGCTGGGAAGCGACCATGATGCCCAAGCCCTACGCCGACCGCACCGGCTCCGGCGCGCATTTCAACATGTCGCTGGCCGACATCAAGACCGGCAAGAACATCTCGGGCGACGCCTCCGACCGGCGTGGCTGCGGCTTGTCTAAGACTGCCTATCAATTCCTCGGCGGCCTGAAAAAACACGCAAGCGCGCTCGTCGCGGTGAGCTGCCCGACCGTCAATTCCTACAAGCGCCTGATCAAGACCGGCTCGATGACGGGTTACACCTGGGCGCCGATCTTCATTTCCTACGGCGGCAACAACCGCACGCATATGTTCCGCGTTCCGCTGCTCCGGCCTCATATCGAAGGGAACGGACAGGCCGCCGGGCATGTCTACCTTTCGAGCGCCCGTTGGGAATGCCGCGCCGTCGATCCGGCGATGAATCCCTATCTCGCCGCAGCGATGTTTCTCGCCGCCGGCCTCGACGGCATCGAGCAGGACCTCGATCCCGGCGATCCCCAGCTCGAAAACATGTATGAACTATCGGACGCCGAGCTTAAAAAGAGAGGCGTGAGGCAGCTTCCACGGACCCTGCTCGAGGCGGTTACCGCCTTCGCGGAGGACGATCTCGGACGGCGCGTGATGGGCGATGAGCTCTATCGGTCCTACATCAATCTCAAGTCTGGCGAGTGGTGGTCGTATCACAACGCCGTCTCGCCATGGGAAATCGACGAGTATCTGACCAAGTTCTGAGCCGGAGGCGCTGTGTTCTGGCGCAAGAAAGATAAGTCAGCCAATTCGGAGGTGAAGATGTTCTTCGCCTCCGACCTCCACGGCTCGAATGTCTGCTTCAAGAAATTCATCAACGGCGCCCAGTTCTACGGCGCCGACGTTCTCGTGCTCGGCGGCGACCTGACCGGCAAGGCCGTCATTCCCATCGCCGAACAGGCCGATGGCACATTTCTCGCCTTTCAGCATGGGCGATCGGTCAAGATCGACGGAAAGAGCGAGCTCGACGACTTCGTCAAGCGCCAAGGCAATATGGGGTTCTACCCCGCGGTCATGTCGGAGGCGGAGTATCAGCGATTGCGCAACGATCCGAAGGCGCAGGCCGATCTGTTCAAGAAGCTTGTCCTGGAGCGCGTGCGCGAATGGGCGGCGCTCGCCGAGCAAAAGCTGAAGGATACGGAAATTCCGCTCGTCGCGATTCCCGGTAACGACGACTTCGCCGAGATCGATGAGATCCTGACGCAGTCGCCGCGCTTCGATTTCCACGAGATGCAAGTCTGCGAGTTCATGGGCGGCTATCAAATGCTCTATTGCGGCGGTTCGACGCCGACGCCTTGGGATACCGAACGGGAGTACACCGAGGCGCAATATGTAGCCCGGTTCTCCGAGCTCCTTCCCCAGGTTCGCGACATGAGCCGGTGCATCTTTAATGTGCACGTTCCCCCGTTCGGCACGACGCTCGACGCTTGCAACAAGCTCGATGAGAATCTGCAAGTGGTTTACGAGATGGGACTGCCGGTGCAGACCCACGCCGGCTGCCAAACACTGGTCGACGTTATCAAGAAGCACCAGCCTTTGCTTGGGCTCCACGGGCATGTTCACGAAGGCCGCGCCAAAATCAATATCGGCAAGACCATCTGCATTAATCCAGGGAGCGTCTATCCCGAAGGCATCTTGCAGGGTGCTATGATTACGCTTCAGGAAGGCGAGGTCACACGAGTGAGTTTGACGCAAGGTTAAGGGAGCATCGTTCGGCGAGAGACACAGCGACAGAAGGAGGGGACAATGTCCGTTACTGATGTTGGTGGAGAGAAACGAATATTCCTGCGTAAGGCGTCCGGGCTGATTAGAACGGCCAGTTTGACGGACACCTTCATCTACGACATCGGCGTCGTCAGCATCGGCCTCGGCGTGGGCTCGATGCTCTATTATGGCCCGGCCTTCTACCCCCAAGGCGATCTGATTTGGGGCTGCATCATTGCCGCCATCGCCATGGCGATGATCTCGTTTGGTTTCATCACCTGGACGATTACGCTGCCCCGATCCGGCGGCATCTATGTGTTCGGCTCGCGCATCCTGCCGCCATCGATTGCGCTCACCATGAGTCTGGTCGAGATCACGGCATGGCTGTTCTATTGCGCCATCGCCGCCTATTGGATTGTGATCCTCGCACTCGCGCCGATGTTCGGGGCACTCAACTTGCTGACCGGCAACGAGACCTTCCTCACAATCTCGCAGACGATGCTTCAGCCGTGGTGCACGTTCTTGATCGGATCGGTGATCCTGATCGTGTCTCACATCGTACTGTCCTATGGCATGCGCTTCTATCTGACCGTCAACAAATGGGTCTTCATCCTGGCGATGGCGAGCACTGTCCTCATGATCGTGGTCTTGGCGATGAGCTCGCGCGAGCAATTTGTGGCTAATCTCAATGAGCTCGTTGGCCCCTCGCTCGGCGTGCCCGATGCCTACAACGCGATTATCGCGAGCGGAAAGGAAAAGGGCTGGGGCGAAGCCGGCTTCGACGTCTGGCAGACGATCCTCGTCTCCAACTGGCCGTTCCTGCCATTGATCGGGGCGGCTTTCTCTATCGCTATCGGCGGCGAGATCAAGTCCGTGGCGAAATCGCAGACGATTGGAATGCTTGGTTCCGTGGTCTTAGCCACTGTGTGTTGGATCATTACCGTCTTCTTGGCTTACAAGGTGTTCGGCTTTGAGTTCCTCGGCACCGCCGTCTTCAACGTGCTGACCGCTAACGGGGGGCTGACGACACCGACCGACCCGGCGGTTGCGCTGCTCACCGGCATCTTGACCAAGTCGGCGCTTATCACGGTGCTGACCTCGCTCGGTCTTGCATTGTGGATGTGGATGTGGATTCCGGCGATGCACACCTTCGCCGTCCGCGCCGTCGTGGCCTGGTCGTTCGATCAGGTGGCGCCGGCGCCGCTGGCGACGATCTCGGAGAAATATCACACGCCGATCGTCGCGATCACCGTGACCACGATCGTGAACCTGATCTTCATGGCTTTGTTCGTGTTCACGCCTTGGTTCGCCAAGATCGTGATCCTGATCGAGGCGGCTGTCTTGGCCTGGTCGGTGGTGCTGGGCGCGGGGATTTTCTTCCCCTATCTCCGGCCGCAGATCTATGAAAAGTCGCCGCTCGCCGGCAAGACGGTGTTCGGACTGCCGATCATGACGGTGGGCTGCTTCCTCGGCTTCATCGCCGCGCAGTTCTATTTCTGGACGTTGTTCTTCGATCCGAACGCGGCCGGTCACGATCCGACGCAGGTGATGATCGTCGCCGGCGTGTTTTTGCTGGGGTTCGTGTTCTACTACGTGATGAAGTTCATCAAGAGGTCGCAAGGCATCGATGTGACGCTGGCATTCAAGGAAATCCCGATCGAATGACCCAAGCGTCGGTATGATAGAGAAGGAGGAGCGGGCGCAGCTGCCCGCTCCTCGTTCATCATGCGACAGCCTGCCCCGCGACAAGCCCCGCACCGCATGGAATGCTCAACGATAGATTGGTGAGGCTCGGTTGTGACTGAAATGCCTGCTGATCCCGGTCTCAATCTGGAATTCGTGGACGAAGCTTTACGTCTTGTCCGCGACGCCGAGGCCGAAGGCATTCGGCTGCGCATCCTCGGCTCGATCGCCTACCGGCTCCAATGCCCCAACAATCTCCATTTGTTTCAGGACACCAAGCGGGTCCTCACCGACGTCGATTTCGCCGCCGAGAGAAAGCAAAACCGCGCCATCCGGCAATTTCTCATCGCGCGCGGTTATGTGGCGGACGAGGGCATCTACGTGGCCTCGGAAGGCGCGCGCCACGCTTATCTGCACAAGGACACCGGCCTCAATGTCGATGTCTTCGCCGACGAACTTTATTTTTGCCACCGGATTCCCTTCAAGGACCGGCTCGATCTCGACCGCCCGACCATCTCGACCACGGACCTGCTGCTGGAAAAAATGCAGATCGTCGAAATCAACTTGAAGGATTTCAAGGACACGGTCGTGCTGATGCTCGAGCATCCGCTCTCAACTCAGGAGGACGGACCGAAAGCGATCGACGTCGCCTACATCACCGACATGATGCGCCAGGATTGGGGCTTCTATTACACCTTCACCTCCAATCTGAAGCGCGTGCCGGATTATTTCGGCGAGTTCCCCTCGATCGAGGATCGCCAGCGGGTCGTGGTTCAGGACCGCGTCAAGGCGCTGCTCGACGCGATCGAAACGGCGCCGAAGACCTTGGGCTGGAAGATGCGCTCGAAGATCGGCACGCGCAGCCTCTGGTACCAGGAAGTCTCGGAGAGAGGACGCCAGTTCTGACCGGAAGCGCCCGATCGCGAGGACGATGCCGTGCCGAAGAAAGCGCCCCTCACGCATGAAGCGTTTCGGCAGCGGCAAAAGACCGTCGCGCTCGACGGGCTGAGCCATAAGAGGTTGCGTGTCGCGTGGACGGATCTCGGCCGGGGCGACCCCGTGATCCTGCTCCACGGAATTCCCACCTGGTCGTATCTCTACAATGAAGTGATCCCGCTCCTGGCGGAGACAGCAAGGGTAGTGGCGCCGGATTTTCTCGGTCACGGCTATTCCGACAAACGGGATTTCTTCGACCGCAGCTTGCGCGCCCAGACCGATATGATCCTCCGCTTCATGGACCGGCTCGGCCTCGTCCGCGCAAGCTTCGTCGGCCATGACACCGGCGGCGGCGTTGCCCTGATCATGGCCATCGAGCATCCCCAGCGCGTCAACCGCCTCGTCCTGACCAATGTCGTCGCCTACAATTCCTGGCCGATAGACGACATGATCGCTCTCGGCAATCCCAACTGGCGCGGCAAGACCCCGAAAGAGGTCGCGGACTTTCTTGCCTCGGGGCTGCCCGACGGCATCTACAACAAGGACCGACTGACGGAAGCGTTCAAGACAGGCATCGTCGCGCCCTACAGCGACGAGGAAGGCAAGATCTCGATCATCCGCAACGCAAGCGCGCTCAACACGAATCACACGACCATGCTGGTCGAGCGGCATGGCGAGATCGCCGCGCCGACTTTATGTCTCTGGGGCGTGCACGATCCCTGGCAGACGATTCAGGGACGGCGAAGGCTCGCGCGCGAAATTCCCAATGCCCGTCTCGTGCGGGTGGAGAACGCCTCGCATTGGATCCCTCACGACACGCCGGAGATCTTCGCCCGCGAGGTCGGGGCCTTTCTCGCCCGCGCGTGATCGCCAAAAACCCGCGAGTTCGGTCCGTGCTTCGGTCTGTGGCTGCAAGTTAGGCTGCTGATCCCTCCGCCCGGCGCGCCCTGCGCCGGCGCCCATCGACAGCCCCTTCTCTCACTATTCGCTTGCGGCCTCACGCTCCTTCGGCTGTGTGTGGCTTCATCCCCTTTCCGCAAGCGGGGGCATGTGGCCCTTCCGCCATAATGTCTCAGCGACCAGCAGTGATCGATTTGTGTTGATTCCACCAACGCCTTTCATCACCCGTTGCGTGATTTTCCGAATGGTGGATGGCGCAGAGGGGTACCGTGAACTCATCACTGACCTAGCGCCAAACCTCTTGGCTGGGCATAGCGGACGTGATGGCTTGCGACGGAGTGCGACCACAGATGAGGCAGGTTTAGGTCAGGCCACGAAGCAGCTCCAGAACGTCATCGGCCTCCCGCTTCGGGATGTACTGATGACCTATTTCTACCGAGATGGAATCCCCAACCGCATGTATCCGAGGGCGTTTGTGTTCGTTAGGGGTCAGGGGGAGAGGCTTCGATGGCCGTGTTTTGTTGCCGCTGGAGCAGAAGCAGCATCTGCAGCGTTTTGGCTAAGGCGTTCATCAGTGTGGTCTCGTGACGTGCCAGCTTACCAAGCGCGTCGTTCCACCCGTCCTTCATAAACGCGACACCGAGGTGGACTCATAACTCGTCCGAGTGGTTCCCAATCTCACTCCAGAGTTTCTCCTTATCCGCCTGAGCGTGAAGAGCACCTAGGATGGCGGCTTCAAAGATTGGCACACGGCGAAGTCGCCATAATATCCCAGAGAGACGCTCCACGAGCTCTATCTGCAGAGCCGATCTTGGGTCATACTCCTCGAAGAGTTCTGCACGGAGTTGGTCAAAATCCTCGGCGTTCTCGCCGACAATGATGAGCGTTTTCGCCGTGAGACCATGCCTGCGTGAGTTGAGCCGTGATCGCGCCTTTCCCGCTTGGCTCCTCGGGCCGGTGCTCTTCGTTGAGTTGTGTCTGTTTGCCTTAAGCTGTTTGTCGGATGTCATCGGTGAGATTCCCATCTTTCATGTGAGTTCTGTTTTGTTCTGCCACCTGCAGCGTGTTGCGGCGCCTCTCTTCGTCAGGCGCGAGGACGGCTAGGGCGTATCGCCTGAGCGTTCGGCCAGGGGATCACTCGCGCCGTGAGTACCTCATCTCCCCAGCTTTTCTCGTAGCCGCAGTGTTGCAATCTCGATCCGCTTGCGCCGATACCCAGCCAACAGGCGAGCTGCCTGATCGGTTGGGTCTTCCTCCGCCTGGCGGTGAAACCAGTGACTCAGCGCGGCGGTCGGTATGATGCTTTTGGGGGGTGGCTTGCACGGCCAGTCCTCCTTTTGGGGCTGGCCGTAGAAATGAAATTGGCGGCAAGCCCAGGTTGATCCTGGTCGTTGCCGCCATTGGCGGGAGCGGCATTGCCGCCCATCACGACAATTCAAACAGAGTATTGGAATCTGTCTGGACTGTAAACTTAAATGTAGCCTAGTACCCAGTATTCTCAATTCTTGGAGCGATTCACCCGGCGCGGTCACCGTTCCTCCGCTGATCGGCGGAGGTTTCTTGCTCTGTGCTAGCACCTTTGCTTTCGCGCCAAAGGGAGCTCGCAACGGCCAGCGGATCGATTTTGCGCTCCTGCCACCATCGCCTCTCGTCACCGGTTGTATGATTTTCGCTGTGATGGATGGCGCATAGAGGGACGGTAAATTCATCGCTCACTTTCAGCGCAACTCCCCGCGGTTGCGCGTAGCGAATGTGGTGTGCGTGCGCGGGTGTGCGACCGCAAATCAGGCATGGTTGGGTGGCCACAAAGCGTAGGTGCTCTTTTGAACGAACTCGTTTCAGCTCGGGAATGGCGAGGACACTCTTGTCCACCTTGGGGCGGGAGCCGTTCTGGGTCTGAGGTAAACCCTTTGGTACTGGTTCGCCGCCTTGTTTCGCTAAGGCGATCGCGCGAACTCTTCAGATGCGCGACAAGATTTTGAGCGATCACACCCCGTGGCGTGGAGCGGTTGGTGTGCTTGTTAATTGCCCTCACAGCATCGACATTGCGCTCCCAGATGGCGAACAACTGTTCGATGTCAGCCGTATCAGTGAGGGCTTTTCGCAACGCTGCGAGGAATTCGTCTGAGCGGTCGAAGCTTTGGCCCGCACCGCTGAGTAGGCTGAGCAACCAAGGTCCTCGATATTCGTCTGATTTCGGCATAAGCGCCTTGCGGTTAGTCACGCCGGCGAGCTCGCGGTCATAAAGCGCAAGCCCGAAGGGGTTGCCGAAGGTAGCGAGCGCTCGCTTGGTCGCGTCAGTCTCTGCAGCTTTCAACGCAAGCTCATGCGCTTCTCCCGGGCTGAATGCCTTCGCTTGACCGCTGCCGCAGCCTTCGCGGGTGATGATTAGCGCACCAGCCCGAACAGCAATGCGCACCTTTGCGATATAGGCGGAGCCGTATTGCGGGCTCGTGGAACCGGACCAAACGCATCGCGTGGAAAACGTGTGTCGGTCCCACGCATCGTATCCAAAAATCCGGTTTGCCTCGGCAATGACATGCCAGCCTTCAACATAGGCGAGGGTGGTGTCGTGCACACGGCGCGTCTTCACATATTTGGAATTGAGCTTCGCTTCGAGGTTTTTGAGTTGCGCTTCGCTGAACGCCATCATTTGGTCCTCACAGCAAGAGTAGGTTTGGGATTGCCGAGCTGCGCGCCAGCGACCTCGCCGCCTCGCTTCAGCCCCGCAAGCAGGGAGTGGCGGTCGAGCTTGGGTGGCTGGGGCACCCAGTAGTCGGGTGGGATGAGTTCCTCCGCAACGACGACCAGCGCGGGCAGGCCGGCTCGCGCCGAGGCAGTGAAGTCAGGCTGCTCGAGCTTTTTCAGCCCCGCGTCGCACATGGCCTCGAGCGCCATTTGACGTTTCTTGGCTCCCCGCTCTTCAAGTCGGGCTAGGCGCTGCCGCATCTCCTCGAGACGAGTGCGCAACCCGGCTTGGAGGGCTTCGTCCACTAGCGCCGAGCGGATCACTGCGGCTATCATCTCGTGGAGGTCAGTGATTCCCTCGAGTGTATCAGCGAGCGTTTCCGCATCTACCTCCGGCCAGCGTTCAAGTAGGCGCGTTCGTACGACGTGATAACGATGAGTTTCGACTCTTAGCGGTGTCGACATTTTGGCGCCGCCCTGCGACTGAGTTACGGATAATCACCATTGATATTAAAGATATCATATCTTGTCGTTCTACGTCAAGCTATCATGGATCGGCGCCCTTGATATTCGCGCCCCAGATTCGAGCCGCCAGGGCTCTGTTGGGCTGGAATCAGCTTGAGCTTGCGGAAGCTGCGTCCATCGGAGTTGCGACGTTGAGGCGATTGGAGTCGGCCGAGACGGGATTGCGTGGTTCAGTCGAGGTCCTCTGGAAGATCCAAACGGCGCTCGAATTGGCCGGTGTTGAATTCATCCTCAGGAGACGAATCCAAGGGGCCGGGGGTTCGCCTCAAGCGAGCCGGACTTAGGAGCAAACCTCAGATTCGATCAAGGCGCCCGCGGCGCTAGCGGCCCAGATAGGCCGGCGCATCCCTCGGAAAGTAGCCATTTTGCAAAACGAACCCAATTGCTGCAAAGCAGCATGAGCAGGCCTCCACTACTGTGTACCCTGGTTAGAACCAGCTATTGTTGCCGATCCGAATCGGTCTGCCGGCGGGAGTTTTTGCGGATGCTGCCTGGCGGGTTAATCGCCCAATCTGGCTTCCTTGATCGCATCTAGTGCGTCGGTTAGCGTAGCGGCAGCCCTTAAGCCGCAGGTCACGCATATTGAGCCTCTCAGCCGACCAGAATTTCCGGCAAGGACCGCCCAGGGCCTCCGTTGTCTCGCAGCCGGGCTTGCACGCGCTTGCGTCCGGCGAGGAGCGCTACACCGTCCCGGGCGGGGGCGTCATCGCCGTCGCGATCGGGGCCGGCGACGTTGTGCGCGTTGTCGATGTCGAGGGCATGCAGGCTTGCGAGCTTGTTTCGGCTGATGCGGCCGGCCGGCTCGATCTCGCAATTCTCGGCGTCCGCGGCGACAGGGACGCGACCGGCCTCAAGCGCGCCTTGAGCGCCGACAGCGAGAGCGCGCGCTCGGTGCGCGCAGGCCTCGCGCGCCGGGGCATCGATCTTGCGGGCGCTCGCGCCGTGACCCTGTTCGGCGGCGAATCCGCTGCGGGAAACTCGGCCGAGTTCGCCGTCGCCCGCGATGGCCTCTTGCTCGTGGCGGCGCCGGCCGAGCCGATGGAGGCGGGAGCGCAAGCAACGGCAACCCCGATCCGCGTGCACATCAAGCGGAGCCGCGTCCTCAAGTCGAACGAGATCCCACTCCCCGAGCCGCTCGCTGACCCATTGCAGGATATCCGCATCGGCAGCGCGACGGCTCAAGCCTATGTCGTCCGTGCCGGAGAATATATTCAGATCATCGATGTCGCCGGGCGTCAGTGCACGGACTTCCAGTGCTTCGCCGCGCGCAAGTTAGACAAGGGCGTCGAGCATCCGCTCGACGTCACCACAACGCGCTCTCTGATGGGGCAGAGCTATCCGCACCCGGGCCTCCGCTCCAAAGGCTTCGATCAGGACATGCAGCCGTTGGTTGAAGAGATGCGCGACACAGTTGGCCGCCACGACGCCTTCGGGCTTGCCTGCAACGCGCGCTATTATGACGACCACGGTTATCCCGGCCATGTCAATTGCACCGACAATTTCAACAAGGAGCTCGCGCCCTACGACATCGCTCCGCGCAAAGGGTGGATGGCGCTCAACTTCTTTTACAACACCGGTATTGACGCCAACAACGTACTCTATTTCGACGAGCCGTGGTCACGCCCCGGCGACTATGTTCTGCTGCGCGCGCTCACCGACCTCGTCTGCGTCTCCTCGGCTTGCCCTGACGACATCGATCCTTCCAACGGATGGAACCCGACCGACATCCATGTGCGGACCTATTCCGACAAACAGAGCTTCTCCAGAGGAGTGGCCTACAGGATGACGCCAGACGCCCAACCCCAACTCACGCGCGAGACTGCGTTCCATCCGCGTTTCTCAGCCTTGACGCGCAATTACACCGAGTATCGCGGCTATTGGCTGCCAAAGTTCTCCAATGACGGGCCGGTCGCCGAATACTGGGCCTGCCGCGAACGTGCCGCCATCATGGACCTCTCGCCGCTCCGAAAGTTCGAGATCACCGGCCCCGATTCCGAGTCGTTGCTGCAATACGCGCTCACCCGCAATGTGCGGAAACTCGCCGTCGGCCAGGTGGTATACACCGCCATGTGCTACGAGCATGGCGGCATGGTCGACGATGGCACGCTATTCCGGCTCGGTGACAACAATTTCCGCTGGATCGGCGGAGACGATTACGGGGGCATCTGGTTGCGCGAACTCGCTGAGAAACTCGGGTTGAAGGCCTGGGTGCGCTCTTCCACCGATCAACTGCACAACGTCGCCCTGCAAGGACCGAAGAGCCGTGACATCCTGCGGCAAGTGATCTGGACGTCGCCGACGCAACTCACCGTGGATGAGCTCGGCTGGTTCCGCTTCACCATCGGCCGCATCGGCGGATTCGACGGGGCGCCGGTCGTCGTGTCGCGCACCGGCTACACCGGGGAGCTCGGTTACGAGATCTTCTGCCATCCCAAGGACGCGGGTACCGTGTTCGACGCGATCTGGAACGCGGGGGAGCCGCATGGGCTGAAACCACTCGGCCTTGAGGCCCTCGACATCTTGCGTATCGAGGCGGGTCTCGTCTTCGCCGGTTACGAATTCTGCGACCAGACCGACCCGTTCGAGGCCGGAATCGGCTTCACCGTGCCGCTCAACTCAAAGAACGACGATTTTGTCGGCCGGGATGCGCTCATCGAACGGCATGCGCACCCGCAAAAGAAACTCGTCGGGCTTGAGATGGAGGGCGAGGAGGCGGTCAAGCACGGTGACTGCGTCCATGTCGGCCGCGCACAGATCGGTACGATCACGAGCGCCACCCGCTCGCCAATCCTGAAGAAGACGATCGCGCTTGCCCGCGTCGATGTCGCCCATGGCGATATCGGCACCATGGTCGAAATCGGCAAGCTCGACGGCCAGCAGAAGCGGCTGCCCGCCCGGATCGTGCGCTTCCCGCATTACGATCCGGAGAAGACGCGGGTGCGCGCGTAAGGGCGGGGCCTCTGGCCCCGCGCGCGACACCTATTCCGCGGCAGCCCTCTTGATCGAGAGGAACGTCTTCATCGTGTCGTCCATGGCCTCGAGCCACAGCGTGTGATGCACCGGCGCCGTGGTTCCCGTGCAGGGCGACTTGAACGCCTTGTTGCGGTAGCCGACGATCGAATCCTGCTTGTCGTGCTCCCACTCCTTGAACTCGTCGACCGTCATGTCGATGTCGAATTTCGGATAATCGGTCGCCGCGCACAGATCGCGGACATAGTCGGCCTGGAAGTCGATCTTCGCGAACGCGTCCTTCAGCGCCTCTTCGCGCTTGACCCACTTCTCGTCGTCCTTTTGCATGTCCGCCTTGGACGGCAGCTTGATCCTCCCCAGGATCACGTCGCGCGCGTACCAGGCCTGCGCGTCGAACATCGAGAAGGTATAGAACTGGTCCTGCATGCCGAGATACATGAGCTTCGGATTGTCAATCCAGAAAATGCCCTTGTAGATGTGCGGCGGATGCATCCGGTTGTGCGTGCGCAGCTTCAGCGAATTCTCCAGGAATGGAAAGTGATGCTGATAGCCGGTGCACAGGATAATCGCGTCGAAATCCTTGGCCGACCCATCCTTGAAATGAACGGTCTTGCCGTCGATCTTGGTGAGCAGCGCCCGCTCGTCCATGCCCTTCGGCCACTTGAAGCCCATCGGCTGCGTGCGCCAGCACGTGGTCACGGATTTGGCGCCGTATTTGTGGCATTGGAGCGCGATGTCCTCGGCCGAGTAGCTCGCGCCGACGAGCAGCAAGTCCTTCCCCTTGAATTCGTCGGCGCTGCGAAAGTCATGCGCGTGCAGGACGCGGCCGGGAAACGTCTCGATGCCCGGGAAGTACGGCACATTCGGCACGGAGAAATGGCCGGTCGCCACCACGACCCAGTCAAACATGTCGTGATGCAGCGTGTGGTCGGTCAAGCGCTCGGCGGTCACGTAGAATTTGTCTGATGTCTTGTCGTAATGAACGCCGCGGACGGCTGTATTGAACTGGATCCAAGGCTTGAGGTTGCCGTCCTTCGCGCGCCCGGTGATGTAGTCGTAGAGCACTTCGCGCGGCGGGTAGGAGGGGATGGGCTGCTTGAAATGGTCATCGAAGGTGTAGTCGGCGAACTCCAGGCACTCCTTTGGACCGTTCGACCACAGATAGCGGTACATGCTGCAATGCACCGGTTCGCCATGTTCGTCGGTTCCGGCGCGCCACGTATAGTTCCATAGGCCGCCCCAATCGCCCTGCTTCTCGAAGCAGACGATCTCCGGAATAGCGGCACCCTTGGCCTTCGCCTGCTGGAATGCCCGCAATTGACCAAGGCCGCATGGGCCCGCACCGATGACTGCGACACGACCAGTCATGACTAACTCCCTCGCTCAAACCTTGCCGTGCATAACACGTTATTGCCGGCGGCGGCGCGACCGCCGCAGGGTGAGCTACTTTAATTTGACATCATAGAACGCGCCATCGAAACCAAGGTGGTCCTCTAAAAAACCAAAGTGGTTTCCTATTGTTCTGGATTTGGCAACGGAGCTAAGCTTGTCTGATCTGCCGCAAGACATGCAGCAAGACTCGTGCGTGAGCAAGCCAAGGCGGATGCGGGCCCTTGAGCGGTGCCGCCGGACCGATGTGGAGGGTACCAATGCCGACCAACTCTAAACCAAATGCAATGAACCGCCGCCAATTTCTCTCAACCACCGCCATGGCCACGCTCATGGCCGGCATGCCGCTGCAAAAATTCGCTTTCGGAGCCGATAAGGTCGTGAAGATCGGCTTTCTCGCTCCGCTGACCGGCGCAGTTGCGGCTTGGGGCAAGCCCGGGCTCGACGGCTGCCAGATTTGGGCCGATTGGGTCAATGAAGCCGGCGGCATCAAGATCGGCGACGACGCCTACAAGGTCGAGTTCGTCGCTTATGACGACGAATACGATCCGGGCAAAGCCCGCACCGGCGCCGTCAAGCTCATCAAGGAAGACGGCGTGAAGTTCATCATGATGCTGGGCGGCGATCCGTGGCCCGGCGTTTCCCCGGTGGCGCAGAAGGAAGAGATGCTGGTTTCGACGCTCCTGCCGAGCGATCTCACGCCCGAAACGACGATGCTGGTCGCGCCGTGCGAAGTGCATCCGATCTATAACGTCACCGGTGTCGAGTGGCTGGCCGAGAACAAGCCCGAGCTGAAGACCGCCGTCATCTGCGCTCAGGACGACTCGCTCGGCAAGCCTTCCGTGGCAACCTATCTCGCCGCCTTCGAGGCTGCCGGCATCAAGGTCCTGGGCGATCCGATCTTCTTCGATCCGGCGACCACCGACTTTGCGCCGATCATGTCCAAGATGCTGGGTCTCAAGCCGGACATCATCTGTCTCGACACCTGCTATACCGATTATGTGCACCCGCTCGCGGAGCAGGCTTTCCAACAGGGCTTCAAGGGCCAGATGATCTCCTGCACGGCGGATTTCTACCCGAAGATGATCGACAAGACCTCCAAGGAGTTCATGGAGGGGTTCATCTTCCAGTTTCCGGACTTCGACGATCCGGCACTGACCGAGCCGCAGATCAATTTCAAGAATCCGAAGGAGTTTTTCGAGGAGTACAAGAAGCGCTTCGGCGAAGGCGAATGGAGCGCGGTGTCGTGGGAATACGCCTCGATCATGAACTTGTGGTCGGAGGCGGCGCAGAAGGCCGGGACTACGGACCCCAAGCCCGTGCTCGAAGCCATGAAAGCGGGCGGGAAGGGCAAGCAAATCTTCGGCGAGGCCGCGTGGTGGGGCAAGGACCTGTTCGGGATCGACAACGCGCTCGTCGGTTACTGGCCGGTGGTTGTCATCGAGGGCGGCAAGGCCAAGATCAAGCAGTACAAGTCCATCCCCGAATGGTGGGCCAAGCACAAGGATCTCATGATCAAGCACATGACCGCGCTGAACCAGATGTATTTCCAGCGCAAGTAGATCGCCTGCCAACTTGGTGCGGCTTGACTCCGGTTTTCATCGCGCGCCTCCTTGGCCGGGAGGCGAGCGGCATTCGCGGCGTGACGAATGCCGGCCCGGCGCCGGCCGGACGCACGGATCGCCGGTGAGCATCCGTCGCCTAGCCGGCGCGCGAGGGGAGCTTGGCAATGACGCCCGAATTGTTCCTTCAGACCGTGGTCAATGCGACCTACGCCGCGAGCTACATGGCGCTGATCGCCGTCGGGCTCGTGCTGATTTTCGGCGTCATGGGCGTCATCAACTTCGCCCATGGCGAGCTTTACATGGCCGGCGCCTATGCGGTCGTTGCCCTTTATGCCGGGCTCGGCATGCCCTTCTTCGTCGCGGTCGCCATCGGTCTCTTGTTCGTCGGCGCACTCGGACTTTTGATGGAGTACGGACTGTTCCGGCCGCTGCGCGACAACCCGCTCGGAGGCCTGATCGCATCGATCGGATTTCTGCTTATTTTACAAACAGTTGCCGTCCTCGGCTTCGGCGTTCACATGGAGCATGTGCCGCCTTCGACCCAAGGCAAGTTCGCCTTCGCGAACGGCGTGGTGCTCGCCTATCAGCGCCTCTACGTCATCCTTGCCGCCGTCATCCTCCTGTCGGCGCTGTGGTTGTTCTTGCGCAAGAGCAAGTTCGGCTGGGCGCTCCGCGCTTGCGCGCAAGACCGGGAAGCGGCGGCGCTGCAGGGCATGTCGATCAACAGCACGGCGCGGCTCGCCATGTTCATCGGCGCCGGCGCTTGCCGGCGTGGCCGGCGCGCTCACGGCGCCGCTCGTCTCGCCGACGCCGTTCATGGGGGACCCCGTCATCATCACGGCCTTCATTATCATTATTGTCGGCGGCATCGGTTCGCTGGAAGGGGCGGTGCTTGCCGCCATCCTCTACGCGTTCGTGAATACCTTCGTCACCACGATCTATGACGGGACGCTCGCCAACATTGTCGGCCTGCTGTTGATGCTGATCGTGTTGATCGTGAAGCCGACCGGCCTGTTCGGAGCCAAGGAACGTGCTTGAGCGCGCGCGAAGCAACGGACTGTCCTGGGTGCTGCGGCTTCTTTTGCTGGCGGGGCTGATCGTGCTGCCGCGCGTCGTGACCCTGTCGCAGCAGGAGCTCCTGGTTCTTCTCGTCATCAACGTGCTCCTGGTCGCGAGCTACCGGCTGTTGACGCTCACCGGCGAATGGTCGCTTGCCCATGTCGTGATCATGGGCGTCGGCGCCTACGGCTCGGCGCTGATGTCCAAGGAACTCGGAATCCCCGTGCCATTGGCCATGCTGGCGGGCGCAACCCTCGCGGGGCTGATCGCCTTTCTATTGAGCTTTCCGCTGTTCCGGATGAAGGGCTTCTATTTTCTGATCGGCTCGTTCGCCGCGGGCGAGGTCATCCGGCTAATCTGGAAATGGAGCGAGCTGACTTGGCTATTCGGCGGGCCGAAGGGCATCAAGCTCATTCCGCCCTTTCCCGATATCGAGGCCCTGTCGATCGATTTCTACGATCCGGTGAACTACTACTATCTCTGCCTCATCGCGGTGGCGATTGCGCTCTTTATCCTCTATCGCATCGAACGCTCGCGCATCGGGCTCACCTTCCACGCCATTCATTGGCAGGACAAGCTCGCCGAATCCGTCGGCGTGAATGCCTTCGGCTACCGCATGCTCGCTTTTGTCATCGCCTCGTTCTTCGCCGGTCTCGCCGGCGCGCTCTATGCGCACTATGTCGGCACGGTCAATCCGAACCGGTTCAATGTCGAGGAGATGGTCTATGTCCTGATCTGGGCCATCGTCGGAGGGACCGCGACATTCTACGGTCCGATCCTCGGCGTGGTGGTCCTCACCATTCTCAACGAGGTCGTACTGCGTGCGCTCGGGGTCGATGAGATGCGGCCGATGCTCTACGGCGCGATCCTCATTCTCTTTATTCTGTTCCTGCCGAAGGGCCTGGAGAGTCTGGTGCCCAAGGTCAGGAATTGGTTTGCGGGGCGCAGAGCCAAGCGCGAACGGCCGGAGCGGCCGGCCGAATCGTACATCTCGTGACAAGCTGACATAGCGATGATGCCCCCCGGCGCGGTCGACGGATTCAAGCGATCCCGGATTACCAGCCCGATCTCCACTCTGGTGGCGCATGGACCAGCGGACATGGGGAAATTTTCCACGTTAGATTGAACACACTCTTGAGAGTCGGAGTGACAAGGGGGAGGAAGCTATGGCCATCGCCACTAAGACTGCCCGCGCAGGAATGCCTGCCGAGTCCGAACTGCACCGCGTCATCGACTGGAAAGACGCTTTCTGGGTTGCCAGCGGCGTCCCCGCTTTAGTTCTGTTCTCGATCGGCGGCATCGCCGCGACGGTCGGCACCCCATCAGTGCTGGTGTGGACGCTGTCAGTACTGTTCGGTTTCATCCAAGCCTTCACCTACGCCGAGATCGCGGGCCTGTTCCCGAACAAATCGGGCGGCGCCTCGGTCTACGGCGCGGCGGCTTGGGTACGCTATTCCAAGTTCATCGCGCCGCTCTCGGTGTGGTGCAATTGGCTCGCCTGGACGCCGGTGCTCGCCATCGGCTGCGGCATCGCGGCGGGCTACATCCTCAATGCGCTGTTTGCGCCCGACGCGGCGATCAGGACGTGGGAAGTTCAACTTCTCGATCTCGGCTTCCTGAAGGAAGGATTGAAACTTCGCCTCAACTCGACCTTCTTCATCGGCGCTATCCTGATTGCCATTTCCTTCGCAATTCAGCATCGCGGCATTCTTTCGACCGCCAGAGTGCAGACCATCGTCGGCGTGGCGGTGCTGCTGCCGCTCCTCATCATCGGCATCGTACCTCTCATAACGGGCGATGTGGCAATGAGCGCCTTCCAACCCTTTGCGCCTGGAACTGATCCGGCGACGGCAGCTTGGAACAAGGCGGGATGGACGCTCTTTTTCGGCGGCCTTTTCATCGCGGCCTGGTCAGCCTATGCCTTCGAAACGGCTATCTGCTACACCAGCGAATTTCGCAACCCGGCGACCGACACCTACAAGGCTATCCTCTATTCTGGCCTGCTGTGCATCGCGGTCTACATTCTCGTGCCTCTTGCATTCCAAGGTGCGCTCGGTCTGGCCGGCGTGATGGCGCCCGGCATCGTCGATGGTTCCGGCGTGGCGCAGGCCATGGCCGGGATGGTGGGCGGCGGCGCGTTCATCACCAATCTGCTCGTGGTGATGCTGCTGCTCGCCTTGATGCTGGCGATCACGACGGCCATGGCCGGAAGCTCGCGAACCCTCTACCAGGGTTCGGTCGACGGCTGGTTGCCGCGCTATCTCAACCATGTGAACAAGAATGGCGCGCCGACGCACGGGATGTGGACGGATTTGACCTTCAACCTCATCCTGCTCTTGATGTCGGACTATCTGTTCGTGCTCGCGGTTTCGAACGTCTGCTACATCGTATTCAATTTCTTGAACCTCAACGCGGGCTGGATCCATCGCATCGACAACGCGCACGTGAAGCGTCCGTGGAAAGCGCCGGACTGGCTGCTCGGCGCCGGCGTCGTGCTTAGTTTCGTCAATGCGTTCCTCCTCGGCGCCGGGGCCGATGTCTGGGGCGCGGGCACGCTGACCGCAGGCATCATCGCCGTGGCGCTCATCATCCCGGTGTTCATCTACCGCCACTGGGTGCAGGACAAAGGCGTGTTCCCGGCCGGCATGCTCGCCGATCTCACGCCGGCGGGCGGAAAGCTCGGCGAGAAAAAGGCTGGCATGCTGCCTTACATAACACTTGCCGCGGGCCTTGCCGTCGCGGCGATCGGCTACCTGATCTTCTGGACATAGACCTAGTTAGCAAACTCACGCAGACGTCCAGTAGCTCGCACGAATTGTTTCTAGATCGCCTTCGCCATCGATTGATCACAGCAAGCCAGCGGGCGGCGCGAGCAGCAGGAAGGCTGCCGCCATCAGCTTGCGCGTATCGTTGAGCAGCGCCGGCCGCTCACGGCGCCAACGCGCCAAAGCCTCGGCCGCACTCCCGCCAAGATCGGCGGGCGAGGGGCGCAAATTTGCGAGGCGCGTCTTCGCCTCCTCGGCCATCTCCCGCCAGCGGATCTGCCATCTTGCCCGGTAGGTCTCGCGGTGGCGCAGCTCCATGCGCATATGAAAGAGCGAGCTTCGCGCCATTCGCGGCGCGTCCATGCGGGCGATCCATGGGCCCGAGGCGCGCCACACGTCCAGCGCCTCGCGAAAGAGGCCCGTACCGCCGCCTTTGCCGCCCGTTTGGTCGAGGCACAGGCCGAAATTTGCGAGCGCGGTCCCGAGACGCGGGTCGATCGGCTCGAAGCTCGCGCGCGCGATCCGAACGGCTTCGCCCGCTTCGTCCTTCGCCAGAGCGTGATCGCCGCGCGCGGCGGACTCGGCCGTCCGCTCCGCCGTCATCTCCCAATCCAGGTCGGCTTCGCTCCAGCCGGCCTGGAGCAACTCCTTCACGTTCCAGGTTTCAGCCACCGAGATAGGCCCGCCTCACATGCGCGTTGTCGTGCAGCTCGTCCGCTGTGCCTTTGAGCGCAATAGTTCCGGTCTCAAGCACGTAAGCGAAGCGCGCGAGCTTGAGCGCTAGCTCGGCGTTTTGCTCGACCAGCACCACGGCGACACCGCGCCCGACGATCTCGCGAATGATGCGCGCGATCTCCTGCACCATCACCGGCGCCAGCCCCATCGATGGCTCATCGAGCACGAGCATCTTCGGCCGCGACATCAGCGCCCGGCCGATAGCGAGCATCTGCTGCTCGCCCCCTGAAAGCGATCGCCCCCATTGCTTGCGGCGCTCCTTGAGACGCGGGAAATGATCGAAGACCTCGTGAAGGTCCGTCTCGATGCCGGCCTTGTCGCTGCGCAAGAAGGCACCTGTACGCAGATTTTCTTCGACCGTCAGATTGGGAAAGACGCGGCGCCCTTCCGGAACATGGGCGATGCCGATCGCCACGATCCTCTCGGGTTGGAGCTTGTCGATCCGCTTTCCCGCGAACAGGATCTCGCCCTTGCTGATCGGTACCAGGCCGGAAATGGCGCGCAACGTCGTACTCTTACCGGCGCCGTTCGCGCCGATGATGGTGACGATTCCGTCCTCCGGCACCGACATGTCGATGCCCTTGAGAGCCGCCACCTTGTGGTAGTGCACATGCACGTTCTTGATCTCAAGCAGCATGATCGGCGCTCCCAAGATAAGCCTCGATCACCGCGGGATTCCCGCGCACATGCTCCGGCGTCCCTTCGGCGAGCAGCTTGCCGAAATTCATGACCGTGATGGTCTCGCAGAGACCCATCACCGCCTGCATGTCGTGCTCGATCAACATGATGGTGACGCCCTGCTCGTCGCGCAAGCGCCGCACGAGCGACCCCATTCGTCGGGTTTCCTCGGGGTTCATCCCCGTGAAAGGCTCATCCAGCATCATGAGCTTTGGGTCGGCGGCAAGTGCCACGGCCATGCCGAGCGCGCGCTGGTGGCCATGGGGCAGCTCGGAGGCGAGTTCTTCCGCCTGCTTGTCGAGGCTGAAGAAGGCGAGGATGCCGCGAGCCTTTTCGTCTGCAATCTCTTCCGTCGCGCGGTCGCGCCCGAGGATTCGGCTGGTGATGCCTGCCTTGGCGCTGCGGTGGCAGCCAAGGCGGACATTGTCGAGCACGCTCAACTCGTGAAACAAGACCGTGCCCTGAAACGTTCGGATCAGGCCGCGCTCGGCAAGCGCGCTCGTCGATTGCCCCGAAATATCCTCGCCGCGATAGAGAACCTTGCCGCTTGTCGGCGGGTAGAAACCGCTGATTACGTTGAAGGTAGTGGTTTTGCCGGCGCCGTTCGGCCCGATGAGACCATGGATTGTGCTGTGGTGCACGTCCAAGTTGAAGCCGTTGACGGCGACGATGCCGCCAAAAGCTCGAACGAGGTCGCGGACTTGGAGGATGGGCGGCTCGGTTCGCGTCGGATTCAGCATCATCGAAAGCGGGCACGGCGGGGTGAAAACGCGGTGCATCCTTCCACATTTTGTGCCGCATATGCATCTTCAATTTCGGACGTGACCAAAGAGGTCCTGCCAGGGAGGTAGCCAAACTTGTCGCCCGCGCTTAATTTGACGCCCGTTCCGGACCGCCGCGGGCGTCTTGCCGCCAAGCGGGGAGAGGGGGTGCATGAGTCTTGGCCGGAGTTCTTTGCGAGGGGCAAAATGAGTTCCGTAGACGCTCCAGGCATATCGTTTCTAAGACTCTCGGATCCGAGCTTCTCGATTCGTTCGCCGGAAGTGCGCAGGGCGCGCGAACTGAACTGGTATGCGCTCACCCCCTACGGCATCGCGGTCTTGCGTTATGAGGATGTCGGCAAGCTATTGCGCGATTCTCGTCTGCGCCAGGGGAGCTACGCCTGGCCCGCGCACAATAACGTAACCGGTGCCTTTGCCGATTGGTGGCTGCGTATCGTTCTCAATCGGGTCGGGGAGGATCACGCGCGGCTGAGACGGCTCGCCAGCCCCGCTTTCTCGCCCAAGCTGATCGTGCCGCTACGGCCGAAATTTGCCGCTCTCGCCAATGACATCGTCGATGAGTTCGCTGCCCGCGGCCACTGCGATTTCATGGCGGAGTTTTCCGAGCCCTATGTGACGCGAGTCATTTGCATCCTGCTCAACCTTGATCAGAGCGAATGGCGGCGTCTCGCCGACATTTGCGCCGATATGGGTCTTGCGCTCGGCGTTACCTTCAAGCGTGACACGGCGAAGATCGACCGGGCGACCTCCGCGTTGTTCGAATACGCTTACCGCGTCATCGACGAACGCCGGGCCCACCCGTCGGATGAAGACTTCATCTCGCAGTTGTTGCAAGCCAATGAGGACAAAGACGCGCTGAGCGATCAGGAGCTTTACGACATGGTCATGCTCGCCGTGTTCGGCGGCATCGACACCACGCGCAATCAGCTCGGCCTGGCGATGAGCATCTTCCTGGAATATCCGGATCAGTGGCGCGTGCTCGCCGAGCGGCCGGAGCTGGCCAGGAACGCGGTCGAGGAGGTCATGCGGGTGCGTCCCACGACGACTTGGGTTACCCGCGAGGCAATGGAGGATTTCACCTATCGCGACCTTGAGCTGAAGCGCGGTACCACCATCCATTTGTTCTCCGAATCGGCCGGAACCGACCCCCGGCAATTTGCTCCGGACTTCAACATCACCGGGGAGCTCAAATCCCATTTCGGCTTCGGCGGCGGTCCGCATCATTGCCTCGGTCATTTCATCGCCCGCGCCGACATGACCGAAGCGCTGAAGGTGCTTCCCCGGCGCATGAGGAATCCGCGACTCGATGGCGCGCCGATTTGGCTGCCGGACAGCGGCAATACCGGACCGGTCAGCCTGCCGATCGCCTTCGATCCCTTAGCTGCGGATTTTGCCTATTTTACAAAGAGTTGCGGTGCTCATCTTCAAGCTCGCCGATCTGTCGGGGGAATAACTTCGGCTACCGCATGCTCGCGTTCGAAGCAGAGATGCCGGCCGAATAGCGGCGAGCGCCTCGCGGGTCGTTGAGCGATTGTTTCTACCTTGTCGCTTTCCTACCTATATTCTCACGCGCCTTTCTTCGGGTGATCGATCATGAAGAAGACTCTCACCGCAGCACTTGTGTTGGGTTTCGTATTTTCGAACGGCGCGGCGCTCGGCCATCACGGATGGTCCTGGACGACCGGCGAAAACATCGAGCTCACCGGCGTCATCAAGAAAGTCAGCCTTGGCAACCCGCATGGGATACTGGAGGTCGAGGTGGGCGGCGAGCTCTGGATGATCGAAGTGGGTCAACCGTGGCGCAACGAGCGCGCAGGCCTGAAGGATGGCGATCTCTCGGAAGGCGTCCAAATCAGGGTGATTGGCGAGCCAGCAGCCGACAAGTCCGACAAGCGCCTAAAAGTCGAGCGTCTATTTCTCGGCGAGCGGGAATACATCCTCTATCCTGAACGCGACTAATGGAGGCTTTCCTCGCGGCCGTCGAGGCGACTGCGCCAGCCCAATATCTCCGGGCATCTCGATGGGGCTATGCCGCGGTCAGCGGCGCGCACATTCTTGGCATCGCGCTTCTCGTCGGCGCCGTTCTGCCTTTGAATCTGCGTCTTCTCGGATTCTGGCGTTCGATACCGCGCGCAAACCTGTTGCGCGTGCTCGTTCCTGTCGCAGCCACGGGCCTCGTCCTCGCTGTGCTAACCGGGCCTCTGCTCTTCTCCGTGCGCGCGCAGGAATATGCAGCGGTTGGCTTTCTCCAAGCGAAATTCGTCTTCGTGGCACTCGGACTCCTGTCGGCGCTCGCGATCCATCGCGCCTACGGCTTGACGCTCGAGGGGGCAAGCGAGCGCCGTGTTAGATTGCACGCGCTTGTTTCGTTAGGGTGCTGGCTCGGCGCGCTTGCCTGCGGTCGCCTGATCGCCTTCGCCATCGATTGATCGGGCGTCGCCATCCTTGCGGGAAGCGGGCGACGCGAGCAGCAGGACGGGACCAAAGAGGTCCTCCATCGCGCATCCCGAATGATGCAGGCCTGCGTTTCGCCAAATTTTGTTGACGGCGCGAAGGGTTTCGAGGGAGCCTTGCGCCGGCCGCATGTGCGGCCACGGCGCTGCCCGGGCCAATCGCAACGCGCGCCATGAGCCTGGACGCGCCGAACCTCGAACACGAGGTCGGTAACATGACCAAGCCAGTGCTTGCCGCAGTTGCGGTGCTTACGCTTTTGACCGCCGGCGCTCCGGCGCAGGCCGAAGATTCGAAGGACCCCATAAAACTCACGCTTCATGATTGGACGGGGCAGCTGATCACCACCCGGCTCATGGGTGAGGCATTGAAGAAGGCCGGTCTCAACGTCGAATACGTTCAGGCCGATTACCTCGCCCAGTTCGCCGGCCTCAAGGCGGGCGATTTGGACGTTGCCATGGAGATCTGGGCGACGACAGGCAAGGATGCCATGGACGAGGCCACCGCGACCGGCAAGGTCGAGAATTTGGGCGAGACGGGCATGCTCGCCATCGAGGAGTGGTGGTACCCCGAGTATATGAAGGAGAAATGCCCTGGATTGCCCGATTGGGAAGCCCTCAAGAAGTGCCCGGAGGCATTCGCGATCGCTGAGACGGCGCCCAAGGGCCGCTACCTCGGCGGGCCCGCGACCTGGGGCGGCTTCGACGAAGAGCGCGTCGCCGCGCTCGATCTTCCCTATGAAGTCGTGCACGCGGGAACCGATGCGGCGCTGTTCGCCGAGCTCGAATCCGCCAACCAGCGCAAAGCGCCCATCGTCCTTTGGATCTACGCGCCGCACTGGGCGCCGATCAAATACAAGGGCGAGTGGGTCGAGTTCCCGAAATACGAAGCCGCCTGCTACTCGGACCCGGCATGGGGCATCAACAAGACTGCCACCCATGACTGCGGCAAGCCGCGCGGACCGATCTGGAAGGTGGCTTGGTCGGGCGTGAAGGACAAATGGCCGAGCGCCCACGCCGCCATCAAGAACTTCACCATCACGAACGAAGAGATGGGCGCGCTCGTCACGAAGGTCGATCTCGAAGGCCAGAAGGTCGAGGATGTCGTGACCGACTGGATGAAAAACAACGAAGCCCGCTGGAAGGGCTGGATCGGCCAGTGATTGCTGAGGACTTCGATTGGGGCTCGCAGCCTGCTAAAGTAGCGGCAGGCCGCGAGCCCTCCTCGCATCCCGGGCACGGGGGCCCCGATCCGTGACAGACGCCGCTCTCACCTGCCGCAATGTCTGGAAACTCTACGGGCCCGACCCGAAGCGCGTGCTGGCGCGCCTCGGGCCGGCGCCGAGCGCGGCCGCGCTGGAGAAGGCGGGTTACATCACCGCGGTTGCCGACGCCACGCTCGCCATCGCGCGCGGCGAGATTTTCGTCATCATGGGACTTTCCGGCTCCGGGAAGTCGACATTGATGCGGTGCCTTGCGCGGCTGATCGAGCCCTCCGCCGGCGAGGTCATCTTCGCCGGCCGCAACCTGCTCGATGTCTCGCCGCAAGAGTTGATCGAACTCAGGCGTCACAAGATGGGCATGGTGTTCCAGCATTTCGCGCTGCTGCCGCATCTCACCGTCGCTCGACAACGTCGCTTTCCCGCTGGAAATCCAAGGGGTTGCGCGCAAGGCGCGCGAGGCGCGGGCGCGAGAGATGACCGCGCTCGTGGGACTGAAAGGGAGGGAATACAATCTGCCGCACGAGCTTTCCGGGGGCCAGCAGCAGCGCGTCGGCATCGCCCGTTCTCTCGCCACCGATCCCGACATCTGGTTTCTCGACGAGCCGTTCTCGGCGCTCGATCCCTTGATCCGGCGGGAAATGCAGAACGAATTCTTGCGCCTCCAATCGGTGCTGCAAAAGACGATCGTGTTCATCACCCACGATTTCGACGAGGCGATCAGACTCGCCGATCGCATCGCCATCATGCAGGACGGGCGCATCGTCCAGATCGGGACGCCGGAGGAGCTGGTGCTCGCGCCGGCCGATAGCTACGTCACGGAGTTTACCCGCGATGCTCCGCGGGCCAAAATCCTCTCGGCTCGCGCGATCGCCCGCCCCAAGCGCAACGGTGAAACCATCAACGGCAGCATCCTCGCGGACACCAGGGTGGCCGAGTTTGCCAAGGAGGTGGAGGCTTCGCCTTCCGCCTTCGCCGTGCATGACGCCGACGGCAAGCTCGTGGGCGTTGTCGATCGCGCGGCGGTCATGTCGGTCCTCATTGGCGGCGCGGACGAGCGATGACGGCGGCGGCTCTCGCGGAACAGGCGCCTGGGTCACGACTGTCGCCCGCGCTCTTCGCCTGGATCGGCTTCGCGGTGCTCGCGCTCCTGTGCGCGATGCTCCCTGCCGGCACGATCCCGGGCTGGCTCCTCGAGATACCGCCCGATTGGCGTCTCGGCCTGAGCCCAGCCATCACCCGCTTCATGAATTGGCTGATCGACGATGCGACCTTCGGCCTCTTCACCTTCAGGGAAGCGACGCGCGCGATCAGCGCGTTCCTCTACGTGCCTCTCACCGCCGCGACGTCGATCTTTTCGACGGGACTGTTGCGTGGGAGCGGGTCGGCGGCGGTGCAGCTTGCGCCGCCATTGCCCTGGGTCGCGATCGTCGGCATCGCGGCGGCGCTCGGCTACCGTTTGGGCGGGACGCGCCTCGCGCTTCTCGCCGGCGGCGCCTTTCTCTATCTCGCCGTGTTCGGCCAGTGGGCAAGCGCCATGACGACGCTCGCTTCGATCGCGATTGCCGTGCCACTTGGCGTCGTGGGCGGCGTCCTGTTCGGCATTCTCGGCTATCGCGTGCCGCTCGCGCGCAAGGTCATGGAGCCGATCCTCGATCTCATGCAGACGGTGCCGATCTTCGCCTACCTCGTGCCGATTTTGTTTTTGTTCGGCTTCGGCCCGGTCGCGGCGCTGATCGCCACCATGATCTACGCCATGCCGCCCATGGTGCGCGTGACGATGACGGCGCTCGAAGGCGTGCCGCGCGAGATCGTCGAATACGGCACGATGGCCGGCACGACGCGGTGGCAGATGCTGTTCAAGGTCATGCTTCCGGCCGCGCGGCCGCAACTCCTCGTCGGCGTCAACCAGGTCATCATGCTTTCGCTCAACATGGTGATCATCGCCTCGATGATCGGGGCAGGGGGCCTCGGCTATGACGTGCTGGCGTCGCTCAGGCGCCTCGATATCGGCGCCGGTCTTGAAGCCGGGCTTGCTATCGTCGTGCTCGCCATCGCGCTCGACCGATTGAGCCAGGCCTATGCATCGCGCCGTGTCTCCGGCCTCGCCCAAGACCGGGGGTTCTATCTCGGGCTTCTTGGCTTCACGGTTGCGGTCTATGTCCTTGGGCTCTTCGTTCCAGCGGTTGCGACCTACCCCGCGTCGCTCCAGCTTTCCACGGCGCCGTGGTGGGGCGAGGCGGTGCGATGGTTCAACGTGCATTTCTTCGACACGATGGACGCGATCAAGACCGCCCTTCTCCTCAACGTTCTCATTCCGGTTAAGCGCTTCATGTTGGCCCAGCCGTGGCCGCTCGTCACCGCCGCGCTCGCCTTCGCCGGCTGGCGCCTCGGCGCGGCGCGTCTTGCGCTTCTGGTCGCTGCTCTTTCGCTGTTCATCGTCCTGAACGGGCAGTGGCTGAATGCGATGGAGACCGTCTATCTCTGCGCCATCTCGGTCGTCATCGCGTGCGCCATCGGCATCCCGTTCGGGATTTGGGGCGGCCTTTCGGAACGCGCTTGGCGCGTGCTCGAGGCGATCATCGACACGCTCCAGACTTTGCCGAGCTTCGTCTACCTCATTCCCGTTGTCATGCTGTTCAGGGTCGGCGATTTCACCGCCATGATCGCGATCGTGCTCTATGCGCTCGCGCCCGCCATACGCTACACTGCACATGGAATTCGCGACGTGCAGCCTTCGCTGGTCGAGGCCGGGACGGCCGCCGGCTGCACGCCGCGTCAGCTCTTGACCAAGATCCGCCTCCCGCTTGCGGCGCCTGTCATTCTTCTCGGGATCAATCAGACCGTGATGCTCGCAATCTCGATGCTCGTCATCACCGCGCTCGTCGGAACGCGCGACCTCGGCCAGGAGGTCTACATCGCCTTGACCAAGGCCGACACCGGGCGCGGGATCGTGGCCGGCCTCTGTGTCGCGGCCATTGCCATCATCGCCGACCGTCTGATCCAGACTGCCGCGCGGCGTCTCGCCGCCAAGCGGGGAGGGCGTATGCATGAGGCTTGATACGGAATCCTCGCGGCTGGCGGAGCGGATTGCCGCGCTGTCGATCTGGTCGGGGCGCGTGGACCCGAGGCCGCTCGCCGGCGGCATCACCAACCAGAATTTCAAGGTCGAGGACGGCGGCCGCCGCTACGTCGTGCGCGTCGGTCACGATCTTTTGGTTCATGGCGTCGTGCGCTCAACCGAGCTTGCCGCAAGCCGCGCCGCGCATCTGGCGGGCTTGAGCCCGGCCGTGGTGCACGCGGAGCCCGGCATCCTCGTCCTCGACTTTATCGAGGGCCGCACCTTCACCGCCGAGGACGTGCGCAACCCCGCCAATCTCGAGCCTCTGATCGACATGGTCAGGCGCTGCCACCGCGACGTTCCGCAACATTTGCGTGGGCCCGCGGCGATGTTCTGGGTGTTCCATGTCGTCCGCGACTACGGGCACACGCTTCGCGAAGGCAAGAGCCTTCACCTTTCGATGCTGCCAGATCTTCTCACGCGCGCGGATAGGCTGGAAGCCGCCGTCGGACCCATCGAGGTCGTGTTCGGCCATAACGATCTGCTCGCGGCGAACTTCATCGACGACGGGAAGCGTTTGTGGCTGCTCGACTGGGAATATGCCGGGTTCAACTCGCCGCTCTTCGATCTCGGCGGCCTCGCCTCCAACAGCGAGCTATCCCGCGAGGAGGCGGAGCGGGCGCTTGCGCTTTATTTCGGCAGGCCGGTTGACGATGAGTTGCGCCGCCGCGCCGCGGCCATGACCGCGGCCTCGCTCTTGCGCGAAACCATGTGGAGCATGGTCTCGGAAATCCACTCGACCGTCGATTTCGACTACGCGGCCTACACGGCCGAAAACCTGCGGCGCTTCGAGGCCGCTTACGCCGCCTTCGACGCCATGGAGAACGCATGAGCGAGCTTCCCGCCTCGGCGAAGATTGTCATCGTCGGCGGCGGCATCGTCGGCTGTTCGGTGGCCTACCATCTCGGCAAGATGGGCCTGACCGACACGCTCCTGCTCGAACGCGGCAAGCTGACCTGCGGCTCGACCTGGCACGCCGCCGGGCTCGTCGGACAGTTGCGCACGAGCGCCAACATCACCCAGCTCCTCGGCTACTCGGTCTCGCTCTACGAGAAGCTCGAGCAGGAGACCGGGCTCGCGACGGGATGGAAGCGGAACGGGGGCTTGCGGCTCGCCTGCAATCCGGAGCGCTGGACCGAGGTGAAGCGGCAGGCGACCACCGCCACCTCCTTCGGGCTCGACATGCATCTCTTGACCCCGAAGGAAGCGCAAGATTTGTGGCCCATGATGCAGATCGACGACGTCGTCGGCGCGGCCTTTCCTCCCGACCGACGGGCAGGCGTCTCCCTCGGACATCACCATGTCGCTCGCCAAGGGCGCGCGCATGGCAGGGCGTCAAGATCGCCGAAGGCGTCACCGTCACCGGTATCGAGGTCGAGAACGGCCGCGTGCGCGCCGTCGTCACCGACCAGGGACGCATCGCTTGCGACAAGCTCGTGATCTGCGCGGGCCAATGGTCACGCGCGCTCGGCCGCATGGCGGGCGTCAACATTCCGCTCGTTCCGGTGCAGCATCAATATCTCATCACCGAGCCGATCGCGGGCGTTGCGTCTAATCTGCCGACGCTGCGCGATCCCGACCGTCTCACCTATTGGAAGGAGGAAGTCGGCGGCCTGGTCATGGGCGGTTATGAGCACAACCCCAAGCCTTGGGCGATCGACGGTTTGCCGGACGGGTTCGAGTTCCAGCTTCTCGATACCGATCTCGACCATTTCGAGCCGCTGCTCGAGCTAGCCGCCGGACGCGTGCCGGCGATGCAGACGGCCGGCATCCGGGAGTTCATCAACGGTCCCGAAAGCTTCACGCCCGACGGCAATTTCATCCTCGGCGAGGCGCCCGAGACGCGGGGCGTCTTTGTCGGGGCGGGCTTCAACGCTTTCGGCATCGCCGCGGGCGGGGGCGCCGGCATGGTGCTCGCCGAATGGGTGGCCAAGGGCGAGCCGCCTTACGATCTCTGGCCGGTCGATATCCGCCGCTTCGGCCGGAACCATCTCGACACGAACTGGGTGCGCACCCGCACGCTCGAGGCTTACGCCAAGCACTACGCCATGGCCTGGCCGCACGAGGAGTATCGCTCGGGCCGCCCGCTCCGCCGCTCGCCGCTCTACGACCGGCTGAAAGCCCAAGGGGCATGCTTCGGCGAGAAGCTCGGCTTCGAGCGGCCGAACTGGTTTGCCGATCTTGCCCGCGGCGAGAAGGCCGAAGACGTCTACACCTACGAGCGGCCGAATTGGTTCGATGCGGTCGGCCGCGAGCACAAAGCGGCCCGCGAGCGGGTCGCGCTGTTCGACCAGACCTCGTTCGCGAAGTTTCTCTTGACCGGACCGGATGCCGAGAAGGCGCTGTCCTGGATTGCGGCGAACGACGTGGCGAAGCCGCCGGGTCATCTCGTCTACACGCAGATGCTGAATGCGCGCGGCGGCATCGAGTGCGATCTCACCGTCGCAAGGCTCGCTCAGGACGAATATTACATCGTCACCGGCACGGGCTTCGCCACGCACGACTTCGACTGGATCGCGCGCTCGATCCCCGAGGGGCTCGACGCGCGCCTCATCGACGTGACCTCGTCTTACGCCGTGCTGTCGGTCATGGGCCCGAAGTCGCGCGACCTGCTGCAAAGCCTGAGCGAGAACGATCTTTCCAATGCCGCCTTTCCCTTCGGGCGGGTGCAACGGATCACGGTCGCGGGCGCGCCGGTTCTCGCGCTCCGTGTCACCTATGTCGGCGAGCTCGGCTGGGAACTGCACATTCCGGTCGAATTCGCCGCGAGCCTCTACGAGGTCGCTGATGGAGGCGGGACAGAGGCACGGCATCGCCAATGCCGGATACCGCGCCATCGATTCACTCCGGCTCGAGAAGGGATACCGGGCCTGGGGCGCCGATATCGGTCCCGACCACTCGCCGCTCGTGGCCGGTCTTGGCTGGGCGGTGAAGCTAAAAGGGGACACCCAATTCCAAGGACGCGCCGCGCTCGAATCTCAGCTCAACAAGCGGCTGCCGCGGCTCCTTGCCGGGTTCACCGCCGATCCTTCGGTTCTCTTGCTCGGGCGCGAGACGATCTATCGCGACGGCAAGCGCGTAGGCTGGCTGACAAGCGGCGGCTACGGACATACGATCGGCCGCGCCATCGGCTACGGTTATGTCCGCGATGCCGAGAACGGCGTGACGCGCGACGAATTGCTTTCCGGCAGCTATCAGCTCGAAGTCGCCACGGCCCGCGTCCCCGCCAAGATCTTTTTCGAGCCGCTCTACGATCCGGCGATGTCACGCATCAAGAGCTGAACCGCGCCTTGGTCAGCGCGCGGCGGCGACATTGTTCCCATAAATCCAACCGCTCTGCGAAGTCGCGGGATTGTTGACCTGCACCCAGGAGCGCTTCCGCCCGATGATCCGGAGCTTCACGCCTTTCGGCACGATCGTGACCACGGCCGCGCTCGGGGAGGGGCTTTCGCGAAGATTGACCCAGGCCGTCGGCCTGATCCAGTTCGAACTCGCCCGGCGGCTCGGGACGGCGATCCGGCAAGGGCACCGTGTCGATCGAAGCGGTTTCGACGACGAACTTCTCCTCCAAACCCGCCTCAGGCGCCCGCGCCTCGATATCCAAGGCTCGCGCCGCTTGCGCGATATCGAACGGGTCCGGATTTGGGCCGGGTTCGGATCTCGTCCGCAGCGTCGTCGAAGCGGTCGCGATGATCTTCGCGTCGGGCGCGACGAGCTGGACAAGAAGCGTCGTCTCGCCGGGTGCTGCGTCTGCGACCGCAAGGCGCAAATCGCCGATCGCGTCGGGTCGCAAGCGCCACTCCATCGGTCCTGATGAATAACCGTCGGACAGAGTGCTGCCGGGCGGCAGGCCTTTGATGACGATGACGCTTTCCTCGGGAACCCCATCGGTGCCGTCGAGCGCGATGGGGAAACTGACGCTCTCGCCTTGCTCCGCATCGAGAACGTTGGGTGCGGTCAGCACAGGCGAGAAAGCGGGTGGCGCCGCGGCCTGAGCCGCAGGCGGGCTGCTCTGTTCGGGCTGAGGGGCCGCGGGCGTCGCAGCCATCCGCTCGGACTCCTTCGGCGAAGGAGAAGCGGACTCCGACCAAGGCGGATCGACGAGACCGAGCCAGAGAACCGCAAGCGTAAGGTTGGGGATAAGCGCAGCGGCGATGAGAACCGCCGTCAGCCTGCGAATTCCCGCGTTGAGTCCCGTGAGTGGAACGGTCTGCGTCGGGACCGTGGCAGGCTTCGCCGCCGCGGCGGGAGGCGGGGCGTCTGGAGTGCGCGGGGCAAAGCGCTGCGCGATCCGCGACGTTGCCGCCTCGTCGGCGATGCGGGCGCGGCCTCTCGCATAGGCCTTGATGAGTTCGAGCCGCTCGGGCGTGACCGGGAGCGGCGCTTCGATGCGGTCCGATCGTTCGTTGCGCGCCGGCAGTGGTTGGTTGGCTTCGGTCTTTATATTGCTGTTGGCCACCCCTTTGACCAAAGGACCGGACTTCGGCGACAGAAGACCAGAAGAACGGAGCTCAGCTTGACCCATGAGGACCCTCTCGTGCGTCTCGTATGTTCGTCGTGCCCCCACGACTTGCCCCCGACGCGACTTACGGCACGGCTTTTAGCCGCCTGCCCTTGGGGAGCATCGGCGGCGTTGCTTATCGACGCGATTTACCGGAACGCGCAGAGAGCAGTGCAACCCCACCCTGACCACAAGCAGCCTAGCCACACGGCCGCGGCCATACTTTGACGGCACCGCATCCCTCTGACCCTGGAACGAACGAGAGGGCGATGCGTTCCCTTTACCGCCGAAAAAATCGAAGCCCGCAAACAGGCCAGCGGCGGGCTTTAGGACCCGGCCGATTGTGTCCAGTCTGTGGCGAGGCCAGGGCATCTTCGGAAATCTCGATGAGCGGGACGTTTGCCTCGCGTTTCGCGATTCGATTTCAGCGCGCGTCACTGCGGTCACTGATTGGCGGCGCGCAAAGCGTTAGGGAGCGGCAGGCAGAGATCTGCCGCAATAGGAGGAGAGACTGTCATGAAAAACATTATCGTGTCTGCTGTTGCCGGCGCCGTCTTGCTCGGCATGTCCACGGCGGCTTTGGCCGTCACCGGCGAGTACGACAACATGTGTACGATGGGTCTTGCGCTCGGCAAGGACGTCGCCACGGACTGCTCGATCAACGCGCAAATTGGCGGGAAGACCTACTGCTTCGGCAGCGACCAGGCCAAGGCCGACTTCATGAAGGATCCGGAAGGCAATCTGGCCAAGGCGCAAGCCTACTACGCGACGAAGAACCAGAAGAACCCCGGGTAGCCTAGAGCAGCCGGAGGAGAGTCCTTCGCCGAGTTGCGGAGGCTCTCGTCCCGGCCCCTGCCAAGAAACGGGGAGATGAATCATGCGTGGGCGCGGAACCCCTGGCGCTCGCGATCCATTTAGGTGAATATCGACCGGAGCAGCGGATCTGGTCGCAAGGGGGTGTGAGATGGACTCTGAAGCTCAACCGGCCGTCATGCCAAAGCATGCCGGGCCAATTCGCATCGCGCTCCTTGCTCTTGCGAGCGTATTGAGCCAGGCGGTTCACGCGGAGCCGGCGACGACAACTCCGGATGCAAATGCGATCTCAATCGAGTTGAACAAGCTCGAGACGCAAGGGAGCCAGTGCCGCGCCTATTTCGTCGTTACCAACAAGAACGCCGCCAACTACCAGGAATTGAAACTCGACCTCGTGCTGTTCCGGCCCGACGGCGTGATCGGACGCCGCTTCGCCGTCGATCTTGCGCCGCTCAAATCCAACAAGCGCACCGTGAAGCTGTTCGAGCTAGCGGATACGGCCTGTGATGACGTCGGCAGCTTCCTGATCAACGAGATCATGGGCTGCAGGACCGATTCAGGCCCTGTCGCCGATTGCCTGGACGGGATCGCGGTCTCAAGCCTCACCAAGGCGCAGCTCACGAAGTAGCGCGGCTACCACCGCCGGAACCCAAAGAAGCCAAACCCCTGCGGCTCCGCGCGGCGCTTGATAATTCGCTGCGGCGCCTGCGCCTTCGATCGTCCAAGAAGGTAGGCCTTGGCGCGATTGGCTTTCTTGGCCTTGGCATGGCGCCTCTCGGGTGAGTCGGCGGCGACGGGAGGCGCATCCTTCGTCCAGACGATGAAATCATCCCCTTCGCGCAGCAGCGCCGAATTGACGCTGGTCTCGGCGATGATGAGCGATGAGCCGGGGGTGAGCTGAGCGGAAATCTCGCGGCGCGCCTCGTCGGCGATTTCGATGCGGTCGAGCACGCTTGTCGAATCGTCCCCCTCGAGGCTGAGCCCCATCCACGGTGTCTTGATTTTCCCCGGTAGCGCTGTCATTGCCGTGAAGAGATGGGTGCCGAGCGGCCGCTCGGGATTGCGAAGCGCAACCGGCATGTCGAACACGCTGCGGAAATCTTGCCTGACATAAAGGTGAGCGGGGGGTGGCTCGGACTTGCCGGCGGCAAGGTAGACTTGCCTAGCGAGCTCGCTCGAATAAGCGCCTGTGCCGCGCAGACCATTCGCCTTTTGGAACGCCTTGATGGCGCCGATCGTCTCGTCGCCGACCCGCCCGGTGAAATTCTGCGGCTTGAGATAGCCGAGCGAGGCGAGCAGGTACTGCACGGCGATAATGCGGTCGCGCTCCGTGCGCCGCGTGATCAGGATGCGCAAAGGCGCGCTTGGAGCATTGTCAGAGGCGGCATCGAGGCCGGCTTGCTCGGGGCTTCGTAGCGGCGTAGCCGCGCCTGCATCGGTTGCAAGCTTGTCGTGAGCGGCGAGCGCCAGCGACACTTGCGGCTTGGCGGCGGCGGACTGGAACAGGTTCGGATGCTCGACAGGCTTCGGGACAACCCGACTTTGCGCAACGACGACGTTCTCGCCGACATTCGTCATCTGAAACAATTTCGGCGCGAACGAGAAGGGGAGCCGGACGCAGCCATGCGACGCCGGATAGCCCGGCACGATACCGGCATGAAGCGCGGTTCCCGTCCAGGTCATGCGCTGCATCCACGGCATCGGCGCGCCGCTGAACAGATTGGAATGATGGTAGCGCCGCTTCTCGAGGATGCTGAACACGCCGGTCCTAGTGTCGTAGCCTGGCTTGCCGCTCGAGATTTTCGCATTCGTGACGAGCTCGGTGCCGCGATAGATCTCGACACGCTGTTGACCGAGCGAGATGACAATCATCAGCGGGTCCACATTGGCAGGCGCTGCGGTCGCGGGTGGCGTTTCCGTCTCGTCTTTGACACGGAGCGTGAACTTAATCGGGGCGGCCGCGACAAGACGCAATTGAGCGTCCGCGAGCACGTCTCCCAGACCGGGCGTCGCCAGGGCAAGCCGTTCGACCGGAACATCGCGTTCGGTTCTTTCAAGCCGGACATCTTCTGCCTTCGCCGTATCAGTCACCGAAAGGAGCAAGACGGGCGCGACATCGCCTATTCGCAGCGTCTTCGGAGAGCTGGACTTCGCGGCGGCCGGTAGAATTTCCGAGTCAAGAGCGGGCGGATTGCGCGCGAGCAGCGTCGAATACGACCCTGTCGAGGCAAGAGCTGTCGGAAGGGGAGGCTCCGCGGTTGCGCCCGCATCCTTGAGCATCGCCGGCACAAGGACCGCCGGCGTAAGCGCCGCCAATGCCGGCGAGGGGGTCGTTGAAACCGTGAGCCTCGCTTGGCCTGTCAAGGATTTAAGCGGCGAGACAAGCTCGATTGCGCCCAGGGAGCCGAACAGGGCCGCGATAGAAAGACCCGCGGCAAGGAGCGGCCGCTTCCAGCGAAACGCCCGGACCTTGGCCTTCGGCGGTCTTGGCTCGAAATAGTGGAGCGGCAGGATGGTGGAGTCGTCGATCCGGGCTTGCAGGATTTGGGCCGGCGTGAGGTTCTTTGCGTAACGTAAATGCGCGCCGAGCAAATTCGCCTCGGCAAGATTGGCGCCGAAGAAGTCCGCGTAGTCGAGAAGGGCGCCGCTTAAATTCGCCTTGGCAAAACAGGCCTCGTTGAGCCTCGCGTAGCGAAGATCGGCGCCTGACAGATCGGCCCCGCCAACATCCGCCGCGGCGAGCCTCGCGAAGCGGAGACTCGCGTTGTTGAGATTGGCGCCGGCGAGACAAGCGCCGGCGAAATCGCCGTGATCGAGCATGGCACCGCTCAGATTTGCGGCCGCGAGGTTCGCTTGATCGAATCGGGAAAGCTGAAGGTCGGCGCGCGACAAATCGGCTGCCGCGAGGCCGGCGACCGGCGCTGTTGCAAATCGGAGACAGGCGCCGCTTAAATTCGCTTCGGTGAGGTCTGCGCCCGCGAGATTTGCGTGATCGAACGAAGACTGGCTCAGATCGGCGGCGGCGAGCTCGGCTTGATCGAGGCGCGCATAGCGAAAATCGCCGTCCCTTTCGCGCGCGTTGAAGAGGATGAGCGCGCCATCGGTTTCGACTTTAGAATTAGGCGCTTGTGCCCGATCAGCCAACATATCGGTGCAAGACCGATAAGTGGCCCGCCGCATCAGACGGCCACGCTTCGAGTGACTGGCCATCCCCCCGAGACCCATCTACGCAACGCTGCTTTCGCAAAACCATGAGAGCATCGCGGAGTTCCTTCGTCAACTTTCGTCAGCCGACTTGCACGTCACGATCACCGCCCTCCTCGGTGTCGTCCTGCTGCTTATTTGGGCCCGCGGGCGGGAAAGCCCGCTGATCGGGTGGTGGGGGCTTGCGCTCCTCGTCCAGGCGGCGGGCCTCGCGATGACAGCGGTCTTGTTCTTCGCCAATGTCCCCTTGGCTATAGCCGGCGCCATTGTGATTCTCGGCGACGCCATCAAGTGGAAGGCGGCGAGGGGGTTCATCCATCGTCCCGCGCATGTCTTCTGGATCTTGCTCGGACCGGTTGCCTTCCTGCTCGCCGTGCAGTCGGGTCTTCTGCATTCCTTCGACTATCGCCTTGATGCGCTCCACGACGCTCGCGCTCTACAATTTTGCCACGGCATTCCAATTCTCGCAGGCCAAGGGCGAACAGCCGGCCTCGCGCTGGCCGGTCGTGGTCCTGCTGGTCATTCTTGCTTGCTTTCAAATGTTGTGGTTTCCGCTCAACATCGCCATGCCCATCAACGAAGCGCGGTGGGTGGCCGCGAGCATCTGGTTCCCGACGGTCATGCTCTTGGCGCTGCTCCTTCGCGTGGCCATTGCCTTTGTGGTGCTTTCGCTCGCCAAGGAGCGCAGCAACATTGAGCGCCGCATGGAGGCTCTGACCGACGCCTTGACCGGCCTGCCCAATCGGCGCGCCCTGTTCGAAGCGGCCGATGCCTTCGGCCACGACCGCGATCGCACCGGCGGTGCGATCTCGGTCTTGATTTTCGACCTCGATCATTTCAAGCGGACCAACGACCGCTTCGGCCATGAGCTCGGCGATCGGGTGCTCAAGCTGTTCGCCGACACCGTCCGGACCCATTTCGAGGAGTTGAGCATCGTCGCGCGGCTTGGCGGCGAGGAATTCGCGGCCATACTTCCCGGCGTGGACCGGCTTGGAGCGGTCGAGATCGGCGAGGCCGTGCGCCATGCCTTCGCCAATTCCGGAGCCTTCGTTGACGGGCTCCCGGTGGGCGCGACAGTCAGCGTCGGAGTGGCATGGGATGCGGGCGGAGGCGGCGACCTCAACGCGCTGTTCCGCCGCGCCGATGCGGCGCTTTACGCCGCCAAGCGCGCCGGCCGCAACCGCGTCGAGTTGCTGGAACCGGACACCGAGGACCTGTTGCCCGAGCTCCAGGCCACGGTGAGAGCGGCCAATCGCAAATCCTCCGGCGAGCCTAGCCCCCGCCCGTGGAGCAAGCGACGCGCGTGAAATGCGAACCGTCGCAGGCGCGCCCCGCTAGGCGTGGTGGGCGGAAACGGCCTTCGTGACTTCGCCCGTTCGCTCGCGGGACAGCGCATGCGAAATGTCGCCGAGACTTAACATGCCCACAAGCTTTCCGTCTTCGTTGAGAACGGGCAACCGCCGGACCTTGTTTTTCTCCATGATGCGAAGCGCGTCCTCGGCCTCGCCATTGTCGCGGCAGAAAACCACATTGCGGCTCATCACGTGGTGCGCCTCGATTGCGCCAACGTCCTTGCCATTGGTGAACGCTCTGATGGCGATGTCCCGATCAGTCACCATGCCGACGGTTTTGCCGTCTTCGCACACCAGCATCGCGCCGATGTCGTGGTCACGCATTTTTTTGGCAATGGTTTGAAGCTTGGCATTGGGCGCGACGTGCTCCGCGCCCTTGTGCATCATGTCTTTGACCTTCATGACAGACCTCCTAACCGAACGTCCCGCCCCCACCTTTCCACTATTTTGCGCCGGACCGGGCAAACGTTCAATGGGCGCCAAAATGTCGGTGCGGCACGCCCCTCCTGCGACGCTTGCGCAAGCATCATGCCACCAATTCCACTCGCCCCAGGAGTGAAATCGGCGATCTCACCGCTTACATACTGAGTTTGCGTAACCTACCGGAACGGGCAAACTCATGAAAAAAGCAAAACTCTGGTACGTCATCGCCGACGGCGGCAGGGCGCGCTTCGTTGCGCGCGACGACAAGGGCGCGTTCCGCACGGTGTCGAGCTTTGTCTCGACGGATCTGCACGCGCGTTCCAGCGATCTCGGGCGTGACCGCCCCTCGCGCGTTAATGAAAGTGCATCGCCTGGCCGTTCCGCCATCGAACCGCGCCGCGATTTGCATGAGGCCGCCAAAGAGGACTTCATCAAGATCGTGGCGGAGCAGATCGAAGTCGAGCACGACCGCGGACAATTCGACAAGCTGATGCTTGTCGCGCCGCCCGGAGTCTTAACCGAGCTGAAGAAGGCGTTGAGCAAGCCGGTCGCTAAGCTCGTCGCGAAGAAACTTCAGAAAGATCTGACCAAGGTCCCCGATCACGACCTCACCGCGCATCTCGCCGCGGCGCATTAGCGGCGAGAGCTACTCGAGGTAGGCATCGATCTCCTGCGAGCCGGCACGAAGGGAAATCAAGAGTCCGTCCTCGCCGAGGATCGTATCGCCGCTACCACGCACGGCCTTAACGTCGCGCAGGAACATCTGCCGCATCAGCGCAGTCGGCAGCGCGGGCACGACATGGGTTAGCACCAGAAGTTTCACATTTGCCTCGTTGGCGATGCCCGCGGCCTCGACCGGCGAGGTGTGATAATCGAGCGTGTCACGCGTCATCTTGGCCTGCCGGACATGGCCGGCCTTGTCGAGCGCGGCCGCGACCAACTCGACCATCTGCGGGTTAAGCGCCTCGTGGACCAGCACGTCGGCGTCGCGCGAGAAGCGCACCATGTTCTGAACCTTTCGCGTATCGCCGCTGACGACCGCCGAGCGCACTTTATACGTGACGCGGTAGCCGTAAGCCGGCTCCGCCGGGTCGTGGCTGACGAGAAAGGCCTCGATCTTGAGTCCGTCGATGCCGCCGGGCCGGCCGCCCGGCGTTTTGGGGCGGCCCCGAGCCTTCCGCAACTATCCCTAAAGCAACATTTCCGACCTCACGGCTCCGTCACTTGACCTTATGGGGGAGGGGGCGGATAAACTCTAAATATGCGCACCGTCCGCGCCATATTCGTCATGCTGACGGCCTTGTCCCTGGCGCTGTTGCCGGTGGCGGGAACGGCTGCTCCTGTCCACTCGGCTGATTCGATTTCGGCGCACGCCGATTGCTGCCCGATGGACCAGGATTGTGGCAAGCAATCCAAGAGCCACTGCAACGAGGACGCTGCCTGCGCATTCAAGTGCGCCGGTGTTTCGGCAATCCCGCTCGCGTCCTCTGAAACGGCCTCGGTTCCCAATGCTTCGGCCGAATTGACGCCGGTCCCCCGGCTCAGCCTGCCGGTCGCACCTAATCCGCCTTCTCCGCCGCCTCGTACCTGAATCCTTGAACGAAAGCGCGTTGCCGCTCCTTGAGCGCCCGCTCATGGCGCCGCGCGCATCCCCTGCCGCTTCGCGTTAGGGGCCGATCAACAAGGATTCGGGGAGACGCGCCATGAGGCGTCTGAACAGTCTGATCATCTTGGCCGCCGGCATCGCCGCCGGCGCCGCAGCAAGCGATTGGTACGCGCATCGCGCCGAGACGGTGGCGACGCCGGCATCCACCGGGCAATCCGCGCCTCCCGAGGGCGGACGCAAGATTCTCTACTACCGGAATCCGATGGGTCTTCCCGACACCTCCCCGGTGCCGAAGAAGGACCCCATGGGCATGGACTACATTGCCGTCTACGCCGACGAGGAGGGGGATCCAAACTCGGTCAAGGTCAGCCTCGACAAAATCCAGCGCAGCGGCGTGCGCACCGAGAAGGTCGCCTCCCTGCCGATAACGCGGACCGTTCGCGGGGTGGGCACCGTCGAGCACGACGAGACGTCGCTTCGGATCGTTACCGTGCGCTCCGACGGCTATATCGAGGACCTGTTCGTCAACAAGACCGGCCAGCACGTCACGGAAGGCGAGCCGCTCTTCCGGTTCTTCAGTCCGCAGATCCAACTTGCCCAGGCCGATCTTGTCGTGGCGCTGCGCGCGGAAGGTCCTTCGGCCAAATCCGAGACGAGCCGGAACCTCTCCGGCGCCATCCAACGCTTGCGCAATCTCGACGTTCCGGAGAGCCGCATCGAGGAGGTGCGCGCCGGTCTGACCAACCCGCGCACGATCGACTGGGCTTCGCCCGCGACCGGCGACGTCATCGCCAAGAACGTCATCGAGGGTCAGCGGGTCGTGGCCGGCGACGAACTGTTCCGCATCGCCGATCATTCGAGCGTGTGGGTGGTCGCCGAAGTCGCCGAGGCCGATATCGCCCCGATCAAGGTGGGAACGCCCGCTGTCCGTGACGCTCCGCGCCCTTCCGAACGAGCCGCACGAAGGCAAGGTAAGCTTCATCTACCCGGAGATGATGAAAATGGAGACGCGCACGGTCTCCGTTCGTATCGAGCTGCCGAACCCCGACGGCAAGATCAAGACCGGAATGTATGCCGATGTCGTGTTTCGCGTCGGCGATGGCGAAGCCCCGGCGGTTGCGGTCCCTGACAGCGCCATCATCGATAGCGGCACGCGCCAGGTCGTCCTTATCGCTAAGGGCGAGGGACGGTTCGAGCCCCGTGAAGTGAAGATCGGACGGCGGGGCGAAGGCCATACCGAAATCGTTTCGGGCCTGGAACCGGGCGAAGAAATCGTCACGTCGGCCACGTTCCTCATCGACGCCGAAAGCAACCTCAAAGCGGCGCTTCAGGCCTTCAGCCAGGGAGAGCCGAAATGATCGCCGCGATCATCCGCTGGTCCGCCCGCAATGTCTTTCTCGTCGGGCTCGCCACGCTGTTCGTGACCGTGCTCGGCATCTATGCGGTTTACCGCGTGCCTCTCGACGCCATTCCCGACCTCTCCGACGCGCAAGTCATCATTTACACCGAGTTTCCGGGGCAAGCGCCGCAAGTCGTCGAGGATCAGGTCACCTATCCGCTCACGACGGCGATGCTGACCGTGCCCAAGTCGCGCGTCGTGCGCGGCTTCTCTTATTTCGGCGTCTCTTTTGTCTATGTGATTTTCGAGGAAGGAACCGATGTCTATTGGGCGCGGTCGCGCGTGCTCGAATATCTGAGTTCCGCCGCGCGCCGGCTGCCGCAGGGCGTGACCCCAAGCCTTGGGCCCGACGCCACCGGGGTTGGCTGGGTCTATCAATATGTGGTGCGGGGCGCGCAGCGAAGCCTCGCCGAGTTGCGCACCATCCAGGATTGGTATCTCCGCTTCGGGCTCTCGAACGCGTCGGGCGTGGCCGAGGTCGCGAGCGTCGGCGGCTTCGTCAAGCAATATAGCGTGGTCATCGACCCGCGCCGGCTTCAGGCGCTCGGCATTCCGCTCTCGCGCATTGGCGAGGTCATCAAGGAAAGCAACATGGATGTCGGCGGCCGCACCCTCGAAGTGTCGGAGACAGAGTTCGCCGTGCGCGGCCGCGGCTATATCAAGAACCTGTCCGACCTCGAGCAAATCGTCGTCAAGAACGAGGGCGGCGTTCCGGTGCTGCTCAAGGACGTGGCGCGCGTCGAGCTCACCTCCGACGAGCGCCGCGGCATCACCGAAATGGACGGCGAGGGCGAGGTTGTCGGCGGCATCGCCCTTCAGCGCTCCGGCGAGAACGCGCTCTCGGTCATCGACAACGTGAAACGGAGTATCGCCGAGATCGCGCCGAGCCTGCCCGAAGGCGTGAGCGTCGAGGCGGTCTACGATCGTTCGGCTCTCATCTACCGCGCCATCGACACGTTGAAGCGCACGCTGATCGAGGAGAGCCTGATTGTCGCGCTCGTCTGCGTCATCTTCCTGTTGCATGCGCGCAGCGCGCTCGTCGCCATCATCACGCTGCCGCTCGGCATTCTCATCGCCTATATCTGCATGTGGGCCTTGGGGCTCAGCTCCAACATCATGAGCCTCGGCGGCATCGCCATCGCCATCGGCGCGATGGTGGATGCCGCCATCGTCATGATCGAGAACGCGCATAAGCGGCTCGAGCGGGCGCCGCCCGGCAAGCCGCGGGCCGAGATCGTGGTCGAAGCCGCGGTCGAGGTGGGTCCCGCGCTCTTCTTCAGCCTTCTCATCATCACCGTGTCGTTCCTGCCCATCTTCGCCTTGGAAGCGCAGGAGGGCAGGCTGTTCAAGCCGCTCGCCTACACCAAGACCTTCGCCATGGCCGCGGCGGCGCTGCTTGTCGATCTTTCTCGTTCCGGCGCTGATGGCGCTCTTCGTGCGGGGCCGCATCATGCCGGAGCACAAGAACCCGGTGAACCGGTTCCTGATTTGGATTTACCGGCCTGCGATCGAGCTCGCGCTCAAATTCAAGACCGCTACGATCGCGGTCGCTTTGGCCGTTCTCGCTTTAAGCCTTTGGCCCCTTTCGAAGCTCGGCAGCGAGTTCATGCCCAACCTCAACGAGGGCACGCTGATGTATATGCCCGTGACGCTGCCGGGCATTTCCGTGACCAAGGCGGCCGAGCTGCTGCAGACGCAAGACAAGATCATCAAATCGTTCCCCGAGGTGGAATCGGTCTTCGGCAAGGCCGGACGCGCCGCGACCGCGACCGACCCGGCGCCGACCGAAATGGTCGAGACCGTCATCAATCTCAAGCCCGAGAGCGAATGGCGCCCGGGCATGACCGTGGACAAGCCTCATCGCCGAGATGGACCGGTCGCTGCAATTTCCCGGCGTTTCCAACGCCTGGACCATGCCGATCAAGGCGCGCATCGACATGCTGTCCACCGGCATCCGCACGCCGGTCGGCGTCAAAGTTTACGGCAAGGACCTTGCCGAGATGGAGAAGCTCGCGCGCAAGATCGAGGCCGTGCTCCGCGACGTGCCCGGCACCTCTTCCGCTTACGCCGAGCGCGCCATTAGCGGCTATTACCTCAACGTCGATCCCGACCGGACGCAGCTTGCCCGCTACGGGCTCATGGTCGGCGACGTTCAGAACGTGATCGCGATGGCGCTCGGCGCCGAGCCCGTGACCACGACGGTGGAAGGCCGCGAGCGCTATACCGTCAGCGTCCGCTATCCGCGCGACTATCGCAGCCGGCCGCAAGAGGTCGCAAGCGAAGTGCTGATTCCCCTGCCGAGCGGCGGCACGGTTCCGCTCGCCGAGGTCGCCAAGGTCAGCCTGGCCCAAGGCCCTTCGAGCATCCGCACCGAGGACGCCCAGCTCGCCCTCTATATCTTCGTCGATTTGCGCGACCGCGATCTCGGCAGCTATGTCGCCGACGCGAAGAAGGCCGTCGCCGATGGGGTCGATTTCCCGCCCGGCTATTACGTCACCTGGAGCGGCCAGTTCGAATATTTCGAGCGCGCCAAGGCGCGGCTGCAAATCGTCGTGCCGGTGACCCTGCTCGTCATCTTCCTGCTGCTTTACCTCAATTTCCGGCGTATCACCGAGACGCTGATCGTCATGCTGTCGGTGCCGTTCGCGCTCGTCGGCGGCTTCTGGCTGATGTGGTGGCTAGATTTCAACCTCTCCGTCGCCGTCGCCGTCGGCTTCATCGCTCTTGCTGGTGTCGCCGCCGAGACCGGCGTCGTGATGCTGATCTATCTCGACCACGCGCTGAAGGAGCTCAAGCAGAAGCGCGCCAGCGAAGACCGTCCCTTCACCGGCGCCGATCTCCATGCCGCGATCATGACGGGCGCGGTCGATCGCGTGCGCCCGAAAATGATGACCGTGGCCGCGATCATGGCCGGTCTCTTGCCGATCATGTGGACCCACGGCACCGGCGCAGAGGTCATGCAGCGCATCGCCGTCCCCATGATCGGCGGCATGGTCTCGTCCACGCTGCTGACGCTGATCGTCATCCCCGCGATCTACGCCGTGGTAAAAGGCTGGTCCTTGCGGCGAGAGAAGACGGCGAGCCCTGAGCGCGCTCAGCCGGCCGTCGCCGGTCAAGCCGGCACGTCGTGAGGTTGATGGCCTGACGGCATCGGGCGAGGGGTTCTAAATCCAAGGCCATGACGGCTGCATCGCAGGCTGAAACCGGAGAGCGGCGGGCGCTGCTCGACAGACTGAAGGCGGCGCTGGTGACGCCCATCCGCGCCATGCGCCTGCGCTATCTGCCGCTGCTCATGATCTACTACGCCTATGGCGCGCTGGGACTCGTCGGTATTGCCCAGGCCTTTTGGGTGAAGGAGGCGCTCACCTTCACGCCGGCGGAATTGGCCGCGCTCGCCGTGTGGCTGACCTTGCCCTGGACCGTGAAGATGGTGTTCGGGCAGCTCGCCGACTCCGTTCCGATTCTCGGCTCCCAGCGTCGCGTCTACGTGTTCATCGGCGCGAGCCTCGTCGCCGCGGGAATGGTCACTCTCGCCGGCGCGGCCGGCGGCTGGATCGCTTTCGCCAGCAAGAACGCGCTCTATGTGACGGCGCAACTCATGATCGTGATCGGCGTCGTGCTTCAGGACGTCATCGCCGACGCCATGACCACGGAAGTGGTGGAGCGTGTGCGTCCCGATGGAACGCCGAGACCGAAAGCGGAAATCGATCGCGAGTTGGGCCTGGTCCAGGTGCTGGGTCGGCTCGCGCTGTGGTCGGGTATCCTGTCGGTCGCGGGCCTCTCGGGCTGGCTCGCGCAAATCCTGAGCTACGAGAGGGTCTTTCTGCTTGGGCTCGCCGTGCCCGCCATCTCGCTCACCGGCGCGCTCTTGGTCCGTCTCGACGGCGCCGCGCCGAGGCCGATCGATTGGCGCATTCTCGGCGGCGGCCTCGTGTTCGGCTTGACAGTCGTCGCCATTGGGCTGAGTGGCATGCCGTTCGGCCAGGAGCTCATCTTTGCCATCTCGCTCGCCGTCATCGCGCTGATGCTTGCCCGCATCGCCGGGGATCTCGACGAAGTTCATCGCCGGCGCATCTTCTATGCCGCGCTCGTGATCTTTCTCTATCGCGCAAGTCCGGGGGTGGGGGAGGGCTATCGCTGGTTCACAATCGACGTGCTCGGGTTCGACGAAGGCTTCTACGGCACGCTCGCGCAAATCGGCGCGGCCCTCAGTCTCGCTGGCGCTTGGCTCTTCTCCGATGTCATCACCAGGAAGCCGGTCGCCAAGGTGCTGCTGTGGTTGACCGTCATCGGTACGGTGCTGTCCTTGCCGAGCATCGGGCTTGCACTGCGGGTCGATCAGTGGACCGAGGCGACGTTCGGCTTCGGCGCCCGCACCATCGCCCTTGTCGATACGACCGCGGCGGCGCCTTTTGCCGAACTCAGCATGATCCCGGCGCTGACCATCGTCGCCATCAACGCCCCGGCCGGAAAGCGCGCCACCTGGTTTGCGCTTATGGCGTCTCTGATGAATATCGCGCTCGTCGCGGGCCAGCTTCAGACCAAGTATCTCAATCTCTTGTTCGCGGTCGATCGTGGCTCTTACGCCGATCTCGCAGCGCTCGTCATCGTCGCGGTCACGATCGGCTTCGTCGTGCCGCTTGCGGGCATTCTCGCCTTCGGCAAGCGGGCGACGTAAGCGCTCAACCCCCCTTTTCCCTTGCACGTCCCGATTGGGTCCGGGAAGATTTGGCAATTCCAATGCCAGGTTTACCATTGCTATTTCTCCCAGGTCGGGCTTCGACTTGAGTCCCGTGGCAACCAGGCAGTGGGGCCGCAGGAACGAGGAAGGCCCGCTTGGGGCCAATGACGATGAGATTGCAACGCGGCATGCTGCAAAAGCTTTGGTACGAGCGGCCGGTCCGCACGCAACTCCTCATTGCGGTTGGGGCGATCAACCTCCTTGCCGCTCTTCTCGCCGGCGCAGTCTCGATCCTCAATACGCGAACCGCCACGCGCGTCGAAATCGAAGCCTCGCTCGAGGTCGCCGAGCATTTCGTCGCCGCGACTCTGAAAGACATCTCGGCTCGCGACAAGAACGCTCAACTCAACGAAGACCTCTCCCTTCACCTCAAGAATCTGCGGCATGTCCGCATCATGTTCGTGGACACGATGGGCGAGCTCACGGTGTTGTCGCCGCAAGCGAAACAGCGCTACGTGCCGCGCTGGTTTGCGTCCTTGGTGCGCCCGCAGCTCGCAGGCCGCGCGGTCCGGGTCGTTGCGCTTCCGCATGTGAACCCGGTCATCATTGTCGGCGAGCCGGCCGACGAGATAGCCGAGGCCTGGCATGATTTCTCATCGCTTGCGCTCGTCTGGCTTGTCCTCAATGGGCTCATCCTCGCCTTGCTTTACGTCGTGCTCGGCCGCGTGCTCGATCCGCTCGCGCATCTGTCGAAGGGCATGTTGAGTCTCGAAGACGGTCACTACGCGACGAGACTTGCCTTGCCGAAAGTGAAGGAGCTCGCCGGCATCGCCCAACGGTTCAATACGCTTGCCGGCGCGCTCGAGACCGCGCGCGACGAAAACAGCCGGCTCTATCGCCAGCTCATCACCGTGCAGGAGGAGGAGCGGCGCGAGATCGCCAACGAGCTGCATGACGAAGCGGGGCCGTGCCTGTTCGGGATTACAGCCAACGCCTCGTCGATCCAGAATCTCGCCAACCAGCGGCCCGACAAAAGCAGCCCCGAAATCTCCCGGCGCGTCGGCGAGATCATGTCGATCACCGAGCGTCTCAAACTCCTGAACCGCGCGCTCCTGAAGAAGCTGCGTCCGATCCCGGTTGGCCGCACGAAGCTCGCCGAACTGCTCGAAGAGCTCATCGCCGGCTTCAGGCGCCGTCACCCCGACGTGCACATCGCCGTGACCTTTGGCCGGCTGGCCGAGTCCTATGGCGAAGCCGTCGACCTCACGCTCTATCGCTGCATTCAGGAGGGCATCACCAACGCCATCCGCCACGGCAAGGCGGGAACTGTGAGCGTCGATCTTGAGACGATGCAAGCCACGCGCCGCAATGGCGGTCGAAGGGAGCGCGCCAAGCTCATCCTCGACCTGAGCGACGACGGGGTGGGCATGGCGCAATCCACGCCGAAAGGATTCGGACTGACCGCCATGACCGAGCGCATACGTTCTCTCGGAGGAAGCTGCATGATCGAGAGCGCGCCGAAAAAAGGAACGCGCATTCACATCGAAATCCCAGTGGAGCGCGCCGCCAAGGAGCGCGCGCGCAGATCGGAATTGGTTGGAGCGCTGTCATGACCCGCGTGCTTGTCATCGATGACCATCCGATCGTGCTGCAAGGGTGCCGCCAGCTGCTCGAAGACGCGGGCATCAAGCAGATCATCCAGGCGCAGAGCCTGGCCGACGGTTTCCGCCTCTATCGCGCCCACAAGCCCGATCTGATCATTGTCGATTTGGCGATGCGGACCGGGGCGCTCGGCGGGCTTTCGTTCATCCGCAGGCTTCGTTTGCACGATCAGGGCACGCCGATCCTGGTCTTCACCATGCATTCGGATCCGGTGATCGTCAGCCGTGCGCTCGAGGTTGGCGCGACCGGCTACGTGTTGAAGGACACCTCTTCGGACGAAGTGCTGAAAGCCTTCCAGAAGGTGCGGGAGAACCGCCCCTATCTCAGTCACGACCTGGCCTCCGAGGTCGCTTTCATGGAGGCGAGGGGCACGTCCAATCCCTTGAAGCGCATGACGGTGCGGGAGCTTCAGACGCTCGCGCTGGTGGCCGAAGGGAAACCGTACGGCGTCATCGCCGAGCATCTTCACGTCAGCTACAAGACCGTGGCCAACACATGCACCCAGCTCAAGGCGAAGCTTGGGGTGCGGACGCTGCCGGAATTGATGCGGATCGCGATCCAGCATCTTCCCGCGGTCGCGACCAAGGCTCCGCGCGACCGGTAGTTTCGCCCTCGGGCGCAGGCTCGGACGAAGAAGCGTTCAAGTCGAGCGATGATCCCACGCGCGGCCGCGCCATCGTCGCGAGCATTTCGATCCGCGCCCGTTAATACATTCAGGCACTGAGCATAAATTATGCATGTTTTTTGCTTGACACGGGAAACTGCGGCCTTCGCAACTTGAGGCAGTGCAGCGAGAGCAAAAGAAGCATGCAGATTTCGTTGCTACGAGCACTTTTTGCTTGCAAAGCCATTACATTTGGCAATTATGTGCGGACAGCTTGGCAACGAGTGGGATGCCGGTTTCCATCGATAATTCGATAACGCCGGGTTTTGCTCTGAGCTAGGCTGTGTTTCCTCGTGAGGTGTCACCGCGTGATGTGTTCATCGGAGGACCCGCCGCTTGGAGCGGGCGCGAGGCGTATTTTTGTGCTTCCGCGCTTTCGGGTGGCCTCCCATATCCACTGTGACAGCTTGAAAACTTGCAAGGGCCCGGTGCTCTCTTGGCATTTCGCTCAAGGAAGAAACGCGCCTCGGCAATCAGAATAGCTCAGCTTTTTCGGTGAACTGAGTAGCTAGGGAGAAGGAGAAAAACATGAAAATGAAGTTTGGTGTCCTGGCCGGGACCGTCATCGCGGTGATGATGGGCTTGTCCGGTCAGGCAGTCGCTGGCACGGACGAGGAGCAGCTTGCGCGTATGGCTGATCCCGATCAGTGGCCTGCCCCCGGCCGGGATTTCGCGCTGACGCGTCACAGTTCCTTGGCTGACATCAACACCAAGAACATCGGCAAGTTGCAGATGGCTTGGCTGCAAGGAACGAATGCGTTGCGTGGCCATGAGGGTCAGCCCCTCGTGATCAAGGACGTTGGTGGCAAGACCATGCTGTTCATGGTTTCTGGCTGCCCGGCCATGTCAAACTGCAACGTGGTTCAGGCTCTCGATCTGACCGATCCTGACAATCCGAAGCAGGTTTGGAGCTACGTGAAGAAGACCGATCGCGACGAGTTCCGCTGTTCCGCGCGCTTGCTGCGACACCGTCAATCGCGGTGGTTCCTATGCCGACGGTAAGTTCGTCTATGGCACTCTCGACGGTTTCGTGATTGCCCTCGACGGCCAGACCGGCAAGGAAGTCTGGGTTGTCAAGTATGCCTATCCCGAGCGTGGTGAGACCATCACCCCCGCTCCGTTGATTGCCCAAGAAAAGGTGATCATCGGCTTCGGTGGTGACGAGTTTGCCGCGCGCGGCCGTATCGCTGCCTTCAACCTGAAGGACGGCTCGGAGGCTTGGGTCTGCCACAGCACGGGTACCGACAAGGACGTGTGCCTGACGGCCGACACCAACAAAGCCAACCCGCAATTCGGGCAGGCTGGTTCGGACCTGGGTGTCAAGACCTTCCCGGGCGAGGACTATAAGATCGGCGGCGGTGCTGCTTGGGGTTGGTACAGCTATGATCCCGAGCTGAAGATGGTCTACTACGCGACCGGTAACCCCGGCCTGTGGAGCCCGTCTTATCGTTGCCCGGACAAGAGCCACGAAGAGTGCAACGCTGGCGATTTCGACAACAAGTGGTCGATGACGATCTTCGGTCGCAAAGTCGACAACGGCGAGGCAGTCTTTGCCTACCAGATGACGCCCTTCGATCAGTGGGACTATGACGGCATCAACGAGAACATGCTCACTGACATGGACGTCGACGGCAAGAAGCGTAAGGTCCTCAGTCGCACTTCGATCGTAACGGCTTCGCCTATGTGCTCGACCGCACTGACGGTTCCCTGCTCCGCGCCACGAAATACGTGACGACGGACTGGGCCGAGAAGGTCGACATGAAGACTGGCCGTCCGGTCAAAGTCCGTGACAAGTCCCCGCTCGAAGTTGGCCGCAACGTGTCCTCGTGCCCGTCTGCTATGGGTGGCAAGGACCAGCAGCCAGGTTCGGTTGATCCCAAAGAGCCGAACATCTTCTACATGCCCACCAACAATTGGTGCATGGAGCTCGAGCCTCAGGAGCGCACGCACACGAACCAGGGCACGGTTTACGTGTTCGCGAACGTGTACATGTATCCTGAGAAGCAAGGCACGACCGGCAAGATCAAGAAGTACGACGTCTTGACCGGCAAGGCCGCTTGGGAAATCCCGGATCCGTATCCGAACTGGGGCGGCACCATGGTCACCGACGGCGGTCTGATGTTCTATGGCTCGCTCGGTGGTGACTTCCGCGCGGTCGACCGGGCTTCCGGTAAGATCGTGTGGAGCCGCAAGCTTGGCTCAGGCATCATCGGCAACCCCGCCACCTGGAAAGTTGGCGGCAAGCAGTATGTCGGCGTTTACTCCGGCATCGGCGGCTGGATCGGTCTCCCGGTCACCGCTGGTCTTGACCTGAACGACAAGTTCGGTGCCATCGGCGCCACGGCCATGACCAAGGCCGCCAGCCTGGACAAGATTCCCCAGGGTGGTGAGCTGAACGTCTTCCGCATCTACGAATAAGCGGACGGCCAGCCTAGATTAACGACGCCCGGTGCCCTTGCGGCACCGGGCGTCACTGCTTTAATAGACCGGGTAGAACGCAAGATCGGTCCCCCCGACCGTTGCATCCCCTGTGAAACGAACAGCGGCAGTGTCCCCCATGTCTTTGCGAACTCTTACCGCCATCCTGTCGGCCTTAGCTCTTATCCTCGTCGCCTTGCCCGCTGATGCGGCCAAAAAGCCGGTCAAGCGAGACCTCAGCAAGGAATTCGACGATCTGACGCCGAGCGAGCAGATCGCCATCAGGGCCGCGGCCAAGGCGGCCTATAAGGGCAAAAAGCTCGAAACCCTCATGGTCTGCGCAGATCCCGGCAACATGCCCCTTTCGAACATCAAGCAAGAGGGATTCCAGAACAAGCTTGCCACGCTTCTCGGCGAGGCCATGGGCGCGCGCGTCGTTTATTCCTGGCGACCCTTCATCGAGCGCGGCCTGACCCGGCAGACCTTCGATCAGGACATGTGCGATGTCATGTTCGATATGCCGGCCAATTATGGACGCCTGCTCACCACGTTTCCCGTCTACAAGACGCCTTACGTGCTCGTTTATCGCAACGACAAGGGCCTCGAACTCAGCGGCCTCGACGATCCCAAGCTCAAGGACCTGAAGATCGGCGTGTTCCAGACCTCCGGCATTCGCGCGGCTCTTGCCAGGCGCGGCGTCGTCAGCAATGTGAAACTCCAGACCCAAACTCACGACGGCGATCTCGTCATCGAGCATCAGCCCTGGTACGTCGTGCAGAAGGTGGTCGACGGCGACTTGGACGTCGCCGCCGTGTTCGGTCCCTTCGCCGGCTGGGTCAAGACCATGAAAGGCGAGCCGATCACGATCCTGCCGGTCAATCTCGATGATGACAAAGTCCCGCTCGAGTTCGAGCTCGCCATCGGGGTGCGCAAGACCGACGCCTTTCTGAAATACATGCTCGAATTCGCGCTTGAGGATCACGCCGAGGAAGTCGAGAAGATCCTGAAGGATTATGGCGTGCCGCTGGTCCAATGCAGCAAGTGCATCGTCGCCGGCGATCTGCCCGCGCATGGCGCCTACATCGCCATGGCCGACCAGAAATTCGAGGCGCGCCCCGATCTCGCCTCGCCCGACCAGGTCGTGACCAAGGAGAAGCTCGAGCGCTGGATCGCCGAGGGTGCCGACCTCAACCAAGAGCTCAGCAATGCGATTAACGCCAACGATGCGGAGCGTGTGAAGTTCCTTGTGGAGAAGGGCGCCGATGTGAACAAGCCCGACCCGCAGGACTGGCTGCCCCTCATTAACGCGGCGCGCCAGCGCAACGATCGTATGATCAAGACGCTCATCGATCTCGGCGCCGATCCCAATCTTGCCGATGAGGGCGGAACGACCGCTCTCGTGGCTGCCGCGATGCGCGACCACGTTCCCTCGATCAAGATATTACTGGAGAACGGCGCCAAAGTGGACGAGCCGGGCCCGGATGGGGTTCATCCGCTCGCGCTCGCACTCGCCGATTCGAGATACGAAGTGGCGAAGGCGTTGATCGAAGGTGGAGCCGACGTGAGCGCCGCTTCGGGCTCGGACGGACTGACGCCGCTGATGGTGGTTTCGGCGCAAGCCGCGCCGGCTGAAGGCGCGCGCTTCGTGCCCGGGAGCGCCCGCCCGACCGACATTGCCAAGGCGATCGTCGATCGCGGCGGCGCGATCAACGCCCAGGCCAAGAACGGCATGACGGCGCTGATGGTCGCCGCGGCGCATAACAACGCGCCGATGATCGGCCTTCTCATGGATGCGGGCGCCGATGCGACGCTCAAGAACGCGCAAGGCTTGACCGCAACCGACGTCGCCGAGAAGAACGGAAATCTCGAGGCGGCCCAGGCCATTTTGGTCTTGGGCTCGGCGCGTTCGGCAGCAGCGCCCGCGTCGGCCAGCAGCGGCGCCGAGACGACGAGCGAGTGACCATGCGAGGTCTTTATCGTTGGCTTCATGCCGCGCGGGCTGCGATGCTCGCGGCGGCATTGGGCTTCGTCATGCTTGGGCCGGTCTCGGCCGGCGAGATTGACGAGGCTGCGGTCAAGCAAGCGGTCGCCGAGGTTATCGCCCAACGCTCCAAGGACGGCGCTTTCGTCTTCCACGATCCCAAGCTCGACGCCGACCTCAACCTTGTCTTCGAGCAGGTCAAGATTGTGCGCGGCATGCAAGGTTATGGCTGGTTCGCCAACACCATCTTCCACGACAAGGAGACCCCGAAGAAGCAGTACGCCATCGATTTCTGGTTCAAGCCCGACGGCGACAAGCTCACGCTGATGGACATCCGCGTGCAGAAGGGCCCAAAGCCGGAGGGCGACGGCTGGATCATGGTCACGCGCCTGCCTGTCGCTTGGTGGTGGCTGCCGGTGCAGGAGCATCCCGGCGACATGGAGGTGACCCGCGCCTGGCAGGTGATGGGAGCGATCCACAACTACATCGCTACCAACAAGGACGCGAACGGCGACCTGCCGGTCAAGGATGACAAAACGGGCGAGACCGTGCCGCTTCAATTCGTCGAAATCCACCAGCCGGTGCGCCATCTCAAGAAGGATGGCCAGTATTTTGTCTGCACCGACTTCCGCAAACCCGGGCAGCACCGACGAATATTACGACATCGATTTCTGGGTGACGCAGAAGAGCGGGAAGCTTGCGGTGAGCGAGGTCAAGATGCACAAGGTCCCGGTGCAGGAGGACGGCATCTGGACGCAAGAGCCGCGTTATACCTTCGAGGGCATGGATTTCGACGTAACCAACTGAAATCACACAATTTTAGGTTAGTGGGAGAAAATGCCGCACCACTCAGCCATCGCTATCGCTGCGACACGGTTGGCGCTATCAAATTGGGTCATCGACTGAGCGCACCGACAATCAACAACAAACTCCAGCTAGGGCAAGGAAGCGAAAAGTGCACAAGATCACCACCGGAATTCTGACACTCGTAGTTGTAGCCGGCATGGGAGCCTTCGCCTGGAAGGCCTGTGCCACCGACGAGCCGGCACAGCAGGCGGCTCCGGCCCAGCCGGCAGGGGAGGAGCAGGCGGCTCCGGCAGGTGGGGCGGCGCCAGCAGACGCGGCAGCGCCGGCAGCCGCGGGTGGCGGCGAATGCTGCAAGCCTGGCGATACCACGCCCCCGCTCGACCTCATCAAGGCCACGCCCAAGGGCGGGTTGCACAACCCCTACAACGACAAGATCGCCGAGATCGCTGATGAGGGCCACAAGAAATACCTCTCCTTCGGCTGCAACGGTTGTCATGGCGGCGGCGGCGGCGGCGGCATGTGCGTGCCGCTCACCAACGACACGTGGGTCTATGGTCCGGACGACGACACGGTGTTCAGGCTAATCGCGCTCGGCTCGGTTGATTTGACCAAGGCGGGTTATAAGCGCGTCAAGTCCGAGGTCGTGGTTGGACCCATGCCGCCCTTCGGCGGCATCATCAAGACCTCCGACGATCTGTGGAAGGTCATCGCGTGGATGCGGTCGGTGAACCCCGGTTCCGAGAAGAAGCCGCCGCTGCAATAGGGACGTAGGCAGCGGCTCAGTCCGCATGAAATTTTCGTAAGGCCGCCAAGCTCCCACCGGGCTTGGCGGCTTTTCGTGCGCCTCGCGATGCCACTCTTGGCATAGAGGCTTGCCGCGGCCTGGAAGCAGCTTTGCCGGTTTCCCATATGGAGTGGGGCGCTCGCGCTTATTAACTTCGGTGCGTGCTTACCCTATTGTGCAGCGCGACTTGCCAAGGTCCGGCAGGTTTGAAAGATAGTGCCCTGGTCCCCCATGTTCGAGCGAGATCGCTCGCCCCAGCCCGATTGGTCACCAGCCCCGTAGGAGCAACGCTCTCGCCGATGTGGAGTTCATTGTTCGTCCGCCTGCCTAAGCGGCGCAAGTTTTTCGTAACGCTTGTTGCCCTCGCGCTTCTCGTCCCGGCCTCGTTCGCAACCGCGCGCGCCGAAACGCCCGAGCCGGCTTCGCCTGCAGCGCCGGCTGCGCCCGCCGCAGAAGCACCTGATGCAGGCGCCGCAACCGAAACACCGAAAGCGCCTCCTGCTGACGCCGCGCCGGAAACCGGCGAAGCCCCGAAAGCGCCTCCCGCTGACGCCGCACCGCAAGCCGGCGAGGCTCCGAAGAAGAACCTGCGGCTCGTCTATCTCGGCAAGGAATATCCGGAGCCTCTGCCGCTCTCCTATGCCGAGAAGCCCATCACCGATAAGGGCATCCAGGGCGCGCGTCTCATGCTGAAGGAGGGGAACCAGGCCGGAAACTTAGTCGGTCACTCCTTCGAGCTGATCGAGGCGATCGTGCCGGAGGACGGCGACGTTGTCGCCAAAGCCAAGGAAGTTCTCGCCGCGGGCGAGCGCTTCATCATCGCCGATCTCGAGCCCGCCGATCTGCTCGCCGTCGCCGATCTCCCCGATGCCAAGGACGCGATCATCTTGAATATCCGTTCGAGCGCCACTTCGCTCCGGCAGGAAGACTGCCGCGTCAACGTTCTTCATGTGATTCCCGATTACGCGATGCGGGCCGATGCGCTGGGCCAATATCTCGTGTGGAAGAAATGGCCGCGCTGGTTCGTCATCAGGCGCGATACGCCGGAGGACAAGGATTATCTCGCGCAAGTGAAGCGCGCCGCCACCCGTTTCGGCGGCAAGGTGGTCAGCGAAAAGGTCTACGACCTGCCGCCCGGAGCCCGCAATCTCGATTCCGGCCATCAGCAGATTCAGGCGCAAATCCCCATGGTGACCGAGGAGGCCTACGATCACGACGCGGTTTGGGTGCTCAACAGCGACGACGATTTCGGCGACTACCTCATGTACCGGACCTACTTGCCGCGCCCCGTGGTTGGCACACAAGGACTGCAGGCCACCTCCTGGGACAAGTCCTACACCGAATCGGGGGCGATGCATTTTCAGAACGCGATTCCGCGCCTCGCCAAGCGCCCACCCGTCGAGCGCGACTACACCGCCTGGCTCGCCTTTCGTGCCATCGCCAACTCCGCGATGAAGTCCGGTAAGACCTCGCCCGCCGAGGTGAAGGCCTACATGCTGTCGCCAGAATTCAAGCTCGAAGGCTTCAAGGGCCAGGCGATGAGCTTCCGGGCCTGGGACCATCAGATGCGCCAGCCGATCATCCTCGGCGGAGGCACCCGCGTGCCGGTTTCGACTTCGCCGCAGGAGGGCTTCCTGCATCCCACCAACGTCACCGACACGCTTGGCTTCGACGCTCCTGAGACCAAGTGCAAATTCAAATAGTCAGACCAAAGGTAGAAGACATGAATAGCAGCAAACTCGCCATCGCCCTCGGCGCCTCGCTCCTTCTCTGCGCGGCCCCGGCTTCCGCCGCGACCATCTTCGTCTCGAACGAAAAGGACAACACGATCACCGTGCTCAACGGCGAAACGCTGGAGACGATCAAGACGGTCAAGGTCTCGCGGCGTCCGCGCGGCATCGTTCTCAGCCCCGATTTCAAGGAGCTGTTCGTTGCCGCCGGCGACGGCGACATCATGGACGTGATCGACACCAAGACGCTCGAAGTCACCCGCCAGCTCGAATCGGGTCCCGACCCCGAGCTGATGGCGGTCGATTCGACCGGCCAGATCATCTACATCGCCAACGAGGACAACTCGCTCGTGACCATCATGGACATCAAGAGCGGCGAGGTTGTTGGCGAGGTGCCGGTTGGCGTCGAGCCCGAAGGCATGACCGTCAGTTCCGACGACCGCTACACCGCCGCGACGTCCGAGAGCACGAGCATGGCGCATATCATCGACAACAAGACCAGGAATTTGGTCGGCAATATTCTCGTCGATAGCCGCCCGCGCGAGGCGAAGTTCACCAAGGACAAGAAGGAGCTGTGGGTCTCCTCCGAAGTCGGCGGCACGATCTCGATTGTCGATACCAGCAACTGGGACAACCCCAAGAGCTGGAAGGTGGTCAAGAAGATCGGCTTTGAGGTCGAAGGCGTGCGTCCCGAGCAGCTCCAGCCCGTCGGCATGGATTTCAGCGCCGACGGCAAGCTCATGTTCGTCCCGCTCGGGCCGTCCAATCGTGTCGCCGTGATCGACACGGCGACCAAGGAGGTCAAGGACTATATCCTGGTCGGCCAGCGTCCCTGGCACGGCGAGCTCGGCCCCGACGGCAAGAAATATTACGTCGCCAACGGCCTCACCAACGACATCACGATCATCGACGTCGAATCGCTCAAAGCGGAGAAGTCGGTGCCGGTCGGACGCCTGCCCTGGGGCGTCGCCATCATGCCGTAAAGGCGGCGGCCGCCGCGGAGGCTTAAGTCCCTTGGAAGCTCAATTCCTTGGCCGTCCCTGGCGCGGCGCCGTGACCCCGCAGACTGAGGATCGCCTCCTTGACCGGCGGGTCGAGCCCGTCGCCGCCGGAATCGATATAGGCGAAGATGGCGTTGCGCATCCTCGGGTCCCAGAATTTCTTGATGTGATTGGCGATTCCGGGAACGATCTCGTCCTTGCACTGATAGGCGAAGAACTTGCCGATCTGGTTCGCCATATAGACGAGGCGGTCGGGCGACATCGTCGACCGATCGGAAAAGCTGATCGTGTTGCCTGTCGCCACGAGCCGGGGAAGGGACTGAAATCGCCGTAAGATACGGCCGTCGCGCGCGGCGCCTCGACCGCGCCGGAATCAACTTGCGGCGGCGGTCTTTCCCGCGCGCTTGACGCGAGGGCGCCCGGCTTCCGCATTGCCGCCGAGAATCGGGACAAGTTCCCGCGCTTCGTGCACCAGCGCGTTGATCAGGGGCGTGAGCGGGTTGCGGTGAGGCACGACCAGCCCGATCGAATGCGTGACTTCGGGTTCGACGATGGGGATGGCGCGGATCGTCTCGGTCAGCCCGAGGACCTCGGCGAGCTTCGCCGGCATGACGCTCGCCCAGCGGCCGGTGCGGACATGGGCGAACAGCACGAGAATGGAGTCGGACTCAAGCGTCGGCGCCACGGCCGCGGCGCCCGCCTCTTTAAGCAGCTGCTCGATGATGCGGCGGTTCTGCATGTCGGGCGTCAGCAGGCAAAGCGGCACTTTGCCGACCTCGGCCCACGTCACCTTGTCGCGATTGGCGAGCGGACTGTCGGGCGCGGCGAGCAGCCGGTATTGCTCGCTGTAGAGCGGCACCGTCTGCACCCGGCCCAAGGGCTCGTTGTCGAGATAGGTCAGGCCCGCATCGACCTCCAGGTTTTCGAGGAGGCCCAATACTTCGATCGAGTTGCGGGAATGAATGGTGAAGCGGACATCGGGGTGCCGCGCGCGGAACGGTGTCGTGATCATGGCCACCATGGCGAGCGCCGTGGGGATTGCCGCGATGCGGATATGGCCGGCAAGACCCTTCCGCAGCGCATCGATCTCCTGGCGCATGGCGCGGGTGTCGCCGACGATGCGCCGCGCCCAGTCGAGCACCCGTTCGCCTTCCGGCGTGAAACCCTGGAAGCGCGAACCGCGCTGCACGAGCAGCACGCCGAACAAATCCTCGAGCTGCTTGATGCCGGCCGAGAGCGTCGGCTGACTGACGCCGCAGGCTTCGGCGGCGTTGCCGAAATGCCGCTCCCGCGCCAGCGCGATGATGAATTCGAGCTTGTCGATCATGTCGCCATGCCGCACACGGCGCGCATTATACCATGCCCCGTCAACGCATCCCGCGCCGAGATGCTTAAGGGGCTAGTGGTGCTTTTCCTTCTCCTTCTTCTTGGCGCGAAAATCCTCATGGCAGGATTTGCACGCCTCGCCCACTTTCTGGAATGCGGGCTTCCAATCCTCGCTCGCGCTGTCGCCGAGCGCCTTGATGAGCGCGTCCGCCGCGGTCGCGAGGTTGTCGGCGTCGCCGGTGAAACGGTCCCACTTCTCCCACACCGCGGGCAGCGCATCGCTCTTGTTCTTCTCCCCGCCGCTCCCTTCGGGGAAGAGATCGGGGATTTTCTTGGCTGTAGTGTGGATGTCGTTGGCCGCCTTGGTCGCCGCGGCTGCATCGAACGGCGTCTTGCCCTTGGCCATGTCGCCGATGACCTTCATCGCGTCCTTCTGAGTTTCCATCAGATCCATGCGCTCCTTGACCACGCCGGTGGCGCCTTCATGAGCGAGGGCAAGCGTTGCGGACAATGCGCATGCAAGCAGTGTCAACGAGAGCGGCTTTGAGATCATAGGGCGTCCTCCTGATGCGAAATTCCTCAAGCGTCTCTCCAAACCGGCCGCGAGTTGCCTCACTCCGCCTTCGGCCCTTGCGCGCCGATGCCGAGAACATGGAACGTGACCTCGACGCTCCCGGCGCGCTCGAACGTCAGCTTTGCCGGAAAGGCGTCGCCCTCCTTGAGCGGCCGCGTCAAACCCATAAACATGAAATGATACCCGTTGGGTTCCAGCATGACGGTGCTCTTGGCCGGCACCTGGACGCCGTCGGGGACTGGGCGCATCCGCATCACCCCGTCGGCCATCGTCGTCTGGTGGATCTCCGTCTCGGCGGCCAGGGCTGCGCTTGCCGAAACGAGGCGGTCCGGCCCATCACCCGTATTCCTGATGGCAAGGTAGCCAACCCCGACGCTCGCGCCGGCCGGCACGGCCCGCGACCAGGCATTCTCGACCGCGATTGCGCCCGCCGTCTCAGCCGATGCGACGCCGGCCGAGAACACCACGGCCCCGGCGAGCGCAAATGCGCGGAAGATTGCTGCCATCATCGGCCGCGACCCAGCGGGCATGGGCAGGCATCGGCGCAGGCAAAGAGCACTGATGGAAACATCTATCGGGCTATTTGTATTCGACCTTGAGCACCTGGTAGGACTTGCCGCCGCCCGGGGTCGAGACTTCGACGATGTCTTTCTTGCGCTTGCCGAGGAGGGCGCGCGCGATGGGCGAGGTGATTGAAATCTTGCCGCTTCTCACCTCCGCTTCGAGTTCGCCCACGATCCGATACTTGACCTTCTCGTCGGTATCTTCGTCCATCAGGGTGACAGTCGCCCCGAACATCACCTGGTCGCCCTTGAGCTTTGAGACATCGATGATATCGGCCCGGGACAGCTTGTCCTCGAGGTCTGCGACCCGCGCCTCGGTGATGCCCTGCTGCTCCTTGGCGGCATGGTATTCGGCGTTTTCCGACAGATCGCCATGGGTGCGGGCATCGGCGATTTGCTTGATGATGCGCGGGCGCTCGACGGTCTTGAGATGCTTGATCTCAGCCTCAAGCGCGGCATACCCCTCCGCGGTCATCGGCACCTTCTCCATGTCAGTCAAAGCTCCTTTGGCATCCCTCGGACCTTTTACTGTCGAGGAATTGCCCAGTCTAAGTCAAGAATCCGTTGATTTGGGCTATTTTCTAGGCGGTCTCGGCCCGATTCTAGGGGCGCTTGCCGACGTAGCTCTGCAACGGGGCCACGCTCAGGTTCCCGGCCCTGAGCGCCCTGATCGCCTCAGTCACGGCCTGGGCCCCGGCGAGCGTCGTATAGTAGGGGATGTGGTTGAGCAGCGCCGACCGGCGGATAGAGAAGGAGTCCGCGAGCGCCTTGACCCCCTCGGTGGTGTTGAACACGATATCGACCTCGCCATTGGTGATGGCGTCGACCACGTGCGGCCGCCCCTCCAGCACCTTGTTAACCCTCTCGCTCGGAATCCCGTGGGCGTCGAGATGACGCTTGGTGCCGCGCGTGGCGATGATGCGGAAGCCCATCTCGGCGAGCGCTCTGACCGGGGCCATCACCTTGTCCTTGTCGGCGTCCTTGACCGAGACGAACACCGTGCCGGAGAGAGGTAGCCGCGACCCGCTGCCGAGCTGGCTCTTGGCGAAAGCGACGGCATAATCGCGGTCGATGCCCATCACCTCGCCGGTCGAGCGCATCTCGGGCCCGAGCACGGGATCGACGCCGGGGAAGCGCGCGAAGGGGAACACCGCCTCCTTCACCGCGATATGGTCGAGCTTCCGCCGCTTGAGGCCGAAGGAGGCAAGCTTCTTCCCGGCCATGACCTGCGCCGCGATACCGGCAATGGGAAGGCCAATCACCTTGGCGACGAAGGGCACGGTGCGCGAGGCGCGCGGGTTGACCTCGAGAATGTAGATCTCGTCATTCTGGATGGCGAACTGAACGTTCATCAGCCCGACCACGTTCAGCGCGCGGGCAAGCTCATTGGTCTGGCGTTCGAGATCGGCGACGATCGCGGGCTTCAGCGAGTGCGGCGGCAGCGAACAGGCCGAGTCGCCCGAATGCACGCCGGCCTCCTCGATATGCTCCATCACGCCGCAGATGAACACTTCATCACCGTCGCTGATGGCGTCGACATCGACCTCGATGGCGTCGCGCAGATAGGAGTTGATCAGGACTGGGCTCTTGCCCGACACGACCACGGCTTCGGCGATGTAGCGATCGAGCTGCGTCTCGTCGTGGACGATTTCCATGGCCCTGCCGCCGAGGACGTAAGAGGGCCTGATGACGAGCGGGAAGCCGATCTCCGCCGCGATCGCCTTGGCCTCCTTGGCCGAGCGGGCAATACCGCTCCGCGGCTGCCTAAGCCCGAGCCGGTCGATCAGCGCCTTGAAGCGGTCGCGGTCCTCGGCGAGATCGATGGCGTCGGGCGAGGTGCCGAGGATCGGCACTTTCGCGTGCTCGAGCGCCTGGGCGAGCTTGAGCGGCGTCTGGCCGCCGAACTGGACGATAACGCCCATCACATTGCCATTCTGCCGCTCGGTGCGAACGATTTCGAGCACGTCCTCTTCGGTCAGCGGCTCGAAATAGAGCCGGTCGGAGGTGTCGTAATCGGTCGAGACCGTCTCCGGATTGCAATTGACCATGATGGTCTCGTAGCCCGCGTCCGACAGTGAAAAGGCCGCATGGCAGCAGCAATAGTCGAACTCGATGCCCTGGCCGATACGGTTCGGGCCGCCGCCGAGAATGACGATTTTTTGCGCTTCTGTCGGCCGCGCCTCGCAGGCCGCGACGCCCGCGAACGGCGCCTCGTAGGTTGAATACATATAGGCCGTCGGCGAGGCGAACTCGGCCGCGCAGGTGTCGATGCGCTTATAGACCGGGTGCACGTCGAGCGCCTGGCGTCTTGCCGCGACCTCGCTCGCTTCGACGCCGGCGAGCGTGCCGAGCCGCTCATCGGAAAAACCCATCGCCTTCAAGGCGCGGAACTGAGATTGATTGCCGGGAAGGCCGTGCTCCCGCACGCGCGCTTCCATATCGACAATGTCCTTGATCTGGCGGATGAACCAGGGATCGATCTGGCACGCCTCGAAGATCTGCGCCTCGTCGAAGCCGAGCCGGAGCGCTTGGGCGACCTTGAGCAGGCGGTCCGGGGAGGGCGTGCCGAGCGCGGCACGGATCACGTTCTTGTCGTCGCCCTGGCCGAGCGCCTGGAAGGTGACGTCGTCGAGTCCGGTCAGCCCCGTCTCCATCGAGCGCAGCGCCTTTTGCAGCGACTCAGGGAAGGTGCGGCCGATGGCCATGGCCTCGCCTACCGACTTCATCGACGTGGTCAGCACCGGCTGCGAACCGGGGAACTTCTCGAAGGCGAAGCGCGGGATCTTGGTCACGACGTAATCGATGGTGGGCTCGAACGACGCGGGCGTCGCGCCGCCGGTGATGTCGTTCGCAAGCTCATCGAGCGTGTAACCGACGGCGAGCTTGGCCGCGACCTTGGCGATGGGGAAGCCTGTCGCCTTCGACGCCAGCGCCGAGGAGCGCGACACGCGCGGGTTCATCTCGATGACGACGAGCCGCCCATCGGCGGGGTTCACCGCGAACTGCACGTTCGAGCCGCCGGTCTCGACCCCGATCTCGCGCAGCACCGCGATCGAGGCGTTGCGCATGATCTGATATTCCTTGTCGGTGAGCGTCAGCGCCGGGGCCACCGTGATCGAATCGCCGGTATGCACGCCCATCGGATCGACATTCTCGATCGAGCAGATGATGATGCAGTTGTCGTCCTTGTCGCGGACGACCTCCATCTCGTACTCCTTCCAGCCAAGCACCGATTCCTCGACCAGCACTTCGCAGGTGGGCGAGGCGTCGAGCCCGCGCTCGACGATTTCGAGAAACTCCTCGCGGTTATAGGCGATGCCGCCGCCGGTGCCGCCGAGGGTGAAGGAGGGGCGAATGATGGCGGGAAGGCCGATATCGGACAGCGCATCGAGCGCCTCGATCAGGCCCTTCTCGACATAGCGCCGGCGCCGCTCGCTCTCGCCCCGCGTCCACTCCGCATCGAACTTGGCGAGGGCCAAATCGCGCGCTTCCGCATCCGGATGGGCAAACTCGATGCGGGCCAGCTCGTCCTTGTATTTCTTTCGGTCGGCGCGCTTGAGCGTAGCAGCGTCGGCGAGCCGCGAGCGCGGCGTCTCGAGCCCGATCTTGTGCATCGCCTCGCGAAACAACTCGCGATCCTCGGCCTTGTCGATCACCTCGGCGCGCGCGCCGATCATCTCCACGCCGTATCGCTTGAGCACGCCTGTGCGCTCGAGGCTGAGCGCCGCGTTGAGCGCGGTCTGCCCGCCCATCGTCGGCAGCAGCGCGTCGGGACGCTCCTTCTCGATGATCTGGGTGAGGAACTCCGGCGTGATCGGCTCGACATAGGTGGCGTCGGCGACGTCCGGATCGGTCATGATCGTGGCCGGGTTCGAGTTCACGAGCACGATCCGGTAGCCCTCCTGCTTGAGAGCCTTGCACGCCTGCGTGCCCGAGTAGTCGAACTCGCATGCCTGGCCGATGACGATCGGACCTGCGCCCACGATCAGGATCGACTTGATGTCAGTGCGCTTGGGCATCTTATTCTGCCCCCTCGCGCTGCCGCTGCTCCATCATCGCGACGAAGCGGGTGAAGAGATAGTGGCTGTCTTGCGGTCCGGGCGACGCCTCCGGATGGTACTGCACCGAGAACACAGGCTGGTCCTTCACCTTGAGCCCGCAATTGGAGCCGTCGAACAGGGAGACATGCGTCTCCTCGACATCACCGGGCAGGCTGTCGCGATCGACCGCGAAGCCGTGATTCATCGAGGTGATTTCGACCTTCGCGGTGGTGAAGTCCTTCACCGGGTGGTTCGCCCCGTGATGACCTTGATGCATCTTGGCCGTGGTGCCGCCGAGCGCGAGCCCGAGCATTTGATGACCGAGACAGATGCCGAAGACCGGGAGCCCCGAGGCGACGAGCTTCCGGATCTCGGGCACGGCATAGACGCCGGTCGCCGCCGGATCGCCGGGTCCGTTCGATAGGAACACGCCGTCCGGCTTCCGCTCGAGAATCTCTTCGGCCGTCGTCGTCGCTGGCACGACCGTGAGCCGGCAGCCAACCGTCGCAAGCTCGCGCAAGATGTTGCGCTTGAGCCCGTAATCGATGGCGACGACGTGAAAGCGCGGGCTCTCCTGCCGCCCATAGCCGTTGCCCCACTGCCACGCCGTCTCGTCCCAGCTATAGCTCTGGCCCGAGGTCACGTCCTTGGCGAGGTCGAGCCCGACCATGCCGGGGAAGGAAGCCAGCTCCCGCTTCAGCGCCTCGCGGTCGAACTTGCCGTCCGGGGCGTGTGCGATCACCGCATTCGGCATGCCCTTCTCGCGGATCAGCGTCGTCAGCGCGCGGGTATCTATTCCGGTCAAAGCGATGATGCCGCGCGCTTTGAGCCAGACATCGAGGTCTTGACCTGCGCGCCAATTCGACGGCGCGGTGATGGTCGCGCGCAAGACGCAGCCGCGCACGCCGCCGGTGGCGAGGCTGCCTGCCTCCATATCCTCGCCATTGGTGCCGACATTGCCGATATGGGGGAAGGTGAAGGTGATGATCTGCCCGGCATAGGAGGGATCGGTCAGGATCTCCTGGTAGCCGGTCATGGCGGTGTTGAAGCAGACCTCGCCCACGGCGATGCCGGCTGCGCCCGCGCCCTTTCCTTCGATGATAGTGCCGTCGGCAAGAATGAGCAGGCCGGTCGGCCGCTCGTCGGTCCATCCGGCTTCCGCGCGCGCGCGCGGCGACTGGGCCTCTGCGGCCAGAGTTTCACGCGTGTCGGTCATCGTCTCTTAGTAGGCGCCGCTCGGCGGAAGGCGCCCGGTTGCTAAGTCGGGTGCAAGGACTACGACTACAAGGGCTTGAAGCGCTCGCAGAATCCGCGCAGGGCCCGCGGACTCTTAGGCCACGCGACCGCAAGGGTCAATCCACAGGGCAAAATATTTTGTTGTTAGAACAATAGCTTAGGGCAACAAAATCCCTTGCTCCGGTGTGCGCCCTCGATTAGTTTGGAAACTTCCTTCCCGAAACCATCCGACATCCATGCGCGACACCGTCACCGCCGCCTTGAAGGCTGCCACCAAGGCGCAAGACAAGCGCCGCATCTCGACGCTCCGGCTCATGAGCGCCGCCATCAAGGATCGCGACATCGCCGCCCGCACGGCCGGCAAGGGCGAAGCGAGCGACGCCGAACTGCTCGAGCTCTTCGCCAAGATGATCAAGCAGCGCGAAGAGTCGGAGAAGATCTATGCCGATGCCGGCAGGGCCGAGCTCGCCAAGCAGGAGGCGGAGGAGATCGTCATCATCCGCGAGTTCCTGCCAAAGCAGCTCTCTGCCGCGGAACTCGACAAGGTGATTGCCGATGCGCTCACCAAGACGGGCGCAGCGAGCGTGAAGGACATGGGCAAGGTGATGGCCGAGCTGAAGGCGCGCTACGCCGGCCAAATGGACTTCGCCAAGGCGAGCGCCCTCGTGAAAGCCAAGCTGGGATAGCCGCGCGACCTCTCGCGGAAGGCCGCGAGCGATCGAGAATTCAAATCCCCCCTTCGGGTTTCGTCTGCGACGGGACGCCACGCGGCCTTTTGTCTTCGCACCGCAACATCGAATCGTCACATGTTTTCAATATGGATGCCGCAATGCAGCACACACTGCAACGGCAACACATTTGATTCGATGCGTGCTTTGAAAGGAGGCCAATCATGGCAAAGCTCTCACCTTCCCGCTTCCGCGCCGCTGTGAGCGCGCTCGTCGCGCTCGCGCTCACTGCCGCCGCAGGACCCGTCCTCGGCGCCGAAGCGCCTGCGCAAAATCTCGGGCCCGTTGGGCCAGCCGAGCCGATCCTGGTGACGGCCGGTACTCAGCGCGTCGTCGCCTACTTTGCCCCGGAGCGCGGGGGCTGCGCCGTGAACGCCGTCACCTGGAAGGATGCCGAGGCGACCGCGCCCTACGCTTCGATGCGGGTTCGCGTCAGCTTGAAGCCTGGGCAGATCCTGGCGCTCGACGGCTCGCAGCGCCAATCGATGAGCCTACTTTGCGGCGCCGATGCCTCGACACTTGCGGTCGTGGCGCCGGCCGAGCTGATCTTCACCGGTTCGAGCGGACAGAACTGAGCATGCCGCAACGCCCCTTCGCGGGCAGAAGCATGGCGCCCTCCCTATTATAGGGGGGCGTTTTTGTTTATGTTCTCGACTTGTTCCGGCAGCGCTGTAGCGTGGATAACGGTGAAGCATCCGATTCGCCGATTGGCTCGACGCGAAAGGCGGCGCTCACTCCGAAGCGATGAAGTTCTCCGATTCGTTCCTTGATGAGATTCGCGCCCGCCTGCCTGTCTCGCAGGTGGTCTCGCGCCGCGTGCCGCTGAAACGCGCGGGCCGCGAATGGAAGGGCTTGAGCCCCTTCAACAAGGAGAAGACCCCGTCCTTCACCGTCAACGACCAGAAGGGCTTCTATCACGACTTCTCTTCCGGCAAGCACGGCGACATCTTCACCTTCATCATGGAGACGGAAGGGCTCTCGTTTCCAGAGGCGGTCGAGCGGCTCGCGGGCGAGGCGGGTCTCGAGCTGCAGAAGCCCGATCCGCAATTCGAACGCAGCGAGAAGCAACGGCTCGGCCTGTTCGATGCGCTCGAAGCCGCCGCCCGCTTCTTCGCCGAAGCGCTGCAGGCGCGCGAAGGGCGCGCAGCACTTGGCTACGCCGAGCGCAGGGGATTGTCGCCGGAGACCTTGCAACAATTCCGCATCGGCTTTGCGCCGAACGCGAAGGACGCGCTCAAAGCGGCGCTGCTCAAACAGGGGTTCAACGAGGCGCAGCTGCTCGAGGCCGGGCTTCTCGTCAAGCCCGATGACGGGCGCGCCACTTACGACCGGTTCCGCAATCGTCTCGTCATTCCCATTCTCGACGGGAAATCGCGCGTCATTGCATTCGGAGCGCGCGCGCTCGATCCCGACGCCGAGCCGAAATATCTCAATTCGCCCGAGACGAGGCTGTTCGACAAGGGCTCGACGGTTTTCAATTTCGCCCGCGCGCGGAAAGCCGCCTTCGACTCTGGCGAGCTGATCGTGGTCGAAGGCTACATGGATGTGATCGCGCTTCATCAGGCGGGCTTCGCCAATGCCGTCGCCACGCTCGGCACCGCCTTCACCGAACGCCAGATGGAATTGCTGTGGCAGCTCGCGGCGGAACCCGTCGTCTGTTTCGATGGCGACCGGGCAGGGGAAGCGGCGGCGGCGCGCGCCATCGACCGCATGTTGCCGAATTTACGCGAAGGCCGCTCGTTTCGCTTCGCGTTTCTCCCCGAAGGCTCCGACCCCGACGATCTGGTGCGGACGAAGGGCGCGAGCGCGCTTAGTCACTGTCTTGCCGGCGCCCGGCCGCTGATTGATGCGCTATGGCAGAGGGAGCTCAAGGCTCACCCGACCGACACACCGGAGCGGCGCGCCGCTTTCGAAGCGCGGCTCGAAGCCTTGCTCGCCGGGATCGCGAATGCCCGGGTGAGAGAGCACTACCGCCGCGAGGTGAAGAATCGGCTCTTCGCGCTGTGGCGCGAGCAGGGTTCAAGGCGCGGCAAGCCTGCCGCCGAGGCGGCGCAAAGCACGAGGCGGATGGGGCCGCCACCAATTCAATCGCCTTACGGCTTTGCCACCGTCATGACCCTTGCGCTCATCAATCATCCATGGCTGATCGACCGTTTCGCCGAGGAAGTGTCGGCGCTCGACATCAGGGACCGGAAGCTCGCGAGTCTGCTGCGCACGGTGGCGAGCATCATTCTCGAGGACGGGCGCCCGACCGCGGAACGCATTGCCGAGAGGATCGAGGCGAGCGATCATGGCAAGTTTTTCGCCGAGCTCTTGCGGGACAGCGCCTTCAAGCGCGTCGGCTTTCTCGATCCCGAAAGCCCGAAGGAAGACGTTGAGGCGCAGTTCGCCGATCTCATCTACCGGTTCCGGGCGTTGCCGAGCCTGACCCGCGAGCTTGCGCAAGGGGCCGATCGTCTTGCCGAGGCGAGCGAGGCCGAGTTCGAGCGGTTCGCCGCCCTTCAGCAGCAGGTCGCAGGCATCGGCAATCAGCACGCGGCCGACGATGCCGGCGACCGTGACGCGACTAAGCGCTTCGAGGAGACGATTGCCCGGCTCAAGGGCGCCAATATCGCCTCCCAGCGCGGACGCCGTCCGGAACGGCAGGACTAGGCCCGAATGACGCGATGAGGTGGGTAGAGCCAAGTGAAACCTAAGAAAATCACGGGTTCCGAGGGGCTACCGGCCTTGACAGGCGCAAAGCCCCTCGCCAAGTGAAGCTGCAAGACGTGCAATCACGCGTGGCCATGGTTTTCGGGGCGGAACAGGCTCCGCAAGGGCCCGCACAGACCCAAAAATCGCGTCGAGCCGCACCGCGGAACTGGCCGCGCCGGGTAGTGTTGTGAAAGTAAAGAGCACGTAGGAGCCTTGGGTTTTCCGGCCCTTGGCCCGAATTCTTTAGGGAGCGTGGCCTAGACCCAAAGCTTGGCGCGAGTAAAAAAGTTCAGCGCCAGGCCAAGGAGCGGGCCCATGCTTAATTGACGATTAACGGAGCACCCGTTAATCGCTTGTCGGAGTTTGCGCCCAGGCGGAGCGCGAGAACGGCGCGACGCCGCTCGTCTTTTTTTGGCGAGCGCGTTGCCAAGCAAGAACGAAACCTGAGCTCGCGGAGTATCTGAATGGCAACCAAAGCCGCTGAAGCCGAGGATCAAGAGCAAACCCCAGCGGAGCCGGCCGATGGCCCCGTGCTCGACATGTCCGACGCGGCAGTCAAGAAGCTGATCAAGACCGCGAAGGCGCGCGGCTTCGTGACCTATGACGAGCTGAACGAAGTGCTTCCCTCCGAAGAGGTGTCCTCCGAGCAGATCGAGGACACTATGTCGATGCTGTCCGACATGGGCATCAACGTCATCGACACCGACGAGGCGGAGGAGACGCCGCAGCAAGGCGGCGAGGAGGGCGGCGCCGAGAGTCCGCGCGCGGTCGTTGCGCCTCAGCCGGTGGCCAAGGCCGAGACAACGACCAAGGAGCCGACGGAGCGCACCGACGATCCGGTCCGCATGTATTTGCGCGAGATGGGCTCGGTCGAGCTTCTTTCGCGTGAGGGCGAAATCGCCATCGCCAAGCGCATCGAAGCGGGCCGCGAAGCCATGATCGCCGGCCTGTGCGAGAGCCCGCTCACCTTCCAGGCCATCATCATTTGGCGCGACGAGTTGAACGACGGCAAGATTCTCCTGCGCGACATCATCGATCTCGAAGCCACCTATCAGGGTCCCGACGCCAAGCCGACGCCGTCCCAGCCGCTCCCCGGCGAAGCGGCGGTGAATGGCGGCGAAACCAATGGCCAGGGGCCGGCCGCTGCCGCGGGCGCGCCCGCCCGCGACGGCGAAGAGGAGCAGCCGGAGCCCGAGGAATTCGACGACGACGAGGACGATCTCGAGAACGCGCTCTCGCTCGCCGCCATGGAGGCGGAGCTCAAGCCGAAAGTGCTCGAGACCTTCGATCTCGTCGCCACCAACTACAAAAAGCTTCGCCGGCTCCAGGACCAGCAGGTCGAGCGCGCGCTCAAGAACGACAGCCTCTCCTCCGGCCAGGAGAAGCGCTACAAGCTGCTCAAGGACGAGATCGTGGCCGAGATCAAGTCGCTCTCGCTCAACGCCAACCGCATCGAGAGCCTGGTCGAGACCCTCTACGACATCAACAAGAAGCTGCTCGGTTACGAGGGGCGTCTGCTTCGCCTCGCCGAAAGCTATGGCGTCCTGCGCGAGGACTTCCTCGGCGAGTACCAAGGCAACGAGCTCGACCCCAACTGGCTCCGCCGCGTCGGCCGCCTGAAGAAGTCGGGCTGGATCGATTTCATCCGCGACGAGCGCGGCATGGTGAAGGAGCTCCGCTCGGAGATTCAGAACCTTGCCGCCGAGACCGGCCTCCAGATCTCCGAGTTCCGCAAGATCGTGCACATCGTGCAGAAGGGCGAGCGCGAGGCGCGCCAGGCCAAGAAGGAAATGGTCGAGGCCAATTTGCGGCTCGTGATTTCCATCGCCAAGAAATACACCAATCGCGGCCTGCAATTCCTCGATCTGATCCAGGAAGGCAATATCGGGCTGATGAAGGCGGTCGATAAGTTCGAGTATCGCCGCGGCTACAAATTCTCGACCTATGCCACCTGGTGGATCCGGCAGGCGATCACCCGCTCGATCGCCGACCAGGCGCGCACCATCCGTATCCCTGTGCACATGATCGAGACGATCAACAAGATCGTGCGCACCAGCCGCCAGATGCTGCACGAGATCGGCCGCGAGCCGACGCCGGAGGAACTCTCCGAGAAGCTCGCCATGCCGCTCGAGAAGGTGCGGAAGGTCCTCAAGATCGCCAAGGAGCCGATCTCGCTCGAGACCCCGATCGGCGACGAAGAGGACTCGTATCTCGGCGATTTCATCGAAGACAAGAATGCGGTCCTGCCCATCGACGCCGCGATCCAGTCGAATTTGCGCGAGACGACGACGCGGGTGCTGGCTTCGCTCACCCCGCGCGAGGAGCGCGTGCTGCGCATGCGCTTCGGCATCGGCATGAACACCGACCACACGCTGGAAGAAGTCGGCCAGCAATTCTCGGTGACGCGCGAGCGCATCCGCCAGATCGAGGCCAAAGCCTTACGCAAGTTGAAGCACCCGAGCCGCTCACGAAAGCTGCGCTCGTTCCTCGACAACTGAGCCTCACCCTGACGAGGCCGCGCGAGCGGCCGTCGCGAAGGCATGCTTCGCGGTGGCCTTTGGGCCTCGAAGCCATCCAAGATCCCCGTCATTGCCGGGCTTGACCCGGCAATCCATTCCCTGGTGCTTCAACTCGTTGAAGCGAAACGCCATGGATGCCCGGATCAAGTCCCGGCATGACGATGGGGAGAGCGCGCAGGGATCGTGAGGGAGTTTCCGAATATCGGCGCTAGCAGCGGTTAGCGCCCGACCAACAGCGGCTCGCCGGCGCTGGCGCTCGCGACCGCATCGTCGACCGGGTTCACGCTGACCCGCGCCACGCCGGTTCCGATCATGCCGAGCTGCTCGGCCGCCGCCCGCGACACATCGATGATGCGTCCTTTGCTGAAGGGTCCGCGGTCATTGATGCGCACCACGACCGAGCGGCCATTGTCGAGATTGGCGACGGTGACCTTGCTGCCGAAGGGGAGCGATGGATGCGCCGCTGTCAGCGCTTCGCCGTCCATCGCTTCGCCGCTCGCGGTCTTCGCCTCGAGATCGTACCAGGAGGCGCGGCCGGTCTGTCCTTGCGCTTTAGCCGCGTCGTCGGAAGGGGTATCGCGCAACGAAGCTTCATCCTGAGGCGGCTGGCGTAACGCCCTCATCCTGAGCCGGCTGCCGTAACGCCTCCTCATCCTGAGGTGTTTGGCGCGGAGCGCTGAGTATCGAAGGATCGGGCGCAAGCCGCGCCTGCTTGAAGGGCTCGCGCGCAGCCTTGGCCGCGCGGTTCGACGTCTGGCTCGCTTCAGGCGCGGCTAAAACCTTTTGCGGCGCCGAGGGTTGCGGCGTCGAGGCGATGTGATTTGCGATGAAGAGCGCGCCTGCGACCCACCCTGCGACCACGACGAGCGCCGCGGTCCAGGTGGCCGGACTGATGCTGACATTGATTGCGCCCGCAACGCGATACATGTGGCGATGTCCCTCGGAATCCCCTCGTTCCCGGGGGCTTAACCGCCGGGGCAGGGCTGCGGTTCCCCGTCACCAGGCATTGTGAGAAAAATCCGCAATTGCCCCGGTTTCGGCCAGTTTCGGGTGCAAGAAGGTCTGCCACAAATTGGGCGGCAGCGTGGAAACCCTGAGGCAGCCACGCGGTTTCGCCCCTCGTGGAAGGCGTCATTCGGGTAGGAGGGAGTCCATGTTCAGGCGTAGAGGAACCATCATTGCCGAAGGTTTGAAAATTGTGGGCTCGGTCACGGCCGAGGGCCTCGTCGAGGTCAACGGCCAGATCGAGGGAGATCTTTATTGCACCTCTCTCGTCGTTTCGCCCAAAGCCTCGATCGCGGGCGGCATTCAGGCCGAGCGCGTCGTGGTCAACGGACGGGTCGAAGGCCCCATCCGCGGCGGCGACGTCGTGCTCAAGAGCCGCGCTCATGTCGTCGGCGACATCCAGCACGACACGCTCTCGATCGAGTCCGGCGCCTATTTCGACGGGCGTTCGGTGCGCTCGGGCGCGAACGGCCACGCGCAGGAGAAGGTTGCCGCGCGCCCTCGCAAAGAGCTCACGCATAATGGGCGCGAAGCCGCGGCCGCTTAAGCAGTGTGAGGCGGCGCAAAGCCGGTACGTGAAAATCCTTCCCTGAAGGGAGGGAAGGAATGCACTCCTCATGCTGAGGAGCGCTCCGAAGGGAGCGCGTCTCGAAGCATGGTGATCGGTCACCCTTCGAGACGCCGCCTTCGGCGGCTCCTCAGGATGAGGTCTTGCGCTGCTTCTTCTCTCCTGCTCTCCCCTTGGGGGAGAGCACGCGAGGGCGTGTTCGATCCGCTAACGGTTCGGCTGCTTGAGCACGAGCCCGAGCGGTGAGGGGTAAGGCGCGGAACGTGCGTCATACCGGCGAAAGCCGGTATCCAGGCCACAAGCGCCGTGCTTGCCGCTCTGGATTCCGGCTTGCGCCGGAATGACGAAGTACGTCGGAATGACCTTGCACCGCGAAGTTCGTGTGGACGGTGAAGTTAGTTGATTTCCCAGTTCACCCTGACGCGCACCTCGACTGCGGCGGTGCCGGCTTCGATCGGGACGGCCTTGGCATCCATCGTGGCGGCCCGCTCCATGTAGCGGGGCTGATAGGAGCTTTCCTCCTCGGTGATGCTGAAGATCGGCCCGAGAGTGACGCCCGCCGCTTGCGCATAGAGCTTGGCGTTGTCGGTGACGTTTTTGAGCGCGAGCTTGCGCGCCTCGTCCTTGAGCGCTTCCGGCTCCGAAACGCCGAACTCGATCGAGTTGATCTGGTTCGCGCCGAGGCTCACCACCTTGTCGAGAATGGCGCCGAGCTTCGCCGTGTCGCGGAGCGTGATGCGGACCTGGTTGGTCACGCGATAGCCGACGACCGCGGGCGCCTTGCCGTCAGGCCGGTCATAGGGCCTCTGCTCGTAGATGGGTCCGACCGAGAAATTCGCCGTCTGGATGTCCTTGGGCTCGATGCCTTCGGACTTGAGCGTTTCGACCACCTTGGCCATGGCTTCGGTGTTCTGGTCGAGCGCGGAGCGCGCCGACTGTGCCTCGCTGGTGACGCCGGCCGCGATCTCAACCATGTCGGGCGTAGTCTTGACGATGCCGGAGGCGCTGAGCGAGATCGTCCACTTCTCGGGCTGGTCGTGCGCGGCGGCCGGCAAGGCAACGGGCGCGAGAGCGAGGAGGAGGGCGAAGGGGTAGCGAAAAGAGGTGCAAGCCATGTGCGGGATTCCCAATCTATAAGGACCTTCGGGAGCATTATCCGGCGCCGCCTGAACCGCAGATGAATTTCGCGCCAATTCACCCGCACCCCCGAATTCTGCTATGAGGCGGAAATGCGCCCCGAGCGAGGCGGCGAGAGGAGTAAGCGGGCCCGTAGCTCAACTGGTTAGAGCCGGCGGCTCATAACCGTCTGGTTGGAGGTTCGAGCCCTCCCGGGCCCACCACTTTCAGAAATCGTCGTTGATTTCATTTCGCTTTCTGTTCTTTCTCACGCACCGGATGCTCAGGTGCGGGAATAGATGTTCCACTCGCGTTCAACTTGTCGATCGATTGAGCGGCCAAGCGCTTCCTGATCGCAGTGCGCGTGTAGTGCGCGGCCATCTTTGGGTCAGTCCATCCGAAGACGGCCATTAACTGCGCCTCTGTGGCGCCGTTGTTGGCCATGCGCGTAGCGGCGAGCTTGCGGACACCATGAGCCGAGCCCGGCACGCCGGCCTTCTTGCACGCATCTCTGAACTCGTTGCCGAAGCTCTCCTTGGTGAGCGGCCGCGTGGCGATTAGCCAGCAAACTGAGCCGTCAAATTTACTACCAACGCAATTACGGTAGTGTTGAAGAAGAAAGATAGGAGACCATGCAACATCACGGTACGCCGCGTCTCACGTGAGGTGATGTCGATGTCCGAGGTTTGCGCCGTCGTGCCTATTACCAGTGATAAGTAGAGGAAATCGAGATAGTCTGGACTTTTCTGACCGCGAAAATCAAAGCCAGCTCCTCTACCTCCGGAGCGCCTGGGTTCGCTGTGAAACTCGTGCGCATAGAAAAGGGCAATCCCAGTGAGACAACCTTCGCCAAAGAAATCCCCTTTTTGATGTAAGGCGACGACCGCTTCCTTGCCTCGCTCCGAAATCACAGAGACTTTGCAATCACCACGATGGATGTAGAAGACGCAGTCGCAGCGATCCCCCTGCGGAAAGATGACTTCGTTTTTTTTGTAGGTGTGCAGGCTTCCGCCCCCGTTTCCGTTTCCGGTTGCGAGGAAGTATTTAAGATCAAAAGCCCGTTTGTGCTTGTTTCATGGGACGAGGCCCCAAAAGGTCGAGCCGCTCCGCGCCCCGAATAAAAGATCCCGAACTCAGGAACCGATCAATTTTATACACGTTAGTCTAGGTGGCTGTTCAGTTTTATACACCTATGGCCACGCTGCGCGAAAATTGGTTGCTTTCAACTTGCGGTTCTCCGCGCGGCCATGTGGATTTAGTCGCCTACCGCGAATATTCGATAGCCCTTCACAGGGAGGCGTCAACGTGGCGCTTCCTGGCCAGTCCAACCCATTCCGACCTTCCCATTTTTTCTCGCGCGGTATCTCACCAATTTCCATCTAGAGAAGCGGCTCTGTTAGACGCTAGAGAACATTTCGATCGCCTGCTTAACTGGTAATAGGCCGTGTTGTGAGTTGCGATGAGTACGCGCGGTGCGCGAGGGAGCCGGCACTGGGCGGGCTTGCATTTTGAGGAGGACTTGCGTCCGCGGACGACAATGACACTTCACGTATTATGCTGTCTGCTGTCGTCGCCGTTCGTGACGAGACGGCTACCGACCGCGGCGATAAACAGCTCGTATGCGCGGTCAACAATCTCTTCTAGGGATCGCGTTCGCGCAAACATAGTTCGCGCCTCATTAAGCATTTCCTCTCGGCTTGGCAGATGCGGCGGCCTTGCCATAAGCAAATAAGTAGCGCGGGTCTGCGCTCGTCTCAGCAAATCTTGCAGGGCCGACAATTCAGGGCCGCGCAGAGCAGCGGTGATGGAGACTGCCACCCGCTCTGAATTAAAACGAGCTGCGAGCTGCTCGGCGGCGCGATGAATAACCCGCGCGCCAAGTCGCTGTTGGTTGCTCAAGACCCGATCCGGTGGAGTATTGAGATCCCACACCACACCCACCCACGAAAGCGCCTGCAGAAAATAAAAGGTCGGATCTATCTCCCACCAACGAAAGCCCTGCCTAGCGCTGCATTGAAATGCATGGTGGTTGTTGTGCCAGCCTTCTCCCATGGTGAACAGAGCGAGCAGCCAGTTGTTGCGAGAATCGTCGCCAGTCACATAGCGCGTACTACCGCTCACGTGAGCGAGCGAGTTGATACAGAACGTCGCGTGATAGACGAGGACGGTGCTCCAGAAAAAACCGACTACCAGGCCAGACCATCCTGCCACAAAAAAGCACACGGCAGCGAGCGCCAACGCTGGAACGACTTCGAATTTGTGCAGAAACCTCAATTCCGGAAAGCGGACGAGATCCGCAACTTTACCTAAGTCCACGGAATCGTTTCTGCGGGCGAAGATCCAGCCGATATGGCTGTAAAAAAAGCCTTTGTGGCGAGGGGAATGCCCATCGTTCTCGGTGTCGGAATGCAAATGGTGATGCCGATGCATTGCTGCCCACCACAACACACTCTTTTGGGCGGTCGTCTGAGCCGCGATGGCAAGCAGGAATTGGAACACGCGGCTGGTCGAATAGGATCGGTGCGAGAAATAGCGGTGATATCCAGCGCCGACGGCAAAGATGCGGAGCCAATAAAGAGCAATGCAGATCGCCAGGGCTTCCCAGGTGATACCGCTCCAAATCGCCCCGATGCAGGCCACATGTACTAGGATAAACGGAATAGCGGAGGGATAGACGATATCGTCACCCGTCACGACAGCTCTTGAACTCATTTGTTTTCAGATTGCCAGCGGGCAGTGACTTGCCACCACCAGAGGCAGTTGTCCTATTTGCCGCGAAGTGTATCTTTAATTCCGCCTATGACGTTGCGGACCTTGCCAGCTGCCTTGTCCGCTTTTCCCTCACTTTCCAATTTGGCATCGCCCGTTACCTTGCCCGCAACCTCTTTCACTTTGCCTTTGGCTTGCTGCGCCGAGCCCTTTATTCGATCCTTGTCCATGGATATCTTCCTTCTTTGTACGTCTGGAAGTAACGGTATGGATGACGATGAGTTTCACGATCCCGACCAAAATATTTTTTTGTAGGGGCGAGGAAAACACCTTGGCCCTCGCATCTGACCTGTGCAAAACAGCACAGTCATCACCATCCTAATGCGTAGAACGCTTGCTCAAAGGTTGATCGATTTTGCCAGCCACTGGTGGACAGATACTCAAATCAAGCAGCTTTTGCTGAGGGCGCTGCGCAACCAGATATCGACTTCCCGCCGGCACCAGACCGCGGCGGGAACGAACTAACTGGCTACGAGACAATTAGGCTAATGACCGGGTCCGACGACACCGTCATGATGTGTCCGTTTGATCGACACCCTCCTTGATGATGTTTCCCCTCTCTTGAGAGCTGCCGGGCAGTCCTTTTCCGCGCAAAAACCGCGCGGCCGAGCCCACAAACCAAATCAAATTGGAGCATGCAATGAAACTCGCAACCTTTACCGCAGTAGCGGTTCTGTTTAGTGCCGGTTATGCCTTCGCTGGAGCTGGAGCACCGGTTCCAGAGGGCTCGCAGTCCGGCGAACCTTCCGGTCGTCCGAGCGCGGTGTTGGATGACGCGGCGTGTCAAAACGTCTGGAAGATGGCCTCCCCAAACGGTGACACTATGTCCGGCGACAAAGCAGCGCCGTTTATCGTGAACTTCCAGATGGTCGACACGGACAAGGACGGCAAGATTTCCGCGGCAGAGTTCAAGACTGGCTGCGGCAAGGGTTGGGTCCAGAACGCCGATGCTTCGACCACCAAGGAAATGACCCCTGCGGCCAAACTCTAAACACTAAGCGCCGCATAGTGTAACGGCGAGTGGTGAAGCGGCCTCGGGTGTTTCCTGGGGCCGTTTCCTTTTTTGACCCGGCGAGATTCGAAGGTTGCTAAAATCCAACCCGCCAAAAAGGACGTGACTCGGCGTCGCGAGGCCGATCGAGAAAAGGACGATCTGCTTCAAGCAAAGGAAATTCTGCTCCAGGAGATGCAGCACCGTGTTGCCAACAGTCTTCAAATTATCGCTAGCATTCTTCTGCTCAAGGCAAGGACGGTGCAATCGGAGGAGACTCGGCTGCACCTCCACGACGCGCTCAACGCCACGGTGCAGAAGAGAAGTGGTCGTAAGGGCACCATGGCCTCAATTATCGCCCCGCGAGCCAAGTCCGTTAAGTTCTCTAAACAGACAGCGCGACTGCCCGATGTAGAGCGGGTAATACAGCCGTCCACGGGAATTCGGGTGATACCATATTGGGCCAATGCTTGAGCGTCAGGTCAGAACTGTTTGCCCTGCATCCAGGCATCAACGTCTCGTTTCGCCTGGTCCTCCGAGATCCCCGAGCGCGTCTTGATCATTGAGGAGAGTTGCCCCTTGGTTTTAATCGTTGAGCAATCGAGGTTGGTCAGAAAGCGCCATTTTGTTTGCGCCTCCCCGACTGGTACAATCAAGGGCTCAGCCTCGCGTTCTTTTTTGGTGAGCAATACGACAAGTCGGTGAAATACAGATTGCTCGTGAAGGAGCCCTTTGCCCTCGATTACGCCTTCCTGGCCATGGCCTATGCCTATTTGGGCCGCACGGATGATGCAGAGGCTGTTGGTGCCAACGTCGTTAAGCTGGATCCTAAGGAGGCGGAGCGATATCTCAGTGAGGCGGGTGGCTATGCGGAAAAGGAGGCCGAGTTGTTTATCAACGGTGCGCGGAAGGCCGCAGTACCAGACTGCATACCTGCGGACAAGCTAACGGAAATGCCCAATCTGATCCGCGTCAAGTCCTGCGAGCAGCAACGCGCCAAGATAACAGGTGAACCATAAGGCCTTCGCCGCGTCTGCATCGAAGATAAATCTTCCGGTGGTACTTTGCAGACTTCAATATTCAATTCGGCTGAGCGGCACAATCGGGACATGCTCCATCGGCGGCCATCCTCACTTGACCACGCGCAACTCGGCGGAACATGCCGAGGATCTCGGTCCTAACCGCGAGGTCGATCGCGTCGCGCGCTTGTCCTTGAATTTTGGACAGCGTTTAGTTGTCCGGCGTCTGCGGTGATGGGAACGGTCCGCCGGCATGTGGAATGCCCATCCAAGCGCAGATTTGCCAGCGGACGTTCCCAAGCCTGCATTTCTCACGGCCGACAAGCATGCCTACCACCAAGAGGCAGAGTAGAACAGCGATCGCGCTTACGAAACCGCGTCTCATGTGATTCAGAACTCGCCTCGAGGCATGCTGGTTCGCAGCGGCACCAAGGCTTCGGCCCGCGGTTTGATAAGCAAGCGTTTGGTTGTCGCGCCGATTTAGTAAAAGCCCTCGGGAACCTCTTTGCCTGTTTCGCCATCTAATGGATCGTGCCCTGGACGAAGCTTCGGGGCGGAGAGCCTGAGCGAAGCGTTTCGCCGCATGACGGAGCGCTTCGCTTACCTTTCGAAAGGACATACCATGCACAAAAGTATTGTTATCGGCGCTTTATCCGGCGCCCTTCTGTTCGCCACGGCCGCGGTTGCGGCCGATCAGGCAGCAAAGCCCACCGATCCCCAAATTGCCCACATCGCCTACACTGCGGGACAGATCGACATCGACGCCGCTAAGCAGGCCTTGGACAAATCAAAGAACAAGGAGGTCCGCGCCTTTGCTGAGCAGATGGTCAACGACCATACTGCGGTCAACAATCAGGCGTTGGCGTTGGTGAAAAAACTCAATGTGAAGCCCGAGGACAATCCCACCAGCCAAAGCCTTACCAAGCAGGCGGAAGCTACCCGCAACAAGCTTGCGAGCTTGAACGGCGCAGCTTTTGACAAGGCTTACACGGACAATGAGGTCGCCTATCACAAGACGGTCAATACCGCGCTCAGCGACACACTCATCCCGGACGCGCAGAATGCGGAGTTAAAGGCGTTGCTGCAAAGCGGTCTGGGCGTGTTTCAAGCGCACCAAAAGCATGCCGAGCAGATCGCGAGCCAACTCCAGTCGGGTTCTGCATCGCAGTAGGAAACATGACAAGCGTCGCGCTGGACTATGAGGCTCTGACCGATATTGAGCTCGCGAAGCGAATAGCTCAGCGCGATATGCTTGCTGTACGCGTCGTGACTAGGCGCAATAATCAACGTCTCTATCGAACCGCGTGGAGTGTCCTGAAAAGACCGGGCGGACGCCGAGGACGCCGTCCAAGATGGATATCTCAAGGCATTCGCCGCGATTGACAGCTTTGCAGGCGCGTCGTCTCTTAGCACCTGGCTGACGCGGATCGTATTGAACGAAGCTCTCGGCCGGCGCCGGTCGGCACAACGCAAGCTCAGCCAGCTGCGTGCACAATCCGTCGCCCTGATCGATGATTATCGGGAGAATTTGATGGGAGGGTCCGCCGCTTCATCGTCACCGGAAGCCGACGCCGCGCGAGGCCAGATCGCCAGACTTCTCGAGCAAGCCATCGCGGATTTACCGGAGGCGTTCCGGATCGTCTTCATGTTGCGCGAGGTCGAAGGGCTGAGCGTCGAGGAAACCGCTGACGCGTTGCAGATTGCTGCCCCGACGGTCAAGACTAGACTTCTACGGGCGCGGCGGCGGCTGCAAACGGCTCTGACTCCCGCCCTACATGACGCCCTGCGCGATACTTTTCCTTTTGCAGGCGAAGCCTGTGAAGGACTTACCGCGCGTGTGCTGGCGAGATTTACATAACTGGACGTGAGCGCAACGCGACGCGAGCGCCCCTTTTGCACATAACGGACATTGATGCCGACGCCTGGGCATTTCCGGTCTTAGGGATAAAGCGCACATGGCGGGTCGGCACCTGAATCTCCGCTAATCACCCAAAGCGGACATTGAAACAAACATAATTTTCCGTCGCCCGGCGCCATTTAGCCACGCTGCTGAGGAACCTTTCGTCGCGCGGTTCCGTCTAATTGTCAGAACAAACGCCAAGTCGCCTTAGCCCTAAGCGGGATCCTCGCGAACCGCATTCGGGAGTTATCCAATGAGCAAGAACCGAGGTGTCGTCTACATCAAGCCCGGAGTGGTGGAAGTTCGGGACATCGCCGATCCCAAATTCGAGGATCCGCATGGGCACAAGATCACTCATGCAGTGATTTTGAAAATCGTCTCAACCAACATTTGCGGATCAGACCAGCACATGGTTCGGGGTCGAACCACCGCGGAGAGCGGGCTGGTGTTAGGGCACGAAATTACCGGCGAAGTGATCGAAAAGGGTGGTGACGTTGAGTTTATCGATGTCGGCGACATCGTCTCCGTGCCGTTCAATGTCGCCTGCGGGCGTTGCCGAAACTGCCGTGAACAGAACACCGGTGTTTGTCTAACGGTGAACGACAGTCGCCCGGGTGGGGCGTACGGATATGTGGACATGGGTGGCTGGATTGGTGGCCAGGCGCGCTTCGTGATGATCCCCTATGCCGATTTTAATTTGCTCAAATTTCCCGATCGCGACAAGGCGCTGGCCAAGATCCGTGACTTGACGATGCTGACGGACATTTTGCCGACAGGGTTTCACGGTGCGGTCACAGCAAAGGTCGGTGTCGGGTCGACCGTCTATGTTGCTGGATGCGGTCCAGTCGGTCTTGCGGCCGCTGCTTCTGCTCGCATTCTAGGGGCTGCGGTAGTCATGATTGGCGATACCAATAAGGAACGACTTGCGCATGCAAAGAAGGTTGGCTTTGAGCCGATTGACCTTAACAAACACGATAGCCTTGGCGAGCTCGTAGAAGCCGTTTTGGGCGAACCGATTGTTGACAGCTTTATCGATGCAGTTGGCTTCGAAGCCAAAGGCCAAGGTGGTAAGGAAGAAGCGGCAGTTGTTCTCAATCAAGCGATGGACGTGACGCGATCAGCAGGCTCAATCGGCATTCCAGGCCTTTATGTTACCGAAGATCCCGGCTCGCATGACAAGCAAGCCGCGAAGGGATCGTTGTCGTTGCGCTTCGGCCTTGGCTGGTCTAAATCACATTCGTTCCACACCGGCCAAACGCCTGTTTTGCGATACAATCGCCAACTAATGCAGGCGATTTGGCACGACCGCCTGCCAATTGCAGAGATTGTAAACGCCAAAGTGATCTCGCTGGAGGACGCGCCAACCGGCTACAAGGATTTCGACAAGGGTGCCGCGGTCAAATTCGTCCTCGATCCACACGGAATGACTGCGCGCGCAGCGCGATGCTAGCTGTCGAGCGACCAATTCGGGCGCCGATCACAAGGGCCCTAATTGCAGCTACGAATATCCGGTTGTTACAGCACGCGCCAATCGGCGGCCTGCCCTGATAGTGCAGGGACTGTTGCCGCCGCTCCTCGGCGTTGCCGATCGGAGCGATGATGTCGTCGGGGCCGCACAACTGTCGAAGCGCGAGCTCGACGCTGGTGCCCGCGGTCTTTCTCGTCTTCAAAAAGATGAACTTGTGTTCGTGCGAGATGATCATGCCGGTCGCGCCGCTAGTCCCTTTGCTGCGCGAGCTCGTCGGCCAGGTCCTCGAGGATCGCGCCGAAATGGATCTCCGATACTCTGAGCGCCGCGGCGATGTCTTTGAGCTTCTTGCGCTCTTCGCCGGCGATGCGGTTGTCGGCGAGAAGCACCCGATAGGCGCCCTTTATGACCTCTTCCTTGACGCCGTTATCGAGCGTCTTTGCCGCCGCGGCGAACTCGGCGAGCGTATCGCCCTTGGCGAGCGCCTCTGCTGCTTGCGCCACCTGATCGGCGCTGAGCGCATGTCCCGACTGATGGCGATAGACCTGTTGGATCAAGCGGGTCTCGCGCGCGTCAAGCCCGCCATCGCAGGCCGCAACCGCGATCATCGCCTTGAGCACCCAGTCGTTGTCTTGTCCGGCCGGCCTGTCCGCCATTCGGCTCCCCCGCGAGATGATGCCAGCCCGGATTGTGCGCGGGCGAAGCCGCTTTGCCAAGCGGCGCATAGCCGCAAAGTAGCGGCCGAGTTTGGCGATAGCGATTGAGTCTCGTGCGGCGATTGGCTAGAAGCCAACGCTTCCCTTGCGACCGCATGTTAAGGAGCTCACCGAGCGCCGATGGCTACGCCCCAATATGTCTATGTCATGAACCGCCTGTCCAAGACCTATGCGGGCGGCAAGCAGGTGCTGAAGGACATCACGCTCGCCTTTCTGCCCGGCGCCAAGATCGGCGTCGTCGGTGTGAACGGGGCCGGCAAATCGACGCTCCTTCGCATCATGGCGGGCGAGGAGACTGAATTCGTGGGCGAGGCCTGGGCGGCCGAGGGCGTGAACGTCGGCTATCTCGCGCAAGAGCCCGCTCTCGACGACACCAAGGACGTCGCCGGCAATGCCATGGAGGGCGTTGCCAATAAGAAGGCGAAGCTCGACCGCTACAACGAGCTTGCCATGAACTATTCCGACGAGACGGCCGACGAGATGGCGCGGCTCCAGGACGAGATCGACGGCCAGGGCCTGTGGGATCTCGACGCTCAGGTCGAGCAAGCGATGGACGCGCTGCGCTGTCCGCCGGGCGAGACGCAAGTGAAGACGCTTTCGGGCGGCGAGCGCCGCCGCGTCGCGCTCTGCCGGCTCCTACTGGCAAAGCCCGATATTCTTCTCCTCGACGAGCCGACCAACCACCTCGACGCCGAAAGCGTCGCCTGGCTCGAACATCATTTGCGCGACTATCCCGGCACCGTCATCATGGTGACCCACGACCGCTACTTCCTCGACAACATCACCGAGTGGACGCTTGAGCTCGATCGCGGGGCCGGTGTTCCCTACAAGGGGAGCTACTCGTCCTGGCTCGAGCAGAAAAAGAAGCGGCTCGAAGTCGAGGGCAAGCAGGACGAGGCGCGCGAGCGAACGCTTGCGCGCGAGCTCGACTGGATCAGGGCGAGCCCCAAGGCGCGCCAAGCCAAGTCCAAGGCGCGCATCCGCGCCTACGAGGAGATGCTCGCCGAATCCGCGCGCGACAAGGGCGGCAAGGCGCAGATCACAATTCCGCCCGGACCGCGGCTCGGCGACGTCGTGATCGAAGCAGATCAATTGAACAAGGGCTTCGGCGAGAAGCTGTTGATCGACGATCTCTCCTTCAAGCTGCCGCCGGGCGGCATCGTCGGCGTGATCGGGCCGAACGGCGCGGGCAAGACCACGCTGTTCCGCATGATCGTCGGCGAGGACAAGCCCGATGACGGCGCGATCCGCGTCGGCGAGACGGTGAAGCTCGGCTATGTCGATCAATCGCGCGACGCGCTCGACGGCAAGAAGACGGTGTTCGAGGAGATTTCGGGCGGCAACGACGTGATCAAGCTCGGGAACCGCGAGGTGCAATCCCGCGCTTATGTCGGCTGGTTCAATTTCAAGGGCGCCGACCAGCAGAAGAAGGTGAGCCAGCTCTCCGGCGGCGAGCGCAATCGCGTTCACCTCGCCAAGATGCTGAAATCGGGCGCGAACCTGATCCTGCTCGATGAGCCGACCAACGACCTCGACGTCGAGACGCTGTCCTCGCTCGAAGCGGCGCTCGAGGATTTCCCCGGCTGCGCCGTCATCATCAGCCACGACCGCTTCTTTCTTGATCGCATCGCCACCCACATCCTGTCCTTCGAGGGCGACAGCCACGTCGAGTGGTTCGAGGGCAATTTCGAGGATTACGAAGAGGACAAGAAGCGCCGCCTCGGCGAGGACTCGGTCCTGCCGAAACGCATCAAATACAAGCACTTCGCCCGGCGCTGAACCCGGCCTTGCGCGGGCTTCCAAAAACGTATAAACATATCTTTATGTCCAGTGACGACCCGCTAGGCCTGTCCCGCGCCCAAGCCTTGGCCGGCTTGCGCGCCGCGGGCGAAGCCACGCGCCTTCGCATCCTCGCGCTCCTCGCCGCCGCGGGCGAGCTCAACGTCAAGGACTTGACCCAGATCCTCGGCCAGAGCCAGCCGCGCATCAGCCGGCACCTGAAGCTGATGGCCGAGGCGGGGCTGATCCGGCGCTTCCGCGAAGGCTCATGGGTGTTCTTCCGGCTGGCCAATTCCGGCGTCGAGGCGACACTCGCCCGCGCCATCGTCGCAAGTCTCGAGCCTACGGACCTCACGCTCGCGCGCGATCGCGCCCGGGCGACCGCCGTCGCCAAGGCGCGCGCCGAAGCGGCCCAGACCTATTTCAAGGCGCATGCAAGCGAATGGGACGAGATCCGCGCGCTTCATGTCGCCGAGAGAGAGGTCGAAGCCGCCATGGATGCGGCGCTCGGGCGGGGGCCTTTCAAGCTCCTGGTTGATCTTGGCACGGGCACTGGTCGCATCCTCGAACTCTTCGCCCCGCGTGCCGGCCGCGCGCTTGGCTTCGACCTCAATCACGCCATGCTGAATTACGCGCGCATGAAGCTCGAACGCGCGGGGCTTTCGCATGCCCAAGTCCGCCACGGCGATCTCAATAACGTGCCGCTGCCCGACGGCGCCGCCGAGGCAGTGGTGCTGCATCAGGTGCTGCATTTTCTCGATGACCCCGCCGCGGCGATTGCCGAGGCGGCGCGTCTGCTCGCGCCGGGAGGCAGGCTTCTAGTCGTCGATTTCGCCCCGCACGAGCTCGAGTTCCTGCGGGAGCAGTCGGCCCATCGCCGGCTCGGCTTTGCCCGCGTTCAGCTCGCGCGCATGTTCGAAAGTTCGGGGCTCAAGCTCGAACGCTTCCGTGAGCTGAAGAGCGCGGCGTCGGGCGGCAAGCTCACCGTGTCGCTGTGGCTCGGCGTGAAGCCCGCGGCCGTCGCCAAGAAGCGCAAAGCGAACGCCAAGGTGGAGGCCGCCGCCTGATGCTCGCATCCGAACCCAAGAGCCGGCTGCTCGGCCGCGGCGCGATCGATGTGTCGTTCGAGTTCTTTCCGCCGAAGAGCGAGGCGATGGAAGAGACGCTGTGGCGCTCGATCCGCCGGCTCGAACCACTCCGGCCGAGCTACGTTTCCGTGACCTACGGCGCCGGCGGCTCGACCCGCGAGCGCACCCACGCCACGGTCGCGCGCATGCTGCGCGAGACGACGCTGACCCCCGCCGCCCATCTCACCTGCGTCGCCGCCAGCCGCGGCGAGGTCGATCGCGTCATCCGCGATTATTGGGATCTCGGCGTGCGCCACATCGTGGCGCTACGCGGCGATCCTCCCGGAGGCGTCGGCGAATGCTACCAGCCGACGCCCGGCGGCTACGTCAACGCCGCCGACCTCGTCAAAGGCATCAGGGGTGTCGCCCCGTTCGAGATTTCCGTCGGCTGCTACCCCGAGAAGCATCCGGAGTCGCCGAGCATCGACGCCGATATCGACATGCTCAAGGCCAAGATCGACGCAGGCGCCACGACCGCGATCACGCAATTCTTCTTCGAGAACGAATTGTTCTACCGCTACCTCGATCGCGTCCGCGCGCGGGGCATCGACATTCCCATCGTGCCCGGCATCATTCCCATCCACAATTTCAAGCAGGTCGCGGGCTTCGCCACCAAATCGGGCACGCATGTGCCGGAGTGGCTGGGCCACAGATTCGAGGGATTGGAGGACGACCAGGAGACGCGCTACCTCGTTGCCGCCGCCGTCGCCGCCGAACAGGTGCTCGGCCTGGTGGACCAGGGCATCGACAATTTTCACTTCTACACGCTGAACCGCGCCGATCTCGTCTACGCCATCTGTCATTTGCTCGGCTTGCGCCCGGCCAAGGCTTTTGCCGATGTGAAGGCGGCGTCATGACGCGGAAAGACCGTATCGCGGCGTTGCAGCGGGAAGTGCGCGAGCGCATCCTCATTCTCGACGGCGCCATGGGCACCATGATCCAGCGCCACAAGCTCGACGAGGCGGGCTATCGCGGCGCCCGCTTCAAGGATCACGCGCGCGACCTCAAGGGCAACAACGATCTCTTGGTGCTGACCCAGCCCGAGATCATCGCCGCGATCCACGAGGCCTATCTCGAAGCCGGCGCCGATATCATCGAGACCAACACGTTCAATGCGCAGGCGATCAGCCAGTCCGATTACGAACTCGAGGACATGGCTTATGAGATGAATGTCGCCGCCGCCAAGATCGCGCGCGCGGCCGCCGACGCCTGGACCAAAAAGACGCCGAAGAAGCCCCGCTTCGTCGCCGGCGCCATCGGCCCGACCAACCGCACCGCCTCGATCTCGCCCGATGTCAACAATCCGGGCTTCCGCAACGTCAGTTTCGATACGCTGGTCGATGCTTACGCCGTGCAGACGCGCGGGCTGATGGATGGCGGTTGCGACATCATTCTCATCGAGACGGTGTTCGATACGCTGAATGCCAAGGCCGCGGGCTTCGCCGTCGAGCAAGTCTTCGATGAGGTGGGCGAGCGGCTTCCGGTCATGGTCTCGGGCACCATCACCGATCTTTCGGGACGCAACCTCTCGGGCCAGACGCCCGAGGCCTTCTGGTACTCGATGGAGCATCTTGAGCCCTTCTCGATCGGGCTCAACTGCGCTTTCGGCGCCGAACAGCTCAGGCCGTGCGTCGATGAGATCGCTCATGTCGCCGGCACCTATGTCAGCGTCTATCCCAATGCCGGTCTTCCCAATGAGATGGGCGAGTACGACGAGACCCCGGAATTCATGGCGGGCCTGCTCGAAGGCTGGGCGCGCGACGGTCTTCTCAATATCGTCGGCGGCTGTTGCGGGACCACCCCGGAACACATCAGCGCCATCGCCGCCGCCGTCGCGAAGTACAAGCCGCGGCGCGTGCCTCAAGTGGCCCACAAGCTCCGCCTCTCGGGCCTCGATCCCTTCGTGCATGGGTAAGTATTGATGAGTAACGGCGCCCAGAATTTCGTCATGGTCGGCGAGCGGACCAACGTCACCGGTTCCGCGCGCTTCCGCAAGCTGATTGAGGCCAACGACTACGCCGCGGCGCTCGAGGTCGCGCGCCAGCAGGTCGAGAACGGCGCCAACATGCTCGACGTCAACATGGACGAGGGCATGCTCAATTCCGAAGGGGCCATGGTCACCTTTTTGAATCTGATCGCAGCCGAGCCGGACATCGCGCGCGTGCCGATCATGATCGATTCCTCGAAATGGTCGGTGATCGAGGCCGGGCTGAAATGCGTGCAAGGCAAGGCGGTGGTCAACTCGATCAGCCTGAAGGAAGGCGAGGGGCCCTTTCTCGACCACGCCCGCAAAGTCCGCCGCTACGGCGCCGCCGTCGTCGTCATGGCCTTCGACGAGAAGGGGCAGGCCGACTCGGTCGAGCGCAAATTCACGATCTGCAAGCGCGCCTACCGCCTCCTGACCGAAGAGGCCGGCTTCCCTCCGGAAGACATCGTCTTTGATCCCAACATCTTCGCGGTCGCAACCGGCATCGAGGAGCACAACGACTATGCCAGCGCCTATATCGAGGCGACGCGGCGGATCAAGTCAGAACTCCCTCACGTGCACGTGTCGGGCGGCGTGTCGAACCTGTCTTTTGCCTTTCGCGGCAACGAGCACGTGCGCGAAGCCATGCACTCGGTGTTCCTCTATCACGCGATCGCAGCTGGCATGGATATGGGCATCGTCAATGCCGGGCAGCTTACGCTCTACGACGACATCGAGCCCGAGCTTCGCACTCTGGTCGAGGACGTGATCTTGAACCGCCGCGCGGACGCGACCGACCGGTTGCTCGAAGCGGCCGAGCGTTTCAAGGGCGAGGGCGCGCAAAAGCGCGAGGTCGATCTCTCCTGGCGCGAAAAGCCGGTCGAGGAGCGGCTGGTCCACGCGCTTGTCCACGGCATCGGCAATTACATCGTGGAAGACACCGAGGGGGCGAGGGCCAAGGCCGAGCGCCCGCTCCATGTCATCGAAGGGCCGTTGATGGCCGGCATGAACGTGGTCGGCGACCTGTTCGGCGCAGGGAAGATGTTTTTGCCGCAAGTGGTGAAGTCAGCCCGGGTGATGAAGCAGGCGGTCGCCTATCTCATGCCTTTCATGGAACAGGAGAAGCGCGAGCTTGGCCTCGCCGATCAGCCCTCGGCGGGAAAGATCCTGCTCGCAACGGTGAAAGGCGACGTGCACGACATCGGCAAGAACATCGTCGGCGTCGTGCTCCAATGCAACAATTACGAGGTCATCGATCTCGGCGTGATGGTTCCGGCGCAAGTGATCCTCGAAACGGCGCGCGAAAAGAAGGTCGACATCATCGGGCTTTCGGGCCTCATCACGCCCTCGCTCGACGAGATGTGCCATGTCGCGGCCGAGATGGAGCGCGAGGGGTTCGATCTGCCGCTTCTCATCGGTGGCGCGACCACGAGCCGCGTGCACACCGCGGTCAAGATCAGCCCGAACTATCACAAGAGCCAGGCGATCTACGTGACCGATGCGAGCCGCGCCGTGGGCGTCGTGTCGAGCCTGATGTCGTCCGAGGAACGGCCAAAAGCCATTGCAAAAGTGCGCGAGGAATACCGCAATATGGCGAAGTCCTATGCGCGCGGGCAGGCCGAAAAACGCCGCGCCTCTCTCAAGGAGGCGCGCGCCAACCGGCTCAAGCTCGACTGGGCGGGCTACGTGCCGCCGAAGCCGTCGTTCCTCGGCACCCGCGCCTTCACCAGCTACGACCTCGCCGATCTCGCCCGCTATATCGATTGGACGCCGTTCTTTCACACCTGGGAGCTTAAGGGCACCTTCCCCCGCATCCTCCACGACGACAAATACGGCGAGGCCGCGCGTCAGCTCTACGAAGATGCGCAAAGCATGTTGAGCCAGCTCATCCGCGAGAAATGGCTGACCGCAAACGGCGTCGTCGGCTTCTGGCCCGCGAACAGCGTTGGCGATGATATCGAGATTTATGCCGACGAGGCGCGCAAGAAGCGCATTGCCACGCTCCATACCATTCGCCAGCAGATGGACCGAGAGCGGGACAAGTCCAATCTCGCGCTTGCCGATTTCGTCGCGCCGAAAGACACGAAGCTTGCCGATTATGTCGGCGGCTTTGCGGTCACCGCGGGCATCGGCGAGGAGGACGTGGCGCGGCGCTTCGAGCGCGCCAACGACGACTATTCCAAGATCATGGTCAAGGCGCTCGCCGACCGCTTGGCCGAGGCCTTCGCCGAGGCGTTGCATGAAAAAGTGCGCCGCGAGCTTTGGGGCTACGCGCCCGAGGAAAGGCTGACCAATGAGGAATTGATCGCTGAAACCTATGCCGGCATCCGTCCGGCGCCGGGCTATCCGGCCCAGCCCGACCATACCGAAAAGGGCACCCTGTTTGCTCTGCTCGAGGCCGAGAAGGCGACCGGGCTCAAGCTTACGGAGTCTTATGCCATGTGGCCGGCCGCCGCCGTGTCCGGCCTTTATTTCTCGCACCCGGATGCGCGCTATTTCGGCGTCGGCAAGATTGGTCGCGACCAGATCGAGGACTATGCCTCACGCAAAGGCTGGAGCGTGGCGGAAGCGGAGCGCTGGCTTTCGCCCATCCTCAACTACGATCCGAAGCTCAGCGCCGAGGCCGCGGCCTGACGCAAAGCCGGCGAAGATCGAAGCACGAAATGATTTGAGGCTGAAAGGCGCGCTAGATCATCCCGAGGATGACGGCTGCGATAAAGCCAAACGAGCAGATCGCCATGACGGCGGTCAGTGTTGCTGTGATATCCATCGGAAGCTCCTATCCGATTGGAGGCGTGCCCATCTAGCCGTCGCCTAGTCTATTGGGCCGCCCCAAGAGCGCCAAGACGTTCCTTTTGCACCGCACAATTGCCATGCTCTGGCAACGTCCAGGTCTAAAACGCGGACCGCGGGAATTGGTTCATTCGCCTGGGAGCCACGTCGGCGGCAGTGGTAAAATGGCGGAAATCTTGAGCCTATCGGCGAGGGATACGGCGGCGGCGGGGCACAGTTTGGCCGCAACGGCAACAAAATGCGGGCGCTCTTGTCCGATACGCCAACGGCAAGCTTGGACTTGCGGGGGAAGAGCCCTGCGCCGGCCGGGTTGGCCGCCCATCGGAGGGAAATCGGATGAGGAGTGTCAGATTTTTAGGCCTGGTCTTACTGGGTCTTCTTTCTGCCCTTCCGGCGCAGGCCCTCACTATCACCAATACCGACCAGGACCCGCGCACCGTCACGGTCAAAGCGGGCAGCGACAGCAACGCGGTGACGATCGAGCCGGGAAAGTCGGCCGAACCGCTATGCAAGCCCTGCACGATCGAGCTCGAGAATGGCGAGCTCTATGAGTTGGAAGGCGGCGAGGACCTTGTGATCGAGGACGGCGTCATCTTTGCCGATGGCGTGACTTCGAGCGCCGGCGCCGCCCAGTAGACGTCACGCCTTCGGCCACGCGGCCGCTCACCTTGTGATCGCGCCCGGCCCCTTCTGCGAAATCATCGGGCAATCGAGCGTCTTTTCGAACGCCTCGACCAGATCTTCTTCGGAATTTGCTCGCGCATAGATCCCGTGATTCTCGTTGGCGAGGCACATCAGATCGACCACGCTGTTGCCTCCCGTCCAGGAGAAATGCTCATAGCGGAACGCGATGACGTGAACCGTTAGCTGGTCGGCAGCAAGCCGAAGCTGCTTGGCCAATTCGCAAGGCGCTCCGCCGCAGGTTTCCTCGCCGTCGGTCACAAGGACGATCACGCCAGGCTTGCTGCGGTAGTTCAGCACTTCAGCCGCCTGTTGGACCGCCGAGGTGAGCGGCGTCTTGCCGGCGGGGACCAGACCGTTGACCGCGCGCATGATCGGCTTGAAGGCGTCAGGCGTGGGCTTGAGGTCGAGCTTGACGTTGCACTGGTTGTAAGGTCCGGGCCCGTAGGTGATGAGGCCGACGCGACGGTGCTTGGCGGCCGTCGGCAAGACGCGCGCGAGCGCGGCGCGCACTTCGTCGATCCTGGGCCGGGAATTCGGAATGCCGAGGGTTTGGTTACCCGACATCGAACCCGACGCATCGAAGACGATCATGGCATCTTCGGTGCAGGGCTCGGGCTTGCCCTTCTCCTCCGCGGCACCAGGCTTGCTCCCCAACAGGAAGGATAACGCTATGATCGCAAATACAAAACTGCCACACACGGCAGTCCGGTCGCCCACCAACCTTATAGCCATTGCTCAACGCTCCCGAAAAGGCGGGGCAACTTTAGCCTAAGAAACCGGGAAGCAAAGCGGGGTTTTGCCGCATCGGGCGGCCGGCACGGCAGAGGCGCTAGCCTTTACCCTTGGTGCGCGTCTGCCCGGGAGTGGCATTGCGCTCCAGAAAATCGATCATCAGGCCGGCCACGTCAACTCCGGTCGCCTTTTCCAGCCCCTCGATGCCCGGCGACGAATTCACCTCGATCACGAGCGGTCCCGCTTTCGAGCGGAGCATATCGACGCCACAAACATTGAGGCCGAGCGTGCGCGCCGCGCCGACCGCGGCGCTCCGTTCCTGCGGCGTGATGCGAACCTTTTCGCCCGAGCCGCCGCGATGCAGGTTCGAGCGGAACTCGCCAGGCGGCCCCGAGCGCTGCATCGCCGCCACCACCTTCTCGCCGATCACAAGCGCGCGGATATCGGCGGCGTCGGCCTCCTTGACGAATTGCTGCACCATGATGTTGACGTTGACGCCCTGGAACGCCTCGATCACCGACTTCGCCGACTTGACCGTTTCGCCGAGCACGACACCGATGCCTTGCGTCCCCTCGAGCAGCTTGATGACGACGGGCGGGCCTCCGACCAAGTCGATGATGTCCTCGGCCTGTTTCGAAATCGTGGGTGAAGGCCGTTACGGGAAGTCCGATCCCGCGCCGGGCCAGGAGTTGAAGGCAGCGCAGCTTGTCGCGCGAGCGGCCGATGGCCACCAACTCGTTGAGCGGATAGACGCCCATCACCTCGAACTGGCGCAGGACCGCAAGCCCATAGAACGTCACCGAGGCGCCGATGCGCGGGATGACGGCATCGAAATCGTCGAGCCGCCGTTTGCGGTAGAACAGCGTAGGGCGTCGCGACGTGATGTTGATTGAAACCCTGAGCGTGTTGATGGTTTCGATCTCATGGCCGCGCGCGCGCGCCGCTTCGCAAATGCGGCGGTGGCTGTAGAGTTGCGGATTACGCGCGAGCAACGCGATCTTCATGGGAGTCTCGTGACGAGGGTGGGAGTGTGTGCTATCGCCGCAACTTCCCAGCCCGCAAAGGAGTGAGCTTGCGGCCTTGGCGCGTTCGCGCCCGCGCGCGCTTCGTCCCCAACAGATAGGAGCGGCCGGGCTCGACCAGGACGCGGTCCTCCAACGCCGTGCGGCCGAGCAGCAGGCGGAAGCCCATTTGATCGCGATTGGTGAGAGCAAGCTCGATCGACCAAGTTTTGTCCCCGAGTTGCAGCCGGGTGCGGATGATGTAGCGGTGCTCGACCCCGCCGCCCGAATTCCGCACCCTGCGCTCGGCGATCGTCCGCGCCTCGCAAACGACCTTCATCGCATCGCTCCGTTGCAGCGGATGAAGCTCGAAGCGAATCCACGGCGCGCCTGCCCGGCGGAAAGGAACGATCTTGTAGGCATGAATGGCGCTGGTCCGCGCTCCGGTATCGACCTTGGCCTTGATCGCGCCGATGCCAAGGTCGGGCAGTCCGGCCCACTCGCGCCAGCCGATCGTGGGCAGGTGTTTGGGGACCGGGGTCGCTTCCATGAGCATTCGGGGGTTCGCGTCGAATTCCGTCAGGCCGATTTAGCACAGCGAAAGAGAATTGGCTCTGCTTCAAGCGGCGGGACTCAACTATAGTTCGCCATGGGCAGAAACCAGCACGTGGTCAGCCGCTTCGGTGGTTGGGCGGTCGAGGCCGAGGGAGCGGCAAAGCCTCTGGCCGTCTTCAAGACCCAGAGCGAGGCCTGGGAGAAGGCGAAGTCGATCGCGCGCAAGGAGCGCGCCGAGGCGGTTCTGCATGGCAGAAGCGGGGAGATTCGGGCCCGCAACACTTACGGCTATGACCCCCGGCGCAGCAAGGGCTGACCGCTTCTAGCCGCCCGCATCAGCAATTCATTTACTGAATTCGCGAATTTCTGCGCCCGTTTAGGCCTCTTTCTTTGCAGGTCCCTGGCGATGCTCCTCCACAAAAAATGGAGGCGCACATGGATCAGCATTCACCGGCCGCTCGAGGCGCGTTGATCGGCGCGATCGCCGCGTTCTCGATCCTGTCGGCGCTTCTCGTCGCCGCCTGCGCGGTCAAGCAGCCTTACGACTTTCCGGCCATGAGGCTCACGACCCCGACCACGGATGACGCGGACACAAGGCGATAGAGAGAACCGGAGGCTTTCGATGCGTTTCTTTATTGGCGCGCTGGCGCTCCTTGTCATTGTTGTGGTGGTCGGCTCGCCGGCCGCGCTTCTGCTCGGCTGGATGGGGATCGCCGATTTGAGGCAGATCGCGATCACGAGCGCCACCGAGCCTGCGCCGGCGCCGGCGGCGCAACCGGCAACGCGCTAGAGCGCTGAAGCTGGCAGCTGCCAAGGGTTTCATGTAAAAGCCCTTTACATGAGTCCTTCGGACCGCTGGCGGCGCCCGCATTCCTATCACCACGGCAACCTTCGAGAGGTGCTCCTTGAGGCAGCGCGTAAGCTGATCGAGCAGTACGGGCCCGCGGGCTTCAGCCTGACCGAGGCCGCACGACTTGCCGGTGTCAGCCCCGCCGCGCCCTACCGGCATTTCCGCGATCGCGATGCGCTTCTCGCCGAGGTGGCGCGCACGGGGTTCGAACGCTTCGCCGCGCGCCTCGACATGGCCTGGAACAACGGCATTCCCACGCCGCTCTCGGCCTTCGAGCAACTCGGCCGCGCCTATCTCGCCTTCGCCCGCGACGAGCCCGCGAGCTACACGGTGATGTTCGAGACGGGACTGTCGGAGCCTGCGCGCGAACAGATCCCCGCCGCCGAGCGCGCCTTCGAGGTTTTGCAAAAGGCCGCCGCCGCGCTCTGCCGGCAATTGCCCGAGAGCGAGCGTCCGCCGGTCAAGCTCATGGGCCTGCATATCTGGGCGATCTCGCATGGCGTCGCCACGCTCTTCGCCCAAGGCGATCTCCAGGCGCGAAAAGTCCCGATGAAGTCCGACGAGATTCTCGAAAGCGCGATGCTGGTTTACCTCAAGGGCCTCGGCATCATCGCCGATGCCAAGCAGTAGCGCTCTATCCCTCTCCCTTGTGAGAGAGGGGATCCTCTGTTGCTCGCGGCGGTGCGGTCCTCATCGTCATCCTGAGGTGCGAGCGGAGAGGAGCCTCGAAGGATGACGCTTCCGGTGCATCCTTCGAGGGCCGCTTCGCGGCCGCCTCAGGATGACGAAGGTTACTCTTCCCTCATCCCACCGTGAGGACAATGGCGGTGCGTTGTCGGCAATCACGGCGTAAGCTGCTCTCGGGCGCGTTAATCGGCGCCTGCTCCAGAGGAAAGGATCAGCACCATAACCTTCACGCGCCGTCTCCTCCTGCTCGCTGCGCTACTCGTTTCATCCATTGCGGCGCGCGCAGAAGCCGCCGTGGGAACTGTGCCGCGCTTCGAGCCGGCGCCGTGCCCGAAACTGCCGTGGGCCGACGAGATCGCAAAAGCGAGTTGCGGGTATCTCGTCGTACCTGAGGACCGCACGCAGCCGGACGGTCGCACCATCCGGCTCTTGGTCGCGAAATACCCCGGCCGCTCGCCGGAGAAGCAGCCCGATCCCGTCGTATATCTCGCCGGCGGACCCGGCGACATTACGCCCTTGGAGATCAACGCGCTGATCGCCGCCGATTTCATCCGCGACCGGGACGTCTATGGGGTCAGCCAGCGCGGCACGATGTTCTCGGAGCCAGCGCTCACCTGCGCGGCCGCCGACAACTTCGCCCGCGAGCTTCTCGGCCTGCGCTTCTATTCCGACGCGACCAAGCGCGCCCATCTGGCCGCGACCGTGGCCTGCCACCGCGAGTTCACCGCGACCGGCGCCGACCTTAGCGCCTACAATTCGACCGAGAGCGCGGCCGATTTCGCCGATCTTCGCAAAGTGCTCGGCATCGGCGTGTGGAATGTCTTCGCGACTTCGTATGGCTCATACCTTGCGCAGACTCTCATGCGCGATCACCCCGAAGGCATCCGCAGCGTCGTCCTCGATTCGGTCTTGCCGACCACGTACAACGTCGCCGAAAACTGGCTGAACGCGCGCGACGGCTTCGACAATATCTTTGAGGCTTGCGCGGCGCAACCGGCGTGCAACGCCGCCCATCCTGATCTCGAAAAGACTTTCACCGGACTGGTCAACAAGCTCGAGGCCGAGCCGCTGACGGCAACCGTGAAGGATCCGGCCTCCGGCGAAGACATCAAAGTCGTCATCGACGGCGGAGCCCTGATCGACTGGCTGCGCAACCAGAACTATGCCGTGCCCATGCTTCAAGCTGCGCCGGATCGGATCGGCGGCCTCGCCGCCAATGACCCCAAGGCCATCGAGGTCATCGCCCTCGATCGAGCAAGTCGGGCGCCGCCACCGGGTCCCGATGTCCCTGCTCTCGGCTACGGACTGTCCTATGGCGTCAGCTGTCGCGAAAGCTATCCCTTCGCGACGCCGGAGGAACTCGCCACGGCAGGACGCAAAGCGTTTCCGGACTATCCAGTCTCAGTGACCCGCGAGGGCATCGGCGGCTGGGCCTATTTCAACGAGGACTGCCGCGAAATCTGGGAGGTTCCCGCCGCGCCTCAGGCCATGCACCAGCCTGTCGCGAGCAGCATCCCCACGCTGCTGATCTCTGGCAGCTTCGACACGCTGACGTCGCTTGCCGGGGCCAAGGCCGGAGCGGCGAAACTGTCCAACGCGACCATCATCAGTATCCCGGGCGTCGGGCACGCCGTAACCCCCCAGTCACCTTGCGCTCAGGCGGTGGTCGCGTCGTTCCTCGCCGATCCCGCTGCTCCCGACACGTCCTGCGTCGGCGCGCTGAAGCCGGCGAGCTTCAACTCTTCGACCGCGCCGTGATCCGATAAAACAATTCCGTCATCCTGAGGTGCGAGCGGAGCGAGCCTGAAGGATGACGCTTCAGGTGCGTCCTTCGAGGGCCGCTTCGCGGCCACCTCAGGATGACGATTAAGGGCCAGTGTCATTCCCGCGAAAGCGGGAGTCCAGTAGCTCACCCCGAGATCGCAGCGCCTACTGGATTGCCCGGTCAAGCCGGGCAATGACGAGAGAACCGCCGGCATGACGAATGGCGACGATCAATTTCCGGCTTGAAGCCAGTTCAGCACCCGCTCCCAATCGGCATTCGTGCCGTTGAAGCTGTTGCGATCGACCTTGCCGGGGACGCCGGGCACCTTGCCGGTCGTGGTGAACTGCCAGAACGCCCACGAGCGTTCGCGATAGACTTCGCCGGGTTCCGCGGCGACGGAGCGGAGCCAGAAATGATAGTTGGGAAACTCGCCCTCGAGCACTTCGCGGTGAAACTTGGGGTCGGTGTAGATGATCGGCCGCTTACCGGTATGAGTCTCAAGCGCCGCGAGCATGGTGCGGATCGTTTGCAACGCCACCTCGCGCGACACTCTCTTCGGGCACGTCTTGGAATGGCTGTTCCATTCGAGGTCGAGAACCGGCGGCAGCGCATCGGGATCGGGCGGCACGTTCAGCATGAACCACAGCGCCTGCTCGTGCGCGGGGCGGCACCAATAGATGAAGTGATAGGCGCCGCGCGCGATGCCGGCGCGCTTCGCGCCAAACCAATTGTCGCGAAACTTCGGATCGACATGATCGCCGCCCTCGGTCGCCTTGATGAAGACGAAGTGGATCCCGCCCGCGCGCGCCGCCTCCCAGTCGATATCGCCCTGCCAATAGGAGACGTCGATGCCCTGGATCGGCATGGTGTGAGCGGCGGCGACCCCGGCATGGAGCTTGACGTCGCGCAGGCCAGACCGCGCATCGCCCGCTCCGGCGCCCCCGGCGACAAGGAGCGACGCCACGGCGAACGCCGCGAGACCACGCTGGTAGACACCCCCCCGATTGAACCGCAAAGCGCAAAGCTCCCCGAACGCGCGAGGTGAAACCCTGCCCGCAGAAGATTAGGATATTCTTGCCGTTTTTGCGGCGGCAAGGGGTGCTGTACAGGCGACCCCAAGCTCTGCCGATCACATTTTGTGTGTGCCCTTGACCTCTGGACAGGCGAGGGGCATCTATGTGAATGTGAATAACATTCACAACCGGGAAGGACCCACAATGCAGCTGGTTGCGACCTTGGACGAGTACGGGAAGCCGGCATGGATCACAGCCATGATTGTCGGCTTCCTTCTGTGGTGGCCCATTGGCCTTGGCATTTTGGCTTATCTGATCTGGAGCGGACGCATGGGATGCTGTGGAAATCGAATGGCATGGCGGCAGTATTTTGCCGATGAGGCGCGGCGCTTTGGCGGAGGCATGACGGCCTTCCGTTCGACCGGCAATCGCGCCTTCGATGAGTATCGCGAGGAGACGTTGCGGCGGCTTGAGGAGGAGGCGAACGAGTTTCACGCCTTCTTGCAGCGCTTACGTCACGCCAAGGACAAGGCCGAGTTTGACCAGTTCATGGCCGAGCGTCGCGCCGCCCCTTCGGCGTCGTAACGTCGAACGGCGTCATTCCGGCGGAAGCCGGAATCCAGAGAGGCAGGCACTGGCGCACGCAAACCTGGATACCGGCGTTCGCCGGTATGACGAGTCAAGGTTTTGAGAGTTCTCACTACGAATGCGAGGGCGTGGGATTGCGGTCCCACGCCCTTATCATGCGCGCGGATCGCCGAAGCCGCCGCCGGTCGGTGTCTTGATGATGATGGCCTCGCCGGGTTCGAGCACGGTCTGGTCGGCGCTCTTGAGCCGCTCGAGCCTGCCTGCCTTTCGCCTGACCCAGTTCTCGCCCGCCTGTCCCTCCGCTCCGCCCGCGAGGCCGAACGGCCTGGTTTTGCGGAAGCCCGAGAGGATCGCGCACTCCATCCGCTCCAAAAAGCGGATCGCCCGCAGCGTGCCGTCGCCCGCGCGCCATTTCCCCTTGCCGCCCGAGCCGCGCGCGATCTCGAAGCGTTCGACCAGAACCGGGTATCTGAGTTCAAGCACCTCGGGGTCGGTGAGGCGCGAATTGGTCATATGCGTCTGCACGGCGGGTGCGCCATCGAAGCCATGGCCCGCCGGCGCGCCCGAGCAGATCGTCTCGTAATACTGGTAGCTCTCATTGCCGAAGGTCAGATTGTTCATCGTGCCTTGCGCCGAGCCCAAGCAGCCGAGCGCGCCATAAAGACAGTTCACGATGGTCTGGCTCGTCTCGACATTGCCGGCGGCGACCGGCGCAGGGTAGCGCGGCTTCAGCATCGAGCCCTTCGGCACGACGATCTTGATGTGCTTGAGGCAGCCTGCGTTCAACGGAATGTCCTCATCGACGAGGGTGCGGAACACATAGAGCACGCAAGCCCGCGTGATCGGCTCGGGCGCGTTGAACGCATCGGCCGTCTGTGCGCTCGTGCCGGTGAAATCGACGGTTGCTTTGCGCGCCTTGCGATCGATCTTGATCGCGACCTTGATGACGATCCCCTGATCGGTCTCGACTTGGAAGCGTGAATTCTTCAGCGTGGCGATGACTCGCGCGACGGCTTCGGCCGCATTGGCCTGCACGTGCCCCATATAGGCGCGCACCACGCCGAGCCCATAATGGCGGACCATGGCGCGAAGTTCATCGGCGCCTTTTTCGTTGGCGGCGACTTGCGCCTTTAGGTCGGCAATGTTCTGCGCCGGGTTCCGCGCCGGGTAGGGGGCCTTGGTCAAGAGGTCGAGCACCTCGGCTTCGCGGAAGCGCCCCCGGGCGACCAGCTTGAACGCATCGATATAGACTCCTTCCTCCTCGATGCGGGTCGCCTTCGGGCTCATCGAGCCCGGCGCGATCCCGCCGATATCGGCATGATGCCCGCGCGCAGCGACGAAGAAGAGAAGGTCCGGGCTGTTCTCGCCGAAGACCGGCGTGACCACGGTGATGTCGGGGAGATGGGTGCCGCCGTTATAGGGCGCGTTCAGCATGTAGACGTCGCCGGGCTTCAGAGCGTCGCCCAATTCGCGCAAGACCGTCGCGACGCTCCGGTCCATCGAGCCGAGATGCACTGGGATATGCGGCGCGTTGGCGACGAGATTGCCCTTGGCATCGAAGATGGCGCAGGAGAAGTCGAGCCGCTCCTTGATGTTGACCGAGCGCGCGGTGTTTTGCAGCGCGTAGCCCATCTGCTCGGCGATCGAGACGAAGAGATTGTTGAACACCTCGACCATCACCGGATCGGCCTGTTTGCCGACCCGCGCCACGCCCTTCTTGGCGGTGCGCGTGAGCAGGAGGTCGTTGCGTGCGGTGACTTGCGCGTTCCATCCAGGCTCGATCACGACGGTCTGATGGTCTTCGATGATGAGAGCCGGACCCGCGACGGTTTGCCCCGGGGCGAGCGCGCCGCGCGAGAAAATCGGGGCTTGGTGCCAGCTCCCTGCGGTGAAGATCGGCGTGTCCGCATGCGGCGAGGCTTGTGTCGTGACCTCATCGGCGAGATTTGGCGCTGCGACCTCTGCGCCGCCGCCTTTCGCCTCGACCTCGACTGTTTCGATCTCGATCTCCTTCTCCGGGCTGATGAAGCCGAACCGCTTCTGATGCGCGATCTCGAACAGAGCGCGCATGCCGCGCAAGCTCGCCACAGGAATAGGGAGCGCGCTGTCGGTTCCGGCGTAACGGAGATGCGCGCTCGCGCTGACGGCGATGGCGCCCGCATCAATGCCCTGGCGCAGCAGCTCGGCCCGCACCTCCGCTTCGAGCGGCGCGCGGATCGCGGCGAGAGCTGCAAGACCGTCATCGTCGAGCCGCGCGAGCACGGTCCGCGTGCGCGTGGCGCTGAGTGAGGCAAGCCCCATGCCGAAGGCAGACAGCACGCCGGAGAGCGGGTGAATGAGCACGGATGTGATGCCGAGCGCGTCAGCGACGAGGCAGGCATGCTGGCCGCCCGCGCCGCCGAAAGAATTGAGCACATATTCGGTCACGTCGTAGCCGCGCTGGACGGAGATGGTCTTGATCGCGTTCGCCATGTTTTCGACCGCGATCCTGATGAAGCCGTCGGCGATCGCTTCCGGCGCGCGCGCCTCGCCGAGCTTGCGGGCAAGCGACTTGAACGCTTTGCGAACGGCATCGTCGTCGAGCTTCTGGGCCTGACCGGGACCGAAAATGCGTGGGAAGAGATCGGGGACGAGCTTCCCCGTCATGACGTTGGCGTCGGTGACGGTGAGGGGGCCTTGGCGCCGGTAGCTGAGCGGACCGGGGTCGGCACCGGCGGAATCGGGCCCGACGCGGAAGCGCGCCTCGTCATAATGGAGGATCGAACCGCCTCCGGCCGCCACGGTATGGATCAGCATCATCGGCGCCCGCACGCGGACGCCGGCCACTTGGCTGTCGAAGCTCCGCTCGTAAGCGCCGTCATAGTGACAGACATCGGTCGAAGTGCCGCCCATGTCGAAGCCGATCACCTTGGCGAAACCTGCGGCCCCCGCGGTCTCGACCGCTCCCACGACGCCGCCCGCCGGCCCCGACAGGATCGCGTCCTTGCCTCGGAACAGTCCCGCCGAAGTCAGTCCGCCCGAAGACTGCATGAACAGCAGCCGGGGACGTGCCGCCCTCCCCGGCGGGCCGGGGGCTCTCACGGCGGATGCGACGCGATCGACGTAACGCCGGAGCAGCGGCGAGAGATAGGCATCGACCACTGCGGTATCGCCGCGCCCGACAAATTTCACGAGCGGGCTCACCTCGTGGCTCGCCGCGATGTAGGTGAACCCTTCCTCGCGCGCGATCTTCGCCGCCTCGCGCTCGTGGGCCGGGAAGGCGTAGGAATGCATAAAGACGATGGCGACGGCGGCGATGCCATCGGCGCGCGCCGCGCGGAGCGCCCCCCGCACCGCCGCGCGGTCGAGCGGCGTCTCGACGCCGCCATCGGCGCGCACGCGCTCGGGCACCTCGACGACGCGGGCATAGAGCATCGAAGGTTTTTCGATCCGCCGGGCGAAGATTTTGGCGCGTGCCTGGTAGCCGATCTCGAGCGCGTCGCGAAACCCTTGGCTCGCGATCAGGAGAACGGGATCGCCTTTGCGCTCGAGCAGCGCGTTGGTGGCGACCGTCGTTCCCATCCTGATGCTTGCGATCGCTTGCGCCGGCAGCGGGCGGTCGCGCGGAACACCGATCAGATCGGCGATGCCGGCCAGAGCCGCGTCGCGATAAGCGCTGGGATTTTCCGACAGCAGCTTGCGCGTGAAGAGGTTGCCGTTGGGCGCCCGCGCCACGAGATCGGTGAACGTGCCGCCGCGGTCGATGAAGAATTGCCACGTGCCGCCGCTCATGCGATGCGCTTGAGCCCTTTTGCGTAAGACTTCCAGCGCTTGACGTAGACCGAAGCCGCCCGCGCGATCTCGGCGCGCGCCGCCTCGTCGCTCTCGCGCACCGATTTCGCGGGCGAACCGAGGATGACGCTGTTGTCGGGAAACGCCTTGCCCCCGAGCACGAGCGCGCCGGCGCCGACCAGACAATTCGCGCCGATCTTCGCCCCGTTCAGCACGATCGCCCCCATGCCGATCATGCTTGCCTTGCCGATCGAGCAGCCATGAAGAATGACGTTATGGCCAATGACGCAGTCTTCGCCGACGGAGAGCGGGAAGCCCGGATCGGTGTGCAGCGTCGCGTTGTCTTGCACTTGCGAGCGCGCGCCGATCTCGATCCACTCATTGTCGCCGCGAAGCACCGCGCCGTACCAGATGCTCACATCGGAATGGAGCCGGACCCGGCCGATGACCGACGCGGTCTCCGCGACCCAGTAGAGCCCGTCCGCCGGAAATTCCGGCCGCACTCCGTCAAGCTCGTAAACCGCCATTTCTATCGCTCCGGGTTCTTTACCGCCGCGCGCAGCTCCCGTTCGAGGCGCGCAACCTTGTCGCGCAACGCGCCGTTCTCTAGCTCGGCATACATCGCCGCAGCTTCCGCGCCTAGTCGCGCCAGCATCGCGCGCTCGCTCGCATCGAGGTCGGTGCCCGATTCATGCGGCCCGTAAAACGAGACGGCGAAACAGCGCGCGGGATTGATGGCTGGCACGGCAAGAACCGGGCGGGCAAGACCGCCCGGAAGGGCGATCCCGTCCTCGTCGCTATCGGTAGGCGCGAACGGCTTGCCTGTCATTACCGGCGCGAGCATCGGCGCATCGGGATTGATGGTCGTGGCCTCGTCACGGTCCCAGCCCTTGCCGTTGCCGTCGCGCCGGAACACCGGCCCTTCGCGGCGAAACGCGGCCGCGGAAGCGAGCTGGAGCGCCGTGAAAGTCTCGTCGGCGAGCAGCCGGTCGATGTCGATCGCTTTCTTCGCCTTGTGCAGCGCGGCTTTCAGTCTCTTCTCGGCTTCCTCGACCGGCCTGTTGAAATAATGATCGGCGAGATGCACCGCCCCTTCGTGCAAGCGCGAGAGGAGAAAGACAGCGGCCGCGCCCATGACGATCCATGCCCAGCCCGGCAGATCGAGATATTCCTCGATGAGCTCGACCTGGCGGTGCAGAAAGAGGATGGGGACGCTCAGCGTGAGGCCCAAGATCGTCACGCGGCGCAAGGGGATCATCACGTTCACGACCCGCGACCGGCGCAACGCCTCGAACACGAACAGACACAGCAAGCCGTTGACGAGGTAAAGCAGGCCGATGATGTCCTCGCTCGGCGTGAAGTTTCCCCACGGCGTGATGAAGATCGTGGTGGTCGAGGCAAGCTCTGCGACGAGGAAGGCGGGCAGTCCGATCAAGCAGCCCCAGATCACCCAGCGCACGCGCTGATAATCCTCCGGCGCCTGCGTTCCCTCCCTGAGGAGAAGGATGGTGAGCGCGGCGATCGCGACGAGGAACCCCATGAGGATCGAAACGCGGGTAACCGTCTCGACGGGATAGCCGAACAGGCTGCCATAGGAGGCGCCAAGCGCGATCGCGAAGATGAGCGCTACGGCCGGCAGGGCGCGTTCGACGCCGCGCCATCGCGCTTCCGTCTTGTTGTTCGGCACGCGCAGCACGAAGAGCAGCAACCCGACGTAACCGATCGCCTCGGCCAGCACCATCGCCACGGCTTGCACGAGGAAGAGCGCGGGCCGGGGCTCGAGGAATGCGTAGAAGGCATGGACCTGCCCCGGATTGAACCAGTTCACGTAGAGGAAGAATCCCCAGCTCATCGCCGAAGGCCGCGTCCACACCAGCCATGCCGCGCCGAGCACGACGAGAATGCCGGCGATCTGGCACAGGAAGTTTACGGTCCGGACGAGGAAGTTGGATGGCGGTTGTGCCGCCGCCACCACCACCTGCCGCGCCGGCGCCGCGTCCGTTGCGGCGAGATCGAGCGTGACCGTCTGCCCCGGCAGCAGATATTCGACGCCGCCGAGCACGGCGATGCTGTTTCGGCATTCTTCGAGCTTGCTCAAGCGGCAACGCATCGCTTCGAGATCGAGCCGGTCGCCCGCCCTGATGCCTGCGCGCCACGCAGGCGAAGCCGCTTCCTTGTGGAACGGCTCGCTCACGTCGGCGATCACGCCGTTGCCGTCGGCGAAAAGACCGAGCGAGTGGAGCGGTCGGGCGACCCTGACCACGTCGGGGACGATCATCGCAAGGCCCCACAGCGTGAGCAAAACGAGCAGGAATCGGCTGGCGGTCATTTGCAAGGCCCTAGGAGCCCCCGGCTGATGTGGAGAATCGCGAAGTCCCCATTGCCAGGGCCGCGTAACCATTCCGTAATTGCGGAATCTGGCAAGGGGAAAGATGGCGGGCGGTGGCGACGGCCAAGCGAAAGAGGGGCAAGGAGGCGGAAAGACCCGCCGCCGCGCCGGGCGAAGCGGCGGGAGCTAGATCGCCGCTCGATCGGTTTTTCGGCCTCGCGAGCGCCGGGTCGAGCGTCACGACCGAACTTCGCGCCGGGGTCGCGACCTTCCTCACCATGGCCTACATCATGTTCGTCAACCCCGCGATCCTCGAGCGCGCCGGGATGGACCATGGCGCCGTGTTCGTCGCCACCTGCCTTGCCGCCGCGTTCGGCTCTCTCATCATGGGACTTTATGCCAACTATCCGATCGCGCTCGCGCCCGGCATGGGGCTCAACGCCTATTTCGCCTTCACCATGGTGCCCACACTTGGCGGCAATTGGCAGCTCGCGCTCGGCTGCGTGTTCGTCTCCGGACTCCTCTTCTTTGCGCTATCGCTCTCGCCGCTCCGCGCCTGGCTGATCGACGCATTCCCTCGAGCTTGAAGCTTGGCATTGCCGCAGGCATTGGCTTCTTTCTCGCGCTGGTCGCCCTTGAGAACGCCGGCATCGTCGCCGCCGATCCGGCTACGCTGGTCACGCTCGGCGACCTCGGCAAGCCGCAAGCCTGGCTTGCCGTCCTGGGTTTCCTCTTCATCGCCGGGCTCGCGCTGCACAAGGTGCCGGGCGCGATCATCCTCGGCGTGCTCGCAGTCACCTTGGCGGCCGTGGGGTTCGGGCTCGAACCCTGGCACGGGATCGCCGCGGCGCCGCCTTCGCTCGCGCCGGTGTTTCTCAAGATGGACGTCGCGGGCGTGTTTCAGCTCGGGGCGATCACGATGACGCTGACGCTCCTCCTCGTCACCATCTTCGACACGACAGGCACGCTGATGGGCGTGGCGCGTCAAGCAAGATTGCTCGACAAGGACGGACGCTTGCCGCGGCTTCGGGAAGCGCTGCTCGCCGATTCCGCTTCCGCCGCGCTCGGAGGGGCGCTCGGCACCTCAACCAACACCGCCTATATCGAAAGTGCGCGGCGATCAGGAGCGCAAACCCCGACCTCTCCAACCGCTATGGCGACTGGGGCTGGCCCGCGACCATCGTCTTCGCGCCCGACGGCACGGAAATCGTGAAGCGGCGCGGTTCTATTCCGCCCGAGCCGATGGCGGGTTTGCTTCAGGCCATCATCGAGGATCCGTCTCCAGGTCCCTCGGTTTTCGCCGAGCCCGAAATCGCGCCGGCGCAATCGCCGCTTCTGAACGCGGCGCAGCGCACCGATCTTGGCGGCCGCAGCGCCTACGCCTACGACACCGACTATGCGGGCTGGGGCAGCATGCACAAATTCATCGACGTCGACAGCATGGACCTTCTGCTTGCCGCCGCCGAGAAGGGCGACGCGGAAGCGGCGAAGAACGCCCGAGCCAGCGCTCGATGCCGCATTCAATCTGATCGATCGCGAGTGGGGCGGCATCTATCAATATTCCGACGAGCTCGATTGGAAATCGCCGCACTACGAAAAGATCATGTGGTTCCAGGCGAACGGCTTGCGCAACTACGCCCAAGCTTACGCGCTATGGAAGGAGCCGCGCTATCTCGCCGCCGCGCGCGACCTCGAGCGCTATCTCTTGAAGCTGCAGAGCGCGGAGGGCGGCTTCTACACCAGTCAAGACGCCGATGTTGACGCGGCGTTTCCCGGCAAGAGCTTCTTCGCTCTGAGCGCGGACGCCCGCGCCAAGCTCGGCCGCGAGCCGCGCATCGACACCAACATCTACGCGCGCGAGAACGGCTGGGCCATCAGCGGGTTGGTCGCCTTCTACAATGCGACCGGCGACAGGAGCGCGCTTGCGGCGGCGGAACGCGCCGCTTCCTACATCTTGGCAAATCGCGCAATCGAGGGCGGCGGCTTCGCTCACGGCGCGCGCGATCGCGCCGGACCTTATCTCGGCGACACGCTCGCCATGGGGCAGGCAGCCCTCGACCTTTACGCCGCGACCGGCGAGCGCAAATGGCTCGACGTCGCCGACCGGGCCGGCGAGTTCATCGAGGCCCGCTTCAAGGACGAAGCAGGCGGCTTTGTCACGACCGCAACGCCCGCGGCAGCGACTGGCGTGTTCCTCAAGGAGACCAAGCTGCTTGACGAGCAAGTCGCGGCGACGCGCTTCGCGAATGCTCTCAATCGCTATTTGGGCAAGGCGGAGTATCGCGCGCTCGCCGAGCATGGCGCACGCTATCTCGCAGCACCGGCCATTCTCGGGCAGCCCCGTCCGTTTCCGGGAATCCTCCTCGCCGACCGCGAGCTGTCGGAGGATCCGACCCACATCACCATCGTCGGCCGCAAAGATGCGCCGGAATCAGCCACGCTCCATGCCGCCGGCCGGGCTTACCCCGCCCTATACAAGCGCATCGATTGGTGGGACACGCGCGAAGGGCCGCTTCCCAACCCCGATGTGCAGTACCCCGAGCTCGATCAGCCGGCGGCCTTTGCCTGCACCAACCGCATCGGCTCGCAACCCGTGTTCGATCCGGCCGAACTCGGCGGCACCGTGACGCAGATGCTGGCGGCGACCGGCGCCAAGGGATACACGCTGTTCCCTTAGGTTTTGTGGGTGGGGCGCGCGGGAGGGAGGCCCTTGTAACGCCTACCCCCCTCGGCTAAGAGGATCGTCTCTTTGGCTCACATCCCCTAAACCGGCCGGCATGGACACCGAAGCTTCCGAGCGAACGCCGCGGCACGGCGGCAACGTTTTCACCATCTTCTTGACCTCGCTCTGCGCGGCCATCGTCGTCGCGGGCGGCTTCGGCATCGTATTCCAGGCGGCCATCCTCGCGGCGACCGCGCGGCTCGGGCTTGGCGAGACGTTCCTTTGGGTTGGCAGCGTGATCAATGCGGGGTTCACCCTCTGGCTCGCGCTCTGGACTTTCGCCCGGTCGTGGCATGTGGAGCGGCGGCTCAAGGCCGGACTCGAAGTTGACGAGCCCAAGCTCTCGATCTTGGCCAATTTCCGCGGTTCTTGACCCCGGCGCCGCGGGCTCGCGGTTGGCGCAATTCTTCGCATGCGGCCCCGGCCAAAAGTTCCTATGCTCTAACCAGGCAACATGTCTTGAGGGAATCCGGGCAATGTCGATTTGGGGCAAGCTTGCAGGTGCGGCCGCGGGGCTCGCGGTCGGGGGCCCGATCGGGGCGCTGGTCGGCGGAGTCGCCGGCCACTACGTCATCGATCGCGACAAGGAAGAAGACGCGCCCGCCGAAAACCAGGTGGCCTTCACCGTAGGCGTGATCGCGCTCGGCGCCAAGATGGCCAAGGCCGACGGCGTCGTCACCATGGACGAGGTCAACGCCTTCAAGGAAGTGTTCAAGGTGCCCGACGGCGAGATGAAAAACGTCGCCCGCGTCTTCAATCTGGCCAAGCAGGACATGGCCGGCTACGAGGCTTACGCCGAGCAGCTCGCCACCATGTTCAAGGGCAACCGCAAGGTGCTCGAGGACGTGCTCGAAGGCCTGTTCCACATCGCCAAGGCCGACGATGCGTTGCATCCGCGCGAAGAGCAGTTCCTCGCCGGCGTGTCCAAGCGCTTCGGCATGACCGACACCGAGTTCGCCTATGTCAAGGCGCGCCACGTCGCCGCCGCCAAGCGCAATCCCTATGATATCCTGGGCGTGAAGCCCTCGATCACCAACGATGAGCTCAAGAGCCACTACCGGCGGCTCGTCGCCGAGAGCCATCCCGACAAGCTGATCGCGCGCGGAGTGCCCAAGGAGTTCGTCGTGCTCGCGACCGAAAAGGTTGCCACCATCAACGAGGCTTACGATCAGATCGCCAAAGAGCGCGGCATGTAGCCTTTTTCGGGTAAGAGCGTCATCCCGGCGAAAGCTGGGATCCAGGGAAACTCGCTCCGCATCGGTGCCGTGGATTCCGGCTTGCGCCGGAATGACGGAGTCTGCTTCTAGAAAAGAATGACCGCCGCCCCCGACAGTCCGCTCGCCACGCTGTGGTGCCCCGCGCCGAATTGCGAAGCGCGGCGGAACGGAATCGAGCCCGACATGCTGCTCCTGCATTACACCGGCATGGAGTCCGCGGACGGGGCGCTCGATTGGCTGACGCGCCAGGAGTTGGGCGTGTCGTGCCATTACTTCATTGATGAGGAGGGGCGGATCGCGCAACTTGTCGCTGAGTCGGAGCGCGCCTGGCACGCAGGGCAGAGCCTGTGGGACGGCGAGACCGACGTCAATTCCTGTTCGATCGGCATCGAGATCCACAATCCCGGGCATGATTTCGATTATCCCGATTTCACCGAGGCGGAGATGCAAGCGCTGGAGGCGCTCTGCCGCGACATCTTGAGCCGTCACGCCATCCCGCCGCAACGGGTGCTCGCGCATTCCGACGTGGCGCCGGGGCGGAAGCGCGATCCCGGCGAGAAATTCGATTGGGCGCGGCTCGCGCGCGCCGGCATCGGGCTTTGGGTGCCGCCGGCGCCGCTTCAAGACGATGCCGGTCTCGGCCCCGGCGACGAAGGCGAGAGTGTCGCCGCGTTGCAGCGCGCGTTGCGCGACTATGGCTACGGCGTCGAGGTGACGACCACCTATGGCACGGGGCTCGAAAATGCGGTCGAAGCCTTCCAGCGCCATTTCCGCCCGGGCCGCATCGACGGCCGCGCCGATGCCTCGACGCGCGATACGCTTGAGCGCCTGCTCATCGCGCGGGCGCAAGCGGCGATGGCGTGACACAAAAGAAAAGGCCCGCTCCTGGCGGAACGGGCCTCTCGCGGCAGAGTACCGTGAATGCCTAGTTGGTCACGTCGAAATCCATGCCGTCGAACGTGTAGCGCGGCTCTTGCGTCCAGATGCCGTCCTCTTGAACCGGGACTTTATGCATCTTGACCTCGGCGACTTCGAGCTTGCCGGACTTGTCGTTGATCCAGAAGTCGATGTCGTAATACTCGTCCTTGCTGCCGGCTTTGCGGAAGTCGGTGCAGGCGAAATATTTGCCGTCCGACTTCAGGCGCCGGACCGGTTGGTGCATCTCGATGAACTCGAGCGGGATGGCCTCGCCGGTCTTGTCGTCTTTCACGACGATATTGCCCTTCTCGTCTTTGTTGGCGGCGATGTAGTTGTGGATCGCGCTCATCACGTGCCAAGCGCGCCGCACCTCCATGTCGCCGGGATGTTCCTGCACCGGGAGCCACCACCAGGCGACCGGCAGGCGCGTGACCATGTAATAGTTGTCGCCGTCCTGCTTCGGTCCCTTCTGCACGCGGATATCCATCAAGGTAAGCTTGTCGCCGTCGGGCTTGAACCAGAAATCGATGGCGTACTGCTTCTTCGGGGTTTCCTTGTCGTGGAAGATGACATTGGCGAACCAGCCATAGCCTTCCATGCCGCGCACGGTCTTGACCTTCTCCATCTCGAGCTTGAGGTCGGCATCGAGCTTGGCGTCGCGGAACACGAACGCGCCGTCCTTCGACCGTTCGGCAACGACTTCCTCGACGCGCTTGTTGACGTCATCCTCGCCGAATTCCTTGGTGCCCGAAGCCTTCGCGGCTTGCTTGGAGGCGAGGAAGTCCTGCGCCTTCTTGATGTTGCCGGCCGGATCCTTGAGGAAGGCCTCCTTCGAGGTGTCCGACGAGAAGCAATAGACATGCCCATTCTCGTCGGTCCAATTCACCGAGCAATCGGTCTTGACGGTCTGACCCGAGGCGAGACCCATGGCGCATTGATCGTCGAATTCGCCCGCCGCCGCCGGCACGGCGAGGGTCAAAGCAAAAAGCGCGGCCAGCGCCGCCGCAAGATGCGGCGGGCTAACGCGCCGCGTACCCAGCATGTGTGTCATTGCCTTGCTGTCCTTGAACGTTTGGGATTGCGGGATCTGTTTCCTGTCTAAGCGTGCGGCCAGTGCCGGTCTGTAACCCAAGTCACCGTCCTCGATCATTCGGGCTCACGCCCCTTCTCCCCCGCCATAGCTCGCAAGCGCCGCGCGGTTCCTGACCTCGATCGAGCCGCGCGCGGCGTGCACCCACCCCATGCGTTCCCATTCGGCGAGATAGCGGCTGATCACTTCGCGAACGCTGCCGAGATCGAGGGCAAGCTGCTGATGGGTCTTCGCCACCACGCCCTGCTCGTTGGCCTCGGCGAGGAGCCGCCGGGCTAATCTGAGATCGAGGCTTGCAAACGCGACCTCGTCCACGAGCATGATGAGGCTCGACAGAAGGTCCCCGTAATTGTCGAGCACGAATTTGCGGAAGCGCGGCGAGGCGCTCATCAGCCGGTGGAAGCTGATCGCGGGCAGCGCGGCATGAAGCACATCGGTCTCCGCGGTGCTTTCGGCCGGGAAGCCGCTCCCTGCCATCAGGCAGGACGTGGTGAGCACGCAAGTCTCCCCGGGGCCGACCTGGTAGAGCAGGATTTCGCGCCCCGACTCGGAAGTCTTGAATACGCGCGTCTGACCTTCGATGCACATGACGTAGTTTTGGCAACGCTGCCCCTGCCGGTATGCGATGTCGCCGCCGCGCAAGCGGTTGAATTGAGTGCTGCCGAGCAAGTCCATGCGGTGCGCTTCGTCGAGCTCGGAAAGCTCGGGGAAGGTTGAGAGCAGGCGCGAGAGGAGTTCCTGGCTTGCCATAGGTGGCACGTGCGGGGTCATGACGCGGCAGGTTCCTTGGTCGTATCGGCACGCCGCAGCACGAAAATCACGGACGAGCCAAGGCCTTAAGGGAAACGGAGCCGGATGCGGCCGGCCCGGGCCTAGCATATGTGAGTTGATGCCCGGAAAGTCATCAAAATGACGTTACGGCGCCGGCCACGCCCGGCTTGACGGGGAACGGCGGACGCCCCTTATTACAGTCGTCAGCGGGCCGGATGGCCGCTCCGCCCTCATGTTTTGCGTAGCCGGGCGGGGAGGAAAGTCCGGGCTTCATGGGAGCACGGTGCCGGATAACGTCCGGCGGGGGTAACCCCAGGGACAGTGCCACAGAAAGCAAACCGCCGGCGCTTGCCGCAAGGCGAGAGCAGGTAAGGGTGAAAGGGTGCGGTAAGAGCGCACCGCGTTCTTGGTAACAAGGACGGCATGGCAAACCCCACCGGAAGCAAAACCGAGTAGGGGCGGCGCGGGGAGCGGGAAACCGCTCGCCAATCGGCTTCCGGATCAGCCGCCCGGGTTGGTTGCACGAGGCGCGCCGCAAGGCTCGCCCGAGATGAATGGCCATCGCTCCTTCCGCTTCGGCGAAAGGGGTACAGAACCCGGCTTACAGGCCTGGTGACACATTACGGCCGGCGCGAGGGTGTCCTCCACGCGCCGGCCTCCAATTTTCAGCCCTAGCCGCCGATGAAGCCCTTGAGCAGCTCGAGCGTCGCTTTCGGCTGCTCCTCCTGCGGCATGTGTCCGCAACCTTCGACCAGCCGCAAGGTGGAGTTGGGCAGAGTGCGCCTGAGCTTCATGCCGATCTCGAGCGGCACGATGCGATCGTGGTCGCACCACAGGATCAGCGTCGGCAGCGTGATCGTCTTGAAGCGATCGGGGAGGGTATCGATGTCGGGGGGCACGATCTGCCGCGCGCTCTGGACGATGGCGTGCTTTCCGGCCGCGGTCTTGAGCGGCGCGGCGTAGATCTCGACCTCCTCGGGATCGATCTTGCTGTCGTCGTGATAGGCGATCTGGAGCGCAACGCGCGTCTGCACCGACGGCGGCACCATGCGCACGCCGACCTGGGAGACCAGAGGCACGTCGAGCAGGCGGAAGAAAACCGGGATCTGCTGCTGATAAGCGATCGAGTTGAGGAGCACGAGCCGGGAGATGCGGCCGTCGAGCCGAGCGTTGGCATCGAGCGCCAGACGCAAGGCGACCCCTCCGCCGAAGGAGTGGCCGACGATGGTGAGATCGCGGAGGTCCTTGTCTTCGATCAGCTGAGCGAGCAGCTCGGCCTGATCGGACACCGAATAGCGCTCGTCGAACGGCTTGTCGGACTGACCGAAACCCTTGAGATCGACGGCGATGACGCGATGCGTCTGGGCAAGATCAGGGGCGACGTGGCGCCAGGTGAAGGTGCTCGCGCCAAATCCGTGGAGGAGGAGCACGGGAGGCCCCTTGCCCTGTTCTTCGTAATAAAGGTTGACCGGCGCGTCGGACGGACCAAGCAGGGCAAAGGGACCGCCCGTGCCGTCACCGGCGCTGAGCCCGCACGACCCGAGCAGGAAGGCGGCAGCGGCAAAGCCGAGCGTCGCCTTCAGCTCTCTCTTGCCCATTGACCCCTCGAACCATCTTGGCCGCTCGCGAGCAGCATCCCCGTCGCGGGCGAATCGAATCAGAAACATCTGCATCGCCGCCACGCGTTTTGGTTCTACCGCGCTTGGCCGTGAAGCGGCAATCGCGAGCGGTTAACCAAAAAACAAGATCGGTATGGCTGTTTTGCGCCTTTTCCCTTGGACAACCGGCTCCATCCCGGCTGTGTCCATTGACGCCCATATTATCCCATGCTATCCCACCATTGCCCGTTCGGTGAGTAAAGGGTGGGAGAAGCTGGCCGCGCTCCTTTAGAGGCCACGGGGGGAACTGCGCCGCTTCTCCCACCCAATTTTTCGGGCACGGGCCTGCACCCCAGGCTTTGGCAACGGTTCCCGCGTCGGCTCGGGTGCGTGAGGGGGAGATGGACCAGTTTGTGTCGACATTCACCAATCGGATCGACACCAAAGGCCGCGTTTCGGTCCCGGCTTCCTTCCGCACAGTCCTCGCCAAGGACGGCCTCGACGGCATCTACTGCTACCCCTCTCTCGATGCGCCGGCGCTCGACGCCGGCGGCAAGCGCCTGGTCGACAAGATCAACGCGCTCGTCGAGGACCTCGCCCCTTACTCCGACGAGAAGGACCAACTCGCGACCGCTCTGTTCGGCACGAGCGAGGTCCTCACGATCGATCAGGACGGACGCACAATTCTTCCTGAACGCCTGCGCGACTACGCAGGCATCACCACCCACATCACCTTCGTCGGGCTCGGCGAGAAATTCCAGATGTGGGAGCCAAAACGTTTTGAAGCCCATCTCGCGGGGGCGCGCCAGAAAGTGCGCGACCTTCGCAAGCTACTCGGCGCGGGGCGCCGCGGAAGCGGCGGGCCAGAGGGAGCACGGGAATGATGGCGGGTCGCGGCAGCTCGGCTGCCGTCGGCGGACCGGCCCGCCACATTCCCGTGATGCTCTCCGAGGTCGTCGCCGCGCTTGATCCGAAGGACGGCGACGTCGTCGTTGACGGGACCTTCGGCGCCGGCGGCTACAGCGAAGCCATTCTTTTAAGCGCCGATTGCAAGGTCGTCGCCATCGACCGTGACCCGGACGCTTTTCGCCTGAGCGGCGCACTCGCCGACAAATATCCCGGCCGGCTGCTCGCCGTGCTTGGCCGCTTCAGCGAGATGGAGGCGATTGCCGCGAGCGAGGGCTTCACCTCCGTCGATGGCGTCGTGCTCGATCTCGGCGTCTCCTCCATGCAGCTCGATCGGCCCGAGCGCGGCTTTTCCTTCATGCAGGACGGACCGCTCGACATGCGCATGGGCGCTGGCGGGCCGACGGCGAGCGACATCGTCAACACACTTTCCGAAGCCGCGCTCGCCGACATCATCGGCAAGCTCGGCGAGGAGCGAAAGGGCCGCGCCATCGCTAAGGCCATCGTGGCGCGGCGCGCAGAGCAGCCGATCACGACGACCGGCGAGCTCGCCAATGTCGTCGCCAAGGTTCTCGGCCGCAAACGCGACGAGACCAAGCACCCCGCGACCCGGACCTTCCAGGCGCTCCGGCTCTTTCTCAACGAGGAGCTGACCGAGCTCGCACACGGCCTTGCCGCCGCCGAGCGTCTCTTGCAGGACAAGGGGCGGCTTGCCATCGTCACCTTCCACTCGCTCGAGGACCGGATCGCCAAGCGGTTCCTCGCCAGCCGCAGCGTGCCGCCGCCGCGCGGCTCGCGCCACCTCCCCGAAGCCGCCCAGGAAATTCTTGCGCCAAGCTTCCAGCTTCTTAACCGTCGTCCGTTAGAACCGGGGAAGGGGGAAATTGCCCGGAACCCGCGCGCCCGCTCGGCAAGGCTCAGAGCCGCCATGCGTACCACGGCGCCGGCTCACCCCCTCGACCTTGCCGCGCTCGGGGTGCCAGAGCTCAAGGTCGCCATGTGAGGGTCGTTCAGTTTCGCGAGTAATGCCATGCTGCGCTTCATCAATATCTGCCTTGTGCTCGGCCTCGTCGCGCTTGCCTGCGTCATCTATCAGGTCAAGTACCAGGCGAAGAGGCTCGACGCCGAAATACGGACGCTCAACGGGCAAATCGACGAGGAGCGCGACGCGATCGCCGTGCTGCGCGCCGAGTGGAGCCTGCTCAACCGCCCGGAGCGGATCGAGCGGCTCGCCCAGAAACATCTGAAGCTCGCCCCCGCCAAGCCCGTCCAGATCGTCACCCTCGATAAGGTCACCGACCGCGATTTCGATCCGGCGCGCCTCAAGCAGGAGACGCCCGCTCCGGCCCCTGACGCGCCTGCGGCGAAATCGACCCCGCCGGAAGCCAAGCCGAAGGTTTCGATCGCGAGCGCGCCCGAAGGCGAGAGCGCCCAGGCCTGGCCCGAGGCCAAGATCGAGCGGTCGGCCGACGACGCGGCCCAATAGGCGACCGACCGTGGCTCCGACCGGAAGACCAGATCCCGCAGCCGCCCGAGCCGAACGCGCCAGCCTCGCGCGCGGCCGCTACCGCTTCCGGCTTGCCTGCCTCGCCTTTGCGCTTGCCTTCGCCCTGATCGCGGCGCGGCTCGTCACGCTCGGCTTCGCCGCCACCGGGCCGGGCGCGGGCGGGATCTTCGACATTTCCTCGACGGTCCATCGTCCTGACGTCTTCGATCGCAGCGGCAGGCTGCTCGCGACCGACATCAAGGGCGCGACGCTTTTCGCCGACCCCAATCGCGTGATCGACGCGGACGAGTTCACCGAGCAGGTCGCGAGCGTCCTCCCCGACATCGACCAAGGCGACCTCCGCACGCGCATAAAGCAGGGACGGCGCTTCGTCCGCATCAAGCGCGAGCTCACGCCGAAGCAGCAAGCCGAGATTCACGAGCTCGAGACTCCCCGGCGTCGGCTTCATCGACGAATATCGCCGCGTCTATCCGATGGGGGCCACCGCAAGTCACGTGGTCGGCCTCGTCAACGTCGACAGCAAGGGCCTTGCCGGCGTCGAGAAATTCATCGACGACAATCCCCAGCTCGCCATGACCGGGAGCGAGGGCGTAGCGCTTTCGCTCGATCTCGGCGTGCAGCATGTGCTGCGCGAGGAACTCGGCCGCGCCATCGCCGCCTATCACGCCAAGGCCGCGGCGGGGATCGTCATCGACGTTCACTCAGGCGAAGTAATGGCGCTCGCCTCGCTCCCCGACTACGACCCCAATCATCGCGAGCAGGCCCTCGACAAGGAGCGGCTCAATCGCATCGGCTTCGGCGTTTACGAAATGGGCTCGGTGTTCAAGGTGTTCACCGTCGCCGGCGTGCTCGACGGCGGGCAGGCGACGCTGCGCTCACACTACGACGCATCGAGCCCGATCCACTACGCCTCCTTCACCATCGATGACTTCCACGGCAAGAGGCGGAGCCTGTCCGTGCCGGAAGTCTTTATCTATTCGTCGAATATCGGCTCGGCCAAGATGGCGCTCGACATGGGCGTCGAACGTCACCGCGCCTTTCTCAAGAAGCTCGGCCTGATGGACCGCGTCACCACCGAGCTTGGCGACAGTGCCGCGCCGATCATTCCGCAGCACTGGCAGAAACTGAACAGCATGACGATCGCGTTCGGTCACGGGCTCTCGGTGACGCCGCTCCAGCTTGCGAGCGCGGCGCTTCCCCTCGTCAATGGCGGGATCGCCGTGACGCCGACCTTCCTGCCGCGCTCGCGCGAAGACGGCAAGCGCGAAGGCAAGCGAGTGCTGAAAGCCGGCACGAGCGCGGCGATGTTGAAGCTGTTGCGCCTCAACGTGCTGAAGGGAACGGCGAAGCGCGCCGACGTCGAAGGCTATCGCGTCGGTGGCAAGACCGGCACGGCCGAGAAGGTCGTTGGCGGCCGCTATTCCACCTCGGCGTTGCTCACGAGCTTTCTCGCCGCCTTTCCCACCGATGCGCCGGAATATCTCGTCCTGGTCATGCTCGATGAGCCGCAGCGCGTGGCCGAGTCGGGCAACCAGGCGACGGCCGGCGTCAACGCCGCGCCGACTGCCGGAAAGATCATCGCGCGGATTGCGCCGATCCTCGGCGTGCCGCCGAAACTCAAGCCCGAGCAGGGCAAGTTTGACGCCAAGGTGCTGGCCTCCTATTAACAGGCGCCCACCCGCGAGCGGGTCAGGCCAAATCCTTGATCCTCAAGGAAATGCCACTTTTCGGGGCGCATGTTCGATAATGGACTCTGGGCGAGCTCTTTGGGCACGACGCGAACCTGCCCGATAGCCTCCGGCGCCTGCCGATCTCAGGGCTAGCGGCCGACAGCCGCGAGGTGAAGCCGGGCTATCTCTTCGCCGCATTGCCGGGGGTGAACACCGACGGCGCCCGCTTCATCGCCGATGCGCTGCAGCGTGGCGCCGCCGCGATCCTCGTGCCTGAAGGCGCAAAGCCTCAAGCCGGTTCCGCCGCGATCATCGAGGACAGCGACCCGCGCCGGCGTCTTGCGCTGGTCGCCGCGCGTTTCTTCGGCGCTCAACCGGAAGTGGCCGTCGCCGTGACCGGCACAAACGGCAAGACGTCGGTTGCGTCTTTCGTGCGCCAGCTTTGGTCGGGCGAGGGGCTCAAGGCTGCGAGCCTTGGCACCGTCGGCCTCGTGAGCCCGTCCGGCATCAAGACGCTCGCCCACACGACACCGGATCCGATCGAGCTTCACCGCATCCTTGCCGCCCTCGCAAAGGAGGGCGTCACTCATCTTGCGTTCGAAGCGTCGAGCCACGGCTTACAACAGCGCCGCCTCGATGGCATTCGGCTCGTGGCCGGCGCCTTCACCAACATCTCGCGCGATCATTTGGACTATCACCCGAGCTTCGATGATTATTTCGCGCAGAAGCTCCGGCTCTTCACCGAGCTTCTGCCGCAAGGCGCGACCGCCGTGATCGATGTCGATACCGAGCCGGGAAGGGGCGTGGCTGCGGTCGCCGACGCAAGAGGCCTCGAGCTCGTCACGGTGGGTTGGAGCGGGACGACGCTGCGGCTTCTTTCCGCCGAGCGCGACGGCTTCTCTCAAGTCCTCACCATCGAACATGACGGCAACGCGCACCAGGTGCGTTTGCCGCTGGTCGGGGCCTTCCAGGCCTCCAATGCGCTGGTCGCGGCGGGTCTCGTCATGGCGACGGGCGGTAGCGCCGCAACCGTGTTGCCGGCGCTTCAATCGCTGCGCGGGGCGCGCGGGCGGCTCGATCTCGCCGGCACCGGCCGTGGCGGAGCGCCTGTCTTCATCGATTACGCGCACACCCCCGATGCGCTCGCAAAAGCGCTCGACGCCTTGCGCCCCTATGTCGAGAGAAGGCTTGTCGTCGTGTTCGGCTGCGGCGGCGATCGCGACAAGGGCAAGCGCCCCGAGATGGGAAAGGTCGCGGTTGCGAAGGCCGATCGCGCCATTGTCACCGACGACAATCCACGCACTGAAAGCCCCGCCGAGATTAGGCGCCAGATTCTGGCGGCCGCCCCCGGAGCGGACGAGATCGGCGACCGAGCGACTGCGATCGCCGAGGCGATCGGCGGACTTGAGCGCGGCGATGTCCTGCTCGTCGCCGGCAAGGGGCACGAAACCGGCCAGACCATTGGCACGAAAGTGATCCCGTTCTCGGACCACGACGCGGTGGCCGCCGCGCTGAAGCAAGAGGCGACCTGTGGCTGAACCGCTCTGGACCCTCGGCGAGATCGCGAAGGCCGCGCCGGGCACGACGCTCGGAGCGGCCGCGACGCCCGTGTCTGGCTGCTCCATCGATAGCCGCTCGCTCGCTCCGGGCGACGTTTTCGTCGCGATCCGCGGACCGAACCGCGACGGGCATGCCTTCGTCGCCGCCGCTCTCGAAAATGGCGCGGCTTGCGCCATCGTCGACAACACCTTCCCGCAAGCCGATGAGCAGTTGCTCGTGCGCGTCGGCGATACGCTCGAGGCGTTGAACGGTCTCGGCCGCGCGGCGCGGGAGCGCGCAAGTAGCACCAAAATCATTGCCGTCACCGGCAGCGCGGGCAAGACCGGCACCAAGGAAGCTTTGCGCCTTGCGCTTGGCCCGAGCGGTTCGGTGCATGCCTCGGCCAAGTCGTTCAACAATCATTGGGGGGTTCCGCTGTCGCTCGCCAACATGGCGAAAGACGTGCGCTTCGGCGTGTTCGAGCTCGGCATGAACCATGCGGGCGAGATTGATGCGCTGACGCGGCTCGCGCGGCCCCATATCGCCATCGTCACCACGGTCGCGCCGGTCCATCTCGGCTACTTCCGCTCGGTCGAGGACATCGCCGACGCGAAGGCCGAGATTTTCCGGGGGCTCGAAGCGCGCGGCGCGGCCGTCATCAATCGCGACAGCCCTTACTTTCAGCGGCTCAAGGATCATGCGCTTGCGTGCGGCGCAACCATCGTCGGCTTCGGCGAAGCGCCCGAGGCCGATGCCCGGTTGCTCGACGTCGCGCTCGGTCCCGACGGGTCGAATGTAAGCGCCGAGATCCTCGGCGAGACGATCGCCTACCGGCTCGGCGCGCCGGGCCGTCACCTGGTGCAGAACTCGCTTGCCGTTCTCGCGGCGGCGAAGCTTGCCTGCGCCGATCTCGCTTCTGCCGCGGACGCGCTTGCCGGACTTGAGGCGCAGGCCGGGCGGGGGCGCCGCAACGTCATTGCGACCAAGCCTCCGATCGCGATCGTCGATGAGTCCTACAATGCCAATCCGGCCTCGATGCGCGCGGCGCTCGCCACTCTCGGGCTGATCCCGCGCGGCGAATATCGCCGCCGCGTCGCGGTCCTCGGCGACATGCTCGAACTTGGGCCAGACGGCCCCGGCCTTCACCAGGAGCTTGCGGAGTTTATTGACGGGGCCGGGGTAGATGTTGTCTTTGCCTGCGGCGAATTGATGGGCTCCCTTTACGAGGCTTTGCCCACGAGCCGCCGGGGCGCTTACGCCAAGACCTCCGAGGAGCTTGGACCGAAACTCCTCGAAGCGGTCGGTCCGGGGGACGCGATCATGGTCAAAGGCTCTCTCGGCAGCCGCATGGGGCCTCTCGTCGAGGCGCTGAAACGGCGCTTTGGCACCGAAGCGGCGCCGGCGTAAAAGGGGTCCTCGGGAGGGGAGAAGGCGATGCTCTATTGGCTGGCCCAGTTTGCGCCTGAACTCTCCGTCTTCAATGTCTTTCGCTACATCACATTCCGGACCGGCGGCGCGCTGATCACGGCCCTCCTGTTCGTGTTTCTGTTCGGGCCGAAAGTGATCCGCTCCTTGCGCATTCGCCAGGGCAAGGGCCAGCCCATCCGCAAAGACGGCCCTGAGCGGCATGTCATCCAGAAGCAGGGCACGCCGACCATGGGCGGGCTCATGATTCTGTCCGGCGTCACTGTCGCCGTGCTGTTGTGGGGCAATCTAGAAAATATGTTCGTCTGGGTCGTGCTGCTGCTCACATTGGTCTATGGCGCCGTCGGCCTCTACGATGACTACCTGAAAGTCACCAAGCAATCGGCGGAAGGTTTTCGCGGACGCATTAAGATCGTGATCGAAGCCGTCGCCGCGTTGGCAGCCACCGCCGCGATCGTGCATGCGAGTCAGGAGCCGCTTGCGACCTCGCTCACCATTCCCTTCTTCAAGGGCACGCTCATCAATCTCGGCTGGTTCTATATCCTCTTCGGCGCCTTCATCATCGTCGGCGCCGGCAACGCCGTGAACCTGACCGATGGCCTCGACGGGCTCGCCATCGTTCCGGTGATGATCGCGGCCGCCACCTTCGGCTTCATCTCCTACCTCGTCGGCAACGCTCTGTTCGCCGACTATCTGCAAATTCATTTCGTCGCTGGAACCGGCGAGCTTGCGGTGATCTGCGGGGCGCTTGTGGGCGCTGGCCTCGGCTTTCTCTGGTTCAACGCCCCGCCCGCGCTCATCTTCATGGGCGATACCGGCTCGCTCGCGCTTGGCGGCGCGCTCGGCACCATCGCGGTCGCCACCAAGCATGAATTGGTGCTCGCCATCGTCGGCGGCCTGTTCGTGCTCGAGGCGGCTTCGGTGATCGTGCAGGTCTCCTCGTTCAAGATGTTCGGCAAGAGAGTGTTCCGCATGGCCCCGCTCCACCACCATTTCGAGCAGAAGGGCTGGCCGGAATCGACGGTCGTGATCCGGTTCTGGATCATCGCCGTGGTGCTTGCGCTTGCCGGCCTCGCCACGCTGAAATTGCGCTAAATTCGCTCCAACATGATTCCCGTGACCATCTTCGCCGGCCGGGACGTAGCGGTCTTGGGGCTCGGGCTTAGCGGCCTTGCCTCGGCGTGCGCCCTTAAAGCGGGCGGCGCCAATCCCATTCTCTGGGACGACAACGGAACCGCGCGCGACGAGGCGGCGCGCCAGGGTTTCACGGTGAGCGATCTTGCCGCGGCCGATTGGTCGCGCTTTGCCGCTCTCGTTCTCGCTCCCGGCATTCCCTTGACCCATCCGAAGCCGCATTGGAGCGTGGCCCGCGCGACAGAAGCCGGCGTCGAGGTGATCGGCGATATCGAGCTCTTCTTCCGCGAGCGGGCGCGAACATCCGCGCCGGGCAAGGTCATAGTCATCACCGGCACCAACGGAAAATCGACCACGGCGGCGCTCACCGCCCATCTCCTCTCGGCTGCGGGCAAGCGCGTGGCGCTCGGCGGCAATATCGGCAAGGCCGTGCTCGACCTCGATCCGTTCGCGCCCGACCTCACTTACGTCCTCGAATTGTCGTCGTTTCAGATCGAGCTTGCCCCAAGCCTCGCGCCCGACGCGGCGGCCCTCCTCAATGTCACGCCCGACCATCTCGACCGGCACGGCACGTTGGAAAACTATGCCCGTATCAAGTCCTCGGTCTTCGCCGCGCTAAAGCCTCAAGCCACCGCCGTGATCGGCGTCGATGACGAGCCCTCGCGCGCGATCGCCGCGTCCCTCGGCGGCGGCCACGCCGTCAAGCGCGTCGCCGTCGGCCGAAGCGTCGAGACGGGGGTTTTCGCCGCCGACGGCGTTCTCCAAGAGATGGAGGGCGGCCGCGAGCAGGCCAAGATCGACCTTGCCGGCATCGGCTCGCTCAGGGGCGCGCATAATTGGCAGAACGCCGCCGTGGCTTACGCGCTCGCCCGCTCGCAAGGCTTGAGCGCCGCCGCCATCGCCGAGGGCCTCAAGAGCTTTTCCGGCCTTTCGCACCGCATGGAGCAGGTCGCGCGCCGGGGCAAGGTGTTGTTCGTGAACGATTCCAAGGCGACCAATGCCGACGCGGCTGGCAAGGCGCTCGCGAGCTTCACCGATATCTATTGGATCATCGGCGGCAGGCCGAAAGAGGGGGGATTAGCCGGACTTGAACCTTTCTATCCGAGAATCGTGCGAGCTTACCTGATCGGGGAGGCGGCGGACGCCTTTGCCGGCCAGCTCGGGGGTCAGGTCGATCATGTCCATTGCGGCACTCTCGCCCGCGCCGTCGAGGCGGCCGCAGCCGACGCGAGCCGTTCGGCGGCCAACGAGCCCGTCGTGCTGCTGTCGCCCGCTTGCGCCTCCTACGATCAGTTCGACAATTTCGCCAAGCGCGGCGATGCTTTTCGCGATCTCGTCATGGCTCTCGACGGCGCCGAAGGGGTAAGGCAGGTGGCATGAGGCTGACACGCGCCGACCGCAGCGTTCTTTCCGACTGGTGGTTCACCGTCGACCGGCTGATGTTCTTCGGCCTCCTCTTGCTCATGGGCACGGGGCTCGTGCTCTCGCTCGCGGCAAGCCCGCCGATCGCCGCCAAATACGATCTCGAGCCGTTCTACTTCGTGCGCCGCCACGCGGCCCTGCTGCTTCCCTCGGTTGCGATCATGTTTGCCGCCTCGACGCTGACGCCGAAGCAGATCCGGCGGGTAAGCCTCGTCATCTTCGTCGTCGGCGTTGCGCTGATGGCGCTCATCCTCGGGCTCGGTCCCGAGATCAAGGGCGCCAAGCGTTGGCTCCAGATCGGCGCGTTCTCGATCCAACCGTCGGAATTCGTGAAGCCCGCTTTCGTCGTGCTCACTGCCTGGCTTCTCAACGAGAGCCAGAAGCGGCGCGACGTGCCCGGCATCGAACTTGCGGTCGTGCTCTATGCCGTCTTTGCCGCGCTGCTCGTGCTTCAACCCGATTTCGGCCAGACGCTTCTCGTGACGCTGGTCTGGGGCGCTCTGTTCTATATGGCCGGCGTCAACATGGTGTGGATCGGGGCGCTCGCCGCGGTCGGCATTGCCGGCATCGTCACGGCTTATCTTCTTGTTCCGCACGTCGCCTCGCGCATCGACCGCTTCTTCAATCCCGAATCCGGCGACACCTATCAGGCCGATCGCTCGCTCGATTCATTCCTTCATGGCGGTTGGTTCGGGCGCGGTCCCGGCGAAGGCACGGTCAAGAATGTGCTGCCTGACTCGCACACCGATTTCATCTTCGCGGTGACCGCCGAGGAGTACGGGTTGATCGTCTGCCTCATCCTGCTCGCGCTCTTCGCCTTCATCGTCCTGCGCGGCCTGTCGAAGGCGTCGCAGGAGCCCGACGGATTTATCAGGCATTCCGTTGCCGGGCTCATCATGCTGTTCGGCTTGCAGACCCTGATCAACATGGCGGTCAATGTCGGACTGCTTCCCGCCAAAGGCATGACGCTGCCCTTCATCTCCTATGGCGGCTCGTCGCTTCTCGCCATGGCGCTGACCATGGGCTTCGCGCTCGGGCTGACCCGCAAGCGGCCGATGGTCGGGCAATTGCCCGCCGGCGCGCATCGCGATCAGGAATCGGAACGCATCAGGGAGCAGACCGCTTGACCGCGCGGCCCTTCCTTCTCGCGGCGGGCGGCACCGGCGGGCACCTCTTCCCCGCGGCGGCGCTCGCGCAGGAACTGAAACGCCGCGGATATGAAGTCGAACTTGCGACCGACATCCGCGCCGAGAAATACGGCGTCGAGTTTCCCGCCCGCGCCATCCATCGCATCCCCTCCGCCACGATCGCGAGCCGCAATCCCGTCGCCGTCGCCATGACCTTCACCCGCCTCGGCGTCGGCTATTTCGGCGCGCTCCGCCTGCTCATGACGACAAAGCCCCGCGCGGTGATCGGCTTTGGCGGCTATCCCACGCTGCCGCCGATCATCGCCGCGAGCACGAGCGGGATCCCGACGGCGATCCACGAGCAGAACGCGGTGATGGGCCGCGCCAACCGCCTGCTGTCGCGCTTCGTCGACCGCATCGCGCTCTCGTTCAAGCCGACGCGGCTCCTTCGCGCCGGCGCCGAGGCTAAGGCGCAATTGACCGGAACGCCGGTGCGCGACGCCGTTCTGTCCTATCGCGATATTCCCTATCAGCCGCCGGAGCCCGGAGGGCGGCTCTTGCTTCTCGTCTTCGGCGGAAGCCAGGGCGCGCGCTTCTTCTCCGACGCTCTGCCCCCGGCGCTTGCACGCCTGCCGGCGGACATGCGCGAGCGTTTGACGGTGGTGCAGCAGGCGCGCGAGGAGGACATCAAGACGCTGCGCGAGGCGTACATGGAGGCGGGGATCGCGGCGCATATCGCCCCCTTCTTCCGCGACTTGCCCGAGCGCATCGCCGGCGCGCATCTTGTCGTGGCGCGGGCCGGCGCCTCGACCGTCGCCGAGCTGATGGCGATCGGCAGGCCCTGTTTGCTCGTGCCGCTGCCGCACGCGCTCGACAACGATCAGCTCGAGAACGCAACGCGTCTGCAGCAGGGCGGCGGAGGTTGGTGCGTGCGCCAGCAGGAGCTGACGCCGGAGCGGCTGGGCTCCGAACTGCAAAGACTTCTCTCGTCGCCTGGGGTCTTGGCCACGGCCGCCGCCAAGGGCAAGGCCATGGCCGAAACCCAAGCCGTCAAGAAGCTCGCCGATCTCGCCGAGGCACTCGCGCGCAGCAAAGATTAGTAGTGTAGAGTTCGAGCATGCATCTTCCCGACCCCGATCGCGCAGGCCTGTTCCACGTCGTCGGCATTGGCGGCATCGGCATGAGCGCCATCGCCGAAGTGATGCACACGCGCGGCTATCGCGTGCAGGGCAGCGACCTCAAGGATGGCGCCAATCTCGACCGACTGCGTGCCCGCGGCATCACATGCCTGATCGGTCACGACCCCGCCAATATCTCCGGCGCCGGTCATCTCGTCATCTCCAGCGCGGTCAAGGCCGGCAATCCGGAGTTCGAGGCGGCAAAGGAGCAGGGCATTCCCATCATCCGCCGCGCCGAGATGCTGGCCGAGCTGATGCGCCCGTGCGCCACGGTGTCGATCACCGGCACGCACGGCAAGACGACAACCACCTCGCTCATCGCCGATCTGCTCAAATCCGCCGAGCTCGACCCGACCGTGATCGCCGGCGGCATCATCAATGACTGGGGTACGAATGCGCGGATCGGACGCGGCGAATGGATGGTGGTCGAGGCCGACGAGTTGGACGGCACCTTCCTCAAGCTTCCGACCCAGATTGGAGTCGTGACCAATATTGATCCCGAGCACATGGACTATTGGCCTTCGCTCGACGCGCTGCATCAGTCGTTCTTGCAATTCATCGAGGCGATCCCGTTCTACGGTCTGGCGGTGGCCTGCATTGATCACCCCGTCGTGCGCGAGCTCTTGGCCAAGCTCGGCGGCGCCGCCAATGGACGCCGCACCCTGACCTACGGGGTCGCGCGCGACGCCGATATCAGGCTCGGCAATTTGCGCGCGAGCCGCGACCGCGTCGTGTTCGACGCCGAGCTCGGTCACGCCGTCAAAGGCGGCGCGCGCAAGCTCGATGATCTCATGCTCTCGGTGCCGGGCCATTACAATGCCTTGAACGCGCTCGGCGCGCTTGCCGCGGCGACGGAAGCAGGCGTGAGCGACGACGTGATCCGCAAGACATTCGCCGCCTTCTCCGGCGTCAAGCGCCGCTTCACCTCGGTCGGCGATTGGAACGGCGTCCATCTCTATGACGATTACGCGCACCACCCGGTCGAGATCGCGGCCGTGCTCAGAGCCGCGCGCGCGGGCGGCGACGGCCGCATCGTCGCGGTGGTTCAGCCGCATCGCTACACGCGCCTGCAATCCTTGTTCAACGAGTTCTCGGCCTGTCTCGATGATGCCGATATCGTTGTCGTCACTCCGGTCTATTCGGCGGGCGAAGCGCCGATCCCCGGCATCGATCGCGATGAGCTGGCCTCTGGCCTGCGCCGCCACGGCCATCCGCATGTTCTGACGGTTGACGACGAGGAGTCGCTGGTCAAAACCGTCGCATCGGTTGCGAAAAGCGGCGACACTGTCGTCGGCCTCGGCGCCGGCACGATCACCGATTGGATGAACGCCTTGCCGAAAAAGCTCGCAAGCCACGGGGGACGGGCTTGAACGGACGCGATCTCGAAAGCCGGCTTGTCGCGAGCCTGCCTAAGCTTAGGGGACGGCTCAAGGCCGAGACCCCGCTCAAGGACCTCACCTGGTTCAGGGCGGGCGGCCCTGCGGAGGTGCTTTACTCACCCGCCGACGAAGCCGACCTCGCCTATTTCCTGAGCGAGGTCCCCGCCGCCATTCCCGTTACCGTCATCGGGCTCGGTTCCAATCTTCTCGTGCGCGACGGCGGAATCGAAGGCGTCGTGATCCGGCTCGGGCGCGGTTTCGGCGAGGTCGCGGCCGAGGAAGGCTTTAAGGTGAGAGCCGGCGCCGCCGTGCCGGACGTGAAGGTCGCGCGCGCCGCCGCCGAAGCGGGGATCGCCGGCCTCTCCTTCTATCGCGGAATTCCCGGCTGCGTCGGCGGGGCGCTCCGCATGAATGGCGGCGCGCATGGCCGGGAGACGAAGGAAGTTCTCGTCGAGGCGCGCGCGGTGGATCGCAAGGGCAACGTTCATGTGCTGCCCGTCGCCGCGCTCGGCTATGCCTATCGTCACTGCGGCGCGCCGGACGACGTAATCTTCACCGAGGCGCTGTTCCAGGGCGAGCCGGGCGAGCCTGCAAAGATTCTCGCCGAGATGGACGAGATCGCCGCCTATCGCGAGGAGGTGCAGCCGATCAAGAGCCGAACCGGCGGTTCGACCTTCAAGAATCCGCCGGGGCACAAGGCATGGCAACTCATCGACCGCGCCGGCTGTCGTGGCCTCAACGTCGGCGATGCCAAGGTCTCCGAGATGCACTGCAATTTCCTCATCAACGAGGGCAACGCGTCCGGCGCCGATCTCGAGACGCTCGGCGAGACCGTGCGCGCGCGAGTCAAGGAGACGAGCGGGGTCGAACTCGAATGGGAGATCAAGCGCCTCGGCATCCCGGCGTGATCTCCCTCATCGTCTAAGATTGCAAGACTAGCGCCTGCTCACTTTCAGCCGGGGAACCTCAATGGCGAAAAAGCAAATTCATGTCGTGGTGCTGATGGGCGGATTGTCGGCGGAACGGGAGGTCTCGCTCCGCTCCGGCAAGGCCTGCGGCGACGCTCTCGAAACGCAAGGCTATCGCGTGAGCCTCCTCGATGTCGGCCACGACGTTGCGGCGCGTCTCGCCGAGCTCAAGCCCGATGTCTGCTTCAACGCACTTCACGGGCGCTTTGGCGAAGACGGCTGCATCCAGGGCGTGCTTGAGACCATGGGCATCCCTTACACCCATTCGGGCGTGCTCGCCTCTGCGCTTGCCATGCACAAGGAACGCGCCAAGGCCGTGCTCGCCGCTTCAGGCGTGCCCGTCGCCGAAAGCGTTGTCATCACCCGCGCCGAGGCCGCGCGCGGCCATGCCATGAAGCCGCCTTACGTCATCAAGCCGCCGGCCGAGGGCTCGAGCGTCGGCGTCTTCATCGTCCGCGAGGACCATGCCCATCCCCCGCAGGAACTGACCTCCTCCGACTGGGCCTTCGGCGAGCTCGTGATGGTGGAGCGCTTCATAGCTGGCCGCGAGCTGACCTGCGCGGTGATGGGGGAGGAGGCGCTCGGCGTAATCGAGATCCGGCCGGCGGGAGGGCTCACCTTCTACGACTATGAGTCGAAATATGCTCCGGGAGGATCAATTCACGTCCTCCCGGCGCCGCTTAAACCAAATGTTTACCAATTGGTACAGAAGCTGTCCCTAGCGGCTCATAGGGCACTGGGCTGCCGTGGGGTGAGTCGATCCGACTTCCGCTACGACGACCGGCCTGACGGCACGGGGGAACTGATCTGCCTTGAGGTCAATACCCAGCCTGGCATGACGTCGACGTCGCTTGTGCCTGAGCTTGCCGCCCATAGCGGGCGCTCGTTTGGCGATTTGGTGCGCTGGATCGTGGAGGACGCTTCGTGCAACAGGTGAGACGGGGAACGGTCAGGAAGCGGGGCTCGCAACAGGCCCTGCTGGCGCGCGGCATTGCCGCCCCGCGCAAGACCTCGACCCGCTTGCCCGTGCTTGCCCAAGCGCGCCGTCTCATCACCCGAACGCCACGCACGATCAGGCTTGGCCGGATCGGCTCGCATGCGCGCAGCAAATGGCTCGTGCTTTGCGCGCTCGTCCTCGGCAGCGCCGTGGTTTATGGCGCCGTGATCGGCGGCCAAACCACCCGCGCTTACGATGCGCTCGCGAGCGCGCTCGAGCGCTCGGCGATCGCCGCGGGCTTCGGCGTCAAGAAGATCGCCGTGACCGGACAATTGCATGCGACCGATGCCGCGATTACCGCCGCGCTCGGCGCTGGACCCGACACCATGATGCTCGGCTTCGACACCGACGCCGCCAAGACGCGGCTCGAAGCCGTGCCGTGGATCAGGCACGCCCAAGTCATGCGGCTCCTGCCTTCGACGTTGCAGGTGATGGTCGAGGAGCGCTCGCCCTTCGCCGTCTGGCAAAGCAAAGGCCAGACCTATGTGGTCGATGCCGAGGGCGTCGTGCTCGCTCCGGCGCTTCGCGATGCCTATACCGATCTCCCGCTCGTTGTCGGCGAGGGCGCAGCCAAGAACGCCGCCGCGCTCGTGGCGCAGCTCGCCGCTCACGACGATCTCAACAAGCAAATCCTCGCCGCCATCAGGGTCGGCGACCGGCGCTGGACGCTGAAGCTCGTCTCAGGCGCCGAGGTCATGTTGCCTGACGACAACGTGCCTGAGGCGCTCGCCTCTCTCGTCAAGCTCGACAGCGAACGTCGCGTGCTGGAGCGCGATATCGCCACCGTCGATCTCCGTCTGCTCGACCGGATCACGGTGCGCTTGCGCGCGGCGGAAGCGACCAGGCTGCAAGACGGAACGCCTCAAGAAGAAATTCCGACAGCAAGCACCAAATCAACGCCGGCCAAGGGCAAAACCTGACGGGACGGAACGGGGGATGGGATACTCGACCTCGATAAGGGGCAAACGCCAGCGGATCGTGACCGCGCTTGACATCGGCACGAGCAAGATCTGCTGCCTGATCGCCAAGGCGCAGCCTTCGCCCGATTGGCTCGAGGGCAGGGGCGACGCCATGCAGTTCGAGGTGATCGGCTTCGACCACACCCGCGCCGAGGGCCTCAAAGCCGGCATGATCGCCCATCTCGACAGCGCCGAGGCCTGCATCCGCTCGGCCGTCGATGCCGCCGAGCGTATGGCCGGCGTGACCGTCGAAGACGTGCATGTTTCTGTCACCTGCGGACGCCTCAAGAGCGAGACCTTCGCGGCGAGCCTCGCGCTCGGGTCGGGTACGGTGCGCGAAGACGATGTCCGGCGCCTGCTCGCGGCGGGCCGTCAATATGCCGGGCGCGACAAGCGCAACGTGCTCCACGCGCTTCCGCTCAGCTACCAGCTCGACGACAATGGCGGCATCAGCGAGCCTCAAGGCATGTGCGGCGAGCGGCTTGCCGTCGATCTCCATGCCGTCAGCGCCGACGAGGTGGCGATGCGCAACGTCATGCTGTGCGTCGAGCGCTGCCATCTCGGCGTGGCGAACCTGGTCGCCGCGCCCTATGCGAGCGCGCTTGCCGTCGCCACGCCGGACGAGGCCAAGCTCGGCGTCGCATGCATCGATTTCGGCGCCGGCACGACGACGCTTTCGGTTCTCGCCGATGGCCAGTTCGTTCACGCCGATGCCATTGCCTTTGGCGGCAACAGCGTCACCACCGACATCGCTCGCACGCTGCCTGCGCCGCTCGACTACGCCGAGCGGCTCAAGACGCTGCACGGGGCCGCGTTCGCCACCCTGTCAGACGAGCGCGAAATCATCACCTACCCCGCCGTCGCGGGCCAGTCGAGCCTGAACCAGATCACCAAGGCGCAACTCGCCGGCATCATTCGTCCGCGCATCGAGGAGACGCTCGATTTGCTGCGCCGCCGGCTTGCCGCAAGCGGCATCGCCGCGGAAGTCACCCAGCATCTCGTGCTGACCGGCGGCGGCAGCCAGCTCACAGGTCTGCCCGAGCTCACGGCCAATATGTTTGGACGGCCCGTTCGCCTCGGACGGCCGCGCTCGTTGCGCGGTCTGCCGGCGGCGGCCGCATCCCCAGATTTCGCCGCCGTCATCGGCCTCCTGTTCAACTGGGCGCGGGGCGATGACAGACATTCAGGCGCGGTCGAAACGAGACTGCTCCGCACCGGCACCGGTTATTTCGCCAAGGTCGGCGAGTGGATAAGGGACAATTTTTGAGAGTTGGAATGGCTCGACGAGCGCCTCGCGGGGAAGCGCCGAACACGAGCCGGAGTAAAGGACGATGAAGGATCGGAAGACGGCCATGAGCATCAATCTCGGAGTTCCAGATCTCACTGAACTCAAACCGCGCATCACCGTATTCGGTGTTGGCGGGGCGGGCGGCAACGCCGTCAACAACATGATCGCGTCGGGTCTCAGGGGCGTCGAGTTCGTCGTCGCCAATACCGACGCCCAGGCGCTCACGAGCTCGACTGCGGAGCGCCGCATCCAGATGGGCGCTCATGTCACCGAAGGTCTCGGCGCGGGTTCCAAGCCCGAGATCGGCGCAGCCGCGGCCGAAGAGGCCATGGCCGACATCAAGGCCCATCTCGTCGGCTGCCACATGGTGTTCATCACCGCCGGCATGGGCGGCGGCACGGGCACCGGCGCGGCGCCGGTCATCGCGCGCGCCTCGCGCGAGGAAGGCATCCTGACCGTCGGCGTCGTCACCAAGCCTTTCCAATTCGAAGGGGCGCGGCGCTTGCGCGCGGCCGAGGCCGGCATCGAACAGTTGCAGAAATTCGTCGACACCCTGCTCATCATCCCCAACCAGAACCTGTTCCGCGTCGCCAACGAGAAGACCACCTTCACCGATGCCTTCTCCATGGCCGACGACGTGCTGCGCGCGGGCGTGTCCTGCATCACCGACCTCATGGTGAAGGAGGGCCTGATCAATCTCGACTTCGCCGATGTCCGCGCCGTGATGGCCGGCATGGGCAAGGCGATGATGGGAACGGGCGAGGCGACCGGCGAGCGCCGCGCGATCGAGGCGGCCGAGGCGGCGATCTCCAATCCGCTGCTCGACGACGTCTGCATGAAAGGCGCGAGCGGCCTGCTCGTCTCCATCACCGGCGGCAACGACTTGACCCTCTATGAAGTTGACGAGGCCGCGAGCCGGGTGAGGCAGGAGGCCGATGCCGAGGCCAACATCATCGTCGGCGCGACCTTCGACGACGAGCTCGACGGGTCGATCCGCGTGTCGGTGGTAGCGACCGGCATCGGCACGGCGCAAATCGAGATGCGTCCGACGACGCCGCAGGAGCGGAGCCGCTTAAGCGCGCGGCTTGCGGGCCTCGCGACGCTGCCGGGCGCCCCTGTCGATCTCGACGAGCCGAGCCTCGTCTTGGGCGAGTCGGAGATGGTCAAGGACGGTCCCGTCTGGCGCGCGCCCGGCAACGTGACGATCGAGAGGCGTCCGGCGCAGGTGGCCGCGATCGCGCCTGTCGCGATGGCGCAGCCGAAATCCGCGCCGCAAACGCCGTCGCGGCCGTTCCAGCCGGCGCCCCCGGTTGCGATCAAGCGTCCCGTCCGGCGCATGCCGGCGATGGAGGACCTGCCCGTCGTCGCCCAGAGCGAGATCAAGGCGAAGTCGGGCGACGTGCCGGTCATCGGCCTTGCCGCGCAAAAGAAGAAGGTGGGATTCCTCGAGCGGCTCGCCAATGTCGGCCGCTTGCGTAAGGAGGACGATGAGACGCCCGCCAAGCGCGAGCCCGAGTTCGAACGGGCCTGGGGCGAGATGCCCAAGCAAGCCGAGCGGCCAAAGCCCGAGGCTGAGGCTGCGCCGAGGGGGATCCGGATCGAGCGCCCGCGCGGCGAGAAGGTGGTTGCCGCCTTGCCGAAGCTGGTCGAGGTCCAGGCCGCGCCCGAAGCGGACGAGCGGGAAGAAGGGCCCGACGAATCGCTTGTGGACGACGATTTGGAGATTCCCGCGTTCCTGCGCCGAAGGGCGAACTGAGCGCGTTCACAAGGTAAAGAAGACCCACAGCCCGCGACCCCTCGAAGGGAGAAATATATAATTTGATCAGTGTGTTATGAGGCGACAGAGTCCGTAACACACTGAAAGAAACCGTGATTTGTCGCCCCTGAGTCCGAGCGTTAAGGTTCTTCACAGATCGATATTGCGGAACTAAAACGGCACACCGCAAGGACTGACAAAAAGTCCCGTTGAAGTGCCGAGGATCGCAGATCGATCGGGGGGTCCGAGCGAAGTCTCGGGCAAGCAGGGAACTCAGAATACGGCTTGGGGGCCGACGGGGGATGAGGGGCTTTATCGGGGCACGCCAAACGACGCTTGCCAGCGAAATCTCGCTTACCGGCACCGGAGTGCATAGCGGAGCGCCAGTCTCCGTCACTCTTTGTCCCGCCGACGGCGACACCGGCATTCGTTTCCTTCTTTCCAATGGCAACGGACACGAGACCGAGATCGCAGCCGATCAACGGTCGGTCACCGGCGTCACGTTGTGCACCGTGATTGGCGACGGCAACGGTTCCTCCATTTCGACCGTCGAGCATCTGATGGCCGCGCTGCGCGGGCTCGGTGTCGACAATGCGCTGATCGAGATCGACAGTTCCGAAGTTCCGATCATGGACGGCAGCGCCTCGGGCTTTGTCGAGGCGATCGACGAGGTGGGCCTGGCCGAGCTCGAAGCTCCCCGCCGCTACCTCAAAGTGCTGAAGAAAGTCACGGTGGAAGATGCCGGCGCCTATGGCGAGCTCTCCCCGCATAACGGTTTCCATCTCGATATCGCCATCGATTTCGACACCCCGCTGATCGGCAATCAGCGCATCGAGATCGACCTCAACCCCGGTTCGTTCCGCCGCGAAATCGCCCGGGCCCGCACCTTCGGCTTCATGAAGGACGTGGAGCGGCTCTGGGCTGCCGGGCTCGCTCTCGGCGCCTCGCTCGACAACACCGTTGCCATCGGCGACGACCGCATCATCAATCGCGAAGGTCTTCGCTTCTCCGACGAATTCGTGCGCCATAAGGCGCTCGATGCGGTCGGCGATCTCGCTCTCGCCGGCGCGCCCATCCTCGGCGCCTTCCGCTCCAACCGCGGCGGCCATCGGCTCAATGCGCTGGTGCTCAAGGCGCTGTTTGCCGATGCCGAGGCCTGGACCATGGTCGAAGCCCCGCGTTACCGCGAGATTCGCCATGCCGAGCTCAGCCACCGTCTCGCGGCCGCGAATTTCGCCGCCGAACGGAGCTAAGAGAGAGCTTAGGCGAAACCCAGTCCGTTCTTGGCTTGACGCAGTGCGGTTTCGCGCTGGGATCGAGGCCCATTTCCCGGCGGCGAGCGAATTCCACAAAAAACCGGAATCGTCAGCGATCCTGAGCCGGTAACAGGCAAAAAAACACCATAATCGGCGCGTTTTTTGCTGGGCGCTGCGCTATCATGACGGTGAGGCTTTCGGGGCGGAAGCATTCGCGCGCAAGGGGCGGTCTTTGAGGGGAAGCATGACCTTACGGAGGCTCGGACGAGCGGCGACGCCCCTCTCGGGTCGCGGCGCGTTGGCGCTGCCGGCGAAGCTCCTTTTCGTCCTCGTTGCCGCGAGCCTCGTCTCGGGATGCAGCTCCTTCGGGTCGTTCGGATCGCTCGGCTGGTTCGGCAAGGACAGCTCCGCCGAGGACGTCTCCAACGATCCGCCCAACGTCATCTACGGCAAGGCCGAAGCTCTCGTTAACAAGGGCAAGTACAAGGATGCCGCCCGGGTCTACGAAGAGGTGGACATCAATCACCCCTATTCGCCCGAGGCGCGCCGGGCCATCCTCATGGCCTCTTACGCCTACTACAAAGGCGGCAAGTACGACGACGCGATCGGGGCCGCCGACCGCTACCTCACGCTTCATCCGGGCACGGGGGAATCGGACCTCGCCCAGAACATCATCGCCATGTCCTATTACGACCGCGTGCTCGATCCGAAGCGCGACCAGAGCAATGCCCGCAAGGCGCTCGCCGCCTACGACACGCTGCTCCAGCGCTATCCCGAGTCGCGTTACGCGGCCGATGCCCGCAACCGGGCGCGCATCCTGCGCGATCTGCTCGCGGCTAGCGAGATGGTGGTCGGACGCTACTATCTCCGCCACAGCAATTTCCTTGCGGCGATCAATCGCTTCCGCACCGTGGTGACCGACTTCCAGACCACCGAGCAGGTGGAAGAGGCCTTGATGCGCCTGACCGAGGCCTATATGGCGTTGGGGATCGTCAACGAGGCCCAGACGGCGGCCGCCGTGCTCGGCCACAACTTTCCGGAAAGCAAGTGGTACCGTCACGCTTACGGGCTTCTCGGCAAGCAGGGTTTGAAACCACAAGAGCACGAAGGCTCGTGGATCACCCGGACCTGGAGAGGAGCAACCGGTACCTGACCGGCGCGCCATGCTAGAGGCCCTGTCGATCCGCGACGTGGTCCTGATCGACAAGCTCGATCTCGAATTCGGCAACGGCCTGTGCGTGCTGACCGGCGAGACTGGAGCCGGCAAATCGATCCTTCTCGATGCCTTTTCGCTCGCGCTTGGCGGGAGAGGCGACGCGGCGCTGGTACGGCGTGGCGCGAACCAGGGCCAAGTGACGGCGATCTTCGCGCTTCCCAAAAACCACCCGGTCCTCGCGCTCCTCGCCGGGAACGGCATCGAGCCCGAAGCAACCCTGATCCTGAGGCGCGTGCAGGGCGCCGACGGCAGAAGCCGCGCCTTCATCAACGACACCAGTGTGAGCGTGCAGCTCTTGCGCGAGGTCGGCCGGGCTCTGGTCGAGATTCACGGCCAGCATGACGACCGCGCGCTGATCGATCCGAGCGGCCACCGCGATCTGGTCGATGCCTTCGGCGCCCTGAGCGGCGAAGTGGAGCGAGTGGCGGAGGCCTACGATGCCTGGCAACGCGCCGAGGCCGAGCGATCCCGCCACGAGAGCGATATTGCCGCCTCGCTCGCCAATGCCGGCTATCTCGGTCATGCGCTCGAGGAATTGCGCGTCCTCAATCCGCAAGCGGGCGAGGAGGAACAGCTCGCCTCCCGCCGCCAGCTGATGATGAATTCCGAGAAGCTCGCCGCCGAGCTTGCCGAGACGCTCGATGCGTTGCGCGGGGAGGGGACGAACGGCGCGCGGCTTGCCGCCGCTCTCCGGCGGATCGAGCGCCAGGCGCCGATCGCCCCCGATCTGCTCGGCCCCGTCGCCACCTCATTGGCGCGTGTGCTCGAAGAAACCAATGCCGCGCAAAGCCGGGTCGAGGAGGCGCTCGCCGCGACCGCCTTCGAGCCCGAGGCGCTGGAGCGCGCCGAGGAGCGGCTCTTTGCGCTCCGCGCTCTCGCCCGCAAGCACAAGGTCCCTGTCGATGCTCTGGCGGAGCTTGTCCAACGGCTCGAAGCGGAGTTGGCCGCGCTCGACACGAGCGAAGCGAAAGGCGCCGAGCTTGCAAGAGCCGCCGCCGCCGCGCGCAAGACTTATGAGAGCCTGGCGCTCGCTTTGAGCGCCGCACGAAAAGAGGCGGCGGCCCGGCTCGACCTGGAAGTTGCGGGCGAGCTCAGTCCCCTCAAGCTCGACAAGGCGCGCTTCACCACCCATATCGAAACGGTCGAGCTTGCCCAAGGCGGGCCGAGCGGCATCGACCGCGTCGCCTTCTGGGTCAGGACCAATCCCGGCACCGAGCCCGGTCCCTTGATGAAGGTCGCCTCTGGCGGCGAGCTTGCCCGCTTCATCCTTGCCCTGAAGGTCGTGCTTGCCGCGCGTGGCTCCGCGCCGACGCTCATCTTCGATGAGGCCGATTCGGGCGTCGGCGGGGCGACGGCGGCGGCCGTCGGCGAGCGCCTGGCGCGGCTCGCCGAAGGCGTCCAGGTCCTCGCCGTGACCCATGCGCCGCAGGTGGCGGCCGTGGCAAACGGGCATTTGCTGATCGCCAAGGAGTCGGTGCGCGGCAAGGACGGCGAGGCCATGGCGACCCGGGTCGCGATCCTCGCCGGCGAAGCGCGGCGCGAGGAGATCGCTCGCATGCTCGCCGGCCAGACCATCACCGACGAGGCGCGCAGGGCGGCGGAGCGGCTCATGAAGCGAACGGCGTGATGACCGAGAATGAGCAAGGCCAAGACAAGAAAGAAGACGGGAGCCGGACCGTCGCACGAGAAGCCCGTGTCCGCGCTCGACGAGACGGAGGCTGCCGCCGAGCTTGCCCGGCTCGCGGCCGAAATCGCCCATCACGATGAGCTCTACTACCGCAAGGACGCGCCTGAGATCTCCGACGCCGAGTACGATGCCTTGCGGGCGCGGAACGATGAGATCGAGGCGCGCTTTCCCCAACTCGTTCGCGACGACAGCCCCTCGCTGAAGGTCGGCGCCGCGCCTGTCGGCGCCTTCGGCAAGGTGCGGCACCGCGTGCCGATGCTGTCGATCGACAACGCCTTCAGCGACGAGAAGGTCGAAGGGTTCCTCGTGAGCGCCAAGGCCTTTCTCGGGCTTTCACCCGACCAGCCGCTCGAGGTAACCGCCGAGCCCAAGATCGACGGGCTCTCGATCACCTTGCGCTACGAGCGCGGCCGGTTGGTCCAGGGCGCAACGCGTGGCGACGGCTACGAAGGGGAGGACGTCACGGCCAACGTCCGCACCATCGCCGACATTCCCAAGGCCGTGACCGCCAAGGATTTCCCCGGCGCCTTCGAGGTGCGGGGCGAGATCTATATGCGCCACGCCGATTTCACCAAGCTCAATGCCGAGCAGGCGAAGCAGGGGCTGAAGGTGTTCGCCAATCCGCGCAACGCCGCCGCGGGCTTCGTCAGGCAACTCGATCCATCCGTCACCGCCAAGCGACCCTTGCGCTTCTTCGCCTATAGCTGGGGCGATGTCGAGCGCTTGCCCGCCGACAATCAATGGGGGTTCTACGAGGCTTTGAGCGGCTGGGGCTTCCCCGTCAATCCGCTGATGCGGCTGACCAGCAGCGTGGCGGAGATGCTCGAGACCTACCGGGAGATCGAGGAGCACCGTGCCGGTCTCGGCTACGACATCGACGGCGTGGTCTACAAGATCAACCGTTTCGACCTCCAGCACCGCCTCGGCTTCCGCACGCGGACGCCGCGCTGGGCGCTCGCCCACAAATTCCCGGCCGAGCAGGCGACCACGATCCTGCGCGGCATCGACATTCAGGTCGGCCGCACCGGGGCGCTCACCCCTGTCGCCAAGCTCGAGCCCGTCACCGTCGGCGGCGTCGTGGTGCAGAACGCCACGCTGCACAACGAGGATGAGATCGCGCGCAAGGACGTCCGGGTTGGCGACACGGTCATCGTCCAGCGCGCCGGCGACGTCATCCCGCAGATTCTCGGCGTGGTTCAAGAAAAGCGGGCTAAGGGCGCGAAACGATTCGTCTTTCCCACGGTCTGTCCGGCCTGCGGCAGTCATGCCTCGCGCGAGATCAATCCCAATACCGGTAAGGAGGACGTGGTCAGGCGCTGCACCGGGGGGCTGATCTGCCCGGCGCAGAGGGTCGAGCGGCTCAAGCATTTCGTCTCGCGCAACGCCTTCGACATCGAGGGCCTCGGCGAGAAGCACATCAAAGCCTTCTACGAGGACGGCTTGATCCAGTCGCCGCCCGATATCTTCACCCTCCGCGCGCGCGACAAGCGGGCAAGCAGCAAGCTCGCCGAACGCGAGGGCTGGGGCGAGACCTCGGCGGAAAAGCTGTTCGACGCGATCGAGGCGCGCCGCAACATCAGGCTCGACCGCTTCATCTACGCGCTCGGCATTCCCCATGTAGGCGAGACCACGGCGCGGCTGCTCGCGCGCAATTACGGCACGGCGGCAAACTTCCTCAAGGCGATGCGCGCCGCCGCTTCCGACCGCGAGGGCGAGGCCTTCGCCGAGGTCAACAGCATCGAGGGCATCGGCCCGACCGTGGCCGCCGCGATCGCCGATTTCTTTGACGAGCGGCATAACGTGACGGTCGTCACCGACCTTCTGAAGGAGGTTAGCCCTGAGCCGCTCGAAGCCGTCGACCACGCCTCGCCCGTCTCGGGCAAGACCGTGGTGTTCACCGGCACGCTCGAGAAGATGACACGCTCGGAAGCCAAGGCTTCCGCTGAGCGGCTCGGCGCCAAGGTCGCGGGCTCCGTCTCGAAGAAGACCGATTATTTGGTGGCAGGCCCCGGCGCGGGTTCGAAGCTGAAAGAGGCCAAGGGGTTCGGCGTCGCCGTCCTCAGCGAAGAGGAGTGGTTGAAGCTGATCGATTAACGGCGCGTAAGGGCGCGTCTCGAAGCACTTACAGGGCCCCCTTCGAGACGGGCGCGTTCCGCGCCATCCTCAGGGTAAGGCAAAAAAAAGTTCTCTCAGAATTCGAGATGCGTTTTGCCGCGTCAGCCGATTGGCGTCGTGGCGTGGCGAAGCCAGGCCCGGTCGTCGCTGAGGAGGATCGGCTCGATCTCGCGCCTCACCCGCGCGTGGTAGGCATTGAGCCAGGCGAGCTCCCACGGCAGAAGCTGCTTCGGATCGATGAGGCGGCGGTCGAACGGAACGAGCGTCAGCGTGTCGAAGCCCATCATCTCGCGCGTGCCCCCCGAAATCTTCTCGAGCGCCGTTACCAGCACGAGATTTTCCAGCCTAATGCCGTAATGCCCCTCGCGGTAATAGCCCGGCTCGTTCGACAGGATCATGCCCGGCTCGAGCTCGACGGTGCCGAGCCGCGACAGGCGCTGCGGGCCCTCATGCACCGACAGATAGCTGCCGATGCCGTGGCCGGTGCCGTGGTCGAAATCGAGACCCGCCTCCCATAGTGGCCGCCGCGCGAAGGGATCGAGGTCCTGGCCGCGCGTGCCCTTGGGGAAGCGCGCCGTGGCGATGGCGATATGGGCCTTCAGCACGAGCCCGTAATGCCGGCGCATCTCGGCCGTCGGCGTACCGACGGCGATGGTGCGCGTCACGTCGGTCGTCGCCTCGCGATACTGCGCGCCCGAGTCGATCAGGTAGAGCGAGCCGGCCTCGAGCACGCGTTTCGACTTCGTGGTCGGCCGGTAATGCACGATCGCCCCGTTCGCGCCCGCGGCCGAGATCGTGTCGAAACTGATATCCTTGAGCTGGCCCGACTCGCGCCGGCAATCTTCGAGCTTTATCGCCGCGGCGACCTCGTCGATCTTGCCCGGCACGGCGACTTCGTCGAGCCAGGCAAGGAACCGCACCATGGCGAGGCCGTCCCGGAGATGGGCGGTGCGCGCGCCCGCAATCTCGGTCGCGTTCTTGATCGCCTTCGGCAGGAGGCACGGGTCTTGGCCCGGCACGATCTGCGCGCCGTCCGCCTTCAGCGCTTGCGCGAAGCGCATCGGCGCCGTGTCCGGATCGAGCCTGACGCGGGCCTGCGCTTCGCCGAGCGCTTTCAGACGCTCCGTGAGCGCAGCCGGCTCGGCGAGATCGGCCGTTTCGCGAATCTCGCCCTTCACGTTGTCGCCGATCTTGGCCAGATCGATGAACAGCGTCGGCCGTCCGCTCGCCGGCACGATGGCGAAGGCGAGCGCGACCGGCGTGTGCTTGATGTCGCCGCCCCTGATGTTGAACAGCCAGGCGATGGAGTCGAGCAGCGTGAGGAGGACGGCGTCGGTCTTCTCCGCCGCGAGCACGGCCTGCACGTCGCGGATCTTTTCCTGTGCCGAGCGCCCGGCATATTCGATGCCGTGGGGAACGACCGCCGTTGCCGCGGGCTTCGGTCGGTCCTGCCAGATCGCGTCGATGAGATTGGTTTCGACCGGGACGAGCTTGATGCCCGACTTGGCAAGCGTCTCGGTCAGGCGTTCGATTTCCCTGACGGTGTGCAGTGCTGGGTCGTAGCCGACCGAGCCACTCTTGCCGAGCTTCTCGGCGATCCAGTTCGACGCCTTGGCCTCCGGCGTTTGCAACACCTCGAACAGCGCTGGGTCGGCCTGGGCCCGCGCCTGGAGGATATAGCGCCCGTCGACGAACAGCGCCGCGTCTTTGTCGAGCACGACCGCCGTCCCGGCCGAGCCGGTGAAGCCCGTGAGCCAGGCGAGGCGCTCGAACTGGGGGGCGAGATACTCGTTCTGGTGCTCGTCGCTATGGGGGACGAGAAGGCCTTTGAGCTTTCGCGACTTCAACTCGCCCTGGAGGGCCTTGATACGGTCGGCGCTCGCCCCGGGCGAACTGACATCGTCGAACAGCTGAAACATGACTGGTCCTTGTACGCGGAAAAGGCGTCGGCGATCAATCTTCGACCCGGCGCGCTTTGACGCGGGCGATGATTAGTGTGGTCCATCCTTCGAGAATGATTCGCTTTTTTAGGACGAAACCTTGGGCCCTGGTGCGTGCTTCGATCGCTCGCGCCTGGGTTTCAGTGAGGCCGGATAGCACGGCGATGCCGGCGTGCGCGGCATGACGGCGCAATTGTGGCGCAAGCGCGTAGAGCGCGCGTTCGAGCAGGTTGGCGAAGAGGAGATCGGCCTTGGTCCGCCGCAGAAGGGGATGACCGAACCCGTCCGCGGTCACGACCCTTACGAGAGAACCGACGCCGTTCTTGCGCGCATTCTCCGCGGCGGCCGCGGCAGCGACCGGGTCATTGTCGCTCGCGATAACATTTCGCTTCAGCGCCTTCGCCGCGGCGATGGCAAGCACGCCGGTGCCCGTGCCGATGTCAATGACTTCGCGCGGCCGCCCGCTCTTGAGCACATCGTGGAGGGCGAGCAGGCAGCCGCGCGTGCTCGCGTGATGCGCTGTGCCGAAGGCTTGGCCGGCGTCGATCTCGATGGCAAGCAGCCTGCGCCTTGCCTGTCCCCTGTCGTGGCTGCCGTGGACGAGGAAGCGTCCGGCCGCGACCTTGCCGCGTTTTCCTTGCGACAGCGTGACCCAATCGGCGGGCGGCAGCGCCTCGATCTGAAGCGGGCCAACGGCTCCGCCTGCTGCTTCGGCGATCAGCTTGAGCAGGGCCTCGCGCCCCGGCGCCGCCTCGTAATGGGCGAAGACCTCGAAGCGGTCGTGGCCGCGCTCGAACAGTCCGACGGCGACGGGGGAGGGGTCGAGCGCCGCTTCGAGCGCCTCGGCAAGACGCATCGCCGCCGCTTCCGGAACCTCGATCCGCGCCTGATGCGTCACGTGCCCCGCGCGGGATTCGCTTAAGACCTGCATGGCGCGGAGCTTAGGCCCCGGCGCCATGCCCGATCAAATCGCGAAGCTCTCCGGCTACGACTTGCCGAAGCAGACGCGCGGCGCCGCCTCCTGCTTGCACGGCGCGCCGGCCGGCGTGCCGCGCACCTCGGCGAGCTTGGCTTGCGAGATGCAGAACCCGTCGGGGCCGCGCCAGCCCGAGCCGCCCTTGCAGCCGCAGCCCTTGCACTGGCAGGCCTCGGCGGCAATCACGGCCGAGGGGGCCGGACATCAAAAATCCCAAGGAAATCAGCACCAATCCACTTGCGATCACGCTGCGCATGGGCTCCTCCCGTTCGTTGAGAAGAGCGAATGTACACGTTTTGTTCTCATCGGGAAAGGGGTCTGTAGAGGGAGATAGAGAGCGCTCAGGTCTTTTCGACGAAGCTGTCCACGACCTTCTTCTGGCCGGCCTTGTCAAAATCGACCGTCAGCTTGTTGCCGTCGACCTGCGCGACGCGGCCATAGCCGAATTTCTGGTGGAACACGCGCATGCCGACGCTTAGCCCCGCGCCCTCGGCCGTGCTCGAAGCGACGAGCGTGCCTTCGATGGTAATCGGCCCACGCTTCGCCGGGCCGCCGCTGCCCGAGGCGCGGTTTCGCTTGGCCCGCTGCCAGCCCGGCGTCTCGTAGAAGCCGCTCGCGAACAACGTCTCGGCCGTATCGAAGCGGCTCGGCCCGTAGCCGCGCAGGCCCTTGTCTTCGGCGACTTCAATGTGAGCGACGGGAAGCTCGTCGATGAAGCGCGAGGGCAGCGCCGTCTGCCAAGTGCCGTGGTTGCGGCGATTCTGGGCGAAGGTGATCTTGGCGAATTTCCGCGCGCGGGTGAGACCGACATGGGCGAGCCGGCGCTCCTCTTCGAGTCCGGCGCGGCCCGCTTCGTCGAGGCTCCGCTGATGCGGCAGAAGCCCTTCGTCCCAGCCGGGCAGGAACACGGTGTCGAATTCAAGCCCCTTGGCCGAGTGGAGCGTCATCAGACTGACCCGGTCGGCGCCTTCCTCGGTCTCGGCGTCCATGACCAGGCTCACATGCTCGAGGAAGCCCGCGAGCGTGTCGAACTCCTCCATGAAGCGGATCAGCTCTTTCAGGTTCTCGAGCTTCGACTGCGCTTGCGGCGAGCGCTCCGCCTGCCACATGCCGGTATAGCCCGACTCATCGAGGATCAGCTCGGCGAGCTCGGTGTGGCGCATGGTGTCGATCAGCGAGCGCCAGCGGTCGAAGGCGGCGATCAGGTCTTGCAAGGCCTTGCGCGGCTTGGGCTTGAGCTCCTCGGTCTCGGTGAGGAGCCGCGCTGCCTGGAACAACGGCACGCTTTGCGCGCGGGCCACCTGATGCAGGGATTTGAGGCTGGATTCGCCGAGCCCCCGCCGCGGCGTGTTGAAGATGCGCTCGAATTTGAGGTCGTTCGACGGATTGAGCGTAACCTCGAAATAAGCGGTCGCGTCCCTGATCTCCTGGCGCTCGTAGAAGCGCGGACCACCGACGACGCGATAGGGGAGGCCGAGCGTGATGAAGCGGTCCTCGAAGGCGCGCATCTGGAACGAGGCGCGCACCAGGATCGCGATCTCGCTTAAAGTGTGGCCTTGCCGCTGAAGCTGCTCGATATCCTCGCCGATGACGCGGGCTTCCTCCTCGTCGTCCCAGCAACCCTCGACCGCGACCTTCTCGCCGGGCGCGCCGTCGGTGCGGAGCGTCTTGCCGAGACGTCCCTTGTTATGCGCGATGAGCCCTGAGGCCGCGCCGAGGATATTCCCGGTCGAACGGTAATTGCGCTCGAGCCTGATGACCTTGGCGCCGGGGAAGTCGGTCTCGAACCTCAAGATGTTGTCGACCTCGGCGCCGCGCCAGCCGTAGATCGACTGGTCGTCGTCGCCGACGCAGCAGATATTGCGGTTGCCTTGCGCGAGCAGCCTGAGCCACAGATATTGAGCGACGTTGGAGTCCTGGTACTCGTCAACCAGCGTGAACAGGAAGCGCTGCTGATATTTTTCGAGCACGTCGGGGTGCTCCTGGAACAGCCGCAAATTTTCCAAGAGGAGATCGCCGAAATCGGCGGCGTTCAGCTCTTTCAACCGGAGCTGATAGAGCGCGTAGAGGTCGCGCGCTCTGCCGTTGGCGAAGGCGAAGCTCTCGCCTTCGGGCACACGCTTCGGCACCAATCCCCGGTTCTTCCACCCGTCGATCATCGCCGCGAGCACGCGCGCCGGCCAGCGCTTCTCGTCGATATTCTCCGCCTGGAGCAGCTGCTTGAGCAGCCTGACCTGGTCGTCGGTATCGAGCACGGTGAAGGACGGCTTGAGATCGACCAGCTCGGCGTGACGGCGCAGGATCTTGACGCCGATGGCGTGGAACGTGCCGAGCCAGAACATGCCTTCGACCACGCCGCCGATCAGCTCGCCGACGCGGGCCTTCATCTCGCGCGCCGCCTTGTTGGTGAAGGTAACGGCGAGGATTTGCGAGGGCCGCGCCCGGCCCAAGCTCAAGATATGGGCGATGCGGGTGGTGAGCACGCGGGTCTTGCCGGTGCCGGCGCCAGCCAGCACGAGCAGCGGGCCGTCGAGCGTCTCGACCGCCTCGCGCTGCTCGGGATTGAGCGCGTCGAGGTAGTAGCCGGGGCGCCGGCGCATGGCCCGTTCCGAGGTGGACGGTTGCCCCTCCTCGGGCCGAGGCAAGGCTTGAAGCGCGGCAGAGCGAATCTTCGTCATTGAGAATCGACTATAGCATTGTACCGGGCGGAGAAGGGGCGGGGAGCAAAGCCCTGGCTTTCAGGGCGTTGCTCACATTAGGTTCGAGGCGCCCGCTGACAGCACCTCGACCTTATCGCCGATGCCGACCGTGCCCTCATTGTCCGGGATCAGGTACTGGCCAAACATCGCCTTGCCATTCCGCGCGCGATGAAACCGCTGCAACGTGCGCAACGGTTCGTAAGGGTCGATCTCCTCGCCCGTGTCGGGATCGCGTGTCGTGATTGCGCACCTTGCGCAAGGGGCTGCCACGCGGAAGCGTACGTCGCCGATCCTGATCTCGCGCCAAGTGTCCTCCACGAAAGGGGCCGCGCCCGCGATCACGAGGTTCGGCCGGAACCGGCGCATGGCGATGTCGCAACCGGCGCGCTCGCTCAAATCGGCAAGCGAGGTCATCGAGGTGAGCAGGATCGGGGTCACGTCGGCGAAGCTGACATGGTCCTCGCCGGCGTTGATGGCCGTTTCGACGCGCCGGCCCCTGGAGTTGGCGAGATAGACCAGCTGGAGCGGCGTGCCGAGCAGCAGCGAGAGAAAATTATCCGCCTCGGCGCCCGCCGCCACCGCACGCACGCTGTCTTCCCAGATCGTCACCGTCTCTTCGGGCGCGCCTTGCCGCGGAGTGCTGACGAAGCACGCTCCGGCATCGTCGTGGCGCAGAACGATGCCGTCCGGCTTCGTTTCGACCTCGACCTGCACCATCTTTGGAAGCTCCAGGATCGTTTGAAACCGCGCCGACGCATCGACGACGAGAAAGCGGCGATCGCCCTTAAGCCCGATCAGCTCGACCTTGGCCGTCTTGCGCTGAGCCCCGCGCAAGCTCTTCAACCGGATAGCAGTAGATCTCAGCGAGTTCCGCCATGGCCGGCATGTTCTCCTGAGGGACACGCCCGCGCAAGTTTTGCAAGCCGCGTCCATTTGGGGATTTCATGATCTGCCATCTGGCGCATGTCATCCTGCGCGACATTAATAAGAGCGCCTGAGCGAAAAGCAGGGCCGCCACACGCTCCCCTTGTGGCGGTTTCGGGTCGCCAAAGTGGGGTGAGACCAGTAGACGCGTTCTATAAGGCTGCCGCCGTTGAAGGAATGGCGGTCCGGTTCAGCGGCAAAAATCACAGGTTTCTGAGCGACATCAGGCGCGGGCCCTTCGCCGGTCCGCATCCTGCGCCGCGCCGGCCGGCTCAACCTTGCGCCCTCACGTTGAACGGGATTTGTCCGATGCGTGTGTTGATTTGTGTCCTGACGCTCGCCTTGGCGAGCGTTCCTCAGCTATTGCACGCCGCCGAGACGGCAGGATCATCGATTCGGGCGATCCCGTCGCCGACAGCAACGCGAGAGAGAAATTCATCGCCGCCTACGACGCCAAGCACGCGCTCGAGCTTGAGGGCGACGGCACCCAGACCCTGATCCTCGGCGATGACAACTGGCCTTTCCCCATTCCCCTGGTCAATAAGGCCGGCGAATGGCAGTTCGACACCAAATTGGGCGCCGACGAGATTTTGCGGCGGCGCGTCGGCCGCAATGAGCTTTCGACGATCCAGGTCGCCGAGGCATATGTTCAGGCGCAGAACGAATATGCGGCGCTCGATCCCGCCGGTCTCGGCCGCGGCGTCTATGCCAGGAGGTTTCTGAGCAAGCCCGGAAAGAAGGACGGGCTCTATTGGCCGACCAAAGCGGGCGAGACGGAAAGTCCCCTCGGCGACATCGCCGCCAAGGCATCGGTCGAAGGCTACAAGTTCGGCGGCAAGCCGATCCCCTATCACGGCTACTACTATCGCATCCTGACGCGGCAGGGAGCGGGCGCGCCGGGCGGCGCCTACGACTATCTCGTCGATGGCAAGTTGCGCGGAGGTTTTGCGCTCCTCGCCTATCCCTCCGAGTACGGCAACTCCGGCATCATGACCTTCACGGTCAATCACGACGGCACGGTGTTCGAGAAGGATCTCGGGCCCGAAACGGGACGGCTTGCGCCGAAAATCGAGGCCTTCCTCCCCGATTCGACCTGGAGCAAGGCCGCGCCGTAACGGACAAAAAACCGCAGAGAAACTTTGCTATTGCGGTTGCGGTTGACCCGCATCGCTGCCAAATAGGAAACCACGGATTCGATGCGCATTGGAAGACGGGGACATGCTCCACCTTTTTCGCATGAGTTTTGCCGCGTTCGGTTTTTGGGCCCTGATACTGGGTACGAGCGGGCCGGTTGAGGCCGGATGCCAGTTGCTCAAGGTGACCCACAGCGCCGGGTCCAAGGCCGACGCCGCGAGGAGCTCGCAAGCGCTGCTTTTGCAAAGCGCTGCCCAACTGAAACGCAGCAAGAGGTGGAGCTACGTCACGATCTATGCGCATAAGGTGAAGGGCGATCCGTTCTGGAAGACAGTGCGCCCCGACGGCGTGCCGAGATCAGCTCAGCTCAAGCCCGACATCGTCACGGCGCGCTTCTACACGACGTGTTTCACCGGGGTCGTCGTGCCGTATGTCTGCACCACGGGCTCGAGCGTCTGCGGCCAGTAGTCGCACAAATCTCCGCTCGCTTATGAGCGGCCGTCATGTGCCCACGGACGCGACAGCCATCATCATCCTTGCCACAGGACGTGGTAAGCTCGCTTCGAATGTTTGCTTCGATGAGGCGAAAGTAGCGATGGCCGAGAATTGCGTTTCATTTCCCAAATATTCGCTCGGCGAGCGCGTCGCTGACGGCTGCCTCCATGCCGTCGGCGTCACGGCGAGTGTCGCCGCGCTGACGGTGCTCCTCATCATCGGGATCAAGTCGGATGCGGCCTTGTGGGTCGTGAGTCTGACCATCTACGGGCTTGCGCTGGTTGCGACCTTCAGCTGTTCCGCAGGCTACAATCTCGTGACCCGGCCGCCACGGCTCAAGGAGTGGCTGCGGCGCCTCGACCACGCCGCCATCTTCCTGATGATCGCGGGCACGTACACGCCCTTCGTTCTCATCCAGATGAACACGCCGTTCGGGCTTATCCTCCTTGCCGTGGTGTGGGCGATCGCCGCCATCGGCATCGTGCTTCAGCTTTTCGCGCCGCGCTATCTCCAGGGCCTGTCGGTCGCGCTCTACCTGATACAGGGCTGGGCCGTGCTTGCGGCGATAGAACCGCTGATGTCGGCGCTGCCGGGGCGCGCGCTCACCCTGCTCATGGCCGGCGGCGTCCTCTACACCGTCGGCGTCGTGTTCCATCGGTGGGAGCGCCTGCCGTACTCGAACGCGATCTGGCACGGCTTCGTGCTGGTGGCGGCAAGCTGCCATTTCACGGCCGTGATCTCCCTCGTCGCGGCGTGAGTCCTCGCGGAAAAGCCTAAACATTCGCGGCCGAAGCACCCTAAGATGGCGCCATGACCGCGAGCATGGCCGAAAGAGGTGGGGCGAAGCAGGCGCTCTTCGCCACCCTCGGCGCGCGTTTCGGCGCGCGCTTCTCCCAAGGTCAAAGCTTGCGTGAGCAGCATGCCAATACGCTGACTTGGCTGAAGCGCGAGCCGCCCGACGCCGTCCTGTTCGCCGAGACCGAGGCCGACGTCGCGGACTGCGTGAAGCTTTGCGCCGAGGCTCGCGTGCCGGTGATTGCCTTCGGCACCGGCACCTCGCTCGAAGGCCACGTCAATGCGCCGTTCGGCGGCGTCTCGCTCGATCTGTCGCGCATGAATCGCATCCTCGCCGTGCACGAGGCCGATCTCGATTGCACGGTCGAGCCCGGCGTGACCCGCAAGGCGCTCAACGACCAACTGCGCGGCTCGGGGCTTTTCTTCCCGGTCGATCCCGGCGCCGACGCGAGCCTCGGCGGCATGGCAGCGACGCGCGCCTCGGGCACCAACGCCGTGCGCTACGGCACCATGCGCGACGCCGTGTTAGGGCTGACCGCTGTTCTCGCCGACGGCAGCGTGATTCGGACCGGGGGGCGCGCGCGCAAATCTTCGGCCGGCTATGACCTCACCCGCCTCCTCGTCGGCTCGGAAGGCACGCTCGGCGTCATCACCAGCCTCACGCTGAAGCTCTACGGCATTCCCGAGACGATCATTTCGGCGGTCTGTCCGTTCACCTCGATCGCTGGCGCGTGCAACGCCACCATTGCCGCGCTCCAGCTCGGTCTCCCGCTTGCCCGCATCGAGTTTCTCGACGAGGTGCAGATTCGCGCCTGCAACGCCTATTCGCATCTCTCTCTGCCCGAGACCCCGACTCTCTTCCTCGAGTTTCACGGCACCCCTGGCTCGGCGCGCGAGGAAGTCGAGGCCTTCGCGACGATCGCGCAAGCCGAGGGGGGAGGGGAACTCGCCTATGCCGAACGCCAGGAGGAGCGCACGAAACTCTGGCAAGCGCGCCACGACGCCTATTGGGCGGTGCGGGGCTTGCGGCCTGGCGCCGAGGTGCTTGCCACCGACGTCTGCGTGCCGATCTCCGCGCTCGCCGATTGCATCACCGCAACGCGCGAGGATATCGACCAACTCGGGCTGCTTGCCCCGATCGTGGGCCATGTCGGCGACGGCAATTTTCACGTCATGCCGCTGATCGATCCGGCCGATGCCGAGGAACGGCGGAAGGCGCAAGGCTTCCTCGACCGCCTTGTCGCCCGTGCGCTCGCCGCGGGCGGGACCTGCACCGGCGAGCACGGGGTCGGCCAGGGCAAGATCGCCTATCTCGCTACCGAGCACGGCCCGGGTCTCGCCATGATGATTGCCATAAAAAAGGCGCTCGATCCCTTGAATATCCTCAATCCTGGCAAGCTTTTTGCGCTACCATGACGACATGTAGCGGTGGGCCGAATCCCCCTATGAATTTGGCGCCGCTTGGCGCACCGGGGCCTTGGGTTAGACGGCGGTGAACTCGCTCCTTCTGGCTTTGACAGCATTGTTGATTCTGGTCTTGAGCGCGCTCTTTGCCGCGCCGCTTTTCATCGACTGGAACAACTACCGCGCGGTGTTCGAGACCGAGGCCGCCAATCTGCTCGGCCGCGACGTGAAGGTCGGCGGCAAGGTTCACCTCATTCTTCTGCCCGCGCCCGAGCTCAGATTCGACGATATCAAGGTCGCCGATCGGGAGGGGCGGCTCGACCGTCCGTTCCTCGAAGCCAAGTCGTTCGAAGCCTGGCTCAATATCAGCGCGCTTCTGACCGGCACGATCGAGGCGCGCAAGATCGCCATCGTCAGCCCGACCTTGCGTCTCGATCTCAACGCCGACGGCACCGGCAATTGGGGCGATGTGGGACGGCGCGGGGTCACGCTGCCCTTCGCGCCGAAAGACGTCATGCTCGACGAGGTGAGCGTGAGCGGCGGCCGCATCGAGGTCGCGCGGCAAGGGCAGCCGCAATTCGCCGTGGAGAACGTCACCGGCGTTGCCAGCGCCCAGGCGCTGTCGGGACCGTACAAAGTCTCCGCCAACTATTCCTTCAAGGGAAGGCCGCAAGAGCTTCGCTTTTCGACCAGCGCGCCCGACGCGGCCGGGCTGTTCCGCATCAAGTCGATGCTGCGCGATTTCGACAACAACACGAATTACGTTCTCGACGGCGGCGCGACCGGGCTCGGCGCCGTCCCGACCTTCGACGGCACGATCGTCGTGCGCAACACGAATGCGCCGGCGCGTGACGCGGAAGGAGAAGGCGCAAGTCCGCAAGGCGAAGACCCGGCGGACACGGCCGCGCGCCAACCGGCATCGAGCTTCGAGCTCAAAGGTCCGGTCAAGGCCACACCCCAACGCGCCGAGCTGCCGGGATTCGATCTTACCCTTCACGCCAAGGGTCATCCGCAAATCTTCAAGGGCAAGCTCACGCTCGACTTCGGCGAGCGCGTCGAAGGGGCGGCCGCGCTTGCGGCGGGCTTCATCGATCTCGACGCCTTGTTCGCGGTGCCTGGCGCCGAGCGGCCGTCGCCGGCAATGGTGCTGTACGAGTTCGCCGACGAGGTCCTGACCCAGGCGGCCGCGCTCGGCAACGGCACGCTGACGCTCGTCATCGAACAGGCGGGGCTCGGCGGCGATCTTGTCGGCGCCATCGACATGGCGCTTGCCGCCAAGGACGACGGCGTGATGATCGACCATCTCAAGGCTACGCTCCCTGGCGACAACCGCCTCGAAACCTCAGGCAGCCTCAAGCGGGGCGATTTCGGACCCGTCTTCGCCGGACCGGTCAAGGTCGAGGGCTCCAAATTGCGGCCGCTGATGCGCTGGGCCGCGGGCGATCGCGACGTATCGGGGCAGGCTTCGGCCGGCGATTTCAGCTTCGTGGCGAATGCCACTGTCGGCGACGGCACGCTTCAGCTCGCCGATGTTGCGGGCGAACTGAGCGGCACCAAATTCCGCGGCGGTTTGAGCCTCAAGGGTGGCGAGCGCCGCACGATCGCGGTCAACCTCGACAGCGACCGGCTCGATTTGCGCGAGCTAATCGGCGAGGGGCCGATTTGGCGGTCCTGGCTTCCCGCCGCGCAAACGCAGCCGGCTCAACCGGAAGCGGCCGGGGCGCCGCCGCCGCCCGACGCGAGCGCGGCCGGTGCGAACGGCGCGGAGGATGCCGCCGCGATGGGGCAGGATCTGTTCCAGCGGCTGCGTGGCGACGACATGCGCGTGACCTTGCGGGTTGGAGAACTGCTCTTGCCCGATATTCCTGCAGGCAAGCTTGACGCGCAGTTTCAGCTCCAAGGCGGCACGCTCGACGTGCAGCAACTCGACTTCGCCGCCGCCGATGCGCTCGCTCTGAACGGCAAAGGCCGCATCGACAAGCTCGACTCCGCGCCGACCGGCGGAGTGGATTTTGCCCTTCGCGCCGCCGATGCTAACAGCCTCAAGATTGTCGCCGAACTGTTCGGATTGCCTGAAGGCGTGAGCGGCTCGGCACAGCTCTCAGGCCTCGCTCCCCTCGATCTCAACGTCAGCTTGAGCGCAACCCGCGACGGCGGCATGACCAACGCCGCGGTTAAGCTCGGCGGCAAGGCCGGCACGTCGGATGTCGCCCTCACCGCCCGCGCTCTCGGCGACCCAGCCAAGCTCGGCGAGGCGAAGATCGATATCGACGGCATGGTCGCGGGCGAAAAGCCGCAAGCGGTGCTTGTCTTGTTCTTTCCCGATCTGCCGCTCGACCGGATCGCGACGCCTGAAGGGAGCAAAGGCAGACTGATCGTGAAAGTCGCGGGCGTCCCGAATACCAAGGTGACGGGCAAGGCCGCGCTCGAAACCGCGCCGATCGAGATTGCCTTCGTCGGCGAGGGATCGCTGCAGCCAGCCGGTCTATCGCTTGCGGGCAAGGGCGCGGTCGTGAGCAAGGATGCGAGTGCCGCGCTCGCGCTCATCGGCCTCGAATCGCCGCCGAGTGCGTCAGGGGTTCCCTTGAGCCTCCGCCTCGACATCACCAAACAAGGCGGGACGATCGGCCTCACCGGCATCGCCGGGAGCATCGCCGGAGAGAACGTCACCGGCTCCGCCGAGCTCGACCGGAGCGGCGCCAAGACCCGTTTCTCCCTGAACGGGCAGACCGAGAATTTGTCGCTGCCGTCGCTGCTTGGCGTGCTCGTGGCGTGGCACCGCACGCCCTCGACCGAAGAGCTGTTGGGCACGATCGGCGCCAATACGTCCGCGCTTTGGCCGTCGCGCGGTTTCTCGCTCGGGGTGATCGAGGAGATCGAAGGCGAGATCGCGCTCGAAGCCAAGACGCTGTCACTCGGCTCTGCCGTCAATGTCGAGGCTGCCACGCTCGCCGCTTCGGTGGGCAAAGACGGGCTCGACGTCACCGCGCTGAAGGGCGGTCTCTTCGGGGGCGAGCTTGCCGCCTCGGGCAATCTCGCGCCGCGCGGCAACGGCGCCGAGCTCACGATGCGCGCCGACATTAAAGGGGGCAGGCTCGAGGCGCTGACCAAGAGCGTCGCCGGATCGGCCTTTGCCAAAGGGCCTTTCGATCTTGCCTTCAATGCCCAGGGCGAGGGCTTGAGCCCGCCGGGCGTCGTTGCCGGATTGAGCGGGGAGGGGACGCTGACGCTCGGCGCCGGCATCCTTCAATCGCTCTCAGCCGCGCCCTTGCGCGGGGTCGCCGCGGCCGCGGCCAAGAAGACGATCAAGGCCGACAAGGAAGAGATCGAGGCGGAAGCGAAAGGCGTGCGGGAGACGATCACCAAGGGCACCTATAAATTCGCGCCCGCTACGCTCACTTTCGACATCAAAAACGGCACGCTTCGCGTGGCCCCGGCGACGCTCGCGAGCGCAGGCGCGGAAACCAAGATCAACGGTTTCGTCGAACTGGTGAGCTTGAAGCTCGACAGCGAGTGGGCGTTGAGCCTGACGGGAGCGAGCGTGAAGGATGTGCCGCCCGTGAGCCTCGTCTTCACCGGCGCGCTCTCCAGGGCGCCCGAGATCGCGCCCGCGATCGATACCGGCGCGATCGAGGCCTATCTCACCATGCGGCGCATGCAGGAGGACGTCGAACGACTGGAGACGCTCGACGTGAGCGGCAGGACGGAGCCTCCGGCGGAGACCGCGATAGGGACCGAAGCGGAGACCGAAGGGGTGGCCATAACTCCCGAGGAGTCGCCGCTAGAAGCGCCGCCCGCTGCGCCGGAACTGGCCGAACCGTCGGAATGGACCGCCGAGACGACGCCGGAACAGCCCGCGCCAAAGCCGCCCGAGACCTCCACGACCGCATTGCCGTCGGCGCTCGAACTCCTCCAGGAGGAGATCGACGCCGAACCTGTCGCGCCCGCGGCGACTGAGCCACAAGCCGCGCCGCCGCCGCCATCCTCCGTCACGGCAACGACGCCGCCGGAACCGGGCGCGGAGCCTTCGCCTCAATCGGCGCCCGCCCCGGCCGAGTCGGCGACGGTGAGTCCCGAAGCAGCGCCGGGCGCGCCCGCGCCCACGACGGAAAAGCCGGTCAAGAAGCGTTCAGCGACGAAGCCGCGCAGGAAGCGCGAGAAGCCCGATGACTGGCGCAAGAGCGTTCCGATTTTCGGCGGGGGCTAGGTCGCGTCCCGCTTCGCTCGCGCAAGCAAGTAGAGGCGAATAGAAGCCGACAGGCTCGCATTCCCTCCCGCCGCGCTCCTTCGCCGGTCGATTTCGCCCACGAGTTCCGCAATCGATTTGCCGTCCGCGCGCGCGATTTCTGAAAGCGCCTCCCAGAAGGCGTCTTCCAGCGTCACGCTGGTGCGATGCCGCGCGATGGTGAGCGAGCGCTTGTTGCGAGACGGCGCCATGCGAGAGGAGGGCCTAGCGCTTCGGCCCGGTCATGTCCTCGGGGCGCACGAGCCGGTCGAACTCCTCTTCCTTGACGTGGCCGAGCCTGATCGCCTCCTCGCGCAAGGTCGTGCCGCGCTTGTGCGCCGTCTTCGCGATCTCGCTCGCCTTGTCGTAGCCGATATGCGGCGCAAGCGCCGTCACCAGCATGAGCGAGCGCTCGAGATGCACCTTGATGATGCCGCGGTTCGGCTCAATGCCGATGATGCAATTCTCGCGGAAGCTTTCGGCGACGTCGGTGAGCAGCCTGATCGATTGCAGCATGGCGTGCGCGATCACCGGCTTGAACACGTTGAGTTCGAAATGTCCTTGGCTGCCCGCGAAGGTGATCGTCGTGTTATTGCCGAACACCCGCGCCGCAACCATCGTCACCGCCTCGCATTGGGTCGGGTTGACCTTTCCCGGCATGATCGAGGAGCCCGGTTCGTTCTCGGGCAGGGTCAACTCGCCGAAACCCGAGCGCGGCCCCGAGCCGAGCAGCCGGATGTCGCTTGCGATCTTGAACAGGGACACGGCGACGGTGTTGAGCGCGCCATGGGCGAACACGAGCGCGTCGTGCGCGGCGAGCGCCTCGAATTTGTTCTCGGCGCTGACGAAGGGGAGCTTGGTCATCGCGGCGATCTTGGCCGCGAACGACTCGGCGAAGAGAGGGCTGGTATTGAGGCCGGTCCCGACCGCGGTGCCGCCTTGGGCAAGGGCGTAAAGCCCTGGAAGCGTGAGCTTTATCCGCTCGATTCCGTGGTCGATCTGCGCCGCATAGCCGCCGAATTCTTGCCCTAAAGTCAGCGGAGTTGCGTCCTGAAGATGGGTGCGGCCGATCTTGAGGATGTCCTGAAACGCCTCGGCCTTGTCTTTTAGGGCTTGATAAAGCCGCGAAAGCGCCGGGTTCAGCCGGTAAGCGATTTCTTCGGCCGCGGCGATATGCATGGCGGTGGGAAACACATCGTTGGAGGATTGACCGAGATTGACGTGATCATTGGGGTGAACCGGGCGTTTTAAACCAAGAGCCTCGCCCAACAATTCGCTCGCTCTGTTGGCGACGACTTCGTTGACGTTCATGTTGGTTTGGGTGCCTGAGCCGGTTTGCCAGACGACCAGGGGGAAATGTCCATCGAGCTTGCCTTCGATAATCTCATCGGCAGCGGCGCCAATGGCGTGAGCCAGGCGCTTGTCGAGGAGGCCGAGATCGCGGTTGGTTTGAGCGGCCGCCTTCTTGACCATGGCGATGGCCCGGATCAGGGACTTCGGCATGACGTCCTCGCCGATCCTGAAATTCCGGCGCGAGCGCTCGGTCTGCGCGCCCCAATAGGTGTCGTGCGCAACCTCGATCTGTCCGAGACTGTCGGTTTCGATGCGCGCGGAGGTTGGGGACCCGCGTTGGGAACCCCTGTCTTGAGGCATGCTCAAATCTCCTGTCGATGGCTCTCGGGCTACGCTATAACACGGTCAGGGTGGGAGAACGTGCCTGTTCGCGTGCGTTGCGGCCTTTTGGAGGGGAGCGCCCAAAGCTCCCGGCTCATTTTCCGCGACCTTGGGGTGAGGACGGCGATTGGCTGAAGTCGGTGTGAGAATGGCGCTCCCGGCGCCGCACACAGAGCGCATGTCGCTCTTGCTGGCGCGGCTTGCCGCGCTTGTCGTCGCCTTTGTCGGCGGCCTCATCCTGTTCGTCTGGCAACTGCCTTTTCCGCGACTGACGGAAGCCTTTCCCGGCTTTGCCAGCATGCCCCCGGCTGCGGCCGGTGGGATGACAGCGGCCGCGATCGGGCTCTTCTGCCTCACCTTCCGCCCGACACGCCCCGTCGCCCGGGTGATCGGCGTTGGGCTCGTCATTCTCGGCCTTGCCATTTTCAGCCAGGACCTGTTCGGCTTCCAGCTCGGCCTCGATCAGGCGTTGATCCGCGCCGACACCGCCGGGACCGCGCGACCGGAAGATTTGCGCCTCGCGCCCGGGGTGACGGGCCTCTTGATCATTTTCGGGCTGGCGCTCCTTTACGCCAAGCAGGGCGGCATCACCTCCGCCTTCAGCCAGATCCTGGCGCTCATGATCATCGGCCAGATCCTGATCGTGCTCGCGGGCTATGCCTACGGCGTTCAGAACGACTATTACGCTTTCCCCTTCGCCCAGATGTCGATGTTTAGCGCGATCTGCGGCCTCCTTCTCGGGCTCGGCCTGCTCGCCGCCTCGCCCGAATACGGGATCGGCGCGGCCATCGTCGAGCAATCGCCGGCGGGCGAGATGTTGCGGCGGCTTCTGCCCGGGATCATCGTGCTTCCGCTCGTCATCGGCTGGTTCGCGCACCTGGCCGAAGTCCGGACCTTGAATGACAGCGCGGCCACGCTCGCCATCTTCGCCGTGGCCAGCATCTTCGTGCTCGCGCTCTTCGCCTGGACGACGATCGGCGCGGTGCGGCGCGCCGACCGCGACCGCAACGCCGCGCTCATGGAGTTGCGCGGTCAGCGCGAATGGCTGAGCACGACGCTCGCCAGCATCGGCGATGGCGTGATCGCCACCGATCCGAACGGCAGCGTTCTGCTCTTGAACAAGATCGCCGAGCAATTGACCGGATGGACGGGGGCGACCGCGAGGGGACGGCCGATCTGGGAAGTGTTTCGGGTCATCAACGAGACTTCCCGCAAACCGGTTGACGACCCTGCGCTGAAGGCGCTGCGCGAGCGGGCGGTCACGCGTTTTGAGTCCGGCGCGCTTCTCATCACCAGCGACAAGCAGGAATTGCCGGTCGAGCATTGCGGCGCGCCGATTATCGGCTTCGACGGCTCGCTTGCCGGCGCCGTGCTCATCTTCCGCGACGTCACCGAACGCAGGAAAACCGCGCAGCGCCAGTCGATGCTGGTCGGCGAGCTCAATCACCGCGTCAAGAACGCGCTCGCCATCGTCCAGTCTCTGGTCCAGGCGAGCTTGCGCCAGGCAAACTCGCATCAGGCGCAGGCGATGGCGCAGACTCTCGCCGAGCGCCTCCAAGCGCTCCATCGCGCCCATGATCTTCTGCTCGAATCGCAATGGTCCGGCGCGAGCCTCAAGGCCATGGTGGAACGCGAGCTCGATCCGTACCGGCGCGAGGGCGGTCCGAAGATCTCAGTCAAGGGAAGCGACGTGCTGCTCCCGCCGCAATGCACGTCGATTCTCGCCATGACCCTGCACGAGCTCGCCACCAACGCGGTCAAATACGGCGCGCTTTCCTCCAATTCGGGCCAACTTGCCATCAGCTGGAAGACGGCGCGGGGCGGAAAGCTGCATCTGACCTGGGAGGAGCGCGCCACGCTCGCCCAGACGCCCGCGCGGCGCAATAGCGGCTTCGGCATGCAGCTCATCGACAAGGGCATCCGCCACAATCTCGGCGGCGACACCAAGGTCGAGTTCAGGCCGCACGGCCTCTATGTCGAGCTGAACGTGCCACTCGAGCCGGGCAAGGAATCGCGCCCGGCGCCGCAAAAGGCGGCGGCGCTTTCAGCCTGAGGCAGTCTCTATTTCTTGCGGAAGCGGTCGAGTTGCACGACCTCGGCGGGAGGACGTGACAGCACGACTTCGGCGCTGTGGGTTTCGCCGGCCTCGTCCTGCGATGTCTCGAGCGCGCCGCGCGGCTCGTCCGGCTCTCCGGCGAGATCGGGCAGCGCCGCCGCCATATGCTGGCGCGCCGAGTTGTTTGCGGCGCCGGGCTTGCCGAACTGGAGCCCGAACTGCGCCGACGGATCGTAGAATGCCTTCACCGCGCCGAACGGCACGACCAGGCGTTCCGGAACGTTAGAGAAGGAGAGCTTCACCTCGAAACGTTCGTTCGTCACTTGCAGGTCCCAGAACTGGTACTGCAATACGATCGTCATCTCTTCGGGGTATTGCTCCTTGAGACGCTTCGACACCGACACGCCGTCGGCGCGCGTGTCGAAGGCGATGTAGAGGTGATGTTCTCCCGGCAGGCCCTCGCGCTGGACGCGCGCCAGCACCTGGCGCACCACGCCGCGCAGAGCATCCTGCGTGAGCAGATCGTATCTAATTTCGTCGTCTGCCATGGAGTCCGCCGCCTACCCTCTTTGCGACGTAAACCCGTCAATAAAGTGGAGGGCTTCTGTTGCCCGGTGCCCTCCGAAACCGCGCCTAGCCCCTGCGAAGAGGCTGGGACTTGATGTTTAGGCTATCGCGCCGCTTACGCAGCGAGAGCAGCCTCCGCATAGTTGTCGTTGGCAACTATTTGGTTGGCCCGATAACGGCGGAACCATGCCGGGCGAAAGCACGACCTTTACACCCTCGTCGATCCTATTTCGCCCCCATGTCAGGTCCCAGAAATCAGTAGTCAGAAATCAGAAAGCCACGCTGATTTCTCACCACTGACTTCTGCGCCCTGATGGTGGAGGCGCCGGGTACCGCCCCCGGGTCCGAATGGCTTATTACGAAGGCTATTTATCGCCATAGCCGGCTTGCACCGGCAGCAATCTATATAAGCCTCTCCGATGGCAAAAGAAAGGTGGTTGCCGCGACAACCCCCAAGGGCGCGAATCGAAACCGTGCTATGGTGTTGGGGTTCGCTAGTCGCGCTCGAGCTTGATGATCTGGCCGCTTCCGGCCTCGATCTTCATCTCGATTTCTTGCCCGCTTGCGTCAATGCCTTCGACCTCCCAGACGCCGTCGTCGAGCTCGACCTGCTCGATCTTGACGATGCCCTTGGCGAAGGCGATCCCGCGGACGTCCTCGATGGTCACGGGCTGGGCCGAGGCGGGAGCGGCAAGCGCGAGGCTGAGAGCGAGGAAAGCGGGGATCGTACGCATTGAAAGGACCTTTTCGTTGGACTATCTGCGAAAGCTCATGATCGACAGGATGAACGCCGCCTGGGCGCGCCCGTTCCAGCGCCTATCATAGGAGGAGCCGCTTCCCTTTGCGCCAATATCTCGATCTCCTCGCCCGCGTGCGCAAGAGCGGAACCCGAAAAGGGGACCGCACCGGGACCGGTACGCTCGCGCTCTTCGGCCATCAGATGCGCTTCGATCTGGACGAGGGCTTCCCGCTCGTCACCACCAAGAAGCTGCACGTGAAGTCGATCGTCCACGAGCTGCTCTGGTTCCTGCAAGGCTCGACCAATGTGCGTTATCTGAACGAGCATGGCGTGACGATCTGGGACGAGTGGGCCGATGCGAACGGCGAGCTCGGCCCGATCTATGGACGGCAGTGGCGCTCATGGCCCGCGCCCGACGGGCGACAGATCGACCAGATCGCGGCCGTGGTCGAAGGGCTGAAGCGCGATCCCGACTCGCGCCGCCATATCGTCAGCGCCTGGAACGTGGGTGAGCTCGACAAGATGGCGCTTTCCCCCTGCCACTGCCTGTTCCAATTCTATGTCGCCGATGGGCGGCTCTCCTGCCAGCTTTATCAACGCTCGGCCGATGTCTTTCTCGGCGTGCCGTTCAACATCGCCTCCTATGCCCTGCTCACGCTGATGATGGCGCAAGTCGCTGGCCTCGCGCCCGGCGAGTTCATCCATACATTCGGCGACGTCCATCTCTATCTCAATCACCTCGACCAAGCCGACGAGCAGTTGAGGCGCGTCCCCCGCGCGCTTCCCCGCATGGAGATCAACGGCGAGGTCCGCTCGCTGTTCGACTTCGCCTATGAAGATTTCAAGCTCGTCGGCTACGATCCGCATCCCGCCATCGGCGCCAAGGTGGCCGTGTGATGCGTCATGGTGAGGCGTCCGGCCGTCCTTCGAGGCTTGCGCTTCGCGCTCGCACCTCAGGATGACGGCCGCGCCTCGAACCGTGGCACATAAGCAGCCGATCATCGCGCTTGTCGTCGCCATGGGCGACAACGGCGCCATCGGCAAAGGCGGGGGCCTTCCCTGGCGCCTGTCGAGCGATATGCGCTTTTTCCGAAAGATCACCATGGGCAAGCCCATCCTCATGGGTCGCCGAACGTTCGATTCGCTCCCTCGCGTGCTCGACGGCCGCCTCAACATCGTGCTCACGCGGGATAAAGCCTTCGCGGCGCCCGGCGCCGTGGTGGCCCATGACGTCGAGGAGGCGCTCGACGTGGCGCGGCGTGAAGCAAAGCGAACGGGCGCGAATGAGATCATGGTCATCGGCGGCGCCGATCTGTTCGGCGCGACATTGGCGCAAGCGGACCGCATCTACCTTACCGAGGTGAAGGCCACGCCCGAAGCCGACACGTGGTTTCCCGAACTCGATCGCCGCGAATGGCGCGAGGTGTCGCGCGAGAACCACGCTCCTGGTCCCAAGGACGACCACGCCTTCAGCTTCGTCGTGCTCGAGCGGGTTCCGCTCTCATCCTAAAGGAAGGCGCGGGAAGGCAGGGGCGGGGCCCCGCATTGCGCCCCCCAAATGAGTGGCCTATAACCCTTTCAATCTTGTCGCAGGACCGCCATTTTAGTGCTGCTAGTCTTGCTTTCCGGCACTTCACCTGAGGCGTCCGCGCATACCCCATCAATCAGACCTAGGATCAGTTCATCATGCCTTGGAGCGATCAGACTGGCGGCGGCGGTTGGAAAGGCGGAGGGGGCGGCCCTTGGGGCCCGCGCCCGGGCCGCGGCCAGCAACCTGACCTCGAAGAGATCTTGCGCCGGAGCCAGGACCGGCTTCGCCAGGCCATTCCGGGTGGACGGATGGGCGGACCGCTCGCGATCCTGCTGACGGTCGTTGTCGTGGCGTTGGTGGGCTTCTTTGGTTTCACCGTTCGCGTCAACCCGGACGAGCTCGGCATCGTGCTGCGCTTCGGCAAATACGTGCGTCAGCTTCCTCCCGGCCTCAATTTCCGCTGGCCTTATCCCGTCGAGCAGGTCGAGCTGCCGAAGGTCACGCGCATCAACCGCATTGAAGTCGGCATGCGCGGCTCCTCCGACACCCGCGACGCGACGAGCACGATCCGCGACGTCCCCGAAGAGAGCCTAATGCTGACCGGCGACGAGAATATCGTCGATGTCGATTTCGTCGTGTTCTGGCGCATCGCCGACGCTCCCGACTTTCTCTTCAACATTCAGAACCCGGAAGGGACGGTGAAGGCGGTGGCCGAGAGCTCGATGCGTGAGATCGTCGGTCAGAACGACATCGAGCCGATCCTGACCGAAGCGCGCGCCAAGACCGAAGCCGACGTGCAGCAATTGATGCAGAAGATCCTCGACAGCTACGGCGCCGGCGTCCAGGTGACCCAGGTGCAGCTGCAAAAGGTCGATCCGCCGGCTCAAGTGATCGACGCCTTCCGCGACGTTCAGGCCGCGCGTGCCGACCAGGAGCGCTTGCAGAACGAAGCCCAAGCGTACGCCAATCGCATCATTCCGGAGGCGCGCGGCGAGGCCGAGCGCATCCTCCAGGCCGCGCAAGGTTATCGCGATCAGGTGATCGCCGAGGCCAAGGGTCAGGGCGACCGCTTCACCAAGGTCTACGAGCAATATAAGAAAGCGCCCGACGTCACCCGCCAGCGCATCTTCATCGAGACCATGGAGAAGGTGCTTGGCAACGCCGACAAGGTGATCGTGGACGATAAGGCCGGACCCGGCGTCGTGCCGTTCCTGCCGCTTTCAGAGTTCACGACCAAACCCTCCCAAGACGAGCCGCAGGAGACGCAGCCATGAACCGCGGCGCCCTCACGGTCTTTGCGGTTATCCTCGGCGTCGCCGCGCTCGTCGCCTACCTCACGCTGTTCACCGTGAGCCAGACCCAGCAGGCGCTGGTGCTCGAATTCGGCAAGCCGAAGCGCGTCATCACCGACCCTGGCCTGCAATACAAGATTCCGTTCATTCAGAACGTAGAGTTCTTCGATAAGCGCATTCTCGACATCGACACCGCGAGCCAGGAAGTGATCGCCTCCGACAAGAAGCGGCTCGTGGTCGACGCGTTTGCGCGCTACCGCATCATGGATCCCTTGCTGTTCTTCCAGACCTTGCGCGACGAGCGCATCGCGAGCGCCCGTATCGGCGCCATTCTCGAAGCCTCGCTCCGGCGCGTGCTCGGCGGATCGAGCTTCACCGCGGTCGTGCGCGACAAGCGCGAGTCGCTGATGCGGACGATCGCGGGCCAGGTCAACCAGGAGGCGACGCCGTTCGGCGTGAAGATCGTCGATGTGCGGATCAAGCGCGTCGATCTGCCCGAGGCCAACATGCAGGCGATCTACCGCCGCATGCAGACCGAGCGGCAGCGCGAGGCGGCGGAGTTCCGCGCCGAAGGCGAGGGCGCCGCGCGGCGCATCCGCGCTACGGCCGACCGCGAAGTGACCGTCATCAAGGCCGAAGCCACCGGGGAATCGGAGCGCATCCGGGGCGCGGGCGATGCCGAACGGAACCGCATCTTCGCCGAAGCCTTCGGCCCGGATCCCGACTTCTTCGCGTTCTACCGTTCGATGCAGGCCTATGAGGGTTCGTTGCGGCCCGGCGATACGCGCATGCTGCTCAGCCCGAACTCGCAATTCTTCCAATATTTCAACAACGCCTTCGGCAGCGCGGTTCAGAACGCGGCGCCTTCGCCCGCCGGTACCGCCAACCCGCCGGACTCGCCCTCGGGGAATACCGGAGGGTCGGAGCAGGGGGGCGCGGGGGCGAGCACGGCGCTTCCCGAGCCCAACACCGCGGCCGGCGACACCGCTCCTCCGGCGCCGCAGACCCCGTGAGGCCGGAGGCCGGACTTAAGGATGGCGAGACGCCGGCCAAATGAGCAATCTCATCGTGGCGCTCGGGCTCGTTCTCGTTATCGAGGGGACGCTGTGGGCGCTTGCGCCGGGGCTTGGCCGGAAATTGTTGCAGGTGGCGGCGCAAGCGCCGGAATCGAATTTGCGCCTTACCGGCGCGGCGGCCGTGGCCTTGGGGGTCTTGGTCATTTGGCTGGTGCACGGCTGATGCCGACCCCTGCGTTGCCGAGCGATTTCGGCTAAGATCGCGCGGGAATCGCGGGGACCATTTTTAAGAGCGAGACTGGAGCTTTCCCCCATGCTTGAGCGCGGCACACTGGTTCGGCCCGGCTTCGGGCGTTCGGCTGCGCTCGTGGCCGCGCTTGCGCTGCTACTGGCCGGACTTGCCGCGACGCCGAGCCCGGCCCGCGGCCCGGACTCCGTCGCCGACGTCGCCGAGGGCCTTCAGGATGCCGTGGTCAATATCTCGACCACGCAGACGCTGAAGGGGTCGGCCGAGGCCGTTCCCAACGGGCCGGGCCCCAAGGGCTCGCCGTTCGAGGAGTTCTTCGACGATTTCTTCGACGATGAAGGCGGCAACGGTCTTGCCCGCAAGGTGAGTTCCCTCGGCTCGGGCTTCGTGATCGATCCAGGAGGGCTCGTGGTCACGAACAACCACGTGATCGAGGGCGCCGACGAGATCGTCGTCAATTTCACCGACGGCACCAGCCTGAAAGTCACCAAGATCCTTGGACACGACCCCAAGACCGATCTCGCGCTGCTCAAGGTCGAGCCGAAGACGCCGCTGAAGGCGGTGACGTTCGGCGATTCCACCAAGATGCGCGTCGGCGACTGGGTTATGGCGATCGGCAACCCCTTCGGCCTCGGCGGCAGCGTGACCGTCGGCATCATCTCGGCGACGCGGCGCGATATCAATGCCGGCCCCTATGACGATTTCCTCCAGACCGACGCCGCCATCAATCGCGGCAATTCCGGCGGGCCCCTGTTCAACATGGACGGCGAGGTCATTGGCGTGAACACGGCCATCATCTCGCCCTCCGGCGGCTCGATCGGCATCGGTTTCGCCGTGCCCTCCAACAGCGCCGTTCTCGTGCTCGACCAGCTTAAGCAGTACGGCGAGACGCGCCGCGGCTGGCTCGGCGTGCACGTGCAGAACATCACCGAAGAGATCGCCGCGAGCCTCGGCGTTGCCGAAGCCAAGGGCGCGCTCGTCGCCAAAGTGTCGCCGGGCAGTCCCGCCGCTACCGCCGGCATTCAGCCGAGCGACGTGATCGTCAAGTTCGACGGCGAGCCGATCGAGAACATGCGGAGCCTGCCGCGCGCGGTCGCCGCGACCGCAATCGGCAAAAGCGTGTCCGTCGAGCTGCTGCGCAAGGGCGAGACCAAAAGTTTTTCGGTGACCATCGGTCGGCTGCCCGAAGACGAGGAGAATGCGGTCCCGGCGAAGAGCGAAGAGAAAATCCTGCCCGAAACGGAACCCGAGCGCGAGGATTTGCTCGGGCTCTCGCTCGCCCCGCTCACCGACGAGCTGCGCAAACGCTTCGGCATCGGCGCCGCGATCGAGGGCGTCGTCGTCGTCGAAGTCAGGCCGAACAGTCCGGCGGCGGCGAAGGATGTAAAGCCGGGCGACGTGATCGTCGAGGTCACCCAGGAGAAGGTGAGGCAACCGCAGGACGTGAAGACGAGGTTGTCGGCGGTGAGGAAGTCCGGCCGGCGCTCAGTGCTGCTCCTGCTGTCGGACGGCAAGGGCGAGCTCAAATTCGTCGCCGTGCCGTCCGGCTGAGACGCGCGCGACGATCGGCCGGTCGCGACGTGACCCATGCCCCCACGCAAGCGAGCCGTCCCAAGGCCATTCTGATTGCAGGACCGACCGCGAGCGGCAAGTCCGCGGCTGCGCTTGAGCTTGCCGAGCGCCTCGGCGGCACGGTCGTCAATGCCGACTCCATGCAGGTCTATCGCGAGCTTCCCATCCTCGCGGCGCATCCGGCGCCGGAAGAACGCGCCCGCGCCCCGCACAGGCTTTACGGCACGATTCCCGCGGCCGAGGCCTATTCGGTCGGCCGCTGGCTCAACGATGCAAAGGAAGCCATCAGCGATGCGGAAGTCGAGGGGAGGGTTCCGATCCTCGCCGGGGGCACCGGCCTCTACTTCAAGGCGCTTCAAGAGGGACTAGCGCCAGTGCCGGATGTGCCGCCCGAAATCCGGAGCCTTTGGCGCGACCGGGCAGCGACGCTCGGCGCCGCCGCGCTTCACCGTGAGCTCGACGCACGCGATCCTGCCATGGCGGCGCGAATTCCGCCGACCGACTCCCAACGCATCGTGCGCGCGCTTGAAGTGGTCGATGCGACTTCGATCTCGCTCGCGGAATGGCAAGGGGCAGCCGCCGCGCCCGTGCTCGCGCCGGAGGGCGTCGAGAGGCTCGTAATTGCACCGGAGCGCGCGCCGCTTTATGCCGCCATCGATACCCGCTTCGACCGGATGGTCGAGGCGGGCGCGATCGAGGAGGTTGGCGCGCTGCTTGCGTTCGGGCTCGATCCCGGGCTCCCGGCTATGCGGGCGCATGGCGTGCGCGAGCTTGCCGGCTACCTCTCGGGGCGGACCAGCCGCGCTGAGGCGATTGCCAAGGCCAAGACCGAGACGCGCCGCTACGCCAAGAGGCAGATGACCTGGCTCAAGCGTTTCATGAGGGATTGGGACTGGGCGCCGGATGGGCTCACCGCCGCCGCCGCCGTTCGCGCGGGGGAGGCTAAACCGTGACCTGCGTGCCGATCTCGACTACTCGGTCGGTCGGGAGCTGGAAGTAACTCGAGGCGTCGTCGGCATTGTGGGCGAGGAAGATGTAGAGCCGGTCCTGCCAGGGCGGCATGCCTGACCTCGGATCGGCCCTTACCGAGCGGCGCGACAGGAAGAACGACGTCGTCATGATGTCGAAATGCCAGCCTTGCTTGCGCGCGAGCGCCAGCGCCTTCGGCACGTTGGGCCGCTCCATGAAGCCGAAATGCAAAATGAGGCGCATGAAGCGCTCGCTGATCGGTTCCATCTCGACGCGATCCTTGACGACGCGCGGAATGTCCTCATTAACGATTGTCAGGATCACATTGTGATCGTGCAGCACCTTATTGTGCTTCAGGTTGTGAAGCAGCGCCGTCGGGGCGAACTCGGGATCGCTGGTGAGGAAGACGGCGGTGCCGGGTGCGATGTAAGGCGGCCGCTCCTCGAGGCTCTTGACCAGGGGCTCGAACGGCACCTCGACGCGACGGGTCTTGATCGCAAGCAGCCGCGTGCCGCGCCGCCACGTTACCATAATTAGGATCAGCAGGGCGCCGACCAGGACCGGGAGCCAAGCGCCCTTGAAAAGCTGTAAGAGGCTCGCGACCACGAAGCTTGAGTCGGCAATGGTGAGGGGAATCATCACCAGCGCCGTGGTCCACAACCGCCACTTCCAGGCTTTCCAGATCACGATGAAACCGAGAAGCCCCGCGGCGAGCGCCGTGGTCGCGACCGCGAGCACGTAGGCCGCCGCCAGTTCGCCCGAGGAGCGGAACATGAAGACGAGGAGCAGAACCCCGGTCAGGAGCAGGTAATTCACCCGGGGCATGTAGATCTGTCCGGCGAGCGCCTCGGAGGTGTGGCGCACCTCCATGCGCGGAAGGAAGCCGAGCTGCATGGCCTGCCGGGTGATGGAGTAGGCGCCGGATATCACGGCTTGGCTCGCGATCGCGGTGGCGACGGTGGCAAGCGCGACCATCGGATAGAGCGCCCAATCGGGAAAGAGCAGATAGAACGGGTTCGCGATCGTCTCGGGCTTGGCCAAGACCAGCGCGCCTTGTCCGAAGTAGCTCAGAAGCAGCGACGGCAGCACAAAGAAGAGCCAAGCCGTCTGAATGGGTCTTCTCCCGAAATGCCCGAGGTCGTTGTAGAGGGCCTCCGACCCGGTCGCGACGAGGAAGACGGCGCCAAGCGTAATCAGCCCGACGACGCCGTGGGTGAGGAGGAATTGGAGCCCGTATATCGGATTGAGCGCGGCGAGCACGGCCGGATTGGCGGCGATCTCGACCGCGCCGGCGATGGCGATGACCGCGAACCAAACTGTAGTGATCGGCGCGAACCAGCTCGAGATCCAGGCGGTCCCGTGCGACTGCACCGAAAACAGCGCAAGAAGGATCGCCACCGTGATCGGCAGCACGTAGGGCCCGAAGGCCGCGGTCGCTACGTTGAGGCCTTCGACCGCCGACAGCACCGAAAGCGCCGGCGTAATCAGGGTCGAGCCGTAGAACATGGCCGCGCCGATGGTCCCGAGCGCGAGCACGAGCGGCGTGCGCCGTCCAAGCGCGCGGAACGCAAGCGCGGTCAGCGCCAGCGTGCCCCCTTCGCCGTTGTTGTCGGCGCGCAGGAGGATGAGGACGTATTTGATCGTGACGACGACGATCAGCGACCAGAAGATGAGCGACAGCACGCCGTAGACCGCCTCCGGCGTGACCGTGCCTCCGCCGCCGCTTGCCGCCAGCACCGCTTCGCGCAAAGCATAGAGGGGGCTCGTGCCGATATCGCCGTAGACGACGCCGATCGAGCCGAAGGTGAGCGCCCAGAACCGTTTCCTGGCGTCGGCGAGGTCGCCATTGGCGCTCGCCAGAGCCGAAGTTTCGGAGTTTAGCGGCGCCATGCTTCGCTAGACCGCGACCTGGGTTCCGATTTCGACCACGCGGTCGGTAGGGAGCTGGAAATAGCTGCTTGCGTCGTCGGCGTTGCGCGCCAGAAAGATGAACACGCGATCCTGCCACACCGGCATGCCGGAGCGCGGATCGGGCCGAACCGACCGTCGCGACAGGAAAAACGACGTCGACATGATGTCGAAGCTTAGTCCCTCTTTACGGGCGAGCCCGAGCGCCTTCGGCACATTTGGCGTCTCCATAAAACCGAAACGCAAGAGCACGCGCTGAAACGAACCGCCCAACGGCGCGATGCTGACCATGTCGGAGACCGGGACGCGAGGCGTGGTTTCCGTGATCATGGTCAAGATGACATTGTTCTCGTGCAGTGTCTTGTAGTGCTTGAGGCTGTGGAGAAGGGCGGTCGGCGCACTTTCCGGATCAGCGGTGAGGAACACGGCAGTGCCGGGAACACGGCAAAGCTCGGTCTTCTTCTCGAGGCTCTCGATCAGACCGCTGATTGGAGTTTCCAGCCGCCGGGTCTTCTCGGTCAGGATTCGCGCGCCTTTGCGCCATGTCAGCATGATGACGATGAGAATGCCTCCGATCAGGATGGGCACCCAGCCGCCCTCGAACAGTTTCAACAGGTTGGCGCCGAGAAATATGAGGTCGATGAGGAGGAACGGGACCATCAGCGCAACCGCCGCCCACAGCGGCCAATTCCAGGTCCGCCAAATGACGACCAAAGCCAAGATCGCCGTCACCACCATGGTTCCGGTCACGGCGATGCCATAGGCCGAAGCGAGCGCGCCGGAGGACCTGAACAGAATGATGAGGAGCAGGACGCCAAACAGAAGCAGAGTATTCACGCGCGGCATGTAGATTTGCCCGAACCGTGCCTCGGAGGTGTGGCGGATCTCGAGACGCGGCAGCAAGCCGAGCTGGATCGCCTGCTTCGTCAACGAATAGGCCCCGCTGATCACGGCTTGGCTGGCGATGACGGTGGCGGCCGTTGCCAGTCCGATCATGGGGAGCAGCGCCCAGTCCGGATAGAGCAGAAAGAATGGGTTCTCGATCGCGGCAGGCTTGGCCAAGAGCAACGCGCCCTGTCCGAGATAGTTCACCGTCAGTGCCGGCAGCGCGACGGCAAACCAGGCCATGCGGATCGGTCCGCGACCGAAATGGCCAAGGTCGGCATAAAGCGCCTCCGCCCCGGTCACGACAAGAAATACGGCTCCGAGCGTCAGGAGCCCGATCACCCCATGGCTGAGAAGAAATCTTGCGCCATGAACCGGATTGAACGCGGCCAAGACCTGAAGGTTCTGCGCGACGTGCCCGATGCCAGCCGTGGCAAGGGCAAAGAACCACACCAAAGTGACGGGGCCAAAAAACGTTGCCACGCGCGCGGTGCCGTGTGACTGCACCGCGAACAGGCCAAACAGGATCACGACAGCCAGCGGGACGACATAACGCGCCAGCGCCGGGGCCGCGATCTCGAGGCCCTCGACAGCCGACAGCACCGACAGCGCCGGCGTGATCATCGCGTCGCCGTAAAACAGGGCAGCGCTGATCATGCCGAGCGTGATGATCCAAATTGCGCCGCGTCCGCGGACAGCGTTTTGGGCAAGCGCCATCAGCGCGAGCGTCCCGCCTTCGCCGTTATTGTCCGCGCGCAGCAGGATGACCACATATTTGACGCTGACGACGAGAATAAGCGCCCAAACGATCAGGGACAGAATGCCGAGAATAGCCTCTTCGCTCGGAGGCGCGTGAGCGCCGCCCGCGGCAAGGACGGCCTCGCGGAAGGCATAGAGCGGGCTCGTGCCGATGTCGCCGTAAACGACGCCGATCGCGCCGAGGGTCAGCGCCCAGAATGTGCGCTGCGAAAGCACGGGCGCCTCAGCGCCGTTGGCGGCGGCGAAAACGTCTGAGCGGGCGGCCTGCTGCATTTCAGCGGGAATGTGGGAGGCGTTGAGATTGTCGCGATTAACGCCGGAAGCAGCGCCGCGGTCCCTGAAGAGGCTAGGGAGATAAGCGCAATGGCCGCGCTTGTCCAGGTGTGCGGCGCGATATTGCGTATCAGGGGGTTAAGCGGATACGAGCAAGAAGCTTTGTGTACTTTGGCTCAGGACGAAATTTTTGGAAAGAAAAGCATTCCGAATATTGTCATTCATTCGCATTTCTCGTTGACCCTCTCAGGGGCAAGCCTTAGGGTGCGCGCCTTATTTAGACTTTTCAGCTATTCCTTGAGCTTTGACCGGCCGCGGACCTTGAGGCGCGAGGCCGGTTTTTGTCAGTGAGAGAGACGATGTCGCGCACGATGACCGGCGCCGAGATGGTGCTTCAGGCTCTCGCCGATCAAGGCGTTGAGCACATCTTCGGCTATCCGGGCGGGGCGGTGCTGCCGATCTACGATCAGCTGTTCCAGCAGGATCGGCTCAAGCACATTCTCGTCCGCCACGAGCAGGGCGCCGTCCACGCCGCCGAAGGCTACGCCCGCTCGACCGGAAAGGTCGGCGTCGTTCTCGTCACCTCCGGTCCCGGCGCCACCAACGCCGTCACTGGCTTGACCGACGCGCTGATGGATTCGGTCCCGATCGTCTGCATCACCGGCCAGGTGCCGACCCACCTCATCGGCAACGACGCCTTCCAGGAATGCGACACGGTCGGCATCACGCGGCCGTGCACGAAGCACAATTATCTCGTCAAGGATGTGAACTCCCTTTCGCGCGTGCTGCACGAGGCGTTCTACGTCGCGCGCACCGGCCGTCCGGGACCCGTCGTGGTCGATATCCCAAAGGACATTCAGTTCGCGAGCGGCGAGTACACCGGTCTCACCAATTCGCAGCACAAGAGCTATAACCCGCGGACCCGCGGCGATGAGCGCGCGATCGCAGAAGCGGTCGAGCTGATGGCGTGCGCCAAGCGCCCGCTCTTCTATACCGGCGGCGGCGTCGTCAATTCCGGGCCGCGCGCCAGCGAGAAATTGCGCGAGCTCGTCCGCATGACCGGCTTCCCTATCACCTCGACGCTGATGGGGCTCGGCGCCTATCCCGCCTCCGACCCGCAATGGCTCGGCATGCTCGGCATGCACGGCACCTACGAAGCCAACAACGCCATGCACGATTGCGACGTGATGATCTGCATCGGCGCGCGCTTCGACGACCGCATCACGGGGAGGGTCGATGCCTTCTCGCCCGGATCGAAGAAAATCCACGTCGATATCGACCGCTCCTCGATCAACAAGAACATCAAGGTCGATATCCCCATCGTCGGCGATTGCGGCCATGTGCTCGAGCAGATGATCGAGGCATGGAAGCAAAAGATGCCTAAGCCGGACAAGGCCGCGCACAAGGCATGGTGGGCCGAGATCGACCGCTGGCGCGCGCGGAACTGCCTGCACTACCGCAAGCGCGACGACGTGATCATGCCGCAATACGCCATCGAGCGGCTTTACGCGCTGACCCGCGGCAAGGATGTCTACGTCACCACCGAAGTCGGCCAGCATCAGATGTGGGCGGCGCAGTTCTTCAAGTTCGAGGAGCCGAACCACTGGATGACGTCGGGCGGCCTCGGCACCATGGGCTATGGCCTGCCGTCCGCCGTCGGCGTACAGGTCGCGCATCCGGATTCGCTCGTCATCGACATCGCCGGCGAAGCCTCGGTGCTGATGACCATGCAGGAGATGTCCACGGCCGCGCAGTACGACCTGCCGATCAAGATCTTCATTTTGAACAACGAGTACATGGGCATGGTGCGCCAGTGGCAGGAATTGCTGCATGGCGGCCGCTACTCCCACTCCTACACCGCGGCGCTGCCCGATTTCGTCAAACTGGCCGAGGCTTATCAGGGCGTCGGCATCAGGGCCGAGAAGCCGTCGGAGCTCGACGACGCGATCAGGGAGATGATCCGGGTGAAGAAGCCGGTGATCTTCGACTGCCGGGTCGACAAGCATGCCAATTGCTTCCCCATGATCCCGAGCGGGGAGGCCCACAACAACATGTTGATGGGCGACGACCTGACCGAAGAGGACATCGAGAAAGCCATCACCGAAGAAGGCAAGGTGATGGTTTAGCGCTGGGGGACAATGCCTTGATACAATTCCTGCTTAGCCTTCGGGCCATCATGCTGATCGGCTCCGCCGGAGCGATGATCGGCGCGCTTCTGATGTTCTTTCAGGGCGGCTTCTACCTGTACGAGGCCTGGCACACGCTGATGACGCCGGGCGAGGCGGCGGAGCGGCAGGTCACCGTGCCGGTGCTCGAGGCGGTCGACGCCTTTCTATTCGGCATCGTCCTCGTGATCTTCGCCTACGGTATCGCCATCGGCTTCGTGTTCACGCTGCCCGAAGGCTACGGCGCGCGTCTGCCCGAGTGGATGAAGGTGGGTGGCGTCGGCCAGCTCAAGGCGACGCTGGCCGAAGTCGTCATCGTCGTCTTGATCGTGATCTTTGCCCGGGTGGTGGTCGAGGCCAACGGTCACTTCCAATGGTCGATGCTGGTCCTTCCCCTCTCGATCCTCTTTATCGCGCTCGCGCTCAGGATGATCGAGCTCGGTGGGGACCGGGGGAGTGGCGAAAACAAGGGCGTCCATTAGCGGCTATCGTCATGACCGGAAAAGCGACGAAACAGCCCGGCTCGGCCTATCCGCTGGAGAAGCGGGAAGAGCGGGCCGAGACCCACACCATGACCGTGCTCGTCGACAACGAGCCCGGCGTGCTCGCGCGCGTCATCGGACTATTCTCGGGGCGCGGCTACAACATCGAGTTGCTTACCGTGTCGGAGACCGAGCACGAGGCGCATCTTTCCCGCATCACCATCGTCACCACCGGCACGCCGATGGTAATCGAGCAGATTCAGCATCAGCTCGAGCGCCTGGTCCCGGTGCATTCCGTCACCGATTTGACCGTCATGGGCGCCCCGCTCGAGCGCGAGCTTGCGATGGTCAAGGTCGCCGGCAAGAGCGAGAAGCGCGTGGAGGCCTTGCGCCTCGCCGAAGCTTTTCGCGCCGACGTGGTCAATTCCTCGACCGGCCATTTCGTCTTCCTGATTACCGGCGAGCAGGCGAAAATCGAGGAATTCATCGCCCTGATGCAGCCGCTTGGCCTCGTCGAAGTGGCCCGCACCGGGGTCGCCGCCATCTCGCGCGGACCCGAGCGGATGCAATGACCGGCCGAGACCCCTTGCAAAGCCCAGGCCTTCGCGCGAGAAACGCGGCCGAACGATAGAGCTAACTCAAGTCAGGGAACGTCACGTATGCGCGTCTATTACGATCGGGATGCCGATCTCAATCTGATCAAGGGCAAGAAGGTCGCCATCATCGGTTATGGCAGCCAGGGCCACGCGCACGCGCTCAATCTTAAAGAATCCGGCGTCAAGGAAGTGGCCGTGGGCCTCCGGCCCGGCTCCAAATCCGTGGCCAAGGCGGAGAAGGCCGGGCTGAAAGTGATGGACGTCCCCGACGCCGCGAAATGGGCCGACGTCGTAATGATGCTCACGCCCGACGAACTCCAGGCCGGCATCTGGGAGCGCGAGCTGAAGCCGAACATGAAGCAGGGCGCCGCGCTCTTCTTCGCCCACGGCCTCAACATTCATTTCAACCTGATCGAGCCCCGTCCCGACATGGATGTGTGCATGGTCGCGCCGAAGGGTCCCGGCCATACCGTGCGCGCCGAGTATTTGCGCGGCGCGGGCGTGCCATGCCTGATGGCCATCGCCCAGGACGCAACCGGGAACGCCCACGACCTCACCCTGTCTTACGCCGCTGCGGTCGGCGGCGGCCGCGCCGGCATCATCGAGACCACCTTCCGCGAGGAATGCGAGACCGATCTGTTCGGCGAGCAGTCGGTCCTATGCGGCGGCCTGGTCGAGCTGATGCGGAACGGTTATGAGACGCTCATCGAGGCCGGCTACGCGCCGGAGATGGCCTATTTCGAGTGCGTGCACGAGGTGAAGCTGATCGTCGACCTCATCTATGAAGGCGGAATCGCCAACATGAACTACTCGGTCTCCAACACTGCGGAGTATGGCGAATACGTTTCCGGCCCGCGCGTGGTTGGCAAGGCGAGCAAGAAGGCGATGAAGCAGATTCTCGCCGATATCCAGTCCGGCAAGTTCGTCAAGGACTGGATGCTCGAAAACCGGGTCGGCCAGACCTCGTTCAAGGCGATGCGCGCGAAATGCGACAATCACCAGATGGAAGAGGTGGGAAAGCGCCTGCGCGCCATGATGCCGTGGATCGCCGAGCGCAAGATGGTCGACAAGAGCAAGAACTGACGCCTCAGGATGACAGCTGAGCCTTACAACGAATTTTTAGCTCTCCCCTTAGGAGAGCGATCGTTGGCTTGAGCGCGCCATGGACTCTGGACTGCACATCTTCATTCTTGCACTCGCGGCGATCTTCCCGATCGTCAATCCGCCAGGGTCGGCTCTTGTATTCCTCGGCATGACAAGCAGCGCGACCCACGAGGTCCGCCGTCTCGTCGCTTGGCGCGTTGCGCGAAACGCGTTTTTCGTCCTCGTCAGCGCGTTGTTGCTCGGCTCGCTGATCCTCAGTCTGTACGGCATTTCGATACCCGTCCTTCGCGTCGCCGGCGGCTTCATCGTCGCCGTGGCCGCTTGGAAGCGCCTTAGCGAGGGCAGCCAGAAGGAACTGGAAGCCACGGCGGACGGCCACCACCACCAGGCCGATCCACTCGATCTGGCTTTCTACCCGCTGACGCTGCCCTTGACGACCGGGCCCGGGACCATCGCCGTTGTCATCAGCCTGGGATTGTCGCAAGGCACCTTTACGAGTTCGACCGACGAGGCTGTGTTCGTGCTCGCGAGCCTTTGCGCCATATTCGTGATTGCAGCCGCCATTTTTGTGTGTTTCGCCTACGCCGACAGCGTCCATCGCCTGTTGGGGCCGGGCGGCACCGATATCGCCGTGCGGCTCTCGGCCTTCATTCTCTTTTGCCTCGGTATCCAGATCCTTTGGTCGGGCGGAAGTGAGCTGTTGCAATGCATCCGGCGCCGGCCGTGCCGACGCCGCCTCCCAGCTGGCGCTGGCGGGCTTGCTCTGAACGGCCTGGCCGACTATGTTCCCGGCCGAAGCGACAGGTGATCGATGCAAGGCGTTCGCGAGCAATCCGAGGCGAAAATTGACGCTTCCGCGCCCGATTCCGCTTGGCCGCTGACCTCCAAACTCCTCCTTAGTCGCCCCTGAACACCTCAGGGCGCTGGGCCTCTAGGCCGCGCTGGGCGTTCAGGGGATCTCAAGAAAAATCGGCGAAATTCAATGAGGCCTGCCAGTCGTGTTAGACTGGAGCCCGAAGCTTAAGGACGAACGAGATGGAGTCCAACAAAAGTCGCAGCGCCAAGGCGGAAAGCCGCTCCGAGCGCGACCGCGTAGTGATCTTCGACACCACTTTGCGCGACGGCGAACAGTGCCCCGGCGCCACCATGACCTTCGAGGAGAAGCTCGAAGTCGCCGAAGTCCTCGACGAGATGGGCGTCGATATCATCGAGGCCGGGTTCCCCATCGCCTCGGAAGGCGATTTCAACAGCGTCCAGGAGATCGCCCGCCGTTCCAAGAAGGCGGTGATTTGCGGGCTCGCGCGGGCGCATTTCAAGGACATCGACCGCTGCGCCGAGGCGATCAAGCCCGCCGCCCGCGGCCGCATTCACACCTTCATCGGCACCTCGCCGCTCCATCGCAAATATCAGATGGGCATCGACGAGGCGGAGGTGCTGGAGCGCATCACCGCATCGGTCACGCGCGCGCGAAGCTATACCGACGACGTCGAGTGGTCGGCGATGGACGCGACCCGCACCGAGCTTGACTTCCTCTGCCGCTGCGTCGAAGCGGCGATCAAGGCGGGCGCGACCACCGTAAACATTCCCGACACGGTCGGCTATGCCACGCCCGATGAGTTCGCGAGCCTCATCCGCTCGATCCTCGCCCGCGTCCCCGCCGCCGACAAGGCCGTGTTCTCGACCCATTGCCACAACGATCTCGGCCTCGCCGTCGCCAATTCTCTCTCCGGCGTCGTCGCCGGCGCCCGCCAGGTCGAATGCGCCGTCAACGGGCTCGGCGAGCGCGCCGGCAACGCCGCGCTGGAAGAGGTCGTCATGGCCATCAGGACGCGGGGCGACGCCATGCCGTTCTTTACCGGAATCGACACGACCATGCTCACCCGCGCGTCGCGCCTCGTCTCGCGCGTGACCGCGTTCCCGGTCCAGTACAACAAGGCCATCGTCGGCCGGAACGCCTTCGCCCATGAAAGCGGCATTCACCAAGACGGCGTACTCAAGCATGCCGAGACTTTCGAGATCATGACGCCCGAAAGCGTGGGCTTGAAAGAATCCTCGCTGGTGATGGGCAAGCATTCCGGGCGGCACGCTTTCCGCGAGAAGCTGAAAGAGCTCGGCTACGAGCTCGGCGACAACGCTTTCGAGGACGCCTTCGTGCGTTTCAAGGCGCTCGCCGACCGCAAGAAGCACGTCTATGACGAGGATCTCGAAGCCCTCGTCGATCAGGAGATCGCCAGCGCCCATGACCGCATCAAGGTCGTGGCCCTGACCGTGATCGCCGGCACCGGCGGTCCGCAAAAGGCGACCATCACCCTCGAAATCGACGGCAAGCAGCACACCAGCGAGCAGACCGGCGACGGCCCGGTCGATGCCACATTCAGGGCAATTAAGGCGATCGTGCCGCACGAAGCGAGGCTCCCGCTCTACCAGGTGAGCGCGGTCACGGAAGGAACCGACGCCCAGGCCGAGGTGAGCGTCCGCCTCGAGGCCGACGGCAAGACCGTGACGGGGCGGGGCTCCGACACCGACACCCTGGTCGCCTCCGCCAGGGCGTATGTCAGCGCACTGAGCAAGCTCCTGGCGCGGGAGGCGAGGCGGAAACCGGAGACGATGCTCGCTTCGTGACGCGGGCAAGGGGAAGCGGCTGCCCGCAATGAGGGCAGCTTAGGGCCGGCCTCCGGCCGCCATTCCGGCTTAGAATCAAAGACATGGGTTTACTCGGCGCGCGCCGCCCACGAGCTTCTTGGGCGGCGTGCCCAATTTCGAGGCCGGGCGGCGGGGCGCTCTCGCGATTTTCCCCGCGGCGCCTCCCGATTAAGGCGTGCAAAAAAATTGTTTTTTCAAAACCGGGTCCGACGCATTGCTCCCCAGTTCAATTTGCAGCAACATAGCCGCGCTCGGTGGACGGCCAAACAACTCACAAAAGCGGCGCCGCCCACCATAGCATCCGTGGTGTCAATGGCTCGTTGCGGGGAGCCAGATAGGGGCGGGCGTATGTTCTCGCGGGTCTTAGGCTTTGTCTCGGCGGACATGGCCATCGACCTTGGCACGGCAAACACGCTGGTTTACGTGCCGGGACGAGGGATCGTGCTCGACGAGCCTTCGGTCGTCGCTGTGACGCAGCAGCGCGATGGCGATCGCAAAGTGATCGCCGTCGGCTACGAGGCCAAGACCATGCTTGGCCGAACGCCCTCCAAGATTGAAACCATTCGGCCTCTGCGCGACGGCGTGATCGCCGATTTCAACGCCGCCGAGGAGATGATCAAGCATTTTATCCGCCGCGTGTTGAAGCGCCCGATGTTCTCGAGCCCGCGCATCATGATCTGCGTTCCGGCGAGCGCCACCCCGGTCGAGCGCCGCGCGGTGCACGAAGCGGGACTGTCGGCGGGCGCGCGGCGCGTCTATCTCATCGAGGAGCCGGTCGCGGCGGCGATCGGCGCCGGGCTCCCCATCACCGAGGCGCGCGGATCGATGATCGTCGATATCGGCGGCGGCACCACCGACATCGCCGTTCTGTCCATGGGCAGCGTGCTCTATTCGCGCTCGGTGCGCAGCGCCGGCAACGCCTTCGACGAGGCGATCGTCAACTATATCCGCTTCAAATACAATTTGCTCATCGGCGCCACCAGCGCCGAGGCGATCAAGAAGGAGTCGGGCTGCGCCATCGCCAAGGCCAATGGCGAGCGCATGCCCATCCATATCAAGGGACGCGACCTCCATCGCGGCTTCCCGGCCGATATCGCCCTCACGCCCGAGGACATTCCCCAGGCCTTGAACCTTCCGATCCAACAGATCGTCGGCGGCATCCGCCAGGCGCTCGCCGATGTCCCGCCGGAACTCACCGCCGATATCTGCGAATCGGGTATTTATATTACGGGCGGCGGCGCGCTGCTCGACAGGCTCGATGCCCGGTTCTCGCAGGAGACGGGCGTGAAATTCAAGATCGCCGAGGACCCGTTGCGTTGCGTCGTGCGCGGAACGGGCAAGGCCTTGGAGCAGCTCGAGACCATGTCTGACTTTTTGGTCAAGCCATGAGCCGGAGGTAGCGGAGGAGGGGTTTTGCGGCTGCACAAACCCCCGAATTGATGACGAAGGCCCGCGATCCGCGCGTGACCTTCGAGGAAAGACGAAGAAATGCGCGGGGGCCATTCACCGTTTAGGCCAAGGCCTCGCCGATCGTGGCGAGCACCCGGCGAACTGTTGAATTTCGCCCTCATCTTCGTCTGCATCGTTTTCCTCGTCCTGAGCCGCATCGGCCATACCGCGCTCACAGAGGTGAGCGACAGCTTCCTCGATTTGACCGCGCCCGTGCTTCAGGCGTCATCGGCGCCGGTTATCATGGCCCGCCACGGGGTGGCGCGGGTGAAGTCTTACGTCGGCTCGTTTAGCGAGATCGACCGCCTCAAGGAAGAAAACGCCAAGCTCAAACAGTGGGAATGGCGCGCCAAGCTCGCCGAGCGCAAGGTGGTGCAGCTCCGCGCGCTTCTCAACGCCGCCGACGAGCCTGCGCTTCATTTCGCCACCGGGACCGTGATTGCCGACGGGCGCGGTCCCTTCCTCCAGAGCGCGCTCATCAATCTGGGGCGCGACCAGGGTGTCCGCATCGGCTACGCCGTGATCAACGGCGACGGGCTGATCGGGCGCACGGTCGACGCGGGAGACTCGTTCGCCCGCATCCTTCTCATCAACGACCGCAGCAGCCGGGTGCCCGTGCTCGCCGGGCAGGCGGGCGTCAGGGGCATCGCCTCTGGCGACAATAGCGCGGAATTGACCCTCGATTTCATTCCCGACGGCGCCGTCCTCCATGAGGGCGACGAGGTGTTCACCTCGGGCAGCGACGGCGTGCTGCCGCGGGGCTTGCGCGTCGGGTTGGTGACGGGGTCTCCCGGCGCCTACAAGGTCAGGACTCACGCCGATTTGGGCGCGCTCGACGCGGTGAGCGTGCTGTTCTTCGATACGCCGGAATTGGTGCGAACCGATCCGCCCGCCGTTCCCCTCGACCGCGCGCTCTCGGCGTCGCCCGCCGACCCCAAGGTCCCGGACACCGTTCCCACCACGTCGGCCGAAGAACCAAAGGCGACCGGCGCGATCAAGCAGGCCGAAACCTCCACGGCGCCCCCCGCCGCAAGCGTGGCGCAAACCCAGCAATGAACGCCGGCGTGCCAGCGTTCTCGGTGTTTGTCGCGGTGCTCGCCACCGCCGTTCCGTGGGGACTTCCCCCCGATGCGACCTTCGCCCCGCCCTTGATCGTCATGACGATGATTTTCTGCTGGCGCGCGCTTCCCGGCACGGTCTTCCCGTCTTATCTCGCGCTTCTGCTCGGGCTCCTCACCGACATTTTGAGCGGCGGCCCGCTCGGGTTCTGGGCCATGATGGCGCTCATTGCCGCCAACGCCGGCGGCCGCGCGCCTTCGCCCGCCGACGCTCACGACCGGAATCGGCTCTGGCTCTTTTGGGCGTGCGTCGCCGCGGCGATCGGCGTGCTCGCCTGGCTGCTCGGCTCGCTCTATGTGGTCCGCCTTATCGATGCCTGGCCGATTGCCTTCGGCGTATGCGTTTCGATCCTGCTCTTTCCGGTCGTCTTGCGCGGCGTGGTTTGGATCAAGCGCGGCAGGCTCAGAGCCAGCCTCTATCGAGGCTTGACGTGAGGCCGCACGACTACGCTCTCCGGCTTCGCAATCGCTTCACGCGCCGCGCGGTCTTGATCGGCGCGGCCCAAACCGGCCTCTTCGGCCTCCTCCTCTGGCGCTTGCGCCGTTTGCAGATCGTGGAATCGCCGGAATATCAGCTGCTCTCCGACGACAACCGCATCAGCAAGCATCTCGTGGCGCCCGCGCGCGGGGCGCTCTACGACCGCGTGGGCCGGACCATCGCCGAGGATCGCGAGAATTTCCGCGTCATGGTCATCCCGGCGCTGTGCCGGGACTTGGGCGCCACCCTCGACGCCATTTCCGAGGTCGTTCCGGTCGGCGCCGCCGACAAGGACCGCGTGATGCGGGCCGCGCGCCGCCAAAGCGGCTATTTTCCCGTTCTCGTCACCGAGGGTCTCGATTGGCGTCAATTCGCGCTTCTCAGCGTTCTTGCGCCGCAGATCGCGGGCATGCGCACCGACCGGGCGACCTATCGCCGCTACGTCCGCGCCCGCAGCATGGCCCATGTCGTCGGCTATGTCGGCTTGGCCGACAAGGAGGAGGTCAGCGCACATCCGGTGATGCGGGTGCCGGGATTTCGCACCGGAAAGGCAGGGATCGAAAAGGGTCTCGACGCCGAGCTCAGGGGCGAACCCGGCACCATCAGTTACGAGGTCGATGCCCACGGACGCGTCGTCCGCGAGCTTGGCGCGACGCCGAGCGTGCGCGGCAAGGACCTCGTTCTCACCATCGACCAAGAGCTGCAGGAGATCGCTCAAAAGCGCATCCAGGACTTGCGCGTCGCCTCCATCGTCGTGCTCGATGCCTTGACCGGCGGGATCGTCGTCATGGCGTCCTATCCCTCCTTCGATCCCAACGAGGTCTCTTTCAAGGTCGATCTGGCGCAATGGAAGGAGCTCGCGCGGCACGTGGATCATCCGCTCGAAAATCGCGCGCTCCGCGGCCAGTATCCTCCCGGCTCGACCTTCAAGGTCGTGACCGCGCTCGCAGGGCTCGAGGCCGGCGTCATCACGCCTGAGGAGCGCATGACCTGTCCCGGCGGTTTTCTCTTCGGCCGTCACTATTTCCGCTGCTGGAAGCGCCACGGCACGGTCGCTCTGCACGAGGCGATCAAGCAGTCCTGCGACGTCTATTTCTACCACACGGTGAATCGCGTCGGCATCGATCGCCTTGCCGAGATGTCGCGCAAGCTCGGGCTTGGCCAAATCCACGACGTCGGGCTTGCCGGACAGAAGGAGGGCATCATCCCCGACACCAAGTGGAAGCGAAGAAAGCTCGGGCAGCCCTGGTATCCAGGCGAGACCATCAGCTGCGGGATCGGCCAGGGCTATGTCTCGACCACGCCGCTTCAGCTTGCGGTGACTGCCGCGCGCATCGCCACGGGCAGGGAGGTCCGCCCGCACCTGGTCACCCCAGCCACGCCGGAGCCCGAGCCTGCTCAGCTCAACATCGACCCCGTTCATCTCGAGCTCGTGCGCGGCGGCATGGTCGGCGTCGTCAACGAGAAGGGAGGGACGGCGGTGCGCTCGGCGCTGACCCTTCCCAACGTGCAAATGGCGGGAAAGACCGGCACCTCCCAGGTCATCAGCGCCAAGAATCGCGGCTTCCTCAAGGGCTGGTACGGGGAGACCCACGCGCTCTTCATCGCTTACGCGCCGGTGGTGAGCCCCCGCTACGCCGCGGCTTGCGTCGTCGAGCATGGCGGCGGCGGATCGCGCGCGGCGGCGCCCATCGTGCGCGACGTCATGACCGAGGTTCTGTTGCGCGATCCGGCGCTCAAGACGGCGTTGCTTGCGAGCAATGAGGCAGCCGGCCGCCGCGCCGAAGGCGCGCAAGCGATGAAGGCGCTGTTCGCCGAAGGCTTGGAGCGGCCTCACGTCAGGCTCAAGCAGAAGCTCCTCGCGCTCAACTGGCCGTTCCTCGCCCTGCTGACCGCCATCACGCTGGTCGGGGTCGCGGCGCTTTATTCCGTGGCGGGCGGTTCGCTCGAACCCTGGGCCAGCCGCCACGTGGTCCGCTACTGCATCGGGCTTGCGCTCCTCTTTTCCGTCGCGCTGTCCGACATCCGCTTTTGGCTGCGCGTGGCCTATCCGCTCTACATTGTCACGCTGCTGATGCTCGCGGCCGTGCTTGTCATCGGCGTCGAGAGCGGCGGCGCCACGCGTTGGATTGGTTGGGGCGAGTTTAGCTTCCAGCCCTCGGAGATCATGAAGATCGCGCTCGTGCTCGCGCTTGCGCGCTACTATCAGTGGCTGCCGCCGAGCCAGGTGTCATGGCCCTATGCCGTGCTGCCGCCGCTCGCCATGGTCGGCCTCCCCGTCATCCTTGCCTTGGACCAGCCCGATCTCGGCACGGCCGCGCTGTTTGGGATCGTCGGCGGTGGATTGCTGTTTCTGGCCGGCGTGAGCTGGCTCTATTTCATCGCCGCCTTAGTCGGCGTGATCGTCGTGCTGCCCCACGTGTGGGCGAGCCTCCACGACTACCAGCAGGAACGGATCCTCACCTTCATCGACCCCGAGCGCGATCCCTCGGGCTCGGGCTATCACATTCTCCAATCGAAGATCGCGATCGGTTCCGGCGGCTTCGCCGGCAAGGGCTTCATGCAGGGCACGCAAGCCCAACTCAACTTCCTGCCCGAGAAGCACACCGACTTCATCTTCACGATGTTCTCCGAGGAGATGGGCTTCATCGGCGCGGCCGTGCTGCTCGCGCTCTACCTTCTCGTGCTTCTGTTCATTACCTATATGGCGCTCAGATGCCGCAGCACCTTCCCGCGGCTGGTGGCGGGCGGCATGGGGCTCTGCCTCTTCGCCTATGTGTTCATCAACGTGGCGATGGTGACGGGGCTGATGCCGGTGGTCGGCGTGCCGCTGCCGCTCGTCTCCTATGGCGGCACCTCGATGCTGACGATGATGGCGGGCTTGGGCTTCGTGCTCAACGCGCATATCAACCGGGAGACGCGCATCAGGCGCGAGGAAATCGGCCCCTTCTGGTGAGCGTAATCCGTCATCCTGAGGTGCGAGCGGAGCGAGCCTCGAAGGAATGACGATGTCTCGGTGCGTCCTTCGAGGGCCGCCTTCGGCGGCCTCCTCAGGATAACGGAGAATGGTGCGAGCGGAGCGAGCTTCGAAGGACACACGGGCGCCTGGACAGGACAAGCGGGGGAGTGCTAAGGGGAGCACCGCTTGGCGGGATTGCCCCTCGATCGGAAGCACCCGCAAGCTTGCGCCTTGGCGAAGCTAGAGGCGGAAAAATTCGGGCGCATAGCTCAGGTGGTAGAGCAGCTGACTCTTAATCAGCGGGTCGTAGGTTCGAGTCCTACTGCGCCCACCAATAAATCAAAGACTTATATCAGTTCTGGAGAGCCTCTAGTTTCAAAAGGTTGCGTCCTAGGTTGCACTGCCGCCGCTTCCCCTTTGGCACTAACCGCAAGCCATCCTCTAGCACTTCAACCCCGTGCGCGCGGAGTGCATCGAGCACGCGGTCGAGGTTGCGGGTTGCCCGGCTACGAGAAAAGGGGGCAGGCGCGGGTTGAAGCCGAAGCACCCCCAGTTATCGCGTTCTCACCAGACCTTAGCCACGCGGCCGATGGGGCGGAAGCCGGACGGCTCAGGGATTTACCGCTGGACACCCCAAACCCTCGGACCTGGCGCGGGTGTCCCCCGGGCAGTATTTGGTACCATCGCGCTCAAACCGTTTCAACGCGCCATGGGACGCTCGCTTCGGCGGGGCGCGCGCTGATCCCGACACCGCTAAGGTGCTCGCGATACGACGCGCCTCGTCCACCGTTAAGACCTTCGCCACTTCCACAGGACGAGGACGCGTTACGTGCTGGCGACTTTCGTTTTGGAGAGCGGGCAGGGCAGATAAGGTAAGGGCGACCCGAAGGCCGCCCTCTCCTGTCACCAAGGACGCCCGTCCCGAAGGACCAGCACCCTAGGGCGACAACCTCGCCTTGCAGCGAGGCGAACGTTAATCGTGACTCTCATCCCTGCTCACTGTCAACAACAAACGCACAGGTGTGATGCGCCTTCGGGTGGTGTCGTCACAACGTCGCGCAAGTCAAGATTGTCGGCGGTGTGCGTCGCAAAATCCCATGCTGCAATTGCGTGTCCGAAAGCGTACTGACGCGAGTGAACGGTCATAAGCTTGTCGTGTGCCGGCAACGATTTTGGAGCACCTGAAGCTCTGTCGTTGGGAGTTTTCAAAACCACCCGAACTCGTCCAGTAAGGTGGAGTTCGCCCTTCGCGGAAAGTGTCCGTTTTCGTACCGCATTTCAACTCGAACTAAGCGTCCGCAACGCGCAACATCGATCATCACTGGCACAACCACCTACAGGCAGGCCGGTGACTGAGAGCTTCAAGACTCTCCGCCTGACAGGCATGGGAGGAAAACATGGGTTCTCTTACGCCTTCATCCAATTGGCCCGATGACGTGGTGCTTGACGCCATTGACCTAGCATTTGACATCACCTGGCCCGTGATACGCGCTCACGAAGCTGATATGGACAAGGCGCGTATTGCAGAACTCAGCATGATGTTGAGTCACAAACTTGTAGCACTCGCCGCCGACGGCGTGACTGATCCGCAAGAACTTCGGAAACTGGCGTTGACCACTTTCCCGCGATTTCGTCGCACTAAATGGTGCGACGCGACATCAAATTGAGGGACGGTAGCGAGCCCTACCTGACCTCGGTGGCCCCGGCCAATTGCCGGGGGAGTCTGGCCGGGGCCGCTTAAGCGGGGAAAAAAGAAGCCCCGCCGGGAAGGGGGGACCTTGGGAAGCGGGGCTTACCAGTTCCGGCTGGGAACCGCGCCGAACTCAGAGTGACAACCCTATCCCGCGAGCTTTGTTCCCCTGATTCGGTAACAAGAATCGCCGAAGTTTGGGCTGTGTTGCGCCGCACAGCGACCGTCTTGAAGCTGACACGCAACTCTGGAATCAATTCTCGTCGCGGGGTGTGGCGCAGGAGGTCACATGCCGGGTGATCCAGCACAGTGCCGCTTAAACGCGGCGCGCTCGATCAGCCCCCGGAGGGCACCCACTGGATTCACGAAATCAAGTATGACGGCTATCGCTGCCAGGTGCTGGTTGAGCGCGGGCGGGCTCGCGTGTTCACCCGCAATGGCTACGATTGGACCGACCGCTATCCTTCCATCGTCCGCGCTGCATCAAGCCTCCGGTGCCAGTCAGCCATCATTGATGGTGAGGCCATTGTGCAGGACGGCCGGGCGCTTCTGATTTCGACTCACTAAACTCGGCCATGCGTTGGCGGCCCGAAAGCATCATTCTTTATGCCTTCGATCTTCTGCATCTCGAAGCTATGCCAAGAGATCGTTGGGGACTTGAATGAGCAGGGCGCCCACCTTCCTTCGTTCCTGTCGAAGGAGGAGGCAGACGCTAAAAGAGCAGCACTGGCGCGTGCTGAGGCTGCCGAGCAGCGAGTCAAGGAACTAGAGGATAGGTTGGAGGAGGCTCTCGCACGGCGGAGTTGGTGGCGTCGTTGAGCATATTGCCCTGGACTAGGCCGCTATGCTGCGTTGGTTAGGCGATGGATCCATTGCATGCCACCATCGAGGAGTTTGCCGCTGACGGCTATACGCGCATTCAGTGCTATTGCCCTCGATGTCGCGTCACTAGGTTAAGGCCGATCAGTTGCCTACCTCGCATAGCGATGCGCCTCACCATTGCGCAGCTATCAGCGCCCTTCGTTGTTACGAGTGCGGCGGGCCGGTTCACTCGGTCAAGCCGTGGCGAGTGGATGATGTGCTGGGCAAACCGCTAGGGCGGAGAGGATAATCATGAGACACCGAGGCGAGCCACTGCGCGGAACGATAGGCCTGTTAGGCGCCGCGGCGGAAGCCCATCCTAATTGGGAAGTTGTTTACGACGAGACCGGAAGCCCTTACGGCGTCGGCCGGAAACATCACGGCAAGGGTCCTCGCACGCCACGCGGCTTAGAGAGGTGGTTTGTTAGTAACTTTCCCGACGCGGCGCGACGTGCAAGTTCGTTTGAAGACCGCATAGGCGCAAGACTAAATTAGTCGGGGACTGGGCTTCATCTAGGACGCTCACTTCTAGGACGCTCGCTTCGGACCGGCCCAAAGAAGAAGGCCCCGCGCGCTTGCTTCATTTATGCGGCCGCGAGAGCATATAAACGCCTGACTGACCGGAGAAACGAGCGAGGCTAGCGGTCAGCCAGCTTCATCGCGCCCATGGACCTCGGCGGGAGGAGACGTGGCCTCCACCGCCGTGAACGGCTCTGTGATCGTGTATTGGTGCCGGGCTCCCGCTGGGACGAGCCACGAGTCCCCACTTTTGAGATTTAGCGTTTGTCCTTCTAAGTCTAACGTGGCGCTCCCCGAGATCACGTATCCCACAGTCTCGTACTCTCTGGAGGTGGGCTCCTTAAGCTTTCCTCCTGGTTCGTCAATCCAGAGGCGCATTGAGACGCGCTTTCCCGCAACGAGATATCTCTGACCCATCTCTCCCTTTGGAGAAGAGCCACTTTCCACCTTCTTAATTGTTGTATCTATCATGCGCGCCTCCGTGCTCGCAATCGACAGAGCAAACAAGCCTCGACCGAGTTTGCCACGCTGCGCCAAACACTTTGGCGAGCTCACTCTGCCATCACGTTTCCCCGTACTGGACAACTTACCACCCGGCTTGGGCGTTCCCCTTTCAGAGGGCGGTGGCACGATGCTGATGGTTCCTTAGCCGCTAGGGAACATGGCGACCGTAACTAGTCGCCCGGTGTTATGATCCGACGTGGATGCTATGCTACCTGTCTGCTTCGATGCGGTAAGCGACACCAGTGCATACGGGCAAATTACCGGGTGGCGATCGTGATTACCACCACTGACCAAGACCAACCTTCGATGACCCAAGGTGAACCCTCGAAGGGCCCGCATTTCGTCGACCATCCATTGCGATCGAGATTATTGGAGGAAGTTCATGCTCGGCCCTTTGCAGCTGTCGAGCCACCGGAGCATGCCTCTCACCTTGCGCTCATTTCTGGTGAATATGAGGCTGAGGCGGATTTTGCGCATCTTGTCCGCCTCTGCCAACTCTATGGCGTTTCGCCTCCCCTCCAAGGATCGAGACACTTCAGGTGCGACTTTGGGGCGTTCCGGCTTAAATGGGAACGGCACACTGAGTTCTGCACATATACGTTTTTTCACCATGGTCTCTTCGAGCAACCTTTTTTCACACCCGCTATCTCGGCTGTTCCCGGCGACTGGTTAGAGGCACTCCCGGGAAACCGGCTAGTAGCGATCCATGTTGCGGTGAAGTCCCGCAACGGACCCCTCTGCTCGGCGGAGGATCTGGAGGCGATTTTTCGATCTGAGACGCTTTCTGGTAGTCGTGTTTTTGGTGGAGCCGCCCTAGCCTGGACGGACTTTGCTGTCCATGAGGATGGGTTCGGTCGGATCCTAGTTCGGGACATTCGCCTCGATCAGTTCGAGGCAGGACGACTAGTGCAACGTCTTTTGGAGATCGAAACCTACCGCACGATGGCGTTGATTGCCCTGCCTCTCGTGCAAGAGCACGGCTCAAGGATAAGTTTCATAGAAGAGGAAACCGTCGAGATTGCTCGATGCCTGAGCGAAATCACGGGCCTTGATGATACGAGGGCTTTGCTAACCCGCCTCTCTCGGCTCGCGGCGGATGTCGAGGGGATAACCTCGCGCCTCAGTTACCGTTTCGACGCGAGCCGAGCGTATTTTGCACTTGTGCGGCGTCGCATCGAGCGCCTGCGGGAAGAGCGGCTCGAGCGCTTGCAGACTTTCGAGGAATTTATGGAACGTCGTCTGGTGCCGGCCATGCAGACGTGCGAGACAGCTGCCAGGCGCTTGGAATCTCTGTCATGTCGTCTGACCCGAGCAGCCGACCTGCTGCGCACTCAGGTCGATGTCGCGCTTCAACAACAAAATCGCGACCTGCTCCTATCAATGGATCGGCGTGCTGACCTCCAGTCACGGTTGCAGCGGATTTTAGAGGTAATCTCGGTAGTTGCCCTTACCTATTATCTAGCGGTACTGCTGACGTTCATATTGACGGCGGTGAAGACGGCGGGCGTTGCATTGAACGTAGAGCTTATTACGGGCGCTGCAACACCATTTCTGTTTGTGATTATTTGGCTGGTAGTGCGCTGGACGCGGAAGGCCGTGGTCCGTAGGTACGCCAAAGACCCAGGTTAGGGGCGAGGAGATATTTCGTGCTTCTCAGTGATGCTGCAAGCGCAGCTGCTGGGCGCACCTAGTTGGCGTCGGCGCAGGTGGTGCGAGCGCAAGCTGAAGCCCGAAGTCGGTTTGGGCGCTCTAACTTACTGAGTAGCCGGTCGCGTGGAGGTCTTTGCGTCGTTGCATGTATTCCTCGCGGTTAATTTCGCCCCTGGCGTAGCGCTCGTCTAAAGCCCTACGCGCTCCAGCCCGCTTACCGGTGAGGCAGCAGATGGCGGCAATGCCCCCGACCATCAGGGGAAGCGTGGCGGCCGCGGCCATTGCAGCGCCGCTTGCAACCACGAATGTTGAAAAGAGCAACTTCATCGTGATCTCCTTATCGCGAGGACCAAGTCGTATTCCGCCTAAGTTCCCCGGCCTTGCCGGAGCCCAAACAGCATGTCGAGCAGCCCACAAGGCATCGTCCGCCGGTGGGCCTAGGAAGCGCGGTTCAGAGTGCTACCCGCTCAGTGATGGGCTTCCAGATCGCCGACGATAAAGCGTCATGTAGATAAGCCTTAACGCCGGGACCAAGCTCTTGCAGCGTCACCTCCGCGCCATTGCCAAAGCGCACCGCGTCGTGATGCAAATCGTTCTCGATGCGGGTGAAAGTAACGTCTTCATTTGCTGACACGCGCTTGGTTCGCTGGAACTCGCTCAGGAATGCCTTCAAGCCTCAGTTTCATGTCACATTCCATGCACACTGCGGTTGAAGGATCCCCAGGCGCAACGAAGCCGATACTGTGACTTTCGAAAAGACGAGTCTCGTATTTCTCACCGAGCCGTGCTGGGCGACTGCGGTATGCCTCCAGTGAATAGTCACACATGACTTTCCTCCATAGGTTCCTGCCTGCCGAACGCTAGACGATCCACATGGTTGACCCGCATTACAAATTTAATATTCGGCGCGGAGCGCGGCAGAGGGCCGATTTTTCCGAGCGACGAGAAGTCCAACCAAAGTCAGTCCAATCCCAGCGATTGCTTCATGGTTTCGAGCGCCTATTCTGGGGTGGTTGGCCAAGGTGGAAACTTGGTTATGGAATGGATTTTTGCGGGCGTTACCGAGCCGGCCCCAGCCGATCTGGATCCGATATGGAGTCACCACGCTCCTTGTTGGGCTTTGTTTTTTGTTGCGCTCTCCACCCATTTAATCTCGAGATGATGGCATATTCGATTGAAGACATCGTGGACCGCTTGCACGCCACCATGGAGGAGTTTGCCGCTGACGGCTGCACGCACATCGATCGCCATGGTGGAGGCTCACTCGTGATGAACGGTGCCGCGCGATGACATGGCTTCGTTTAAGCGAGGCGACAACGTTAATCCACCACGATGTGCAGAAGGCACGCGAGCGGCTTCAACGTGCGATTAGCAAGGCTTGGATAGTATCGTCGGAATTGTCGCCGCAGCAAACGTCCGACCCGAATGTGCCGTTGCGCATCCAAGTAACGTTGCCGCCCGGTTTGCGAATTGAGGGCAGGGGTTGGCTAGAGAACCCTGTGCTGCATTGGGAAACGACTGAAATCGAATGCCTCTGCAAACCGTGGGCACCTATGGCGCGAGGACCGACAGACCCGACTCAAGCCAAAGCGCAAATTCAAGTTTGGGACGAGGATCTTGCACGTCTATGGGGAGGCGACAATTCCCGGCGCTCCACTCAAGGCACCTCCCACAAATCCGAAGCGCCTCCTGAAGATGTGAATTAAGCAATGTGAAGCAGCGGTGCGTCAACGTCCCTTTCCGCCACCCCCCCTCACGGTTTCGGCCTATCCATGTCCGCTTTCTGGCGTAAAGCGGACATCTCCAATGTGCTCACGAATGTCTGCTAATGACCCAGAGCGGACATTCCCGCGGACCGATCTACGCACTCTCGGAGCCCTCGGGGAGCCAAGGCGGTCGGACGAAGCCCTCAGCAGCAATACGAGTTAGCAAAAGTTTAAGAATGCTCCGTTTGTAATCTTCCACATGGATAATGTGGACCTCACGCAACCGGCTTTCGTTTTTTGGATGCGATCGTCTCGATTTCAGCCCGGCAGGGTTACGCGTTTCGATCACTTGGAGAAGGCAATCGATTGCGTGATGCAGCATTCATTAGCGCAAAGCGCTCAGGTGGCTTGGATTAAAACGAGAGACCGCCACCTCGAGATGGACCAAATCAGAAATATTGCGCGCCACTCTGACTTGGTTGGTTTTCTATCGAAGACCAAACAAGACACGGACGTGTCAAAAGAAGGTGCGGTCGCGTGACCCGAAAGCGCGCCCTTGCAGCTATTACTTGCGTGGTTAGCTCCCTCGTTGTGTCAGGCTGCTTTCGCTGGAGCTTGTCTGCCGCCGAACCCCCTGCCTTAACCCCCCGGCAATACGGTCAAGCACCAAATTCAGACGCTTATGGTCGCTTGCCTTCATCGAACTCATACTTGAACCGGGAGCCAACACCAAACGGCCCTGCACAACACCCTGATGACGCTTCGCCACCGAAGTCTCTACCGGAGCATCGCTATCTAATTTGACGCTCCCGCCCCGCTGGAGGGACCGCGCGCCGGACAATCTCGTTCAGCGCCAATAAATTGGACCTCCGGGGGTTCCCGTCGAAAGTTTTTCTTAAGCTGAGTGCTCGTAAGGTGACGTTGGAAAGGAGCCTACCATGGCCAGCATTGCCTTTGCCTCGGTTGGAAAACTCATCGAACTGCTTAACACGGCTACCGCTGGTGGGGACGCATTTGTCCGTGTTTTGAGCATAAATCGATTGGCGCTTGGGGTTGATCCATTTCATCCGACGCACATCATCGACATTTCAAGAGAAGTCCTGGTCCCCTGTGGCCAGGATGAACCGATAGCATTGGAAATGTCTACGCGGCACCAGGGATCCTCCGCTGTTAATGGCTAGACTGCGTGGACACGGGGAGGGAGTTTCACACTAGGAAGCGCGACTAGTTGCGCCGGTTCAGTCTCCCCTCGTTCCTTGATCGGTTGTGGTTTTTACAACCTCCACCACGGCGAGCGCGAGTTTGTGGCCAAGCGTAATCTCATCTTCGGTTGCTTCGTGCCACTGCGCTCGCAAGGAATCCATGTAGGTGGGGTCATTTGCCTCGTTACCGTTGATGGTGTCATACGCATTAGCAGTAATGCACCACTTCGCGATCTCACGGATCAGTTGCGGCTCGTCCGTGAAAGCGTTGATCAGCGCTAGCGTCCTTTCTCTTGTCGTCATAGCGGTTTTCCAGATTTCAAAACAGCTGCGCCGGGCCAGCCATTAGCAGCGGCCGAACTCGATTGACGCGTAGTCTAGTTAAGAGGCTCTTAACCGCCTGGGGCTCATCCTTCTGCGATGGTCGGAGGGGCAAAAGAGCACTCAAACATTGCAACAGTTTACGAGAAGCTGCTTGCGAATGAGAGGGAACTACAGGAGACAAGGTCCGCATTCGCACGGAAGGCAAACTTGCATCGCATACTTGCCCGATTACCAACTCCACTCCCCGCCGAGAGACACAAAGCCAGTGTTGGTGGGCGCGCAGAATCCAAGCCTGAAGCTCCGGCTAACAGCTCGCTGCGGAAGACCGATTTTCCAATTGGAGTGGATCAAATCGAAAACCCTCGCTTCTCGACGGCGGTGTCTATTATCGCCTTCTGTGGCTTTATCCTGCTTGTAACCGTAACACTTTGCTCCGTCATCTCTTGATGGGCCGTTGCAGGGAAGGCTAACGTCCGCTTATGGCACTTAGCGGACATCCCGCCCGCACAGACGAATGTCCGCTATGGGGGAAGGCGGACATGACGCCAAACGGCCGTTATGTCGGCTAATGACCCATTGCAGAAGTCATTCAGCATTGCAGTAACGCCATGAATAACAAAAGGGCCCTCACCCAATTTTGCGGGCGGAACGCCCAAACAATCGACGGCGGCTGACCATAGCACTGCGCCTGGTCACTCACGCCAGACGCTGAAGACGTAGTCGTGATCCTTCTGCGCTGTGTGGCATTGGAAGCAAGCGGTGCCTTCCTGGCGCCAAGCGAGACCTTCTTCGGGATGCACCTCACTAGCGAGAGCCAATCTCTGCCTGAGCGCTGTTAGAATCAAGCAACCTTTGGGCGATGACGCCTCGCAGTAAAGGTCCGCTTTTAGTGACCTGCACTCGCGCTGACGAACGTCTGCTTTGAGGGGAAGAACGGGCATCCGCTAATGGCAGCTCTGACCCACTTTTCAGACATCGATCTGCTCGGCTACGGCGAGCGCGTCATCAACCTCGATTCCGAGATAGCGAACCGTGCTCTCAATCTTCGTGTGGCCAAGCAGTCACCGGGCTATAACTTGATCGTGCTACAGTTTGAGATGGCGCTGAAGCTGAACCCGCTATTCCCGTGATAGGGTCGGACATGGCCTTCCACGCTTGAGGCCACTTTCTGTTGAGCCTGCATTCGGTACTCCCTCACGGCCAGGAGGTCCACGTCATGGCAAGGAAGAATTCAGCGCATCAATGAAGTGACTTTGCTGGGCATCAACTTCATCCGATGGGGCCTGGGACTTTTCATCTTCGGCTTGATTATCGGCTACAGCCCCTTGGTGCACTATCTGCACGGGGTGCTCGAAAGAATGGGCGAAACTACTCTCCAGAATGCGGCGCTTTGGTTAGCGTCCCCGTCTGCGGTGCAGATCGGCGCGCTGGGCATGGTCGCCATAGGAGCAGTCTACGGGTTATTGCCCGCCGACAAGCTCGAAGCCGAGTTGCGGGATTACACGGCGCTGTGGCTGTGCGTTACCGGCCTGGCGGCAATCTTCGTGACCGGCTACCTCGGATATTTCATGCTTAATGCGATCTGGGGGACCTATTACAAGGTACCGCCTACACTCGGAGAAAAAAATGTCGTGGTGATCGCTGTCGGTCTAAGCGCCGCGCTTTATTTGATTGGTGTCGTGCTCGCGTATCTGTCGATTTTTCATATCACGGATTACAAGGTTCCGCGATCGTAACGGAACAGCCGCGTGCGCGAGCCTTGCGCTGTGGGCATGAAGCGTACAGTCGCTTCGCTTAGCATCATGTCGGCTTGTGGCACTTTGCGGACATCAATTTCGACGCTGAGTATGTTCGCTTTTAGGGGTAAAGCGGACATGGCGCGGGCTTGTTGCTTATGTCCGCTAATGACCCATAACGGACAGCGATCTGACCTTTCTGCCGCCGCGCTTAGTCCGCCCAGCTAGACGACGGTCCGAGCGCGGGCCTGGCACATAAACCCGAGTTTGCCGCTCCACCCGCATCCAAAATACCGCACGGCGTGGGGAAAATGCCCCGGGCGTGACTGGGGTGAGGGCCGCAGCTAGACGCTCGCCAGCCCCGGTGAACGCGGCGCTTCACCTGAAATACGAGGCGCAGCGCCTGCCGCGCCACAAACTCGGTGAGAGCCTGCTCGTGAATTGTTTCGGCTCGAGTGCTTATGCAGGCTTGATCAACATCGCTCCAAGTCTCCCACAGCAACTGATCGAGCATGTTCTCACGCCTGATTTGTTCGATCATTCGGTTTGGCAGCTCATCGACGCGCAGGGGATTCCAGCGGACGCGACGCTGCCACTCAGCGGATGTGTTTTTACGCTTCGCTATCGAAGGCACACCCAATTCCGGGGCCAACGCAGCCACGAGATCGTTGCACCGCGTGTAATCGCCAACAAACCAAAAGTTTGTGAGAAATTGATTTACCGCCGCATATTTTTCGACGGCAGACAGCGTTAGTAGGCGTGGCCAAGGAATTTCAAGAAAGTTTCGCAGAATAAAGTGAGTCACGAAATTTCGCTGTCGAGCTTGATACGCTATGTCTGGCGAGTAAGTTCCCAGGCCTTGTGAGAGGTATCGCATCATTCTAAAATTATAGTGCGAGATGAATTGGCTAAGCGGGTCCCGCAGCAGAATGCTTCGCTTAATGGGGCGACCAGCAAAGAGATACTCAATCGAGCGCCCGAGAAAATGGCCGCCAACAGCCTTTAGGTCCCGTGGCTTGGGCAATCCGCTAAGGTGATAGCGCGGCAGGAACAGCCTGCTGAAGCCCTTTCGCTTATTTAGTCGGTAATAGCTTTCCTTGGGCGCGTACGTGTCAAGGTGCCAATGGATGGTGCAACCCGCGCATTTCGACATATGGAAGACGAAATGAACAGGCATGCGCTCGGCATGAATTGCTTCGTTGTGGTGAAGGTCGGCGGAGTGCATTCCGGTGTTTCACTCCTGATCCAATTGCAAGCCCGATAGGACGACAGCGTCGGTTAACAAGAGGCTAAGCAAGACTTCAAGCATCGGGACTTGGCATGTCGCAGGGAAACCGGTCTCCATTGAGGGCAAAAAATGACCATTTTGGCCGCGCGAGAACCACGAGAGGTTCGCACCGAGCAGCAAGCTTGTGGAGTTCGCGCGGCCGGTGTCTTGGTGGGATCACAAGACAACGGAGCGGTGCGTCTTGATGTCCGCTTATGGCACTTAGCGGACATCTATGCCGGTTCTGAGCATGTCCGCTTTTGGGGGAAGCGGACCTCGCTGATCTGTTGCGGTCGTAAAAAGGATGACTCCGTGGCCAGTTGAGCGGGTGCAGCCATTGGTTTCGCAACGACTGAACCGGAGCGGGGGAAACCCAAGTGCTTGTCAGACGTTTAAGCTAACAGAGGGGCACTCAATGGAGTGCCTTATGTCCCAACCGTCGTTGATCGGCCAGGGCTGGTGGTCCATCGGGACCGAGCGATATCTAATGCCAAGAACTCGCTCGCCGCAGCCGCTGCGGACCATGGACCGTGTTCCGAACTGCCGCCGACGCCTAATTATCGAAGATGAAAGGTATGCATCGCGAGCTGACCGCGGAAAACACCCTTTACTCCGAGGAGCGGATGAAAGGACCTGTTCATGAGAAACTTGCTGCGCAATCGCGCGTTCGCGCTCGCCTTGGGCAGCGTAGCGTTCCTAGCTAACCCCTCGTTTGCTGTGGAACCTGACACTCAACCTCCTGCCGGCCCTAAGCTTGTAGCTCCTCACGCTAATGTCCCAGATTTTCAGCTCGACTGGGCCTGCTGTGACGATGTAACCATCGTGGAAATTTCTCCCGAGGGTAAGCCAGCCATCGTTGAGCCGGAGATCGTCACCGGGCCACCTCCTGTGGACAGGGAAGATCTAATTCCAACGAGGTAACGTCCAATCGCACAATCCCCAGACGCTGATCTGGACGATCACCTTTTCTCATCGAAACATCGCAGAATGCGCGCACTGTCGGCATTCGCGCCCGGCCAAGCCGGCCATCGATTTTCTTTTGGCTGAAGTGTTCGACAGCTATTAAACCCTGGCGATGGGCACCGAGCGAGGTTTGCACATGACACCTCTAGACCTGCTCACGGTCTCTTTCCTACATAGCGCTGAATGTCGATATTCTTTTTCAGATAGAACGCATCCACAAGACGAAATCATCTCGTGACTTGTCTCTCATCGGCATGAGCATCCGATACGCCGCGATCTTCATAATACTCATCAAATTCGTAAGCCTAACGGACCTGCCCCTCATTATTGGCCAGCAGCTCAGGGACAAGTTCGAAGCGCCTCCTGAAGATGTGAGACGTCGCCAGTAACTTACTGCGCCTCGAAACCAAGGGCGCCCCTACTGTGGGGAACCCTGCCGAGCTGGCTTTCGCCAGATGCGTTTTGATTTTCTTGGGTCGCTTGCTGATAGGCCGAGATGCCTTCGTTAACGTCTTGTCGCGCTCGCCTCGGTGATTTTTGGCACGTGTCGTTGCGATCGTGGAAGTACCACTTCGACCTAACAAGCTTGGGCTGTCCTGCCTGAGGAGGACGCGAGCAGCCGCTCCTTCCTTCATGAAGTGCGTTCCCCACCGGCCCGGCACCCTAAACTAGTCTTGGAAGGTGGAGGGCACCGGCCTAACGGTTCCTATTCAGGGCCGGCTGTCAGTGAAACGGAAGCGACGACCTGATGTTCCAGGGCGGCCCAGCACCGCACGCTTGAAGCTCACGCGATGCCAGGCCTAACCAGCCGGCGAGACCCAAAATCTTCCGGCTGGCCTATTTGAGAAACGGATGGGAACTCGCTTGTTCCTAGCGCTGATGGCCAATGGGAATTCCAAGGCCGTGGTGATGGTCGCGGGAGGCCAAGGAGCCCCAAGAAAGCAAAACGAGGCACCACAAAGGCAGCATCAACAAGCCGAGCCAAGACGGGACGAAAGCGATCCAAAATGAAAGCTGGTCGTGGGCGTTAGGCCTAATCGTCGTAGTGGGCGGCCCGGGTATATTCTCGCAAAACCGGGTGAGCGGAGCTTTCCGCTTCCCGCCTATCCCTGCGTTGCTGATCACACGCGCTTAAGAGCCTAAGCAAAGCTCGCCATTCATGAGTTTATAATCCTCCGTTCATGTGAGCAGCCATTGCCCCAATGAGGCGCGCCCTATTTGTTCTGCGGCGTCTCTCAATCGAAGTCCTGCGGCTTCGAGGACGGTTCTGGGTCGAAAATCCGCTGAGCCATGCCCAAGCCATCAGATGATCTAAGCGACACGCAGCTTCACGAAGGCTTGACTTCAGGGGAGTTCAAGGAGCGTGACGCACTCATAGCGCAAGAAATTCTGCGCAGAAGGCATGACGAGCGTGCTCGAAGCGGTCGTTATAATTTTGGATGGTTAGGTGCCGCTCTGGCCGCTGTTTGGCTCTGGGTGAAATTCAGAGTTCGACGCCGTTAATCGTGGCCCCTGCGTATTTTTGTCGGCACCCGCTTTCCAGCTAAGCACGAGGAGGGAGAGGCACCGGGCCTGACCACACCTGTGCGAACATGGGGCGACTGCGTCCAACATTACCTCGCCAAAATGAGCGAGGGCGGATTACCTTCGATAATTTCTCCTTATCCAGCCCAATCCCTGTTTGAGATCCGCGGCTTGCTATTGCGCTTCGTAAGAAGGCAAGGCCGCCAACACTAGCGCCTTAAGCCTCTGCGGATCACGCTCGTCCTGTGCCGCGAACTTTACGAGGAGGTCCGCGATGGCGGCTCGCGTTTTAGTCTCGTCGAACGAGCTTCCGCTGGATTGAAGGGCGATCCATGTTTCGTTAAGGGCGGTTTCAAGGAGAGCCAACGTCTCCGGATTAAAGCTGTCGTAGTACTGCCGGAAGGGGAACATAAGCGTGGCGCCGTTTACATACGCATACCTGTGACGGGTGGAGCTTACTCTTCTGCAGAACGGCATCTAGCGTTATTTGAACGCGCTGCTCGGCGATCGTGCCAACCGATGTCCGCTAGACGCATTGCCGGGGTTTTTCGCTCGATCCTCCAGGTAGCCCCGGCGGCGATGATGGCCTACGGTGATCGTGACTTAACCAGGTGTCCCGCTCGCGATCGGCGCTTTTCTATGTATCCTCGCTTGAAGGCCTTTGCTGACATGCCAAAGTCAGAATTTCGGGTGGCCGTGCGCGGTGAAGACATTGTCGTCACTTTGCCAGGGTCGATTTATTCGGTGTCGTACTACAAGCCTGAGGGCTCTGCGCATCTGCTCGCGAGGCACATTGCGGACCAAGACGATTACGCTTTCGGATGACGGCAGGTGAGTTCCTTGGAACGGCCTGGAGGCTCGCCAATGACAGGGCGAGAGAGCTGGGGTGGATTGTGTGACGCCGCCCAATGCGACCCCTAGGTTCACCGATGACAGGACGCCCGGAAGAACAGTTACCTGGCTGATCATGCCACACCGCCCAGCAGCGGCACTGTCCCTATGGTGGATTGATTACTCATGCTCGGCCCTTAGCCCTCGTCCGCCTGTCGCCATCTTCGACGGGCCGGCCTCGCTCCGGGCTTTTCCTTTGCCGATTGAGGGCCTAAGCTGGACGGCGACAGCGTGAGGTTCACATGTCCCAAAATCAAATAATCGCTGCTGTTGCCGCGCTCGTCATCCTCCTCGCCATCGGTTGGGTTGTCATGCGTAGGGGCGGTCAGGAAGCGACTTCACCGCCGCCACAGCCGGCACCTTCGCAGCAACAGACGCCTCCGCAGCCACAGCAGCACTAGCTGAATGGTATGGCTGCCAAAGTCAGCCTGAGAGTCGAAGTGCAGGGCGACGAAATCGTCGTAACCCTATCCGGCACGAGCTATGTGGTGACGTATTACAGGGCAGCCGCCTTCCCTCAGCAACTTCTCACCAAATCCCACTCAGGCCGAGAGGATGAGGGTGCCCCGATGACACAAGCCGAGTTTCACTCCCGCGCCTGGAAGGTGGCAAGACACAAGGCGCGGGAGTTGGGGTGGATTGCGTAAATTATGCGGCAAAGCCGCCGCGACGGCGTTTTTAGACTGCGAGGTCGAGGCGCAGATGATCGCTTCTCGCCTGCTTGTCATAGGTCGAATAGGGCGAGCAGCTCGTCCGAAAGCTGGCGACGGTATATCGTTACGGGCAGCATGGTCTTAACCTCGAACAAGTGCCAGCCAATCGACCCGTGCTCATCAATTGGGGTCGGAGGATGATATTCGTCGCTCGAGCGAGCTCTATAGGTCTCGGGTTTGGCGTCGTCCTCGCCTGCTGGAGCAAGCATCACCCTGCCATCCTTCAAGGCGTCGTCTCCGGCGATTTTGAGTTTAGCGAGCGGCATACGGACGAGCCTGAACCGCTCGTATAGTGTCGCCGGCTTCGGGTGCTCCTTCCCACCGGGGGACCGCGCGGCAATGCGCAGGGCATCGTGGGTGCCAAGGACCCAATACCCAAACCTCATGTCCGCTAATGGCACAAAGCGGACATCCATGCCTGTTGTGAGCAACGTCTGCTTTGAGGCGCAAAGCGGACATCACACAAGCATCCTTTAAGCAATGTGAAGCAGCGGTGCGTCAGGAGTCCCATCGGACTACCCCCCGGTGGGTGGCCAGGGGTGTCATAGCGAGATCAATGGCTTATGGAACTGACTTGTCATGCTTTACCGAGTTAGTACCGACTGGTCTAGTCTCCGAACGCACTAAAGCAGCTCTGAAAGCGGCCAAAGCTAGAGGAGTGAAGCTGGGACGTTATGGTGCGGAGTTTCTAGCCCCCAAATACCATGAGGAAGCCGTACGAAGGGCTAAAGAATTGAGCCACTTATCCGCGAACTTCGTGGTTATTCGGTTATTCCCTTAATCAAATCGCCGGTGAGCTTAATAGACGTAAGGTAAAAACCCCACGTGTTGGTAGGTGAGACCATTCATCGGTCAGGAATGTACTGCGGAGAATGACGTAGATCCAATTCTTTACTGTCTAACCAATTGACAACGCAGGGGATTTATAAACTGACTAGTCGAAGCTTCCGATGGGAAACCCCGTTAGCCGCAAAATATAGCCAAATAGGCAAAGCCTCCGAAAGGTCTCGTTCGCCCATGAAATCAATAGCTAAAGACCGGAAACGCCGGGTCCGGTACTTGAGCCCCCATAAACGCAACACTACTGGCTAGCAATACTAACTCCCTGTAATACCAAGCACGTACCGAGCATACTCCGGATTAGAGAGGCTTTTATCTAGCTAGCTCAAGACGTTAGCGACCTGACTACTTAGCCTTTACGGACCCGTCAAGCGCTTCCTCGAAACCTTGGGCTATACCGTCAAGGGCGAGGTCTGCGGCTGCGATCTGGTCGCACTGCGTGGAGACGAGCCGCCGATAGTAGTCATTGGCGAACTTAAGCTCGCGTTCAGTCTCGACCTCGTGTTGCAAGCCGTGGATCGCAAGGCTGCCTCTGATGAGGTTTGGCTTGCAGTCGGTGCAGCAGGACACCGACGCCTGCGCGATCCTCGAGTTCCGCAAGCTCTGTCGCTTCCTTGGCTTTGGTTTGCTGGGAGTGTCGTCCGCTGGATCGGTCGAAGTAATGGTTGTGCCCGGGCCCTGGAAGCCTCGGCAAAATAAGAAACGCCGTTTTGGGCTGATTGATGAGCATCGAAAGCGGATCGGAGACCCTACTCAAGGCGGATCAACCAGACTGCCGATCATGACAGCGTATCGTCAGCAGGCTCTTGCTTGCGCAGTGTCTCTCGCTGAAGGGCCGCGCCGCACCTCCCAGGTTCGCGCCGTGATGCCCAACGCTTCGGGTCAGCAGTCTGGGGCAGGAGTTGGCCGTCCAGCTGGAGAAGCTCAAAGGCTGCGACAAGATTTTCAAGGAGAAACGCTCTGGGGTCGATGCCGGCAGGCCGGAGTTAAAGGCTTGCCTCGAATATCTACGAGAAGGTGACACCTTGCTCGTGACCAAGCTCGACCGTTTGGCGCGCTCGACGGCGGATCTCTACCGTATCGTCTCCCAACTCTCTGAAAGAGGGATCGCCTTCAAGGTGGTGGATGACCCGAGCATCGACACGACTTCCCGCACGGGCAAGCTGATCATGGGCATTCTCGCCCTGGTGCCGAGTTCGAGAACGACATACGGCGCGAGCGCCAACAGGACGGCATTAACAAGGCCAAAGCGGAAGGTGTGAGATTTGGCCCCAAGCCCCTTCTAACTGCCGAGGTAGTGAAGAAATCAAAGAGCTTCGAAAGGACGGGCTCACCGTGCCGGAGATCATGCGCCGGATGAAGCTTAGCAAGGCTTCCATCTACCGCGCGCTTGCGTAACCGGTCCTTGCTGCAAACCAAACCAGGCCCCGTTCGAGGGGGCCTTTTTCTTTGAGGGATTTGAATGACAGATTGGCGAAGAGAAACGGGTTTGCTGGTGTAGAGAAACGTTCAGGCCGAAGCGGCAGGCTCAACGCCATTGCTCTGCGTCGTGCCGAGACGTTGCCAAGAAACGGCTCAAAAGAAGCGGGGACAAAGACCGCCCCCTTACGCGACTACCTAGAAGCGGGGACACGCTCGTCAGCGACTTTCCTACGGCCTTGAGCGACGGTCCTACGATGGTGTGGCCGGAGCGAGACTTCTCAGGTTTGGCCCACACCCAGCGCTCTGCAAGGCGACGACTATCCGCTCGAATATTATGAGGACGGCTATCCAAGGCTGCCTGAGTGCCTCGACCGGAGGCGGAGGCCCGAACCGCTGGCAGAGGCGGCATAGAGGGTGGCTACTCCTGCGAAGAGTTGGTCCCGAGCCTGAGAAACTACTTGGCGGACCTTAGTCTGTCATCGAGTTAGTAGGGCGGAGGCGGGGCCGGGGGCGGCAGCGGCTCAACCACTCGCGGCTCAACAACTCTTGGGGGTGTTGGGTCAGCACCCTCGACGGTGGGGTCTAAAACCTGGCCAGGTCCATTATCTTGCTGAAAATCGGGCCGGTTGATGCGAGGTGCGGGAAGCTCAGGTCCGGCAGGAGAATTGACGTCAGGCTCAGTGGCAAATGACGGAGTGGGCAGAAACGCTGCGCTGCCAACAAGAGCAAGCGCTAGCATGCCCATTCGCAGTGCGGTTCTCATCGGATAATCCTTTCATTGATCTCATCTCTCAGAAGCAACCGGACCAACGTGTTCGAGTTCCATACCATTAGTAAAAAGAAAACCCCGCGTTGGGGAGCGGGGCTGTCCAAACCTAACCATCCACGGGTGCGCAGATATGGCTCGGCTTGTCCTTCCCGGCGAGCCGATAAGCACCTGACTTCGCGTGTTCCGACGCCCGTCAGCGGAGTGAGCGCGTTATCCAACCGCTTTCGGCGAACAATTTTGTTCGTAAAAGCGCGCGAAACCTTAGCAGCGTTTCATCGAGACCTTCTGTGTCGAGCGCATGCCAATCGCGCGCGCTGCTCCTGCAGACAAATCAAGCGTCATGCCTTCTGTGAATGGTCCACGATCATTTATCCGCACAACTACGGTTCGCCCGGTTCGTGGGTTGCCGACCACCAGGCAAGTGCCGAAGGGTAGAGACTTATGGGCTGCAGTGAGCCCGTCCGGGTTGAACATTTCCCCCGATGCGGTGCGGCTCCCTCGAAGTTCGTTTCCATACCAAGTAGCTGTCACGATCTGTCCGACATGCGGATCGCTGGAAGTGGGTTTCATTGACGAAGTGGTTGCCTCTACTGCAGGCTTTGCAGTCGCACCGGACGGATTGCCGAACAAAGCTTTTGTGAGCTTCTCGTCGAGCCGGTAGATGTCAGAGAAGGTGGCAACCTTCCCTGTGTCATCCACTACGGCGGTGAAATAAGTCAGATGAACTGGAATTTGGTGATCAAGATCGACGGGGCTGTTGACGCTATTCTCCCAAAGCTCCCTGACCTCGTTCGTTGACCAGCCTTTATCTTCAGCAAGAAGCACTTCGGTGAACCGGTCTGGTTTCTCCATACGGACGCACCCGTAGCCGATCGCACGCATCGACTTTTGAAACACCTTGCGGCGAGCCGGGAACGTGTCGTGCAACAGGACATCATATTTGTTGGGCATAAGGAACTTCACCTTGCCAAGATTGCTATTTGGCCCTGGCTTCTGTCTGAATGTGTAATCGAGGATGTTGGCCCGGCTCCAATCGATCTTAGTGGGGTTCACTGGCTTGTCCACATAACTCACCGAGAACGCATATTTGTTGAGGATCGAGTAGTTCTTTTTGCGGAGACGCGGCAGCAAGTCTCTCATCAACACCGACCTAGGTGCGATCCACTCGGGATTGAAGACAATGGTCGTCATGTCGGCGGACAAGATTGGCGTGGGGTCGTTGCTGGTACCGACTTGCGTCTTGTCTGCGAAGATCGTCTTCCCAGACTTGATCACGTAAAGCATGAACTCGGGGGTGTTGCTCCAGACATAGAGAGCACCTAGGTCCTCTGGCATCCAACGCCAGCGCTCCATATTGATGATGAGACGCCGGATGCCTGCATTAGCTAACGCTGTGCTTTGCCCAACCTCGCTACGCATTTTCAGGAAAGCTTTGCGCAGGCGCTCGAACTGCTCGTGCCTCGGATGCAGTAACCGAAGATAGGCGTCGGGCGCTTTTGCGGCAGCGATCTCCGCCAGGATGAGCTTTGGATCATGCAAAGGTGGCGCTTGGTCGAAAGGGCCGATGATGTCACGCGGGTTCAGTCGCCCTCCGCGAGCAAACCTGCCATATTTAAGAATAGCTAGATTGAGCTTGATCTCGGCACGGGCCTGCTCCTCCAAGCTCCCCGGCAGTTCGCTTGCAGGCGGAAGCTCGAAGGCAGTGGCGTCAAGACCCCAATCATCGGCCTTTTCGATCTCGAACAGAGCACTTTGCCCTCTGGCCGAAAGACCCATATCAGTGATCCACAGAGGGGTCACACTACTTTCATAAAAGGCTGCAAGCGCCGCGACATCGGCTGGATCGGCATGGCTTCGGAGGGCTTGATCAGCCAGCATCGAGCGGATGTGGTCGAGCATCTTTGGTGATGGCAACACCGTACTATCGCCGCCTGGAGACTGGTTTGTCGGTTCTATGAATGGCCCCGTCGCAGCGGCCTCATTCGCGAACCAATAGGGACATAGAAAGCATGTCCAAGCGAAGGCTTGGCAAATACGCGCGAGTAAGTTTCTCCTCGGCATCCGTCGTGCCCCGGGCCGCAGCGCGACCACGATAGCGCAAGAACCCCACTCGCGGCCATCCCTAGGATTTTCGCCGCGGGTTCGGTCGCTCAGACGCCGGATTACCGGCGAGGCGCATCCAAAGCGCTTGAGCTATAAAGGAACTATCGGAGGAGCATCATGAGCTATAAGAGCCTAACTGAAATCATGGATAGCCTCCCGCCAGAGCGCCGAGCGAAGGTCGAAGCCAGAGCGAAACAATTAAAAGAGGAATACCCCATAGCAGCCGAAGTTATCAGGGAGTTGGTCGAGGAGCGGGAGCAACTCAAAGCCCGCATCGCCGAGCTTGAGGAAGAATTGAAAAGTCACAGGCAATTCGGTCGATCACGGGACGTTCTCGAGTGACCCATTTCATGACGTGCCTCCCGCAACTAGGTACGAAGCGACCCTATCAAGGTCGCTCCTAACAAACATACCAATAGAGCGCCGGCGACTTCCAGCGCCTTACCTCTCGCCACCCCACGCTGCGAGCGAGCACGCCCACTAATCGATCAGGGGATAGCGCCTCCCTCCCCCGGGACCTCCCTTAATGAGATGCGCGGCCGGTCCGCACTTAGCAGTGTGCTTCCCCGAGGGGCATGTATGGGATCGGGAATGAACCGCGGGAGGTCCTGAGCAATATCGCTCGGGAAGCAAGGCCCTGGCCTGGCATCGGCGCGCGGCGTGCTTCCCCGTCGTATGGACCCGAACCCGTTTTTTGGAACGGAACGTAGCCCATAACGTTTACATGACGAGGGACGGGCAATTCGAGGGAATTGCCATGACCTACACCCCCGTAACAACGCGTCTGCCCATCAAGGCGCAGATGGTTCTCACTGCACGGGACTATTCTCAACTTGCAGCAACGTACGCACACGCTGCGTCGGATTGGTCCTTGCCGCCACAACCACGGGCGGCTTTCGCTAAGAAGGCCAGTTGGTTTCGCATGCGTGCGCGCAAATAGCAGCAGCGAAACAGGCAATGGCGCTACCGCAGAACGTGTTTCCTCTTATGGAGACGCAACCTTATCGTCCCTTAATAGGGAAACCGACACTCTCCAGGCTACAAGATAAGGAGCGCTTAACGTCTTAAACTATGCGGCCTAAAGACTAGTCCGATATGCTTTCCTTAGTTCGGACGGTGCGCGAAGCTCACGGGAGGCTCTGGGAGCCTACTTGCAACCTGATTATATGAGTTAGACCGAGCAAAGGCCCTTTTTCCCTTACGGTCGGGACTGAAACGATCAGCAAGTGCGGCACGACAAGTGGCGGGCACAGGGGGGCACATCGTTTAGCGAAAAAGTCCGAGCGCGGAAGATCAACGCACCGCGGTTTTCAGTATCTCCAGGTTGGAGCCTAAGCGTGTCCGGCGCCCCTAAAGGCCGACGCCGCCTTTCCGGCAGCTTCAAAGGTTCCTTTGGCGTCTTTGGCTGTCATCGCCACGGTCGTCTCCATGTCGGCCAGGCTACCGCCTGCAGCCGCAGCCAGGATGGCAGAGGCAGCCGTTTTGTTGTCAGGGAATTCGCCAATCACCAACCAGTCATGCGGACCGAACGTCAGATACCAACCGATAAGCCTACCTCCAACACTGTTGAAGAGATTGGCGAGGGCTTCCTCGCGATTTTCGGGCTTAGCCATTAAGTCCTTGACCGCGTCTGTAGTGAAACGACCTCGAGAGATGTAAATGGGCATGTGATCTCTCCTTGACTGAGTTCTTTTGATTGTCTCTCCGGCGAACGGTGAATGTGCCTTTTTGGCCTGCTCTCAATTCAACTGGTCACTGTTTACCACAGGCAAACTATGGCTAGGCGAATTGGTTCAATAAGGTAGCCCCAGATGAGAACTCGCCGTTGGTCCTTCAATCGCGAGATCATCGTACCGACCCTGCTGAGACATCTTCGGAACCTGAACTGCCCGAAATCAGTTTTGCTGACGCCAGCTGGCTTACTTGACGTTCGCGAATGAACTTGGTGTAGCCCTGTCGCGCATGATGGTCGCCTGCCGCGCCTATGGACTGCGCCCGATCGACGGGCCGTTCGGCGATTTCTCCGATCCCGACGGCTATCTCGCCGCGGCCAAGCGCGCGGCCGTGCTCGGCTTCGAGGGCAAATGGGCCATCCATCCGAGCCAGGTCGAGCTTGCCAACAAGGTGTTCACCCGTCGGATGCCGAGGTCACCAAGGCCAAACGCATCGTCGAGGCGATGCAGCAGGCGGCGCGCGAAGGGAAGGGCGCCGTGTCGCTCGACGGCAGGCTCATCGACATCGCCTCAATCCGCCAGGCCGAGGCGTTGCTCAACAAGGCCAAGCAGTGCGGCATGGCTTAGGCCGCGGCGCGGCAGAAAGAGACAGGCCACTAAGCAGGGAGAGGCCGGCACGCGAGCGTGCCGGCCGAGGGGCTGGAAGATAAGCAGGGTAGCCCGGAGTTGCGGCAATATCGGCGGCGCCGGCTCACTCCGCCATCATACGGCGATCATGGGCATGACCATCATGCCCTGCCAAAAACAAAAAGCCCCGCGAATAATGGTGCGATTCCACCTAGGCCGCATCGGCCTGCACGGCGAGCAAATCTGACGCTCCCTTGGATAGCCATCGTCGCACAGCGTGCATCGGGTGAGGGGTCGGGCAATGCGGACAGGGAAGATAGGCGGTTAGAGGGGGAGAGGCTCTCGAAACTCGCGGTATCGACCTCGATCCCAGTAGAGACTTCCATGCCTGTGGCCGGGCATTAAAACATCAGAGTACCCATTTTCGCCTCCTGAACGAGTGCTTTGACCTCGCTTTCAAACAACGTGCTCAGGTGGTGAGCAGCGAATTATAAAATTCGCGATTTGGGCACGGTCAAGAGGGTCGTCCCGCGCTGAACAGGCTGTTTTCGATCTCGGTAAGGCTGCCTTTGCGGAGGCCGTCCGGCTACGTCCAAACGAACGCCTCCTCCTGCAGCACAAGGCACGGGTGATCTGCGAGCATCCGAGCGAGAAGTGACACATAGAGCGACGGGCTGAAGGAACAGCGTGGCGTAAGTAGCGTAGCGGAGTAGGGTCCACTTCGGGGGCCCTTCGCACATCTGGTACGCGTAGCTTAACCAAAGGCCCGAGAGCGAACTTTATCCCTTAGGCGGATTGGAGCAGGGAGCGTCCTCCAATGCCTTGTTGGCGGAGCCGATGAGGCGTAGCCACCCTTGTCGCCGATGATCTCAAGGTCGTCGCCCGGCCTTGCCCATTTATTGCCTGGCGCTAGTTTGAGATGTGCTGAGAGGATGATGACGGCGCAATTGCCGACCGTATTGTGCACGACATAATGCTTGGCGGCAGGAGTAAGGACCGGAGGCGGCTTCACCGAACTCGTCTTTGTCAGTTCTGGCAAGTTCCTCGCAGATGGTGGGGGCCTTTTCACCCACTTCACCTTCGTCGCGTGCCGGGACGGCGGCGGTATGGGCTTTGCGTAGACCTCTTGGTAGGCGCGAGAGCAGCCGCCCACTGAAAGGGAGACCGCCAAGACGGCGAGCGCAATGATAAGGTGCATGCTCCACCACCACGATCCGTGCCGGTGTGGCTATGCACGTTGTTAACTATAAATCGTTGCTAATTGATTGAGGGCGGCGAACCCGTTCCCACCGCCTCACGAACGCGTTGCCGAGCCTCAACCGTCACCGCCTAATCGGCAGCTACGGGTTTTGGTCGTCGTCTTGCTGTCGATGTGGGGGTAGCGAAGCCTCGACGTTATCCCGTTACGGCCGAAAGACCCGTCTCAGAGGGTCGGCCGTTTTTTCCCTCGCGCACGCTTCCGCTTCCGCGAGCATGTGGAAAGCCCGCTCCGTTCCGCCGACAACATAAAGTCGGCCGAAGCGCGTTTGCACCGGCCAGATTTCATGGCCGTTGATCGTGGCAACGATGCTTGCCCGGTCATGCTCCCGGAGTAGGCGATTGTATTCGTCCGCGCCGATGCGCTCGATCAGCGCAAAGCCCTCTGCCGGATCGTCCCGGTTCATCGCGCTTATTCCCTCCTCCAGAACCCTTGAAATTTGGTGCCGCAATCGGCTCTTGCGTCAGTTCGATGTTGTCAACGTTCGCTTCCTTTAGTGCCTCAATCCAAGCCAATGGCCAAGACGATAAAGAGAAGCCAGCAGTAAAGGACCCAACCCAAGCGGTGACCCCACTGCGGGCTGGCTGGCCGCCTTAGACTTGGCGACCTCAGCCAGAAGTTCGCCCCTTAGCTTCAAGTTCGCCTGAAGCTCCTGTTCAAGGTCATCGCTGTCTGAGATCATGACCGCCCCCGGTGCGCCGTTCGTGCGACGATAAATTACTCTCTTCCCCCCTCATCGATAACCTGATCGAGAGCCAAAATGGCGGTGTGGATGAGCGCTAATTGGTCAATGCGACCATGGTCCATATCGCCGGTAATCTCACTGGCTACCTCGGCGCGCCGCTTCCTGAGTTGGTCGCGGATCGCCTTTAAATCGTCAACGCTTTTGGGCATTCGTCCCTCCAGTTTAGGATGCAACCTTGTGTTACGGCTTCGATGAAAACATAAGCTCGCCGTTTTCGATGCTGCACCCCGTTACAACACACCGGCCCGGATAGCGGCAACGACATGGCCAACGCCAATGGCTCACGATCCGTCATGGCACAGGTGTGTTCCCGCCGCTAATTAAGACAGGTTACCCTCTACGCCCTAGCGGCTAATACGTCTTTCAATCGCCACGGCTTAACCGAGTACAGCGGACCACCGCACTCCGCACAGCGCAGCCGTGCTGAAAGCTGCGCTAGGGGCGGTTCCTAACGAGATACGGGGAAGCCACGACGACATAGGAACAAGATCGGGTAGGTCGCGTTGTGTCCTTTGTTCGCGGAGTTTCGTCATGACAGGCATTTTTGAACGCTTGCGTCGCTCACAGTTCGCCGACCCGAACTGGCAGCCCGTGCTCTTTGCGGTACTGCTCCTACTCATTCCCGCGACGCTGGTTCTCATCATCACCAAGACATAAAGAGCGAAGCGAGCGTCCCTTTCATGTCGTGGGCCTGGCCCGCCTTTGGGCTGCCTCAGTCAGGCTCGTACTGGGTCAAGTCTAGGTCCGAAGGTTGATGAAGCCTGCTCAGCCAAAAAGCCAAGCGCCGCCCCG
>CAWDKA010000015.1:0-163314 GCA_963802845.1 uncultured Alphaproteobacteria bacterium
AGCTTCACGGTTAAAGTTAGGCGCTCGCCGTGCCGTTGATCCAGGCGGCAAGGTGGGTCTTCGGGTAGGCGCCCTTGAGCGTTCCCGCGACCTCGCCGTCCTTGAACAGGATCAGCGTCGGGATCGCGCGCACATTGTAGACGGACGGTGTGCGCGGATTTTCGTCGATATTGAGCTTGGTGATCTTCACCTTGCCGTCGAGCTCCTTGGCGATCTCTTCGAGAGCAGGGGCAATCTGCCGGCACGGACCGCACCACTCAGCCCAAAAGTCCACGACCACGGGGGTCGAAGATTTCAGCACCTCGGCTTCGAAGGTGTCGTCCGATACTTTTTCCGTTGCCATTTGCTTCTCCTGATCGCCGAGGCTCTAAGCGGCCTTCCCTCTAGTCAGAGGGGGAACCTAGGTATGGCCCGTGAGACCGTCAAGGCTCGACCGGCGCGCTGAAAAGGCGCTTCTCGGCGGCATCAAGAACAGTTGAGGGGACTTCCATCAGCCTCGGGCCGTCTGTCCACAGCAGCGCCGCCCGCAACCGCCGTCCCGGGAAGATCGGCGCGAGCGCCTTCCGATAGCCGGCAAGCTGGGCGATATAGGCCGGAGCGACCTCCTCCAGCGTCTTGGGCGGCGGACGATTGGTCTTGTAGTCGACGATGAGAAGGCCGTCCTCGACCACGGCAAGGCGATCGATCTGGCCTTCGAGATCGTAGCCGCCGATTCGCGCCACGACCGGCACCTCGGCGAGGCTTCCCGGCTGGAACAGCGGCGCGAAGCGATCATCCCGCGCGATCGCCAGCGTCTCGGCGAGGATCTCCGCTCGGAGCTCGGGCGCAAGATCGGCGCCGCGCGCGGCAACGAAGGCCTGCGCCGCGCGCTCCTGGTCGCTAGGCGCGATCTCCGGTAGATGCTCGAGCAGGGCGTGGACGAGCCGGCCTCTGGCGAACCTGTTTTTCTCGGAAAGCGCGCGCGGCGAAAGCGGGACCTGATCGGGGAAACGCTCTGCCGTCGCCCCGCCGTAGGGGAGTCGCGAAGGGGCAAGCTTCGGGCGCGCGCGCTCCGGCGGTGCCGGCGCAAGCGCCCACTCCGGCAAGGGCGCGCCCGCTTCCTCCGTGCGCCTTTCCTTGGCCTTTTTGGCGGGCTTCGTCTGATCTGAGGTTAGTCTTCCGACCTTCTTGCCGCCGAGGGCGTCATGCTCCGCGAGTGGACCGAGCCCATTCTTGATGAGCTCGTACCAACATCTCTCCTCGCGTTTTTCTAGTCCCTGCCAGCCGCAGACATAAAGCCGGTCCCGCGCCCGCGTCATCGCCACATAGAGCAGGCGATGATACTCCTCGCGCTCAGCGCAATCCATCTCGTTTTTGCTGTCTTCGAGGGTGGCCGCGATCGCGGCCAACTTCGTATAGCCGCTGGGCGGCCACACGAGATGGCCGACATCTTCGGGCGCTGCGCCGTCCCGCGTCATGGGGTAGAGCCGCGGCCCTTGATTGCGCGCGCGTGCGCACGTGTCGGGCAGGAACACGATCGGCGCCTCCAGGCCTTTGGCGCTGTGCACCGTCATGATGCGGACCTGGTCGCGCTGTTGCTCCATGTCGCGCTTGATCTCGACGTCGCCGGTGCGAAGCTCATTGAGGAAGCCTTGCAGCGAGGGCGGGGAATCGCGGTCGAAGGCGAGCGCGCGGTCGAGAAACTCATCGATCGCCTCGGCGGCCTCCGGCCCTAGCCGTGTCAGCATGCTTCGCCGCAAGCGTTGTCCATCGGCGCCGAGCAGCTCGGAGAAGAACTCGTAAGGCGGCAGGAAATCGGCCCGCGCCAAGAGGTGCGACAGCTGCTCCCGGGCCGCGGCAAAGCGCGCATCGTCCTTGGCTTTGTCTCTCAGCGCCGACCAGAGCGATCCGGGGCGCCGATGGGCGAGCGCGAAGAGATCGTCGTCGTCGAAGCCGAAGAGCGGGCTCTTGAGCGTGACAGCAAGCGCGAGATCGTCCTCCGGCATGAGCAGAAAATCGGCGAGGGCGATCAAGTCCTGAACCGCGAGCTGGTCGGTCAGCTTCATGCGGTCGGCACCCGCGACCGGCACGCCGAGGCGCTTCAGCTCGCGGATCATCGGCGTCGTGAACGGATCGCGGCGGCGGACCAGGATCAGGATATCGCCGGCCGTGATCGGGCGCGCTTGCGCGGTGAGCTCCTCGCCGTCATCGAGCCAGGTCTTGATCGTGAGGGCTATGCGCCGCGCCAGCGCATCGACGGAACGGGCCGCGGCCTGCTCCTCGTTCCACGGTTCGAAGGCGTCGGCCGGCGCGGCCGGCGTCTCGACTTCGACCGTCCAAAGCTCAACCAACCCGGCATCGTGCTCGCGAAACGCCTGGTGCGTGATCTTGGCGTCAGCGGTGAAGATCAGCCCGTCTGTGGCCGGCGCCTTGGCGAAGACGCGATCGACCGCATCGAGCACCGCCTTGGTCGAGCGGAAAGAGAGGGTAAGCGGCACGTCGTGCCACACGAGGGAGAGCGCGTTCGCCCGTTGCCGGAAATCGCGGCCGATCTCGCCGAACCGCATCGGGTTCGCGCCCTGGAAACTGTAAATCGACTGCTTCTCGTCGCCGACCGCAAACAGCGTCCGCAGTCTCTCGCTCCTCCCGGCGCCCGCGAAGAATTCCGCCGCCAGATTCTCGATGATGGTCCATTGCGCGGGATTTGTGTCCTGCGCCTCGTCGACGAGAATGTGGTCGATCCCGCCGTCGATCTTGAACAGCACCCAGGCCGCGGCATCGGCGCGCGACAGGAGGTTTTGCGCCTTGTCTATCAGATCGTCGTAATCGAGCGCGACCTTGTTGAGCTTCTCTTGTTCGTACGCGTCTCGCACGGCGTCGGCGAGCGCCAGCACGGAAGCGCCCGCTTCCGCCATGCGGAGATGGACGAGATTGTCGTTCAGCCTGGCGAAACGGGCTTGCGCTTCCGTAAGCTGCGCCACGAGCGCGGGCTTGGCGCCGGCGAAGCTCGCGGTGAAAATCTTGCTCCGTGGCTTTTTCTCCTGGGTCAAGAACAAATCCGTGAGCGCGGCAACGCGGGCGTCGCCCGCGCCTTCCCGCGCCTTGTGAAGATTGGCCGCCGCATTTATGTCCGTCTCGGCCACTGGACCGAAATCCGAAAGCGCCTTGATCGCGTCGGCGATCGCATCGTCGCCGAGCACATCCGCAAGCTCCGCGAGCAGCGTCTCTTCCGTCTCGTCGCCGACGCCGAACAGGCGCCTGAGCGCGACGCTCTCGGCCTCCGCCCAATCGTCGCGGCCGCCATGGTAGGCGGCCATCTGAGCAAGCTCGGCGCGCTTGCCGATCACCGTGTCGATCACCTGGCGGATGTAATCGCCGGTGGTGAAGGCCATCACCGTTGCCAGCGCCCTGCCGAGCGGGCCGTCGCTATCGCCGGCGGCGCGGGCGAGCGTCGCGTCGAACGCGGCACGCCGCAGGCTTGCCTGCTCGTGCTCGTCGAGCACCGAAAAATGCGGGGTCACTCCCGCTTCGAACGGGAAGCGCTGCAACAGCCTCTCGCAGAAGCCGTGGATGGTGTGGATCTTGAGTCCGCCTTTGGCTTCGAGCGTGCGCGCAAAAAGACGCCGCGCCAGCCGCAGCACCTTCTCGTCGGGCGCCCGTTTCGTGAGCGCTTCCAGTTCCCTGGCCAGCGTCCCGCACTCATCCGTCGCCCATCCGGCCAGCGCCTCCAAGAGGCGGTTCTGCATCTCTGCCGCCGCGGTCTTGGTGTAGGTCAAGCACAGGATCGATTCGGGGTCGAAGCCTTCAAGCAAGAGCCGCAGCACGCGCTTGACGAGGACCGCGGTCTTGCCGGTGCCCGCGCTCGCCGACACCCAGGCCGAAGCGCCCGGATGCGAGGCGCGCGCCTGGTTGGCGTCGGCTTCGGGCGGAAGGGTGGCTTCGCAGCTCATCCGAAATCCTCCTCGGCCTCTTGCGTCAGCCACTCCTTGATGCGGGCGAGGTGCTCGTACTGGTCGTATCTGTAAGCCTGGCGGAAGGGCCCGGCGCGGCGCTTCACCTCGTAGGGCATGCCGTTATCGGAATAGCGCGCGATGAGCCCGATCAGCTTCGCCCGCGCCTCGCTCGCGAGAGTTTCGGCGTCCGTCTTTCCCGCATCGCGCTCTTCGCCGCCTTCGTCGCGGCCCGTGACGTGGATGTAGCGGAGCCTGGTCACCGCGCATTTGTCGAGGCCGGGGAAGCCGCCCTCCGCCGCGATCAGCGCTTCCAGGGGCAGTTGCGGCGCGGACAGCCCATCGACATATCCGATCAAGGGCAGCCTGCCGGTCTTGTAGTCGTAGATCGCCGCCGACCCATCCTCGGCAATGTCGATGCGATCGGCGCGCGCGGTAAGGCGGAAGTCATTGCCGAGGTCGAGGCAGCCGCGCGCCTCGATCAGCATGGCTTTCACGCCGTCCCGGCGCGCGGGCTCGGTCGCCGCGAACCAGCGCGCGAAACGGCGGAACGCGGGCCGCCAAAACGCCTTCACCATGGGCGAACCGGCAAGCGCGGCGAAATGCCTGTCGGCGATCGCGACCAGGGCCTCCTCGATCTCGGCGGGGAGCTTGTCGTGATATTCGCGGGAGAATTCCTGCAAGGCGCGATGCACGATCTCGCCGCGCAAGGCGGCGTCGGGCTCGGTGCCGAGCTCATTCAGGGGCTCGAGCTTCAAAATGTCCCTGGCGAAGATCTCGTAAGGATTGGCGATCCAGCGTTCGATGCGGGACACGCTCAATTGGCGCGGCCGCGCTTCGAGCGGCGGTCTCGGTTCGGGCGGCTTGGCGGGCTCGAGCTTCGGCGCGCGGTCGCGCTCGCGGGCCCACGCGACCCAAGGAACGGCGGGCGCGAGCTTCGTTTCGATTCCGGCGGCCCTCGCCAAGGCAAGCAGCCGTTGGAGCCAGCGCGACGGCACGGTCGGCACGCCATCCACTTTCAGCGCGCGGGTGAGATAGACTTCGCTTGCGCCGAGCGCTTGGGTGAAGTCATGCGCCGAGAGACCGATGCGGCGCTCGGGAGGCGGGAGGCCGAGCTTGTCGCGCATCGGCCGGCTGAGCCAAGGTCCGGCTTGCTCGGGCCGCGGCCACACGCCTTCATTGAGGCTGCCGAGGATCACGAGGTCGGGCTGTTGCAGCCGCGCTTCGAGCGGGCCCCAGATGAAAAGGCGGGGGTGAAGGCCAAGAAGCGGCCGCACCGCTTCTCCGGCGACGAGGCTCCGGTAGAACTCGGGGTAGTCGTCCAGTTTGAGCGTGACGACGCGGCCCTCCTCGATCAACTCGGCAAGGAGCACCGAGAGCGCTTCGCCGGCATCGCCCTGCCACAGCGCCGCTGACGACCCGGCCGCATTGCGCGCCAAGGTCTCGGCAACGGCGGCATGGGCCTCGGCGAAACGCGAAGCGGTCGCGAGCCCGGAGCCGAGAGCGGTGAGCGGCGCGAATGCGGCTTCAAGGTCGGCGACGAGCTTAAGCGCCGCGTCATGTTCCCTCTCGCTCAAGCGAAGCGATCCACGCCGGTCCTCGCGTCTGGCGGCGTAGAGCGCCGCGCGCGCGCCATCCAACTCCTCGCCGACATAGACGCTGCGGAAGGCCCCGCGTTCGAGCGCCCGCGCCGCGAAACGCGCATCCGATGGGGAGCGCCCGAGCAAGGCCAGCGGATGCTTGAGCAGAGCCATGAGTGCGGGCGGCGCGAAATTCTTCTCGGCCGCGACGCCGATCGCGAGATCGAGGAAGGCGCCTGGCACCGTATGGGCGACCGGCACGCCCGCGGAATCGTCAACCGCAAGTTCGTAGCGCTTGAGCCGCGCCGCCACGCGCCGCGCAAGCGTGCGGTCGGGCGTGACGAGGGCCGCGGTCTTGGCTTTCGTCTCGACCGCCGATCTCAAGATGAGCGCGATCGCTTCGGCCTCGTCATGCGCGGTCGGGGCCACGACGAGTTGGAGACCCGACGTCGCGTTGGCAAGACTCGTTCTGGCGGCAAGATCGCCGCCGGCAAGAAATTGCTCCCAGCGATCGGTGCTCTCAGCCGGGCGCAGCGCTTCGCTCGTGAGATGGAGCCGCGCGCGGGCGGCAGCGCCGGGCTCGGCTCCCGGCACGTTGGCGACGTTGTCGCGGGTCGCGCCGAGGTCGCGCAAAAGTTGCGCCATGCCGTGTTGCGGATGCTCGGGCACCTCGCCGAGCCTAGCCCAGGTCTCCTGGTCGAGCTGCTTGTCAAGGCCCGGCAGAACGACCGCCCCGTTCGGCAGAGAGGCGATCGCCTTAAGTAACCGCGCCGTCGCCGGCAGCGTGCCAGTCGATCCCGCGGCGATCACAGGATAAGCCGAGCCCTTGGTCAGGCGTTCGGTTTCGCGCGCCATCAGCAGCGTGCGGCGCGCGACCGGCGAGACGAGGCCGTTATCGGCGAGATAGCGCGGCCATTGCTCGGTGAGGATCTTTAGGAACTCGACGGTGAGCTGCCAGTGCCCGGCGAACTCTTCCGGCCCGATCGCCTTGAGATCGGCAAGCGGGACCTGCTCGCTCTCGACGAAATCCATGAGGCGGGCGAGATCGGCGGCAAGATGGGAGGCCTGCCCCGGAGTCAGCGCGTAGATGCCAGTTTCATCGCTCCGTTCGATGAGGGTCGCCGTGCTCAAGCGTTGCCCGAAGGCGAGCACGAGCCGCATCAGCGCGAGCCGCCGGCGCAACGTGCCGATGGCAGGCGTCGCGATCGCGCCGTCGTCGGACGCCCCGTCTCCGGCCCCGAAGATGATGGCGGCGTCCTCGTCGGGATCGCCGAGAGCCCTGATGCGCGGCAAGAGCATGCCTGCATCCGTGGCTTCGGCGAGAAACGCATCGCGCAACGCGCGGCCCGCGCGCCGCGTCGGGAGGTAGATCTTGGTCAAGGGAAGGGTGAGCGGATCGGGCTTGGCGCCGCCGCGCACCGGCAGTTCGCCCGCGAGAATAGCCCTGGCAAGCGTGGTGAGGAACGGCGCCGAAGGCGGGATGGTATAGAGCCGCAGATTCTCTGGCGAGGACTCAGGCACCTTCGCGCTCGAATGCGGCTTCCGCCTCGGCCAAGGCGTCCGGCGTCCCGACATGCATCCAGCGCCCGTCGAGCCGGATGCCGTAGAGCCTGCCCTTGGCAAGTGACCGGTCCCAGAGAAGGTTCAGCGAGAAGCGCCCGTCCGGGGTGTCCTCGAACAGACTCTCATCGCAGAGCGACACGCCGGCAAAGGCGAACGGCACGACCTCGTCCGGTCCTCTGCGGGTGAGCCGGCCATCCCCGGTCATGGAGAAATCGCCGCGGGCCGCGTAGCCGATGCTGGTGGCGGCCGGGGCCAGCAGAAGGAGACAGTCCATCGCCGCCGGATTCCATTTCTTCAGCATGCGCGACAGCGCAGGCGAAGCGCCCTCGCTCCAAACTGAATCGGCGTTGTGGATGAAGAAGGGACCGCGGCCAAGCAGCGGCAAGGCTCTCTTCGTGCCTCCGCCGGTGTCGAGCAGGACGCCGCGCTCGTCCGACACGAGGGTCTTGGGCGGTTGCCCGTGGCGGTTTGAAAGATGCGCTTCGAGCTGGTCGGGCAGGTAATGGACATTGACCACCGCGGTCTCGACGCCCGCGGCGGCGAGGCGCCCAAGCACGTGATCGATGAGAGGCCTGCCCGCGATCGGCACGAGAGGCTTCGGCATGCGCAAGGTCAAAGGGCGCATGCGCTCGCCGAGCCCCGCGGCCAGCACCATCGCGGTGGCTGCGCGGGTCATGGCGCGCCTCGCTCACACGACGAGCGGCGGCAGGTCGTCGGCGCGTGGAAATGCGTTCGTGTAGAAGCGGCGGAGCGCCGCCAAAGACGGGTGCGCCAGGTCGCGTTCGAGGTAACGCGCGACCCGCGGGATGTGAGCGAGATAACCGCGCTTGCCGTCACGTTTCGCCAATCGCGCAAAGATGCCGAGGATCTTAGAATTGCGTTGGGCGCCGAGCACGGCGTAAAGCGAGACGAAACGATCGCGCGAAAACGGCTTGCTCCCTGCACCCCGGGCGGAACAGTAGCGAGCGAGAAGCTCCCGTTCAAGCGGTTCCGGCACGTCCAGTCGCGCATCCTGGAGCAGGGAGACGAGGTCGTAGGCCAAGGGCCCCCTAAGCGCGTCCTGAAAGTCGAGAATCCCCACCCGTTCGAGGCCTTTCCGCTCGGGCAGCCACATCAGGTTCGGCGAATGATAGTCCCTGATCACCCAGCCCAAATCGGCCTCGGCCGCCTCCGTCAGAAGCGGACGCCATAGCGCCTCGAACTCCTGGACCGCCTCGGGCGGCGCCGGGCTGCCATGGAGCGGCGGCCAGAACCAATCGATTATAAGCGAAGCCTCGATCAGCATGGCGTCGGCGTCGTAACGCGGGATCTGGTAGGGAGCGTGGTTCGGAACGGGAAGGAGCGCGGGAGGTTCGTTGTCGGCAAGCGCCGCCAGGACATCGACGGCGGGCGTCCAAAGTTCGGCCAAAGCCCGGCCGCGGTGAATCTCGCCGCCGAACGCCGCCTCGCCGAGATCTTCAAGCACGATGAAGCCGCGGTCGAGATCGAAAGCGTGGATCGCGGGCGCGGAGAGGCCCGCCTCTTTGAGGGCGCCTGCGACCGCCACGAAAGGCGTAATGTCCTCGGCGAGATGAACATGCGCGCTGTAAGGCTTGCCCCAGCGAATGGGCGGTCCGTCGGGTTGGCGTGGCGAATTCATCAAAATGGCGTGTCCGCGCGGAAGCGAGAGCCGGGCATAGGACCGCGTCGACGCGTCGCCTTGCAGGTGGCGCGCGTCCGCCCCGGCATAAGGCGTGCCGTCGAGGAAGTTCGACAGCGCCTCGAGGCGCTCGAGCCTTTGTGCCCAGACCCCGCGCCCCGTCATTACGACACGGCGCGCATTGGGTCGCGCCGTCTCTTCGATGGCGATGTCGAGGCGATCCTCCGGCAACCAGGACGCGGCGCGCTCGGGCCACTCGACAACGACTGCGCCTTCGCTCAAAGCATCATCGAGACCGAGCTCGTCGAGCTCGTGCGGCTCGAGGCGATAGAAATCGCAATGGCTGAGCGTGAGGTGAGGCAGCTCGTAACGCTGCATCATCGCGAAAGTCGGGCTCGGCACTTCGGCTGCGCCGCCAAGCCCGGCGATGAGCGCGCGGGCGAAGGTCGTCTTGCCGGCGCCGAGCGGCCCCGAGAGCGTAACGACATCGCCGGATTTGAGCATCAGCGCAAGCCGGCCCGCGACGACGCCCATCCGTGCGACATCGGTCTCGTCGAGACTCCAACGAGCGGTCATCCGGCGCGGCTGGTCGGGTAGCGCGCCCCTTCGCGCTCTGACCTTTCTTCCGGCTCGCGCCTATAGGGCAAGAGCAGCGTCACCCGCGTTCCGAGTCCCGGGCCGGAGTTGAGCGTGACCGTGCCGCCATGAAGCTCGGCCAGGCTCTTGACTACGGAAAGCCCCAGTCCCGCCCCGCGATGATGCGAGCCGTGCGAGCGGCTCTCGAAGCGATCGAACACCGCTTGCTGATAGTCCTCGGGGATGCCGACGCCCTGATCGGCGACGGTGAAAGCGAGGAGGGAATCGCGCCGGCCGCAGCGGAGCGCGATCGTTCCGCCGGCGTTGGAGAAACCGATGGCATTTGACAGGAGATTGTACAGCATTTGGGTCACGCGCTTACCGTCGGCGACGAATTCATCGATGCCCGGCTCGATGTCGATGTCAAGGACAAGATCGTTCTGCTTGATCCGCTCTTGCAGGCCTTGCACCGCCTGCTCGATCACTTGGCTCACTTTCACCGGGGCGAGCTTGAGTTCGAGCGTGCCGGCGTCAATGGTGGCGAGATCGAGAATATCGTCGATGATGGAAAGAAGGGTGCGCCCCGAGAGGCGGATATCGCCAAGATACTCGCGCTGCCGTTCGGTGAGGGGGCCGATGGCGGGGCTCTCCAAGAGATCGCTGAAGCCGATGATATTGGTGAGCGGGGTGCGGAGCTCGTACGACACATGGCTGATGAAAGCGGTCTTGAGGCGATCGGTCGCTTCGAGAGCCTCGGCGCGCTCCTTCAAGGCGCGTTCGGCGTGCCGCGCGTCAGACACGTCGATGGAGGTGAACAGCGTGCCGCCGTCGGGGAGCGGCAGCACGGCGCAAGCGAGCACGCTGCCGTCGGTCCGGTCGAATTCCTTCTCGTAGGGCACACGCGCGGCGACGATCGCGGTCACCGCGCTCTTGATGCGCTCCCACTCTTCCGGCTCGTCATAAAGCGGCCGGCATGAGGCGATGATCTCGTCGATATGCGGCTGGCCGTCGAGCCGGTGCGGGTTCAACCGCCACAGCACGGCGAAGGCGTCGTTGTAGAGCCGCAACGATCCGTTGGGAGCGAACACGGCGACGCCTTCGCGCAACGTATCGAGCGTTTCCCGCTGAACTTCGATCAGCGCGTTATAGCGGCTCTCGAGCGCGAGCCGCTCGGTCACATTCTCGTAGAGATAGGTCACGCCGGCCTCGGCGTCGCTGTCGGCGACGACATGGAGTGTGCGGCCATCCGGCAGGTGCCACAGATCCTCGGCTTGAGCGCCTTTTCCGTAGGCCGCGAGCCAATCCTGCTTCCAGGCGCGGTAATCGGCCTTCTCGGGCAGCCGCCGCGTCTGGCGCAGGCGATCGAGGATCTCGCCATCGCGGGGGCGCGTGGTAAGCCACTCGGGATCGAGCTGCCACAGCGCGACATAGGCCTGGTTGAAATGGGTGAGCCTCTGCGTCGCGTCGAATACGGCAAAGGCGGTGACGAGCCGGTCGAAGCTGCGGAAGCGCGTTTCGATATTGGGTTTCGGCTCGGCGGGAACGCGGGCGGGCTTCTTCGCCTCGTCGAGCAGTCCACGCAACGAAGCGACCTGCTCCTCGAGTTGACGGTGGCGGCTCGCAATCTCGGCAAGGTTGAGCCGCTCGCCGGCGAGCTCGCGCATCTTCAGCACGATGGTGCGGCCGGCGGTGCGGCCATCGGCCTCGACGAAACGGTCGCGCGCGGTCCTGAGCATGAGATTGAACTTCTCGCCCCGCTCGACCAGCGCATCGATGGCGTCGTCGAGCGCCTTGGCCGAGGCCGCGTCGAGCCAGGCGGCGAAATTGAGAAGCTCGGCGGTGCCGTTCGGCACCCCGAGCGAGGAGGGCAGGGTGGCGATCAGAAGTTCCGCCTCGCCCGCCTCCGACACGGCAAGAAGCGCCTGGGGCTCAGCCGAAAGCACCGTTTCGAGCATGCCTTCGCTCGCGCGGTAGCGCTCGGCCTCGCGATGGGCGCCGGCCTCGGCGTTCCGCGCGCGTTCCGTGGCGCGGAGACAGGCAATCGCCGTGCCGACGGCAAAAGCGATGATGCCGAGATTGATGCCGAGCGTGAGCAGGGTGCGGGCATCGAGCGAAGGTGCATCGCTCGCGCCAAGCGCGGTTTCGAGCGAAATCAGGCAGGCCGGAACCGAGAGGGCGGCGGCGCGGGCGAGCGTCCTTGGCCACCCCGATAAAGGTGCAGCCCTGCTCTCGCTGGCCCGCATGGTCCCCTCGCTCCCACGCCCCCGCCCATGGCGTCGCCTCGCATCACGCTGCCACAGACTGAACGCGGGCCGGTCCGGCCCCGCGAGCCCCAAGGCGAATCACGCCCTTAGCTTAGCTTCATCGCCGAACTCTTGCCCACAGGCAGAAATGACGGGGCGTGTCACGCCGCCGTCGCAAGCGTGTCACGCCGGAGCGCGCTCAGTAGCGGTAGGCGTCTGGCTTGTAAGGCCCCTCGACCGGCACGCCGATATAGTCGGCCTGGTCTTGCTTGAGCGTCGTGAGCTTGGCGCCGACCTTGCCGAGATGGAGCCGCGCCACCATCTCGTCGAGCTGCTTCGGCAGGGTGTAGACCTTTTTCTCGTATTCGCCCGGATTGGTCCACAGCTCGATCTGCGCCAGCGTCTGGTTGGTGAAGGAGGCGCTCATCACGAAGCTCGGATGACCCATGGCGTTGCCGAGATTGACGAGCCGGCCTTCCGACAAAAGGATGATGCGCTTGCCGCCCGGAAACTCGATCTCGTCAACTTGAGGTTTGACGTTGTGCCATTTGAAGTTGCGCAACGCCGCGACCTGAATTTCCGAGTCGAAATGCCCGATATTGCAGACGATGGCGCGGTCCTTCATTTGCCGCATGTGGTCGATGGTGATGACGTCCTTGTTGCCGGTCGCGGTGACGAAGATGTCGGCGCGCGGCGCCGCATCCTCCATCGTCGTGACTTCGTAGCCTTCCATCGATGCCTGTAGCGCGCAGATCGGGTCGATCTCCGCCACGAGAACGCGGCAGCCGGCGTTGCGCAAACTCGCGGCCGAGCCCTTGCCGACATCGCCGAAGCCCGCGACCATCGCCACCTTGCCCGCCATCATCACGTCGGTGCCGCGCCTGATGCCGTCGACCAGGCTCTCGCGGCAGCCATAGAGATTGTCGAATTTCGACTTGGTGACGCTGTCGTTGACATTGATGGCGGGGAAGAGAAGCGTGCCCTTCTTCTGCATCTCGTAGAGACGGTGCACGCCGGTCGTGGTCTCCTCGGTCACGCCGCGGATGTTCTTGGCGATCTTGGAGTACCAGCCCGGGCGCTCTTTCAGCCGCTTCTTGATCGCGGCGTAGACGACTTCCTCTTCTTCATTGGTCGGCTTGTCGAGAAAAGCGGTGTCGCCGCTCTCGGCTCGCACGCCGAGATGGATCAGCAGTGTGGCGTCGCCGCCATCGTCGAGGATCATGTTGGGCGTGCCGCCGTCGTCCCATTCGAAGATGCGGTGGGTGAAGTCCCAATACTCTTCAAGCGTCTCGCCCTTGAAGGCGAAGACGGGAACGCCCTTGGCGGCGACGGCGGCCGCGGCGTGGTCTTGCGTCGAGTAGATGTTGCATGAGGCCCAGCGGACACCGGCGCCGAGCGCGGCAAGCGTCTCGATCAGGACGGCGGTCTGGATGGTCATGTGCAGCGAGCCGGCGATGCGCGCGCCTTTGAGCGGCTGCTTCGCCGCGTATTCGGCCCGAACCGCCATCAGACCCGGCATCTCGGTCTCGGCGATGGCGATTTCCTTGCGGCCCCAATCGGCGAGCCCGATATCCTTGACGTGGTAGTTCATGCCGCAGCGTGCCTTCCGTTCCGATAAAGATATAAGGAAGTCCTTATATCCTATCGGAGCGCCGGGGAGTCAAGGGGTTGAGGCGGGTCAATGGCCTGGCAGCGGCTTGGCGTTGCGTCAGTCCTCTTCGCCGAAGCCGCCTTCGACGAGCGCGATCAGCGCTTCGAGCGCGGCCTCCGCCTCCGGCCCTTCCGCTTCGATCAGGATGGTGTGGCCTTGGCCCGCGGCGAGCATCATCAGCCCCATGATCGAGGTCCCGCCCACGGTGTGGCCTTCGCGGGTCACGCGCACCTTGGCGGTAAAGCCCGCGGCGCAGCGCACGAATTGCGCCGATGCCCGCGCATGCAGCCCCTTCTTGTTGGGGATAGTGACCTCGGCGAAGTAGGGGCCGGCTTCCGGCGCTTTTGTCGTATCGCGCACCAGGTCCACGCTCTATTTGGCCGCGAGGATCTGGCTCGCAACGCTGATATATTTGCGTCCGGCTTCCTGCGCCAGGGTAATGGCCTCTTGCAGCCTGCACCCGTTCCTGATGGTTGCGAGCTTCACCAGCATCGGCAGATTGACGCCGGCGATCACCTCGACATTCGACCGCTCCATGGCCGAGATAGCAAGATTGGACGGCGTGCCGCCGAACATGTCGGTGAGCACGATAACGCCGTCGCCGGTATCGACGCGGGCGAGCGCCGTCAGCATGTCGCTGCGGCGAAGGTCGAGATCGTCGTCGGGTCCGATCGAGATCGTCTCGATCTGCTCTTGCGGTCCGACGACGTGTTCGAGCGCGGCACGAAATTCGTGCGCAAGCCTGCCATGCGTGACGATGACGACGCCGATCATGACGTTCCTTGCTTCAGGCCCTCCGGCCAAAGGCGGCTATATTTCTCAGGGTCGGGGTCATGCGCAAGGCCGATCCTTGCCTTATTTGGGGTTGACGGGCTTTGCCAGGAAGAGCGCCATTTTGAGTTTCAGCGGCGCCGAGGCTTCGAACGGCGCGAGTTTTAACGCTGGCAGCGCGATTCCCGCGATCTCGGTCCGTTCCCAAGGCTCAGGCGCCATGCGGGGTACGTCTTTGGCGTCCACGAGATCACACACGAGGTGAAGCGCGGCTTGCCTGAGGAACGGCATCTCCACGATGCCGATCCCCCGCACTTCGATCTTGCCGGCAAGCGCCGGAGGCGGCGAGGCGATCAAGGCACCGTTCTCGTCGGTCGCGACCCAGACCTGATCGTCGGCGACCAGCATCGGCCGGGCTTCGTCCTGCGGAAGAAGCGCGAGAAATCGAAACGCCAAATCCGACTTGCCGGCGCCCGGCTCGCCGCGCAGCAAGACCGCCCGTCGCCCGAAAGCGACGCAAGTGCCATGGACGAGCTCGCGCGCCACTCTCGATCATGCCCCTTTGGTCGTATGGGTCAGGTTGCGGGCAGCCTGATGACGAAGCGGCCGCCGCCGCTCTTTCTCCCGACGGAATCCGCCATGCTGTGCGAAGCGGCGGCGAGGGGACGGTTTTCGGCATAGAGCCGGCCGCCATGCGCGCCCACGATCTGGCGCGAGATATTGAGGCCAAGTCCGGAATTCTGTCCGAAGCTCTCCTGCGGCCGGTCGGTGTAGAAGCGCTCGAAGATGCGCTCGAGATTCTCCGCGGGAATGCCCGGGCCTTCGTCCTCGACCACGATGTGGATTTCGGCACCGACCCGCCGCGCCGCAACCGTGACCCTTCCGCCCGGCGGCGAGAACGAGATGGCGTTGTCGAGCAGGTTGACGATGACCTGGCTGAGGCGGCTGTCGTGACCGGTGACGCGATAGGGATGGGCGCCCGCGGCGTAAGCGATCTCGAAGGTGACGCCTTGCGTGTCGCCGCGGTGGACGTCGTTGAACAACGAAACGGTGGTGCGGATCAGGTCGGCCATGTCGACGGGCTTCGCATCCTCGCGCGCGAGCTCGGCATCGAGGCGTGAGGCATCGGAGATGTCGCTGATCAAACGGTCCAGCCGCTTCACGTCGTGCTGGATGATCTCCAACAGCCGCTGCTTCGACTCTTCGTTCTTGACCAGAGGCAGGGTCTCGGTGGCGCTGCGCAACGAGGTGAGCGGGTTCTTCAACTCGTGCGCCACGTCGGCGGCGAAGCTTTCGATGGCGTCGATCCGCTTATAGAGGGCGTTGGTCATGTCGCGTAGCGCGCCGGAAAGATGGCCGATCTCGTCGGTGCGGTCGGTGAAGTCCGGGATCTCGGCGCGGGCCCTGACGCTGTGGCGCACGCGCTCGGCCGCCGAGGAAAGCCGCTGCATGGGGCCAGCAATCGTGTTGGCGAGGATCACCGAAAGCACGATGGTGATGGCCGCGGCAAACAGCGAGACCCGCACGATGCCCCAGCGCTCCGCCGCGACGATATTGTCGATGTCGCCGCCGCGCGTGGAAAGGAGCAGCACGCCGAGCACGGCGCGCATGCGCTGGATCGGCACCGCGACGGACACCACCATCTCGCCCTTGTCGTTGATCCTGACGATCGGCACCGACGCTCCGGTCAACGCCGTCGCGACCTCGGGATAGGCAAGTCCATTGGCGCCGCCGATCTCGGTATAGAGCGGCAAATCGTATTGCCGCATGCGCGTCTTGACCGTCTGCCAGAACCGCGTGAGCGCGTCGGGCTCCTCGGCCGCCGGCGGCGGCAGGTCGTAGCGCAGCACTTCGCCCCGCGAATAGAACGTATCGGAGTCGAGGATCAGCGCCCCGTCGCCGTTGTAAATGCGGGCGCGGCTCCCGGTCGGCTTCACCAGCGGGCGCAAGATCGGGGCGGCGCGCTCGGGGTCGATGGTGAATTCGAGCGAGTTCGGCAGGGTGTCGTTGGCGGCGCCCGGCGCGCCCTGTTCCGCCTCGAGCAGCTTTTCCGGGTCGAGCGGCACTTCGTCGGTATCGACGCCGGCGGAGGCGGCAATGGCGCGGGCAATGATCTCGCCCTGCGTGAGCAGGCTCTGCACCTTGGCGTCGATCAGCCCGGCGCGGAACTGGTTCAGATAGAGAATGCCCGAGACGAGGATGGCGAGCCCGATCAGGTTGAGCACGACGATCCGCCGCGTCAGGCTGGAAAAGCCGTGGCGGAAGGGCAGGTACTCGGCGAGCCAGGAGAGGGCCTTGCCGGCACGATCGCGCCCGGACTTGAGCAGCCGGAGCACGCGCTTCCACAGCATTGCCGCGTCAGGCCGTTGCCAGGACCTGTCGGCCTCGACCGTCATCGGCCGTATCCGTCACTCTTTGAAGCGGTAGCCAACGCCATAAAGCGTCTCGATCACGTCGAAGCTTAAATCAACGGCCTTGAACTTCTTGCGTAAGCGCTTGATGTGGCTGTCGATGGTGCGGTCATCGACATAAACCTGGTCATCGTAAGCCGCATCCATGAGCGCGTCGCGGCTCTTCACCACGCCAGGCCGGGCGGCGAGCGATTGCAGGATCAGGAATTCGGTAACGGTCAAGGTCACGGGGCGATTGTCCCAGACGCAAGTATGGCGCTCCGGGTCCATCTTGAGTTTGCCGCGCTCGAGCACCTTCGACTTGTCCTCGACCACGGCCGCCGTGTCGCGGGGCTGGGCGCGCCGGAGCACCGCCTTGACGCGTTCCACCAGCAGCCGCTGCGGAAAGGGTTTGCGAATGAAATCGTCGGCGCCCATCTTGAGGCCGAACAACTCGTCGATCTCTTCGTCCTTCGAGGTGAGGAAGATGACCGGCAGCTCGCTCCGCTGGCGGAGCCGCCGCAACAGCTCCATGCCGTCCATGCGCGGCATCTTGATATCGAGGATGGCGAGGTCGGGCGGGCTCTCGGCGAAGCCATCCAAAGCGCTTGCGCCGTCGTTATAGGTCTGTGTCTTGTAACCCTCCGCCTCGAGTACCATGCGCAAGGAGGTCAGAATGTTACGGTCGTCGTCGACAAGTGCGATCGTTGGCATTGTGGGGGCCCCTTGCGGGATTCGCGTCGGTTAAGAATGGTGGGGTTAATGGCTGCGGTCAATTATGGCAGCTTTGGGGCGCAGGTCGCCACCCGTGACCTCCAGGTGCAACATATATCATTATGGCGCAAGTAAATAAGTCGGTGGAAATCCCCGAGAGATCCGAGATCGCGCGGTCCGCGCGCGGCCTCGGCCGGCGCGCTTTCAAGGGGTCGCTCGCGACCATCGACCGCGCCGGCGGTTATTCTTACGCCTCCCTTATTACGCTGGCCACGGATGCCTCAGGCGCCCCGACTTTCCTCATTTCCACGCTCGCCCGCCATACCGCCAATCTCGCGGCCGACGCCCGCGCTTCGGTCATGATCGATGAGACGAGCGCGCTCGCCGATCCCTTGCAAGGGGCGCGGATCACGCTCCACGGCCGGGCCGCGCCTGTGACCGACGAAGGGGTGAAGCGGCGCTTTCTCGCCCGGCACCCCGAGGCCGCCGCCTACGCGGGCTTTCCCGATTTCGCCTTCTGGCGGCTAGACGTCGAAGGCGCGCATTATATCGGCGGCTTCGGCCGCATCTTCGATCTTGCGCCGGCCGAGCTTCTGCTCCCGCTCGACGGCGCGAACGCGCTCGTGGCCGCAGAGCCCGAGATTGTCGAGCACATGAACACGGACCACGCCGATGCGCTCGAACTTTACGCGACAGCCCTTGCCGGCGCGTCAGGAAGCGGCTGGCGCATGACCGGCATCGATCCGGAAGGGTTCGATATCGTTCGCGAGGCCGAGGCGCGGCGGATTCTGTTCGCCGAGCGCACGGCGACCCCTGAAGCCGCCCGGAAAGAGCTGGTGCGGCTTGCCGCCGAGGCCCGCGCCGCCCGCGCCTGAAGGGACTTTCCCCGGCCGCGCCTTGCCTTGAAAGCCCCGCGCGAACAGTGCTAGGGGAGAGCGAACCGCCCCATTCACCACTTCGCCAAGGGATTCCGCCGCATGAGCGTTCAGTCGAAGATTGCCTCACAGGAAGCAAAGACCACCAATCCGAAGGTGCTCGCTTTCGTCGAGGAAGCGAGGAAGCTGTTCAAGCCGGACCAAGTCGTGTGGTGCGACGGCTCCAAGGAAGAATATCAGCGCATGCTGAAAGCCTTGGTCGATGGCGGCACGGCGCTGTGGCTCAATCCGGAGAAGCGGCCGAACTCGATTCTCGTGCGCTCCGACCCGCTCGATGTCGCCCGCGTCGAGGACCAGACCTATATCTGCTCGAAGACCAAGGACGACGCCGGTCCGACCAACAACTGGTTCGACCCCGCCGAGATGAAGGCGACGCTCACCAAGCTCTATGACGGGGCCATGGCCGGCCGCACCATGTATGTGCTGCCGTATTCGATGGGACCGGTCGGCTCGCCGATCGCCGGCATCGGCGTCATGGTGACGGACAGCGCTTACGCCGTCGCCAACATGCACATCATGACCCGCGTCGGCGATAAGGTGTGGAAGGCGCTCGGGCAGAGCGAGGATTTCGTGCGCGGCATGCATACCGTGGGCTATCCGCTGTCGACGCCCACGACCGCCGACGTGCCCTGGCCGTGCAACAAGACCAAGTACATCTCCCACTTCCCCGAGACCCGCGAGATCTGGTCGTACGGCTCGGGCTACGGCGGCAACGCGCTGCTCGGCAAGAAATGTCACGCGCTCCGCATCGCGAGCGTAAAGGCCCGCGACGAGGGCTGGATGGCCGAGCACATGCTCATTCTCAAGCTCACCAACCCGGAAGGCAAGGTGAAGTACATCGCCGCGGCCTTTCCCTCGGCTTGCGGCAAGACCAACCTCGCCATGGTCAATCCGACCATTCCCGGCTGGAAGGCTGAGACTATCGGCGACGACATTTGCTGGATGAAGTTCGGCAAGGATGGACGGCTCTACGCCATCAATCCCGAGACCGGCTTCTTCGGCGTTGCGCCCGGCACTTCGAATGAGTTCGAACGCCAACGCCATGAAGACCCTTCACGCCAATTGCATCTACTCCAACGTCGCGCTCACCGATGACGGCGATGTGTGGTGGGAGCAAATGGGCACCACGCCGCAGCACACCGTCGATTGGATGCGCCGCTCGTGGACGCCGCAATCGGGCCGTCCCGCCGCCCATCCCAATGCCCGCTTCACCGCGCCCGCGGCGCAATGCCCGGTGATCGCCAAGGAGTGGGAGGATCCCAAGGGCGTGCCGATCGACGCCATTCTGTTCGGCGGCCGCCGCGCGAGCGTGGTGCCGCTCGTCACCGAGGCCGAGAACTGGCAGCAGGGCACGTTCCTCGGCTCGATCATGGCCTCGGAGAAAACCGCCGCGGCCTCGGGCGTGAAGGGCGATATCCGCCGCGACCCGATGGCGATGCTGCCCTTCTGCGGCTATCACATGGGCGATTATTTCGCCCATTGGCTCAAGATGGGCGAGAAGGGCGGCGCCAAGATGCCGAGGATCTTCTACGTCAACTGGTTCCGCAAGAACGGCGACGGCAAGTTCATGTGGCCGGGCTATTCCGAGAACGCCAGAGTGCTGAAATGGATCTTCGAGCGCTGCGACGGAACGGCGAAGGCGGTCGACACCCCGATCGGCAAGCTGCCGGCGGAAGGCTCGCTCGATGTGAGCGGTCTCAAGGTCGCGGCCGAGGACGTCAAGGAGCTGACCAAGGTGGACAAGGAAGGCTGGAAGGCCGAGCTCCCGCTCATCAAGGAGCACTTCGCCACCTTCGGCGCCAAGCTGCCCAAGGCGCTCAAGGATGAGCTTGCCGCGCTGGAGAAGCGCCTCGGCTAGTCCTTTCCCGTGCGGAGAGGGCGGAATAGTTCTCCCTCCCCGTGAGGGGAGGGTGGATGGCGACGCGATAGCGTCGCCGGCCGGGTGGGGCGATCTTCTCCTGCGTGCTAACAATGCCCGATGGTTAGCGAAAAGGCCCGATCGCTCCGCAAGCGAATGACGCCGCAAGAGGTGAAGCTTTGGGTGAAGCTCCGCCGACTACGCGACCTTGGCTTTCATTTTCGGCGTCAGTCGCCGATTTCGGCCTACATCGTTGATTTCGAGTGCCGCCGGCAAAAGTTGATCGTCGAAGTCGATGGCGGCCAACACGGCTTCGACAAGATTATCAGCGCCGATATCAAACGTGAGCGCGCACTCGAAAACGCCGGCTATCGAGTCCTGCGTTTTTGGAACAACCAGATCGATCGCGAACTCGAGGGTGTCATAGCGACAATTCTTGCCGCTCTCGCGAGCAGCGCCCCACCCGGCTCGCTGCGCTCGCCACCCTCCCCTCACGGGGAGGGACGATGAAAAGCGTAAAAGGCGTGGTCGCGGCGGGGCATGAGCTCACCGTCGCTGCCGCCGCGGAAATCCTCGAAGACGGCGGCAATGCCTTCGACGCCGCGATCGCCGGCGCCTTCATGACGTTCGTCGCCGAAGCCGTCTTCGCCGCGCCGGGCGGCGGCGGCTTCCTCATGGCGCGGCAGGCGGGAAGCGATAAGGCCGCGCTGTTCGACTTCTTCGTCGAGACGCCGCTCAAGCGGCGCGAGAACGCCGCCTTCTTCCCCATTGACGCCGATTTCGGCCCCGCCAAGCAGGAATTCCATATCGGACAGGGATCGAGCGCAACGCCGGGCGCAATCCCCGGCCTGTTCGCGATCCACGAAGCGCTGTGCCGGCTGCCGATGAAACACCTGGCAGAGCCCGCTTCACGCGCCGCGCGCGCCGGTTTTCCCTTGAGCGCGTTCCAGGCTTATCTCTTCACCGTCATCGCGCCGATCTTGACCGCGAGCCCGGGCGTCGAGCGCATCTTCGCGCCGGGCGGCAAGCCGATGGCAGAGGGCGAAATCTTCCGCAACGAGAAACTCGGCGAATGCCTCGAATGGGTCGGCGAGGAGGGCCCGCGTCTCTTTGTCGACGGCGATGTCGGCCGCGCCATCGTCGCCGAGCAACTCTCGGACGGCGGTCATCTCACGCGCGATGATCTCGCACGCTACCGCGTCGCCTTGCGTGACCCGCTTTACTGGACGTATCGGGGCGCGACCGTCGCGCTCAACCCGCCACCCGCGGCAAGCGGCGCGCTGATCGCATTCGGTCTCGCCTTCCTCAACGCCGTCGTGCGCGCCGGCGGCGCCGTCGATGCGCTCACGCTCCGCCGCGCCATGGCGGCGGTGAACAAAGCCCGCACGGCGCATGGCGAGGACCTTTCGGTGCGGCTTGCCGGCGGTCTCTTAGCGGACGAATTGCGCGAGGCAGGGCGGCATGCGGCTTCCTATCGCGGCACGACCCATGTGAGCGTCATCGACGCGGACGGAAACGCCGCCGCCATCAGCCTCTCGAACGGCGAGGGCAACGGCTTCATCGTCGGCGATTTCGGCTTCATGCTGAACAACATGCTGGGCGAGAAAGATTTGATGCATGGCGGCCTCGATGCGTGGCGCCCCGGCACGCGGCTCTCCTCGATGATGGCCCCGACCATCATTCTCGAGCCCGACGGCGCGATCACGGCGCTCGGCACCGGCGGCTCAAACCGCATCCGATCGGCGATCCTTCAGGTCGCCGCCAATCTGCTCGATCACGGCATGGGTCTCGATGAAGCGGTCGAGGCCCCGCGGCTCCATGTCGAGCGCGACGGCAGAGTGAGCTTCGAGCCCGGCTTGGCGCAGGAAGCGGAGAGTGCGTTTCGCGCGCTTGGCCCGCAGGCGGATGCCTGGCCCGTGCGCAATCTCTTCTTCGGCGGCGTCCATGCCGCCCGCCGCGATCAGAACGGCGGACTGGACGGAGCGGGCGATCCCCGCCGCGGCGGCCGGTCGCGCGTCGTCTGACCCCAAGCGTCCGCGTGTCGCGGACGGTCAAGCGCGTGTCGCTAATTGTGAACAAAACTGGGCGTTCGCGCGCACAATGACCGCGAACTGAAGCTTTGAGGGAACCATGAAGAACGCCATCGCCATCCGCCACGTCGCCTTCGAGGACGCCGGCATCTTGACCGGGCTGCTTCAGGACCGCGGCATCGCCCTCCGCTATCTCGAAGCGGGCGTCGACGATCTCAACCCCGCGAAGGAGGCCGACCTTCTGCTGGTTCTCGGCGGTCCGATCGGCATTTATGAGGTCGACCGCTATCCGTTCCTGAAGGAGGAACTCTCCATCATCGAGGCGGCGGTGAAGAAGGACATTCCCACGATTGGCATTTGTCTTGGCTGCCAGGCGCTCGCCGCCGTGTTTGCGGCGCGCGTCTATCCCGGCCGCGAGAACGAGCTCGGCTGGGACGAGATGACGCTGACCAAGGAAGGCAAGGCCTCGCCGCTCGGCGCGATCGACGGCGTCCGCGTGCTGAACTGGCATGGCGACACGTTCGATCTACCCGTGGGCGCGACGCGTCTCGCTTCGACCAAGATCACGCCGAACCAGGCCTTCGCCCATGGGCCGCGCGTGCTCGCGCTGCAATTCCACGTCGAGCTGCCCGGGCGCGATATGGAGAGATGGCTGATCGGCCACACCATGGAGCTCACCTCCTCGAAATCCGATCTCGGCAAGATCCGCGCCGAGACCGCGCGCTACGCCGCGGCCGCCAATGTCGCGGGCAAGCGCCTGTTCGAAGACTGGCTCGATAATGTTTCTGGCTCACGCTGACAAAAGGCGCCATCCCTGCGACCATCCAGCGAGCAGGCACGACAGCCCGGCACCGGATACCGGCTTTCGCCGGTATGACGGGAGCAGGGGCAGCGACAGGTCGAAGGGCTCAAGCCCCCCTCGTGCTGAGGAGGGCCGAAGGTTCGTCTCGAAGCACGCACCCTTCGAGACGGCCGCGTTCCGCGGCCTCCTCAGGGTGAGGAGGCGCGACTAGAGCGGTGTCTGCTTCTGCGTCTCGGGCGTGGCGACCACGGATTCGCCCGGCGTCACCGGCAAGTCGCGCGTGTCGGGCGCCTTCACGTCGTCGCCCTTGGCGTTCCACCAGGTCGAGGCGTAGCTCGCCCCGCCGCTCCGCTTGGCAAGATGCGTCACTACTTCCTCGCCTGGATAGTAATAGACCGTCCACGGCCCCACGATCGACTTCGGCACGGCGCGCCAGGTCACGATCACCTCGTCGCCGCGCTTGGCGTCGCCCTTCTTGACCTCGAGCACCTGGAGCGTCGCGAGATAGGACGGCAGCTCCTCGCCGGTTGCTTGGTCCTTGGTGAGGCTCGTGCAGGTCACGTTGAGGACGCGGACGAGCGCGACGAGATCGCTCTTCTCCATCAGCTCCTGGTCGGACATCGGCGCCGGCAGCGCGCGCGCCGGGCCCGTCGCCAGGGCGAAGGCAACGCACAAAGCGGAAAGGATAAGGCAAAGGCGCATGGAACGTCCTCGTGGGGTTTTCAGTTTATTGGCCGATCTCACCTTCGAGACTACGACGTTCTAAAGTCCCTCGTCATGCCCGGACTTGATCCGGGCAGCGATGCCGTTACCTTTAGCGAGACGAAGCGCCGAGACCGGAAGGAGCATGTCATGGTGAACATCTACCTCTTCATCGAGTTGCTGCACACGGCAAACGCGGTAACGACCGTCGACACGCTGAAGGCGCTTCAGATGGAGAACTGCAAATTCGCCAATGCCGTCGTGCTGTCGGAGGAGAAGATCGTGGCGCAGCTCGACTGTAAGGACTCAAGCGATGGCGACCGGGCGCTCCTCAACAAGATCGCCAAGGTCGACGGCGTGGTGCAGACCAACATCATCGCCGTGGTCCGTCCCGTGAAACGCTGAACTTCCTTATGCCCAGGAGCGCCGAAGGCGCGTCTCGAAGCATGACCCTTCGTCATGCCCGGACTTGATCCGTTTCAGCGCCAACGGAATGGATTGCCGGGTCAAGCCCGGCAATGACGGAAATGAGAGAGATACGTGTCCTAATGCGCGGCTTCCCAGTTGTCGCCTGAGCGGGCGTCCACCTTCAGCGGCACTTTCAGCGTGAGCGCGGGCTCGGGCGCCTTCTCCATCACCGCCTTCGCCACCTCCATGGTCTTGTCCACCTCGCTCTCTTCCGCCTCGAACACGAGCTCGTCATGCACCTGCATCAGCATGCGCGCGGAAAGTCCGGCTTCGCTGAGCGCCGGAGCCATGCGGATCATGGCGCGGCGGATGATGTCGGCGGCTGTGCCCTGGATCGGCGCGTTGATGGCGGCGCGCTCGAAATTGCCGCGCAGGCTCGGGTTCTTGGTGTTGATCTCGGGGTAGTGGACTTTGCGCCCGAACAGGGTCTTCACGTAACCCTGCCGGCGCGCTTCCGCCTTCATCTGCTCCATGTAGTCGCGGATGCCGGGGAAGCGCTCGAAATAGGTCTTGATGTAGGCGCCGGCTTCGCTCCGCGAGATGCCGAGCTGCGCCGCGAGCCCGACCGAGGAGATGCCGTAGATGATGCCGAAATTGATCGCTTTGGCTTTGCGGCGGATGCCTGCGTCCATGCCCGCGATCGGCACGCCGAACATTTCCGATGCGGTCATGGCGTGAATGTCGAGCCCGTCGGCGAAGGCTTGGCGCAGCGTCGGCGTGTCGGCCATATGCGCGAGCACGCGAAGCTCGATCTGGCTGTAATCGGCGCTGATGAGTTTCCTGCCCTTGTCGGCGACGAAGGCCTTGCGGATGGCGCGCCCCTCCGCCGTGCGCACGGGGATATTCTGCAAGTTCGGCTCCTGCGACGACAGCCGCCCCGTGGTCGTGGCCGCGAGCGCGTAAGAAGTGTGCACGCGCCCCGTCTCGGGGTGGATATAGGTGGGGAGGGCGTCGGTGTAGGTGCTCTTGAGCTTGGCGAGCACGCGCCAGTCGAGGACCTTGCGCGGCAGTTCGTGGCCTTCGGCCGCAAGCTCTTCGAGCGCCGCGGCGTCGGTGCTCCACGCCCCCGTCTTGGTGCGCCGCCCGCCGGGAAGACTCATTTTGTCGAACAGGATCTCGCCGAGCTGCTTCGGCGAGCCAATATTGAAGTCTTCGCCGGCAAGCTCCCTGATCTCGTCTTCGAGCCGAGCGATGGACTGGGCGAAGGAGAGCGACAGGCTCGAAAGCGTCGCCCGCTCGACCTTGACGCCGTGTCGCTCCATGGCCGCAAGCACGGGCGCGAGCGGCCGCTCCAGCGTCTCGTAGACGGTGGTGACGGACTCCGCGGCGAGCCGCGGCTTCAGCATCAACCACAGCCGAAGCCCGATATCGGTCTCTTCGCCGGCATATTCGGTGGCGCGGGCAAGCTCGACCCGGTCAAAGGCGACGGCGCTGCGGCCGGAACCAAGCACCTCCTTCTCGGTGAGGCAGGTATAGCCCAAGAGCCTGCCGGCAAGCTCGGCCGGAAGATGCTCGGCGCGGCCCGCATCGAGCGCATAGGACATCAGGCAGGGATCGTCGATGCCGGCAAGCGCGATGCCGTAGCGCGCGAGCGCCACAATGTCGAACTTGGCGTTCTGCACGATCTTGAGCACGCTCTCGTCCTCGAGAATGGGCTTCAGCAGGTCGAGCGCTTCGCGAAGAGGGATCTGCGGGATCGCCTCACCGCCGAGATCGAGACCGGCGCCCGGGCGATGCAAAAGCGGCACGTAAGCCGCGTGACCCGGCACGATCGAAAGCGCGACGCCGACAAGCCCGCCCTGCATCGGGTCGGCAAAGTCGAGCTTCGCCCTGAAGGCGAAGTGACCCTGATAGCGGGCCGCCTCGATGAGGTCGGCGAGGCGCTTCACATCCGTCACCGTCTCGTAGTTGGCGCGATCGAAGGTGACGGCTTCGAGCTTTGCCGCGCGCTCGACCGCGAGCTGCGCGGGCGAGCCGCCTTCGACCCTTCGCTCGCGCGGCGGCCCGGTCTCGCCACGGGGCGTGCGCCGCAACGGATGGTCGTAATCGTCCTTCTTGCGCCGCTGCGGCGGCGGCGATGGCGTCATTCCCGGCGGAAGCTCGGCGCCCAGCCCTTCGGCCACGCGGCGCAGGAGCGTGGTGAATTCGAGCTTCCGCATGAAGCTCGTCAGCGCCTCGGTGTCGGGCTGGCGGACGGCGGTTTCGGCGAGCGTCACCTCGAGCGGCACATGCGCGTCGAGGATCACGAGCGATTTCGACAGCCGCGCCTGGTCGGCGAAGGTGATGAGACTCTCACGCCGCTTGTCCTGCTTGATCTCGGACGAGCGCGCGAGCAGCGTTTCGAGATCGCCGAATTCGCCGATGAGGAGGGCGGCCGTCTTCACCCCGATGCCGGGGACGCCGGGCACGTTGTCGGAGGAATCGCCGATCAGCGCCTGCACCTCGACCACTTTCGAGGGCGGCACGCCGAAGCGCTCGACGACCTCGGCCTCGCCGATCACCTTGTTCTTCATCGTGTCGTACATGACGATGCCGGGCTGCACGAGCTGCATCAGGTCCTTGTCGGACGAGACGATGGTCACCTCCGCGCCGGCCTCGTTCGCCTGGAGCGCGTAAGTGGCGATGATGTCGTCGGCCTCGTAGCCCTCCTGCTCGATGCAGGCGACGTTGAAGGCGCGCACCGCGTCGCGCACGAGCGGGAATTGAGGCAGGAGATCGTCCGGCGGCTGGGGCCGGTTGGCCTTGTAGCCGTCGAACAGGTCGCTCCGGAACGTCTTGGCCGAATAGTCGAAGATCACCGCGAGATGGGTTGGGGGCGCAAGCTCGCTGGTCTCCCTGAGCAGCTTCCACAGCATGGCCGAGAAGCCGTGCACGGCGCCGACGGGGAGCCCGTCCGAGGGGCGCGTCAGCGGCGGAAGAGCGTGGTAGGCGCGGAAAATGTAACCCGAGCCGTCGACCAAATAGACGTGGTCGCCGCGCGCGACCTCTCTGCCGGCGGGGGCGGTCTTACTCTTCGTGATGGTCATGATGAGGGGAATATAGGGAGGCTTGCGCCTCCAGTCAGCCTCGGGCGCGCGCCTGTCCCCAACGGATCAGGGCAGGGTTTCGAGCTCGGTTTTCCGGTCCGCGCTGCCCGGCGCAAAGGCCTTGTCGGTGCCGCCGAACGTCCGCTCGATATAGTCAGTGAAGTAGTTCTCGAGGAAGGGAAAGGCGCGAGCGAAGCGGGTGAAGTCCTTCTGCGCGATGAAGAGCAGGATGCCGTCTTCGAGCGCGACGACGAGACCGGTGCGGAGCGCGGTGCGGATCAGCACCCGTTCGCCGAAATGATCGCCGGGGCCAAACACCTTCTCGAAATGCTCGCCCGTCTCGGGATTGTCGATGGTGAGCCAGAACGTGCCCTTGGTGACGGTATAGAAGCCGTCGATCAGCATGCCGGGCTCGAACACCTTGTCGCCCTTGCGGTAGTAGAGGTAGCGCGTTGCCGGCGGCGTGGACTGGATCTGGACGATATTGGGCGGCATGACGCTGTTCAGGAACCAGCTCAAGCCAACGCGGAACTTGGCGGCAAAACCGGGTAGGAACGACAGGTAGAAGCCGCGCCATAGGAGCCAGGCGAAGAAGCCCGACAGCTTGATGCCATAGACGTCGGCGACCGCCTTGCTCATGCCGAGCGAGGCGAGCGAGCCTTTGGAGGTGTAGGCGAAGGACTTGAGCGCCTGGCCGTCGATCTTGGCGAGGATATTGGCGGCAAGCTGCCGTCCCTCGCGCACGGCGAACTGCGCCGTCTGCGTCGCGTAGTGGTCGGGGTCCTCTGCCGGCGTATCGACGAGAGGGATGAGGGCTGAGTCACCGAGCGCCCAGACGCCGTCGAGACCCGGCACGCGCATGAAGCGGTCGGTCTTGATCCGCCCCCACTTCATGTCGAGGCCGAGCGCCTCCACCAGCCGATGCGGTCCGTTGCCGATGGTGGCGACGATGGTCGAGGTCGAGATCAGCCGCCCGTCCGCAAGCTCGACCGCCGCGCCCGTCGCCGACTTGGTGCCGATCCCGGTCATGACCTCGATACCCGCCTTTTCGAGCTGCCGCGTGGCGTAGGCGGCGAGATCAGCGGGAAAGGTCGGCAGAATCCGGTTCGCATACTCGATCAGGTAGAAGCGGATCTCCTCGGCACGGATGTTCGGGTAGTATTTCAGCGCATGGCGCACGAGCTCCCTGAGCTCGGCCACGGTCTCGACGCCGGAGAAGCCCGCGCCGACGACCACGAAGGTGAGGAGTGGGCGCTTGGCGTCGGGGTCTTCGGTCACATCGGCCGTCTCCAGGCAACCGATGACGTGGGTCCTGAGGCGATGGGCATCGGCCAGGTCCTTCATCGTAAGCGCGTGCTCAGGAAGGCCGGGGAAACGCTTCAGGTCGACGCCGGTGCCGAGCGCGATCACGATCTCGTCGTAAGCGAGATCGACCGGCGCCCGCCGCGTGCCCTGCACCACGGTCACGGTCTTGCGGGCGAAGTCGATGCCCATGACCTCGGCAAGCCGCACCTGGACCCCGCGCAGGAGTTGGCGAAGGGGAACGACCGCATCGGCCGAATGAATGGTCGAGGCGGCAACCTCGGGCAGCAACGGCTGGAACACGAAGTAGTTGTTGCGGTTGATAAGTTCGACGTCGAGCCGGCCCCGGCCGGGCTTCTCCAAGGCCTTGGCGGCGAACACGCCGCCAAAACCGCCGCCGATCACCAGCACCTTCTTCTTGTTCTGACGTTGTTCCATGGCCTCTTTTCACGTTTTCGCACCCCGGAATACCTACGCGCATGAGGATTGGCGTCAAGTCGCCCGTTGCCGCGCTGGACGCTTAGTGCCGGAGGCCGATCAGCGCTCGACCCGCGCGAGGAAATCGCGCACGAGCGGCAGCGCCACGCCGAAATGCGTCTCCAATAGCCAGTGGCCCGCACCGTCCAGCAGGTGAAGTTCCGCATCCGGGAGGTCGCGATGATAGGCACGCGCGGATTCGGCCGACATGTAGCCGTCCTCCGGCCCCCAAACGATGAGCGCCGGCGGGCGGTACTGGCGCAGATATGCTTGATAGCGCGGAAACCAGGCGAGGTTCGCTTCAAGCTTCTCCATCAGCCCGATCGAAAGCTTTCGGCGAACCGGCGTGTCCATCAGCGGCCAGTGGAGCTTCCACAGATCCGGCGGCACACGCTTGGCAACGTCGTCGCCGACCACTCCGACGAACTCGGCGCGAAAGCCCTCCTCGCTCACGGCTTCCTCGAGCGGGCGGTGCTTCTCGGGCGTCTTTTCCTTCCACCACGCTTTGATCGCTGCATATTTCGGACCCAGTACGTCCTCGTAGATGTCGCCGTTCTGGATGATGAGCGCGGTGATGCGGTCAGGATGGGCGATCGCGTGGCGCAGCCCGATCTGCGAGCCATAGTCGTGCAGCCACAGCGCGTAGCGGTGGAGGCCGAGCGCTTCACCCACCGCGGTCAGCACCTTCTCGTAGCCGTCGCCGGCATCAACCGCCGGAACTGAAAGGACGAGCAGGGATATCCGTGCGGCAGGAGGAGCACGGGAGCATCATCCGCTCCGGCCTCGCGAAGGAAGATGCTCACGCCTCCCACCTCAACGTGGCGGTGTCGAATGGAACCGTCGGTCATTCGATTGCTCGCCGGATGTGTGGGGCTTCAGTGGGTTTCGGGCGCGGAAAGTGAGTTGCGAGTGTAACCGCGGAGGTCTCGGTCCGTTCCTCCGGGGCCAGTGCCGTGGCCTGTTTTCGCGCTTTTCGCGCCCGGTTGGCGCAATTCAAGGAACGGAAAGGGATGCTTAACCGTTGTTTTAGGTGCGGGACTCTGCTTTGTGGATGGGGCCAGCCGCCGTTGCTTCATATAGACCCTTTGGCTAGGTTCGGGCGGCGAGGCACCCGTAGCTCAGTTGGATAGAGCGTTGCCCTCCGAAGGCAGAGGTCACAGGTTCGAATCCTGTCGGGTGCGCCAAAAGCGGCAGCAAGGAGCCTGAAACTGGCGTAAGCTGGGAATTGCTGAGGGCTTTAAGGGTCGTAGTTTGAACGTTCAAGAATGGAGAGGATGACATGAGGAAAGTTCTTATGGTGGCAGCAGCCGCAGCAATCGCGCTTGTCGGTTTGTCCGCCAATACCTGCGGCGGCGAAGAGAAGCAGGCAGCGCCTGAGTCACCGCCACCCGCGGCCGCTCCCGAGACGCCGCCTGCAGCGCCCGAGACGCCGCCCGCGGCACCGCCCGAGCCGCCCGTGCAATAACTGACGCTCTAAGGCCGCCGCTTGCGGCCTCCGTTTCCAGGCGGCGTCGGCCAGCGTTTTGGCCGGCGCCGCCTATTCGTTCAGAGGGACGCCTATCCGAGCGCGGCGGCGGCTTCGAGCACGTCTTCGGCGTGGCCGTCCACCTTCACTTTGCGCCAGGCATTGCGGATGAGGCCCTTGCCGTCGATGAGGAAGGTCGCGCGCTCGATGCCCATGTACGTCCTGCGGTACATGCTCTTTTCGACCCAAACCCCATAGGCCTCGCAGACCTTGCCGTCGGGATCGGAGGCAAGCGGAAAGGGAAGGGCGAACTTCGTCTTGAATTTATCGTGGCTCGCAACGGAATCGCGCGAGATGCCGACGATCGCGGCCTTGACCTTGGAGAAGTCGGGAAGGGCGTCGCGAAAGGCGCAAGCCTCCGCCGTGCAGCCGGGCGTGTCGTCCTTGGGGTAAAAATAGAGCACGACCGTCTTGCCCTTGAGCGCCTTCAAGGAAACCGTGCCGCCATTGTCGGCCGGCAGGCTGAAATCGGGCGCCTTGTCTCCAACCCCGGGCGCGCTCATGGTTTGGAGGAGAGATGCTCGACCATGGCCCAGATCGCCCTGATCTGGGGCGCGTCCTTGCCGAGATAGTCGAGCCCGGTATAGCCCCACCAATCCCAGCAGCCATGCGGGTTGAGCGTGCTCGCCTCGACTTGCGGGAAGAGGACGATGAATCGGTTCTCGTCGGCGACGTCGGCGAAGCCCAACTCCTTGATGAAGGTGTCGCCGATCTCCTCGCGCGACTGCTCGCAGCCATGGAGCACGATATGGATGCGGCAGCCGGGCTTGCTGGCGCAGTCCTCGGGAACAAAGACCATGCCCTCGTCGGCGAACCCGTCGCTCGATCCGGTAAAGCGGCTCTGGTCGAACACGATGAAGCGGCCCGACAGGCCCGGGATGGGCGGCGTCAGCGGCCCATAAATCCAGGAGAGGATGGCCTTGGCCTGGTCGTAGTCGCAGTCGCTGACGTAAGGCGCGGCCGAGATGCCGCAGGCTGCGCCGCCCTCCTCGGTCAGGAAGGCGTGGCCGCCCTTCTTCTCGACGAGGGTGATGTTGCCGCGCTCGACGCCGATCTCCTCGAAGAAGCGTCTGGCCGCCTCCACCACGGGCCGGGTGACGGTCGCGTCTTCGTTGCCGGAGAAGAGGTAGACGTTGTCGTCCTTGACGTCGTCCAGCGGGTCGATATCGCCGGCTGCGGCCAGCTCTTTCGCCCGCTTGACCGAGGCCGCCGGGTCCGGCGCGCCCCAGTCGGTCTTCATGCAGCGGTAGAGCGCCTGCGCCGCGTTCTGCGCCACGGCGGTCGGCCAGAACGGGAAGGCCTGGGCCGAGGCGCTCTCGGCGCAGGCGTAGGGGCCGCCCGCGACGATGCCGGCGCCCACGATGTCGCTCGCATGGGCGACCTCGATCTGCACCGCCATGAAGGCGCCAGATGACAGTCCCGAAACCGAGCTGTGCTTGATATTTGCGCCGAGATTGGGGAGCGCCTCGGCCACGGACGATCGCGCGGGGAGGACCGCTGTCGCAGCGCACAAGAGCGGAAGAAGCACGGCGAACAGGCACGACGCTCGCCGCGTCACAGCGCCGAGCGAGAGCACGCCACGCAGTTCGAGCGGCGAAACTTTTTTTATGTCAATCTGCCTCATGGGCCAAAAACCTCTTGCATCGCTCGAACGTGGGTGTAAATACGCGATCGTTTAGTCTTGAACATCTGCTGGTTGGGGAGGACGCCATGTCCAGTGACGCCCTCTTCCAATTGGGGATGGACTTGGATCATGGTTCAAGCACCGCCCAAACGGAAGAAAAGCTTTCCCGGTGCCTTTCTCCCAACGGAGAGGGACACAAGGATTTTTTCTGTGAGCGTGATGGGGTTCGTTTTGCTGGCACCCATCTCATCATCGATCTCGTTCGGGCAGAGCGGCTCGACGACCTAGAGCACATCGAGCATACACTGAGACGATGTGTTGAGGTCGCCGGTGCGACGCTTCTGCACATCCATCTTCACCATTTCACGCCGAATGGGGGCGTATCGGGGGTCGCGGTTCTCGCCAAGTCCCATATCTCCATCCACAGCTGGCCCGAATATGGCTTCGCCGCGCTCGATATTTTCATGTGCGGCGCGACCGATCCGAGGGCGGCGATCGGCGTCCTGAAGGAGGCCTTCTCGCCTCGCCGGGTCGTGGTCAAGGAGCATTTGCGCGGCAAGGAAATGAATAGATGGAACGCTGGGTCGAAGAGACGCTCCACCGAGGCTTCCGTGTCAATCTAAAGGCCGATCGCGTCCTTTTCGACAGTGAGACCGAGCACCAGCGTCTAATCATTTTCGACAACGCCGACTTTGGCCGGGTGATGATGCTCGACAGCATCGTCCAAGTCACGACCAAGGACGAGTTCATCTATCACGAGATGATGTCGCACGTGCCGTTGTTCGCCCACGGGCGGGCAAAGCGGGCGCTGATCGTGGGCGGCGGCGACGGCGGCGTTTTGCGCGAGGCGCTTCGGCATCCGGAGCTCGAAGAGGTCACGCTGTGCGAGATCGACCGCGGCGTCATCGACCTGTGCCGCCAGTATTTTCCGGAGATTTCCGCCGGCGCCTACGACGATCCCCGCGCCCGGATCGTCATCACCGACGGCACGAAATTCGTGGCCGAGACCAATGACCGTTTCGACGTGATCATGGTCAATTCAACCGATCCGGTCGGCCCCGGCGCCGTGCTGTTCACGCGCGAGTTCTATGCCGGCTGCCGGCGCTGCTTGAAGCCCGGCGGTCTCCTCGTCACCCAGAACGGGCTGCCTTTCCTCCAGGCGGGCGAGCTCAAGCAGAGCATCGGTTTCTTCCGCGAGCTCTTCGCCGAGGCCTTCGCATATCTCGCCACCACTCCGACCTATTTCGGCGGCCCCATGTCTTACGGCTGGGCGACCGACGACAAGACGCTGCGCGAGCACAAGCGCAAGAAGATCGCGCGCCGCTACGAGAAGGCGGGCGCCTTCGCGACCCGCTACTGGAGCCCCGAAGTCCACGTCGCCGCCTTCGCGCTCCCTCCTTACGTGCAAGAGCTGGTCGACGCCTGACGTTATCCCTCCCCTGAAGGGGAGGGTGGCTTGCGCCTTTCGGGCGCAAGCCGGGTGGGGTGGGTTGCTTCCAGCGCGCGAAGAATCACTTTTAGAACCCCGTCGAACTCTCGATCGATCTGGTTGTTCCAGAAGCGGAGCACTTGGTACCCGCTCTTCTGCAAGTGGCGATCGCGTGCGACGTCGCGGCGATGATCTCCATCGCTGGCATGCTGTCCGCCATCGACTTCGATGACGAGTCTCGTTCGTCGACACTCGAAATCGACCACATAGGGTGGAATCGGGGACTGCCTCCGAAAGTGGTGTCCGAGGGCTCTCAAGGACCGGAGCCGCACCCATAGCTTCACCTCCTGGGGTGTCATCCGCTTTCTGAGTGACCGCGCAATTTCGTTAGCCATGTCGCCCCACCCGGCTGCCATGGCTGCCGCCATGGCGGCCACCCTCCCCTCGCGGGGAGGGAGTCGTTTCGACTAGAGCCGCGCGAGCTTCGGCAGGTCGCCCACGAGCGGCCGGCAATAGGCATCGAACGCGGCGCTCACGTCGTTCGCGCCGGAGATGAACTCAGCCGGCACATGGCGCGTGTGCCGCGCCACGGCCGCAAGGTCGGCGCGGGCGCAAGTGCTGCGATAGGCTTCGGGCGCGTTCGCAGTGCGAACAATGATCACGGACGCCGCGGCGTCGCCCCGCGCCGCGAGCTCGGCGGCATAGCGGCCGGCGGCGCGCGCCTCCAGCGTATCGACCGGCGACGGCTCGGGCCAGCAGCGCTGGATGTAGCCGAACGTGTCGGCGCGGACACGCGGCGCCTTGCCGCCCTTCGGCGTGAGCCCCGACTTGACGAGGTCGGCAAGCCCGTCGCCGAGCGCGCCCGAGCCCGAGAGCTGCACATTGCCGTGCGCGTCGACCTCGCCCGGCCCCCGCATCAGCTTGGGCCCGATCTCCTCGCCGTTGGCGTCGCGGATGCCTTCGCTGACCGCGATCTGGCAGCGTCCGAGCTTGGCGTAGACGGCCTCGACGTCGGCGAGAAAGGCGTCGGTCGCGAACGGCACCTCCGGCAGATAGATGAGATGCGGCGCGGCCCGGTCTTGAGGGAGCGCTCCATCCGACAGGTGAGCGCGAGCGAGAGCGGCCGAAGCGGCGAGGAAGCCCGCATTCCGCCCCATGATGACGTTGATCTTGATGCCGCCGAGGCTCGCATTGTCGAGCGCATCCCCCATCAGCGCGAGCGCGACGTAGCGCGCGGCGGACGGGAAGCCCGGCGTGTGGTCGTTCTCGAGGAGATCGTTGTCGATCGTCTTCGGCACGTGGAAGCAGCGGAGTTCGTATGAGGCAGCGCGCGCCTTCTCGCTCACGATGCGGCAGGTATCGGCTGAATCGTTGCCGCCGATATAGAAGAAATAGCGGATGTCGTTGCGGCGGCAGCCATCGAGGATCTTCTCGCAATAGGCCGCGTCGGGCTTGTCGCGGGTCGAGCCGAGCGCCGCCGCCGGCGTGCGGGCGACGGCCTCGAGCTTTGCCTTGTCGATGGCGGTGAGGTCGAGGAGCCCGTCGGCGCCCGCCTTGAGCAACCCGCACACCCCGTGCCGCATGCCGAAGATGCGCCCGACCTTGCCGCTCCCGGCGAGATTGGCGCGCAAGCCGTCGATCACGCCCGCGAGCGATTGATTGATGACGGCGGTCGGCCCTCCGGCCTGGCCGATGACTGCATTTCCGGAAACGATGTCGGGCACGGGTCACCCCTCTGACAAAGAGGCGCGCACCATGCCAGGGACGCGCGCGCCCTGGCAAGGCTCCCACCGGTCCTTCGACGACGTAAGGGATCAGTCGAGGCGGAGGAGATGTAGGCTGAAGAGGCGGTCCGGGTCGGTCCAGGCCGTGACCGGGCGCCAGCCGGCCCCGCGGGCAAGCGCCTGGAACTCATCCACCGTGTATTTGTGCGAGTTCTCGGTATGGATGGTGTCGCCCTTGGCGAAGGCGAAGCCGCGGCCGAGCACATGCGCCGTCTGGTCGGCGAGGCTCTCAAGATACATCTCGATCCGCCCGGTCTTGGCATTCCAAACCGCGTCATGGGCAAAGCGAGAGAGATCGAACGTGCCGTTAAGCTCGCGGTTGATGCGCGATAGAAGGTTGAGGTTGAACGCTGCGGTCACGCCGCGCGCATCGTTGTAGGCCGGGAGCAGGATCGATGCCGGCTTCTTGAGGTCGACACCGAGCAGGAACGTGCTTCCCTTGCCCAGGAGGCGCGCGGCGCTCAGGAGAAACGTGCGTGCCTCGTCATGGGTCAGATTGCCGATGGTCGAGCCGGAGAAGAAGCCGAGAAGCTCGCGCCCTCGCGCCGCCTGAGGCAGCGCGCGGGTCGCGGTGAAATTGGCGATGAGCGGCAGGATGGTGAGAGAGGGATGTTGGCCCCTGAGCCATGCCACCGCCTCCTGCAGGCTCTCGGCGGCGATGTCGATCGGGATATAGGCGGGAACCTCTTTGAGCGCGCTCAACAACAGGCTCGTCTTGCGGCTCGATCCCGAACCGAACTCGACCAGCACGCGGCCCGTGCCGGCGAGCGCGGCAATCTCCGGCCCGTAGGTTTCGAGCAGCGCCGTCTCGGTCCGCGTCGGGTAATACTCGTCGAGCTTGGTGATCTCCTCGAACAGTTCGGAGCCGCGCGCGTCGTAGAAGAAGCGGCAAGGGATGCTGCGCGGCTTGCGCGACAAACCTGCGAGCACGGCGTCGGCGAAATCGCTGGATACGCTCGCGTCGTCTTCGCGCTTTTCGGCGCGGCGCGAGGCCGATCGTTGCGGGACGTAAAGCGAAACGTCACTCTCCATTACGCCGCCCCGTTACGCGTCCTTGGCCAAGCGCAAGCCAGTGAATTGCCAGCGCTGATGCGGGTAGAAGAAATTGCGATAGGTGCGCCGGATGTGGCCCTCCGGGGTCGCGCAGGAGCCGCCCCTGAGCACGAACTGGTTGCACATGAACTTGCCGTTATATTCGCCGACGGCGCCCGGCGCTGCCTTGAAGCCCGGGTAAGGCAGGTAGGCGCTCCCCGTCCACTCCCACACATCGCCGATCATCTGCGTAAGGCCCTTGCCGCCCGCGGGCGCAAGCGGCCGCAAATGACCGGCGCCGAGCATGCGGCCCTCGAGCGGAACGCTTGCGGCTGCCGTCTCCCACTCGAACTCGGTCGGGAGGCGCCCGCCCGCCCAGCGGGCAAACGCGTCCGCTTCGTAGTAGCTGATATGGGTGACGGGCGCGGCGGGATCGACCGGGCGATAGCCGTTGAGACTCATTCGCGCCGGGCCGCCTTCTGCGTCCTCCCAATAGAGCGGCGCCTTCCAATCTTGGCCGCGCACGACATTCCAGCCGTCGGAGAGCCACAGCGTCGGCGTCGCGTAACCGCCGTCGGCGATGAACGCCATCCATTCGGCGTTGGTGACGCAGCGGCTCGCGAGCTTGAACGGCCTCACCAGCGCTTCGTGGCGCGGGCCCTCGTTGTCATAGGCGAAGCCGTTGCCGTCGTGCCCGACCGCGACGATGCCGCCAGCGAAAGACACAAAGTCGAGCGGGGCGGTTTCGCCCACCGCAATGCCGGGATTTGCATCGCGATATGCGGGCTTGAGCGGCTCGGCGGAAAACAGGCTCAAGATGTCGGTGAGAAGGAGCTCCTGATGCTGCTGCTCGTGATTGATTCCAAGCTCGATCAGCTCCGCCGCCGCGGGCGCAAGGTCGGTCTCAAACAGGCGGTCGAGCGCCGCATCGACGAAGGCGCGATAAGCGCGCACTTCCTCGGCGCCGGGCCGCGTCAGGAGACCGCGTTTCGGGCGGGGCTGCCGCGGCCCCACGCTCTCGTAATAGGAATTGAAGCAATATTCGAAGCGCTCATCGAAGACGCGATAGTTTTCGAAGAAACGATTCAGCAGGAACGCCTCGAAGAACCACGTGGTGTGAGCGAGATGCCATTTGGTCGGGCTCGCATCGTCCATCGCCTGGGCGACCTGGTCTTCGTCGCTCAAGGGCCGGGCGAGGTCTGAGGACAGCGCGCGCGTCGCGAACAGGCGCTCCCGCAGCGAAGACGAATCGCTTGAGGTTTTGGTCGTGGCAAAGGCTGCGCTGTGGAGGTTCATGATCGCCCTCTGGCTCGGCTGCCGCATGATGAAGCGCCCGGATTCGCCGAACCCGCGCCACCATGACCGAACGCGAGATTTACCAGCTTGTTCCACAGCGCGGAATGGTTAAGCTTCGCACAACTCCGTGAGGAGAATTGATTTCGCCACAATCCGTTATGCAAGAAAATCGCGCCAGGGACGATACCATCATTCCGTTTGACGGCAGGCAATCGCCGGCAGCCGCCGCGTTGCAGCGGGGCGTATGCCGCGCGCTTCGCTCGCTGGGCCACTCCGTCGTCACCGAACTCTCGCTCGCCAATGGCCGGCGCGCCGATGTGGTGGCGCTGTCGGGAGCGGGCGACATCGTCATCGTCGAGATCAAATCCTGCCTCCTCGACTTTCGCACCGACGGCAAGTGGGAGGACTATCTTCCCTTCTGCGACCGGCTTTATTTTGCTGTCGCGGCCGATTTCCCGTGCGAGGTCATTCCCGCCTCCGCCGGGCTCTTGCTCGCCGATCGTTACGGCGCGGAGCTCGTGCGCGATCCGGTCGAAGAGCGCCTTTCGGCCGCGCGGCGGAAGGCGATGATGCTGAGCTTCGCCCGCGCCGCCGCGCTCCGCTTGCAGCTTCACCTCGATCCCTCTTGCGGCTTCGAGCTGTAACCACGCCTGACCAGGAACCTTCCCTTTTTCGTCATTGCCGGGCTTGACCCGGCAATCCATTCCGCTGGCGCTTCAACGCGCTGAGACGTAACGGCACGGATGCCCGGGTCGAGCCCGGGCATGACAAGGGGAGCTAGCTATTTCGGGGCGCGCTTGGCGAGGATGCGCTGCAATGTGCGGCGGTGCATGTTGAGGCGCCGCGCCGTCTCCGACACATTGCGATTGCAAAGCTCGTAGACCCGCTGGATATGCTCCCAGCGCACGCGGTCCGCCGACATGGGATTCTCCGGCGGCGGCGCCTTCACGTTCGTCGTCGATGCGACGAGCGCGTTGTAGACGTCGTCGGCATCGGCGGGTTTGGCGAGATAGTCGACTGCGCCGAGCTTCACCGCGGTGACCGCGGTCGCGATATTGCCGTAGCCGGTCAGCACCACGGCGCGCGCCTCGGGGCGCACCTCTTTCAACGCGGCGATGACGTCGATGCCGTTGCCGTCGTCAAGGCGCATATCCACGACGGCGAAAGCGGGTGGACGGCGCTTGAGCGAAGACAGGCCGTCCTCGACTGAAGCCGCCGCCTCAACCTCGAAGCCGCGCGCTTCCATGGCGCGGGCGAGTCGGGCAAGAAAAGCGCGATCGTCATCGACGATGAGAAGGGTGTTGTCCGGAAGAGCTTCGAGACCGGTCGCAGCCAAGGCCTGTTGAGTTCCCATCTTGCATGATTCCTAAGGCAAACTGCCGCTTGGCACGGCAAATCCGGGAATTTCCGGCTTCCGTCCTCGATAGCGCCCTAGACCTAGGCATTCTTCGCGAGAACGGCAAGCCCAGCGCGACCCTCGGGCGCAGGCGGCCGGGCCGCTCCTTTCGCCTCCTTCTCGGGGGCCTGCTCGAACTTCGCCCGTGGCCAGGCGACGGTCACCGCCGCGCCGCCTTTAGGCCGGTTGGCAAGCTCGAGCCGGGCGCCCGAACGTTCGAGCAGCGTCTTGGCGATGAAGAAGCCGAGCCCCAACCCGACATGTTCGTCGTCCGAATCGGGTCCTGCGCCGTGCACGGGCCGCGTCGTGACAAAAGGTTCGCCGAGCTGCTCGAGCACGTTCGGCGGAAAGCCCGCTCCGTCGTCGGCAATCACGATCCTTACCTCGGTGTCCGACCACTCCGCCTCGACATCCACCGCGCTTGCGGCGAAATCGACCGCGTTCTCGACGAGATTGCCGAGGCCGTAGAGCACGCCCGGATTGCGCTCGGTCACGGGTTCGGGACGGGCGGCGTCGCGGGCGGTCTCATCGTCAGCCGGCCCGAGCCTGATCGCGATCGGCACGCGCCAAGAGGCGGTGCGGCGCCACCACCTCCTCAATCAGGTGACTGAGCGTGAGCCGCGACACGATCAGATCGTGTTGCTCCCCGCCGCCGCCGATCTCGGCGAGGATATGGCGGCAGCGCTCGGCCTGTGCCCGGAGCAGCGTGAGATCCTCGTAATGCGGATCGTCGGGTCTCGCGCCGCGCATCAGCTCCTTGGTCACGACTGCGATGGTCGCGAGCGGCGTGCCGAGCCCGTGCGCAGCGGCGGCGGCGAGACCGTCGAGCGCGGAGAGCTTCTGCTCGCGGGCGAGCACCATCTCGGCGGCGGCGAGCGCCTTGGCCATGCGCCGCGCCTCCTCCGCAGTGCGCCAGGAATAAAAGCCGATAAACAAGATTCCGGAGACGACCGCCGCCCACACCCCCATCACATAGGGGAAGGGAAGCAGGAGCTTGGTGTGGTGGAACCAGGGCAGCGGATAGTGAAAACTGGTGAGCACCGTGGCGGCGATGATGGCAAGTCCCCCGAGCGCCGCCGTGACCCGGAGTGGAAGCGTCGAGGCCGACACTGTGACCGGAGCGATGAGTAGGAAAGCAAACGGGTTCTGTAGGCCGCCGGTCAGATAGAGCAGCGCGGCAAGTTGGAGAATGTCGTAGCCGAGCATCGCGCAGGCGAAATTGCTCGTCAGCCGTTTGCTCGCGGGGTAGCGCAAGCGCAGAGCCACGTTGAGCGCAGCCGACAATGCGATGAAGACGAGGCAGCCCGCGATCGGCAAGTCGATGCCGAGCACCCAAAAGGCTCCGATCACCGTGAATCCCTGACCGAGCACGGCGAGCCAGCGCAAGCGAACGATCGTTTGCAGCCTGAGCCTGGTCTCGCCCTGCCTGAGCCATGCAGGAACGGTGCGGCGGATGGTTTGACTATTGTCGAAGGCAGCCATACCTCAACTCTAGCACGGCGAAGCAGTCATAATTCCGACAAAGCGAGCGCGCAGCGCAAAGCCATGAACGAGAAGGTCAGCAAGTTTGCCGCAGGAAGCGGCGCGGCTCCGGCCGGGGCCGAACAGTCTCGCGTCCCGGCCGAGGTGCGCGACCTGACCAAGACTTACGGCGCCGTCACCGCCGTTGACCGCATCAGCTTCACGCTGGCGGAGGGCACGACGGTTGCGCTGTTGGGCGGCAACGGCGCCGGTAAGACGACGACCATCGCCATGTTGCTCGGCCTCGTCGTGCCGAGTTCGGGCGAGGTCCGCGTGTTCGGCGAGGACGTGAGCCGCCATCGCGGCCGGGTGGCCCATCGCATGAATTTCCAGAGTCCTTATGTCGATCTCCCGGCGCGGCTGACCGTCAAGCAGAACCTCACCGTTTATGCCGGTCTCTACGGCATTGCCAATGCGGCAGAACGCATCGCATATATCGCGCAAGACTTGCAGATCGCGCCGCTGCTCGATCGTGCGACCGGCAAGCTCTCGGCCGGACAGAAGACGCGCGTCGGTCTCGCCAAGGCTCTTCTCAACGCGCCCGACCTTCTCCTCCTCGACGAGCCGACCGCCTCGCTCGATCCGGATACCGCCGACTGGATCCGGCACAAGCTCAAGGACTATGGCGAGAGCCGCGGCGTCACCGTTCTCCTTGCTTCGCACAACATGGCCGAGGTCGAGCGCCTTGCCGATCGCGTCATCCTGCTCGATCAGGGCCGCATCATCGAGGACGAGACGCCGGCAGCGCTGATAGCGACTTATGGCCGGGAGACGCTGGAAGAAGTGTTTCTCGACGTGGTGCGCGGCCGCGCGCGAGCAGAATCCGATCGCGCCGAAAGAGAACGGAAAGCATCGTGAGCACGGCGCGCGACAGAGCCGATGGCGCGGTGCCGATCGTGCTTGTGGCTAGCGGATTCGGCGCCTCGCTCCGCCGCATCGGCGCTCTGCTCGACCGCTACATGTTTCTCTTGCGGAGCTCGGGCATCCGTCTCCTCGAGCTGATCTACTGGCCGTTTCTGCAGATGCTGACTTGGGGCTTCTTGCAGACGTATTTGGCGGAGACCATGAGTCCGGTGGCGCAAGCCGCCGGCGTGCTGATCGGCTCAGTCCTGCTCTGGGACATTCTGTTCCGTTCAAAGATCGGCTTCTCGACGACCTTCATCGAAGAGATGTGGGCGCGCAATCTCGGCAATCTCCTCATCAGCCCGTTGCGGCCTTTCGAGCTCGTCGCCGCGCTCAGTCTTTGGAGCGTGATCCGGCTTTCGGTGAGCATGATACCGGTCGCCTTCGCCGCCTATCTCATCTTCGGCTTCAATCTCCTCGACCTCGGGCTTGCGCTTGCCGCCTTCTTCGCCGTCCTCGTTCTCACGAGCTGGTCGCTCGGGCTCATCTCGGCGGGGGTCATCTTGCGCTATGGCCTCGGCGCCGAGGAGCTCGCCTGGTCGCTCGCCTTCCTGCTTCTGCCGATCTGCTGCGTGTACTATCCCGTGTCGGTGCTGCCGGATTGGCTCCAACCGGTCGCGCTCGCGCTGCCGCCGACCCATGTGTTCGAGGGCATGCGCGCAATCCTGCTTGAACACCGCTTCGATGCCGACGATCTGTGGTGGGCGCTTGCTTTGAACGCCGTCTATCTCGTCATCGGCTATGTCGTCTTCAGCCGGTTTCTCGCCAGCGCGCGCGTCAACGGCACGCTCTTGCAATTGGGTGAATAGATGCGCGGCCGCTTCCTTGTCGTCATCATCGCGGGCTTTCTGATCGGCGCCATCGCCGGCGCGGGCCTGCTCGCTCTCACCGACAAGGGCTCACAGCAGGCCGTCGCAACATCTGGCAAGGCGCTGATCGGCGGACCGTTCACTCTCGTCGATCCGAACGGGAAGACTGTGACCGATCAGGATTTCCGCGGCCGCTTCATGCTCGTCTTCTTCGGCTTCACCCATTGCCCCGACATCTGCCCGGCCGAACTCCAAGTGATGTCGCAGAGCCTCGCCGCGCTCGGACCGAAAGCGGAGGAGGTGGTGCCGATCTTCATCACGCTCGATCCCGAGCGCGACACGCCCGAGGTCGTGGGCGCCTACGTCAAGAATTTCGGCCCGCGCTTTCTCGGCCTCACCGGTTCGCCGGAGGCGATCGCCGCCGCGGCCAAGGCCTATCGCATCGCCTATTCGAAGTTCCAGGACGACCCGGCGTCGAGCAACTACAGCATCGACCACTCGGCGCTCGTCTATCTGATGGGCAAGGACGGCGAATATGTCACCCATTTCGCCTATGGCACGCCGCCCGACAAGATGACGGACGAACTGAAGCGCTACCTTTAGCCGCGGACACCCCGCGACATCCTGTCATTGCAGTGCAGCATAGAATCGCCATTTGATTCCGCGATGCAGCATTTATGCTATCTTCGGAGGGGAGGGACGATTCGTGCTGTACCATCTCTACGAATTCAACCGGGCGGCCTTGAGTTCCTGCGCGGGCCGCGGCTGACGCTTATCGTCTGCTTTTCCGCAATCCGCTCAATCCCGCCTATCACACGCCCCTCGGCAAGAGCGCGGCGGCCGCGCTCGAACTCTTCGAGCGCACCACCCGCCGCTACCGCAAGCCGTTCTGGGGCATCGACAGCATCGTGGTGAGGGGCCGCGAGACCGCCGTCAGAGAGCGGATCGTCCTCTCAAAGCCGTTCTGCACTCTCGTCCATTTCGAGCGCGAGGTGTCGGCCTGGCGCCGCTACAGCGATCCCAAGATCCTCCTTGTTGCGCCGATGGCCGGACATTTCGCCACGCTTCTTCGCGGGACGGTCCGCGATCTCCTTCCGCATTACGAGGTGTATGTCACCCAATGGCAGGACGCACGCTTCGTCCCGCGCGCGGAAGGTCCCTTCGACCTCGACGTTTACATCGACTATATCATTGATTTTCTTAGAGTTTTCAAGGGAGACGTGCATGTGATGGCGGTGTGCCAGCCGGCCGTTCCCGTCTTTGCCGCGGTCTCCCTTCTCGAAGCGATGGGCGATTCCGCGAGCCCGCGCTCGATGATCCTCATGGCCGGCCCGATCGACGTGCGCGCGAACCCGACCGCGGTCAATCGTTTTGCCGAGGCCCGAACCATCGACTGGTTCCACCGCAACGTCATCACCCAGGTGCCCTGGCCTTATCCGGGGATGATGCGCCTGGTCTATCCGGGCTTCCTCCAACTCAGCGGCTTCATGGGCATGAATTTCGACCGCCACGTCTCGGCCCATCGTGACCTCTTTCACAATTTGATCCGGGGCGACGGCGATTCCGCCGACAAGCATCGCGAGTTTTACGATGAGTTTCTCGCCGTCATGGACCTTGCGGCCGAGTACTACCTTCAGACCATCGAGACCGTCTTTCTCGAGCACACACTTGCCAAGGGCGGGATGATGCACCGCAACCGCCTGGTCGATCCAAGCAGGATCAAGAAGGTGGCGCTGATGACGGTGGAAGGGGAGAAGGACGACATCACCGGGGTGGGCCAGACCCAGGCTGCCCAAACCTTGTGCACCAACCTCCCCGAAGCCCTGCGCGCCCACCACCTGCAACCGGGGGTGGGCCATTACGGCGTGTTCAACGGATCGCGCTTCCGTGGCGAGATTCTCCCGGAAATTCGCGATTTTATCGCGGTCAACCAGCGCCGCAGAGGCTTCTTGTCGCGGGCTGTCCGCGCCTTTGCCTAAAGCTCAGGCGAGCGTTCCCCGGACACCCTGTGCTACTCTGGCTCCTGCCGAATTGGGGGATCGTCGGCAGTAGGGAGCGTATCGATGTTGAGGCGGCTTAATCTCGCGCGCGGCGAGACCATCGAGGTCAAGATCCGCGGGCTAGACATCCCCATGCTTCTCCGGCGAAGCGCGCGGGCGCGACGGTTCAGCCTGCAAGTGAACGAAGCGCGCCGCGGCGCCACGCTCACCATGCCGCTCTATTCGAGCTTCGCCGACGCCGATGAGTTTCTTTCGCGCCATCTCGACTGGCTGAAGGAGCGTGTTGCCAAATTGCCGGTACCGGTGCCGTTCAGCCACGGCGCCGTCATTCCCTTGCGCGGGAAGGCGCATGTCTTACGCTTTGCCGGCGTCGTGCACCGCCGCGGCGTGGTGTGGATCGAGGCCGCCGAGGACGCGAGGGCGGCTCCCGCTTGGCCGGAAGGCGCGCGCGTCGGAGTGCGGCGGTTGCCGCGCCTCTACGTGGCGGGCGCCGAGGAGCACTCGCCGCGCCGGCTGCTCGACTGGCTGAAGCGCCAGGCCCATCTCGATCTGAAGGCGCGCGTCGAATTCCATGCGCGGCGTCTCGATCTCACGCCGAAGCGCATCTTCGTGCGCGACCAGACCACGCGCTGGGGATCGTGCTCGACCTCGGGCGCGCTGTCTTTCTCCTGGCGGCTCGTGCTCGCGCCGGCCTTCGTGCTCGACTATCTCGCCGCGCACGAGGTCGCCCATCTCGGCAACATGAATCATGGACCCAGATTCTGGGCTCTCGTCGCGCGCACCATGCCCCGCTACGAACAGGCGAAGACCTGGCTCGGCAAGCATGGCGGGAGCCTGCATTGCTATGGCGGAGAAGGCGCGAAGCCCTCCTCGCGCACCTCGCCGAAGCGCAGCATCGAATAGTTTGGGGCTAGCGCCCGGAGAAAAATCCGAGCACGCGGCCGAGGAACGGCGTTTCGCCGGAGTTCCCTGCGTCCTGCCACGGCAGCGCCGCCATGGCTTCGGGGTATCGCGCGCCCTGCGCTCCGGGCAGCGGCAGCGGGGTCTTGTCCTCGTGCGCGTAGGCCATCACGTCGTGCCACAGAAGCGCCGGGAGCGTTCCGCCCGTGACCTTCTTCATCTTTCTGCCGTCGTCGTTGCCGATCCACACCCCGCCGACATAGTGGGCGGTGTAGCCGACGAACCAGGCATCGCGAAAACTCTGCGTCGTTCCGGTCTTGCCGGCCGCCTCATGTCCTTCGATCGCGGCCTTCTGCCCCGTGCCGAAGCTGAGCGTGCCACTCAACATGTCGTTCATCGCATCGACATTGCCCGGCGCGACGACCTGGCCCGTGGTCGAGCGCTTGCGCGCGTAGAGCACCTTGCCGTCGCCGTCGCGGACGCGCGCGATGATATGGGGAAGGGCGCCCTTTCCGCCATTGGCGAAGGGTGCGTAGGCGCCGGTCAGTTCGAGCAGCGTCACCTCCGATGTTCCGAGCGCGATCGAGGGCTGCTCATGCAGCTTGGAATGGATGCCGAGCCGCTCCGCCGTGCTCGCGACCCGCGCCGGCCCGACCTTCGCGGTGATCCTGACTGCAACAGTATTGATCGAGTGAGCGAGGCTGTCGCGCAGGCTGATCTCGCCGCGATACTTGCCGGTGTAGTTGCGCGGCGACCATCCGGCGACCGTCACCGGCCCGTCATAGGCGCGCGATTCGGGCGAATAACCGGCCTCGAGGGCGGCGAGATAGACGAAAGGCTTGAAGGCCGAGCCCGGCTGGCGGTGCGCCTTCACCGCCCGGTCGAACGGGCTCGTCGAATAGGCGCGGCCGCCGACCAGCGCCTTGACGCCGCCCAGAGGATCGAGCACGACGACAGCGCCTTCGCTCGCGGCAAGCTTTTCGCCTTCGCTGTCGAGGATGCGTCGGAGCGCCTGCTGCGAGGCGCGCTGGAGGGCGGGATCGATCGTGGTCTCGACGAAGAGATCGCCGTGATGCTCGCCGATAAGCTCGGGCAGAAGCTCCGCCACCCAATCGACCGCGTAGGAGTAGCCCGTGTCGTCGTCCTTGGCCGAGAGGCTGAGCGTCTCTTTGTTTGCGCTTCCCGCCTGCTCCTCGGTGAGGTAGCCCGCCTCGACCATGTTATCGAGCACCTCATCGACGCGGGCTTCGGCGCGCTTTTCACTCCGTGTCGGCGCGTAGCGCGAAGGCGCTTTCAGGAGTCCTGCCAGCAGCGCCGCCTGGGGCAGCGTCACGTAGCGCGACGACGTGCCGAAATAGCGGCGCGATGCCGCCTCGACCCCGTAAGTGCCGCCGCCGAAATAGACGCGGTTGAGATAGAGTTCGAGGATCTCGTCCTTGGAAAAGCGCCGCTCGAGCCACACCGCATAGACGGCCTCTTCGAATTTGCGCGAGAGGGTGCGTTTCGGCGTCAGGAACAGGTTCTTGGCGAGCTGCTGGGTGATGGTCGAGCCGCCCTCGACCACGGCGCCGGAGACGGCATTGCGAAACGAGGCGCGGACAAGCCCGAGCGGATCGACGCCGAAATGGGCGTAGAAGCGGCGATCCTCGGTCGCGAGCACGGCTTGCACCAGGTAAGGCGGCAGCTCGGAAAGCGGCATGTGACCGCGGCGCAAGCCCCGCTCGGCGAGCACGCTGCCGTCTTGGGCGAGCACGGTGACATTGGGCGGCCGGTCGTCGAGCGCGGCGCTTCGAGGATCCGGCATCTGCACGACAATGAAAGTCACGGCCAGTACGAGGATCGCAAGGCCCCATGCCGCGGCGCGCGCCGAATAGCGGAGCGCGCGGGCGCGCCAAGGATGCCGCCGCGCCCACCGCTTGAGGCGCGAGGGCTTCCGGCGCGGGGAGGTAGGCTTGCCCTTGGTTTCAAAATGAGGCTCGATCCGGCGCTGATTCTTCGCTCCGGAATTCCCCCTCGCCCGCGCGCCCTTCATCTGGCTCCCACCCCGTTTCCCGGCCAACGGGGGCGAGCCTAGGCGTTCCGCCTTGATACGATGTTATCAGTGGCGGTTTTCAGCCATTTATGTGGCTGTTGGCCAACAGATGGCCTATATTTCGCCAGGGAAACCCGTAACCTCGCCCCTCTCTGGATACCCCCAAGAGGTTAAAAGCCGCTGTACGGGCTACCTAGGGCCTTGCCTTAGAAGCCTCCTTGACGCTACCAGCGGTCGTGCCGCCGATAAACTCGGCGCGCAACGCGTCGACCTTGGCCCCAATAAGTGCCGTAGTAAGGCCGGCGATAGCCGTAGCCGTAACTAGGATAGCTGTACGCACCATAGTAGCGGGGATAAGGCGGGTAGGCGTAGCCTGGGTAACCAGCGTAACCAGGATCGTAGGCTGGATAACCACCGTAGGCTGGGTAACCAGGACCGATGTAGATGCTAACGCCCTGGGCTGATGCTTCGAGAGGCACAAACATCGCCAAGCCAAGAGCAACGGCGCTCACAAGAATGGCGGATGACTTTCTCATCGCTTAGTTCCTTTCCTAAAGCCCCCGCGCACTCACCTAGTACCATTCTAAGGCAAATGCTCTGAACGCGCCTTGGATTTTGTACGTGATGGTTAGGCCCTTGCATCAGCTTGCGGCGCCCGCACTCAGGTCGCAACTAGCGATACGAATTTGGCGACCCTCCATAAGGGTTACTTGGCCTCACGCGTGGGTCTTGTGCATAGGCGTTCGATGGCGGCAGGGGATCGTAAGAGTTCCCATATCCTCTTTCATATGAGTTCGGTCGGGACAGCGGATCATATGAGTTGGGGTATGTCCCGCCGTACTGTTGAGGGGCCAAGGACGGGGGTTCGGGACACGAACACCAGGGAAGGCGAGAACAACCCCCCAGAGCAAGGCAGCACGTTGCAAGGGTGATGGCGACAAGAGTACGCATGCGGAGCCTTCAAGAGAAACGGCCCCACGCGGAACCACCGAGGCCGCTCCCCTTAATTTGCCGTTCTACTCAGAACACGACGGCCCCGAAGAGTGGCGCTGTTGTCTTGCTGCTTAGTTAAAGTGAACATGATTGGCGCGCGAACGCGGCTGGGAGGCCCCTCGCTTCGGCGGACTTCTCCTTCAATGAAATTGAGTGTGCCTTTGGCGCTACAGCGTCCCCTATCGAAACAAGATAGGCTGGCTTTGCATGGTAACAGTGGAGAGGCCGACAACGACTCGTCACTAGTGCTGAAGGCCAACCGAAGGAGGAGGAAATATGCCCCTTCCGGATAACGGTTGGACGGAACAACAAGCGCAGGGGCTGTTCGAGAGCCTAAATCTCGACGGGGGAACCCCCAAGTGGAAAGGGGAGCACCTCCGAAGGCTGCGTTCCTGGTGCGCGGCTCGCGGAAAAGATGCAGCCACAATCAATGGGCAACTTGAGTTCGTCGCCGCTGACCTTTGCGATACCTACGAAGGGATAGGTGTGGCTCTCAAGCGGGCAACGACTGTCGGAGAGGCAAGAGCGGCAGTCCTGCCTTACATAAACCGGGTAACGGCGACGGATACCCTTCCCTGGTCAACAGCTGAAGCTAATTTGCTACGCTTCGTGAAGTAATGGACCCGCTGCACGCCACCATCGAGGAGTTTGCCGCTGACGGCACGTCGAGTGCTTAGCGTTTGGCCTGTTCTTTCTGCTTTTGCTTTTCCAGAGAGTCGGCCACCTTGCCTCCTTTCATATGGCTGAACTGCTCTTTGCTAAGCGCCTCTTGCTTGGCTTCTTTCTGACCGAGGTTGGCTTTGGAGGTATCAGCCTCTCGATTCTTGGCGCGTCTCTTCTTCATCATTGCCTCCTGATTTACCTCTGGTACGAGTATTAAACGCCGAGGCAGAACGATGCGTTTCAAGACTGGGCATTAGAGGCGCGCCGGGCTTTGCTGATGGATGCCATGAAATCACCTTTGCAGACGCTTCTATGCCTCTGTCTTGTGAGCGGGACGGCGGCGGCGGAGGAAACCGACACGCGCCCCCCGGCGGCCATCGCGCCACAAGGTACACAGACTCACCTTCCAGACGCTCGACGGCGATACGCAGCAGGTGAGCCTGGACGAGATCTGGCGCATCCGCGCCACCTCCACCAGCGACGAGCCACCCGGTGCGGTCGTCATCGACTACGCCTTCGAACGGGTCTACGTCAAAGAAAGTCTCGCCAGCGTGGTGGAGAAGGTGGGCGGCGTACGGCCTTTAAAGAAGTTTACCCTGCCAGCCGGAAAGCCAGTCTACATCGTTGCTGTCAAGGTGACCGGCGTCACTCGCGCCATCCCGCACCAGCATCACCCGAATGCCCATGCGATCATCGTCTCGCGCGAAGGCCAGACCCAGGTTCAGGAAACGCGCGAAGCCATCAGCGAAGCGCTGGTAAAATAGGGCGGCCCCACCGTACCGGCTGGAGCGCAGAGTAATCCTTGCACCACTCTCGGATCAGCTTCCGCCGATATTCCTCGGCGGTCAGGCCGCCAAGAGTTGAGGAACCGAAGCTATTAGCTAGGGGTTCTTCAGGTGTCCCGATACAAGCGTAAGGAGTACGTTCATGAAAACGTTTGTTTCTGCGTTCGCGTTGGCATTGGCACTTGCCTTCACCGGGCCAGCCTTTGCCGGAGACGTGACGAAAGCAACCAACGCTGCCGATTGCGAGAAGGCTGGTGGCATGTGGGATGCTACGAGCAATGTGTGCACAGAGAAAAAGAAGGCCTATTAGCGAAATCTAGCGGCGAGTTCCTTCGCCATTTTGCAAGGGCGCTCGCTTCGGCGGGCGCCCTTTATGTCTGGGTGATGATGAGCACTAGCGTGACGGAAATGAGCAGGAGCAATACCGCAAAGAACACCGGCTGCCAAATCGGCTCGGCGAACTGTGAGTGACGCAAGCGTTCAAAAATGCCTGTCATGACGAAACTCAATGAACTAAGGACGCAACGCTACATACCCGATCTTGTTCCTATTTCGTGAAGCACGCGGTCTGCTATGCTCGTCGCATGGACCTGCTGCACGCCACCATCGAGGAGTTTGCGGCCGAAGGCTACACACACATCCGATGCTTCTGCCCGCGATGCCGCAACATCAAGATGCGGCCGATAACACAACTTCCTCGCATCTCGCTGGGTCTGACCATCGCGCAGCTTTCAGCACGGCTCCGCTGTGCGGAGTGTTTCGGTCCGCTCCATTCGGTCAAGCCGTGGCGCGTCGATGATATGCTGAGCAAACCGCTGGGACGACGTGGATGAGCCTACGCTCAAGGCGAAACGGCGGTTCTATAGATCGGCGTATAGACCTTCCAGAGGGCGCGCCGACGACAAAGGATATTCGTCCCCCATCATGGACGCAACTGGTCAACTCGATGCGTGATCATGGAGCGAGTTTCCACCAAAGCAAGACTGACAGTGAACGCTTAGTCATACTGGGAAGTATGCTGCAATCCTTCATAGACTTCTTTAAGCCGCTCCGCATACACAGAGGCCTGATCCCACTAATTTTCTTGCGCGAAGCTATGCGAGAAGTAAGCGAAGGACACGGGCATTCACTATTCAGACCACGCCGCATGAGTCGGCCAAAGGAAAGCTCCCGCTCCCGATCGGTCAAAGGATACTCAGCAGCGTTTATGGATTTTCTAATGAAAAGTGGCAAAAGAAAATCTGAGGCGGCGCGAGAGGTGGCAGCCGCATTAGCGAGAAACAACGTTCGTCTTACGCATGGCGGCAAAAAGGCCAGCGCGAAAACAGTTGCTGCGTGGAGAGACCGTTGTGTTGGTCATTCAACCGACCCCGTCCGCGAGGCCTTTGATTGGATGCTACAAAGGCTCATGCCATCAGGCCAGCGCCCAGACGCACAGCAAGTCCGAGCCTCGCGGAGGCTTTTTGAGTCTCTGATCAGGGCATCACAATATCTAACTTAGTCCCCATCTAACTTAGTCCCCCACTTATTTCGATCAGGTGTAGTCCATGTTGCACCCTGTTAGGCACACAGGAGTGCACGATGACCCCCCAGCGGAAAAAGCTTCCAAGTGACACATCGGTCACCGTCATACGGCGATGCCAGGGTGCCAAGTGGCGTTCAGCCAAGGAAGTCGCCCACCGCGCTGCGATAGCTGAAAGAGATGTCGCAAGGGTGATCCATGTCATACGGACCACCCACAAGCACCGCGCGAAGGTCGAGACCAAGCGGGTCGGGAAAGAAATCCATTACCGAATTTTCAAGCAGGACAAGACGGTCAGCGTGCATGAGCTGACCGAGAAGCTTTCGCCCATCATTGATTGCTCGATGAGTGGGCGGAGTGAGCGCACGCCTGTGTTTAAGGGACAGCAAGCAACGCGCTCAACAGCAAACCCGTGTCGCGGGAGACTACCAACTATGTTTAAGTTAAGGAACTCAGAAACGAAGCCTCTAACGCCCGAATTGGCCGAGAAGTTTCGTAACATGATGCCCTCTCCGACCGAGAGGGGATTTGATGAAGCGCGAGCAAAGATGCTTCGAGAGAAGGCGGCGGCCGGTCAGCTCATCGCCTTCAATTGGGCGACCGCCAAGTTCGGCGACAAGGAGTTCCGCATGAATGGTCAGCATTCCTCTGCGGTGCTCTCCGAGCTGAACGGGCAGTTTCCCGAAGGCCTCAAGGTGCATCTCGACTCGTACGAGGTGGACACCAAGGAGGGGCTGGCGCTCCTGTTCCGCCAGTTCGAACTCGCGGAAGTCAGGACGAACGCCCATCGACGTGGCCGGTGCCTATCAGGGCCTTTACGACGAGCTGAAGGACGTGCCTCGCAGCGCGGCCAAGCTCGCCGTGGAAGGCGCGAACTGGTTCCGTCGTTCCGTCGAAGGTCTGCCGAGTGCCAGCGGCGATGACGTGTACACCCTGTTCGGTGAAACCGGGCTGCACAACTTCGTCCGTTGGATCGGTGACATCTTCAGCGTGAAGACGCCGGAGCTGCGCCGCTCGACCATCGTTGCGGCGATGTACGGCACCTTCGTTGCCAACGAAGAGGAGGCCCGCAAGTTCTGGCGCGAAGTCTCGCGCGGTGGCGTGGAGTTTGAAGAGAACCACCCGACCACAGTGCTGGATGCCTTCTTGAAGTCCATCATCGAGGACAAGAGGAAGTTGGATTTGAAACCAGCCAACCTCTATCAAGCCAGCATCTACGCCTGGAACGCCTTCCGCGAGGGCAAGACGATCTCGCCTTTCGCCCGTCCTGGGGCAACGTCGAGGCTCGAATTTAGAACGCGGAGCGAGCAAATGGACAAGCTAAGAGAGGCGCATGAGCTATTGCAGCGCCTTCGCGACCAGCACCCCAATGACACAGAAGAGGAATTATCTAGGCGGTTCGCGCTTGCGGTCAGAGGTGACTCGATGATGTTCCGCGCCATCATCAAGGATCCTCTCGGCGATTTGTTGCGGGAGCCCCAACGCAGAAGGAAGGACAATTGAGCTTGATTAAAGCCGTGGATATGGCGCAATCAAAGCGCGCCGAACTCGCGGTCGGTGGCGGATGCGATTTCGTCATCAGCGGCCCGAAGCGTCAGAGGCAACGAGGGCGCAGCGATTGGAGCGGTTTCCACAAACGAGATGCACCGATGAGCGGGCGGCGGGCACGGTGCGCTCTCTCCGGAAAAAGCAACCCGGAAGCACCGGCTCGCCGTCCGACTTGCGCCTAGGCGTTTCGGGGGAGGCCAGCAAAACCGCCAAGCGCAATTTAATCCGGAAAAATGCCCCCATCGTTTTTGCGTCGTTTGCTCCGCGCGTTCGCCCATTCCAATATCGAGAAGGGGGCCGACCGGACGATATTCCCGTCAGCTTCGACGCGCAGAATGACACTCTCTTGCGGTGCGGCCTTCGGCGGCGGTGCTTCGAATTGCTTATAACGAGAAGCTAGGCACCTAAACGCATCGGCGCCGTGGCTCGCCCAATCGTGGCGAGGCTTGTCGCGCCAAACACCGCGCTCCTCGTCCCACTCTTTGCGATATGCTCTCAGCGCCTTAAGGCCTTCGCTGCAAGCGGCAGCGTCGAACTCGCAGTGAGGCAGCATCGCGCGCACGGCGTTGATGCCGTCATCGATACCCATGCGCGCGATGATGCGCGGATACGAGTGCGTCAAATTCTGAAATTGCTCGATGCGCGATTGGCCGCTGCCCCACTCTCTCACTTTGCCATCGTGGGGCCAGTAGACTTCGCCCAACTCCTCGACGCCGGAAGAAGCATTCGAGGCATCGCTTGAAGGTGCTTATTTCAGCGATCAACTTGAGTTGGAGAGCTTCGGCCTAAGTCGTCAATCTCGAGGGGTCAAATGCCATGAGGGGCGACTAGACGTCGAGATTGGCGACCTGGAGCGCGTTCGCCTGGATGAACTCGCGCCGCGGCTCGACCACGTCGCCCATCAGCCGCGAGAAGATGTCGTCGGCGTCCTCGCCCTCCTTGATCTTGACCTGGAGGATGGTGCGGGTATCGAGATCGAGCGTGGTGTCCCACAGCTGATCCGGGTTCATCTCGCCAAGCCCCTTGTAGCGCTGGAGCGTGAGGCCCTTGCGCCCCGCCGCCATGACCGCATCGAGCAGCTCGCTCGGGCCGTGCACGGCAAGGTTTGCGTCCTTGCGCTTGAGCGTCGCAGGCCGCGCATAGACTTCTTGCAGATGCTCGGCGAAGCTGTCGAGCTTGAGCGCGTCGGCCGAGGCGATGAACGGCCCGTCGATCAGGTGGGTTTCCATGACGCCGCGCAACTCGCGCGAGAAGCGCAAACCGCCCTCTGGCAGCGCCTCACCGCGCCAGCCGCGCTCGGTCTCCTCCGACAGGGCGTCGAGCCGCTTGGCGATATAGGCGGCCGCCGCTTGCGCTTGCTTGATATCCTTCAGCACCTTCGGGTTGAGGGCGCCGGCGATCGCCGCCTGCTCGACGATGAAGCGCGGATAGCGGCTGTGCAGACCCTTTAGGATCGCCCCGATCCGCCGCGCCGTCTCGACGATGTCGCGGAGATCGCCCGATGCGCGCGTCGCGCTCGCGCCGGTGACGAGCACGGCGTCCTCGAGCCCCTCGCCGATGAGATAGTCCTCGAGCGCCTTCTCGTCCTTGAGATAGCGCTCCGACTGCCCCCGCTTCACTTTGTAGAGCGGCGGCTGGGCGATGAACAGGTGCCCCGCTTCCACCAGGCTCTGCATCTGCCGGTAGAAGAAGGTGAGCAGCAGCGTGCGGATATGCGCGCCGTCAACGTCGGCGTCGGTCATGATGATGACCTTGTGATAGCGGAGCTTGCCGAGATCGAACTCGTCATGGCCGATGCCGGTGCCGAGCGCGGTGATGAGCGTGCCGATCTCGGCGCTCGACAGCATCTTGTCGAAGCGCGCCCGCTCGACATTGAGGATCTTGCCGCGCAAGGGGAGCACGGCCTGGAAGGCGCGGTCGCGCGCCTGCTTGGCGCTGCCGCCGGCCGAGTCGCCTTCGACCAGGAACAGCTCGGACTTGGCGGGATCGCGCTCCTGGCAATCGGCGAGCTTGCCGGGAAGCGAGGCGAGGTCGAGCGCGCCTTTGCGGCGAGTGAGCTCGCGCGCTTTTCGCGCGGCCTCGCGCGCGGCGGCCGCCTCGACGATCTTCTGCACGATGTTGCGCGCCTCGCCCGGATTCTCCTCGAACCAGCCCGACAGCGCGTCGGCCATGACGCTCTCGACCACGGGGCGCACTTCCGAGGACACGAGCTTGTCCTTAGTCTGGCTAGAGAATTTGGGATCGGGCACCTTGACCGAAAGCACGCAAGTGAGCCCCTCGCGGGCGTCGTCGCCGGTCAGCGCCACCTTCTCCTTCTTGGCGATGCCGGACTCCGCGGCATAGGTGTTGACGGTGCGGGTCAGCGCCGCGCGGAAGCCGGCGAGATGCGTGCCGCCGTCGCGCTGCGGGATGTTATTGGTGAAGCAGAGCACGTTCTCGTGGTAGCTGTCGTTCCACCACAAAGCGGCCTCGACCGAAATTTTCTGCTGCTCCTTCGCCACGACGATCGGCTCCTGGATCAGCGGGTGCTTGGTGCGATCGAGGAAACGCACGAAAGCGCGCAAGCCGCCCTCATAGCGCATCTCTTCGAACTTCGGCTCGACGCCGCGATTGTCGAACAGCATGATGCGCACGCCGGAATTCAAGAACGCAAGCTCGCGCAGGCGATGCTCGAGCGTCGAATAGTCGAACTCGACCATGGTGAAGGTCTTGCCGCTCGGCACGAAGGTGATGCGCGTGCCGGTCTTGGCGCCCGCATCGCCGACAGGCTTGAGCGGCGCTTGCGCCACCCCGTCGGCGAAGCGCATGAAATGCTCCTTGCCGTCGCGCCAGATGGTGAGATCGAGCTTGGAGGAAAGCGCGTTGACGACCGAGACGCCGACGCCATGCAGGCCGCCCGACACCTTGTAGGAGTTCTGGTCGAACTTTCCGCCGGCATGGAGCTGCGTCATGATGACTTCGGCGGCCGAGACGCCTTCGCCTTTATGGATCTCGGTCGGGATGCCGCGTCCGTTGTCCTCGACAGTGACCGAGCCGTCGGCGTTCAAGGTGACGGTGATCTCGTCGCAGAAGCCCGCGAGCGCCTCGTCGATCGCGTTGTCCACGACCTCGTAGACCATGTGATGCAGGCCCGAGCCGTCATCGGTGTCGCCGATATACATGCCCGGCCGCTTGCGCACGGCATCGAGGCCCTTCAGCACCTTGATCGATTCCGCGCCGTACTCGGAGGAAGCTGCATCCTTGCGTTTTGAGGCTGTCGTCATGGTTCCCTGGAAGTGGTTTTTGGCGTCTTGGCGGGGCCGCGCAAGGCCCCATGAATCAGGCCCCGATCATACCCCGATTCACGCCGAAAATTTGCGCTTCTTGGGCGAGGGGGGCGAACAAGTCGCGGTCGGTCCCGGTCATCCAGGCCTGGCACTTGAGGGCCAGAATCTGGCCAAAAAGGGCCTCTCTTCGCGCCTCGTCGAGATGGGCCGCGACCTCGTCCAGAAGCACGAGGGGGGCGATCCCTTCAAGCGCCTTGATGAGCTCGGCCTTGGCGAGAATAAGCCCGACGAGGAGAGCCTTTTGCTCGCCTGAGGAGCACTGCGCGGCAGGCGCCTCGTTTGGGCCGTGAAAGACAGTAAAGTCGCTTAGATGCGGTCCTTCAAGGGCTCTCGCGGCCGCCCTGTCGCGCTCGCGGCCCTCTTCGAGACGGCGGCGAAATTCGTCCTCGACTTCGGTTGCCGAGCGCGTGCCGAGCGCGGCTTCAAGCCGGCCTTCGAGCGCGACCGCGGCCCAAGGGAAGGGGCCATCGCCCCGCTCCACGCGCATGCGCTCGACCAAGCCTGCGAGCCGCGCCGTCGCTTCGAGCCGGGCCGCCGCGATCGCAACCCCGGTTTCCGCCATCTGCTCCTCCAGCCCCTCGAACAGGGCGCGCGAGCCCTCGCGCAACTGGAAAAGCCGGTTCCTCTGCCGCATCGCCCGGTCGTAGCGGCCGAGAGGGCTCCGCATCTTGGGATCGACCGCGAGCACGAGCCGGTCGAGAAAGCGACGCCGCTCCGAGGCCGGTCCAGTGAAGAGACCGTCCATCGCCGGGATGAGCCAGACGAGATTGACATATTCGGCAAGCGCGCCGGCGCTCCGCTCTTTGCCGGCGATGCGCACGGTGCGGCCCGCCGTCTCCTCGCGCTCGCCCGCGCCAAGGCCGGTGCCGATCTCGACCTCGTCTCCGCGCGATACGACACGTGCGGCGACCGCGAAGCCGCCGGCGCCGTCTTTGCGGCAAAGTTCGTCATAGTGGCGCCCGCGAAGCCCATGGCCCGGGCCGAGCAGCGAGACCGCTTCGAGCAGATTTGTCTTGCCCGCGCCGTTCTCGCCCACGAGCACGACGGGCCGCGCGTCGAGCTCGAGCTCGGCTCGCGCATAGTTGCGGAAATCGGTGAGCTTCAGGCTGCGGACGAAGAGCAGGGTTTTGGCCGGGTCGCCCGCGATCGCCTGAACTGTGCGCTGTCCCTTGCGGTTAGCCTTCATACCCGCATCGGCATCAGCACATAGAGCGCGGACGCATCCTTGCCGTCCCGCACCATGGTGGGGGAACCGGGATCGGCGAGCTGAAACTCGGCCGTGCCGCTTTCGAGCTGCGCCGAAATGTCGAGCAGATAGCGGGCGTTGAAGCCGATCTCGAGCGGATCGAAGTCGTATTCGACGGGAAGCTCCTCGGTGGCGCTGCCGCTATCGGGATTGTTGACCGAAAGGGTGAGCTTGCCGTCGGTGATGGTGAGCTTGACCGCGCGGCCCTTGTCACTCGAAAGCGTCGAGACGCGATCGACGGCCTGGGCGAAAGCGGCGTTATCGACCTCCATCTTCTTGTCGTTCGCTTGCGGAATAACCCGCTCGTAATCGGGGAAGGTGCCGTCGATCAGTTTCGAGGTGAGCACGACGCGCGCCGCCGATACGCGGATCTTCGACGGCGACAGTTCGACGCGAACCTCGCCCTCGCCATCCTCGACGAGCTTGGCGAGTTCGACCACGGTCTTGCGCGGCACGATCACGCCCGGCATGTCCTTGGCGCCCGGCGGCTGCGGCAGTTCGATCTGGGCGAGCCTGTGCCCGTCGGTGGCGACCGCGCGCAACACTGCCTTGCCGCCGCTCTGCGCGGCGTGAAGATAGATGCCGTTCAAGTAGTAGCGCGTCTCCTCGGTCGAGATGGCGAAGCGCGTCTTGTCGATCAGGCGCTTCAGATCGGAGGCGGGCAGGCTGAAGCTATGGCCGAGATCGTCGACGCTGAGCGCGGGGAAGTCGTCGGCCGGAAGCGTTTGCAGCGAGAATTGCGCCGGCCCGCTCGTGATGGCGAGGCGTCCCTGTTCGCCGTCCCGCGCAAGCTCGATATCGGCGCCCTCGGGGAGCTTGCGCACGATGTCATAGAACATATGGGCGGGCACGGTGGTGGCGCCCTCGCCTTTAGTCCGCACCGGGACGGTCTCGACCAGCTCCATGTCGAGGTCGGTCGCGGTGAGCTTGATCTCGTTCCTGGCGGCCGAGATGAGGACATTGGATAGGATGGGAATGGTGTTACGGCGCTCCACCACGCTCGCCACATGGGCGAGCGCCTTGGCCAGTCCGGGTTTGTCGATGGTGAGCCGCATGGTGCCCGATCCCAAAAAAAGTGACGATTTCCGCCGCTAAGTTCAGCCTTGGCCGAAGCGCTTCTGCTCCAGTCCGACCCTGACGAAGGCGTTGATGAGGTCCCCTAGCGCCTCGACCTTGACGCGAGAGCGGGCAATTTGCAAGAGCGGGCGGGGGGACGCCTTGGCTTGGGACCCAAGCCCCCCAACCCGTCTTCCCCCATTATTCGCGCAAGAGGCGTTTCAGAAGCTCGATCTCCTCGCGGAGCTGGGTGTCGTCGTTCATCAGCTGCTCGATCTTGCGGATCGCGTGCAGCACGGTGGTGTGGTCGCGGTTGCCGAACCGGCGCCCGATTTCGGGCAGGGAGCGCGAGGTGAGGAGCTTGGCAAGGTACATGCCGATCTGGCGCGGCCGAACGATCGAGCGGTTGCGGCGTCCAGACAGGAGATCGCCCCGGTTGACGCCGTAATGCTTCGAGACCGTGCGCAGGATATCGTCGATGCGCACGCGACGAGGCTCCGCCCCGCGCATCAAATCGCGCACGATCTGCTCCGCGGTCTCGATCGTCACCGGCTGGTCGGTGAGCTGGAAGCTCGCGCGCAAGCGGTGGACCGCCCCTTCGAGCTCGCGGCCGCTTTCGGTCAAGCGCTCGGCGAGGAAGGCAAGCACGATCTCGGAAATGGAAAGGCCCCTGGTCTCGGTGCAAGCCTCGACCGCCCTCTTCTCGAGGATCTTGTGGCGCAAATCGTAGTCCATGGAGCCGATCTCGGCGACGAGGCCCCCGCCGAGGCGCGAGCGCATGCGCATGTCGAGCTTGTCGAGCTGGGTCGGAGCGCGGTCGGCGGCGACGATCACCTGGCGGCCGCCGTCGATCAGGGAATTCAGGGTGTGACAGAACTCCTGCTGGATGGTCGGGCCTTGCAGGAACTCCATGTCGTCGATGAGGAGAATGTCGATCTTGCGCAGCTTCTCCTTGAAGGCCAGCGCGTCGCGCGCGCGAAGAGCCTGCACGAAGCCCGACATGAAGCGCTCGGCGGTGAGGTAGAGGACCTGCGCCTCGGGCTTGCGCTTCTTCACGTCCCAGGCGATGGCGTGTAGCAGGTGGGTTTTGCCCAAGCCCACATTGCCGTGCACGAATAGGGGATTGAACAGAGGCTGGGGCGCAGAGAATCCGCCCGCGACCTCTTGCGCCGCCGCGTAGGCGAGGCGGTTCGAGGTTCCGACCATGAAGCTCGCGAAGCTGAGCCGTGGATCGAGCGGCGAGCCCTCGAAGCCGCCATACCCGGTGCGCAGTGGCAGCGGCAGCGGCGCGGCTTCGGGCGCCGGTGGCTCGGGGTTGCGCCGTAGCCGCGGCTGTTCCTTGGGAAGCTCGACGCCGAAATGCGGCTGCCTCACCCTGAACTCAACCCGTTCGACGTCGGGCCACTCGGCGCGCGAGAGTTCTTAAGACGAAGTCGTAATAGTGCGAGCGGAGCCAGTTGCGCAGGAAGCGAGTCGCCACGGTGAGATGGACGACCTCGCCATCCACCTGATCGACCTCGACCCCCCTGAACCAACTGGCAAAAACGTCTTCTCCAAGCTCAGCGCGTAACCGGCTCTTGACCCTCGCCCAAGCATCGCCTGGGGCGCCCTGCTCCTGCTGTGCCACGGTTCTTGCTCTTTCCCATTCTTTTGGTTCGCGCCGTTACGCACCGCACGCCTCACACATGAGCAGTCAACAAAGTCGACGCGGACAGTCATGACCGTCCCTATGACTTAATCCTAACCCTAGCTTTGCTGCCAGGGTAGGCCAGCCGCTTTCCACCCCGCAAGGTCCCCGCGATGCCTGCCGTCGTCGAGCGGTCCTTCGAACCCGCAAGCGACGTTGTGGCACGAGCGGTACCCGATTGCCGCCATTGCCTTGGCCGCAGCCCGACTCCGGCTTCCCGACCGGCAAATAAAGAAGAGTTCGTCATTGAGCCCCACACCGAGCGCCTTGAGGTCACCGGCCAGGCGCTCCGCGAAACGCGGGTCGATCGCCTGATCGGGAAACGTCTGCCACTCGACAAGGAGCGGCCGTTTGCCCACAGGCCCAAGGTCTGGAATTCCCACATAGGTCCACTCTGCGCGGGTTCGCACATCGACGAGTTGGGATCGAGGATCGGATTGGAGGGTCTTCCAGACCGTCTCCACGTCGACATCGTCAATTCCCTTCTCGTCGTTCTGTGAGTTCAAGGAAACGCCCTCTCACGAGAAACAAGATACGGCGTAAGAACAAATTTGGCGGCCGGTACGATAGGTAGTAGCTACAAGGCGGGCACGACCCCGGCCACCCACAGATTATGCTCTAACGTTCCACAAATTTTCCACCCTCCTTGCACCGAAGACAATAAAAACCTCTCCCGGCAACTGCCAGGTGAAGGGTACTCAATTGTGAAGGAGGAGAACGCCTCGTTCTGATGATTGGACTATACACATGGCCAATCCGCCGATCAAGCGAGCGGCCGCCAACTGCGCGCGGTTATGCCTCGGTGACGCCGTCCCGAACCCAATCGCACAAGTCTCTGTCTGGCAAGCGCAATTCATCGAAGCATCAATTGCGCCCAGCATAGCGCGGACGATCCCCTTGAGCTGAGCGTTGCACGAATCCTTTTTGCAGGCGAGTCGGGAGATTCGCGCCACGCTCATCGACCGCTTTGCGCGCAAAGCGCAAGCGGTTGAAATCGTCATTGAATTGACAAGGGAGAAGAGCCGAACCACGCAAGGTCTGTTGCCAGGGGGCAACAGGGGCGGTTTTTTTGTTAGCGCGCTCCCATCGCGCCGACGCGCTTGGCGAGCCGCGAGACTTTGCGCGATGCCGCCCGGCGATGGGCGACACCCTTCTGCGCCGACCGCGCGATGACGGGTTCGGCTTCCTTCAGCGCGGCGGCCGCGGCCGCCTTGTTGCCGGAGGCAATCGCCTCCTCCACTTTGCGAACGGAGCTTCGGAGGCGGGTCCGCCGCGCCTTGTTGACGGCGGTCCGGCGGGTTGCCTGGCGCGTGGCTTTCTTCGCCGATTTCGTATTGGCCATGAGATTTTCGTCCTAAAAACGCGCGCGTCGGATAAGCCAGCGCGACGAGAGGTTTGGGCTGATCGGGGTGCTCTATAACGAGCGCCTCGGGAAGCGTCAACCGCGCGCGAGACCGCTAAGACGGCCCTCCCTAGGCGATTGACAGCGGGACCGCAGGGTGGCTTCTGCTCTCGCGGCTCTTGGGAGAGGGGCCCCTCGAGGCTCAAGAAAGCGTCCCGATGCGAGTTTTGGTCACCGGCGCCGCCGGCTTCATTGGCTACCACACGGCGGCGCGGCTTCTCGACCGCGGCCACGCGGTCATCGGCTTCGACAATCTCAGCCCCTATTACGACGTATCGCTGAAGGAGGCCCGGCTCAAGCGGTTGACGGCGCAAGAGCGGTTCTCCTTCGTCAAAGGCGATCTCGCCGACCGGGCCGTCGTTGAGGCGACCTTCGCCGAGGAACGGCCCGACCGCGTCATTCATCTCGCCGCGCAGGCCGGCGTCCGCTACTCGCTCGACCACCCGCACGCCTATATCAGCTCGAACGTGACCGGCTTCCTTCACGTGCTCCAAGGCTGCCGCCACCACGGGGTCGAGCATCTCGTCTATGCCTCGACGAGCGCGGTCTATGGCGCGAACCAGAAGCTGCCATTCGCCGTCAGCGACAATGTCGATCACCCAGTGAGCCTCTACGGAGCGACCAAGAAAGCGAACGAGCTGATGGCTCATTCCTATGCCCATCTGTTCGGCATCCCCGTGACCGGCTTGCGCTTCTTCACCGTTTACGGGCCCTGGGGCCGGCCCGACATGTCGCTCTTTTTGTTTACCCGCAGCATCCTCGCCGGCGAGCCGATCAAGGTGTTCAACTACGGCCAGCACTCGCGCGACTTCACCTATATCGACGATGCCGTCGAAGGCGTGCTCCGCACCCTCGATGTTGTCGCGACACCCGATCCCAACTGGAACCCCGCAGATCCCGACCCCGCGACCTCTTCGGCGCCCTACCGGCTCTACAACATCGGCAGTCACCGCCCGATCGCCCTGCTCGACTACGTCGCCGCGATCGAGAAGGCGCTCGGACAAAAGGCGAAGATCGAGCTTCTTCCGCAGCAACCGGGCGACGTCGTGGCGACTTATGCCGATATCGATGCGCTCAAGGCGGCGACTGGTTTTCAACCCTCGACGCCACTCGAAGAGGGCATCAGGCACTTCGTCGCCTGGTATCGCGACTATTACCGGACGTGACCGTGCCTTCGTCTCAGCGGTTCTTGAATGCCGGTTTTCGCTTCTCGATGAAGGCCGCCATCCCCTCCTTCTGGTCTTCGGTCGCGAACAGAGAGTAGAACTGGCCGCGCTCAAATCGCGCGCCTTCGGCAAGCGTGGTGGCGAAGCCGCGATTGATCGCTTCCTTGATCATCATCACCGCGTGCTGCGACAAGTTGGCGATATTGTCGGCAACCGCCAAAGCCTCCTCCAACAATTTGGCCGCGGGCACGACCCGGCTTACCAGATTGGCACGCTCGGCTTCCGCCGCGCTCATGCGCCGCCCGGTGAGACACAACTCCATTGCCTTTGCCTTGCCGAGGGCGCGGGTCAGCCTCTGCGTGCCGCCGGCGCCCGGCATGATGCCGAGCGTGATTTCCGGTTGGCCGAATACGGCGTTGTCCGCCGCAAGGATAATGTCGCACGACATGGCGAGCTCGCAGCCGCCCCCGAGTGCATAGCCCGCGACAGCGGCAATGATCGCCTTGCGGCAATGGGAAATGCGGTCGAAGGGGGCCAGGAAATCGCTGCCATAGGCCTCGACGAAGGACTTCTCATGCATTTCCTTGATATCGACGCCGGCCGCGAATGCCTTGTTGCTGCCGGTGACAACGATGGCGCCGATGGCGGGGTCCGCCTCGAAGCCGTCGAGCGCGCGATTCAGCTCGGTGATAAGCCGCGAGTTCAGCGCATTGAGGGCGTGCGGCCGGTTGAGTGTTATGAGTCCGACCTTGCCTCTCGTCGCGACCAGGATCGTCTCATAGTCGGCTGCGGCTCTGGCGCTGTCTTTCTCCCTGCTGATGGTATCCACGAACATGTTGTGTCCCTTATCGTTGGCAGTTTGGACAATAGAAGGTTGAGCGTCCTCCCTGGACGATGCGGCGTACGGTTCCTCCGCAGCCTTTCTTGGCGCAGCGCTTGCCCTCGCGGTCGTAGACCTTGAAGCGATGCTGAAAGCGTCCGAGCCGCCCATCGGCGCCGGCATAGTCGCGCAAGGTCGAACCGCCGGCCTTGATCGCGGCTTCGAGCACGACCCGGATCGCGGCGACAAGCGCCTTGGTTTCTTTGGTCGGCTCGCCCGATCTCGTGGCGAGAGAGCCCGCCTTCCGCAACGGAGAAACGCGGGCGCGATGGAGCGCCTCCGAAACGTAGATGTTGCCGAGTTCCGACGACCAATCTCTGATCGAGCAGCGCGGCCTTGATCGAGGTGGTCTTGCCCTTGAGACGCTGCGCGAGCCACGCCGGCGTGAAGGCTTTGCTCAACGGCTCCATGCCGAGCCCCTTGAACAGAGCGTGCTGCTCCAGACGCTCGCCGTGAATCGAGGTCCATCAAGCCAAAACGCCGCGCATCGTTGAAACGGACCGAGGTGCCGTCACCGAGATGGAACACGACATGTTCATGCTTCGGCATCGGCTCATCGTCTTGGTCGAACTCGCCGAGTGCCATGCGGGCGCCGTCGATGAAGAAGCGTCCGGTCATGCCGAGATGCACGACCAGCACCTCGCCATTGTCGAGCCACACCAGCAGGTATTTTGCCCGCCGGTCGAGCGCCTCGACCTTACGCCCCGTGAGCCGCTTGCCGAAATGCTTGGGCAACGGCACGCGCAAGTCCGGTCGTCTTTGCTCCACGCGCGCGAACGCTTGGCCGACGAGAACCGGCTCAAGTCCCCGCCGCACAGTTTCGACCTCTGGCAGCTCAGGCATGCTGAACGCCTCTTTTCCGCGATGCAAAAATCAGCAGTTGCAGCGCAACAATAGCCTGAACCGAGCCCTTGCGCTATTGTCCGCCCCCATGTCCGAGGACCTTAAAGGTCGCGCCACCGACGCCGCAAAGACGAGCTTCGGGTTTGCCCGGGTCGGCGAGGAGGCGAAGCAGGGCCTCGTGAACGAGGTCTTCGCGAAGGTCGCGCCGCGCTACGATCTGATGAACGATTTGATGTCGGGGGGCCTCCACCGGCTGTGGAAGGACGACCTCGTCGCCTGGCTTGCCCCGCCGAAGAGTGCCTCGCCTTTCGCCCTTCTCGACGTCGCCGGCGGCACTGGCGACGTCGCCCTTCGCGCGCTGAAAGCAGGCGGCGCGGGTGCCTCGGCCACAATCTGCGACATCAGCGCCGAGATGATCGAGGCCGGGCGGAGACGGGCGGGGGACGCAAAGCTCGGCTTCGTGCGCGGCAATGCAGAAGCCTTGCCCTTCGCCAAGTCGAGCTTCGATGCCTACACCGTCGCCTTCGGCATGCGGAACCTCACCCATATTGAGGCGGCGCTCGAGGAAGCCTTTCGCGTGCTGAAGCCCGGCGGCCGCTTCCTCTGCCTTGAGTTTTCCGCCGTCGAGATGCCCTTGCTCGACAGGCTCTATGACGCCTATTCCTTTAATGCCATACCCGCTCTCGGCGGGCTCGTCGCCGGCGACAGCGCCGCCTACCGCTATCTCGTCGAGAGCATCCGCCGCTTCCCCGATCAGGAAAACTTCATGCATCTGATCGAGAATGCGGGCTTCGAGCGGGTTAGGTACCGCAATTTAAGTGGCGGGATTGCCGCGATCCATTCCGCCTGGCGGCTGTGATGAGGCCAAGTTCATGAGCGCGATCGCCAATATGGCGAGGTTGACCAAGGCGGGCGCCGTTCTCGCCTGGTCGGGCGCGCGCGTCCTCCCCGACGAGGCGAACTTGCCGGGGCCGCTTGCGCTCTTCGCCCGTGTCACCGCGCCGCTCCGCAAGAACGGAACAGGCGAGGGCCGCAACGAAACCAAGCTCTCCGACGCGCTCACCTCGCTCGGGCCGTCCTACATCAAGCTCGGACAGTTTCTCGCGACCCGTGACGACATCATCGGCCGCGAGCTCGCCCGCGATCTCTCCACGCTCCAGGACCGGCTGCCGCCATTTTCGCAAAGCGAGGCGAGGGCAGCAGTCGAAGAGGCGCTCGGCGCGCCGATCGACAAGGTCTATGCCGAGTTCGGTCCGCCCGTCGCCGCCGCATCGATCGCGCAGGTGCACAAGGCGAAGGTGCGGGGGAAGGATGGTGCGCTCACGCCGGTCGCGGTCAAGGTGCTCCGGCCCGGCATCGAGCAGCGCTTCCAGAAGGACCTCGACAGCTATTTCTTCGCCGCGCGTATGATCGAGCGCTTTCATCCGCCCTCGCGGCGCTTGCGCCCGATCGCCGTGGTGGACACGCTTGCCAAGTCCGTCGCCATCGAGATGGACCTCCGCATGGAGGCCGCCGCCATCTCGGAGATGGCGCAGAACACCAAGAACGACGAGGGCTTTCGCGTGCCCACGGTCGATTGGTCGCGCAGCGCGCGCCGCGTGCTCACGCTCGAATGGATCGACGGCATTTCGATTGCCGACCGCGAAGCGCTCGCCGGCGCCGGCCACGATGTGAAGGCGCTCGGCCCCCGCATCGTCCAGGCCTTCCTCCGCCATGCCATGCGCGACGGCTTCTTCCACGCCGACATGCATCCGGGGAATTTGTTCGTGGACGCCGAGGGGCGCATCGTCGCCGTCGATTTCGGCATCATGGGCCGGCTCGGCCTCAAAGAGCGGCGCTTCCTCGCCGAAATCCTCTACGGCTTCCTCACCCGCAACTATACCCGCGTGGCCGAAGTCCATTTCGAGGCGGGCTACGTGCCGCGCAAGCACTCCGTGGCGCAATTCGCGCAAGCGCTTCGCGCCATCGGCGAGCCGATCATGGACCGCCCCGCGAGCGAGATTTCCATGGCCCAGCTGCTCGGCCAGCTGTTCCAATACACCGAAGTGTTCGACATGCAGACGCGGCCCGAGCTTCTGCTCCTTCAGAAGACCATGGTCGTGGTCGAAGGCGTGGGGCGCAGCCTCGATCCCGAGCTCAATATCTGGGTCGTGTCGGAACCGGTGGTGAAGGGGTGGATCGAGAAAGAGTTCGGCACGGGCGCCCAGTTTGAGGCCGCGGCGCAAGGGGCGGCGACTGTCGGGCGTCTCGTCGGCGACATCCCCAAATTCCTCGGCCAGGCCGAGCGCACCGCCGAGGCTCTGTCGTCGATGGCGGAGGAGGGCTTCAGGCTCGACGACCATACCGTCGAGCGGCTGGCCGAGGCGCAAGGCCGCCAGAACCGGGCAAGCCGTATCGGCATCTGGGTCGGCGCGCTCGCGCTCGCGGTCATCGCGCTCGCATTGCTCTTCTAAGCATTGACCGCTAACCCTATTTCATTGTCATTGGCCCAGGCCGGGGTTCTATGGCTTAGGTCGCGCCTCTGGCGTCATACCGGCGAAAGCCGGTATCCATTGCCACAGCACCGTCCGGCTTGCGCCAGAATGACGAGTGTGTGGCGGGAGTGAGAGACAACACGTGCAAGGCAAGCGCATTCTCTTGATCGTCGGCGGCGGCATCGCCGCCTATAAGAGCCTCGATCTCGTGCGCCGCTTGAAGGAGCGCGGCGCCTCGGTGCGCGCGATCCTGACCAAGGGCGGCGCCGAGTTCATCACGCCGCTTTCGCTCTCGGTGCTTACCGGGGAGAAGACCTTCACTGAGCTCTTCGACCTCAAGGACGAGGCCGAGATCGGCCATATCCGGCTCTCGCGCGAGGCCGACCTCGTCGTGGTCGCGCCCGCGACCGCCGATCTTCTCGCCAAGATGGCGCAAGGCCTCGCCACCGATCTCGCCTCGACCGTGCTCCTTGCCACCGACAAGACGGTGCTCGCGGCGCCCGCCATGAATGTGCGGATGTGGCAGCATCCGGCGACGAGACGAAATCTCGTCGCGCTCCGCCAAGACGGAATTCGCTTCGTCGGACCCGACGAGGGCGAGATGGCATGCGGCGAATACGGGCCGGGCCGCATGGCCGAGCCGCAAGCGATCCTCGCGGCAATCGAAAAGAATCTCAGCGCCGAGGGGACGGAGTCGCGCGCGGGAGCAACCCCGATCAGATCGCTCGCAGGGATGCGCGTGCTCATTACCTCCGGTCCCACGCACGAGCCGATCGACCCGGTGCGCTATATCGCCAACCGCTCCTCCGGCAAGCAGGGCCATGCCTTGGCGCGCGCCGCGGTCGCGCTCGGCGCCGAGGTGACGCTCGTGACCGGCCCAGTATCGCTCCCGGACCCTGATGGTGCGCGCGTGGTGAGGGTGGAGACGGCGGAGGAGATGCTTGCCGCCGCGCTCGCGCACCTTCCCGCCGAAATAGCCATTTGCGCCGCTGCCGTCGCCGATTGGCGCGCGGCCGGCGCGACGACGCAGAAACTGAAGAAAGAGGGCGGCGCGACCTCGCTCTGCCTGACCGAGAACCCCGATATCCTCGCCACGTTGGCGAGACCTGGGCCGCAGCGTCCGCGCCTTGTCATCGGCTTTGCCGCCGAGACCGAGAACCTGATCGCGAACGCAAGCGAGAAGCGCCGCACCAAGGGCGCCGACTGGATCGTCGCCAACGACGTCTCGCCGGGCACGGGGGTGATGGGTGGCGACGGCACGCAAATCCACCTCGTCACGGCGGCGGGCGTCGAGGATTGGCCGCCGCTGAGCAAGGACGAGACGGCGATGCGCCTCCTTGCCCGCGCGGCGGCGACGCTCGCCGCCAAGCGCCCGGCGGCGGAATGAGCGTCACGGTTCGCGTGAAGCGGCTCCCGCACGGCGAGGGGCTTTCGCTTCCGTCTTATCAGTCGAAGGAGGCCGCAGGCCTCGATGTGGTGGCGGGCGTTCCCGAAGACGCGCCTATCGTGATTCCGCCCGGCGCCCGCGCGCTCGTTCCCACGGGCTTCGTGCTCGAATTGCCGCGGGGCTACGAGGCGCAAGTGCGCCCTCGCTCGGGGCTTGCTCTGAAGCACGGGGTGACGCTCCTCAACAGCCCCGGCACCATCGATTCAGACTACCGCGGCGAACTCATGGTGATCCTCGTCAATCACGGCGATGAGCCGTTCCTGGTCCGCCGCGGCGAGAGGATCGCCCAGCTCGTCATTGCCCCGGTGTCCCATGCCGAGATCGTTGCGGCCCAAGAGCTTGCCGCTACGGTGCGCGGGCCGGGCGGCTTCGGCTCGACCGGCTAACCCCGCCGCAGCGATGGTCTGTTTGCGGGCGTGAGCGCTCTTATCTTCTTGCTCTCCCCTTGGGGGAGAGCACGCGCGCCTCTTGGCGCACGGTGAGGGGTTAGGCGCGGAACGCGCCGTTTTAAAGCCCCCTCACCCGGCTCGCCGCTTGACGCGGCTTGCCACCCTCTCCCACGAGGGGAGAGGGGAAATTCTATGAGTAGCGGCGCAAGGGGAGCTTCGCTGCTCTCCCCTTGGGGGAGAGCGGGAATATGAGGCAAAGTCACGCTTCGCAGCCGCCATCGTTTGTCGTTACACTGATCCCGGCGACCAAGCTGGTGTGGTGCAGTGGCCGCATGCGCGGTGCGTAACCGCGAGACCGAGGTTCGATTCCTGCGCGCCAGCTCCATTTCCGGCGATAGCAAGTGGCCAAGGTGATGCTGACACTCGAGGAGATCGAACGTTACAAGCGGCAATTGGTGCTGAAGGAGATCGGCGGCGAAGGCCAGCAGAGGCTGAAAGCCTCCCGCGTTCTCGTCGTCGGCGCCGGCGGGCTCGGCTCGCCGCTCATGCTTTATCTCGCCGCGGCCGGCGTCGGCGAAATCGGGATCATCGACAGCGACCGCGTCAGCCTCGACAATCTCCACCGCCAGATCGTCCACGACACCGAAAGCGTCGGCCGGGCGAAGACCAAGAGCGCCGCTGCGGCGATCGAACGCCTCAATCCGCATGTGGCGACGCGCCTCTATTCGACCCGCCTCGTCCCTGAGAATGCCCTTGCCATCGTGGGCGGCTACGACATCGTCGCCGACGGCTCCGACAATTTCGCCACGCGCTATCTCGTCAACGATGCGTGCTATTTCGCCAAGAAGCCTCTCGTCTTCGCCGCTGTCGGTCCCTTCGACGGCCACGTCACGACCTTCCGCGCTTTCGAGACCGACGGAACCGGCACGCCACGCCCCTCCTATCGCTGCCTCTTCCCCGAGCCGCCCCCGGAAGGCACGGTCGCGCCTTGCGCGGAGGCCGGCATTCTCGGGCCAGTCGCCGGCGTCATCGGCTCTCTTGCCGCGGTCGAAGTGGTCAAGGAGCTGCTTCAGATCGGCGAAAGCCTCGTCGGCAGGCTGCTCCTCTACGATGCGCTCCAGGCGCGAGTGACCACGGTCGCCTATGGCTGGGACCCCGACAATCCGCTCAACGGCCGCAATCCCCGCTTCCGCGATCTCACCCATCACCGCGCTCCCGCCGAGGCTGACGCTTGAGCATGGTTGTCGAAACCATCACCACGCGCTGCGCCGTCGCCGGCGGCGGGCCCGCCGGGATGATGCTCGGCTTCTTGCTCGCTCGCGCTGGCGTCGACGTCGTGGTGCTTGAGAAGCACGCCGACTTATTGCGCGACTTCCGCGGCGACACGATCCATCCCTCGACGCTCGAAATCGTGCACGAGCTCGGCCTGCTCGATCAGTTCTTAAAGCTGCCGCACCAGAAGGTGCACGAGATCGCCGGCATCATCGGCGACGAGAAGATCGTATTCGCCGATTTCACCCATCTTCCCACCCGTTGCGGCTTCATCGCTTTCATGCCGCAATGGGACTTCCTCGATTTTCTCGCAAAGCAAGGCAAGCGTTATCCGGGCTTTCACCTGCGCATGCAGGCCGAGGCCGACGGCCTCTTGATGGACGGCGAGACGGTCACGGGTGTCCAAGCCAAAACGCCCAAGGGTCTCATCGAAATCCGCGCCCCCCTTGTCGTCGCCGCCGACGGCCGGCACTCGACCCTGCGCGCTCTCGCCGGGCTTCAAAGCGAGGATTTCGGCGCGCCGATGGACGTACTCTGGTTCCGCCTTTCCAAGCGGGAAGGCGACGGATCCGCGGTCCTCGGCCGCATCCAGGCCGGGCGCCTCTTCGTCTTGCTCGATCGCGGCGACTATTGGCAATGCGCCTTCGTCATTCCCAAAAGCGGCTTCGAGGCGCTGCGCGCGCAAGGCATCGAGACCTTCCGCAAGCAGATTGTTGCGCTCAATCCGGCGCTCGCCGGCCGCGTGAGCGAGATCGCATCATGGGACGACGTGAAGCTGCTTACCGTCCTCGTCGATCGCCTGAAGCGCTGGTACCGGCAGGGACTCTTGTGCATCGGCGATGCCGCTCACGCCATGTCGCCGGTCGCCGGCGTCGGCATCAATCTTGCCGTTCAGGACGCGGTCGCCGCCGCCAATATCTTGTGGGAGCCGCTGCGCGGAGGGCGGGTGACCGAGGACGTGCTCGCCAAGGTGCAGGCACGGCGGCAATGGCCGACCGAGATGACGCAACGGGTGCAGCTCCTGGTGCAAAAGCGCGTCATCAGCAATGTCTTGAGCATGACCACGCAGCCGCGGGCGCCCTTCCTCTTCACGCTGCTCAACCGCTTCCCCGTTCTCCGCCGCCTCCCGGCGCGGCTCATCGGCATGGGCTTTCGCCCCGAACATGTGAAGTCGCCGGAGATGTCCCCCGACCGTTCGTCCTGATCCCTAATTTCCCTCTCCCCAAGGGAGAGGGGGAATATGAGGAGGCTAGAACATTGCCGGGTGGACGCGGTCCGGCGGCGCGTGGCCGTCGAGGAAGGTCTTGATGTTGATGATGACCTTCTCGCCCATATCGACCCGGCCCTCGAGCGTGGCCGAGCTCATATGCGGCAGCACCACCACTTTGCTGCTCCTGAGCAGCTTGGGATTGACCGCGGGCTCGTGCTCGAACACGTCGAGGCCGGCGCCGGCAAGCTCGCTGTTCTCGATCATGCGCGCGAGCGCATTCTCGTCGATCACTTCGCCGCGCGCGGTGTTGACGATATAGGCGGACGGTTTCATCAGCGCAAGCCTGCGCGCCGAAAGCAGGTGATAGGTCGCGGGCGTATGCGGGCAGTTGATCGAGATGATGTCCATGCGCGCGAGCATCTGGTCGAGACTGTCCCAATAAGTGGCCTCGAGCGCCTTCTCGACATCGGGCGTCACCCGCCGCCGGTTGTGATAGTGGATCTGAAGGCCGAAGGCCCTGGCGCGCCTGGCGACGGCCTGGCCGATGCGCCCCATGCCGACGATGCCGAGCCTCTTGCCATAGATGCGATGGCCGAGCATCCAGGTCGGCGACCATCCGTGCCAGCCATTGCCGTCGCCCTTCAGCAGTGCCGCGCCCTCGGTCAGCCGTCGCGGCACGGCGAGAATCAGCGCCATGGTCATGTCGGCGGTGTCCTCGGTGAGGACGCCCGGCGTGTTGGTGACCAGGATCGAGCGGTTTCGCGCCGTCTCGAGATCGATATTGTCGACACCGGTGCCGAACTGGGCGATCAGCTTGAGGTTGGAGCCGGCCTGGCTCAACACCCCCCGGTCGATACGGTCGGTGACGGTCGGCACCAGCACGTTGGCGGTCTTGGCGGCGTCGATCAGCTCCTCGCGCGTGAACGGCTTGTCGTCGAGATTGAGCTTTGCGTCGAAAAGCTCCCTGAGGCGCGTCTCCACCACGTCCGGGAGCTTGCGCGTGACAATAACGATGGGTCGTTCAGCCATGACCGGTCCAGTTAGGATTTTGGGCGGGAGGCGGGCCTTCCGCGGGCAATTCGGGCCGCTCTGGGGGAGCGTTCCGCCTTGTCTAACAGAAGCCGCTTTGCGAGATAAAGCGTCATCTTGGCTCAAGGCCACGATCCATTCACTTTTCTGGAGCATTCAAGGTAAGGGGTGGCCCGATTCGGGGACGGGACGGTTCGCCTGGCGCCAAGCGAGGGTAGACGGTGAGGCAGCGAAGCTTGATTGGGATTGCGGCGTCCATGGCGCTCATCTTTGCCGCATCGGGCGAAGGCTTGGCCGTCGATGGCGGCGGCAAAGCGGAAGGCGCAGTTTCCGGTAAGGCGGCGCTCCCGGTGCCGCGCTTCGTCAGCTTGAAATCCGACAAGGTAAATGTGCGGCGCGGACCGAGCACCGACCAGGCGATCGTCTGGGTGTTTTCGCGCGCCGGCCTCCCCGTCGAGATCATCGCCGAGTCGGAGAACTGGCGGCGCGTCCGGGATAGCGAGGGGGCGGATGGCTGGGTTTTTCATAGCATGCTCAGCGCGCGGCGCACCGCGCTGGTCGCGCCCTGGACCAAGGGCGAGGGCAGCGTTCCTCTCTACGATTCGAAATCGACCGGCTCACGCGCGGTTGCCGCGCTTCAAGCGGGCGTGCTCGGCAGCGTCCTCTCTTGCGACGGCGAGTGGTGCAACATGTCGGTCGAGGACTATTCCGGCTACGTGCAGCAGGACAAGCTGTGGGGCGTCTATCGCGGCGAAGAAGTAAAGTAGCGACGTCAGCGCTTGTCGGTCAGGCGCACCAGCACGTCGACGCGCGAAATGACCGTGCCCTCCGGCGCCTCCGGCAACCCCTCGATGCGGATCGCTCCGGTCGCGATGTCCATCAGCTTGCCGGAATGCTCGCAGAAGAAATGGTAGTGGTTGGAGGTGTTGGTGTCGAAATAGGCCTTGGCGCCTTCCACAGCGACCTCCCGCAGCAATCCCACCGCGGTAAACTGATGCAGCGTGTTGTACACGGTCGCGAGCGACACGCGCACTTTGCGCGCCAAGGCCTCCTCATGCAGCAGCTCCGCCGTGACGTGGCGATCGCCGCCGGCGAAGAGGAGATGGGCAAGCGCAACGCGCTGACGCGTGGGACGCAATCCTGCCTGGCGCAGGACCTTGGCGACGTCTGCCAGCGTGGGCTCGGCTGGCGATCGAGATGGGACCGAAGGCGTCCGATGCATCCCAGTGACCATTTGCGATGAAACCTGAACCGAATATAGGGGCAAACCCCGTCCTGCCGCAACGCCGCGGCGTCGAGCTGCCTCAAGGCAGACCGTAACGGCGGAAGAGGCCACGAAAGCGGCCTTCCAAGCGCCGCCGATTCGGCCGAAATTCCCCATGCGCGGCGGGCTTTTGAAGGGCCTCCGTCTGTGTTAGGAAACCCTCCTTCACTGGCCGGAAGAAAGCTTAAAGATCAATGCCAGAGCGGCGGGATCAATTCGACTACGAGGACCTTCTTGCCTGTGCTCGCGGCGAGCTGTTTGGCCCGGGCAACGCCCAGTTGCCGCTGCCGCCGATGCTGATGTTCGACCGCATCAGCGAAGTCAAGGAAGAGGGCGGCGAGCACGGTTGGGGGCGGATCGTCGCCGAGCTCGACGTGAAGCCCGATCTCTGGTTCTTCCCGTGCCACTTCAAGGGCGATCCGGTCATGCCCGGCTGCCTCGGACTTGACGCGCTTTGGCAGCTGCTCGGCTTCTTTCTCGGCTGGCTCGGCGCGCCCGGCAAAGGCCGCGCCTTGAGCGTCGGCGAGGTCAAGTTCTCGGGCATGGTACTGCCCACGATGAAGAAGCTTGAATATATCGTCGAACTGAAGCGCGTCATCCGGCGCAAATTCACCCTTGGCACCGGCGACGGCTGGTTGAAAGCCGATGGCGAAACTATCTACACCGCTAAGGACCTCCGCGTCGGCCTGTTCCAGGAGGGCGCAGCCGCGCCCGCCGGTGTCTGATAGTGTTCGCGCGTAGGGGCACTGGCCTCCTTAGGATTTTGACCCGATGAAACGTGTCGTCGTGACGGGGATGGGCATCGTGTCCTCGATCGGCAATAGCGCCCAGGAGGTGCTCGCCTCCTTGCGCGAAGCGAAATCGGGCATCGTCAAGGCCGACACCTATGCCGAGCTCGGCTTCCGCTGCCAGGTGCATGGCGCGCCCAAGCTCGACTGGGAAGGCATGATCGACCGCAAGGTGCGCCGCTTCATGGGCGCTGGCGCCGCCTGGAACTACCTCGCCATGGAGCAGTCGATCCGCGACGCGGGCCTTGAAGAGAACGACGTCTCGAACGAGCGCACCGGGCTGATCATGGGTTCGGGCGGTCCCTCGACCCGCGCCATCGTCGGCGCCGCCGACACGACCCGCGACAAGGGTCCGAAGAAAGTCGGGCCGTTCGAGGTGCCGAAAGCCATGTGCTCGACCAACTCCGCCACGCTCGCCACGCCCTATCACATCAAGGGCGTGAGCTACTCGATCTCCTCGGCCTGCTCGACATCGGCCCACTGCATCGGCAACGGCGCCGAACTGATTCAATTGGGCAAGCAGGACATCGTCTTCGCCGGCGGCGGCGAGGAGCTCGACTGGACGCTCTCGGTCCTGTTCGACGCCATGAACGCCATGTCCTCCGATTTCAACGACCGGCCCGAGGCCGCAAGCCGTGCTTACGACGTGAACCGCGACGGCTTCGTCATTGCCGGCGGGGCGGGCGTTGTCGTGCTGGAGGAGTTGGAGCACGCAAAAGCGCGCGGTGCCCGCATCTACGGCGAGCTAACCGGTTACGGCGCCACCTCCGACGGCTACGACATGGTGCAGCCTTCGGGCGAGGGCGCCGCGCGCTGCATGCGCATGGCCATGCGCAATGTCGATGGCGTCGACTACATCAATCCGCACGCCACTTCGACGCCGATCGGCGACGTGAAGGAAATCGAAGCGCTCCGCGAGGTGTTCGGCGACAAGTGCCCGCCGATCAGCGCGACCAAGTCGCTCACCGGCCATTCGCTCGGCGCGGCCGGCGTGCACGAGGCGATTTACTCGCTGCTGATGATGAACAACGGTTTCATTTGCGAGTCCGCCAATATCGAGACCATCGACCCGGCGGTCGCCGACATGCCGATCGTGCGCAAGCGCCAGGATCATGTCGCCATCGACTGCGTGATGTCGAACAGCTTCGGCTTTGGCGGCACCAATGCGACGCTGGTCTTTCGCCGGTTCGACGGCTGAGACCATGGAACAATGTGAATTCGAAAATAGGCAGAGTAAGCATCATGGCTACACCGAAAGATATCGCTAAGCCCGCGCCGCTGATGGCCGGAAAGAGAGGGTTGGTGATGGGCGTCGCCAACGACCGTTCGATCGCCTGGGGCATCGCCCGGGTGCTGCACGGTCAAGGCGCCGAGCTTGCCTTCTCCTATCAAGGCGGAGCGTTCGGACGGCGCGCCGTCCCGCTCGCCGAATCCATCGGCGCCAAGATCATCGTCGAAGCCGACGTGGAAGACTTGAAGAGCGTCGAGCGCGTGTTCGAGGCGATCGCGAATAAATGGGGTTCGCTCGATTTCGTCGTGCACGCGCTTGCGTTTTCCGACCGCAACGAGCTCAAGGGCCGCTATTGCGATACGACCCGCAAGAATTTCGAGCACACTATGGTCATCTCGTGCTTCTCCTTCACCGAGATTTGCAAGCTCGCTTCCGGGCTCATGCCTTCGGGTGGCTCGCTGCTGACGCTGACCTATGGCGGCTCGACGAGGGTGGTGCCCTGCTACAACGTGATGGGGGTGGCGAAGGCCGCGCTCGAGACGAGCGTGCGCTATCTCGCCTCCGATTTCGGGCGGCAAGGGATCAGGGTCAACGCGCTCTCGGCCGGGCCGATGCGAACGCTTGCCGGCGCCGGCATTTCCGATGCGCGCACGCTGTTCCATTTCCAGCAGCGCCACGCCCCCATGCGCCGCTCGCCCACGCTCGACGAGGTCGGCGGCGCGGCCCTCTATCTCCTCTCGGACCTGTCGGGCGCGGTCACGGGCGAGGTGCATTTCGTCGATTGCGGCTATTCGACTATCGCCATGCCGAATCTCGGCGCGCTGAAGCTCATCGAACAGATCGACGAGGGCGAGCCCGCCGCCGATAAGGCGCCCCCGCGCGAGGCGGCTCAATAAAAGTTAATCCGTGCCGATATTGACAGGGACGTGGCGGCCAACAATGGTACGCGTCCAAAGCGCACGAGGCCTTAAGGCGGATGTCACCGGCAACCGTCCGGGTCGGTAAGTAGGAGAATGGCATTGGCCGAACTCGTCGTCATGGTGTGTCTCCTGGCCACGCCCGATAAGTGCCAGGAGTTCAATGTGCCCGGGGCCTCGGCCGGGGACGTCGTGACTTGCATCAAGCAAGGCGGCGACAAATCGACCGAGTGGCAGAAGCAGAACACCCAGTATTTTGTCATTGGCTGGCGCTGCGTGATGAACAAGGAAGCCAAGCAATAAGGGGCGCGAAAGCCGCGCCCCTCGAAACTCGCGTCGTTCACGTTAAGCCCGGCGTTAACCGGCCTCGGCCCTCGCGATCTCCTTGCCGGTCTTCTGGTCAACGACCTTCATCGACAGCCTGACCTTGCCGCGATCGTCGCGGCCGAGCAGCTTCACCCAGACCTCGTCGCCTTCCTTGACCACCTCGTTGACTGTCTTGGGCCGGCCTTCGGCAAGCTGCGAGATGTGCACCAGGCCGTCGCGGGCGCCGAAGAAATTCACGAAGGCGCCGAACTCCATGACCTTGACGACCTTGCCCTTGTAGATCTCGCCCACCTCGGGCTCGGCGGCGATGCCTTTGATGCGGTTGATCGCCGCGCGGATCAACTCGGCGTTGGCGGAGGCGATCTTGACCGTGCCGTCGTCGGAGATGTCGATCTTGGCGCCCAATTCCGCCACGATCTCGCGGATTACCGAGCCTCCCGAACCGATCACCTCCCGGATCTTGTCGACCGGAATGCGGATCGTCTCGATGCGCGGCGCGTACTCGCCGAGCTCGGGCCTCGCCTCGTCCAGCGCCTTGTTCATCTCGGCGAGGATGTGCATGCGGCCGTCGCGCGCCTGGGCGAGCGCGATCTTCATGATCTCCTCGGTGATGCCCGTGATCTTGATGTCCATTTGCAGCGAGGTGACGCCCTCGGAAGTCCCTGCGACCTTGAAGTCCATATCGCCGAGATGGTCTTCATCGCCGAGGATGTCCGAGAGCACGGCGAAGCGCTCGCCTTCCTTGATGAGCCCCATGGCGATGCCCGCGACCGAACGCTTGAGCGGAATGCCGGCGTCCATCATCGCAAGCGAAGAGCCGCACACCGTGGCCATCGAGGACGAGCCGTTCGACTCGGTGATCTCCGACACGATGCGGATGGTGTAGGGGAAGCTCTCGCGCTCGGGCAGAACGGGGTGGATCGCGCGCCAGGCAAGCTTGCCGTGGCCGATCTCGCGCCGGCCCGGAGAGCCCATGCGGCCCGCTTCGCCGACCGAGTAGGGCGGGAAGTTGTAGTGCAGCATGAAAGTTTCTTTGTAGGTGCCCTGGAGCGCGTCCACGTATTGCTCGTCTTCGCCCGTGCCGAGCGTAGCGACGGCAAGCGCCTGGGTCTCGCCCCGGGTGAAGAGCGCGCTGCCGTGCGTGCGGGGCAGAATGCCGACCTCGCACACGATGGGCCTCACTGTGACGAGGTCGCGCCCGTCGATGCGCGTCTTGCTGTTGAGGATGCTCGAGCGGACGATCTCCTTCTCGGCCTCCTTGAAGGCGCTCGCGACCTTGGCCGCTTGCGTGCCGTCGTCATCTTCGGGAACGAGCGCCGCGACGACCTTGTCCTTGACGGCGGCGACGCTGTCGCGGCGTTCATGCTTGGCGGCGATCGCGTAAGCCGCGCCGAGCTCGCTCTCGCCGATCTCGCGAACGCGCGCGATCATCTCGGCGTCGTCCTTCGGCTTGAGATCCCAGGGCTCTTTGGCGGCGCGTTCCGCCAGCTTGACGACGGCGTCGATCACGGGCTGGAAGTGCTTCTGCCCGTATACGACCGCGCCAAGCATCACCTCTTCGGAAAGCTCCTTGGCCTCGGATTCGACCATCAGCACCGCATTGGCGGTGCCGGCCACGACGAGATCGAGCGCGCTTTCCGCCATTTCGTCGATCATCGGGTTCAGCACATATTGGCCGCCGATATAGCCGACGCGAGCGGCCCCGATCGGCCCGAGGAAGGGGACGCCGGAGAGCGTCAGCGCCGCGGAAGTCGCCACCATCGCCACGATGTCGGGGTCGTTCTCCATATCGTGGGAGAGGACGGTTGCGATGATTTGCGTCTCATTCTTGAAGCCCGACGCGAAGAGCGGGCGGACCGGCCGGTCGATCAGGCGCGAGGTGAGAGTTTCCTTCTCGGTGGGGCGTCCTTCGCGCTTGAAATAGCCGCCGGGAATCTTGCCCGCGGCGAAGGTCTTTTCCTGGTAATTCACGGTCAGCGGAAAGAAGTCGATGCCGGGCCGCTCTTCCTTCATGGCAACGACGGTGGCGAGAACGCTCGTTCCGCCATAGGTCGCGAGCACGGCGGCGTCGGCCTGACGGGCGATGCGTCCGGTCTCGAGTTTCAGGGGACGTTTCCCCCATTCGATCTCTACGGTCTCTTTTTTAAACATGGTGATATCCCAATGCGTGTGGAGGGCTGCTGCTTTGGCCCGTGGCCGAAGGCGCCGCCCGTTCAGGGGTAGAAAGCTCGATCGCGGGTTCGCCCGCGCCGGCGAGGGTCACCGACGGATGCCCAAGCGGTTGATGAGCTTCTGGTAGCGGTCCTCGTCGGCCGACTTGACATAGTCGAGCAGGCGCCGCCTCTGGCTGACCATCTTGAGCAGCCCGCGGCGCGAATGATTGTCCTTGCCGTGCGTCTTGAAATGTTCGGTGAGATTGGTGATGCGTTCGGTCAGGATCGCGACCTGGACCTCTGGTGATCCGGTGTCGCCGGATTTGGTCGCGTATTCTTTGATAAGCTCTTGCTTGCGCTCAGCGCTGATCGACATCGAAAAATTCCTTACGGTTTGAGGGTTATGATGGCCGGGCCGGGATGTCGTCCAGCACGGTCGGCTCTTGCAGGCGTAGGGCGGTTGGCCCAACGCGAACCGGTGCAATATAGGGATTATCGGCGGCGAGGCCAGCGGAATTTCGTCCCGTTCGGCCCGCATCATTCGCTCGCAAGACGGACCCCAGAAGGGCGCATCGGCAGATTGAAGATGCGCTTGGGGTGAAGCTCGCCGCGCTCTACCTCGCCGAGCGCGATCAGCGTGCCGCGCGAGGTGGCATAGACGGTGCCTTCGACGACCGGGGCGTCGCGGCCCCGCAAGAGAACGGCCTGTCCCCGCCGGAGCCTATCGGCATCAGGTCCCGAGACGGAAAGCGCGGGAATGTCGGCAAGCGCCGTCTCGACCGGCTGGAGCACGGCGACGAGCGCATCGTGACCCCGTTCGGCAAGCGCTTCGAGCGCGGCGAGCGTCACCGCGCTGTCTTCGCCGAAGGCTCCGACCCGGGTGCGGCGCAAGGCTTCGACATGGCCGTAACATTGAAGCGCGCGGCCGAGATCGCGGGCGAGCGCCCGCACATAAGTGCCCTTGCCGCACCGCGCCTCGAGCACCGCGCGATCCTGATCGGGATGCTCGCCGAACCTGATCCAGGCGATCGACACGCGCCGCGGCGCAAGCTCGAACTCCTCGTCGTCGCGGGCGAGGTCATAGGCGCGGGCGCCGTCAACCTTGAGCGCGGAATAGCGCGGTGGAACCTGCTCGATGTTGCCGGTGAAATCGGGAAGACAAGTCTCGATCTCGGCGCGGGACGGCCGCCGGTCGCTTTGCGCAATCGCCTTCCCCTCGGCGTCGTCGGTGTCGGTCTCGGTGCCGAAGCGGACGGTGAACCGGTACTCCTTGCTGCCCTCGACCGCGAACGGAACGGTCTTGGTCGCCTCGCCGAATGCGATCGGAAGGACGCCGGTCGCGAGCGGATCGAGCGTTCCGGCATGTCCCGCCTTCGCCGCCTGATAGAGGCGCTTCACGCGCGAGACGGCCTGCGTCGAGGTCATGCCAGCGGGCTTGTCGAAGACGAGCCAGCCGTTGACCGAAAGTCCTTTGCGCCGCGCCATCGTGCCTCGCCCGCTCCCGGCTAGTCGTCGAGGTCGCGGGCGACCTCGGGCCGTGCCAGCAGCTCATCGATGCGGGATGCCGCCTCGAAGGAGGTGTCCACCTTGAACCTGAGCTCCGGCATGAACTTCATGTTGACGCACTTGGCCAAGACCCCACGCAAGAAGCGCTTGTGCTTGTCGAGATGATCGACCGCCTCTTGGGCCTCGCCCCCGCCGAGCGTCATCACATAGACCGTTGCGAGCTTGAGGTCGGGCGACATGCGCACTTCGGGCACGGTGAGCGAGTGCCGGTTCAGCACCTCGTCCATGATCTCGCCTCGGGCGAAGATCTCGGCGAGCGCATGCCGGATCATCTCGCCGACCTTCAACTGACGCTGCGAGGGCGGCTTGCCCACGGGTTCCCGGCGTTTGTCGCGATGGCTCATGGTCTTTACTTCGAATTGAGGGTCGGGCGGTCGCGTTGCGGGCGCGGCGCGAAACCCGCGGCTCTACCGGGACGAAAAAGGACTAGAGCGTGCGCTTGACCTGCTCGACCTGGAAGCACTCGATCACATCGCCCTGCCGCATGTCCTGATAGCCCTCGAAGGCCATGCCGCATTCCTGGCCCGCCACCACCTCGCGCACCTCGTCCTTGAAGCGCTTGAGCGTGGAGAGCTTGCCCTGATGCACGACGACGTTGTCGCGGATCAGCCTGACTTGCGCGCCGCGCTCGACCTTGCCCTCGGTCACGCGGCAGCCCGCCACTTTGCCCACTTTCGAGATGGTGAACACTTCGAGGATTTCGGCGTTGCCGAGGAAAGTCTCGCGCAAGGTCGGCGCGAGCAGGCCCGACATGGCCTGCTTCATCTCGTCGACGAGATCGTAGATCACCGCGTAGTAACGGATCTCGACGCCCTCGCGCTCGGCCACTTCCCGCGCCTGCGCGTTGGCGCGCACGTTGAAGCCGAGCACCACTGCGCCCGAAGTCGCGGCGAGCGACACGTCGGACTCGGTAATGCCGCCCACGCCCGCGTGAATGATGCGGGCCCTGACCTCGTCGCTGCCGACCTTGTTGAGCGCCGTCGTGATCGCCTCGACCGAACCCTGCACGTCGCCTTTGACGACGATGGGAAACTCCTTGATGCCGGCCTCTTTCAGCTGGTTCATCATCTGCTCGAGGCTGCCCCGTGCGCCGGTCGCGGCAAGGCGCTTCCGCCGCTCGCGCATCCGGTAATCGGTGATTTCGCGGGCGCGCGCATCGTTCTCGACCACGGCGAACTGGTCTCCGGCCTCGGGCGCCGAGTCGAAGCCGAGTACCTCGACCGGAACCGAGGGGCCCGCTTCCTTCACGTTCTCGCCGACATCGTTGAGCAGCGCCCGCACGCGGCCCCAAGCCTGGCCCGCGACGATGAGATCGCCGAGCTTGAGCGTGCCACGCTGGATCAGAGCCGTGCCGACCGGACCGCGGCCCCGTTCGAGCTTCGCCTCGACGATCACGCCTTCGGCGGGACGGTCTGGATTGGCGGTAAGCTCGAGCACTTCGGCCTGCAGCAGGATTGCCTCGAGCAGCTTGTCGAGACCCGTCTTCTTCAGCGCCGAGACTTCGATTTCGAGCGTGTCGCCACCGAGGCTTTCCACCACGATCTCGTGGCTCAGGAGGTCGGTGCGAACCCGCTTCGGATCGGCGCCCGGCTTGTCGATCTTGTTGATGGCGACGATGAGGGGAACGCGCGCGGCTTTGGCGTGATTGATCGCCTCGACCGTCTGCGGCTTCACGCCGTCATCGGCGGCGACCACCAGGATCACGATGTCGGTGACCTTGGCGCCGCGGGCGCGCATGGCGGTGAAGGCCTCGTGGCCCGGCGTGTCGATGAAGGTGATCTTGGCGCCGGCCGGGGTTTCCACCTGGTAGGCGCCGATATGCTGGGTGATGCCGCCGGCCTCTTGCGAGACGACGTTGGTGGCGCGGATGGCGTCCAGCAGCGAGGTCTTGCCGTGATCGACATGGCCCATGATGGTGACCACGGGGGCGCGCGGCTGGCGATCCTCGGCGTGATCCTCCGCGCCGATGAAGCCCTCTTCGACGTCGGCCTCGGAGACGCGCCGCACCGTGTGCCCGAATTCCTCGGCGATGAGCTGGGCGGTATCGGCGTCGATCACATCGGTGATCTTGCGCATTTCGCCGTCCTTCATCAGATACTTGATGACGTCGACGCCCCGCTCGGCCATGCGGTTGGCGAGCTCCTGAATGGTGATGACTTCAGGGATGACGACGTCGCGCTGAATTTTCGCCTGCGCCTGTGGGCCGGTGACCTGCTTCTTCTGGCGCTCCTGGCGGCGCTTCAGCGAAGCGAGACTGCGCTGGCGCTGCTCCTCGTCGAGCGCATTGATGATCGTGAGCCGGCCTCTGACCCGGCGCTCTTCGCCGCGCCGCGGTGCGACCGCGCTCTTCTTGTGACGCGCATCGGCCGGGCGCGCGGGCTCATCCGCCTCTTCCTTGATAAGGTGCTTGCGCGCGGTCTCTTCGCCGACCTTCCGCGCCTTGGTCTCGGCCTCGTGCCGTTCGTCCTCTTTACGCTTGCGCTCGTCGGCCTCTTGGCGCTCTTTCGCCCGTTGCTCTTCGTTGACGACCTGAATGGCCGCGGTTTCCTTCGCTCGCTCGCGTTCGGTCGCCTCGCGCTGGCGCGCTTCGGTGAGCGCGCGCATCCGCGCGTCCTTCTCCTCCTCGGAGAGTTGCGGCAGCACGACGCGAACGCGGGCTTGCGCGTCGTCGGCTTTCGGTTTGGCCTTTTCGGCGGGGACCGGCGCCGCGACGGGTTTTGCCTCTTCCTCGGCGGTTAGCGGCGCGCCGCCCGGGCCGATCGCGCGGCGCTTCTTCTTTTCGACCAGAACCGATTTCGAGCGACCGTGGCTGAAGCTCTGCCGGACATGGCCGGACTCGACCGTCCGGCGCACGTTGAGCGACATCTTGGGCGCGCCCCTGGCGGCCTTGCCTTCGGTCTCGTTGGTTTCACTCATTCCGTATCGGTTTCCGGTCCGTTCTCGCCAGCAAATGCGGCCTTGCCCTTGCGGTAGCGCTCTAAGCGCGAGGCCGCCGTAAGGACGCTCTCTGCCGCTCCACCCTGGATGAGGGCAGCATGTATCACATTTGTCCTGCCCGTTGCCAAACTCAATTCGTCCGTGCCGAACGCGCGAATCGCCGGAACCGGCCGGCCTAAGCTTGCGGCGCGGGCCTTGCCATCGAGCTTGCGGCATCCGTCCTCGGCCGCTTCCTTGGCATGGATCAGGGCTAAAACCCGGCCCCCCGTAATGGCCTCCTCGACCCTGGCGTTGCCGAACGTGGCCTCCCCGGCCTTGTTGGCAAGCGCCAAAGCCGAGAGCGCGGCCTCGGCGAGCAGCCGCTCGACCGTTGCCGGAAGCTCTTCGGGAACCTTGGCTTCGGCTTTGAAGGAGCGGGGGAAAACCTTGCGCTTCACCGCGTCGGCGACGACGTCGCGCGCGGCCGTCAGCCACAGCCCGCGTCCTGGCAACCGTTCCTTGAGGTCCGGCACGACCGTGCCGTCAGGCGCAAGAACGAAGCGGATCAGCGCGTCCCGCGGCCGCCGGGCGCGCGTGAGGGCGCAAGTGCGGCCGTGACCGTCCGCATCATCCCGGTTGTCTGTCCGCTCAGCCGCTCCTTGCCGCAACTATGGTCTCCTCGCCGCCTCATGAGTGGCTCGCGCCGCTTCCGGCTTCCTCGGTCGAGGGCTCGCCGGCGGCGCCCTCCTCATCCTCGGAAGGTGGAGGCGCAAGATCGGCTTCGGTGATCCATCCCGCCTTGACGCGGGCCGCGAGGATCACGTCCTCGACCTGGTCCTTGCTGAGACTGAATTTGTCGAGGATGCCCTCATGGCGAATAGTCTCTTTGTCCTTGCGCTCGCTCCAGCCGGCGAGGTCGTCGGTGGCGCAATCGGCGAGGTCCTCGACGGTCTTGATATTGTTCTCGCCGAGCGTGACGAGCATCGCGGTGGTGATCCCCGGAACCTCGGCAAGCTGATCGGCGACGCCGAGCGCTTTGCGCTTTGCCTCAAGCTCCGCCTCGATCTTCTCCAGGTGCTCGCGCGCGCGCGTTTGGATTTCGGCGGCGGTGTTCTCGTCGAAGCCCTCGATCGAGGCGATTTCCGACGGCTCGACGAAGGCCACTTCCTCGACCGAGCTGAACCCTTCCGAGGCGAGCAACTGCGCGATGACCTCGTCAACGTCGAGCGCCTCCATGAAGGTCTGCGAGCGCTCGGCGAACTCCGCCTGGCGCCGCTCGGACTCCGACGCCTCCGTCATGATGTCGATGTCCCAACCCGTGAGCTGGGAGGCGAGACGCACGTTCTGGCCCTTCCGCCCGATGGCGAGCGACAATTGCTGATCGGGAACCACGACCTCGATGCGCTCGGCATCCTCGTCGAGCACGACCTTGACCACCTCGGCCGGCGCGAGCCCGTTGACGATGAAGGTCGCGGCATCGGGCGACCATTGAATAATGTCGATCTTCTCGCCTTGGAGCTCGTTCACCACCGCCTGCACGCGGCTGCCGCGCATGCCGACGCAAGCCCCGACCGGATCGATCGAAGCGTCACGCGACACGACCGCGATCTTGGCCCGGCTGCCGGGATCGCGCGCCACCGACTTGATGGTGACGATGCCCTCGTAAACCTCAGGCACCTCTTGGGCGAAGAGCTTGGCCATGAACTCGGGGTGGGTCCGCGACAGGAAGATCTGCGGGCCCCTCTGCTCGCGGCGCACGTCATAGACATAGGCGCGGATGCGGTCGCCATAGCGGAAATTCTCACGCGGCAGGGTCTCGTCGCGGCGCACGATCGCCTCGGCGCGGCCGAGATCGACGATGACATTGCCATATTCGACCCGCTTGACGATGCCGTTGACGATTTCGCCGACACGGTCCTTGTACTCGTCGTATTGCCGTTCGCGCTCCGCCTCGCGCACCTTCTGCACGATCACCTGCTTGGCGTTCTGGGCAGCGACCCGGCCGAAATCGAGCGGGGGCAGGGGCTCGGCGATGAAATCGCCGACCTGCGCCGCCGGATTGCGCCGGCGCGCTTCCTCGAGCGAAATCTGCGTGGCCTCCATGGTCACGGCCTCGACCACTTCGAGCAGGCGCGCGAGCCTGATCTCGCCGGTCTTGGGATCGACCTCGGCCTTGATCTCGTTCTCGCTGCCATAGCGGGACTTCGCCGCCTTCTGGATCGCGTCCTCCATGGCGGTGATGACCACCTGGCGGTCGATCGCCTTCTCGCGCGCGACCGCATCCGCGATCTGCAAGAGCTCGAGCCTGTTGGCGCTAATGCCTGCCTGAGCCATTTCTCCAACCTCCAATCGTTACCGAAGCGCGCCGCTTGGGCCGCGCTTCCCGCGTTGTCTCAATGCGCGGGCTTCTTGCCCGCAAGGTCCGCCTTCACGCCGGCGAGGTCCGCCACCAACTTCGCCTCGGCGATGAGCGAGAAGGGAAGGCCGATGACGACAGGCTCGGGCGCGCCGTCGAGCGCAATTTTGAGCCGCACCTCGTCCTTGGCGATGCCTTCGATCACGCCCCTGAAGCGTCTGCGCCCGTCAACCAACTCGCTCAACTCCACTTTCGCCTCGTGTCCCGCCCACAGCGCAAAGTCGCTCGGCCGCACCAGGGGCCGGTCGATGCCGGGCGAGGACACTTCGAGGCGATACCGCCCGGGCATCGGGTCGTAAGCGTCGAGAACCGGCGACAGCGCCCGGCTGATCGCGGCGCAATCATCGACGCTCATCCCGCCCTTCGGCCGTTCGGCCATGATCTGCACCGTGCCTCCGTCGCGTCCCGAAATCTTGACCCTGACTATCCGAAAGCCGAGTTCGGCGAGCACGGGCTCGGCGAGATCGGCGATGATCCGCGCAGGGCCCGTTTCGCGGGCGAATCTTCGATCGGCATTGCCGGCAGGGCTCGACATCGGGCTTAAGGGCCGAGAAAAGGCGATGCGCCTAACAAAAAGGAGCGGGCGAAGGCCCACTCCTGATCACATCAATCATGAGTTCGGGCTTAATATACGAGGTTTTTTCAGGCTTTCAAGCGGCCTTCAGCCCTTCGTAAAGCGGAGATAAATGGCCTTGCGGCCGTCGCCTAAGGCTTTGCGCTCGTAGCGGGTTTCCGGCCAGTCGCCCTCGCGCTCCCGCCAATCGGCCGGCCGCTCCGCCTCCCAGATGAAGGCGCCGCTCGTCCGCGCAAGAAGAAGGGCCTGGGCGGCATAGTTGGCGTCGTCAGAAGCAAATCTGAACTCCCCGCCGCGGCGAAGCACGCGCGCCAGCGCCTTGACGGTTTCCGGCGAGAGCAGCCGCCGCTTCAACTGGCGCTTCTTCAGCCAAGGATCGGGAAAGAGCAGGAAGATCCGGCCGATCGAGCCATCGGGGAGCCAGGCGAGCACATCGCGCGCGTCTCCGTCATGCACGCGGATCGTTGCGATGCCGCTTGTCTCGACCGCGCCGAGAAGGCTTGCCATGCCGTTGATGAAGGGCTCGCAGCCGATGAAGCCGACATCCTCGCGCCGCTCGGCCTGCCACAAGAGATGCTCGCCCGAGCCAAAGCCGATCTCGAGCCAGACCTCCTTGACCGGCTTCGGGAAAAGCGCGGCAAGAGAGCGCGGCGGCTCGTGCGCGAGGTCGAGGCGGAGGCGGGGCAGGAGTTCGCCGATCAGCCGCTCTTGCCGCGCGCTCAAGGGCTTCGCCTTTCGCCGGCCGTAAGACCGGAGCGGCGCCGCGAAATCGATCTCTGTCTTCTCGCCGATCATGGCCCTTCATGCCCGGCCTTGAGCCGCGCATCCACGATTATCTCAAGGTAGGGGAGGCGCGAAGCGTCGGTCTTTAGGTCAGCTCGGCCCGGATCGGCTCGGCGAGGTCGAGCCGCTCCCACGAGAAGCCTCCGTCATTGTCGGGCTGCCGCCCGAAATGGCCGTAGGCGGCGGTGCGCTCGTAGATCGGCCGGTTGAGCTTGAGATGCTCCCGGATGCCGCGCGGGCTCAAATCCATGACCTGCCGCAGCGCCCGCTCCAACTCTTCTTCCTTCACGCTGCCGGTGCCGTGCAGGTCGACATAGAGCGAGAGCGGCTGCGAGACGCCGATGGCGTAAGAGAGTTGAAGCGTGCATTTGTCGGCGAGCCCGGCCGCGACCACGTTCTTGGCGAGATAGCGCGCCGCGTAAGCGGCCGAGCGATCGACCTTCGTCGGGTCCTTGCCGGAAAAAGCGCCGCCGCCATGCGGCGCCGCGCCGCCATAGGTATCGACGATGATCTTGCGCCCGGTGAGACCGCTATCGCCGTCGGGGCCCCCGATGACGAAGCGGCCGGTGGGATTGACGTAAAACTTGGTGCCGCCGTTGACCCAGCCTTTCGGCATCACTTCGTGAATGAAGCCTCGCACGATCTCCTTCACCCGCTCCTGGCTGACATCCTCGCCGTGCTGGGTCGAGACCACGACAGAATTGGCGCGCACGGGCTTGCCGTCCTCGTAAACGAGCGTGACTTGACTCTTCGCGTCGGGGCCGAGTTCGGGCGTGCGGCCGCTATGCCTCGCCTTTGCCATCTCGTGCAGGATGCGGTGCGCGTAGAAAATCGGCGCGGGCATCAACGGCTCGGTCTCGCGGCAGGCGAACCCGAACATAATGCCCTGGTCGCCCGCGCCCTCGTCCTTCTCTTTCGCGGCGTCGGGATCGACGCCGGCGGCGATGTCGGCCGATTGCTCGTGCACATAGAACTGGAAGTCAGCAAGGTCCCAGTGGAACCCCCCCTGCTCGTAACCGATCTCGCGCACGGCGCGCCGCGCCGCCTGCTCGATCCGTTCCCGCGTTACGTCCTCCGGCCCGCGCACTTCGCCCGCCATGACGATGCGGTTGGTCGTGACCATTGTCTCGATCGCGACCCGCGACAGCGGATCGGCGGCGAGATAGAGGTCGACCACGGCGTCGGAGATCCGGTCGCACACTTTGTCGGGATGACCTTCCGACACCGACTCGCTGGTGAAGAGGTAATTTGCCCGCGACAATTTGCACTCCTGTCAAAAAGGGAAGGCCGGGCGGCCGATAAAGCCCGTCCGGTTCTTACAACCCCTGCGCCGGAGGTCAAGCCGGCACGCGGAACGCTCCACGTGGGAAGTGCTTAGCCCGCGCTTAAGGCCCGCACCAGATCGACGATGGTCTTGCGTACCTTGGCATCGCTGATCTTCACAAAGGCGCGGTTCAACTCGAGGCCTTCGCGGCTGTTCAGAAATTCGAGGATGAACGCTTCCGACTCCGGCTCGGCCATTCCCCGCCCGTGGTGGCGGTCGCCGACATGCGGCGCTTCCTCGAAAAAGAATTGCACGGGGACGTCGAGGATCTTCGAGATTTGGAACAACCGGCTTGCGCCGATACGGTTCACACCCTTCTCGTATTTTTGCACCTGCTGAAACGTCAGACCCATACTCTCGCCGAGACGCTCTTGACTCATGCCGAGCAGCATTCGGCGTAATCGCACCCGGCTCCCGACATGTGTGTCAACCGGGTTAGGCTTCTTCCCTGCCATCACTCACCGTTCGCAATCGTGTTTAAAAAATGAGCAGCAGTCTCACGCTCCGGGTGAGACGGCCCCTCCGCGCTTTCCTCATAGGGGTGCGGTAGTAGCGCGTCAAGCATGCTTCACCGCGTGCCTGCTCGGCACGAAAAATCCGGGCCAAAAATTTGACTAAGCGTTCAAATAATACCCCCGCGCCGCGACTTTGGCCAGGGGCGCTAGCGGAAACTGCGGCAGGCGAGCCAACCCATTGCTGCGAGTAGTAACGTCGCGATTTCGACAATGGTTCCGAACTGCACGAACAGCGTGGGCGGACCCGCTTTGGGCAGGTCGGCGTCGATGATCCCTTTCTCGCCAAGACCGATTTCGCCGCGCACGCGGCCGAACGGATCGATCACGGCGGAGATGCCGGTATTGGCGGCGCGCACGACCGGCAAGCCTTGCTCGACGGCGCGAACCTGCGCCTGATGAAAATGCTGATACGGGCCTGCGCTCGATCCGAACCACGCGTCGTTGGTGAGGTTGAGCAGCCACCCCGGATGCGTTCCCGCCTCGGTGATCTCCTGCGGGAAGATGATCTCGTAGCAGATGAGCGGCGTCGCCGGCGGCGCGCCCGGGATCGTCAGGAGTTGCGGCCCTAGCCCGACGTTGAAGCCGCCGCGCACGTTCGTGAGCTGCATCATGCCGAGACTTTCGAGAAAGTCCTGGAAGGGAAGATATTCGCCGAGCGGCACCAGATGAATCTTGTCGTAACTGCCGGTGACGCGACCCTCGCCGTCGACGACGAGCACGCTGTTGTAGGCGCGGTTGCGGATGAAGCGCCCCTCGGCGTCACGGTCCTCGACGAGCCGCCACGATCCGACGAGGAGCGTCATTTCCTCAGGCAGCACGTTGGCGATGGCTGTGAGCGCTTCGGGGTCGTCGGCAAGCAAGACGGGCACCGCCGTCTCCGGCCAGACCACGATCGCGATGCCGTCGAGGCCTCCACCGCTCTGCGTGAGTTCGAGATAGTCGGTGAAGATCTCGACGCTGTTTTCGGGGCGCCATTTCTCGGCCTGGTCGATATTGGCCTGGACGACGCGCAGGCGGATATTGGTGTTGTCGAGGCCGGCCGCCTGGAGCCTGCGCTCGCCCCATCCATAACCGGCGACAAGCAGAACGAGGAGAAGCGCCGCGAGCGCGAAAGTGCTGCGCCCTTTCGCGAGCCCCGACTGCGACGGGGCAAAGATGGTGGCGGGCGCGGCGAAGAGGAGCACGGCAAGGAGGTTCAGCGCATAGACGCCGAAGAGCGAACCAAGCTGCATCAGCGGCAAGCTGCCGAGGAGGCTGTAGCCGACGAGGTTCCACGGAAACCCAGTCAGCACGTGGCCGCGGGCGAACTCGGCGAGGAAGAAGGCAATCGCAAGCGCAAACGCTCGCCCCGGTCCTGGCACCCAGAGGAGCATGGCAAGCGCGGTTGCCGCGGCGAAGAAGAGCGCCATGCCGCCCGGGAGAACAGTCATGACGAAGGGAAGGAGCCAGCCATGGCGCCACGGTTCGACCAAGAAGGCCTCGGCAACCCAATAAAGCCCGGCGAGGAAATAGCCGAAGCCGAAGCAGAAGCCGATCGTCGCCGCCGCTTTCAGTTTTTCGGCGAGACGCGCGTGCTCCGCATGGCAGCCGTCGAGCAGCCAGACGAGCGCGCCGAAGGTCACGAACAGGAGCGGCCAGGCGTGGACGGGCGCGAAAGCAAGAACGGAGACCGCCCCCAGGATGATCGCGGCGATCGCGCGGCCGGCGCCGCGAAGGCCCGCAAGGAAAGTCGCGGCCCCGGTCATCATGGTTTGCACCGCGCTCAGCACGGGACGTCCCCGCCCGGGTCGGAGGGGCGCGGCGGAAGCGCGCGCGCAGCCATTAGGATTCCGTGTCCTCCGGCTTCGCCGCGTTCGAGGTCGGCGGCAGATGAATGCGGAGCTTCTTGATCCGCCGCTTATCCGCTTCAAGGACTTCGAACTCGACCCCGCTCGGGTGACGCACGCGCTCGCCCCGCGCCGGGATGCGGCCGGCGATGGAGAACACAAGACCGCCGATTGTGTCGATGTCCTCCCGCTCCTCCTCCGAGACGAGCGCGAGTCCGAGTTGCTTTTCGAGCTCCTCGATCGGCGCGCGCGCATCGGCGACGAGACCGGGCTTTGAATTCGGATTTTATCTGCGGCCCGTCCTCGACATCGTGCTCGTCGGCGATCTCGCCAACGACTTCTTCGATCAGGTCCTCGATGGAGACCAGCCCGTCAGTGCCGCCATATTCATCGACTACCAACGCCAGATGCAGCCTTGTCGTTTGCATCTTGAGCAGGAGATCAAGCACGAGCATCGACGCCGTCACGTAGAGCAATTCCCGCGTGATGTTGATAGTCGCGACCGTGCGTTCGAGATCGACCTTGTTGAGATCGAGTCCGGCCCCGCCCGCCTCGGCCGCCGTCGTGATCCACGACATCAGATCGCGGATATGGATCATGCCGCGCGGATCGTCGAGCGTCTCGCGATAGACGGGCAAGCGCGAATGTTCGGCCTCGCGGAACACGTGCATCAACTCAGCGACCGTCGTGCTTTCGTCAACCGCGATGATGTCGGCGCGCGGCACCATGACGTCCTCGACCGTGAGCTTGCCGAAGCGCAAGGCGCGGCGGAGCATGCTCCGCTCCTGCACGCTCAGCGTGTCGCTCTTGCTGCGGGCGAGCGCGTCCTCGATGAACTCACGGAGATCGGGCTCTTCGCCTAGGCCAAAACTCTGGAGCAGGCGCTCGAACCAGGAGATTTCTTCGTCTGGCGGGCGCTTCTCTTCGTCAGGCAAATCTTTCTCGGTCGGAGGAATATTGCTCACGGCAGCGCCTCCGCGAGGCGGAGTTTGTCCGCATCGGCATAAGGGTCGGCGACGCCGATCGAAGCGAGCGCGATCCGCTCGACCCTCTCCATGCGCTCCGCGTCCGCGTCGCCCTCATGATCGAAGCCAAGCAGATGCAGCATGCCGTGAACGACGAGGTGGGATGCGTGATCGGCAAGCGAACTGCCGCGCTCTTTCGCCTCTCGGTGCGCGGTTTCGTAGGCGAGCACGATATCGCCGAGAAAGCCGCGATCCCGGTCGGCATCGGCGGGAAACGACAGCACGTTGGTCGGCGCATCTTTGCCGCGCCAAAGCCGGTTGAGGTCGCGCATCTCCTCGTCAGCAATCAGCACCAGAGTGACGCTGAAGGATCGGCCGGAGCGGGGCGAGGCGCGGAACGCCGCGCGGGCCGCCCGCCGCAGAAGCGCATCGGTCACCTTCGCGCGGGCAAAGCCCGGCGCGCGGCGCACGATTTCGATCGCGAGCGAAGCGCCGCTATGTCTGCGACTAGGGCCCCCGTCAGCCATCGCGCTCACCCTTGAGGGGAGCGGATTCATAAGCATCGACGATCTTGCCGACCAATTCGCGGCGAACCACGTCGGCGCGGGTAAAGGCGATATGGTCGATCTCCTCGATCCCCTTGAGGAGCCCGATCGCCTCGAGTAGGCCCGAATCCTTGCCCGGCGGAAGATCGACCTGGGTCGGATCGCCGGTCACGATCATCTTGCTCTCCTCGCCGAGCCTGGTTAGCGCCATCTTGAGCTGCATGGGGGTGCAGTTCTGCGCCTCGTCGAGGATGATGATGGCGTGCGACAGGGTGCGGCCGCGCATGAAGGCGAGCGGCGCGATCTCGATTGCGCCGGAGGCAAGCCCGCGCTCGACCCGCTCGGGCGCGAGCGTGTCGTAGAGGGCGTCATAGAGCGGGCGGAGGTAAGGATCGACCTTCTCGCGCATGTCGCCGGGAAGAAAGCCGAGCCGCTCACCGGCTTCGACTGCGGGCCGCGATAGGATCAGGCGGTCGCACCGTCCGCTCTCGAGGCACGCCGCGGCAAAAGCGACGGCGAGATACGTCTTGCCGGTGCCCGCGGGTCCGGTGGCAAAGACGAGGTCGTTGCGCTCGAGCGAGGCAAGATAGGCGCTCTGCGCCGGCGTGCGCGCGGTGATGAGGCGCTTCCGCGTGCGAATCTGACGCGCCTCGGAGAGGGCGTCGCCCGTCGCGCCGTCATCGCTCGGCTCTAGGGCGCGCGCGTGGCGGATGGCACCAACCACTTCGCCGACGCCGATCGCCTCGCCCTGGGCGAGCCTGCCATAGAGCTGTTCCAGCACCGATTTGGCCGTGGCGCAGGAGATTTCGCTGCCGCGCAAGCTCACCGCATTGCCGTTGACAACGGCCTCGACCCCGAGCCGGTCTTCGAGCACCGCGAGATTTGCGTCGTAATCGCCGAGAAGGTCGCGTACGAGGCGGATATCGTCGAAATAGACGACAAGCGGTTCGCCGCCGCCATTGATCGCGGATGTGGCACGCTTCGGCGCCGCTCCGCGTGCCTGCCCCAAGGCTGCTTTCTGCATTCTGGCCTTGTTCGTCACTCGGCCGCCTGAACTGGCTCGCGCCATTCAAATCCCGATTTTATGACACCGGTGAGACTGTTCGGGCTTGCGGCCAGGATGTCAACCGGTGCGATGTGCCCGATCAGCGTCTCCGGTCCTTCTATATAGACTGGTTGCAGGTAGGGTGAACGCCCAGCGACCTGCCCCGGTTTCCGCCCTTTCGCCTCGAACAAGACGGGCAGGCGGCGCCCGACCGCAGCCAGGTCGAAGGCGCGGCGATGAGTGTCGATGAGGCTCTGCAATTGGCGCAAGCGCTCGTGCTTCGCCGCCTCCGGCACTTGGCCTGCAAAGCTTGCCGCAGGCGTTCCGGGACGCGCGCTGTATTTGAAGGTGAAGGCCTGGGCGAAACGGGCGCGCTCCGCAAGCGCGATCGTGTCGGCGAAGTCGCTGTCGGTCTCGCCGGGGAAGCCGACGATGATGTCGGTCGAGAGCGCGATGTCGGGGCGCGCCGCCCGCACCTTTGCGATCACCGCTTCGTAGTCGGCGACCGAATGCTTGCGGTTCATGGCCTTGAGGACGCGGTCTGAGCCCGACTGAAACGGAAGGTGCAAATAGGGCATGAGCTTGGGCTCTTCGCCGAAGAGCGCGATCAGCTCATCGTCCATGTCGAGCGGATGGCTGGTCGTGAAGCGAAGCCGCGCGATCGACGGCACTTCGGCGAGCCGCCGCAACAGCCGCGCCAAAGTCCAAGGCGCCCCGTCGGGACCACGCCCGTGATAGGCGTTCACGTTCTGCCCGAGGAGCGTGATCTCGCATGCTCCTTGCGCCGCGAGCCGCTCGGCCTCCGTGACGATCTCCGACGGCGCGCGTGAATATTCGGCGCCCCGTGTGTAAGGCACGACGCAGAACGTGCAGAACTTGTCACAACCTTCCTGCACGGTGATGAAGGCCGAAGGCTTGCTCGCCTGTCGCGCGCGCTGCGGCAGATGCGCGAATTTGTCTTCCGCCGGGAAGTCGGTGGCGACGATGCCTTTGCCGCCGGCTTCCGCCTCGGCGACGAGGGCGGCAAGGCGGTGGTAGCTCTGCGGCCCCACGACGAGATCGACGACAGGCGCGCGCGCGATGATCTCCCGTCCCTCGGCCTGGGCGACGCAGCCCGCAACCGCGATCAGCGTGTCGCGGCCCTCGCTTCTCCGCGCCTCCTTGGCGAGCCGCATGCGCCCGAGCTCGGAATAAACCTTCTCGGCGGCTTTCTCCCGGATATGGCAGGTGTTGAGAATGACGAGATCGGCCTCCGCCGCATCTTCGGCCGGCAGATAGCCGGCGGTCCCGAGCGCTTCCGTCATGCGCTCGGAATCGTATTCGTTCATCTGGCAGCCGAAGGTCTTGATATGAACCCGTTTGACCGGCGGCGTTTGGCGGGGTTGGGCCATGCCCTGTTGTTGGACAGGGGCGCCGTCTTCGTCAAGGGCCTGACAAAGCCGCCGCCCCGAAGCCCCGGGGACATCGCTGTCGGAGAGCTTCGGGGCGGCCATGCAAGCGGGCGCACGTGGGTCGAAAACGGTGCCCGCTTCCGGGGGTTCAATCCAGGCTCATCGCCTTGACTAGCTGCACTTCTTGGCGGTGGCATCCCACTTCATGTGGGCCTTTTCGCATTCCGCTTTCGTCTTCGGGGCGTCGGCGGCGAAGGCAGGTGCGGCGGCGCCGGCCAAGAGACCGACAGCAACAGCAAGCGACACAAGAGTCTTCATGGCGATTCTCCTTACGTTGGGCCGGTCGAGGGGCTCGCCTCGAACCGGGCGGGGCGCAAGCGGCGAGGATTCGCCTCAGCGCTGCGATACAAGTAACGCTCAGTGCCTCGGTGAAGATTTGGCGGAGCGGCGTGCAAGAGTGTCGCGTGTCCTAACGTCGCGCGACAGTTCAGCCTATCGACGTATTTCGCGCCGAGCGTGCAAGCGAGCACAGCTTCTGCGTTAAGGACGTGGCGCGAATCTTATTGGAGCCGCACCACGACGCTGTCGGCCGCGCCGGTCGCGTCGGTCACGGTGAGCCGCACGAAGCCCGGACCGTCGGGGGCGAAGAACAGCGTTCGCGCCGATTTCTTCGCAGCGAGCGGCATGCCGTTGAGGAGCACGTTGAGGGGTGGCGTGCCGCCGGCGATCTTGATGGCGATCGGGTCTGGTGCTTCGCCTTCGCTTCCCGATAATTCGAGGCTCGCGCCCTCGGGCGGAAAGACGATGCGCACTTTCGCCGCCGTGACCTCGCCCACGTTTGCCCCGGACTGAAAGCGCCGAAGCGGCGGCGGCAATTTTGCCGTGCTGGCAATGAGCGCGCCTTTGGGCGCAGGCCGCAGCGGCTGCAAGCCATCGCCGGCCCGCGCGAAGGCATCGAACAGGATCGGCGCCGCCGCTATCCGGCCCGTGAGGCCTGCAACCGGCGCCCCGTCGGGCCTGCCTACCCACACGCCGATGGTGCGCTTGCCGTCGAAGCCGACCGCCCAGGCGTCGCGATAACCGTAGCTCGTGCCAGTCTTGAACGCGATGCGCCCTCCGGCCGCGTTCTCCGGCGGCGGCGTGCCGATCAGCACATTGGCGACGGACCACGCGGCGGCCGGCTCGATTAAGCGCCGCGGCGGGAGCGGCGTCGCGCCGAACCGCTCGATCAGCGGCGCGACCGTTCCCTGACGCGCGAGCCCGGCGTAGAGCATGGTGAGGTCGGTCAATCTGATGCCGATGCCGCCAAGACCGAGCGCGAGCCCCGGCGCCTCGCGTCGCGGCAGCACGAGCGAAGCGCCAGCCTCACTCAGGCGCGCAGCGAGCCTGCTTGGGCCGACCGTGTCGAGCACGGCGACCGCCGGCACATTCAACGAGAGTTGCAAGGCGCGGCGCACCGTCACCGTGCCCTGGAAAGTCATGTCGAAATTCTCAGGGGCATAGCCCGCGTAGCGGACCGGCCGGTCATCGATCAGCGTCTCGGGGTGGATCAGTCCGTCCTCGAAGCCGAGACCGTAGATGAAGGGCTTCAGCGTCGAACCCGGCGAGCGCAGCGCTTGGGTGAGGTCGACCAGGCCCGCGCGGCGCTCGTCGAAATAGTCGGGCGAAGCGACCCGCGCCAAGATCTCGCCGGTCGCATTGTCGATCGCGACCATCGCCACCGACATGTCGGGGCCGAGAGCGTGCGCCCGGTCGCGCGCGAGACGCTCGAGGATCTTCTGCAATCGTTTGTCGATGGTGAGCTTGAGGATTCGCTCCTGCGGCGCGCTGCTGACCGCTTGATCTGCGGCATGCGGCGCAACAAGCGGCATTGGCTCGCGGCCCTTCGGCACGTCCTCTTGCTTCGCCCGCGCGATCTCCTCGTCGCTGAAGGCGCCGTTCCCCCCGATCCGGTCGAGCACGCGGTCGCGCGCGCGCTTCGCCGCTTCCGGGAAGCGGTCGGGCCTGCGGGCCTCCGGCGCCTGCGGCAGCGCAACCAAAAGCGCGGCCTGGCCGAGCGTGAGCCGGCGCGGCTCTTTGCCGAAATAAGCAAGCGACGCTGCCCGCGCCCCTTCGAGATTGCCGCCGTAAGGCGCGAGCGTCAGGTAGAGCGCGAGGATCTCGTCCTTGCTCAGCGCCGCTTCGAGTTGAACCGCGCGCAAGGCCTGCCTGATCTTGGCCTCGAGCGATCGCTCGCGCCTTGGCTCGAGCAGCCGCGCGACTTGCATGGTGAGGGTCGAGCCGCCCGAAACGATGTGCCCTTGGCTCACGAGCTGGTAAGCGGCGCGGCCGAGCGCGAGCGGATCGAGGCCGCGATGCGACGGAAAGCGCTTGTCCTCATAAACGAGGAGCGCCTCGAGATAGCGCGGATCAACGTCGTTGCGGGTTGCAGCGAGCCGCCAGCGGCCTTCACTCGTGAGATAGGCCCTGAGCAGCGCGCCGTTCCGGTCGAGAACGGCGCGCGAGACTTCGAGATCGCGTCCAAGCGGCGGCGCTCCATAGGCCGCAAGCAGGCCGGACACGGCGCCCGAAGCGGCGGCGGCGAGCCAGAGCGCGCCAACCGCCGCGGCAAGCGCAATGCGCCGCAATCGGCTCGTTTTCGCCACGCCGCTCATCTTGCCGGAGCGACCTCGACGGCGCCGGTCTCGGTCCGGCCGAAGCGGTCGGGCCGGTACATGTCCTCGACTACGGCCCGCGGCAGCACGTAGCTTCCCGGCGACACGGCACGGACGACATAGGCGACGGTGTAGGTGGTGGCATCGCCCTTGCGCCGCTCGAACGCCGCCGTAAAGCGGTCGTCGCGGAACTCGGTATGGACGGGATTGCCCGCATTCTCGATCCAGTCGAGTGTTCCGGTATCGCCCGAGGAGACGAGACGCGGATTGTCGATCTCGAAGCCCGCCGGCACGTAGTCCGTGAGCGCGACGCGCGCGAACTCGGGCTGCGGCTCCGTCACGGTCAGCAGGATGACGAAGCGGTCGTTCTGCTTCGCCTTGCTGATATCCGCTTCGCTCCCGTCGAGCGCGTGGAAGCTCCGCTTGAGGGTGAAGCCGTGCTCAGCGGCGGGCTCCGACGTCGTCGGCGCGCCGCTCACCGAAATGACGGCATCGAGCGGCGTGTCGCCGCTATTCGTGACGACGACCGGACCTTCGGCAAGCTCCTCCTCAGTGATGCTGCGGTAGAGGGGACCGGTCGCGGCGCTGTTATTGACGGAGAGGTTGATGTTCTGCTTGCCGAGAGCGCGCGCGGCGAGCACGAGCCAAGCATTCTCCTGCGTCGACGTATTGACGACGCGGTCGCGCGCCGTCTCGATCCGCTGGGTTCCGCCAACGAGGATCACTTTCGGCGCGTCGCCTTCCGCGGCGAGCGTGACGAGGGTCGCGGCGTCGCGCAACGGCGAGCCGTAATCGGTGCGCTCGCTCGCCGATGTCGCGTCGGCCGGCAGAGCGCCGAGCGCGGCATCGAACGCCTTCTCGGCCCGCACGCGATCGCCGAGCATGGCAAGTGCTGCGCCGATCTCGGCCTTCGCCGCCGGCGTCGCCACGTTGTTGAGCTTCACGTCGGCGATGTAGCGGAGGTCGCCGACCGGCGCCATGCCGTTCCGGGCAAGCACGTAGAGCGCATAAGACAGCGCAAGCCCGCCGTCGGTCGCGACATCGGGGGCGGTGCTCACGTAGTTGCGCAAGCGATCGAGTGCGAGCTTGAACTGATCGTCAGGCACGGAGAAGCCGCGCGCCCGCGCCCGAGTGAGGAAGTCCGTCACATAGGCGTCGAACCAGGCGTCGTCGCCCCCGGGCGACCACAATCCGAACGCGCCCTCCGAGCCTTGCCGCGCAAGAACGATCTCGATCGCCTTGGCGATGCGCTCATCGATGCCGGCATCGTTGGCGATCCCGGCGCCTGCGGAGAGTTCGCTCAGATAGAGGAGGGGCAGCGCCCGGCTCACGATCTGCTCGGTGCAGCCGAGCGGATAGCGGTCGAGCGCCGCGATCAGGGTCGCGACGTCGAGCGCGGCCGTGGGCGTCACCGACAGGGCGACCTTTCCGGTCCCCGGCACGAGGTCCGCGAACACGTCGCTCGCAAGCGTGATGCTCTGGCCGGGATCGAGCGGCTTCACCGTCCGCCGCGCCAGAATCTGCGTCGCGGGTCTCACCATCAGCGGATAGCTGCGCGAGAGCGCAAAGCCCTCCGGTCCGTTGACCGCGACCGCGACCGTGCCAGCGCCGATGCCGGTAGCGGCGACCGGCAGCGTGATCGCTCCGCGCTTCTTGGCATCGAGGGTGAGGCTCTTGCCGGCGCCCTCGACGCTCAAAGGCCCGTCGGCCTTGACCGCGACCTCATAGGCGCCGCTCGGCCCCTCGACATTGTCGAGATCGAGCCTGAAGGTGCTCTTGTCGCCGCTCAGGAGAAAGCGCGGCAATGTCGCCGTCACGACCACCGGGTCGCGCACGATGACGTCGCCCGAGGCATGGCCGGTCTTGTCCTTGCTCCACGCGACCGCCATCACCCGCACCGTTCCGGAGAAGGCGGGAATATCGAAGCTCACTTGGGCCGTGCCGTCGGGCCCGGCGGTGACGATGCCGGAATAGAAGGCGAGCGGTGCCTGCGTCGGCGGGCTGCCCTGAAGCACCCCTGCGCCGCCGTCGCCGCCGGTTCTGATCTCGCCCTTCGTGCCTTGCATGCCGTCGATGAGCTGGCCGTAGAGGTCGCGGACCTCCGCCGACAGCTTGCGCTGCCCGAGATAGTACTCGTCGGGCGCGGGCGCCTTGTAATTGGTGAGGTTGAGAATGCCGACATCGACGGCGGAGACGACGATGCGCGCCTCCTCGCCCGCCGCGAGCCCCGCAAGCTTGACCGGCACGTGAAGCGGGGTCTCCGGCCTGATCTTCGGAGCGAGATCGAGAGCAACGCCGATCGTGTGCGCTTGTTTGTCGACGCTGAACCACTGCACGCCGATGGCGCGGCCGGGCATCCGTTTCTCGGCTTCATCGAGCGGACGCCTGAGCGTTGCGAGCACGTAGGCGCCGGTGCCCCAATCCTCGCCCACGGTGAGCGGCAGCTTGACGAGGCCGGGCTCAACCTCGGTCGTGGTCTGGGTGATGAGCCGGTCGCCGATCACAGACAGCGTCACCTTGCCGGCGCTCCGTGCCGTCACGGCGACGGTCATGGTGTCGCCCGGCTTATATTCCGGCTTGTCGAGCGCGATCTCGAGCAGGTCGGGCGTGTCCGCCGAGGATTCGGCGTACCAGCCTGAATCGAACCCGACCGTGGTCTCCGGTCCCTGCGGATCGGGGCTCGTCACTTCGAGCCGGTAGCGTCCCCAGGTGACGGGAACGGAAATCTGACCCGGCGCGCTTCCGCTGAGGTCGATTGTGCCGTCGGCGATCCGGCGCGTCACCTTGATCGGCTCGTAGGCCCAATAGCCGTTGCTGCGATACCACTGATATTTGGACTCGACGTTGAGAAACTGCCATTTGAGCCCCGTGGCGGCCATCTGCTTGCCGTCGGGCGCGACCATGACCACGTCGAACTTGGCGGTGTCGTTGTCGTTGAGCGATTTGCCGGCGAAGAGCGGCTTCACGCCGATCATCGGCGCTTGCGGCGTCACGGGAAGCGTGAGCTTGCGCTCGATGGCGCGGCCGCCAGGCTCGGCGAGCCGTACCACGACATTGGCTTCGAGCGGCTTGGTCGATGCGGGAAGCTTGGCGAGAGCGATCTCGAAGGAGGCCTTCCCGTCGGCGTCGGTCTCCGGCAAATCGGCGAGCGGAATACTCTCGGTGCCGGCCGCTCCCTCGTCGTCGCCAGGCTCGGACGGATCGAGGCCGAAGGAATAGCCGGGATAGCCTGGCCGCTCGGCGGCCTTGGCGATCGTGACTTCGCCTTCGATGCCAAGCCCTGCGGCCGGCGCCCCGTAGAGGAAGCGGCCGTCGAGCGCGACTTTGACCGGCGTCTCGGGTGAAATCGCCGTGGCTTTCGCCGTCAGGTCGAATTCGAGCCGGTCCGCAACGTAGTCTTCGACGAGGAAGCTCGCATCGCCGAGCGCCGCGCCTTTCGGGTCGGCATAGACGGCGACGCGCCAGGTGCCGGTCGGCGCGGAAGCGATGATCGGCACGGCGAGCGAGCGCCCGCCGATGCCCTGGTCCGGCACGACGCTGCGGCGATACTCGACCCCGTCGGGGCGCTCGACCACCAAGGTCAAATCCACGCCGGGCACGGCGATGCCGACCGCGTCGCGCAGCAGCGCCGTAACATAGACCGTCTCGCCGGTGCGATAGACGCCGCGCTCGGTGAACACGAACGCATCGAGCCCTTGCGGCGCGTCGCGCCCGGCGACGCCCCGGTCGGTGAGATCGAAGGCCGATTGCTTGAGACTGAGGAAGGCGTAGTCGCCGCCTTCGCCCGATGCCACGAGCAGCGCGGGCGAGAGCCCGCCTTCGCCGCGCGCTAACCCCGGCGCGAAAGTAACGGCGCCGGCGGCGTCGGTCTTTGCCGCCGCGAGCACGTCGTTGTTGCGGGCAATGAGTCGGAGCTCAACATTGGCGAGCGGCGCCGTTGTCGCGAGCGAATTGACATAAGCGTGGATGCCGTCGGTGCCCGAGAACGCGGTCAGCCCGAGATCCGAGACGATGAACCACTGCGTCGTGCGCTGGCCGTAATCGTCGCCCGGGATATTGCCGGGCTGCGCCGCGAGCAGGTACACGCCGGGCTGAAGTTCCGGCACCGCATCCATGATGGGGAAGGCGGTGGTGATTTCCTGGTTGAGTTCCTTCTCGACCTTGAGCTCGCCGGTCCAGACCTTCTCGCCCTTCTCGTTGGCGATCGCCTCGAGATCGGAGTCATAGAGGTTGCGCTCGAACTCGTAGCCGAGCACGTTGTCGGTGATGCTGCGGTCGCCGATCCGGTAGATGGTCGCCTTGACTTTATCGGTATTGACGGTAACGAGCGGGATGCCTTGCTGGCCGGTGCGGGGCAGCACATAGGCGTTGCCCGCGAGCCTGACGGACGGGCTCCGGTCGCGCACATAAATATTAAAGTCTGCGTTCTTGAGCAGGTCCTCGCCGACGCTCGAAGGGAGCCCCGCGCGGAGCGTGATGCCGTAGGTCTCGCCGTGCTTCAGTCCCTCGACGCAGATTTGCCGGTCGTCGACCGACAGAGCCGGCTTATCCTCTCCGGCCACGGCAATGAAGGGAGCGAAGTCGGTGCGCTTCGGCAGGCCCTCGGTGAACTGGAAGCAGGCGCGCGGGCTTGCCGCATCGGAATCGACGCTGAAATTGGCGACGCGGAAGCCGTATTTTTCGCGCAAGCCGTCATAGACGATCTGAAGCTCGGGCGTCGATCGCAGTTGGAGCGCAAGCTTCAGCGCGTTCAACGCCTGGCGCCATTCCTCGCGCTTGGTGAAAGCGTTGGCGAGCGTGACGAGCGAGACGGATTCCTCATCGGGCGTCGTTGCGCGCTGATAGGCGATGTAACCGGCGGTGCGGGCGCGCTCGATGCGCGTCGAACCGTCGTCCTCGCTCGTTGCGGGGATGAGCAGCCAGATATCGGCGAGACGCCGCCAAGCCTTGGCGTCGTCGGGCGTGAGCGTCACAATCTGCACGTAGACATTCGCCGCGGCCTCGAGGTCCTGGCGCTTGAGCAGCGCCTCGGCCTCTTGCGTCAGCTTGGCGAGCGGCTTCTCGACCGTCCCCGCTTCATCCTTGAGTTCGGACTCAAGGGTGATCGCGGCGTCGTCGAGCGCGTCGTCTTGAAATGTTTTCTCGGCTGCGGGGGAAGGGGTGGTGGCAAAAACGAACAGCGCGGCGAAAAGGCCGGCGCGGAACCATGCGGACATCGATGACCTCCGGGGACCCGTACTCGGCAATACGGGCGAGCCCCCATCGTAATCGAGGCTTGTGACGGAAACCAGAGGCTCGAAGGTATAGGCGCCCGCTTGGCCTTCCGCTCAGTCTTCGAGCGGCCCAAGCGCGGGCCAGTCGAACAGTTGGGCGGCGCGGCGGATCAACGCCTCGGCCAGAATCGAGCCATTATCGCGGTTGGTCATCACGACCATGCCCTTGCCCTCGGCCGGAAGCAGGATGAGGTAGGACTGAAAACCGGCATTCTGTCCCCGTTTCATCACCGTAAGGACGCCGTCGGCCTTGCCGATGGCGGCGCCGAGCCCGTAGGGGCCGCCATTCTGCGGCGTCAGCATCTCGCGCACGGTCTGGGGCGCAAGGAAAAGCTGGCTTTCGCCCCGCCAGGCGCGGCCGATCAAAATGAGAAGGTTGGCGAGGTCGGTGGGCGTGGACCAGAGGCCGGCGGCGGCATGTTCGGGGAAGAGGTGGTAGCCGCCGGGAATTTCGCTGCCGTCGGCCAAATGCCCGTGCATGGCCTTGCGGTCGAGATCGGCCGAAAGCGCCGTCGCGAAGCTGCTGCGCGACATGCCCGCCGGGTCGAGAACGACTTCCTTCATCAGGTCGGGGAAGGAGGTCCCCATGGTATCGACCATCAGCGCTTCGGCGACCTCGTAACTCCCGCCGGAATAGCGATAGACGCTGCCGGGCTCGGCAATCACGGTGATGGGCGGCGAGTTGGCCGGGGGCACGCCGTAGAGGATCTGGGTCAGGTTCGGCACCTCATCGCCGATCGCGTAGCCGAGGAACCCGGGCACGCCGATTCCCGCCGTCATGCTGAGGAGCCCGCGCAAGGTGACGGGATGGTCCTTGTCGAATCCATTCTGAGGCACCTTCCACGTAGCAAGGCTCGCATTGACATCGGCGTCGAGGTCGAGGCGCTTCACCTCGACGAGCCGCATGGCGCCGACCGCGGCCACGAATTTCGAGAGCGACGCGGCCTGATAGATCGTCTCGGGCGTGGAGCTTGCGCCGTAGGCTTGCGCGAACGCGATGCGGTCGCCGTCGATCAGCGCGATGCTGACCGAAGGGATACTGAGGGCGGCCATTGCGTCTTCGAGCGTGAGCGTCTTGTCGACGCCGTCCACCGGAACGACGAGATAACTCTCGATCGCCGACGGCTCAATGCCTAACGCCGGCGCAGCGAGGACAAGCATCGCGGCAAAGCCCGCGGCGATACGAAGCGACGCAAACGACATGACGCGCATAACCAGTCCTCAGCCGGTAACCTGCATCTCGCCGGAAAACTTGACGAGTTCCGCGCGCACCCAGGCATGACATTCGTCGCGGTCGTAGCTCGAATGCCACATCAGCCGCAATGGGAAGAGAACGGGCGAAAAGGGCTGGCGAACGCGCTTGAACCCGAATTGCTTTTCGAGAGAGGCGGCAAGAGACGCGGGCACGGTGATGAGCGCGTCGCTGTTCAGCGCGAGCAAAAGCCCCGAGAGCAGGGAGGACGCGCGCGAGGTGACGGTCGCGGCGAGCTTGTGCGCGGCGAGCGCGCGATTGACGAGATCGAGCGCCGGGAGCCCATGCACGTCGATATGACCCGAGGCGGCGAAGGACTCCGCCTTCGGCGCGGCGCGCGCGAGGCGATGGCCGGGGCGAGCGAGCGTGGCGAGGGCGTCGTCGCCCAGTCTAAGCACGCGGATGTCGGGCGCCTGTGGCGGAACGCCCTCGATATCGATGACGAAATGAGACCGCCCGTTGCGCAGCGCATCGATGTTGTCCTCGGCGCGCGAGGCGACCCACCCGACCCGCACATTCGGCGCGAGCTGTTGCAGCCTGAGGCGCAAAGGCTGCACCAGCATCAACTCGCCGGCTTCGCTGGTTGCGACGGCAAAATCGCGCGACGTCTCCGAAGGGTCGAACGGCTTGTTCGGCCGGAGCAGGCTCTCCATGCCGGCGAGGATGACGTGAACGGTCGGCGCAAGCTCGAGCGCCTTTGCCGTCGGCACGAGCCTCTGGCCCGCGCGCACGAAGAGCTCGTCGGCGAAAATCTCGCGGAGCTTGGCCAGAGCGTGGCTGATGGCCGATGCGCTCCGGCCGAGGCGCTCGGCGGCGCGGGTGACGCTCGCATCGACGAGGAGGGCGTCGAGCGTGACCAGAAGATTGGCGTCGATCTCCCTTAGATGCATGACGTGCAATTATTCTCATGAAAAGAGTTCACTTTGTGCATGTTAGCTTTAGCACTAGGGTCATGACAAGGCATCCGGCTGCCCAGCCCGGAGGCCTCAAACGCCCAAGCGAAAGCGCGGCCGTTTGCTCATCTCAACCTTGCGGTGGCCTGAGGGTCTTAGGCCCAAAGGCCATCGCATTCTTCTTTGCCGGGCGTGGCGCGGGGGCGCCCATGGGGGAACAAGGGGTGACGATGCTTCGCGTCCGATCGATTGCAATTCCAATCGCCGCGCTGGCCATGAGCGCGTGCCTTACCGCGCCGCTTGCGGCTGCGCCCGCGGCCAAGGATGTCCTCAAGATCTACGCCGATATCGCTGCGGCCGGCTACACCGACTCGGTCGATACGGCGCGGACGCTCAAGCTTGCCGTAGACGCCCTGATCGCAAAGCCGACCGAAGACAATTTGCGCGCCGCGCGCGCCGCCTGGATCGCCGCCCGTATCCCGTACATGCAGACCGAGGCTTACCGCTTCGGCAACGCCATCGTCGACGATTGGGAGGGCAAGGTGAATGCCTGGCCGCTCGACGAAGGGTTGATCGATTACGTCGCTACGTCCTACGGGACGGAGTCGCCCGAGAACGAGCTCTATGCCGCCAACGTGATCGCCAACGCGGCGCTCACCATCGGCGGCAAGAAGCTCGACACGAGCAAGATCACCGCCGAGCTCCTCGCCGACCAGCTGCAAGAGGCGGGCGGGGTCGAGGCGAATGTCGCCACCGGCTATCATGCTGTGGAATTTCTGCTCTGGGGCCAGGACCTGAACGGCACGGGCCCCGGCAACGGCGCGCGGCCTGCGAGCGATTTCGATGCCGCCAAGTGCACCAACGGCAATTGCGCGCGCCGCGCGGAGTATCTCCGCGCCGTAACCGACCTTCTCGTTAATGACCTCGCCTGGATGGCGGCGCAGTGGGCGCCGGGCGGCGAGGCACGCAAGGCCGTCGAGGCGGGAAGCGGCGAATCCGGGCTTACCGCGATCATGACCGGGCTCGGCAGCCTCTCTTACGGCGAGCTTGCCGGCGAGCGCATGAAGCTCGGGCTCATGATCCACGATCCGGAAGAGGAGCACGATTGTTTCTCAGACAACACCCATGCGTCCCACTTCTTCGACGCGCTCGGCATTCGCAACGTCTATCTCGGTGCCTATCGCCGCGTCGATCGCTCGCTCGTCTGGGGCCCAAGCATTTCCGACCTCGTCCGCGCCAAGTCGCCCGAGATCGACGATGAAGTGAGGGCGAAGCTCGACGCCACCATGGAAGCGATGAACGCGCTCTACTTGCGCGCGCTCACGACCGAATCCTACGACCAGATGATCGGCGAGGGGAACGAGGCCGGCAACGCCGTGGTCGAGCGCGTCATCTCTGCCCTTCGCGACCAGACCAAGTCGATCGAGCGCGCCGTCGCCGCTCTCGACCTCAAGGCGATCGAATTCGAAGGGTCAGACAGTCTTGACGATCCGGCGAAGGTCAAAGCCGAAGCCAAAGCGGCCGGTGGAGAAAGCGCTACGCCGAATTGACGTGCGGGACGATGGAGTCCATAGGGGATTTGGGGGGCACAAAATGACGAGCGGGCGACCGGGGGCGGCAAGGACGTGGCTCAGAGCGGCGGGCACGCTCTCTTTCGCCCTCTCGGCATGGCTCGCCGCGTCCGGTGTGGCGCGCGCCAATTGCGAAGTGCCTGAGGCCCCGCACGGCATCCCCGAGGAAGTCGCCTTCAAGTTCGACGTGGGCGGAGCGCGCGCGGCCCTTGCCAGAGCCGGCATCGGCGTCGGCGGCGCCTATTTCGCCGAGCCCTTCTACAATTGGGGCGGTTTCGATCAGGGCGGCGAGTATCAGGGCGTGCTCGAACTTTACGTCAACGCCGACATGAACAAGCTCGGACTGTGGAAAGGCCTTTGCTTCCACGCCAACGGCTTTCAAATTCACGGCAACTCGATCACGGCGGCGAATATCGGCGCCCTCATGCCCGTGACCAGTCTTGAAGCAACCGATGCAACGCGTCTCTTCGAATTGTGGCTCGAGCAGACGATCATCAAGGACAAACTCTCGGTGCGAGTGGGCCAGCTCGCGGCCGATGAGGAGTTCATCCTCAGCGATGGCGGCGGCTATTTCATCAACGGCACCTGGGGCTGGCCTTCGATCACGGCCGCCGACCTGCCGAGCGGCGGTCCGGCCTATCCGCTGGCCACGCCCGGCGTTCGCGTCGCGGTCAATCCGAACGAAAAGATGGGGCTCCTGCTCGGTGTCTATAATGGCGACCCGGCTCCCAAATGCGCCAGCGACGACCCGCAGCGCTGCAACGATCACGGGCTCGACTTCGAGTTGGACGACGACCCGCTGCTGATGGTCGAAGGCGTCTATCGCTACAATCAAAGCGGCCGGCTTCCCGGCGCGGTGAAGGTCGGCGGATGGAATCATTTCGGCACGTTCGAGGATCAGCGCTTCAACTCAGGCGGCGCGCTCATCGCCGTGACCGCGAATTCCGGCGCCCCGCTCGACCACAATTGGGGCCTCTACGCCATTATCGACCAGCTGATCTGGCGCGTGCCAGGCAGCCAGGACCCGCAAGGCGTCGGCATCTTCGCCCGCTTCATCGGCGCGCCCGAAGACCGCAACCTCATCGACTTCTATTTCGACGGCGGCTTTACCTTCACCGGAATGTTCAGGAACCGGCCCAACGATGCGCTCGCAATCGGCTTTGCCTACACCAACATCTCCGACCGGGTCTCCGCCTTCGACGTCGATCTTGGCGAGCCGGTGGCGCGCAATTACGAGGCGCTGATCGAAGTCAGCTACACCTATCAGGTCAATCCCGGCTTGGCGATCCAGCCCGACTTTCAGTACATTTTCCAGCCCGGCGGCAACGTGGCTGGCCAAAAGGACGCAACGGTCGTGGGGGCGCGCACCAGTATCAGTTTCTAACGAAGGACGCGTGTACGCACCTCTTTCCAGTTCCCGCAGTCGCGCCCATCGGCTGTTCCTGAAGGCTTCATCGTGGGAGGCGCATCGCGCCTTGCGCCTCGCGGTAGTCGCCTTTGGGGCGGCCTTGCCGCTTCTTGCCGGCGCGCTTCAGACCCATGGCGAAGACGAAAGCGCCGCCGTCGAAAGCCTCATCACGCCCACGACCGACTTCACCAAGCCCGAGCCCGGCGAAGACAAGCCCGGCGGCGGCGCCACCTCGCGCGGCAGCACCGCAACGCCCAACGCTTTCTCGCTCTCCTCCGGCAACATGGATTTCAAGCGCGAGCTCGAATTCAAGGTCGGCAACGGCATCTTCCGCAAGAACTGGATCTCCGCGCCGTCGTCGACCGACGCCTCAGACGGTCTCGGTCCTTTGTTCAATTCGCGCGCCTGCCAGAACTGCCATCTGAAAGATGGCCGCGGCCATCCGCAACTCTCGGCCGACGTCGCCGACGATTCTGGTTCGATGCTGATCCGGCTCTCGGTTCCGCCCGCGACGGCAGAAGAGAAGGAAAGGCTCGCGAGCCACCGTGCCAATACGATTCCCGATCCGGTCTATGGCGGCCAGCTTCAGGACCGCTCGATCCAAGGCATGCCCGCCGAAGCCAAGCTCAAGATCGCCTATGAGGAACGCGAGGCGAAGCTCGCCGATGGTGAGACCGTCTCGCTGCGCGCGCCGGCCTACAGGCTGACCGATCCCGGCTATGGACCGATGAACCCCGGCATCATGATCTCGCCGCGCGTCGCCCCGCCGATGATCGGGCTCGGGTTGCTCGAAGCTATCCCTGAGGACCAGATTCTCGCCAACGCGGCCGAAGAGAAGGACGGCGTCTCCGGCAAGCCGAACCGCGTCTGGTCGCTGGAGCATGACAAGGCGATGCTCGGCCGCTTCGGCTGGAAGGCGGGCGTCCCCACCATTGCGCAACAGACGGCGGAGGCCGCTTCCGGCGATATCGGACTCTCGACCACCATGATCCCGCACGGCGCGGGCGACTGCACCGACAAGGAAACCGCTTGCCGCGAGGCGCCGAACGGCAACTCGGCCAAATATCAGAATGTCGAGCTCGGCGATGAGCTGTTCAAGCTCGTCGCCTTCTACGCGCAGAACCTGGCGGTCCCGGCGCGGCGCAATCCGGGCGACCCCCAAGTGCTGAAGGGCAAGGAGATCTTCTACGGCATCGGCTGCGCGAGCTGTCACCGGCCTAAATTCGTGACCGGCGAAGTTCCGGGCCAGCCGCATCTGTCGCACCAGCTGATCTGGCCTTACAGCGATCTCTTGCTGCACGACATGGGCGAGGGGCTCGCCGACGGCAGGTCCGAGGGCGAGGCGACGGGGAGCGAGTGGCGCACGCCGCCGCTCTGGGGCGTCGGCTTGACCGAGACCGTGAGCGGGCACACGCTCTTTCTCCATGACGGGCGCGCGCGCAATCTCACCGAGGCCATCCTCTGGCATGGCGGCGAGGGCGAGGCCGCGCGCGACAAATTCGCCGATCTTCCCAAGGCCGACCGCGACGCGCTGCTCGCGTTCGTGAACTCGCTATGAGACATGCGCTTGCGACAGTCCTGCTATGCGCGCCCGCAGTTTGCGCGAGCGCATTTGACGCTCGCGCCGAGACCGACCATGCGGCAGTCGCCCGCGCGGCGCTGACCGAAGTCATTCGCCCCGGCTACGCCGCGCTCGCGGAGGAGACCGCGGGGCTTAGCGACAAGGTTGGCGCGCTGTGCGAGGCGCGTTCCGCCGCTTCGCTTGAGGCGGCCAGGAAAGCATTCGCCTCCGCGGTCGCGGCCTGGAGCAAGGTCGAGATCCTGCGCTTCGGTCCGATCGTCGAGGACCGCCGCTATGAACGTCTCTTCTTCTGGCCCGACCCGAAGGGACTGGGCGACCGGCAAATCAGGGACGAGCTCGCAAAGCGCGACGAGAGCGTGACGAAGCCCGAGGCGCTTTCAGGCAAGAGCGTCGCGCTGCAAGGGCTCCCCGCGCTCGAATATCTGCTCTACGGCGACGGCGCCGAGACGCTCGCGGCGCCGTCCGAGGACGGCGCCTTTCGCTGCGCCTTCGCCCGCGCCGCCGCTACCAACAGCGCTGGCATCGCCACGTCGGTCGCCGAGGATTGGCGAGAAGGCTCGCCTTACGAAATGTCGTTCCTCGCGCCCGGCCCTGATGCGACCCCTTACCGCGCGCCGAAGGAGGTTACGCTCGACTTGTTCAAATCCTTCACCGCCGGCATCGAGCTTGTGCGCGATCAGAAGCTCGCCAAGCCGCTCGGCGCCACGGCCGAAGAAGCGCGGCCCAAGCTCGCCGCCTTCTGGCGGAGCAGGCTGAGCCTCGCCAACGCCGCCGGCAATCTGGAGGGCGTCCGCGCGCTCTTCGCCAAGGGCGGCTTGGCGCAAGTGGTCGCGGGAGATTCGCCGGGCGTCGAGAAATCGGTCCTGTTCGATCTCGGCCACGCCATCGAGGTCTTGAACGGGATCGGCAAGCCGATGGCCGAAGTGGCGGTGGACGCGGAGTTGCGCGGGAAGATCGAGGCCTTGCGCGTGTCGCTCAAGAGCGCGGGCAAAACCGCGGCCGATGCGATCACGCGCGGCGCGGGCCTCGCGTTCGGCTTCAACGCTATGGATGGAGACTAGGTCATGAGCCTCGACCGCCGCGCGCTTCTCATCGGTCTTACCGGCGGGGCCGCCGCGCTGACTCTCCCGGTGCGCGCCGCGGCAGGGCTTCAACATGAGTGCTTCGCCGCCTCGCGCAAGGACGACAGGGGGAACTTTCAGGCGGCGCTCTTCACTCTCGATGGCGATGAGCAGGCCGTAGAGCTTCCCGGGCGCGGCCACGACATCGCGCTCCGTCCCGGCGGCGGCGAGTGGGTCGCCTTCGCGCGCCGCCCCGGCCAGTTCGGGGTCGCGGTGTCGCTCAACGGCCGCGCGCCGATCTGGTTCGCGACGCAACCGGGGCGTCACTTTTTCGGCCACGGCGTCTTCTCCGCCGACGGCAGGCTGCTCTACGCGACCGAGAGCGACTACGAGCGCGCCGTCGGCATGATCGGGGTGCGCGACGCGACCGGCGGCTACAAGCAGATCGGAGAGTTCCCCGCCCACGGCATGGAGCCGCACGACATCGCGCTTCTTGCCGACGGCCGCACCATGGTCATCGCCAATGGCGGCATCCGCACCCACCCCGATCATGGCGCCGACGAACTCAACCTCGCCGACATGCAGCCTTCTCTCGTCTTTGTCGATGTCACGACCGGCGATCTCCTCGAAGAGCATCGCCTCGCGCCCGCGCTGCATCAGCTCTCGATCCGCCATCTCGCTGTGGGCGCGGGCGACACAGTCGTCTTCGGTTGTCAATATCGCGGGCCTGAAGACGAGGCGCCGGCGCTTGTCGGCTTTCATGCACGGGGCGAGACGCCCGTTATCGTCGGGGCGCCGCCTGCGCTGCAGAAGACCCTGCAAAACTATATCGGCTCGGTCGCCGCCGACCGGAGCGGCGACATCGTCGCGGCATCGGCGCCGAAGGGCGGCCACGTCACTTATTGGGACGTGGCGGGGCGGCGCTATCTCGGCGCAAGCGATCTCGCCGATGGGTGCGGGCTTGCGCCCACGCATCTTCCCGCAAACTTCCTGCTGACGAGCGGCGAGGGCTGGCTTGTCACGACAGGTCCCGAGAGCGCGGTGTCGCGGCAGGCGTCGCAATTTCAGTGGGATAATCACGCCATTCTGGTGCGCTGACGGCGCAAATCTATTCCTAATCTCACCTTATTTGTCGGGCTAGAGTCCCCCTGGATTCGACGAAAGCCCATGCAAAGCCAACAGACCCCCGATCGGCCACCCGCCCGGAAAGATCCGAGCGCGCCGAAGCCTCCGGCGTCCCGACTTTGGGCCATGAGCCCGCGCAACCGGCTCATCCTGATCGTGGCCGGGAGCATCGCCGGCGTCGCGTTGCTCACGCTTCTTGCCGTCAATCTCCTCGTCTCCGCCGATTGGGCGCGCGAGCGCGTGGCCAATCGCATCAAGGAGCAGACGGGACGCGACCTCACCGTCAACGGCACGACCGCGCTCCTGTTCACCCCGGGCCCGCGCGTCGTCATCACCGACGCGGCCTTCATTGATCCCGAAGCACGCGCCGGCACCACGGACTTTTCGGTCGGTCGGCTCGTGCTCGATCTGAGTCTGATTGAGCTTTTGAGCCGCAACGTCGATTCCGAGCGCATCGTTCTCGAGCGGCCGGTGGTGACGGTCCGCCTCGGCGACGACGGAAAGAAAGCAGCGCCGAAGCCGAAGCAGCCGAAAGCCGAAAATTCCAACCCGAAGCCGCGCCGCGACGTCAAGCTCAAGGACATCCGCATCGAGGACGGAACCGTCAACATCGTTTACGACGAGTCCGGCAAAGAGCGTCGTGTCGAGCACATCAGCGCAAATCTCGCGCTCCCGAGCCTCGCCATGCCCCTCACCGGGTCGGGCAAGTTCGACTGGAAGGAGGAGAGCGTCGATTTCAGCTTCGAGGTCAATTCCATCGCCGATCTCCGCGAGAAGAAGCCCGCGCGCCTCGTGGTCTCGCTCGACACTAAGGCAATCGCTGCCCGCTTCGATGGCAGCCTCACCACCAAGCCGAACGTCACCGGGCAGGGAGAGTTGTCGGCCAAGGCGCACTCGATTCCCTCGCTGCTCGCCTGGATGCGCGAGAAGCCCGCTTCCGTCACCGCGATCGGCGACGGCGAGCTTTCAAGCCACGTCGCTTGGAAGGAGGGCGAGATCACGCTCAGCAATTCGCGCTTCGCACTCGAACATGCCCGCGGGCAGGGCCAGGCCGTGGTCTCCTTGGGCTCGCCCCGGCCGCATGTCAGGGCGGCGCTCGCGCTCGATTATCTCGACCTCAATCCGTTTCTCGCCTCGGGTGCGAAGGCGGCGCGGGCGGATCGGCAATCACCGGCAGCGCAACCGAAGAGCGGAACGTCGGCCCAAGGTCAGGCCGACTGGTTCACGAAGCCAAAAGAAGATGCCGGCGGAGCCGCGCCGGACGCGCAAGCAAAGGCTCCCGCCGAAACGCCAAGCCAAGACGCTGCGACCGAAGCGACTTCTGCGACTCCTGCCGCTTCCGCGCCCACGGCATCGTCAGCGCCCGCCTCGTTCGACGCCGACGTCAATCTCAATGTGCGCAAGACGCGAATCTTCCATCTCGAGCTTGGGCCGAGCTCGCTCGGTCTTGCCTTCCGCGACGGCATCTTGAACGCCACGCTCGGCGGCATGGACCTTTACGACGGTCACGCGACCGGAAAGCTCGTGTTCGATGCATCGAAAGAGGTGCCCGCTTTCAACGGCGACTTTCTGCTCGATGGCGTTCAGATCAAGAGCCTCTTGTCCGACGCCGCCCAAGTGAGCCTGCTCGAAGGCCGCACCAAGCTCGCGCTTCAGTTGAGCGGCGCGGGCGACAACAGCGAGGAGGTCAAGTCCTCGCTTGCCGGTCAGGGCAGCATTGCCGTGAGCGACGGCGCGATCGAAGGCATCAACCTCACCGAGATGATCGATCAGATCGGCGGGGGGGAGATCCCGGAACTGCGCCAAGGGCCTGACGCCAAGACCGCCTTCACCGATCTCGGCGGCAGCTTCACCATCAAGGACGGCATTGCCGAGACGAACAATCTCACCGCGACGAGCCCACTTGTGAAAGTGACGGCCGCCGGCACCGTGAACTTGATCGAGAGCCGGATGAACTTGCTCGCCAATCCCGAGATCGTGGCGGGACCCGAAGGACAGCGCGGCGCCAACGATCTTGCCGGGCTTTCCGTGCCGGTGCGCATCGAAGGGCCGCTTGACCGGCCGACCATTACTCCCGAGGTCAAGCAGCTATTCGCCGATCCCGAGAAGGCGGGCAAGACCGTGAACCAGATCGGCAAGGCGATCCAGAAGAAGTTCAAAGGCAAGCCCGTCGGCGAGGCGATCGGCCGCATCCTCGGCGACATCAAGATCGAGCAACGCGGCCGTGGCGAGAGCGAAGGGGAGGCGCCCCCTTCCAAGAAAGACGCGCCGAAGGCGAAGCCAGACGCTGGCGCGTCGGACCAGGGCGATACCGAAGAGCCCGAGGATCCCGAAATCGAAGAGCTGTTGCGCTAGGGCCTTGCCCCGGCGTTACGCCCATCGACGGAGACGCGCGTCTCGCCTATAAGCGCGCCGATGAGCGATAGTCCGGAAAAAGGAACGGCGCCCAGAGTGGGCTTTGTCAGCCTCGGCTGCCCGAAGGCGCTCGTCGATTCCGAGCGCATCATTACGCGGCTCCGCGCCGAAGGCTACGAACTCTCGGCGAGCTACGAGGACGCCGATGCCGTCGTGGTCAACACCTGCGGCTTTCTCGACAGCGCCAAGGAGGAGTCGCTAGCCGCGATCGGCGAGGCCTTGCGCGAGAACGGCCGCGTCATCGTCACGGGCTGCCTCGGCGTCGAATCGGAGCGCATCCGCGCCGCCCACCCGCAAGTGCTCGCCATCACCGGCCCGCACCAATACGAGGCGGTGGTCGCCGAGGTTCACAAGGCCCTGCCGCGCCCGCATGATCCGTTTCTCGATCTCGTGCCGCCGCAAGGGATCAGGCTCACGCCCCGCCACTACGCCTATGTGAAGATTTCGGAAGGCTGCAACAACAAGTGCAGCTTCTGCATTATCCCGAACCTGCGCGGGCGGCTCGCGAGCCGGCCCCTCGGCGAGGTCATGCGCGAGGCCGAGCGTCTCGTCGCCGCGGGCGTGCAAGAGCTTCTCGTCATCTCGCAGGACACGAGCGCCTATGGGCTCGATCTCGGCTATGCCAAGAGCATCTGGCGCGGCGAGGAGCGCGAAACGCGCTTTCTTGCTCTCGCCGAGGCCCTCGGTTTGCTCGGCGTGTGGGTGCGCCTCCATTATGTCTATCCCTATCCCCATGTGGACCAGGTTCTGCCGTTGATGGCCGATGGCGGCGTCCTGCCCTATCTCGACATTGCCTTCCAGCATGCCTCGCCCTCGATCTTGAAGGCGATGCGCCGCCCCGCGCACGGGGAGAAGACGTTGGAGCGCATCGCGCGCTGGCGCGAGATCTGCCCCGACCTTGCCATCCGCTCGACCTTCATCGTCGGCTTCCCCGGCGAGACCGAGGAGGATTTCGCCGAGCTACTCGCGTGGCTCTCCGAAGCGAAGCTCGCCCGGGTCGGCTGCTTCAAATACGAGGACGTGGCCGGCGCCGCTGCCAACGCGCTTGCGGGTCAGGTTCCCGCGGAGATCAAGGCCGAGCGCCATGACCGCCTCATGCGGCATCAGCAGGCGATCAGCGCCGAACTTCTCGCCGCGCGCGTCGGCAAAACCATCGAGGTCATGGTCGATCGCATCGACGATGAGGGCGTCGCCGCCCGCTCGCATTGGGACGCGCCGGAGATCGACGGAAACGTCTATCTCGAGGGCAACGCCGGGCTCGCTCTCGGGGACCGGCTCGAGGTTCTCGTGGAAGACGCGGACGAATACGACCTCTATGCCCGGCCGGCCGGCGCCAAGCCCAAACAGCCGAAGCCCGATCGCGCCGCAAAGGCGCCGCTTGCGCCATCGCATTAACGCCGCCTTCAGCGCAAGCTCGCGATCTCTTCACCCGCGTTTTGCGGAACAGGCTTAAGACCGGCAGGCGATGAAGGACCTTCTTATTCTTTCGATCTTTCCTGCCGCCATGACGCTCGCGGCGGTCACAGATCTCTTCACGCTGACGGTGCCGAACCGCATCGTTATCGCGCTCGCCCTGCTGTTTTTCTTGGCGGCCCCCCTCGCAGGCGTTGGTCTCGCTGACATCGGCCTCCATGCCGGCCTGGCGCTCGTGGCGCTCGCGCTCGGTTTTGCCCTCTTCTCCCTGCGCCTCGTCGGCGGCGGCGACGCCAAGCTGTTCGCGGCGACCTGTCTTTGGCTTGGTCCGCAAGCGGTGATCCCTTACGCCCTCTACGCCGCCTTGATCGGCGGGGCGCTTGCGCTCCTTCTTCTCTTTTGGCGCGCCCAGCCGTTGTCGGTCATGCTTGCCTCGAAGGGCTGGCTCGTCCGCCTGCACAGCCCGAACGAGGGGATGCCCTACGGGATCGCGCTCGCGGCAGCCGGCCTCTTGGCCTATCCGCAAAGCCCCTTCATGGCGGCGCTCGGATGAGCGCCGGCCAATTCTGGCACGTCCGTTAACGCGGCGTTGAGGATTGGCCCTCAAAGTCGAAGCGGACGGCGTGCCGTCAGATGCGAGGTCAGTCAGTCGGAGCGCGCCAGTGATCGGCGATGCGGCATTTTCGTTGGGTTCCGCGCCGCCCGGCGAACCCGGTCCGGGTCGCGAAAGCGAGGCGTTCGCGTCCTCGCGGCTCCGTCCCATCCCGCGCGTGAACATCCAGGCTTTTTGCGAGGATCAGGACACGGCCGCCGCGATCGAGCGGGCGGCGCAGGACCGGCGGCTTTCCCGCGCGCGGGTGAGCGTGCAGATGGGGGGCATCGACGGGGCCTGCGCCTTCTATCGCAACGCCCCCACGCCCAATCTCATCGTCATCGAATCCCTGCTCGACCGCCCCACCATGCTCGCGGAACTCGACCGCCTGGCTGGGCTTTGCGACCCCGCCACCAAGGTCATGGTCGTCGGCCACCTCAACGACGTCGTGCTCTATCGCGAGCTGCTTCGCCGCGGCGTCAGCGAGTACCTGGTCGCTCCCGTAAGCGTGCTTCAGATCATCGAGACCCTGTCCGGCCTCTATAGCGATCCGCAAGCGCGGCCGATCGGCCAGGCCATCGCTTTTGTCGGCGCGAAGGGCGGCTCGGGCTCGAGCACGGTTTGCCACAATACCGCCTTCGCCATTGCCGCTTCGCTCGAGCGGGAGGTGGTGATCGCCGATTTCGATCTCCCGTTCGGCACCGCCGGGCTCGATTTCAACCAGGAGCCGCCGCACGGGATCGCCGATGCGCTCGCTTCGCCGCACCGTTTCGACGTGCTGAAGCTCGACCGGCTCCTGTCGCGCTGCTCGGATTTTCTCAGCCTGTTCGCCGCGCCCGGCACGCTCGACCGGCCTTACGATCTTGACGCCGGCTCTTGCGAGACCGTGATCGACGTAGTGCGCGACAGCGCGCCGTGGATCGCGCTCGACGTGCCGCATGTCTGGACCGAGTGGGCGAAAGAGCTGGTGATGCGCGCCGACCATGTGGTCGTCACCGCTGTTCCCGATATCGCGAATTTGCGTAATGCCAAGAACCTGATCGACCAGATCAAGGTCTCGCGCCCCAACGACAGGCCGCCTTTGCTCGTGCTCAACCAGGTCGGTCTTTCCAAGCGTCCCGAAGTCGCGCTCGAGGATTTCGGCGCGGCCGTAGGCCTCGCTCCCGGCATCGTCATCGACTTCGATGCCCAACTCTTCGGCACGGCGGCGAATAACGGGCAGATGATAGAGGAGGTGTCGAGCAGGTCGAAGGCGGCGGAGGCGTTTCGCAAGCTGGCCGCACTTCTCACCGACCGGTCCGAGCGGAACACCGAACGGCCATCGTCGCTGTGGTCGATGCTCGCGCGCCTGAAGGGGGCAAAGCCGGGCGGATAGCGCACTGCGAAGGAGGCCTCGGCACGCTAGCTGCTGGTCTCGGCCACGGCGCCTTTCGTCCATTCCGCCATCGCCGGCAGCGCAAGCAGCGTTTCTGCATAGGCCGCGGCCGTGCCGTCATCGCCATAACGGGCAAGATCGACGCCGTAGGTGCGGAAGCGGGTCGCGACCGGTGCATACATGGCGTCGGCATTGGAGAACGCGCCGAATAGGAACGGCCGGCCCGTGCCGAAACGCGCCCGTGTGTCCTTCCAGATGGCGACGATCCGCCTGATATCGGTTTCAAGCATCCTCAATCGAAGGCGGCGGCAGTCTCGCGAGCAGGTCCATCGACATCTCGTCGCGAAGCGTGACGAAGCCTGCATGCATTTCGGCCGCGACGCTACGCGCGACGACCCGCGCCTCACTGCCATGCGGCCAAGGAGCACATTCGGGGTGGCGCTCGGCAAGAAATTCCAGGATGGCGAGGCTGTCCCACACGACCCCCCATTGGGTCTTGAGTGCGGGTACCTTCCCGGCCGGCGTATGGCGCAAGATCTCGGCCTTGGAACCCGGCTGCTTCAGCCTGACACGCTCCTCGGCGAAGGGAAGGCCGCACTGCTTCAATGCAAGCCAGGGACGCAAGCTCCAGGACGAGAGATTCTTGTCGCCGATCACGAGCGTGTATCCGGTCGCCGCCATACTCGAAGCCTCCACCATTGTCATGCTTAAGCTCCCCTGCCATTAATGCGACCCCGCCTCAAGTCCTGGACTCGCAACGCTCCGACAATGACCAACCAAGCGTCGACGCTCGAAATCACGCGCCGCGGATTGGAAGACCTGCTTCTTCCGCCCGGCGCCAAGGCCGTGCCGATCCATCTCATCGGCTCGGCCGAAGACGCCGCACTTGAAGGCTTGAGCGCGGCCGAGCGAAGCTGGGTAAAGGCGCAAGGCTTTAGCGGGAAGCAAGGCGCGGTCCTGCTTCTCCCCGATGGGAAGGGCGGCATCGGCGGGGTCCTGCTTGGGACCGGCGGCATTGAGGCGGCGGCGCAAGCGCCGCTGCTCACCGGCGTGCTGGCCGCCGCCCTTCCCGAAGGCGACTATCGGCTGGCCGCGCCGCCGCCCGACGCCGAGCTTGCAGCACTCGGCTTCCTCGCCGGGAGCTACGCCTTCACCCGCTACAAGGCGGGCGCGTCGCGCCTCGACAAGAAGAAGCGGCTTGCCCTGCCCGAGGGCGCGAACCTGGTTGAGGTGCTCGCGCTTGCCGAGGCGCTCTATTTCGGCCGCGATCTCATCAACACGCCGGCCAACGACATGGGCCCGGCGGACCTCGAGGGCGCCGCGCGCGAGCTCGCCAACGCCTTCGGCGGCAGCATCAAAGTCACGGAAGGCTCAGGGTTGCTTTCCGACAACTTCCCGATGATCCACGCCGTGGGCCGGGCGAGCACCCGCAGCCCCCGTCTCATCGATCTCCGCTGGGGATCGGAGCGCGCGCCGAAGGTGACGATTATCGGCAAGGGCATCTGTTTCGACACCGGTGGTCTCGACATCAAGCCGTCGAGCGCCATGGTGCTGATGAAGAAGGACATGGGGGGCGCGGCCGCAGCCCTTGCCTTCGCGCTCATCGTCATGCGCACGAACCTGCCGGTCAGGCTCCGCGTGCTGATCCCGGCGGCGGAGAACAGCATCTCCGGCAATGCCTTCAGGCCGGGCGACGTGCTGCCGAGCCGCGACGGCATGACGGTCGAAATCGGCAACACCGACGCGGAAGGGAGGCTCGTGCTTGCCGACGCCATCACGCTCGCCGACGAAGAGGCTCCCGATTATCTCGTCACCATCGCGACGCTAACCGGCGCGGCGCGGGTCGCGCTCGGGCCCGATCTTCCGCCGCTTTATAGCGACGACGACGCGTTCGCGGCGGAACTTCTTGAATTGGGGCGGGCCGTGGGCGATCCGCTCTGGCGCATGCCGTTTTGGATGCCTTACGACAAGCAGCTGAAAAGCGCCGTCGCCGACGTGAGCCATATCTCCGAAGGGTCGTTCGCAGGCTCGGTCATCGCTGCGCTCTTCCTCAAGCGCTTCGTCCGCAACGCCAAGCGCTTCGCCCATCTCGATATCTTCGGCTGGGTCCCGGCCGAGCAGCCCGGCCGGCCGAAGGGCGGCGAACCGCAAGGCGCCCGCGCCCTGTTCCACTTCTTTCGCCGAAAGCTCGAAGGATCGTGATCGACGCCGTCCCACCCGATCCGCGCCGCCATGCCTATCGCGACGACCTCGCGGCCGAACCGTTGCGCGGGCGCGTCGCGGCGCGGCGCTTCGTCAAGGGCGCGCCGCGCCAGGTCGCAGCACCGTCACTGCCTTTGCGCCGTGAGCCGCGCTTCGATGCCACGCTCGACACCGAGGCGCTCCGCGGCGAGCTTGTGACCGTCTATGACGAGAGCGAGGGCTGGGCCTGGGTGCAGCTTTCCCGCGATGGTTATGTCGGCTACGTGCCGGGCGAAGGGCTCACACGGGCGCTGGTTACGCCGACGCACCGGATCAGCGCGCTCCGCACCTATGTCTACCCCGAGCCCGACGGCAAGACGCCGCCGCTCGCGCTGCTTAGTCTCAATGCGGGCATTGCCGCGCCGCGCAAGGAGGGGAAGTTCCTCGCCCTCGAAGGCGGCGGCTTTGTCGTTGCGAGCCACGCGGCGCCGGTTGGCACGGCCGAACCCGATTTCGTCGCCGTCGCGGAGGCGTTCGTCGGCACGCCCTATCTTTGGGGCGGCCGCACTTCGATCGGGATCGACTGCTCCGGGCTTGTGCAGCTCGCACTCGAGGCCGCGGGCCACGCTTGCCCCCGCGATGCCGACATGCAGGCGCAAGAACTCGGCCGCATCATCGACCCAAAGGGCGCGCTACGCCGCGGCGAGCTCGTGTTCTGGGAGGGCCATGTCGGCATCATGACGAGCGCAAAGGACTTCCTCCACGCCAATGCGTTCCACATGGCGGTCGCGGCCGAGCCGTTCGCGCAAGCGAAGCGCCGGATCAAGGCGGCGGGTTATGAGGTGATGTGCGCGCGGCGGCTGCCTCGGAGGCAGCCCGCGTAAACGAGGACCATGAATACTAACGATCGGTGCGTCCGACGATCGATTTCCGAACAAACGAACTACACCGCATGGTCCTCGTTTGTACGGGGGTACTGGCTGAAAAACGCGCTAGTGGCGGGAATGTTCCCGTCTCGGGGGGCTCAGGTCGCAACCGCGTCGCCGCGCGTCGCTTCGAGCTCGAAAGCCGCGGCGAGCAAGGCCTTGGTGTAATCGGCCTTCGGCTTGGAAAACACAGTCCGCGCCGGGCCTTGCTCCACCACCTTGCCGTGCCGAAGCACGATGATGGAATTCGCAAGCGCGCGCACGACCTTCAGGTCGTGACTGATGAAAAGATAGGCCAGCTTGTGGCGCCGCTGCAACTCGCGCAAAAGATCGACAATCTGCGCCTGCACCGAAACGTCGAGCGCCGAGGTCGGCTCGTCGAGGATGAGAAATTTCGGCTCGAGCACAAGCGCGCGCGCAATCGCGATCCTCTGGCGCTGACCGCCTGAGAATTCGTGCGGATAGCGGTCGCGGCAGGACGGATCGAGCCCGACCTCTTTGAGCGCGCGCGTCACCCGCTGGTCGCGCTCGGCGCTGGTGAGTCCGGGGTTCTGGATCGAGAGGCCCTCCTCGATGATCTGCCCCACCGAGAGGCGCGGCGACAGAGAGCCGTAAGGGTCTTGGAACACGATCTGCATGTGGCGCCTCAGCGGGCGCATGCGCTTCGAATCGAAACCGTCGATGCGGTCGCCGAGATAGACGATCGGACCCTTGCTCGACACGAGCCTCAAGAGCGCAAGACCGAGCGTCGTCTTGCCCGAACCGGACTCGCCCACGACGCCGAGCGTCTGCCCCTCCTTGACCGCGAGATCGATCCCGTCAACTGCCTTGATATGTCCGACCGTCTGCCTGAGGAAACCGCGTCTAATCGGGAACCACACGCGCAGATCCTTGGTCTCGAGGATGGTCTTGGCTTTGGCGTTTGCCGCCGGCGGCGAGCCCTTGGGTTCCGATGCGATGAGGTGCTTGGTGTAGGCGTGCTGCGGGGCGGCGAAGATTTCGCGCGTCTTGCCCCGCTCGACGATCTTGCCCCCGTTCATGACGCAGACCCGGTCGGCCATCTTCCGCACGATGCCGAGATCGTGGGTGATGAGCAGCATCGCCATGTGGAACTCGGCCTTGAGCTTGAGAAGGAGGTCGAGGATTTGCGCCTGGATCGTAACGTCGAGCGCGGTCGTCGGCTCGTCGGCGATGAGGAGATCGGGTTCGTTGGCGAGCGCCATGGCGATCATGACGCGCTGCCGCTGCCCGCCCGAAAGCTGATGCGGATAGGACTGGAGCCGTCCCTTGGGGTCGTCGATGCCGACTTTCTCGAGCAGATCGAGCACGCGCGCGCGCGCTTGCTTGTCCGACATCCCCCGGTGAATCTTCAGCACCTCGCCCACCTGCTGTTCGATCGTGTGCAGCGGATTGAGCGAGGTCATCGGTTCCTGGAAGATCATCGAGATCTTGTTGCCCCTGACGTCGCGAAGCGCGCCCGGATTGAGGGTCAGGAGGTCGACGCCGTCGAAGCGGATGCGGCCCGAAGGGTGCGACGCGGCGGGGTAAGGCAGGAGCCGCAAGATCGACAGCGCGGTCACCGTCTTGCCCGAGCCCGATTCGCCGACAAGCGCCACGGTCTCGGCCTTGCCGATATCGAAGGACACATTGCGGACGGCGTTGGTGACGGTCTCTCCGCCGCGGAAATCGACCGACAAATCCTCGACCGTTATCAGGGTGTTGCTCGTCTCCGACATCTCAAGCCTTGGCTTTGGCGGGGGCTGCGTCGGCGCAACTCCTCCGCTCGATTTCGATGGTGGCATGGTCGAGGCCGAAGCGCTCCTTGAGCTGCGACTTTATGTTTCTTACCATTTGGTCGGAATCCTCGTTCTCGCAGATCACGGCATGCAGGGTGACCATGCGCCGGCTCTGGGTGATCGACCAGACATGCACGTGATGCACGCCCTCCACGCCCTTGACGTTTTCGATGAGTTCGGGCCCGATCGCTCGCGTATCGAGCTCTTCCGGTGCGCCTTCGAGCAGAATATGCCCGGCATCGCTCGCCACGCGCCAGCCGCTCTGCACGATAATGGCGGCAACAAGGATCGAGAGCAGGGGATCGATCGGCGTCCAGCCGGTCGCGAGGATCACGCCGCCGGCGACAAGCGCCGCCACCGAGCCGAGCATATCGCCGAGCACGTGGATGGCCGCGCCCCGGACATTGAGGTTCTCGCGGTCGGCGCCGCGCAGAAGCGTGAATGCCGCGATGTTCACCAGAAGGCCGAGCACGGCGATCACGACCATGATGCCGCCGTCCACCTCGCGCGGCGTCGCGATCCGCTCGATCGCCTCATAGACGATCCACGCCGCGATCGCCAACAGGGCAAGCCCGTTGACGAAGGCGACCAGCACCTGGAAGCGGTCGAAGCCGTAGGTGCGCTTCCAGTCGGCGGGACGCCGGGCCAGACGAAAGGCAAACCAGGCAAGCGCGAGCGAGGCGAAGTCGGTAAGCATGTGGCCCGCATCGGCAAGGAGCGCGAGCGAGCCCGCGACGACGCCGCCCGCGACTTCGGCAAACATAAAGGCGCCGGTGAGGCCCGCGGCCAATCCCATGCGCCGTTCGTTGTTGGCGTCGGCGCTATGCGCATGACCGGCGTGATCGTGGCGATGTGAATGCGATCCGTGCATGGCGCTCATGCCAGGGTCTTGCGCGGGTCGAGCGCATCGCGCACGGCCTCGCCGACGAAGATAAGAAGACTCAACGTGATGGCGATCACGAAGAAGGCCGTGAGCCCGAGCCACGGCGCCTGGAGATTGTCCTTGCCTTGCGCCAGCAGCTCGCCGAGCGAGGCCGACCCCGGCGGAAGCCCGAAGCCGAGAAAGTCGAGCGAGGTCAGCGTCGTGATCGAGCCATTCAAGATGAAGGGCATAAAGGTGAGCGTCGCCACCATGGCATTGGGCAGCAAGTGCTTGAAAATGATGCGGAGGTTGGACAGCCCGAGCGCCCGCGCCGCCGTCACATATTCGAAATTGCGCGCGCGCAGGAATTCCGCGCGCACGACGCCGACCAGCGCGACCCAGGAAAAGGCGAGCAGGATGCCGAGCAAGATCCAGAAATTGGGCTCGATCACCGCCGCCACGATGATGAGCAGATAGAGCTGCGGCACGCTCGTCCAGATTTCGATGAAACGCTGGAACAGGAGATCGGTCCAGCCGCCGAAATAGCCTTGAACCGCGCCGGCGGCGACCCCGATCAGCGAAGAGAACACGGTGAGTATCAGTCCAAACAGGACCGAGATGCGGAAACCGTAGATCACGCGCGCGACCACGTCGCGGCCCTGGTCGTCGGTCCCGAGCCAGTTCCATTCGAGCTCGGCGTTGCAGGGATGGAAGCCGCGCTCGACCGCGAGCTTGCAATCCTTGGCGCTGAGCAGCCAGGTCGGCTTCACCGGAAACGCCATCGGCGGGTTCTTGTTCTGGGTGTTGTAAGAAAAGCGGATCGGAGGCCACAGCGTCCAGCCGCCCGCGTCCGCGATCATGCCCTTAACGGCGGGGTCGCGGTAATCGGCCTCGGTCTCGAAGATGCCGCCGAACGCCGTCTCCGGATAGGCTTTGAAGATCGGCATATAGAGCTCGCCTTTGTAGGAGACGAGGATCGGCTTGTCGTTGGCGATGAACTCCGCGAACAGGCTGATGGTGAACAGCGCGAGAAAGATCCACAACGACCAGAAGCCGCGGCGATTGGCCTTGAACACGTCCCAGCGGCGACGCTGCAGCGCCGAGAACCAAGGCTTGACCTGCGGCAGTCCGCCTGCCGTCAGCTGCTCGACGATGGCCGTGTCGGTCGGGGCGTCCATGATGTCACACTTCGCGCGTCTCGAAATCGATGCGCGGATCGACCCACGTATAGGTGAGGTCCGAGAGCAGATTGATGAGAAGGCCCATCAGCGAGAAGATGTAGACCGTGGCGAATACGACCGGATAGTCGCGGTTCACGATCGAACTCGAAGCCGAGCAGGCCGAGCCCGTCCAACGAGAAGATCGTCTCGATCAGAAGCGAGCCGGCGAAGAAGGCGCCGATGAACGCGCCGGGAAATCCCGCGATGACGATCAGCATTGCGTTGCGGAAGACATGGCCGTAGAGCACTTGCCGCTCGCCAAGGCCCTTGGCTCGCGCCGTCATCACATATTGCTTGCGGATCTCTTCCAGGAACGAGTTCTTGGTGAGGAAGGCCGTGGTGGCGAAGGCCGAGAGCGCCATCGCGATCAACGGCAGCACGAGATGCCAGAAATAGTCGGCGATCTTCAGATACCAGGGCAGGTCCCACCAATTGTCGGACACGAGCCCGCGCAACGGGAAAATCTGCAGGAATGAGCCGCCGGCCAGCAGCACGATCAGAAACACGGCAACGAGAAAGCCCGGCACGGCATAGGCGATGACGATGGCCGTGCTCGTCCACACGTCGAAGCGCGAGCCGTCGCTCACCGCCTTGCGGATGCCGAGCGGGATCGAGATGAGATAGGTCAGAAGCGTCATCCACAAGCCGAGCGAGATCGAGACCGGCATCTTCTCCAAGATCAGGCTGAGCACGCTCGTGTCGCGGAAATAGCTCTCGCCGAAATCAAACAAGAGGTAGTTCTTGATCATGAGGAAGAAGCGTTCATAGGCTGGCTTGTCGAAGCCGAACTGCTTCTCAAGGCTCTTGATGAATTCCGGGTCGAGCCCCTGGGCGCCGCGGTATTTCGACGGCGCTCCCATCACGTCGCCCGGGACGTTGCCTTGGCCGCGCTTGCCGGCGAAATCGCCGCCGCCGCCGCTGAACATCGCGGTTGCGCCGGGATCGGTGCCGGTGAGCTGAGCAATCAGCCGCTCCACGGGACCGCCCGGCGCGAACTGCACGATGACGAAAGTCACGAGCATAATGCCGAGCATTGTCGGGATGATCAGCAGGAGACGGCGGAGGATATAGGCGATCATTCGGTTCGGGCGGACCTTCTCAATCGCGCAACGAAATAAGCCGCGAGCATGAGCCCAATCAGGGCGGCGAGGATGAGCCACGGGCGCCCGCCGGTCGAATCTTCCGAATCGGCCGGTGGCGCGCCTGCTTGCGCCAGTTTGGCAGCTTTGACCTCGTCATACCACCACGTGTCGAGGATGCCACGGTCAAAACGCGGCTTCTGCTCCGGCCGCGAGAACTTGTCCCAATAGGCCACGTTGCTCGACGCCTTGTACCAGTGCGGGACCCAGTAATGTCCGGCCCTGAGCACGCGGTCGAGCGCGCGGGCCGCAATCTCCAGCTCCTCGCGACTCTTGGCGGCGAGGATGCGCTCGATCAGCGCATCGACGGCGGGATCGGCGATGCCGGCAAGATTGAGCGAGCCGTCCATCTTTGCGGCCGCCGAGCCGAAATAGCTCCGGAGCTCGACGCCGGGCGTGTTGCGCATGACGTAGCGCTGAGTGGTGATGTCGAAGTCGAAATCCTTGAGGCGCTGCTGGTACTGCGCGGCATCGACCATGCGAATGCGGGCGTCGATGCCGAGCAGCTTGAGGTTTCGCACGTAAGGCGCCATCACCCGCTCGAACACCGGTTCGAAGGTCAGGATCTCGAGCGTGAAGGGTTGGCCTTTGCCGTCGAAACGAACGCCGTTCTTGATGGTGAAGCCGGCTTCGTCGAGGAGCTTCCCCGCCTGCGTCAGGAGATTCCGGTCCTGGCCCGAGCCGTCGCTATTGGGCGGGACATAGGCGGGTCCGAGCGCCGCTTCGGATACGGGAACGCCAAGGCCGGTCAGCAGCGCCTTCTCCGCCTCCGCCGGCTCGCCCGACGCCTCCATCGGCGAGTTCTCGAAGAAGCTCGTGGTGCGTTCGTAGAGCCCATGGAACAGGTTGCGGTTCGCCCACTCGAAGTCGAAGGCGAGGTCGAGCGCCTGCCGCACGCGCGGGTCCTTCAGCTTTTCCAGCCTGGTATTGAGGAAAAAGCCTTGCGTTCCCGAGGGCGTCTCGTCGGGGAGCACTTCCTTCTTGATCTTGCCGGCGCGGATCGCGGGAAAATCGTACTCCGTCGCCCACACCTTCGAGGTGAACTCTTCGCGGAAGTCGTAGGCGCCGGCCTTGAACGCCTCCATCGCCGCGGTGCGATCACGGAAATATTCGAGGCGGATCTTATCGAAGTTCCAGCGCCCGCGATTGACGGGAAGGTCCTTGGCCCAATAGTCGGGCCTACGCGCGTAGACGATGCTGCGCCCTTGCGCCACCCGATCGACGACGTAAGGGCCGGAGCCGAGCGGCGGCTCGAGCGTGGTCTCATCGAACGGCCGCTTCGAATAATAGGCCTTCGACAAGATGGGAAGCGCGGCGACGGTGAGCGGCAGATCGCGCACGAGCTCTCCTTGGAAACTATAGCGCACCGTGGCGGGATCGACCGCCTCGACCTTCACCACGTCTTGCAGCGTCTGGTGGAAGAGCGGGTGGCCCTTGGTCTTGAGCGTCTCGAACGAGAACACGACGTCGTCCGCCGTGACTGGCGTTCCGTCGGCGAAGCGGGCCTCGGGCCGCAAATAGAACGTGACGGACTTGCCGTCGGGCGCGACCTCGGCGCTTTCGGCGACGAGCCCATAGACGGCGTCAGGCTCATCGGCCGCCCGCGTCATCAATGAATCGAACAGAAGCTCGAGACCTTCGGCCGCGTCGCCCTTGAGGATGTAGTTGTTGAGATTGTTGAACGTGGTCACCCCGCTCCAGCCGACGAGCGAGAAGACGCCGCCCTTCGGGGCGTCGGGATTGGCATAGGAAAAATGCGCGAAATCGGCCGGGTAGGCGAGGTCGCCGAAGGCCGAGAGACCGTGCCGGCGCTCAGAGGCCGAAGCCGGGGCTGCGAAGAGAAGAAGAACGAGGGCGGCACCGCCGGCGGCTGACCGCAAGGACGGGGCCCGCGCCATCAAAGCTGCGACGAACCCGGAAGCCGCGCGGCGAGCGTCTGGTCGAACCACCAGACCTGAAGGAAGCCCGGCGTCAGTCCCGGCAGCACCTTGGGCTGGCCGTAGCGGTCCCAATAGGCGATCCTGACCGTCGGTGAATACCATTGCGGCACCACGAATTCGTTCCACAAGAGCACGCGGTCGAGCGCGCGCGTGGCGGCGACAAGCTCGGCGCGATCCTTGGCGAAGATGACGCGGTCGATCAGCTTATCGATCGCCGGGCTCTTGACGCCGATGAGATTGGTGCTGCCTTCGCGGCCGGCGGCGTCTGAGCCCCAAAAGTCGCGCTGCTCGTTTCCGGGCGATTCCGACTGGGCGAAATTGCCGACCACGATGTCATAGTCGAAGCCGTCAAGCCGCCTAGTGTATTGCGCCGAATCCACCAGGCGGATGGTGCCCTTGATGCCGAGCCGCTCGAGATTGCGTAGGTAGGGCTGCACGATGCGCTCGAACAGCGGCGACACGAGCAGGAACTCGACCTTCATCGGCTGGCCGGTCTTGACGTTGGTGAGAACGCCGTTCTTCACCTCCCATCCCGCGTCTTTCAAAAGCGTCACCGCCTTGCGCAGATTGCCACGCATCGCGTCGGGCGTGTCGTTCGCCGGGTTCTGGTGAATTTCGGTGAACACCTCCGGCGGCACGCCGTCCTTCACCTCGTTCAGGATCTCGAGCTCGCGCCCCTCGGGAAGCGCCTTGGGCGCGGCGAGCTCGCTCCCCTGGAAGTAGCTGCCGACGCGCGCATATTGGTCATAGAACAGGTTCTTGTTGGCCCACTCGAAGTCGTAGGCGAGGCTGAAGGCTTGCCGCACGCTGCGGTCCTGAAATTGCGGGCGCCGCAAATTGAGGACGAAGCACTGCATGGATTGGGTGCGCTCGACCGGAACCGCCTGGCGCCGGACGAAGCCGTTTTTCACCGCGGCGAAATCGTAGGCGATCGCCCAGTTCTTGGCGCTCGTCTCCTGCCAGTAATCGAGGTTGCCTGCCTTGAAGCTCTCGAAAGCGACGGTCTCGTCGCGGTAATACTCGAATCTGATTTCGTCATAGTTCCATTGCCCGGCATTGACCGGCAGGTCCTTGCCCCAGTAATCGGCGACCCGCTCGAAGCTGATCGACCGTCCGGGTTTCACCTCCTTGATGCGGTAGGGGCCTGAGCCGAGCGGCGGCTCGAGCGTCGTCTTCATCGGGTCGCGCTCATTGCCGCTCGCATCCTTACCCGTCCAGTAATGCTTGGGCAGAATGGTGAGCTGTCCCATGATCATCGGCAGCTCGCGATTGTTCTTCACGTCGAAATAGAAGGTGACCTCGTTTTCGCCCGTGGCTTCGGCGCGTGAGACGTTCTTGTAGTAGAGGCCCATGCGCGGGTTGGCGGCCTTGTTGACCTCGAGGCTGTAGATGACGTCCTCCGGCGTGATCTTCTTGCCGTCATGCCAACGCGCTTCGTCACGAAGCTTGAAGGTCACGGAGGAGTAATCTTCAGGGTAGGACGCCCATTCGGCGATCAGTCCGTAGGAGGTCGAAGGCTCGTCAAGGCTGTCGGCCATCAGGCTCTCGAAGGCGAAACCGAGGCCTGCTGCCGGCTCGCCTTTGTAGAGAACGGGGTTGAGACTGTCGAAACCGCCGACATCGGACAAGCGGACGAGGCCGCCTTTGGGCGCGTCAGGATTGACGTAATCGAAATGCTTGAAGTCGGCGGGGTAGCGCGGCTCGCCGATGAGCGAGAGCGCGTGGTGGTGACGAGGCGCGTCCTCGGCGTGAGCGGGGGCGGAAACGAGGCCGGCCAGAAGGATCGCGAGCGCAAGACGAGAAACATTCATGAGCGGCATCGTCCCTCCTGATTGGGAATGGCTCGGCCGGAAGCGCCCCGCCCAGAAAAGGGGCCGAAAGCCGAAGAAAGCCGCCAAAACCTAGCATGGCGGCCCCCTTGGCCAAATGAATTATCGGTCATTCTCGCGCGGCGGACTCAGGCGGAAATGCCCGGCGTTCCGGTGAAACCTCAAGCGCCTGAAACGCGACTTTCCCTGTTGCCTACTCGACCCCTGGCGGCGGCCCGTCGGGATAGACCGGCTGCGGCTGCGAGGGCGAAGGCGGCTCGCCCATAGAGACGGGCGCTTCGGCCGGGACCTCATCTGTCGTGACGGGCGCTTCCGTCGCTGCCGGCTCCTCGTCGGGATAGACCGGCTGCGGCTGCGACGGTGAAGGCGGCTCGCCCATCGAAGGCTCCGACGGGGCGGGTTCCGCTTCGGGCGCAGCCGGCGTTTCCGCCGCAGGCTCCTCGGCGGCCGGTGGTGCTGCGGGTGCAGCGGGTTCCTCAGCGGCAGGAGCTTCCGGTGCCGCAGGAGGAGGCGCTGCGGGTGCAGCGGGTTCCTCAGCGGCAGGAGCTTCCGGTGCCGCAGGCTCCTTGGCAGCAGGAGGCGCTGCGGGTGCAGCGGGTTCCTCGGCTGCCGGTGCTTCCGGTGCAGCCGGTGCTTCCGCGGCCGGCTCTTTGGCAGAAGGTGCTTCCGGCGCTGCGGGTGCTGCGGGCTCTGGCGCCTTTCCTTCTGCTGCGGGTTCCTCGGCCGAAGGCGCTGCCGGTGCTTTCTCGGCAGGAGCCGCAGGCGGCTCTGCGCCCTTATCTGCCGCGGGCGCCGGTTCCGGCAACGGGATCGGGCTCTCGGCATTGCTACGGAGGTAGGCGATGACTGCGGCGCGCTTCTTGATGTCGGGCAAGCCGGGGAAGGCCATCGATGTTCCGGGCGCGAAGGCTTGCGGATTCGTCAGCCACGCATCGAGATTTTCGTAGGTCCAATCGCCTTCCTTGGCTTTGAGCGCGGGCGTGTAGGTGACACCTTCATGCGAGGCGATCTTCTTCCCGACCACGCCGTAGAGATTTGGGCCGATGAGCGTGGCGCCGCCCTTATCGAACGTGTGGCAGACCTTGCATAGCGCCAACTCGGCCTCGCCCTGCTTCGGGTCGGCGGTGGCGATCAGCGCAAGTATTTCGCCACCGGGCGCCTTGCCGGCGGCGGGCTCTCCCTCGGCGGGCGCCTCCGCGACCGGCGCGGCGGAAGGCTCGGGTAGAGGCGGCGGACTGTCGTTCTTCTCGCGCAGGAACAGGATCACGTCGGCCCGCTCTTTGGCATCGGGAAGGCCGGGGAACAGCGCCATCTTGGTGCCGGGCGCGAAGGCGTTGGGGTTCTCGATCATATGATCGAGCATGGCGTAGTCCCACGTGCCGCCCTTGGCCTTGAGCGCGTCGGAATATTCGTAGCCTTCGTGGCTTGCGACTTTCCGGCCGAGCACGCCGTAGAGATTGGGGCCGATCAGATTGGGGCCGCCGTTGTCGAAGCTGTGACAGACGGCGCATTTCTTGGAGACGTCGGCGCCATGCGCGGCGTTGCCGGCGGCGAGGAGCACGGCAATGTCTGGCCCGCCCTTAGCCTTTCCTTCGCCCTTCTTCTCTTCGGTGCCCGCGACCTCGTAGCCGGGCTTCTCCGGCTCGGGTTCCTCTTCGGCAATCTTGATAAGGGTCCTGGCGCCGAAGAACAGCAGCAGCGCGACGAGCACCGCCATGGCGATCTGATTCAGGCGATAATACTTCATGATCGGTGGTCCCCCCGGATAGAAAGGCTACTCGCTTGTAGCTCTTCTAGCGGGGCGGCAGACTATAGGGCCTACCCGCTTGTTGCAACTGAGACATTTGATCTAGCGCCGGCTTCGCCTGGATCGGGATCCCGTGCTACTGACGCAAGATCATGACGGCGTGTTTGATCGTTATACCGGCGCGGCTCAAAGCCACAAGGCTCCCCGATAAGCCCTTGGCGGATATCGCTGGCGAGCCGATGATCGTGCATGTCTGGCGCCGGGCCGTCGAGGCCGATTGCGGCCCGGTCGTGGTCGCGACCGACGCCGGCGAGGTCCGCGATGCCGTGGCCAAGGCGGGCGGCGAAGCCCTCCTCACGCGCCCCGATCATGCGAGCGGGTCCGACCGCGTCTTCGAGGCCGTCCTCCGCTACGACCCTAAGAGCCGGCTCGAGACGATCGTCAATCTGCAAGGCGACCTGCCGACGCTCGATCCCGCGCTCGTCCACGCCTGCCTTCGCGCGCGGGCGGAAGGGGAGGCCGATATCGGCACCATCGCCGCGGCAATCGTGCGCGAGGAGGAGCGCACCGATCCGAACGTGGTGAAGGTGATCGGCACGCCGCTCCCGGGCGGCTCGACGTTACGCGCGCTCTACTTCACGCGGGCGACCGCGCCTTTCGGCGAGGGTCCGCTCTATCACCATATCGGCCTCTACGCTTATTCGCGGTCAGCGCTCGAACGCTTTGTCTCGCTGCCGCCTTCGCCGCTCGAACGGCGAGAGAAGCTCGAGCAGCTCAGGGCGCTCGAGGCCGGAATGTCGATCCATGTCGGGCTCGTTGACACTGTCCCGCTCGGTGTCGATACTCCGCCCGACCTTGACCGGGCGCGCAAATTGCTTCGTCCCCGCCTTTAGAGATTTCGCCCGCTTCCCTTACGACCATGGCCAAGTCGCGCTCAGACAGAATCGCCTTCCAGGGCGAGCCCGGCGCCAACTCGCACCTCGCGGCGCTCGACGCCTATCCGCGCATGGAGGCGCTCGCCTGTCCCACCTTCGAGGATGCGATTGCCGCGGTCAAAACCCGCCGCGCCAAGCTCGCCATGATCCCCATCGAGAATTCGGTGGCGGGCCGCGTCGCCGACATTCATCACCTGCTGCCGCATTCGGGGCTTCACATCGTCGCCGAGCATTTCGAGCGAGTGCGGCATCAGCTCCTCACGCTTCCGGGCGTCAAGCTCCCGCAATTGAAAACGGTGCACAGCCACATCATGGCGCTCGGCCAATGCCGCGACGTCATCCGCGCGCTGAAGCTGAAGCCCGTCGCCGAGGCCGATACGGCCGGCGCCGCCCGCCATCTGCGCGACTCGGGAGACCGCAGCGCCGCCGTGATCGCGTCAAAGCTCGCCGCCGACATTTACGGGCTCAAGATCGCCAAGGCCGACATCGAGGACGCCGAGCACAACACGACGCGCTTTGTCGTGCTCGCGACCACGCCGGTCCGCGTCAAGAAAAGCGACGGCCCGGTCATCACGAGCTTCGTCTTTCGCGTGCGTAACGTTCCCGCCGCGCTCTACAAGGCGCTCGGCGGCTTCGCCACCAATAGCGTGAACATGACCAAGCTCGAATCCTATCAGCTCGAGGGCTCGTTCAACGCCACCATGTTCTACGCCGATATCGAGGGTCATCCCGACGAGCGGCTGGTCAAGCTCGCCTTGGAAGAGCTTCACTTCTATTCGACCGAGGTGACTGTGCTCGGCACCTATCCGGCAAGTCCGTTCCGCGCCGAGCTGAAGGCGCAGGAGTGACCGGGTAGTCCTGAGCCGGTGCTGTCCGGCAATCGTCGAGCCTGGCTTGCTTGGGAGGGTGCGATGCATAAAGTGGCGTTGGCGTTTGGTTTTGCCCTCTTGCTTGCAGTCCCCGCGAACGCGCAAACGGTGACGGGCACGCCGGGGTCGCCGAGCGCAACCTCGACGATCGACGGACGCCAGATTCCACCGCCGCCCGCCGCTTTCGGCGGCACGATCAATCTCGACGCGCAGAACTCGACGCCCTATTGGCAGCCCCAGGTGGTGCCGCCCAAGGGTGCGCCCAACATTCTCCTCATCTACGCGGCCTACCTCGCCTACACCGATCATGAGATCGGCCGCGTCGTGCAGGCCGTCGAGGACATGGGCAAGCTCGACAACACGCTCATCATCTATATCAGCGGCGACAACGGCGGCAGCGCCGAAGGCTCGCCCGCCGGCACGCCGAACGAGATGACGTTCTTCAACGGCATCGAGGTGCCGGTCGCCGAGCAGTTGCTGTTCTACGAGAAGTGGAGCTCGCAATACACTTACCCGCACATGGCGGTCGGCTGGACCACACCCTTCCGGTGACGTTCGAGGCAAGCGAGAGCTTCGACGTGGGATCTGACACGGGAACCGGCGTGAACGATGAAGACTACCAGACGCCCTTTGCCTTCGACGGCAAGCTCAACAACCTGACGATCAAGCTTATCCCCGAGGGAGAAGGGCGAGAAACCGGCCTGGAACAGCGGTTGCCTTCAAGCGCCCGATCTCCGATATATTGGCGAGGGAGGTTGGCGGCAGGCGCGGCCCTCGCCAACCGGGTCAGGTCCGGAAGGAAGCAGCCCTAACGAGCGTTTCGCGGGTTGCTCGTCCAGCCTCCCACCTCGCCCCCCGGCGTAGTAAGCTCAACGATTGGTACGGAACGCGTCATTGCCGGGCTTGACCCGGCAATCCATTCCGTTGCCTCTCCGCTTGTTGGGGCGTAACGGCATGGATGCCCGGATCAAGTCCGGGCATGACGTTTGGAGAGTGTCGAGAGTGATGGCCGACGCCAAAGATCAGGAAAAAACTGCCGGTAAGCGCAAGGCCAAGGGCGAGGCCGCCGCGCCTGCGCAAGCCCAGCCTGAGAATCATGCTGCGCTTGCCCGCAAATATCGCCCCAAGGTCTTCGCCGAGCTGATCGGCCAGGAGGCCATGGTGCGCACGCTCAAGAACGCGTTCGCCTCGGGCCGCATCGCCCAGGCTTACTTGCTCACCGGCGTGCGCGGTGTGGGCAAGACCACGACCGCGCGGCTCATCGCCCGCGCGCTGAACTATGAGGCGCCCGGCGTCGATGGTCCGACGCTCGACATCGAAGCGGAAGGCCTGCACTGCCGCGCTATTCTCGAAAGCCGGCATCTCGACGTGGTCGAGATGGATGCCGCCTCCCATACCGGCATCGACGATATTCGCGAGCTGATCGACAGCGCTCACTACAAGCCCAACATCGCCCGCTACAAGGTCTACATCCTCGATGAGGTGCACATGCTGTCGAAGCCGGCCTTCGCCGGCCTGCTCAAGACGCTGGAAGAGCCGCCCGAGCATGTGAAGTTCATTTTCGCCACGACCGAAGTGCGCAAAGTGCCGGTCACGGTGCTGTCACGCTGCCAGCGCTTCGACCTGAAGCGCATCGAGATCGAAACCCTGATCGAGCATCTCGCCAAGGTGGCGGCAGCGGAAGGCGCGCGCGCCGAGCGCCCGGCGCTCGCGCTCATCGCCCGCGCGGCCGAAGGCTCCGTGCGCGATGCGCTCTCGATCCTCGACCGCGCCATGGCCTTCGGCGGCAGCGAGGTCGAGGCGGGCGGCGTGCGCGGGCTTCTCGGCCTTGCCGACCGCACTCGCATTTTCGATCTGATGGAGAAGGTGCTCAAGGGCGATGCCGGCGCCGCACTTGCCGAGCTTGCCGCGCTCAATCGCGATGGCGCCGAACCCGGCCAGATCATCGCCGATCTCGCCGATGCCGTGCATGCGGTCACGCTGGTGAAGGCGGCAGGCGCGGCAAGCGCCGACCCCGCCGCGAGCGAAGCCGAGCGCGCCCGCGCTGCCGATCTTGCGGCCCGGCTGTCGATGCCCGCGCTCGCGCGCGCTTGGCAGATGCTGCTGAAAGGCCACGACGAGGTGCGGGAAAGCCCGCGCCCGCTCGCTGCCGCCGACATGGTCCTGGTCAGGCTCGCCTATGCCGCCGATCTACCGCCGCCGGGGGAACTCGCGCGCCGCCTGGCGGAAGGCGCCGGGGCCTCGCCGGCCGAATCCTCCGCGCAATCGAAGCCATCGCGCAAGCCTGAGCCCGCGACGATGCTTAGCACCGAGACGCGCACGATGCCCGCGCCGACCGAGCCACGCACCACTCCGGATCACGCCCCGCCGGAGGAACCGCGCCAGCTCGAGTTGAAGAGCTTCGAGGACGTCGTCGCGCTCGCCGAAGCGAAACGCGACCTCAAGCTCAAGCACGCTCTCGTCGAGCAGGTGCGGCTCGTACGCTTCAAGCCGGGCACCATCGAGATCAATCCGCTGCCGCATGCGCCGCGCGAGCTCGGCCAGGATTTGATGCGCAAGCTGAAAGCCTGGACCGGGCGGGTGTGGATCGTTGCGGTCAGCGACGAGGAGGGCGCGGTCCCGCTCGGCGTGCAGCGCCGCGAACGGGAAGCGCGGGCGATCGAGAGCGTGCGCGAGCATCCTTCCGTCAAGCAGGTGATGCAACATTTCCCCGGCGCGCGCATTACCGCGGTGCGGCCTGTCGCCGAGCCCGACCCGCAAGAGTCCGATAGCGACACGCCCGACGAGTTCAAGGAGGACGGGACCAACCGATGAAGAACTTCGCCGAGATGATGAAGCAGGCGCAGGCGCTACAGGGCCGCGTCGCCGACATGCAGGCTGAGCTCGAGCGCACGCAAATCGAGGGCCGCTCAGGGGGCGGCATGGTGACGGTGACGCTCACCGGCAAAGGCGACATGACGGGCGTCAGCATCGATCCGTCTCTGCTCAACGCCGGCGAGACCGAGATCCTCGAGGACCTCATCGTCGCCGCTCACAACGACGCCAAGGCCAAGGTCGAGGAGACGATGAAAGAGAAGATGAAGAGCCTGACCGGCGGGCTGCCGCTTCCTCCCGGCCTGAAACTATTCTGAATGCATGGCGAAAGTCGCGGCAGGACCCGAGATCGAGCGGCTGATCCAGCTACTCGCGCGGCTCCCGGGGCTCGGGCCCCGCTCGGCGCGGCGCGCCGCGCTCCATCTCGTCAAGAAGAAGGAGCAGCTGCTCGAACCTCTGACTGCGGCGCTTGCCGAGACGCGCGACACCATCCTCACCTGCGAGAGTTGCGGCAATATCGACACCAAGAGCCCGTGCACGCTCTGCCGCGACCCCGCGCGCGACCGCACGCTCATCTGCGTTGTCGAGGAGGTCGGCGATCTCTGGGCGCTCGAACGCGCGGGCGTGCTCAACGGGCTCTATCACGTGCTCGGCGGCACGCTCTCGCCGCTCGACGGCATCGGCCCCGACGATCTCGCGATCGCGAAGCTGATCGACCGCGCGCGCGACCCGAACGTCAAGGAAGTGCTGCTCGCGCTCAACGCCACGGTCGAGGGTCAATCGACGGCGCATTATCTGATGGACCAGCTTGCCGGCTGCAACGTCACCGTGTCGCGGCTCGCTTACGGCGTGCCGATTGGCGGCGAGCTCGACTATCTCGACGAAGGTACGCTCGCTGCGGCCGTCAAATCCCGCAAGCCGATGTAGAGCGCGCCGCGCGTCATCCCGACGCGGCCGCGGCGCTCGGTTCTTTTTTCTTTTCTTTCTTTTCCGTCCACGGCGCCACCTTCAGCAGCAACAGCATGCCGGGGATAGCGGCGAGGGTGCAGATGACGAAGAACTGCGTCCATCCCACGGCTTCGACGATGAAGCCGGTCGAGGCATTGGCGAGCGTGCGCGGGACGGCGATGAAGCTGCTGAACAAAGCGAACTGAGTGGCGGTAAAGGCCTTGCTCGTTTCCCTGGCCATGAAGGCCGTTAGCGCGACCGCGCCAAGGCCGACGCCCAGGTACTCGCCGCTGACCACGACGAATAGCCCCATCAACGTGTGCCCTGCCTGACTCAGCCAGACGAACGGCAGGATGGTGAACATCTGCACGAAACCGAACAGCCAAAGCGCCCGGTTGATGTTCAGCTTGAGCATAATGATGCCGCCGAGCGTGCCGCCGGCGATGCTGGCCCAGAGGCCCGCCACCTTGGCCACCGAGCCGATCTCGGAGAGGCTGTAGCCCATGTCGAGGTAAAACGGCGTCGCCAGCGCCGTCGCCATGTTGTCCCCGAGCTTGTAGAGAAACAAGAATGCGAGGATGGCCAACCCAGCCATCAGTCCGTCGCGGCTGAAAAACTCAACGAACGGATTGATGACGGCTTCGCGCAAGGTGCGCGGCGCGAGCGCATCATCGCTAACTTCCTTGATCGTCAGAGTGGTGACGATGCCGACCAGCATGAAGAGGCCGGTGACCCAGAACACCACCGACCACGGCATGTAGTCGGCAAGGATCAAAGCCAGAGAACCCGGCACGAGACCGGAAAGCCGGTAAGCATTGACCCAGATGGAGGTGCCGGTTCCAAGTTCATCGTCGGCCAGCAATTCGCGCCGGTAGGCATCGATAACGATGTCCTGGCTCGCGCTGAACAGGGCGACACAGAACACGATCGCGACAATGGTTTGGAGCGAGGTGGAGGGATCGAACTGTCCGAGGACGCCGATCGAAACCAGCAGCGCGAGCTGCACCAGGACCGCCCAGCCCCGCCTGCGGCCGAGGAACGGCGGCTTGTAGCGGTCCATCAAGGGCGACCACAGGAATTTCCAGGTGTAGGGCAGGCCGACCAGCGCGAAGAGGCCGATGGTGGCGAGGTTTACGTCGTTGCTGCGGAGCCACGCCGGCACCAGTGAGATCAGGACATAGAGGGGCATCCCCGAGCTGAACCCCAGGAAGATGCAGGTCAGCATCTTCCGGGTGAACAGGATCTCGGTCCACTTGCGCTGCGCTTCCGGCTGCTGTCGTGTTTCCCCCGTGACAGTCATGATTGCTTCATACCAGTCCCGATCCGCCGCGTCATGAGAAACCCGCTATGCTGGCCTTTCGCGGGTCTGACAAGGAGAACGAGCCATGGTGCGCGTCGCAGGGATAGACCACCTCGTGCTCAGCGTCGGCAACTTCAAAGCGTCGAAGGCCTTTTACGCCCCCCTCATGGCGTTCCTCGGCTTCAAGCTCGAGGCCGAGTACGAAGGCATGATGGGCTGGCACAACGACAAGACGCTGTTCTGGATCGCCGCTGCCGACGCGAAAGGCAGGAAGCACAAATACCGCAAGGGCGATATTGGCTTTCACCACTACGCCTTCCGCTTGAGGAGCCGGAAAGACGTCGATGCGTTGCAGGCGTTTCTCAAGGACCAGGGGGCGACCATCGTTGATCCCGCGGGCGAGTATTACGACGACTATTACGCCGTCTTCTTCCTCGATCCCGACGGCATGAAGCTCGAAGGCATGCGCTACGGCGAGCGCCACGAACGGGCGGCGCGCACGCGCGCTGCGCGGAAGAAATCTGCGGCCCGCAGGAAACGCTAACCTCCCTGTGGAGATATGCGTCATTCCGGCGAAAGCCGGAATCCAGGGGTGGCATGAACCGCGCTTGTGTTTTCTGGATACCGGCTTCCGCCGGTATGACGGGTTTGGGGAAGGCCCTTTCGCTATTCGCCGGGGAGCAGACCGGGCAGAGACGCGCCGCCGCCGTTCCGCTTGCGCTCGCTTCCCTCGGGCTTCGGCGGTGAGGCGGAGGGCGCCTGTTCGATGGCGCCTTGCGCGGCGTCCTCGAACTCCAAGGTCTCGATCTTGCGCCCGCGCTGGGCGATCTTGTCCGACGAGGTCAGGATCTTCTCGATGTCCTGATTGGCCTGGCCGAAATGGCGCTGGAGGTCGAGCACGCGTTCGCGGAAGCGGCCCATATCGTCCATGAGGCGCGTCACCTCGCGCTGGATGAGATGCGCTTGCTCCCGCATCTGCACGTCCTTGAGGATCGCCTGCATGGTCTGCACCGCGAGCATCAGCATGTTGGGGGCGCAGATCACGATGCGGGAGCGGTGCGCCCTTTGCACCAGATCGGTGAAATGCTCGCAAAGATCGGCGTAGATCGCTTCCGACGGCACGAACAGGATGGCAGTGTCTTGCGTCTCGCCGGATATGAAGTAGCGCTCGGTCATCGCATCGACATGGCGGGTGACGTCGACACGCACGCGCCGCGCAGCCTCTTTCTTCTCCTCGTCGCGCCGCGCGGCGCGGAAGGCCTCGAAGCCTTCGAGCGGGAACTTGGCGTCGATGACGAGGGACGCCTTGGTGTTGGGCATGTGCAACAGGCAATCGGGCCGCTTGCCGTTCGAGAGCGTCGCCTGGAAGGTGTAGGCGCCCTTGGGCAGTCCGTCCTTGACGATGGTTTCCATGCGCAACTGGCCGAAGGCGCCCCGCGCCTGCTTGTTGGCGAGGATCTCCTGCAGGCTCACCATGTTGTTGGAGAGCTCGGTCAGGTTCCTTTGCGCGGTGTCGATGACGGCGAGCCGCTCGTTGAGCTTGGCGATCGATTCATGGGTCTTGCGCGAAGTCTCGTTGAGATCGGTGCCGACCCTCTGCGTCATGCGGTCGAGCCGTTCGTTGACGGCGCGCGCGATGTCGCCTTGGCGCGCCACGCTGATCTCGGCGAAGCTCTGGAGCCGCCCCTTGAGTTCAGCGAGCTCCGCGGCTTGCGCGTTCGCCTCGCGTCGCCGCCGGCTCATATGGACAAAGAGCGCAATGGCGAGGAGGAGCAGCGCAAGGACGGCGAGGCCCCCGAGCGCCAGCAGCGCAAGCACGGGCTCGACGGTGACGCTCCCGATCCTGATGGGCTCGAAGACCATCCGGCCAAGATAGACCGATTCGCGCCCTGGCTAGACCAAAACAGGAACATCGGCTACGGGCCGGCCAGAGACCGTCCTCAGGCGCTGGCTGTTGACCGGGTTGGCTTCGCTCCTTATTTCAGCCCCTCAATGGCCATCCGACCCATTCTCATCCTTCCCGACGCCCTTCTGCGCAAGCAGTCCAAGCCCGTCGAGCGCGTGGACGCCGAACTCAAGCGGCTCATCGCCGACATGTTCGAGACCATGTACGAGGCGCCCGGCATCGGGCTGGCCGCGGCCCAGCTCGGCGTGTCCCGCCGCCTGATCGTGATGGACCCGGCCAAGGACGACGCGCCGAAGACCCCGCTCGTCATGATCAACCCCGAGATTCTCGACCGCTCGGAGGAGCTCAGGATGCATGACGAGGGCTGCCTTTCCATTCCCGATTTCACCGCCGAGATCGAACGGCCGGCGAAGATCCGCGTGGCCTATATCGACCGCGAGGGGAAGCCTGAGGAGAGGGAGCTCGCGGGCATTTGGTCCACGCTCGTGCAGCATGAGATCGACCACCTCAACGGCATCCTCTTCATCGATTATCTGTCGCGGCTAAAGCGCGATATGGTGGTGCGAAAATTCAGCAAGCAGAAACGTACCGAGGCGCTCTAGACATGACACTTCTCATTGCTTCCATCGCGCTCGAAGTCGCCGTCGCCGCCATCGCCGCGATCGCGGCGATGAAGGGCCGCCCCTATCTCTACGGCCTTGCCTTCACCTTCGCTGTGTACGTGCTCTATGATTCCGGCCGGCTGCTCGGCTGGAACGTGGAGGCCGGCGTGCTGTCGGTGCTTTTTCTCCTGGCGAGCGCGAGCGCGCTTTATGCCATTTGGGGCATCTATCGCGAAGAGTGATAGCCGGGGGAGGCGGCCCCGCCGCGCCATGGACCGCGAACCGTAAAGCCCGCCGATGCGCATCGTCTTCATGGGAACGCCAGAGTTCGCCGTTCCGGCGCTTCGCGCAATTTGCGCCGCGGGTCACGAGGTCTTGGCGGTTTACACCCAGCCGCCGCGCGAGGCGGGCCGCGGCATGAATTTGCGGAAATCTCCGGTGCACGAGGCCGCGGAGCAGGCGGCAATCCCGGTGTTGACGCCCGAGTCGCTGAAAGCCCCCGGGGAGGGGGAGCGCTTCGGCGCGATCGGCGCCGATGCCGCCGTGGTCGTAGCTTATGGGCTGATCCTGCCGAAGGATATTCTCGAGGCCCCGCCGCGCGGCGTCTTCAACATTCATGCCTCGCTCCTTCCGCATTGGCGGGGCGCCGCCCCGATCAATCGCGCCGTCATGGCCGGCGACAGCGTGAGCGGTGTCACGATCATGCGCCTCACCGAGGGCCTCGATGCCGGTCCCGTTTGCTTGTCGGGCCGCGTCAAGATCGGCCCCGAGATGACGGCGGGCGAGCTGCATGACGCGCTTGCACCACTTGGCGCCGAATTGATGGTGAAGGCGCTCGCCGCGCTCGAGGAGGGACAGCTGAGTTGCCGTCCGCAAAACGACGCGGCCGCGACTTACGCGCCGAAGCTCGACCCGCGCGAGATGCGGATCAACTGGCGGCTGCCATCGCGCGACGTGCATGACCGCATCCGCGGCCTATCGCCCTATCCCGGCGCCTGGTTCGAGATCGAGCGCGGCGGCAAGCGCGAGCGCATCAAAGTGTTGCGATCGGCGGCCGCCAAAGGTGCGGGCCCGGCGGGAACGCTTCTGGATAACGCGTTGACGATTGCTTGCGGCAAGGGCGCGGTGAGACTGACGGAAGTGCAGCGCGCGGGAAAGAAGCCGATGCCGGCGGAGGAGTTCTTGCGCGGGGTGAAGCTCAAGACCGGGACCGTGCTCGCCTAAGCCATGCCGCGCTACATGCTCATCCTCGAATATGACGGCACGCCCTTTGTCGGCTGGCAGATGCAGGAGAACGGCCCTTCGGTGCAGGGGCGCCTCGCCGAAGCAGTCAAGGCCTTCTCGGGCGAAGAGAGCGTGCCGCGCGGGGCGGGGCGCACCGATGCGGGCGTGCATGCGCTGGCCCAGGTCGCGCATTTTGATCTCGCCAAGGACTGGGAGCCGTGGAAGGTGCGCGAGGCGTTGAACGCGCAAATTCGGCCCGACCCGATCAGCGTGCTTGCTTGCGAGCGTGCGGCGGACGATTTCGACGCGCGCTTCTCGGCGAAAGCGCGGCACTATCTCTATCGCATCGTCAACCGGCGCTCGCCGCTCGCGCTCGACCGCGACCGCGCCTGGCAGGTCCCGCACGACGTCGACGCCGCCGCCATGAACGAGGCGGCGCAGCTCCTCGTCGGCCATCACGACTTCACCACCTTCCGCTCCTCGGAGTGTCAGGCGTCCTCGCCGGTCAAGACGCTCGATAGGCTCGCGGTGGAGCGCGCCGGCGATGAGATCAGGATCGAGGCCGGCGCGCGCTCCTTTCTCCACAATCAGGTGCGCTCGATGGTCGGCTCGCTCAAGCTCGTCGGCGAAGGCAAATGGACGGCGCGCGATCTGAAAGCGGCGCTCGATGCCCGCACGCGCGGCGCCTGCGGCCCGGTCGCGCCGCCTTCCGGCCTCTACCTCGCCCGCGTCGACTACTGATCGGTCGTCCCTCCCCTGAAGGGGAGGGTGCTCCGGCGAAGCGGAGCGGGTGGGGTGATGGTTCTTTCGACACGCGTGCGCTCTGCCACTTGAGGTGCTGCCCCCACCCCGACGCAGCCTTCGGCTTCGTCGGACCTCCCCACGAGGGGAGGTTGGAGGAGAGGACGCATGGTCAAGGGGCTGAATTTCGGATAGGCCTTGGCCGCGAACGGGGAGGGACAGTTGACCGCCCGCAACCAAGCATGATCAGGCGCATTGCCACCGTCGGCGGGCTCACGCTCGTCTCGCGCCTCACCGGCTTTGTCCGCGACGTGGTCATGGCGGCAGTCCTTGGCGCGGGGCCCATGGCCGACGCCTTTTTCATCGCGTTCCGCCTCCCCAACCATTTCCGCGCCATCTTCGCCGAAGGGGCGTTCGCCGCGGCCTTCGTCCCGGCTTACGCGCGCACGCTCGAAGAGGCGGGGCTCCCCGCCGCCAAGCTCTTCGCCGACCAGATCGCTTCGGCTCTGATCGCCATCAATCTCGTGCTGCTTGGGTTTTGCGCTCCTGTTCACGCCTTGGGTCGTAAGGGTGCTCGCTCCGGGCCTCGTCGACGATCCGGCGCGCTTCGACCTCGCCGTCGCGCTCACCCGCATCACCTTCCCCTATCTCGCGCTCGTGTCGATCGAGACGTTGTTCGCCGGCGTCCTCAACGCCAACAATCGCTTCGCCTCCGCCGCCGGCGCGCCCATTCTGCTCAACCTGTCGATCATAGTTACGCTGCTGCTCGCGCCCCTGTTTTCCGATGCCGGCCATGCCGCGGCTTGGGGCGTCCTCGTTGCGGGCATCGCCATCGTGCTGCTCGTCGGCGGCGACGCCGAGGCGCACGGGATCGGCATCAGGCTGCGCATGCCACGCCTCAACGAGCCGACGCGCCGCTTCCTGAAGGCGCTCGGCCCCGCGATCATCGGCGCGGGCGGCGTGCAGCTTGCGCTTTTCGCCGACACGCTGATCGCCTCGTTCCTTCCGACCGGCGCGCTCTCCGCGCTCTATTACGCCGACCGCATCAACCAGCTTCCCATCGGCGTGGTCGGCATCGCCGTCGGCACCGTGCTGCTTCCCGAGATGGCGCGGCGGCTTGCCGCGGGCGATGAGAGGGGCGCGGCCTCGGCGCAAGCCCGCGGCATCCAGCTTGCGCTTCTCCTCACCATCCCTTGCGCCGTTGCCGCCATCGTCATCCCCGATCTCATCATGCGCGCGCTCTTCGCCCGCGGCGCCTTCACCGCCGCCGACGCCGCCGCCGCAGGCGAGACGCTCGCCGCCTATTCGATCGGGCTGCTCCCCTTCGTGCTGATGCGGAGCTTCACCGCTCCGTTCTATGCGCGCGGCGACACGGCAACCCCGGTCAAGGCGGCGCTTCTCGCCGCCGCCATCAACATCGCTTTGAAGGTCGTGTTGATGGGGCCGCTCGCGCAAGTGGGGCTCGCGCTCGCGACGAGCGCGGGCGCCTGGATCAATCTCAGCCTGCTTGCTTATTTTGCCCGCCGCCAGGGCTTCGCCGTGTCCGGCGCCGCCATCGGCAAGCCGGTTGCGAAGCTGATCGTCGCGGGTCTCGTGCTCGCGGCGGCGCTTTTCGCCGGCGCCTACGGATTGGAGCGCGCGCTCGCGGACATGACCAAGTTCCGCGACGAAACCGCGCTCGCGATCCTCGTCGTCTTGGCAACAATGGTCTATGCGCTCGCGGTGTTGCTGCTGCTCGGGCGGCCCTGGCTCAACAGCCTGTTGCGCGAGGTGACCGTCGCCGCCGACACCAAGGCGCCGCCCGACCTCGAGCAACCCGATCTCACCGACGATTCCGCCGTGCTGCCCGACAACGAGCCGCCGCCCAAGGCTTAAGCGAAGGCGCGGAGATCGACGAGCGTGACCGAGGCAGGGTCGATCACGCGGCCGAGAAAGATCGCGCCGACGCGGGCGAAGCGCTCGGGCGAATCGGTGGCGAAGAAGCGCACGTCGCCGCCGGAGCTCGCCGCGGCACCGCTCGCGAGGCCAGCATGCCGCAAGTGCCTCGGCGACGGCCGCAGCCGTTGTCTCAGCCGAATCCACCAGCGCCACGTCGCGGCCGATCACGGCCTTGATGGCGCTCGCAAGCACCGGGAAATGGGTGCAGCCGAGCACGAGCGTATCGGGCGCTTCAGGCCCCGTGAACAGCGTGCCGAGATAGTGCTCGGCCGCGGCGCGCGTCGCGTGCGTATCGGCCCAGCCCTCCTCGGCCAGCGCCACGAACACCCCGCACGGCTGCTGCGTCGACCACGGCGTCGCTCATAAGACGGCGGATGGCGCGGGCATAGGCGCCGCCTCTGACCGTGCCCTCGGTCGCGATCACGGCGATGCGGCGATTTGCGGTCGCGGCGACGCCTGCGCGCGCTCCGGGCTCGATCACGCCGATCACGGGGAGAGGCGTGAAGGCTTCTTGCAAGCAGACCGAGCGCCACGGCCGAGGCGGTGTTGCAGGCGACCACCAGCATCTTCACGCCTTCATCGAGCAGGAGCCGCGTCGCCTGGAGCGCGTAAGCCTGCACCGTCTCCGCGCTCTTGGTGCCGTAAGGCAGCCGCGCGGTGTCGCCGAGATAGACGAAGCCCTCGTCGGGGAGGCGCGCGGTCAGCGCCTTCAGCACGGTGAGCCCGCCCATGCCGGAGTCGAACACCCCGATCGGCCGGGGATCACCCGGCATCGGCGCCCCCGAAGGTCTCGAAATAGAGCGCGATGAAGCGCCGGTAGACCGCGGTCAGCGCCTCGAGGTCCGCGACCGCGACATGCTCGTCGGCCTTGTGGATCGATGCGGTCGTGAGCCCAAATTCGACAACGGGGCAATATTCCTTGATGAAGCGGGCATCGGAGGTCCCGCCGTCGGTCGAAAGCGACGGCGTGAGGCCCGTGACCTCGTTGATGGCCTCGCTCAACAGCGCATCGAGCGGGCCGGGGTCGGTGAGGAAGGAGACGCTCGGCGGCTCGAATTCGATGCTGAAGCGAGAGATCGGTACCGGAGAGCGCTAGTGCCGCCTGTTCATTGATATGCGCTTTGAGCGACTCGGCGCTGTGGCGGTCGTTGAACCGCACATTGAAGCGCGCCGCAACTGTCGCCGGAATGATATTGGTGGTGGGGTTGCCGACATCGACGCTGGTGACTTCGAAATTCGACGGCGAGAAATGCGCGCTGCCGTAGTCGAGCGGCGTGTCGTAGAGCCTTGCCAGGATCTTCACCAGCCCCTTCACCGGATTGTTGGCGAGATGAGGATAGGCGACATGGCCTTGCACGCCGGTCACCTTCAGGGTCCCGTTCAAGCTGCCGCGCCTGCCGATCTTGAGCGCTTCGCCGATGCGCTTGGCATTGGTCGGCTCGCCTACGATGCAATGATCGAGCCGCTCGCCTTGCTCCTTCATCCAACCGAGCACCTTGCTCGTGCCGTTGATCGCGGGTCCTTCTTCATCGCCGGTGATGAGAAGGCTGATCGAGCCGTCGAGCTCACGGCCGCGCGACTTGATGTAGTCGAGCGCCGCCGCGGTGAAGCAGGCGATGGCGCCCTTCATGTCCGAGGCGCCCCGGCCATAGAGCACCCCGTCGCTGATCTCTGCGGCAAAGGGCGGGTGGCGCCACAGCGCGGTATCGCCCGGCGGGACGACATCGACATGGCCTGCGAAGCAGAGATGCGGCGGCCCGTCGCCGAAACGCGCGTAGAGATTGTCGACCGGCGGGGTGTCCTCGTCCTTGAAATTGAGGCGCCAGAAGGTGAAGCGCGCAGGCTTGAGCGCGCCGATGAGAACATCGAGCGCGCCCGCGTCTTCCGGCGTCACGCTTTCGCAAGCGATCAGGTCTTGCGCGATCTGGAGGGCTTTATCGCCGAGTGCGGACATTGGCGGGGCAAAGGGTCACCGAGGGTATTCTTGGGCCCGCACCATGACCGCTGCCCGCCCGCGTGGCAAGCCGGTCCGCGTCAAGGACCTAGTACACGGCCGCCAAGGGATCGCCGCCGAAGCGGTTCGGCCCGGGCGTGCCTTTGAGCGCGCCGAGTTCGATCGCGAACCATAAGCCCACGCCGAGATAGATCAGGCGGCAAATCCATCCGAGCCCGTTCGCTCCCACCGCATCGCCGGTCAGGCCGAAGCAATCGAGCAAAATGGCGATGAAGACGGGGATGAGGCCGAACAGGGCCGTCTCTCCCGGCCGGTTTCGATCATGGAAGCGTTTGGCGGCGACCGCGTAGGCCGGATAGAACAGCCCGATCGCGAGGAGAAACTTCACGATCCGCCCGAAGATGGACGAGCCGAAAACGAGCTCGACAAGGAGCCACACGGCGATGAAGCACGCGGCGCCGATCCAGAATTTGGTCCGGTTGATCCGGCCCTCGCGCGACAGAAATAGAGACGCGAGATCCACGTCCATCGGCTTCATCCTCTACTTCCCTCCGCCCGGATCAGTCTCTGAGCAATTCGTTGATCGAAGTTTTGGCGCGCGTGCGCTCATCGACCGTCTTGACGATGACGGCGCAGTAGAGCGAGGGCCCCGGCGTTCCGTCGGGCAGCGGCTTGCCGGGCATGGTGCCTGAGACGACCACCGAGAACGGCGGCACCCGGCCCTGATGCACGAAGCCGGTGGCGCGGTCGATGATCTTGGTCGATTGCCCGAGATAGACGCCCATCGACAAGACCGAGCCTTCGCCGACAATCACCCCTTCGGCGACTTCGGCGCGGGCGCCGATAAAGCAATTGTCCTCGATGATGACGGGATTGGCCTGGATCGGCTCAAGCACGCCGCCGATGCCGGCGCCGCCTGACAGATGGACGTTGCGGCCGATCTGCGCGCAGGAGCCGACCGTGGCCCAGGTGTCGATCATGGTGCCGGATTCGACCCGCGCGCCGAGATTGACGAATGACGGCATCAGCACCACGCCCGGCGCGACAAAGGCCGAGTGGCGCACCACCGCTCCCGGCACGGCGCGGAAGCCCGCCTCCTTGAAGTCCTTGGCCTTCCACTTGGCGAATTTGCTCGGAACTTTGTCCCACCAGGCGCCGTCTCCCGGACCGCCGTCGATCTTGTGCGGCTCGTTGAGACGGAAAGAGAGCAAAATCGCCTTCTTGAGCCATTGATGCACGATCCAGCCGCCGTCGCGCTTCTCCGCCACGCGAAGCTCGCCCTTGTCGAGGAGATCGAGCACTTCGCTGACGGCATCGCGCACCACGCCCTTGGTCTCCGGCGTGATCTCGACGGCATGCTCGTAGGCGCTGTCGATGAAGGTCTTGAGATGGTCGTGGGTCATGGCGGCCTTGGTCAGATCAGACAGAACTGTGCTTGGCCCGGCGCAAGCTCCCCATCGCCGGCCGAGAGCGCGGCGCGGATTTCGGCAAGGAAGGAGGGAAGCGACTCGGTGCGGTGATGTATATGGGCCGGAAGCTCGGTCCAGCCCGTCATCGCCTGGTGCTCGGGATGCGGCGTCACGCCGTGCACCAGGACCGTGGTCATCCCGATCGCATGCGCGGTCTCCAGATTATGCGGCAGGTCGTCGAACATGGCGGCCTTGCGCGGCGCGACGGCATAGGCGCCGACGAAGCGCTCGTAAGCCTCGCGCTTCGGCTTCGGGTGGAGGTAGCCGAGCGCATGAATATCGAAAATGTCGGCAAACAGACCGCCGATGCCGAGCCGCTCGACCACGGCTTCGGCATGCTTGCGCGAGCCGTTGGTGAAGATGAATTTCCGCCCCGGCAGCGCGGTGAGCGCCGCCGCAAGCTCGGGCGAGGGGCAAACCGCGGTGAGATCGATGTCGTGCACGTAGTCGAGGAAATCGTCGGGCGGCACATCATGCAGGCGCACGAGCCCCGCGAGCGTGGTGCCGTGCTCGTAGTAATAGGTTTCGCGCAAGGTTTGTGCCTCGTGCAGCGGGATGCCGAAGGAGTTGGCGATGAACTCCCCCATGCGCCGGTCGATCTGCGCGAACAGATTGCAGTCGGCCGGGTAGAGCGTATTGTCGAGATCAAACACCCAGGCTTCGACGTGATCGAAGCCGCGCGCCGGGCAGCCGCTGTCCGTCATGGCGCTCCTCCCGCCGCGCTCTTCCGCCTGCGCCGCTCGATCAGGGTGCCCGCGCCATGCTCGGTAAAGAGTTCAAGCAGCACCGCATGCGGCACTTTGCCGTTGATGATGACGACGCCCTCGACCCCTTCGGCGATGACGTCGAGGCAGCTCTCGATCTTCGGGATCATGCCGCCGGAGATGGTGCCGTCGTCGATCAGGTCCTGCGCTTCCGACGTAATCAGCGACTTGATCAGGTTGCCGTTCTTGTCGAGTACGCCCTCGACGTCGGTGAGAAGAAGAAGACGCTTGGCCTTGACCGCCGAGGCAAGCGCCGCGGCAAAAGTATCGGCGTTGATGTTGAGGGTCTCGCCGTCGGGTCCGACCCCGATCGGCGCCACCACCGGGATCAAGTCGGATTGGATGATGACGTCGATGATGTGCGGATCGACGGCGGCCGGGTCGCCGACGAAGCCGAGATCGGCGATTTGCTCGATATTGGAGGTCGGGTCGCGCCAGCGCCGCTCGAGCCGCTTGGCCCGCATCAGGTTCGCGTCCTTGCCCGAGATGCCGACCGCCTTGCCGCCCTGACTGTTGATGGCGGTCACGATCTCCTTGTTGACGGTGCCCGCGAGCACCATCTCGACCACTTCGACGGTCGCCCTGTCGGTCACGCGCAACCCGCCCCTGAACTCGGACCGGATATTCAACCGGTCGAGCAGCAAGCCGATCTGCGGGCCGCCGCCATGCACCACGACCGGGTTCACGCCGGCCTGCTTGATCAGCACGATGTCGCGGGCAAAATCGGCGGCGAGCACCGGATCGCCCATGGCGTGACCGCCATATTTCACCACCACGGTCTTGCGGTCGTACCGCTGCATATAGGGCAGCGCCTCCGACAGCACCTTGGCCTTGGCATGGACCGAGGCGATGACGTCGGCCACGCTCGCGGCGGCCGCGCGGGCCTTCAGCGCGGGGCGGTCCTTGGGCTTGGCGGGGGATGATTTGGTCTTGGCCACCTCGCGCTTATAGCGGCGCGGGGGGCGGCGCGACAAGCGATAGGCTCTGCTATTCAGCGCCGCCCGGCTCGCCTATACCTGTTCGCGTGCCGCATGATGGGTCAGGGCCGCCAATTCGATGCGTCAAAAGCCAGAAAAAGAAGGGTCCGGAGAATCCGCGTCCCGAGGTCTGCCGCCCTCGCACGGGGCACTTCCCGGGCGCGGCGGACTGGCCCGGATCGCCGCCGCCTTCTGGAACAGCCTTGGCGGCCTTCGCGAAGGGCTCGCGACCGAATCGGCGATCAAGCAGGAGGTGGCGATCGCCTGCGTGCTCCTGCCTTTGTCCTTCTTCGTGGCGAAAGACGTGTGGACTTGGGCGGCGCTCGCCGGGAGCATCCTCTTCGTGCTCGCGATCGAGTTCCTAAACACCGCGATCGAGCGCTTGTGCAATCACATCGAGCCGAAGAAGCACGAGGCAATCCGCATCACCAAGGACCTCGCTTCGGCCGGCGTGTTCTTTGCCCTTGTGCTTGCCGGGCTCGTCTGGGTCGTGGCGCTCTGGGACCGCTTCGCGAATTGATTGTCAGGATGTGAGCGCGGCGACGGCGGCGCGCAGTTCCTCGATCCCGGCGCCGGTGCGGGCCGAGCTTACGAGAATTTGCGGATAGGCCGCCGGATGCTTGGCAAGGTCGTTCACGACCTTTGCTTGAATCGCCTCGAGCTCCGTGGCCTTGGGCTTGTCGGCCTTGGTCAGCACGACCTGATAGGAGACCGCGGCCTCGTCGAGCAGCTTCATCGTCTCCGTGTCGTTGGGCTTGATGCCGTGGCGGGCATCGACGAGAAGGAACACGCGTTTCAGCTCGCGGCGTCCCTTGAGGTAGTCGCCGATCAGCCGCGTCCAGCCCTTGACTTGAGCTTTCGAAGCCTGCGCGTAGCCGTAGCCCGGCATATCGACGAGATAAGGCGCGCCGTCCTTGCCGAGCACGAAGTAATTGAGCTCGCGCGTCCGTCCCGGCGTCACCGACACCCGGGCGAGGCTGGTGCGGCCGGTCAGCGCGTTGATGAGACTCGACTTGCCGACATTGGAGCGGCCCGCGAAAGCGACTTCGGCGCGGCCGTCGCGCGGCAGGTCGGCGACACGCGTCACGCCCTTGACGAAGGTGCAAGGGCTTTTGAACAGCGCCTCGCCTTTGGCGAGATCGGCCTTGGTGAAATTGTGACTTTCCAAATCGTCACCCCTGGGCTTGACCCGGGGGTCCATTCCGTGACCTCCGAGCCAGGCGAAGACATAACGGAATGGATGCCCGCATCAAGTGCGGGCATGACGGATTGACCGTTACCCCTCGGCCTCGCCCTTGGCCTTGCTCTTGTTGTTCTTGAAGCCGAGATTTTCGAGGAGGGGAATCTCCACCCCTTGTCGGGACATGATCACCGATTGCTGGATCACCGACAGGAGGTTGTTCCACGCCCAGTAGATCACGAGGCCGGCCGGGAAGGAGGCGAGCAGGAAGGTGAAGAACACCGGCATCCAGGCGAAAATTTTCTGCTGCACCGGATCGGGCGGCGCCGGATTGAGCTGCATCTGTACCCACATGGTGATGCCCATGATGATCGGCCAAATGCCGATCATCAGCAGCGCGGGCGGCTCCCACGGGATGAGCCCGAACAGATTGAAGACCGTCGTCGGGTCGGGCGCCGACAGATCCTGGATCCAGCCGAAGAACGGCGCGTGCCGCATTTCGATGGTGATGAACAGCACCTTGTAGAGCGCGAAGAAGATCGGGATCTGCACCAGGATCGGCAAGCAGCCCGAAGCCGGGTTCACCTTCTCCTTCTTGTAAAGGTCCATCATCGCCTGTTGCTGGCGCATGCGGTCGTCGCCGTAGCGCTCCTTGATGCGCTGCATCTCGGGCGCAAGCTTCTTCATCTTGCTCATCGACACGTAGGACTTGTTCGCGAGCGGGAATAGGACGAGCTTGATGAGGACGGTGACGATAAGGATCGAGACGCCGAAATTGCCGACCAGCTTGTAGAAAAAGTCGAGCGCGAAAAACAGCGGCTTGGTCAGGAAATAGAACCAGCCCCAATCGATCAGGCGGTCGAATTCTCGGGATGGCATAGGTCGCGGCGTAGCCGTCGACGACATTGACCTCCTTGGCGCCGGCGAACACGCGCCCCTGCGCCTGGCCGGTCTGTCCCGGAGCGATCGCGAGCGGCCCCATGAGGTAGTCGGTCTGGAACATGTCGCGGCCGTCCGTCTGCCTCCCCGAGAACGTGGCATCGAACGGCTTTCCCTGCTCCGGAATGACGACGGTCGCCCAATATTTGTCGGTGATGCCGAGCCAGCCATTCTTGCTCTCGAATTGCAGCGGCTTTGGTTCTTCGAGCGCGCTGGCATAGGTGATTTCTTCCAGTCCCTCGTTCACCACGCCGATCAGGCCTTCATGCAGAATGTAGAAGCCCTGGACGTGAGGCGTCTCGTGACGGGAGACCAGCGCGTAAGGATGGAGCGTGACGGTATCGGCGCCGGTATTCGCCACCTGGTCGTCGATCGTGAACATGTATTTGTCGTCGACCGAGATGGTGCGGGTGAATTTCAGCCCCTTGCCGTTGTCGTAAGTCAGCGTGACCGGCGCATCTTGCGTGAGCGGCGCCTCGCTCGCGGCCGTCCACAGCGTGTCCGCGGTGGGGAGCGCAAGACCTTCGCCGCCGACGAAGCCCGACTCCGCGTAATAGGCGTGAGGACCTCCCGCCGGCGACAGGAGCACGACTTGCGGGCTCGAAGGTTCGACCGTCTCGCGATAGTCCTTGAGCGTGAGATCGTCGATACGGCCGCCTTTCAGCGCGATCGAGCCTTTGAGGCTCGGCGTGTCGATGGCGATGCGCGGGCTTTTGGCGAGCGCCTCGTCGCGAGTGAGCGCGACAGCGGCGGCGCCTGCCTGAGGCGCGGCCCTTTCGGGCGCGCCTCCACTTTGCGGCTGCGGCGGTCCCGGCTCGACCCGTTGCTCCTGCTGTGCCGCTTGCTTCGTGTCGGGGGGAGGCGGCTTCGGCAAGAACAAGACCTGCCAGGCGAACAAGACGCCGAGGGACAGGAGAATGGCGAGGATGAAGTTGCGGTTATTCTCGTCCATGTCGCTTTCAACTCAAGGCCCGCAGGTCTTCCCCGGCGCGAGCGGTGAAATCGGAATAAGGGCGTTCAGCGTCTCTTTGCTGGGGAGGGCGCGTGTGCCTTGGCAAACGCGCGTTCGAGGTCCTTGATTAACGCGGTGAAGGGCCGTTGTACCGTGCCTTCCCGCGCGATCAAGACATAATCATAGCCCTCCAAGGCGTGTGACGGCGCGGCGACCCGCACCGCTTCCTTCAATCGCCGCCGCGCCCGGTTGCGGATGACCGCCGACCCGAGCGTCTTGGTTGCCGTGAAGCCGAAGCGGGCAAGATGGACGTCCTCCTCCGCGCCGGTCGCGCGTGGCCGTGCCTGCAGCACGAGCGAAGGCGCGGCATAGCGCGTACCGTCCCGGACATATAGGAACTCTCTGCGGGTTTTGAGGCGTCCGATCGCCGTCACAGTCAGCGCGTCAGGCCGACAGGCGCTTGCGCCCCTTGGCTCTGCGCCGCGCCAGCACCTTCCGTCCGCCCTTCGTCGCCATACGCTCGCGAAAGCCGTGGCGCCGCTTGCGGACGAGCCGGGATGGTTGGTAGGTCCGTTTCACGGAAAGGGGCTCCTTGACTTGGGCTTGAGGGGCGAGATGGGCTTTTAGTCCCGCGACCCCGTGGGCTTATAGGGTGACGCGGCGGGCGAAGTCAATCCTGGGCTAGCGCGGCATCACAATAGCGCGAAAGGCTGTTCCGCACCGGCCGAACATGGTCCATCTACCTGTTAGATGAATGGAGCGCGGACCAGGTGAAAACGGCGCGCGAAACCGCCGGCGGCGTAACGGGCTGGCTCAAGCGCCTGTGGCCGCTCATCGCCCTTCTCGGCGCGATGGCTTTGGTGTTCGCCATGGGCTGGCACCGCTACTTCACGGTGACCGCGCTTGCCGAAAACCGCGAAGCGTTGCGGCACTTCATCGACGCCCACATGCTCTTGAGCCTTGCGGCCTTTGTCGCGCTCTACGCCGCCGTCGTCGCCCTGTCGCTGCCCGGGGGCGCCGTGATGACCATCGCCGGCGGTTTCCTGTTCGGCTGGCTCGTGGGGGGCGCAGCCTCCGTGGTCGGCGCAACGATCGGGGCGACAATCGTCTTTCTCATCGCCAAGAGCACGCTCGGCCGTCTCCTGGCGCAGCGGGCAGGTCCCTTCCTGTCGCGCTTTCGTCAAGGATTCCAGGAAGATGCCTTCTCCTATCTGCTCTTCCTCCGGCTCGTGCCGATCTTTCCCTTCTGGCTCGTCAACCTTGCCCCTGGACTGCTCAACGTGCGTTTCGCTACCTATGTCGCGACCACTTTTCTTGGCATTATCCCCGGAACATTCGCCTTTGCGCTGGCCGGTAACGGCCTCGACAGCGTTATCGAAAGGCAGCGGGCCATGTACGAGTCCTGCCTTGCCAAGTCCGGACCGGGAGGCCAAGAGTCGTGTTCATATTCGCTCGATCCCGGGATGCTTTTGACCCCGGAACTGATAGCGGGGTTAGTGGCGTTGGGGCTCGTGGCGCTCATTCCCGTGGTTCTGAAACGGATCAGACGGGCGCCTTGAAGCGTTTGGCGATGGGGGACCAGCAGGTATGGAAGAGGTACTGAAGCCCGACCTTTGCGTGATCGGCGCGGGCTCAGGAGGATTGACGGTCGCGGCGTCAGCGGCGCAATTCGGCGTGCCTGTCGTGCTCATCGAAAAAGGGCGCATGGGCGGCGACTGTCTCAACTATGGCTGCGTTCCATCGAAGTCCTTGCTCGCGGCGGCGAAGCGGGCGGAGGCGGTCCGGACCGCATCGACCTTCGGCATCGACGTCATCGAGGCTCAGATCGACCATCGCGGCGTCCACGATCACGTGCACGGCGTTATCGCCGCGATCGCGCCCAACGACTCGATCGAACGCATGACCGGCTTGGGCGTCCGCGTCATTCAGGCGCAGGCCTCCTTTCTCGACAATTTCACCGTGGAAGCCGGACGGGTGCTGGTGCGCGCCCGCCGCTTCGTCATCGCCACCGGATCGCTGCCGTCGATCCCGCCGATCCCCGGCCTCGAAGAGGTGCCTTACTTCACCAACGAGACGATTTTCGACGTGAGCGAACGCATCCAGCATCTCATCGTGCTGGGCGGCGGACCCGTCGGGCTCGAGCTTGCCCAGGGCAATCGCATGCTCGGTTCGCATGTCAGCGTGTTCGATGTGGGCAACTTCCTCGCCCATGAAGATCCCGACGCCGCTGCGGTTCTCATCAAGCGGCTTACCGACACGCAAGTGATGCTTCACCCCAACACGCGGGTGGAACGGGTCGAGCGCTCGACGCAAGGGATCTCGGTGCATTTCACCGAGAACGGCGAGGAGACCCTCGTCAAAGGCTCGCATCTCCTTGTCGCCACCGGACGCAAGCCGAACGTCAAAACGCTCAGCCTCGATCGCGCCGGGATCGCCTATAGCGACGCCGGCATCAAGGTGAACCACTTTCTCAGGACCACCAATCGCCGCGTCTATGCCGTTGGCGACGTGATCGGCGGACCGGGCTTCACCCATCTCGCCAATTACCAAGCCGGTCTCGTCATCAGGAATGCGCTCTTCCGGCTAAGACCCGACGCGCGCGCCGGCAACATTCCGCGCGTGGTCTATACCGACCCCGAACTCGCCCAGGTCGGAATGACGGAGGCCGAAGCGCGCAAGCGCTATCGCCGCATCCGCATCTACCGGGTGCCCTATAGCGAGAATGACCGCGCCCAATGCGAGCGCGCCACGGACGGGTTCATCAAGGTCATCGCCAGGCCCGATGGCACCATCCTCGGCTGCACCATTGTCGGCGCCGAGGCCGGCGAATTGCTCCAGCTTTGGATCGTCGCCATGGCCAAGGGCATGAAGGTCGGCGACCTGATCCATCTCGTGCTGCCCTATCCCACGCTTTCCGAGCTCTCCAAGCGCGTCGCCTATACTTATTATTTGCCAACTTTGACGAAGGGCTGGCTCCGTAGCATGATTGGTTTCCTGCGCCGCCTAGGATAGGCCGCGCGCGAGCGACCCCCGCGCTTAGGTTCGAGTGTCTTGGTGAACGACGAGGCCCCAAACATAAAGCCAGACAAGCAGCCGATGTTCCGCTTCGTGCCGGGACTGTCGGCCAAGCTGCTCTTGCTCACCATTCTCTTCGTCATGCTGGCCGAGGTGCTCGTGTTCGTGCCCTCGGTGTCCAATTTCCGGCGGCAATGGCTGATGGAGCGGCTTGCGGCGGCGCAGATCGCCTCGCTCGCGGCCGAAGCCGCGCCCAGCGGCCAACTGCCGCCGATGCTGCGCGACGAACTGCTGGAGCGGGCCCAGGTGAAGGCGATCGCCGTCAAGCGCGCGGCCTCGCGCAGCTTGATCATCGAGATGGACATGCCCGACGAGATCGATGCGTCTTACGATTTGCGCGACGACTCTTGGATGAAGCTCATCGCTGACGCGCTCATGGTCTATGTGATGCCGGACGACAGGGTGATCCGGGTGATCGGCGATCCCGGTTTCCACCAAGGCGAGTCGATCGAAGTGGTCATGGGCGAGGCGCCACTGAAGGCCGCCATGATCCGCTACGGCCTCGACATTCTCGGCCTGTCCATTTTGATTTCGATCATCACCGCGGCGCTCGTCTATCTCACGCTCGATGCTCTTCTGGTCAAACCGATGACCAAGCTCACCTGGAACATCGTCCGCTTTTCCGAGCGCCCCGAGGACCCGACTAGGGTGATTGAGCCGTCCGACCGCCGCGACGAGATCGGCACCGCCGAGCGCGAACTCTCCGCCATGCAGAGGGAGCTTGCCGACACGCTCTCGCAGAAAACGCGGCTCGCGGCCCTGGGCCTCGCGGTGAGCAAGATCAGCCACGATCTGCGCAACATGCTGTCGAGCGCCCAGCTCCTCTCCGACCGCCTCATCACGGTCAAGGATCCGACGGTGCAGCGCCTCGTGCCGAAACTGATCGCCTCGCTCGACCGCGCCATCCGGCTATGCGCCCAGACGCTCAATTACGGCCAGGCCCAGGAGACGCCGCCGCGGCGGAAGCGCTTCAAGCTTCTGCCGCTCGTGACCGAGGTCGGCGACAGTCTCGGCCTGCCCCGGCAGCGGATCGCATGGGTCATCGAGGTCGAGCCGATGCTCGAAGTCGATGCCGACCGCGACCAACTCTACCGCGTGTTGAGCAATCTCTGCCGCAACGCAGTTCAGGCTCTGGAAAGCGAAGGCGAGACCGACGGCGAGATCGGTGTCGCGGGCCGCCGCGAGGGCGCGGTCACCGTGATCGAGGTTGCCGACACCGGACCCGGCGTGCCGCACAAGGCCCGTACGCATCTGTTCGCGGCCTTCCAGGGCAGCGTCCGCAAAGGCGGGACCGGGCTCGGACTCGCCATCGCCCACGAGCTCGTGCAGGCCCATGGCGGCCAGATCGCGCTCATCGACAACGAAGGCGGCGCCACGTTCCGTGTCACCATCCCCGACGTGGTGGTGGAGTTGAAAGGTGCCCGGCGGCTCAGCGCGTGAGCCTGCGGCCGTTGCCCCAGACACTCGAAGCCAGGACTGGATGGACCATTTTGTCATGCCCGGACTTGATCCGGGCATCCATGCCGTTTCGTCTTAGCGCGTTGAAGCCAGTGGAATGGATTGCCGGGTCAAGCCCGGCAATGACGGAGCGAGGCGCAGCCAGCCTTGCCTTTGCGCGGGCGACCGATTAGGTAGGGTTTGCTTGATGCCTTTTGCGAGCCTCGCTCGCTCCTCTTGCGCATCCCGCGCTTGGGCTCAAGCTCACCTTCAGGAGAAAGGTTTGTCTTCTGGAGGCTGGACGCGCCCGTAGCTCAGTTGGATAGAGCACCAGACTACGAATCTGGGGGTCGGAGGTTCGAATCCTTTCGGGCGCGCCATTAAATCAATGACTTAGCGGTTTAGGGGAATGTCCGGGCTAACAGGTGGGCTAATTAAATCACCGTCTCCCCTTCTTCGGCACCAGCCGTAAGCCATCCTCTAGCACCTCAACGCCAGCATTGCGGAGCGCATCGAGCACGCGGTGCAATGAACGAATAAGGATCTCTAGGCCCAAAAGCCTGGCCGGTTGTTAGGCGGAACCAAGGGGGTTATTTGAACCCTAGTCGCCCCGCGCGGTGTGTTTGTTCTCCTGAAACCATCCCGCAGTAGGAGTTATGAGTCGGGGGACTAAGATGCTGCCCCTATATTCCGCAGTGTTTTTGGCTGTGATCGCCGCGAACGTGGTGGCCATTCTCCTTGCGGCCACTATCGCATACCGCCGCTAGTGGTTCGGAACTGAATAAAAAACGAACCGCCCCTGCTCTGCGTTAAGAGAATGGGCCTGAAGCTGTCTGCGGACCGTGGGCAGAGGCGGGCTGGCAAGGGGCGTCCGTCGAGCAGCGGGCGGCCCCCAGTCTTTTGGGAACTCTGACGCCTCAATCGCGTTTAGTACGCATAAGTTTGGCGAGGCCCCTCCCTCCCGCGAAAGTCTCGCCGAATAACAATACGGAAAGCCCCGCCCTCCCCCCGAGCGGGGCTTTCCTTTTATGCTGTACGCGGCATAGCGATGCTGGCCGTCGCCGCTCGGCTAGTCGGGAGTGATCGCTCGTTGTTGCCGTGGCCTTGGTAAGCCGCTCGCTTCGGCGGGCGCTGCTCAACAAAAAAGGCCCCGCGGTGGCTCCCACGGGGCTGTAGGCTTTGAGGTGAGATAAGCTCTCGCGGCCCTACGCTAGCGATTACAGAGATCGAAGGCTGTAGCGCGGAGGGCACACCTAAGAGGAAACCTGAACCTCCGGGCAGCATAAAAGGAAACAAACCGAGATAGCCGCCGCCAATTTGCCGCCTTCGTTCAGAAAGCTGTTTGCCAGAGGACGGGCAGGCCTCTTCCCTGCCCTGCCCTCGGCGGCCCTGGCCGCTACGGGGGAACAACTAAGGTCGGGGCCGCTTGCGGCGGATATGAAGAAGCCCCTGAGACGGGGGGACTCGGGGGCTCCTTCGAAGTCCAATGGGGGACCTCAGTGATGGCCAGGGAAGAACGCCACCACCTGAACGCCAACCTTATCTAGCAGCTATTGTTCCCTCCCTGGGGGCGACAACCCCTTTGCGGTCTTTGTGCTTCGCAGCAATCAGCACTGCGGTGCGTCACACTATCGAACTCGCAATTGTGACGTTGAAGGCGCACTCTCCGCTCATCACCGGCACATGATGATGACCACCTGCAGCACAGGAGTGAGCCATGGGTAAAATTGGACCTCCCAAAACCGTATTTTACGAACCGGACCTCGCGGAGCTTGAGTGGGTCTTCCAATCTGTTTGCTCAGCGCTGAACTTCCCTGACGAGCACGAAACTGCGGCCATTCGCCGACGGCTGTTTATGCTGGCTTGCAACGGGATGAACGATCCGGAGCTGCTAACACGCCATCTGATCGAAAGCTTCACGCGCTCAAGGAAGCGAGATGCAGCCTAGGTTGGGAACATCACTTTCATAGTTCCGTTTTGCTTATAGCCAGTCCGGCCGCCGAGCGCTCGTAGAGGCGCTCCTAAAAGCTCACCATCACGGTTGGCAAAACTGCGCCGCCGCAGCGTCGACTTAGCGGTTTCATCAAATTGGCTTTTCCGGGAGGGATATTATGTCGAGGCATAGAGCAGATGTGCTTTTCAGAGCCAAAGAGGGCGTATCAGAACACATAATCGAGGTTCAGCAAGCGGGTGGTGACGTCGAGATATTGCCGGACAACCTTTACTTCGAGCTCCCGCGCGGCACCTCGCTCAAGGAAGCAGAGAAAATAGCTGCTTACCTGAGGAAGACTATTACAGGCATTTTTAAAGGCATTTCACGGATCGACTAGGGAGGTGAATGGCAAGCGTAGAGCGGAAAAAAGAGGGAAGAGCCGTGCCAATCAACCCCCTCCCAAATCAGCGAGTCTCGGGAAAAGAACTCGCCTGAATGAAAGAGGGGGCTACCCCCGAGCCTGAGAGTAGCCCCCCTACGCAACCGGCGGGGAGGAGAAGCCCCCGCCCTTTTGCCAGCGCTATGGCACTACCCTCGCGCTAACGTGGTGAGCAGTGGTAAGGACACCCTCACCGCGAGTCGCCGGTTGTAAAGGAGGAGGAACAACCAGCGCCAACTCCATTAAGCGGTTGTCGGAGTGCCGAACCCGCCCGACACGATGCACGCCACACAAGTCCCGGTTACAATCTTAAAGCCCAGCGTGGACGTAGCCACGATGCCCCCCAGGTTGATGCTGTAGGGGTGCGGATCAACCGCATGAGCAGCGGCGGGAATGCTTAGAATTGCCGTCGAGCCATCCTCTAGCACCTCAACGCCGCTCGCCCTTAGAGCTTCGAGCACGGCCTGAAGGTTTGCAGTCTGCCCCCGCATTCGCAAAACATTTGACGACTTTTCCGAAGGAACCTTTATGCGTCCTCCGCATTTAACGTGACACTTCGGCGAGGATCGAACTCCTCTTCCCTCCCGCAATCGTACTCGCCGAACGGGTTTTGGAGAGCCCCGCCCTCCCCCGAGCGGGGCTTTCCTTTTATGCTGTACGCGGCATAGCGATGCTGGCCATGCGAGACACTCGTGACCCGCAACACAAGAAACGAGTGAAGAAAGCAATCCTGGATGTAGGTACTCTTTTGCTTCTGGTCCTCGCATTCGCCGTCGCCGCTCGGCTAGTCGGGAGTGATCGCTCGTTGTTGCCGTGGCTTTGGTAAGCCGCTCGCTTCGGCGGGCGTCTTAATTTTTTGGGACAAGCCACGCCGGGCGTGGAACCGAACTCCTTCCTCCTTGTTGGCTCCTGGGAGCATACGAAGGGGACCACTACAACGGCACAGCCGTAAAAAGAGAAGCGCGGAAGGAAGGCCTCACATGAAACCAAAGTTTATATTTATCGCGTCCGCCCTCTTGCTGATGAGCAACATCGCCATCGCGCACGAACTGAAAGAGCCAAGTGCCGGTGCCCAAGAACAGCAAGCGCCGACCGCTAAGATGACGGGTGAGGATGTGATGGGCCACATGTGCCCTGGCAAAAAGGGGCATGGCATGCGGGGCATGATGCGTCACGGCATGCACATGCGCCTGATCTTTATCCTAATGGATACTGATGGCGATGGGACTTTGTCGCTCGAGGAATTCCAAACGGCCCATGCAAAAATTTTCAAGGGGATCGATGCCGACAAGGACGGGAAGGTTACACAGACGGAGATGCAGATGTTCTTTAGGGGTGGCTCTCCAACTCCCGAGCCAGAAAGCTCTCCAACTCCCGAGCCAGAGTCCCAAGCCCAGTAGCCCACCGCAACTGGTGATTTCGTCGTTGGCGAGCTTCCAGGCGAGAGCGAGGAACTCTGACAGCTTCACTGCAACGTGCGGATCGTCCCTGTCCGAAATGAACTTTGCGAGCAGCTTAGGAGATTTGGTCGGCTTGTAGTACGTGACAAAATAGTGTGACCCCGGAAGCGTCACGATGATCTCGTCGTCAACCACTTGGACGCTGAGTTCCGACTTGGCCGTCATGAGATGGTGCTCGGCGATGCAAGCCTTGAGTTACAGCTATTCGGCCAAATCGAACTCCTGGCGAAGTCGACTGGTAATTTCGGCGAGCTTTGCCTCGCACTCGTCATTGAGTTGCGGACCTGAACGGATTAAGACGGCGTCCCAGGTAACTCCCGTTGGCTTGATCACCTTTACGCCAGCGCTTTCGCACTCCGGATGCTCACGCAGTTCGGCCGTGATCCTACTTTCGAGTTCCGTCGCGCTCTTTGCCGACTTCTGAAACATTTGAATGCCTCCCTAATCGAGAAGCGCCAGTTTAACATCAAAAACAAAAAGGGCGCCCGCCGAAGCGGGCGCGTGCCAGCAAGTCGGGAGATAGCTGTCTAGTTCGCTACCGTATAGTTAGAGTTGGAGGAGGGTTGCAGCTAGGTAGGCGAAAGCAAAGATTGCCAATACTGCTAAAAGTATGTCACTGAGCTTCGGGGTCATTATTTACCTCCCCAAGGCGATGCACCGGGTCTTCTCTTTTCTTCATGCCTAAGCGAGCGCCATCTGGCCTCAAGCTGGAGGCTGTCTTTATGCTGCCCGGAGGTTCAGAGCCTCCGGCACCGCATAGAACGGTTCCTCGAAGATAATTTCAGACAGCGTGTTGAGAAGCGGTTGATCGGATTCACACTCGGCAGCGAGTTTGTCCACATCTCTGCCAATGCGGCGAGATTTGCGCGCCTTGTGGGATTCGTGGTGCGCTTGGATAATTCCAAATAGCGCGCCGCGTATAAGCGACACTGTGCTGGATCGCCCGGCATGTGAACCTCCTCGAAGCCACACACCCCCGTCAATAATCGATTCCAAAAGGCGAAGGGACGGTAAGATTGGAGTAAGTACGGTTCAGCGCAAAAATCTTGGCTCGACAGCCAACTCGCACTGAGCATGCAAGGGGCGCCCGCCGAAGCGAGCGCCCTCATGTAAATTTGCTCGGAGCCTTCAGATCCGTCCTAGGAGCACAAGGATGTGCGCGAGCAGGTGCTGCTTGAGCGAGGGTGGGGGGCGCGTGTCAGCACTTGTTCAAGATCGTCTCGTTCTGACGACATATCCGCAGCAGCGGGCCCTCGGCGGCGAAGTGACCGGTGGTCAGGTCAAATGTCCCGGCCCCGGTCACTCCCCCGCTGATCGCTCGCTGTCCGTCAAGCCAGCAGACAATGAGGACGGCTTCGTGGTGGATAGCCACGCCGGAGACATGTGGGAACCTTGCAAGGATCATGTGCGGCAGCGTCTCGGTGGGGAGCGATCCGTCTCGTATCAGCCGCCAAGAAATCTCAAACCGTGTAAGCCAATGCAAGACGAAGAGATCGCCGCTCGCTATGCGTACCACGACGAGAACGGCGAACTGCTGTTCGAGGAATACGCACGGCGTCGAAGAAGTTTCTACAGCGCACCAAGGATGGATGGGGACTGAACGGGCATGACCACGCGGGTCGCCGCTTGGTGTGGCCCCTTTAGGACACGAGTTAACGGTGTCTGCGTGGCCAGAACCACCAAACGCCAAGCACGTAGATGTGCGCGATGGAATGGAGGCGTTTGCACTCGGTGGTACTAAGACGCCCTTCGGGCATTAGGAGGGGCGGCCTTCGGGTCGCCCCTGCCTTATTGGAAGGTTTGCGCTATGATCAGGCTAGGGATCTCCTAGAGCGCGAGTTTGATAGTCATGAGGTGGGTGCTTCTATCTTTGGGGTTTCTAGGGGTGATCCTCTACGTCACGGGGACCTTCCCTCCCTCTCCCGAGAAGCCTTCAGGCTCATCCGAAAGTGCGGGGTTAGTTTGGCCCGATGATGCGCAGCTCGATACGAGGCCCGGGCGCCCAACACATGCGATTGATCCCTCTGCTCCGTCTCCCCAGGAGGCTACTCCAAGCATTACGCCTGCGACGAGCCAGACTTCGGAAACGCAGGAACCTCAGTTGAATGACCCAGCCGCGCCAAGCGCCGCATCGCCATCGGATACCGGAGCAGCATTCATGGGGTCAGCTCTTGCGCGGCACTCCGCTACATAGCGGTCCGTCGGTATCGTCAGCCATTCTCGGCCACGCCGCAGCCGGCACGGAAATGCAGCTCCTCGAGCGGAACCTCGGATGGGCGAGAATCCGTGACCCTGGCACTTCGCGGGAAGGCTGGATCTACGAGAACCATATCACCCCAGTCGAGCGTCCGAGCGCAACTGGAGGGCACGAAGCCGCACTAACAAGCGAGACTGATAAGGTTTCAAAGCCGACCACGCGCTCCTTCAAATCAAAAAAACCACGCAAAGTTTACAAGACCAAAAAATCAGCGAGAACCTACGCTTCTCAAAAAGGGACCAGCGCCGCTCGCCGAGCCTACACCAAGTGTAAACAATGGAATGAAGGCATGTGTGTCTACTGAGACACCTTTCGCTTTCCCGTCCCGGATGGGGAACCAACGCCCTTTTAGTGCAGGGACACCTTCCGTATCACTGCTTTGTGCTAATCTAGCAGGACTAGTGCGCGTTAAATGCCTAGAGGGGGTAGACAAAATGGACAACACCACTCTGCTAATCGTGATTTTGCTGGTTTTGATTCTTTTTGGCGGTGGCTTTTACGGCCGAGGGCGCTGGTGGTGACCTGCCGCGTTGCCTCTGGGGCACGTGCCTTGGAA
>CAWDKA010000016.1:0-192142 GCA_963802845.1 uncultured Alphaproteobacteria bacterium
TCGCACGCCTGTCAAGACTGGTCGAGGATGCCAAGGCCAAAGTTGCCGCGTTATCGATCTCGGGATGAGGCAGCCGGGAAGCGATTTGCACGCACGCATGTTTCCGCCAGTGCTGCTGCTCGGGGTGATGGATGACATGGCGGCAAACCAGGAAGAAATTTTCGGCCCAATCTTGCCTGTCGAGACTGATAACCGACTAGACGATGCCATCGCTTATGTGAATGCAAGACCGCGCCCGCTCGCGCTCTATTTCTTCGGCACGGATAAGGCCGCGCAGCGCCTCGTGGTAGAACGGACGACTTCGGGCGGCGTGATGATCAACGACACCATCCTGCATTACGCTCAGGATGATCTTCCGTTCGGCGGCATCTCGGGCCAAGCGGCATGGGCGCTTACCACGGTGCCGAGGGTTTCAAGACCATGAGCCACGCCAAAGCCGTGTTCCGGCAGGCGCGGTTCAACGCCGTCGATCTTTTCCGCCCACCCTTCGGAAAGGCTATCGACTTCCTGCTCGAACTTCATGCTCCGGTGAGGTAGGACAGATGAAGAGCTCATTTCGGACGGTCATTGATCATCCTGCGGATCGCATTGATCTGGCGCAGTGGCTCTCCAGGATTAATGGATACCGAACAGACCGAAGCATGCTCCCGAGCCCATCGCGCGGCCGGCACCTTCCGCGCGGGCGGCAACCTTCGGAATGGTCTATGTTGAAAGCATCGGCGGGCATCTACTGGTTCAGCATAATCTCGCCGTGCAGGCGACGCCCGACCATATCATCATGCATTCGAAGAACACGCAGGCGCAACGGTTTGCACGTCTTCCCCGCCACCATAGAGGTGATCTGGATTTTTGGGGTCGAGCCCAAGGATAGCAAAAGCGCTAAGTTCAGGTGCTCCGTTGAGGCGCTTATGCCAGCGCCGTTAGGTTCGGTAGCGACATTGGGATTGCTGCCACTCTTCCTGCGCTGGCACGTAGAGGAGGAGACAATCAAGTTCGCGGCTGACATTAACCGCTGAGTTAGCGGAACTTAGGATCCGTAGTTACGTGGCGATTATTAGGAATTGAGCAGTGCCACTCGCAGCCTCTGCTCTGGAGGTAAACTAACATGCCTACGATAGTCACCAAAGACGGCACGGAGATTACTACAAGGATTGGGGCAAGGGGCAGCCCGTCGTCTTCAGTCATGGGTGGCCGCTCACGGCGGACGCCTTCGAGGACCAGATGTTCTTTCTGGCCTCGCACGGATATCGCTGCGTCGCGCATGACCGGCGCGGCCATGGCCGCTCGAGCCAATCGTGGGACGGCAACGACATGGACACCTATGCCGACGATCTCGCGGCACTGATCAAAAAGCTGGACCTGAAAAAGGCGATCCTCGTCGGCCATTCCACCGGCGGCGGCGAAGTTACCCGCTACATCGGGCGACACGGCACAAAGCGCGTCGCGAAAGCCGTGCTGATCGGCGCCGTTCCGCCGCTGATGTTCAAGACAGACGCTAATCCCGTTGAACTCCCGATCGAGGCCTCGACCACTGCGTGCGGGCGTGCTGACCGACCGTTCGCAGTTCTGGAAGGATTTGAGCAGCCGTTCTACGGCTACAATCGGCCGGGTGCGAAGGTATCCGAGGGTTGAGCGATCGTTTTGGCTGCAAGGCAGATGGCGGGGTTTCCGGCCGCCTATTATTGCATCAAGGCCTTTTCCGAGACCGATCTTACCGAAGACCTGAAGAAGTTCGACGTTCCGACGCTGATCCTTCACGGCGACGACGATCAGATCGTGCCGATCAAGGCCTCCGCGATACTCTCGGTCAAGATCGTCAAGGGCGCACGGCTGAAGATTTACCAGGGCGCTCCGCACGGATGTGCTCGACGCACAAAGATCAGGTCAATGCGGATTTGTTAGCGTTCATCCAAGGCAAAGCAGTCGTGCGTTTGGGGTGTGTGCTTAGTTCAGGAAGCACCTTAAGCGCCTAGTCCCCCTCGAATGGGGCTACTATCTGGCCCTTTTCATGCCCCGCGAACCAATGGGCCGGTCCCAAACCGAAACGAGAACCGCCGTGTGTTACGGTCGGGATCGCCTTCACGTCTTCAGTGCTCTCGACGGCGACAGCCCTCATCGACGACATCGATATAGGGGCGGCTGTGGGTGCTGGCGTTGGAGGGATACTAGGAAATTGATTACTGGCGGTCGCCGTCGCCAAAGGGGTCGAGCTCATTCCCATTGTGGCGGCGCCTTTGTTGCAACGAAACAAGTTGGCCAATCGTCTCTCCGGCGCCGGTCCAGACGAAGCCCGTATTCCTGTGGTCGTAGCGGCGTCCGAGCTATTGGCGCAATCGCAGGAAGCCTCGCGGCCAAGGAGCTACTCGATCAGGCTGGCGGCGACTATACTTCCTTATGGTCGGGCAGGTGGCGGGGGCGCGTCACCAATTTCAGAATTGCTCTTAATGATAGTACCATAGGTACCCTGTACCCACGCGCTGATGATCTTAACTGAAATCGTCTCACACTCCGTGACGTCTACGACGCGGCACGAAGAGCTTGCCGACTTGAACCTGAACCGCCTTATCGATCTGATTTAACGTTGTCGGGCGCAGCTTGATCAGAACCTGGTCCGGCCTTGACCTCGATGGTCGAACCTCGACAATTTCACTTTGAATGCGCAACTGATCCCCCGGCCGCACGGGTTTCGGCCATCGAAATCTGTCGAACCCAGGACGAACGACGCCGCCCGCCGGCTGGAGCTCGCTCTCGACAAGAAGTCGATGGTGAGAGCAGCCGACGCGAACCGCTGCCGCCAATCCTTGAAAGAACGTGTCTGCGCGGCCGTCTCGTCGACATGGAAGGGTTGTGGATGTAATTCGTTCGTGAACGCCTCGATTGCTCTTCTGTCATACGAGATCGGCCTGAGTCAATGTTGTCCGACCGTGAAGTCTTCAAGAGACCGCCTGCTCATGCGAAGAACGCTCCCGTCGTCCGCATGCTGACCGGGGGCTCAACTTCACGGCCGCCGGCGGCAGTTCATGAAGCGAGTTGGCCCTCCAGAAGCCCAATCTTATCGCGGAATGGGGCGAACCGGGCCTAATCGCGTACCCTTCGGCCGGTTTCCCTCGCGGTTGAGCAGCAGAAGCCCAAGCGTGCCCACGATAAGTCGACGGCAAAAAGAAGAGGAGGACGCCGCTTGGCACGCCGTCGACGATGATGCTGATGATCCGCCCGATGGCGAGCGAGAAAGCGGAAAACACGCCCAGATCACTGCCACACGCCGCCACCCCCGGCGTGAACGCGGCGATGATGGAGAATGCGACCACGCCGAGATAGAGGCAACTAAGAGCCTGAAGATGTGGACCGATTGGTGCCCCGATTGTGATGTTCATGAACTTAGGGAGCGTCGCTGCCGGATCGATGCCATAGGTCAATGTGACCGGAATGAGCAACCACCCCTGCTGCCAATAGGAAGATGTGCATCATGTTCTTCATCATGACGCGTTCCCCCTGGATGATCTGATGCTGGACCATAGCAAGCGATCGGCCTTTGCCGCGAAAGGCCCATTTCCTTGCCAATAGATGATTGATGCGCTGGCTTCTGAGCCTTTGGATAAAAGTTGAACGTCCGCTTTGGGGTGATTAGCGGACGTTGGGCCGATGCTTTGACATGTCCGCTAAGTGCCAAGAGCGGACATCAGGAACAGCCTTTTTCTCGCCCTTTCCTTCTATACTTCTAGGCGTGCCCTAAAATGGACCAGCGGGGCCATCGCGTCGTGTCATTGCTGCGTCGAGCCTGTAAGCTATGCGCTGTCCCAGCTGCGATTGTCAAAATCCGGATGCCGCCAAGTTCTGCGATGCGTGCGGGACACCTTTGCCGTTGGGATGCCCCATATGCGGAGTACCCAATCGCCCGAATGCAAAATTCTGCAACGCGTGTGGCGCTGCACTTGGCCCTCAAACACAGCCTAAGGTAGTGCCCTCTAACCAGGCTGGCGCACCACAGCCGCTGGATCTGGCATTCGCTCTCGGGACGGCCGTCGAACCTCAGGCCGTTCCAGAGGGCGAACGAAAAATGGTGACTGCCCTCTTCGTCGACATCATGGGATCGACAGAACTTGGGCAACACTTAGATCCCGAAGAAGCGCGCGCAATCATCGACCCAGCACTCACATTAATGATCGACGCGGTACGTCGCTATGATGGCTACGTCGTGCAATCGACGGGCGATGGAATCTTTGCGTTGTTCGGCGCGCCGGAAGCCCGCGAGGATCATCCGCAGCGGACTTTGTACACCGCGATGAGGATGCAGGATGAAATTCGGCGCTACAGCACGCGTCTGCGAGCGGAAGGTCGCCCCCCAATTCAGATCAGGGCTGGAGCAAACAGCGGCGAAGTGGTGGTGCGAACGATCAAGACCGACGCCACGCATAGAGAATATACGCCGATCGGCCACACCGTAAATCTTGCGTCCCGATTGCAGAGCATTGCTACTGCCGGATCCACGGTCATCAGCGACAGTACGCGAAAACTTGTCGAGGGCTATTTTGCGCTGAGGCCGCTCGGTCCGACACACGTGAAGGGGATTAGCGAGCCTATCAACGTTCATGAGGTGGTGGGTTTGGGTCCGCTGCGCACCCGGTTGCAGCGTTCAGCCGGCCGAGGCCTTTCAAAATTTGTGGGGCGTGCGAAAGAAAATGAGGCGCTTAGACGAGCGGCGGCGCGCGCTCATTCGGGGGCAGGCCAGATCGTTGCGGTCGTGGCGGAACCCGGCGTTGGAAAGTCGCGGCTGTTCTTTGAATTCAAAGCCGAGGTGCAATCTGAATGGACAGTCCTTGAAGCGTTCTCGCTCTCTCACGGCAAGGGCTCCGCCTATTTGCCCATCGTCGAGCTTCTGCACGGCTATTTTGGCATCGTCGGCGAGGACAGCGTTGTGGCGCGCCGGGAAAAGGTCGCGACCAAGATCATTCGCCTCGATCCCGACTTGGAGAGCGGGCTCCCTTACTTACACGCTTTGCTGGAGATTGCTGACGACAAAAATCGTCTTGTTGGAATGGACGCGCAACTGCGAAAGTCCCGCACTTTGGACGCCGTCGCGAATTTGTTCTTGGCGGAAGCCGTCAATCGTCCGCTCCTGTTGATGGTTGAGGATTTGCACTGGCTGGATGACGAGAGCCAGGCACTTCTGGATTGGCTCGCCGATTTCGATCAGCGGCTCGCGTATTCTGCTTTTGGTTAGCTATCGACCGGAATACGCGCATCGATGGGGAGACAAGGCTTGGTGCACCCGGCTTCGACTCGAATCCCTTGGAGGTGGAAGCGCGGATGAGATGCTTTCGGCCATCCTGGGTGATAACCGAGCGCTCGCGCCGCTCAAGGAGCTTATTGTCAGTACCACCGGCGGCGTCCCTTTCTTCATGGAAGAGACTGTGCAGGCGCTCTTCGATGAGGGCGCCCTGGAACGACAGAACGCAACTGTGAACCTCATTCGACCGCTCGCCTCGCTCAGGATTCCCCCCACGGTGCAGGCGATTTTGGCCGCCCGTATTGATCGCCTCCATAACGACGAGAAGAACCTTTTGCAGACACTCTCGATTCTAGGTCGGGAGTTCGTTCTCAGTCTGGCGCGAGCCGTGGCGGGAAAGTCGGAGGAAGATCTGGAACGTCTGATCGCAAAATTGCAAGTGAGTGAGTTCGTCTACGAGCAACCCTCCATCGTCGACGTTGAATACACCTTCAAACACGCGCTTACCCAGGAAGTAGCTTATAATTCCGTGCTGCTCGAACGTCGCAAGCAGCTGCATGGGCATGTGGGTCATGCAATTGAAACGATCTATACGGCCTCGCTGGACGATCATCTCGCCGAATTGGCGCATCACTTTTCTCGCAGCGGCAACCAGGTAAAGGCGGTTGAGTATCTGCATCTTGCCGGCACACAAGCGATGGCTCGGGGAGCGTTGCCCCATGCGATTAGAGACTTTGAGCATGCAATGGCCTTGCTCAAGGATTTCCCGAGCGGCCCCGATCGCGATGCCCTGGAACTGCAACTCCTGAACCCACTAGGCACCGCCTACATCGCCGTGCGCGGTTACGCAGCTCCCGAAGTCGGTCCGGCCTTCGTTCGTGCGCGCGAGCTATGCGAAAGAATAGGTCAGCCGCCTCAGCTATTTGCCGTAGTGTGGGGCAACTTCGCTTGGCGTGTCGTCCGTGGCGAGATGGGGCTGTCCATGGACCTTGCCAGAGAAGCCATCGACCTTGCCGAACGCTTCGATGATCCCGGCATCTGGATGGAGGCCCTCTTTCTGTTGGGGGTGACGCTGTTTTACCGAGGCGATTTTGTAGGAGCTGTTGCCCAGTACGAGAAAGCGCTTTCGCGCTATGACGATCGTGAACGCACGCGCCTGTGGGCTTCGCGCGTCGGCGAAGACGCCGGAGTAACGCACCGCTGCTATTTGGCTCTGGCCTTGTGGCACTTGGGATATCCGGAGCAGGCCCTGCGGGTCAGCCAAGAGACGCGAAAACTAGCGCACTCGATAGGCCACCCTTTTAGCCTTGCCTACGCTCAGCACCACCTTAGCTGGCTGTATCATAACCTTCGACTGCCCGCCGAAACCAAGGCCGCCAGCGAGGAGGGAATAAAAACTGCAGCCACGCAGGGCTTCGCGATGTTTCACGCGACTGGCACTCTATACAAAGCTGCAGCCGTGCTCCTCGAAGGACGCCCGCAGGAAGCGTTGCCGCTGCTTACACGGGGGCTCGACGCGTATCGAGCGACGGGTGCTGGCCTAGCTCTTCCCTACTACCTCAGCATCCTGGGAGACGCTTACCTTCAAGCTGGCCGACCCACCGACGCCAGGGACGCGCTGGACGAGGGTCTGGCCATTGCGGAGCGGAGCGACGAGTTGTGCCAAAAGGCAGAATTGTATCGCCTTAAAGGCGAGCTTGCGTTGCGGACCGGGTCACAGGATGGGTATGCCGAAGAGTACTTCCGCCGTGCAATCGAAACGGCGCGAGACCAGCGGAGCAAAGCCTGGGAACTCCGGGCGACGACAAGTCTTGCCCGTCTCTTCCAACAAACAGGTCGGCGCGATGAAGCGCGGCAGATGCTCGCCGACACATACGGTCGGTACACCGAAGGTTTCGACACCCCTGATCTTAAGCGCGCCAAGGCGCTGTTGGATGAGCTGGACGCGTTGGGGGTTAATTCGGCGACTAACTGGCAACCAGCGTGACGTGCGTAATGTAATTCTCCCAACCTCGGCGATGTCCGCTTTGGGTCATTAGCGGACATTGAGATCAGCCAGCAGAATGTCTGGTAAGTGCCAACAGCGGACATTAGGGCCCGCAGTAACGTAGCGCTTTCTGTGAGGAGACTTAAGTGGAAGTGGGAGATCGATCAAAACATCGGACTATTGGTCCGGATCCGCGTTGCGGTTGAGCAGGGCCTCGAGCGCCCTCTCCACGTTGCTAAAGTCGAAGGGCTTGGGCAGCAGGATTGGATTTCTAAATCCCTGAGCCTCATCAAGGCCGCCATCGCCGGTGGCGAAGACAATGGGAACGCCAAGCGCCTCAAGCGTCCTAGCAATGGAATAGCAGGTGTCTTTTCCGAGGTTGACGTCAAGAATAGCACCGTCCAGTTGGCCGCCATCGGCGAGCATCAGTCCATCCGGAACCGTATGGGCCGGTCCAACGACCTCGCAACCGAGCTCGGTTAGCCAATTCTCGATCAACATTGATATGAGGGGTTCGTCGTCAACGACGAGAATACGGGGCACGGGAACTCCATAAAGGGGCTTGCCCGAGGGAAGCCCATCACAGTCTATTGAGGAAGTTGAGTGCTCGCCAGCCTTCGAAACGCTCCCGAGGAACGAAACAGCCATGCCGCAGCGGATCCTGAAAGCCAGCCGGCTCGTGCGAAATGCCTGGTTCATCATGGCCGCAGGTTTCGCCCTGGTGGTGCTAGCGGTGATGGCGGGGGCCTTGCTTGTCGCGCGCAGTCAGGAGGCCGACAGACTAGTCGACCACACCTTTGACGTGCAGATCGCAGGCCAAAGTTTGCAGAACCAGGTTCAGGCTGCCGAGAACAGCCAGCGCGGCTTCCTCATTACGGGCGATACCGATTATCTCAAACGCTTCGACGACGCTATCGTCAAGATGCCGGCGCTGTCGGCAAGCCTGCGGCAGCTCACCGCAGACAATCCACAACAGCATGCGCGGTTGGACAAGTTGGACCCGCTGATCAAGGCGTGGCTCAATCGTATTAAACGCTCGATCGATCTTAGCAAGCAAGGCAACAAAGAAGCCGCGTTCGAGATCGTCAAAGGGGGCGAAAGCAAAATGCTGATGGATTCGATCGTGATCGGGCTTGGCGATTTTCTCAGAGCGGAGCGAGAGCTGCTGGACGCGCGCCAAGTGACTTCTGCGTGGCTGCGTCGATGGCTTTCGGTATTGATTGGTGCCGCGCTTTTAGCTGCAACGCTCCTTGCGGCCGTGTTAGCCGTTGCCACGCGTCAGGCGGTAACGGGTTTATTGGATCGCACCCGCGAACTTGAGGAAGAATTAAACTGAGGCGCGAGGCAGAGGCGTCGCTGAGCCAGGCAATAAAATTGGAAGCTGTGGGTCAACTCAGCGGCGGCATTGCACACGACTTCAACAATCTCCTCACTATCATTGTCGGCAATCTGGACACAATGAAGCGTCAGTTTGCCAAGCTCGCCGATCCCGTTTTGGCGAAAGACGGCAAGCTAACCAAGGCGCTTGATTCCGCTTCTCAGGCCGCGCGAAGCGCTGGCGTTCTAACGCAACGACTGCTGGCATTTTCGCGCCGTCAGCCACTCTCACCCGCGCGCCTAGAGTTCGAACCACCTCGTCGCAAACATGCTCGAGATGCTTAGCCGGACGCTCGGAGCGAACATCAGCATCGAAACAATATTTGCCGCAGGGTTGTGGCCGACCTTCGCCGATGCGCACCAGCTTGAGAACGTGCTGCTTAATCTGGCCGTGAACGCCAAAGCCGCCATGCCGGAAGGCGGGTGCCTGACCATCGAGACGGCCAACACATATCTCGACGACAGCTATGTCCGGCGGTTCGGCGACATCCGAGCGGGACAGTATGTGGTGCTATGCGTCACCGATACCGGCACTGGAATCCCCAAGGCCATTATCGACAGGGTGTTCGAGCCGTTCTTCACCACCAAGCCTGCGGCGGAAGGGTCGGGCCTCGGCCTTTCAATGGTGCACGGTTTTGTCAAGCAGTCGGGAGGGCACGTACGCATTTATAGCGAAGAAGGCCGCGGCACGACTGTGAAAGTTTATCTGCCCCGCCATCTTGGTGCGGAGGAGGTCGCGGTGACGCCAGCTGGTAAGGTGGTGGAGGGCGAGACACTACCACGCGCCCGGCCGAGTGAGACGATTCTGGTGGTCGAAGACAATGACGGCGTGCGGGAATACGCTAGGGACATCCTGCTCGAGCTCGGCTACAGAGTACTCGATGCTGCAAATGTTCCGGAAGCGTTGTGTGCCGTGGCTACAAAGCCGCCCGTCAGTTTGCTGTTTACCGACGTCGTTCTGGGCAACTCGAATGGGCGGGTTTTGGCCGACGAACTCCAGCGCATCTATCCTGGGCTCCCAGTGCTGTACACGACTGGCTATACGCGCAACGCAATCGTGCATCAGGGACGCCTCGATGCGGACGTGCATCTCCTAAACAAGCCATTCACTCAGCAGGAACTGGCACAAAAGGTGCGCGAACTGATTGATGGCGCTTTGATATCGCCGCCCTCAAGTTGAACCCCCGCGCGGCCTCCCCGAAGCCGAAAGCGGATACTAGAATTAGCGCGCGCATGTCCGCTATGGGTCATTAGCGGACATTCCTGGCTTCAATCACGAGGTCCGCTAAGTGCCATAAGCTGACATGGGGTCCGGCAATTTATTCCTTTATAGTAGCGACCGACCTCAACAGCCGGCACTCAGCGCAGCGCTGTCTCTGCGTCTAGCCATCTTCGTGGTCGCCGTCGGGCAGTGGCGGTTAAATCGAAGAAGAAGTGCGGGTGCACGACAGAAGCTAGGTCGGCACTTGGCGTAAACTGCGCCTGGCATTCTTCACTAGGGCTTCAGGCCCTATGTAGAGAGACGCGATTTTTTTAAGACAAAATCCACGAACCACCGCACACTTCAACCACGCTCGCGCTTCGCCAGCCACACCGCGCTCGGCACGAGTGCTGATCAAGACTTTCAGACATGGTCCGTAGAAATAACTCAGGCGAGCGAAGCGGAATACAAAGAGGAAATTGTAGATGAACGGTCCTCGCCCCTTCACGCAGGCCGATATAACGAGCGTCTTCAAGGCCGCAAAAGCGGCGGGCTATAGTTCGGCGCGCGTTGAGATCGTCCTTGGCAATGGAAACAGGATGATCGCGGTTGCTGGGAAGGGAGCGACGCCCGAGGCTAATAGGGGTCCAAGAACCCTTGGGACGAGGTGAGCAGATGAAGCGCAGCGGACTGCCCAAAGGCGTGACCATGTTCTTCGACCGGCACGGCAAGCGCCGCGTGCGGGGACGCCGCGACGGCCTGAGCTACTACTTCAAATCTGAAATCGGCACTGAGGAATGGGAACTGGAGTATCAGCGTTGGAAATCAGGACAGTCACCGCAGGGCGAGATCGGTGCCAAGCGCACGAAACCCGGAAGCGTCTCGGCGCTCGTGGTCAAGTTCTATCGCTCCAGCGAATGGGCAAACCTCTCTAACGCTACTAAGTCCACGTACAAGGGCATTATCGAGCGTTTTCGCGCCGAACATGGCGACAAGCCGGTGGCCCAGCTAGAGCGGCGTCACGTCCGAGATATGGTCGCCAAGAAGGCGGAGACGCCAGCCGCGGCAAACAACATGCTCCGCATGACCAGGCTCTTGATGCGGTTCGCTATCGAAGAGGAATGGAGGCGCGACGATCCCACGCTTGGGGTGAAGACGATCCGCATCAAATCAGATGGCTTTCATACTTGGACGGTACAGGAGATCAGTATCTTCGAGGCGCGTTGGCCTATCGGTACTCGCGAGCATCTTGCCTTCAGCCTCTTGCTGCACACCGGTCAGCGCCGCGGTGACGTTATCCACATGGACCGCCAGCACGTCCGCAATGGCAAGATCAGGATAGTGCAACATAAGACCGGCGCATCGCTCACCATCCCCATTCATCCCGAGCTGCAGGCCGTGCTCGACAAGCATACGTCCGATCACCTGACCCTCCTGACGACTGCGCGCGGCGAGCCCTTCACGGCCGCGGGCTTCGGAAACTGGTTTCGGAATTCGTGTGACGCGGCTGGTCTGCCGAAAGCGTGTTCCGCCCACGGACTCCGCAAAGCCGCGTGCAGACGGCTCGCTGAGGCGGGATGTTCCGAGAAGATCATCGCCTCAATCAGCGGCCACGCAACGCTCAAAGAGGTTGCCAAATACACGAAAGCAGCCAATCAAGAATTGCTCGCAGAAGCGGCTATACGAGCTCTGAGCGGTCCAGAAGGCGAACAGAAAGTGGCTAACCTAGATAATCGGTTAGCCAAAACATCCCCTAAGTCGTTGAAGAAAGGAACCTAGACAATGAAGGTGGCGGAGAGGGTGGGATTCGAACCCACGAGACGGTTGCCCGCCTACACGCGTTCCAGGCGTGCGCCTTCGACCACTCGGCCACCTCTCCTAAAGCAGGGCGCCGCACTATAGCGAAGCACCCTCTTGGTTCAAGCGAGGGGCAAGCCCTGCTCGCGCGCCCTTCACGCAATGCTGATGATGCGCCGATTTGAATACGAGCCGGCAATGGCCTATGTAAGCGTCATCGCTCCCATCGGGAACCCTATCGAGCCATGCGGATGTTGTTGCGCATTATGGGCGTCTGGCTGCTCCTGCTGGCCATGGTCGCCGCCGTTATCGACGCCACGAAGAGCCTCGCCGGGGGCGGCGCCTGGGTGGTGACGCCGATGGGGCAGCAATGGCAGGCCTTGAGCCCGGAGACGCTGCGGGACGCGAAGGCCGCGATCGAGACCAGCGTCAGTCCCGTGGTGTGGGACCCGATCATGACCACGATCCTCGGTGCACCGACCTGGGTCGTGTTCGGCATCCTCGGCGTCCTGCTCTATTGGCTCGGGCAGAAGCGGAAGCAAGTCGAGGTGTTCATCAACTAGGGGGATTTCGCGACAACCAGGGGGATATGCGCCGCCGCACCTTAAAGGAGTGCCTCCATGTTCACGCTGAAACGCAAGCCCTTGTCGATGCCCTCTGAGGCCGAGGCCCTGCCCGGCCGGAGCGAGCCCCTTGCCACGGCGAAGACGCATTTCGTGAACGGCGCGGCGCTCAAAGGCCCCTACCCGCAAGGCTTCGCTACCGCGCAGTTCGGGCTCGGCTGCTTCTGGGGTGCCGAGCGCAAGTTCTGGGAGGTCCCCGGCGTTCACGTCACGGCCGTCGGCTATGCCGGCGGGCTGACGCCGAACCCCACTTACGAAGAGGTGTGCTCGGGCCGGACGGGCCACAACGAGGCGGTCTTGGTCGTCTATGACCCCGCCCGCGTGAGCTACGACGAGCTCCTCAAGGTGTTCTGGGAGAGCCACGACCCGACGCAAGGCATGCGGCAGGGGAACGACGTCGGCACCCAGTACCGCTCCGGCATCTACTATTATTCCGAGGAGCAGCGCCGCGCTGCCGAGGCGTCGAAGGCAGCTTACGAGAAGGCGCTCGCCGGTCGCGGCCTCGGGCCGATCACGACCGAGATCCTGCCCGCGCGCGAGTTCTATTTCGCCGAAGACTACCACCAGCAATATCTCGCCAAGAACCCGCGCGGCTATTGCGGGCTCGGCGGCACGGGCGTCTCCTGCCCGATCGGCACCGGCGTCGGCGCGTCCTAACCATTGTCGCTTGAGGAGGCTTTTCGCCTCGTCATGCCCGGACTCGATCCGGGCATCCATGCCGTTACGTCTCAATAAGGGGCGGCATCAATGGAATGGATTGCCGGGTCAAGCCCGGCAATGACGGGGAAGCGTGGGCTATCCGGGAGTGATGAGTGGGCGCGCGCCAGCAATCGTCGCATGGGCGCGCGGGTTTGGGAGGCGCGTTAGCTGCGGATAAAGCCGACGATGTCCTTGGTCTTGGCCAGGATCGGATCGGCGATGGCGTGAGCGCGGCGCGCGCCGTCGGCAAGGATGCGGTCGATCTCGACCGGGTCGGCCATGAGGCGCTTCATCTCATCGCCGATCGGGGTCAACCGCGACGCGGCAAGCTCGGCCAAGGCATCCTTGAAACGCGAGAAGGACGCATTGCCGAATTCGCGTAAGACGTCCTCCCTGCTCGTTTCGGCGAGGCCGGCATAGATGCCGACGAGATTGTCGGCCTCGGGCCGCGGCTCGAGCCCCTTCACCTCCGACGGCAGCGGCTCGGGATCGGTCTTCGCCTTCTTGATCTTCTTGGCGATGGTATCGGCGTCGTCGGTCAGATTGATCCGGGTCATGTCGGACTCGTCCGACTTCGACATTTTGCGCGTGCCGTCGCGCAAGCTCATGACGCGGGTCGCAGGCCCTGTGATGAGTGGCTCGGGCAGCGGGAAGAAGCCGGCAGGATAGCCTTCGCGGGCGATCGCAGCGGCGAAGTCGTTGTTGAATTTCTGGGCGATGTCGCGCGCAAGCTCGAGATGCTGCTTCTGGTCGTCGCCGACCGGAACGTGGGTCGCGTGGTAGAGCAGAATGTCCGCCGCCATCAGGTTCGGATAGACATAGAGCCCAGCGGAGGCCTTCTCGCGGTCCTTGCCCGCCTTCTCCTTGAACTGCGTCATGCGGTTCAGCCAGCCGAGCCGCGCCACGCAATTGAAGATCCAGGCAAGCTCGGCGTGACCGGAGACCTGGCTCTGATTGAAGACGATGTGGCGGGCGGGATCGATGCCCGAGGCGATGAAAGCGGCCGTGACCTCGCGGGTGTTCCGGGCAAGCTCTTCGGGATCCTGGAACACGGTGATGGCGTGGAGATCGACCACGCAATAGAGGCAGTCATGCTCGGCCTGAAGCGCCACGAATTTGGTGATGGCGCCAAGATAGTTGCCGAGATGGAGATTGCCGGTCGGCTGCACGCCGGAAAAGACGCGGGTCCTGGTCTTGTATCTTTGCATGTCGTGTCCCTGCCGCAGGCCGGGTTATGGCGCGGCCCGCTTCCCGGCGCAACCGCCGCGTTAGCCGCTCGCCTCCTTGATGAGGTCGCGAAAATTCGCCGCGCCGAACAGTTGCGCCGCGCCGAGATAGGTGGCGAGGCCTAAGCCGACCACGGCAAGGAGCGAGGCCACCTGCGCGGCGAGCCCGCTTTGCGGGGCGAAGCCTCCGGCCAACGCCCTGACCACAACGAACACGACCGCCCCCATCGCCGCGCACGCGGCGATGATGCGGAAGACGCGGCGGCGGAAGGTATCGTCGAGCGCGAAGCCTTCGCGGCGCGCAAGCTCGGCTGCGAGCAGCGCGACATTGATCCAGCCCGCAAGCGCGGTCGCGAGCGCAATTCCCGTGGCGCCAATGAGAAGGAACAGCATGAGGCTCAAGATCACGTTCGCCGCGAGGCTGATGCCGGCATAGAGCATCGGCGTTTTGGTGTCCTCGCGGGCGAAGAAGCTCGGATGCAGCACCTTGACGAGGACGTAAGCGGGGAGGCCGAGCGCGAGCGCCGCCAGCATCGAGGCTGTCGCCTTGGTGTCGACGGCGGTAAAGGCGCCCCGCTCGAACAGGACGCGCATGATCGGCTCGGCCGCGAGGAAGAGCGCGAGCGCGGCCGGCAGGGTGAGAAGAAGCGCGAACTCGAGCGCCCGGTTTTCGCTCTCGACCACGGCCGCATGATCGCCGGAGCGGAGCTTGTGGCTCAAGGTCGGCAGGAGCACGACGCCGATGGCGACGCCGATCACGCCGAGCGGGAGCTGGAACAGGCGGTCGGCATAATAGAGCCAAGACACGACCCGGTCTTGCAGCGTCGCGATGATGGTCGAGACCACCATGGTGAGCTGGGCGATGCCGCCGGCGATGATGCCGGGCACGGCGAGCTCGACGAGGCGGCGCATCTCAGGCGAGAGCTGCGGCCGCTGCCAGGGAAGACGAATTCCCGCTTCTGCCGCGGCGACGGCGACGACAACGACTTGCAGCAGGCCGGAAACCACGATGCCCCAGGCGAGCGCCGTGCCCGCCGCGCTCTGGTTCGATCCGCCCGCGGCGATAAAGACGAGGAGCACGGCGATGAGCACGACATTGAGGAGGGTCGGCGCGAAGGCCGCGACGGCAAAGCGGCCATAGGCGTTGAGGATGCCGGAATAGAGCGCGACCACCGACATGAAGACGAGAAAGGGGAGCGCGATGCGGGCAAAGAGGACGGCGAGCGCGAATTTCTCCGGATCGCCGACGAAGCCCGGCGCGAGAATAAGCATCAGCCACGGCATGGCGATCTCGCCAAGAAGGGTAAAGGCGACGAGCACGACGGCGAGGCCAGAGAGCGCTTGGCCGGCGAAGGCGCGCGCTCCTTCCGGATCGGCGTGGAGGCGCTTGGCAAAGAGCGGGATGAAGGCCGAATCGAACGCGCCCTCGGCGAACAGCCGGCGGAACATATTGGGGATGCGGAACGCGACGAAAAACGCGTCCGCCACCGGGGAGGCGCCGAGGACGGCCGCGATCAGAACGTCGCGGACGAAGCCGAGCACGCGGCTCGCGATGGTGATGGCGCCGACAGTGGCGAAGCCGCGGTAGAGCTGCATCAGGCGGGTTGAAGCGCCTGTTCGGGCCGCGCTTGCAACGCCTTCAGCAGACGCTCGCGGATGGCGCTCTCACGGGTCTTGCTCGTGATCTTCTTGCCGATGAGATCGGTCACGTAGAACACGTCAACCGCCTTCTCGCCGAAGGTGGCGATATGGGCCGAGGCAATATCGAGATTGAGATCGGATATCTCGCGCGTGACGTCGTAGAGAAGGCCGGGACGGTCGAGCCCGTTGACCTCGATCACGGTGAGCGCATCCGACAGAGTGTTGTCGATGACCACTTGCGGCTCGACGGTGAAGGCCGAGAGCCTCGGCTTCGGCTTGCGCCTCATGGCGACGAGATCGGACAGCCGCACCTCGCCCGTGAGCAGGCGCTCGATCGTCGCGGCGATCTTCTCCGCGCGCCGCTCCTCGTCCTCGGCATGGTCGAACTCGCGCTCGACCGAGATGGTGTCGAGCGCCATGCCGTCCCGCGTCGTCGAGATCTGCGCATCGACGATGTTGGCGCCGGCCCCGGTGCAGGCGCCGGCGACCATGGCGAGAAGACGCGGGTGGTTCGGCGCAAGCAGGGTGATCTCGGTGACGCCGCGGAACGCGTCGGTGGCGATGTGCGTGGCGATGGGCTTTTCGTGCGCCTCGGCGTCGCGAGTGAGCTTGGCATGCGTGGCGACCGTATCGAGGTCCATCCGCAGCCAATAGGACGGGGCGTGGCGATTGATGAAGCGCTCAAGGTCGCTTTCGCTCCAATCGCTGAGCCGCGCGCGCAACGCCTGCTGGGCGCGGGCGACGCGCTCGCTCCGCGTCAAGGTCGTATGCCCGCCGCCAAGGAGCGGCTCGGTCTCGAAGTAGAGCGTGCGCAGAAGCTGGCCCTTCCACCCGGTCCAAACGCCGGGGCCGACCGCACGGATATCGGCGACGGTGAGCACGAGCAGGAGCTTCAACCGTTCGCGGCTCTGCACCAGGGCGGCAAAATCGCGCAGGGTCTTGGGATCGTTGAGGTCGCGGCTCTGGGCGAACTGGCTCATGGCGAGGTGATGTTCGACCAGCCAGGCCGCGGTCTCCGTCTCGGACGGGTTCAGGCCCAGCCGCGGGCCAAGCTCGCCCGCGATGCGGGCGCCGACGATGGAATGATCCTCGTCCCGCCCCTTGGCGATGTCGTGAACCAGGGTCGCGACATAGAGCGCGCGGCGATTGTCGATGGTGCGGATGATCTCGCTCGACAGCGGATGCTCGGCGGCAAAGCGTCCGCGCTCGATGCCCGAGAGCAAGCCGATGGTGCGGATCAAATGCTCGTCCACGGTGAAGTGGTGATACATGTTGAATGTCATCATCGAAACGACGCGCCCGAAATCGGGGATGAAGCGCCCGAGCACGCCCGCCTCGTTCATCTTGCGCAACACGCCTTCGGGATCGCGCGCATCGGTCAACAGCTTGAGGAACAGGCGATTGGCCGTCGGGTTTTCACGCAGCTTGTCGTCGATCAGGCGGACGTTGGTGCGGATCTGCCGCAGCACTTCCGGCGAGAACGATGCCTGGTGCTCGTCGGCGAAGGAGAACAGGCGGATGAAATTCACCTTGTCCTTGACGAAGGCGTCCTTGTCGACGGCGGAGATACGGCCGTTCTCGATGCGGAAATCCGACGTGCGCCTGAGCTTGGCGCGGCGGCGCCAGCTGAAGGGGGCAAGCAGCGTGTCGAGCGTCGGCAGCGATTTCAGCTGCTTCAGCTCGAGCGCCGAGCAGACGATGCCGGTGAGTTGGCCGACCTCCTTCGCCACCAGGAAATAATGGCGCATGAAGCGCTCGACCGCGCTCAAGCCGGCATGGCCGCGATAGCCGAGCCGTTCCGCCATTGCCTGCTGAAGCTCGAAGGACAGGCGCTCCTCGGGACGCCCGGTGAGAAAATGCAGCTCGCAGCGCACGGTCCAGAGGAAGCTCTCGCAGCGGCGGAAGCTCCGGTATTCGTGCGCGGTGAAGACGCCCGCCTCGACGAACTCTTCCTCGGCCTTGTCGGGATAGAGGTGCTTGGCAAGCCAATGCAGCGTGTGCAGATCGCGCAGGCCCCCCTTGCCGTCCTTGATATTGGGCTCGACGAGATAGCGCGAGGCGCCGGACCGCGCATGCCGCGTATTCTGCTCGGCGAGCTTCGCCTCGATGAAAGCCCGGGGATTGCCTTCGAGCACCTCCTCGCGGAAGCGGCGCCGGAAATCGTCAAACAAAGTCCGGTCGCCGAGGATCAACCGCGCATCGAGCAGCGCGGTGCGGATGGTCATGTCGGAGCGGCCGCGGCGGATGCACTGGTCGATATTGCGCGTGGCGTGGCCGACCTTGAAGCCGAGATCCCACAAGAGATAGAGCATGTATTCGGCGACGCTCTCGCCCCAGGCGGTCTGCTTGTAGGGGAGCAGAAACAGGAGATCGATATCGGAGCCGGGGGCGAGAAGGCCGCGCCCGTAGCCGCCTTGCGCCACGACGGCCATGCGCTCCGCCGTCGTGGGATTATCGGCCGGGTAGATGTGCGTGGTGGTGAAGTCGTAGGCGAGCGCGATCAGGGCATCCTGGAAGCCGGAGAGGTCTTCGGCGCATCTTCGCCCGTCGCCGTCCTGTTCGAGCCGGCGCTTGGCCGAGGCGCGCGCCTCCGTGACGAGCTTCCGCATGCGCTCCACGAGTGCGGGGCGAAGCGCCGTCGCCTGCCCCGCATGGGCGCGCGCAAGCTCGGAAGCCTCGCGCCGGAGCAGATCGAAGTCGAAATAGGGCGTCGGTTTTGGGGCGGGCTGATCCATGGCGGCTCACCCAAGATTAGCACATTCAAACTTGGCACATGGGCCGCTCAAGGCTCGCCGGCAAGGAGCGCCCTCAAGCGATAGAGGGCTTCGAGAGCCTGCTTCGGGGTCATGGAATTGGGGTTCATCCCGGCGAGCGCCTGTTCGAGGCGCGAGGCGGTGCCGGGCTCAAGGTTTCCCCTCGCCGCCTGGAACAGCGGCAGGTCGCCGGCGAGGTCGGCGGGCTTGGGCCTCCCGTCAGCCTTCTCAAGCGCGTGCAACACTTCGCTGGCGCGGGCGAGCACCGGCGGCGGCAGGCCGGCGAGCTTCGCCACGTGGATGCCGTAAGACCGGTCGGCGGCGCCGGTCACGACGCGGTAGAGGAACACGATCTCATCCCGCCACTCTTTCACCTCGACGGTGGCGTTGCCGGCGCGCGCGAGCTTGTCGGCGAGCGCCGTCAGCTCGTGATAGTGGGTCGCGAACAGAACGCGGGAGCGGTTGACCTCGTGCAGATATTCGAGCGCGGCCCAGGCGATCGAGAGACCGTCGAAGGTCGCGGTTCCACGCCCGATCTCGTCGAGAACGACGAAGGAACGTTCGGTCGCCTGATTGAGGATCGCGGCCGTCTCGACCATCTCGACCATGAAAGTGGAGCGGCCACGGGCGAGATCGTCGGCGGCGCCGACGCGGCTGAACAGGCGATCGACGACGCCGAGATGAGCGCTTCGCGCCGGAACGAACGAGCCCGACTGCGCCAAGACCGCGATCAGCGCGTTCTGGCGCAGGAAGGTCGATTTCCCCGCCATGTTGGGTCCGGTCACGACCAGGATGCGAGTGTCGTTGTCGTCGCTCGCCGCGAGAAAACAGTCATTGCCGACAAAGGCGATGCCGTCGCTACGCCGCAAATTCTGCTCAACCATCGGGTGGCGCCCGTCCTCGACGGCAAAGACGAGGCTCGCGTCGATTTTGGGCCGGACATAGTTCTCCTCGACGGCAAGCTCGGCGAGCGCGGCGTAATGGTCGAGCTCGGCGAGAGCGGCGCTCGCGGCCGAGAGCGACGCCTGCTCGGCAAGCACGCTCTCGGAAAGCCGGGCGAAGATTTCGAGCTCGAGCGCAAGCGCGCGGTCCGCGGCTTGGGTGATGCGCGCCTCGAGCGCGGCAAGCTCGGGCGTCGAGAAGCGCACCGCGTTGGCAAGCGTCTGGCGATGGATGAAGAGCTCGACATGCGGCGGCTTGGTCAGAGCCGCGCCGTGCAGCGCCGTGACCTCGACGAAATAGCCGAGCACGTTGTTGTGCCGGACTTTGAGCGACTTGATGCCGGTCTTCTCGGCATAGGTCGCCTGCAATCCGGCGATGACCTGACGGCTGCCGTCGCGTAAGCGCCGGTTCTCGTCGAGATCGGCATCGGCGCCGTCGCGGATGAAGCCGCCGTCGCGCGCATTGAGAGGAAGCGTGTCGGCGAGCGCCGCCGAAAGCGTCTCGGCGAGCGCGAGCGGCGCCGCTACGAGCCGCGTCCTTATGCCGGTCAGCTCGAGCGGCAATCCGAGCGCGCCCGCGCCTTGCGCGAGCGTAGCTGCGAGTGCTTCGGCGGAGGCGATGGCGTCGCGCACGGCGCCGAGATCGCGCGGGCCGCCGCGCAAAAGCGCAAGCCGCGCGAGCGCGCGAGCAAGGTCGGGCGCGAGCCTAAGCGCGGCGCGCAAATCGTGGCGGAGCCGCGGTTCGTCGGCGAGATAGGCGACCGCATCGAGCCGCGCATTGAGCGCCTTGGGATCGGTCAAGGGACTGGCGAGCCGGCTCGCCAATTCCCGCGCGCCCGAAGCGGTCACCGTGCGGTCGATCGCGGCAAGGAGGCTCCCTGCGCGCGCGCCCTGGTTCGAGCGGACAAGCTCGAGATTGGCGCGGGTCGCGGCGTCGATGACGAGAAAGGCGCCGGCGCGTTGTTTCCGCGGCGGACGCAGAAGCGGCGCCTTGCCGACCTGGGTGATCTCGACGTAGGTGAGGAGGCCCGCAAGCGCCGCGAGTTCGGCCCGCGTAAACTCGCCGAAGGCATCGAGCGCTCCGACGCCAAGACGCATCTTCAGCGCTCTCTCGCCGGCGACAGAATCGAAATGCGCCCGCGGACACGGCGTGAGCGCGGCGCCCGCTTCCTCGATCTGGCGGCGGAGCGCCGTATCGCCCGCGAGATCGTCGCCGATCAGAACCTCGCCGGGCTTGATCCGGGCAAGCTCGCCCGGCAGATCGCTGGCGCCGACCTCGGAGGCGATCAGCTCGCCGGTCGAGATATCGAGCGAGGCGAGCGCGTAAGCGGGCTCGGCGGCGTCCTTGGCGGGCGCCCGGAACAGCGCGGTGAGGAAATTGTGGGCGCGGGCGTCGAGCAGAGTCTCTTCGGTCAAGGTCCCCGGCGTCACCAGACGGACGACATCGCGGCGCACGACGGCCTTCGGTCCGCGCCGCTTGGCCTCAGCCGGGTCCTCGGTCTGCTCGCACACCGCCACCCGGTGCCCCGCCGCGATCAGGCGCTGCAGGTAATCGTCGGCGGCGTGGACGGGCACGCCGCACATGGGGATGTCGGCGCCGAGATGCTTGCCGCGCTTGGTGAGCGCGATCCCGAGGGTGCGCGAGGCGATCTCGGCGTCCTCGAAGAACAGCTCGTAGAAATCGCCCATGCGGTAGAACAGTAGGCAGTCGGCATTGGCCGCCTTGATCTCCAGGTACTGGGCGATCATGGGCGTGGCGAGAGACACTTCTTCTTTGCGAGGGGCGCCAAGCCCCGCCGCAAAGAGCTCGGCGCTGCCGGCCCTCGTCTCCGTCTCGGCCATGGTTAAGGGTGGTAACCGCTCCCCTTTCCCGGCACAAGGCATGCGGCCAATCTCTTGGGGAAAGGGCTTTGACCTTGCGGGCGGCTCCTCTAGGGTGCCCCGTTTTTGAGGAGGAACTTCGCCATCGTCCGCCCGTCTAAACGCGCCGCCGACGCGCTCCGGCCCATCAGCTTCGAGCGCGCCGTCTCGCGCCATGCCGAGGGATCCTGCCTCGTCCGATTCGGCGAAACCCATGTGCTCTGCACCGCGACCGCGGGCGAGCCCGTGCCGCCCTGGCTCAAGGGCCAGGGCCGCGGCTGGGTCACGGCCGAATACGGCATGCTGCCCCGCGCGACGACCGAGCGGACGCGGCGCGAGGCGGCCGCCGGCAAGCAGTCGGGCCGGACCCAGGAGATCCAGCGCCTGATCGGCCGCTCGCTCCGCGCCGTCACCGATCTTTCCGCCCTCGGCGAGAAGCAGATCGTCGTCGATTGCGACGTGCTCCAGGCTGACGGCGGCACCCGGACGGCGGCGATCACCGGCGCGTGGGTTGCGCTCCACGACGCGCTCGCCTGGATGGCGGCCCGCAACATGACCAAGGGCACCGTCTTGCGCGATCACGTTGCCGCCGTGTCGTGCGGACTCTATCGCGGCGAGGCGATCCTCGATCTCGATTACCCCGAAGACTCCGAAGCCGAGGCCGACGCCAATTTCGTCATGACGGGCGCGGGCGGAATCGTCGAGGTGCAAGGCACAGCCGAGACCGAGCCGTTCAGCCAGGAGCAGTTCGATCAGCTCATGGCGCTGGCGCGGCGCGGCATCGCCGAGCTTGTGGCGCTGCAGAAGCTCACCGTCGCTTGAGCATGGAGGCGATGCTCCGGCGCGGCGCGAGGATCGTCGCGGCAAGCCACAACGAGGGCAAAGTCAGAGAACTCGCCGAACTGTTCGCGCCTTATGAGGTCGCCTGCGTGTCGGCGGCAAGCCTCGGCCTGCCGGAGCCGGAAGAGACCGGCGCGAGCTTTGCCGAGAACGCGGCGCTCAAAGCAGAAGTGGCGGCGAAGGCATCGGGCATGACGGCAATCGCCGACGATTCCGGTCTAGAAGTGGCGGCGCTCGGCGGCGCGCCCGGCATCCACTCGGCGCGCTGGGGCGGAGAGGCGAGGGATTTCGGCCTTGCCATGGCGCGCGTGCACCGCGAGCTCGAGGCAAAGGGCGCTTCGGACCTTCGCGCCAATTTCACTTGCGCGCTCGCGCTCGCCGCTCCGGACGGGCCTGCGCGCGTGTTCGAGGGGAAGGTCTTCGGCACGCTCACCTGGCCGCCGCGCGGCAATCGCGGTTTTGGCTACGATCCAATTTTCGTTCCGGAAGGCTATACTCAGACCTTCGGCGAGATGGCGCCAGCAGAGAAGAACGCGCTATCGCATCGCATGCGCGCCTTCGAGAAGCTCATGGCCACGACCTATGACGATTGATGTGACCTTCCCCACGCCCGGCTCGGCGCGCGCGCCCTCGCCCGTGCGCGGTGAGGAGGGTTTCGGGGTTTATGTGCATTGGCCGTTCTGCCGCGCCAAATGCCCCTATTGTGACTTTAGTTCTCATGTCCGCCATGGCGGCATCGACGAGGCGCGCTTCCTCTCGGCCTACCTCGCGGAGCTTGCCTATTTCGCTTCGCTTGCGCCCGCGCGGAGCGTCGCAAGCGTCTTCTTCGGCGGCGGCACGCCCTCGCTCATGCAGGCCGAGACGGTGGCGGGGATCCTCGAGGCGATCGCCAAGCATTGGCGGCTCGATGGCGATGCCGAGATCACGCTCGAAGCCAATCCAACCAGCGTCGAAGCGGAGCGCTTCGCCGGTTACCGGGCTTCCGGCGTCAACCGGCTCTCGCTCGGGGTGCAGGCGCTCGACGACACGAGCCTCAAGGCGCTCGGGCGCCAGCACAGCGCCGATGAGGCGCTCTCGGCGCTCGATCTCGCCAAGCGCCATTTCGGCCGCGTCTCGTTCGACCTTATCTATGCGCGCGAGGGCCAGACGGCGCGGGGCTGGCGCGATGAGCTCAACTTCGCGCTTCGCCACGCCGCCGACCACCTCTCGCTCTATCAGCTCACGATCGAGCCCGGCACGCCGTTCGCCGCGCGCCACGACGCCGGCACGCTCCGAACGCCGAACGGGGCCGAGGCGCGCGCGCAATATCTCCTCACTCAGGAACTCTGCGAGGCGGCGGGACTTCCCGCTTACGAAGTCTCGAACCATGCGCGGCCGGGATCGGAGTCGCGCCACAACCTGCTTTATTGGCGCGGCGCCGAATACGCCGGCGTCGGCCCCGGCGCTCACAGCCGCATCGGCGTGGACGGCAGAAAGCGCGCGCTTGCCACCATCAAGTCTCCGGAGGATTGGCGCGCGTCCGTCGAGGCTCGCGGCCACGGCTTGGCGAGCGACGATGCCTTGAGCGCGGACGAGGCCGCCGAAGAGTATCTCCTCATGGGGATGAGGCTTAGCGAGGGCATCGATGTCGAACGGTTCGCCGCGATCGGCGGCGGCGCCCTCGACGAAGCGCGCATCGCTTCCCTTGCCGAAGACGGTCTCGTCCGGCGCGACGGCAGGCGGCTCGCCGCCACGCCAAAAGGGCGGCTCGTGCTCGACCGGCTCATCGTCGAGCTTGCGCCCGGCTAATAAGACGAGGCGGTGGCGAAGGCGCGGGGCGCGGGGTCGATCACTTGCGGGCCGCCTGCCCGCACTTCGACGATGGCAAGTCCGCGCTCGCACGTTCCGTCCGGGAGCAGCCGGAACAGCCCGTCGATGCCGGAGAAGCCGGTCGAGCGCGTGAGCTGCGTGGTCGTGAAGCGCTGCCCCGGCGGATTGGGCGAGAGCGAGACGGCAAGGCTCACCGCGTCATAACCGAGGCTCGCGATGCGGGGCGGCGCCGAGCCGTAGGTCTTGGAATAGCGCTCGACGAAACCGCTCCACCCTTTGGGATCGGGCGCGGGATACCATCCGCCGACAACCGCCTTCTCGTTGCCGATGCCGGGGTAGTCCCACTGCCCCGTGCCGATGAACTGAACGCTCGCGCTCGTGAGCCCGGACGAAGCAAGATGAGGCGCAAGATCGGGAAGCTCTTCGCGGCCGGCCGGAAGAAAGAGCGCATCGACTCCCTGCCCCGACTTGATCCCGTTCGCAACTTGCTTCACCGGACCTGCCATCGCGCCGGCTTCGTTCCGCGCGAATGTCGCGCGCACCGGCGCTTGGCCGCCGCCGGACGAGACGGCGCGCGCAAACGCGGTCTCGGCGATGCGGCCATAAGCCGATTGCGGGATCAGCTCGGCGAAATTGCGTTTTCCCCGCGACAGCGCGAATGAGACGATGCGCGGCACGTCGCGCCCTGCGAGGAAGCTCAAGAGGTAGACGCCGTCGCCCGCGACCTTCTCGTCGCTGGAAAAGGCGATCATCGGCACGCCGCCTTGCCGCGCCACCGGGGCCGCGGCCGTTACTTCTTGGGCGAAGAGCGGGCCGATGATGAGCTCGGCGCCCTCTTGCAGCGCGCTTTCCGCGGCGAGCCGCGCGCCCTCGGGCGAGCCCTTGGTGTCCTTGGGGATCAGCGTGATATTCGGGTTGTCGAAGTCGAACAGGGCAAGCTCGGCCGCCTGCTTCAGCGCTTTGGCCACGGCGGGAGTGGAACCCGAAGCGGTGATGGGAAGCAGAACCGCGACCTTCACCGCGCCGCCCGAGCCGGTGATGGCGGGCCCCGGTCCGCTGAAGCCGCCGCCGCTCCCGCCGCCGCAGGCGGAGAGAAGCAACGCGCTAAGGCGGCGAAAGCGAGCCGCACGACCGCGAGATTGCGAATGACGCCGAGTGAAAGCCGCATGGCCCCTTTGCTTCGCTGCGGGCGCGCCCGCTACCCCCGGAGGGCCAAGCTCGCGAGCAAAAATGGCCCAAACGTGATGGACGCAGGCCGACTATATCACGTAACGTTTTTGGGCCTAGCCAGCCTCCAGTTCTCGGGCTCTGAGCGCGTGCAAGACCGGCAAGACGAGGAACGAATGAGCGGGGCCTCCGCCCCTGTCGCGGCGCGCGCGGGCGAGACGCTCGCGGACCTCCTCGCAAGACCGCTCGCGCCCGCGCTCTATCTCGTGGCGACGCCGATCGGCAATCTCGCCGACATTTCGCTCCGCGCGCTTTCCGTGCTCGCCCGCGCCGATCTCATCGCCGCGGAAAACACGCGCCACTCGAAGAAGCTGCTGTCACGCATTTCGGCATCGGCGCCGCGCTCAGCCGCTTATCACGAGCACAATGCCGAGCGCGAGCGCCCTCGCCTGATCGCGCGGCTTCGCGCCGGACAGTCGGTCGCGCTCATTTCGGACGCGGGAACGCCGCTTGTCTCGGACCCCGGCTACAAGCTCGCGCGCGAAGCGCTCGATGCGGGGATCGCCGTCGTCAGCATCCCCGGGCCTTCGGCTGCGCTCGCAGCGCTCACAAGCGCGGGCCTTCCGACCGACACTTTTCTCTTCGCGGGCTTCCTGCCGGCGAAAACGGGGCCGCGCCGGGCGCGGCTCGAGGAACTGAGAAACGTGCCGGCGACGCTCATCTTCTTCGAGACGGGCCCGCGCCTCGCCAAGAGTCTTGCCGACATGGCGGATGTGCTCGGGGCGCGCGAAGGAGCGATCGCCAAGGAGCTGACCAAGCTGCATGAGAACGTGACCCGCGGCGAACTGAGCGCGCTTGTCGAGGCACTGTCCGGCGATGCGCTCAAGGGCGAGTTCGCGATCGTGGTCGGGCCGCCGGAGGAAGCGGCGAGCGAGGCGAGCGACGCGGCGATCATCGAACAACTCGAAAAGGCGCTGAACGTCGAGAGCTTCCGCGACGCGGTGCGCTCGGTGGCCGAAGTGCTGCAAGTCGGCCGCGCCCGGGTCTATGAGCTTGGGCTCAACCTCAAGCGCAAATGAGGAAGCGGGCCGAACGGGTCAGGGCCTATCGACGCGGCCGCGGCGCGGAGACGCTGGTTGCGCTTCTCCTCCGGCTCAAGGGCCACCGCATCGTGGCGCGGCGCTATGCAACTCCGGTTGGTGAGATCGACCTCGTCGCGCTGAAAGGCAAGCGGCTCGCCTTCGTCGAGGTGAAGCGGCGGAAGACGGCCGACGACGCCGCCTGGACGGTGACGGCGAAGCAGCGGCGGCGGATCGTGCGGGCCGCCCAATATTGGCTCGCGAGCCACCCCGCCTTCGCCGGCCACGACATCGCCTTCGACGTGGTTCTGGCGGCGCCCTGGCGCTTCCCGCGCCTCATCGCCAACGCCTTTCCGGTCTAGCGCCGTTCATTCCCCTTTTAAGGAAACTCTGACTATAAGGGAGCGCTACAAGGAAGACCCATGGCCCTCAAAGTCGCCTTCCAGATGGACCCGATCGAGCGCATCGATATCAGGGGCGATTCGACCTTCGCGCTCCTGCTCGAAGCGCAGTGGCGCGGCCACGACGTGTTCTACTACACGCCGAACAATCTTTCGCTCCGCGGCGGCAAGCTCATCGCCGAAGGCCACAGCCTCACCGTCGAGGACAAGCCCGGCAATCACTACCGCCTCGCCCATCCGCGCAGCGTCGATCTCGCCGAGTTCGACGTGGTCCATCTCCGCCAGGACCCGCCTTTCGACATGGCCTATATCACCACGACGCATCTGCTCGAACGCCTCCAGCCCAAGACGCTCGTGGTCAACGATCCGGCCGCGGTGCGCAACGCGCCGGAAAAGATCTTCGTGCTCGACTTCCTCGACCTGATGCCGCCGACGCTCGTGACCCGCTCGCTCGACGACATCAAAGCGTTTCACGCCAAGCACAAGGACATCGTGGTGAAGCCGCTTTACGGCAATGGCGGCGCGGCCATCTTCCGCATTTCAAAGGGCGACACTAATCTCAACTCTCTGATCGAGCTGCTCGGCCTCACCTTCCGCGAGCCGATCATGGTGCAGCGCTATCTGCCCGAGGTGCGAAAAGGGGACAAGCGCATCATTCTAGTGGACGGCGAGATCGCGGGCGCGATCAATCGCGTGCCCGCGCCGGACGAGACGCGCTCGAATCTCCATGTCGGCGGAACGGCCGAGCCTGCGATCCTGACCAAGCGCGACAAGGAGATCTGCGCGCGGCTCGGCCCCGAACTGAAACGGCGTGGGCTGATTTTCGCCGGGATCGACGTGATCGGCGACTATCTCACCGAGATCAACGTCACCTCGCCGACGGGCATCAGGCAGGTGGCGCAATTCGGCGGACCTGACATCGCCGCCATGATCTGGGACGTGGTCGAGCGCAAGGTGAAAGCCGAGCGGCGCAAGAGGGCCTAAGCGCGCCTCACGGACGCTGCCGCGGTCTTCGCTTCTTCGCCGGGCGCTTCGCCACTTTCGCCGGCGCGGCGGGTGCATGAGAAGGCAATCGCGGGCGCTTCTTGAAGAACGTGCACCAGCCGTGGAAGGCGACGCCGATGCCCCACCCGAGCGCCACCCAAAAGAACCACCACACTTCCGGCGTAACCGTGAGATTGACGTAGAGAAGGATCAGCACCGTTGCCACATAGGCGAAGAGATGAACGGCGAAGCTCCGCGCCTTCCTGTCGATGAAGATGCGCTCTCTCCGCCGCGTCTTGCGCAGGAAAAGCGCGAAGGCATGGGTGGCGAGCGCGGCGCCCCAGCCGAGCGCCACCCAGGGGAACCAGAGCGTCCCGGGGGAGAGCCAGAGATTGATCGCAGCACAGATAAGGACGCCGGCGATGAAGGCCGCGAGGTGCATGAGGAAGAGGCGTATCGCCAAGTCCTTGACCATGTCCTTGAACATGCGTTGGGGCCTCGCTGCTGTTCTGAGGGTCAGTCTAATGGTATCCGCGCCTTTGACCGAGAACATGACCGCGAACCCCGACGGGTTCCACCGCTGCCGCCGAAGGCTCCACATCTTCGTTTGATTGGGCCAGACTGCCAAATGTTCGCTAATTGTTCTTGCGATGAGCCGGGCTTTCAGCTAGAGTGGCCTCAAGCCGGGAACGGGGGTCTTCGAGCCATGTTCGCGTGTCACAACCGTCGCTTTCGAGGGCATCGAGGCGCGCGCCGTTGACGTGCAAGTCCAGATCGGACCGGGGCTGCCCGCCTTCGCCATTGTCCGCCTTCCCGACAAGGCCGTGGCGGAGAGCCGCGAGCGGGTGCGCGGGGCGCTAAACGCCATCGGCCCCGCCAGCACGAACCGTTACACGCTGACCTTCCGGGATGGCGGACTGCCGCCGGTCAACGCGTTCTGGTCCGTGACGATGTATGATGGCAAAACGCAGTTACTGATCGAAAACCCGATCAACCGGTATCTGATCAACGCGCCGATGCTCCCGGACCTCAAGAAGAACGGTGACGGCTCGATCACGCTCTACATTCAGAAGAATTCGCCCGGGGCAGACAAGGAGCCGAACTGGCTGCCAGCGCCTGATGGCCCAGCCTACATTGTGATGCGACTTTACTGGCCGAAGGAAGACTCGCCCTCGATCTACAATGGCACGTGGAAGCCGCCCGCCGTGCAACAGACCCAGTGAGGGGGAAGCGATTTGCATTAAGCTGCCTTGAGACCAGTCAACAACCGCCAGGTGGCACGCCCTGCGGTAGCCGTCTCGCCCAATCTCCCAGGATGTCTGCTCGTGGCACTTAGCGGATATTGATTTCGACGCTGAACATGTCGACTCTGCGCCACAAACCTACCACTTACAGAGTGTCAATCCACGCGAGATGATACGGCCGACGTCGCCGGGATCGCTTTTCCAAACTGGCTGCATGGACGCATAGCGTGTACTAGCCATGCCGTTGACCGCATAATCCTTCCCTTGCACTGTCAGAATAACGGCACCAGCGCCCTCACAGCGAAGCCGGCCCTGCTGGATAGCGAACGGCCAATGGTCGCCGTACTCAGTCATCCGAATTTCGATACTGTCGCGCGGGTGCCCTGGGAGCAGAGCCATAACAGAAAGGAAGCCGAATATAAGGCCGACAACGGATGCCAGAGTGACGGGATTAAGGATCAATCGCATAGTGTTATTATTTTCGCTAAACTCCTTTGCGAAAGGGTTACCGCCTTTCGTTGTCAGCTCGCCTATGCTGGCATGGGGCAGATGAGTCATCGCGCGGCTTGGGCCAAATGAACGCCCACTGGCTCGGCGTGGAACGCAATGTCTAGCAGTTCACACTCATACGAGAAGATGGTGCTCTCTCACTTGGAGAAAGTTGAACAGCTGCCGCCTGAGGTGCAGGCCGACATAGCGAAGCGCGTTGGCACCTACCTCAGACTAGCCAGCGCCGCCAAGACTGACGATTTGTTAGCGGCGTTAGCAGCGGGTGCGATGCAAGAACAGGCCAAGGCAATCGGGCAAGGCACTAGCTCCACGATGGACCCGCAATGGGCTGGACCCGCTCTTGCCGAGGCGTGGTGCTATGCCACGATCAGTCTATCCAATGGAAACCTTGACCGACCCAGCGCCACGACGATCATCACCGCCATCGAAGGCTTTGTAAAAAAGCGGGCATCGTCTTGATGAGAGGTCCGCTAATGGCACTTAGCGGACATCGGCTATCGTCGCTTTGATGTCTGCTTTTGACCCAAAGCGGACATGGCACCAGCGTGTTCCTTCTCGCCTGGGCGCCCCGGAGCTTGATCACGATCAAGCCGGCATCCGTTCTTGATGATTGACGCTTTTAATAATTGACGTTTATGCCCGTTTGATCGAACCAAATGAGGAGCATGCGGGTATGGAAGTCGAGCCGCATTCCGCTCGACACCTTCCCGACCACGTCGTCAATTGCTCGGACGGCAGCTGCCGCCGCCGCCGTAGGCCATGGTCAGCCATGGGTCGACCTCGTGATGTTCTGAGTTCGATCTTCTGCGGGGCTCAGCGTGCCACTACCTATCTAGTGAGAAATGCGCCTGACGGGTGTATTGGGGCATTCCTCATGCGCGACCGCCGAGGCAAAAATGGCTCGCTGCTACATTCGCTGGTTCGAAGACATCGGCGCCGACGACGTGGCCTCGGTGGGCGGCAAGAATGCCTCCCTTGGCGAGATGGTGCGGAATCTCGGGCGTTACGACATCAAAGTACCACCCGGCTTTGCCATTACTGCTGACGGTTACCGGCACTTCCTTTCCGCGAACAATCTTGAAGCGGTGATTGCGTCGAGGCTCGCTGAGCTTGACGGAAAAGCCTCCGTCGCAGAAGTCGGCTCGGCGCTCCGCGCTGCAGTGCTGAAGGCAGAGTGGCCGGAGGATTTGTCGACAGCCATTTGTCAAGCCTACCGGGATCTGTCGCAGCGCTCAGGTTTGGATGAAGCCGATGTGGCGGTGCGCTCAAGCGCAACGGCGGAGGATCTCCCGGATGCGAGCTTTGCCGGTCAGCAGGAGACCTTCCTCAATGTTCGCGGCGAGACGCTGCTTGACGCATGCCGCCGTTGCTTTGCTTCACTCTTCACCGACCGTGCCATCAGCTATCGAGAAGCCAAGGGTTTCGATCACCTGAAAGTCGCCCTTTCGATCGGTGTGCAGCAGATGGTGCGCTCCGACCTTGCAGGAGCAGGTGTCGTGTTCTCCATCGATACAGAAACTGGTTTCGATCGCGTCGTGTTGATCAATGCCGCGTGGGGTCTTGGCGAGAATGTCGTGCAAGGGACCATCGACCCTGACGAATACCAGGTCTTCAAGCCGCTCCTTGCTGATGCCGCGCTAAAGCCAATTGTTCACAAGCGGTGCGGTGGCAAGGCGCTCAAAATGATCTACGCGGAGGAAGGCGAGCGGTCGACGCGCAACATTCCAACTTCGCTTGTTGAGCGGTCCGCCTACGTTCTGGCCGACGCGGAAATTTTGCAGCTTGCCCGCTCAGCCTGCACTATCGAGCGTCACTATGGTTGCCCGATGGACATTGAGTGGGCGAAGGACGGGAGAAGCGGCGAACTATTCGTTGTCCAGGGGCGTCCTGAGACGGTGCAGTCACGCCGGGAGGCCGGTATTCAGCGGACATACAAGATAACGCGGAAGGGGCGCAAGCTCCTTTCTGGACTCAGCATTGGCGAGGCTGTCGTTGCAGGACCTGTCTGCATCATACGCGATTCCAAAAATATCGACCGCTTCACGCCAGGCGGCGTGCTGGTGACGACCACCACTAATCCCGACTGGGTGCCGATTATGAGACGCGCGACCGCCATCGTCACTGATCGCGGCGGGCGCACGTCTCATGCCGCCATCGTCAGCCGAGAGCTTGGGGTTCCGGCCATCGTTGGCACAGGCGATGCCACCGATGTACTGCAACAGGAGCAATACGTGACCGTGTCGTGCGCCGAAGGAGACAAGGGATTCGTCTACGAGGGCATCGCCGAGGTTGTCACCGAAGAGATGGACGTGACGGCGGTGCCAAACACGCGCACAAAGATCATGCTCAATCTGGCAATCCTGCAGCCGCGTTTCGCTGGTGGCGGCTGCCGGCGGATGGGGTGGGTCTTGCCCGGATGGAATTTGTAATTGTCAATCAGGTCAAAGTGCATCCCATGGCACTCGTCAATTTTGATGCACTGACAGATGAGAAAGCCGCGACTGCGATTGCCGAGCTCACGCGCGACTATGAGTACAAAGCTGATTATTTCGTCGATCGGCTCTCGCTAGGGCTCGCGCGCATTGCCGCTACGCTCTATCCGAAGCCAGTGATCATCAGAATGAGCGATTTCAAGACCAATGAGTATGCCAATCTGATTGGCGGCGCGGAGTTTGAGCCGAAGGAGGAGAATCCGATGCTCGGCTTCCGGGGAGCCTCGCGCTACTACTCGCCAGAGTATCGGGATGGGTTTGCCCTGGAATGTCGCGCAATCCGGCGTTTGAGGGAGGAAATGGGCTTCACCAATGTTGTGGTGATGATTTCCTTCTGTCGCACTCCTGACGAGGCCGGTCGCGTCCTCGAGGTCATGGCGGAGAATGGTCTTGCGCGTGGTCAAAACGGCCTTGAGGTCTATGTGATGTGCGAAATCCCGTCGAACGTCATTCTGGCTGCCGATTTCGCCCAACGCTTCGACGGCTTCTCCATCGGCTCCAACGACTTGACCCAGCTGACGCTTGGAGTTGACCGCGACTTCGAGCTGCTTGCGACCGTCTTCGACGAGCAGAACGAGGCGGTCAAATGGATGATCCGCAGCGTTATTCAGGCAGCCCACAAGGCGGGTGCGAAGGTGGGGTTATGTGGCGAGGCGCCAAGCAATCGTCCGGAGTTTGCCGAATTCCTGGTCGAGTGCGGCATCGATTCAATTTCGGTTGTGCCTGACAGCTTCATCTCCGTGAAGAAGCACGTCGCCGAAGCCGAATCCCGAAGAAAGTAGACGACACCCCGCGAAACGGAGTTCAAGCAATGCATGCGGTGGTCACCGGAACGGCTAGCGGCACCGGGTTGGCGCCGGGGGTCGTCCTTTCATCGCGTGGCACGCCCCCAGCTCGAGGGCCAAGTCGACATCGGCAGCCGCCACACTATTAGGGCTGCTGCGGCTGTGGGGGCGTCTGCTGCTGCTGCGTAGGTGCCGGCTGTGGCGGCTGTGAAGTCGCTTCCTGACCGCCTCTACGGGTGACAGCCCAATTCACCGACACATACACCACTGATCTTGGCCATGAAATAACTCCTCTTGGGTTCTCTGTGATGACTTCCCCGAGTTGCGGGTCAATGGCAAGCTAAGGAAAGCGCTAGCTGAACGCGTTTCGCTCAGTCACAGCTAAGCGACGACCACACGGGGGCAGTCAGTCAGGATACCTATCGCTGTGGGTCGAAGATATCAGCTCACCCTGACCAAGGCACCACGTAAGAAGGCCAAGGACGGTCTCACGCTTCCTTTCTGGCGGTTGGAGGGAAGTGCTTCCCGCAGTAAGAGCAGAACAGCTCCCGCCCTGAAACGCTCTGAGACATTGGCTCAGGTTGGGGAACGCTGACCTATTTGGGACGTTCGGCCACAATTAGCGTCATTATTGGCTTAGCTTTGCTGTCAGCTCCGCTAACGAGCGAATGCATGAGCTTCGTCGCAGCCGATGAGATGCGGCGTTGGCACGGTCGCGTGCTCGACCTGTGGCTCGCGAGAACTGAAACGCCGTCGCAACTCGTGCTGGAGCAGTCGGGTGTGAAGCTCCGCGATTATGGGAAGGAGGGAAATGGTCCATCCCTGCTGATAATCCCGGCGCCGATCAAAAAACCCTACATCTGGGACCTGACTCCCGAAGCCAGTTCGGTGCTGGCCTGCCTCAACGCACGATTGCGCGTCTATATTATGGAGTGGGGGGAAATGCCGCCGGACGGTCCTGATGACGGCCTAGCGGTCTATGCAAACGAGCTTATCCTTGAATGCGCTAAGGCTATAGGCGAGCCCGCTGTTGTGATCGGCCATTCTCTCGGCGGCACTTTCGCGACGATTTTCGCTTCGCTACATCCTGAGCGCGTGCGTGCCCTCATTTTGCTTGAAGCGCCGCTGAGTTTTTCAGGAGACTCCGGAGCTATAACTAAGCTCATCCGAATCGTCCCGACTTCAGAGGCGCTTCGCAAAGTCTCAGCTTATCCGGGCACCGTGCTCAATGCGCTGAGCCTGGTCGCTTCGCCGGAGAGCTTCCTCTGGTGGCGCTGGCGCGATCGGCTCCTGAGCGCGGGCGATCCCGCATCTCTGCGCACCCATTTGCTGGTCGAGCGCTGGACTGGGGTGATAGCAGCGCTTGACGCGATCCCGGAGGCCGCACAAATAAAAGAAAAAGTGACGCGCGGCGATCGGCCGGGATGACTGTCATGTGGAATTCGAATTGGTTTGCTAACTGGCTCTTGTTGTGGCCGAATCAGGGCGCTTCGCCGGGGAGGGAGTTATCAGTCGCCCGCGGCAACGCTCGGAATGCTACGCTCAGCAGGAGGCCGTTGAGCTACTGATGCCGACGAAGTCAGGTCGAGGCGCCGTTGCGCGCGGATTGCGCGGCGTGATGTTCCCGGGATTGCCGTTCAGGCCGACGCGGCCGCTGGCGCGGCGCCGCTTTGCCGTTGGCAATTTCGGCCGGCGCTTCCAGCCAGCCAAGGTCTATTGCCGGATCGGCTCGCTCGAAGTCCGGCTCGCGCGCAAGAAGAGCGAAATCAGACGCGCGCAGCGGCTGCGCTACAAAGTGTTCTATGAAGAGATGTCGGCCACGCCGAACGCGCTCGCCATCCTCTCGCGGCGCGACGAGGACGCCTACGATGCGATCGTCGACCATCTTCTCGCGATCGATCGCGGCGAGGAAGGGAAAGGGCGCTGGCGCCGCTCCAAGGTCGTCGGCACCTACCGCGTGCTGCGCCAGGACGTGGCGGACCTCTCCGACGGCTTCTACACCCAGGGCGAATACGACCTCGCGCCGCTGATCGCGGCCAAGTCGCCCGATGTGAGTTTCATGGAGCTCGGACGCTCCTGCGTGCTCAAGCCCTACCGCAACCGCCGCACCATCGAGCTTCTCTGGCAGGGCATCTGCGCCTATGTGCGCGAGCACGGCATCGATGTCATGATCGGCTGCGCGAGCTTCGCGGGCACCGATCCGAGCTCGCATGCCGAAGCCTTGAGCTTCCTCTATCACACGGCGCTCGCGCCCGAGGAGTGGCGCGTCAGGGCTCATGAGCATTTGCGCGTGGACATGAACTTGATGCCCGCAGAGGCGATCTCGGCCCGGAGCGCGCTCAAGGCGTTGCCGCCGCTGATCAAGGGCTACCTCCGCGCCGGCTGCTATATCGGCGACGGGGCGGTGATCGACCGTCAATTTGGCACGGTCGACGTGCTCATTATTCTTCCTGTCGAAGCGATCCGCTCGCCTTACGCCGAATATTTCGGCACCGCCGGCAAGCTCGCGGCCCCTCTAGCCTCCGATCTCATGCCGCTCAACTAGCCTGTCGTTAGGCGGCTCGCGGGGCTCTTAACCCAACGAAACCCGCCCAAGGGTTCCGGTTTGACGCCCTCGCGCGCGCTCCCTAGATTCCCGGGATGCGCCATACCGACCCTGCCGAAGCTAAGGCGGCCGCCGAGGCCGCCGCCTCGCTCCGCCGGCTCAACGAGCGTTCGCGCGAAATCTTCAAGCGGATCGTCGAGACCTACCTTACGACCGGCGAACCGGTCGGTTCGCGCAATCTGAGCCGCGCGCTCCCCATGACGCTGTCCCCCGCCTCGGTTCGCAACGTCATGTCGGACCTGGAAAGTCTCGGTCTCATCTATGCGCCGCATACGAGCGCCGGGCGGCTGCCGACGCAAACCGGCTTGCGTCTCTTCGTCGACGGGCTGCTCGAAGTCGGCGACATCAGCCTCGAGGAGCGGAATCAGATCGAAAGCCGCATCGCCGGAAGCGGGCGGAGGCGCGCGGTCGAGGAACTGCTCGGCGAGGCGGGCGAGATGCTGTCGGGGCTGTCGCGTTGCGCCGGCGTGGTGCTGGTTGACAAGCAGAGCAAGCGGTTGAAGCAGGTCGAGTTCGTTAGTCTCGGCGAGGGACGCGCGCTCGCCGTGCTCGTGGGCGAGGAGGGCGACGTCGAGAACCGCATCGTCGCGCTCCCCGACGGCCTGCCGCTCTCATCGCTCAGGGAAGCCACGAACTACCTCAACGCGCGCATCGGCGGGCTGACCCTGGCCGAGGCCCGCGCCCGCATCGAGCGGGAGATCGAAGAGCGGCGCGCGCAACTCGACGCGCTCACGACGAGCATCGTCACCGCAGGACTCGCCACCTGGTCGGGAGACGGCGATGAGCGCAAGAGCCTCATCGTCTGCGGACGCTCGCACCTGTTGGAGGATGTGCGGGTGATGGAGGATCTGGAGCGCGTGCGTCTCCTGTTCGAGGACCTCGACACCAAGACCGATCTGATCCAGCTGCTCGGACTGGCCGAGGGCGCCGACGGGGTCCGCATCTTCATCGGCTCGGAGAACAAGCTGTTCTCGCTTTCCGGCTCGGCGCTGATCGTCTCGCCGTTCGAAGATACCGAGCAAAAGATCGTCGGTGTTCTCGGCGTGATCGGCCCGACGCGGCTCAACTACGCCCGCATCATCCCGATGGTGGACTATACGGCGAAGCTTGTGGGGCGCCTTGTCCCTTGATTTTTCCCGCCTGACGGTTGATATCCCGTTCATTCGTATGTGATATTCGCATCGACCCGGCTTGCCATGCCCAACGACAAGACCGATCCGCGCGAGACTGATCAGGATCAGGCGAAACCCGCCGATCCCGGAAGCGCCGCGCCCGCCACCCAAGGTCCCGATCCGAGCCTTCAGCTCGGGGCCGACCTCGACGCGCTCCTTAGCGAGAATGCCGAGATGCGCGACCGGCTGCTCCGCACCATGGCCGACATGGAGAACCTGCGGCGCCGCACCGAGCGTGAGAAGACCGACACCGCCCGCTACGCCATCTCGAACTTCGCGCGCGACGTGCTCACGGTCGGCGACAACCTCAAGCGAACCATCGAGCACGTGCCGCAGGAGGCCGCGGCGCAAGACCCCGCGCTCAAGAGTTTTCTCGAAGGGGTCGAGCTCACCGAGCGCGAGCTCTTGAACGTGCTCGAGCGTCACGGCGTCACCCGCCTCGATCCGAAGGGCGCGCGCTTCGATCCGAACTTCCACCAAGCCATGTACGAGGTGCAGGATTCGGGCGTGCCCGAAGGCACCGTGGTCGATGTCATGCAGGCGGGCTACGCGATCGGCGACCGCTGCCTCCGGCCCGCGCTCGTCGCCGTGGCCAAAGGCGGGGCAAAGCAAGAGAAGCCGCAAGCGGGGAAGGGGCCCGCGCCTACGCCCAAAGCCGCCAATGACGATTTTCCGGAAGGCGACTGGGGAGGCGACTGACGCCTCGCCCTCATTTCGGCTTCGTCACGCGCCGCAGCGTGAGATTGAAGCGCCCGCCTTCGGGAATGAGATCGGACGTGCCGGTAAGGATGCGGTCGATGCCGTGAAAAGCGAGCCGGTCTTCGCCGCCGAGCATGACCACATCGCCCGATCTCAATTCGAAGGCTCGCGTCGGGTCTTTGCGCGATCGTCCCCCTAAGCGAAAGATCCCGGTATCGCCGAGTGACACGGAAAGAACCGGAGCGGCGAAATCCTCCTCGTCCTTGTCCTGGTGCAGCCCCATCTTGGCGCTCTCCGCGTAGTAATTGACGAGGCAGGCTTCGGGCGGCGCCGGATAGCGCGCGAGCTCGCGCCAAAGTTCGAGCAGTGCGGCCGGGATCGGCGGCCACGCTTTCCCGGTCTTGGGATGGCCGGCCTGGTAGCGATAGCCGCGCTCCTTGTCGGTCACCCAGCCCAGCGGCCCACAATTCGTCATGCGCACCGACATCGGCTTGCCCGAGCGCGGCATGGTCGGCGTGAAAAGCGGCGCCTCGGCAATGACTTCGCTAATCGCGGCGAGAAGGGCGATTTGACCCTCCCGGGCTAGCGCTTGCGGAAAAAAGTCCATTGCTGCCTTTGTCTGATCCCAAGCCTGTCCTAGGGTCTCATATAGCGAAGACATAGAAAAAGAGGAGACGAGCCCGGTGGCGGCGGAGGCGCAAAGACGGAACCCCAACGGTTACGTGCACGCCAGGGACGACGCCGAGTACCATCGTTTGCGCGACCAGGCGCTGCTGTGGCAAAGCGCGACCCAGTCGCTGCTCGATCGCGTCGGCCTTCAGCCCGGCATGAGTTGCCTCGATATCGGCGCAGGCCCGGGCGCGGTGATGCGGCTGATGGCCGACCGCGTGGGACAAATGGGCCGCGTCACCGGCATCGAGATCGACGGCGCGCTCGGCGCCCAGGCGCTTGCCGATCTCCGCGCGCAAGGGGGCGCCAATTTCGAAATGATCGCGGCCGACGCGCTGACGGTCGGGGCGGTGCCTGGCGCGCCCTTCGACCTCACGTATTGCCGGCTTTTCCTCATGCACATGCCAGAGCCGGTCGCGGCGCTCGAACGCATGCTCTATTGGACCAAGCCCGGCGGCGTCGTGGCGGCGCAGGAGTTCGACTTCGGCGCGATCGCGGTCGAGCCGCTCTGTCCCGCCATGACCGAGTTCAATCGCCTGTTCGAGGGCGTGTTTCGGGGCCATGGCCGCAATTTGCGCGCCGGGCGGCAACTCCCGGCGCAGTTCGAAGTCGCGGGCCTCGGCCTCCCCGACGGCACCTCGGCCGAAGCGAAATACCTGCCGCTCAAGGCGCTCGGGCCGATGCTGATCGGCGTTTACCAAGGGCTGTTCGCTGCCGCCGCCGAGCTTGGCATCGCCGACCCGGTCAGGGCCGAGGCGTTCAAGCGGGACATGACCGAGGCCGCGGCCGACGGGCGCTACTACTGCCTCACCCCGATCCTCATCGGCGCTTGGAAGCGGGTGGCGTGATGCGCGCTCCCATCGCTCGCTTCTCCTTGCGGGCCATAGGGTTGCCACCTATATACCGCGGGACGCCGCCGCTTGAGTCGACGGCCACGCCGTTTGTTGGGGACCGACGCCATGCTTCGCGCTGAAATGGCGGGTGCCGTTCTTGGGCCCGCGCGGTCTGCCAGAAAGAGAGGTTCGTAATGGCGAAAGTGATCGGTATCGATCTCGGCACGACCAACTCCTGCGTCGCCGTGATGGAGGGGAAAAATCCAAAGGTCATCGAGAACGCCGAGGGCATGCGCACCACACCGTCGATGGTGGCCTTCACCGATGACGGCGAAATCATCGTAGGACTTCCGGCCAAGCGCCAGGCCGTCACCAATCCCGAAAACACCTGCTTCGCCATCAAGCGCCTGATCGGCCGCCGCTGGGACGACCCGATGGTCGAGAAGGACAAGAAGCTCGTCCCCTATAAGATCGTCAAAGCCGGCAACGGCGACGCCTGGGTCGAGTTGCACGGCAAGCAATATTCGCCCTCGCAAATCTCCGCCTTCATCCTCCAGAAGATGAAGGAGACCGCCGAAACCTATCTCGGCCAGAAGGTCGAACAGGCGGTCATCACCGTTCCCGCCTATTTCAACGACGCCCAGCGCCAGGCGACCAAGGACGCCGGCAAGATCGCCGGGCTCGAAGTCTTGCGCATCATCAACGAGCCGACCGCGGCCGCGCTCGCTTACGGTCTCGAGAAGAAAGAGGGCAAGACCATCGCCGTTTACGATCTCGGCGGCGGCACGTTCGACATTTCAATTCTCGAAATCGGCGACGGCGTGTTCGAGGTGAAGTCCACCAACGGCGACACCTTCCTCGGCGGCGAGGATTTCGATATGCGCGTGGTCGATTATCTCGCCAACGAATTCAAGAAGGAGTTGGGCATCGATCTCCGCGGCGACAAGCTCGCGCTCCAGCGCCTGAAAGAGGCGGCGGAGAAGGCGAAGATCGAGCTGTCCTCGACCACGCAGACCGAGATCAACCTGCCCTTCATCACCGCCGACAAGTCCGGCCCGAAGCATCTCACCATGAAGCTCACGCGGGCAAAGCTCGAGAGCTTGGTGGACGACCTCATCCAGAAGACAATCGGCCCGTGCCAGAACGCTCTCAAGGATGCCGGGCTCAAGCCCGCCGAGGTCGAAGAAGTGGTACTCGTCGGCGGCATGACCCGCATGCCGAAGGTGGTCGAGACGGTCAAGACGTTCTTCGGCCGCGAGCCGCATAAGGGCGTGAACCCGGACGAGGTGGTGGCCATCGGCGCCGCCATTCAGGCCGGCGTGCTGCAAGGCGACGTCAAGGACGTGCTCCTGCTCGACGTCACGCCGCTCTCGCTCGGCATCGAGACCTTGGGCGGGGTGTTCACCCGGCTCATCGATCGCAACACGACGATCCCGACCAAGAAGAGCCAGGTCTTCTCCACCGCCGAGGACAATCAGAACGCGGTCACCATCCGCGTGTTCCAGGGCGAACGCGAGATGGCGGCCGACAACAAGCTGCTCGGGCAGTTCGACCTTGTCGGCATCCCGCCGGCCCCGCGCGGCGTGCCGCAGATCGAAGTGACTTTCGACATCGACGCGAACGGCATCGTCAACGTCTCGGCGAGCGACAAGGCAACCGGCAAGGAGCAGTCGATCCGCATCCAGGCCTCGGGCGGCCTCACCGATGCCGATATCAATCGCATGGTGAAGGAAGCCGAGAGCCACGCCGAGGAGGACAAGAAGCGCCGCGATCTGGTCGAGGCGCGCAATCAGGGCGAGGCGCTCATCCATTCGACCGAACGGATGTTGAAGGATTTCGGCGACAAGGTCGCGGCCGGAGACAAGGCCGCGGTCGAGGCCGCGGCGGCCGATCTCAAGACGGCGATCCAGGGCGAGGACAAGGACGCGATCAAGCAGAAGGTCGACGCGCTGGCGCAGGCCTCGATGAAGCTTGGCGAGGCCATGTATCAGGCGAGTCAGGGCGCTCAGGCCGCGGGCGGACCGTCGGACTCCGCTGGCGCCGGTCCCGACGACAAGGTGGTCGATGTCGATTTCGAAGAGGTCAAGGACGACGACAGCAAGAAGTCGGCCTGACGCAATGATACGGCACGGGCGCGGGGCCGGTTCGGCCCGGCCCCGCGGCCCAACAGAAGAGGCTTAGGCGCGGCGGCGGGACGGGCGCCGAGGCCGGAGGGGCGATGGCTAAACGGTGCTACTATGACGTTCTTGGCGTGACACGCGGCTCTCGCGACAGCGAGATCAAGGCCGCCTTTCGCCGTCTCGCCAAAGAATGCCATCCCGATCGCTGCAACGGCGACCCCCACGCCGAAAGACGCTTCAAGGAAGTCAACGAAGCCTACGAGGCGCTGAAAGACCCGCAGCGCCGCGCCGCTTACGACCGTTTCGGTCATGCCGCCTTCGAGCCGGGCCTCGGCGGCGGTGGCGCGCACGGCTTCGGCGCCGATTTCTCGGCATCGATGTCGGCGATGTTCGACGATCTGTTCGGCGAGTTCATGGGCCAGCGGCGCCCGCGCCAGCGTTCGGGCCGCGAGCGCGGCTCCGATCTCCGCTACAACATGGAGATCACGCTCGGCGAAGCCTATCAGGGCAAGACCGCGCAAATCCGCGTGCCGACCAGCGTCACCTGCGAGAGCTGTTCGGGCGGCGGCGCCAAGGCCGGCACTTCGCCCACTACTTGCCGCGCTTGCGGTGGTGTCGGCAAAGTGCGCGCGAGCCAAGGCTTCTTCACCATCGAGCGCACCTGCCCCACATGCGGGGGCCGCGGCCAGACCATCGAGACGCCCTGCCCCTCGTGCACCGGCACGGGCCGTGTCACCCGCGAACGGACCCTCTCGGTCACCATCCCCGCGGGCGTGGAGGACGGGACGCGCATCAGGCTCGCGGGCGAAGGCGAAGCCGGGCTGCGCGGCGGCCCGCCCGGCGACCTCTACATCTTCCTCTCGATCAAGCCGCACGAATTCTTCCAGCGCGACGGCGCCGACCTCTTCTGCCGCGTGCCGATCGCCATGACGACGGCAGCGCTCGGCGGCCAGATCGAAGTGCCGACCATCGACGGCGGCAGGACGCGGGTGAAAATCCCGGAAGGAACCGAAGGCGGCAAGCAGTTCCGCCTCAAGGATAAGGGCATGCCGGTGCTGCGCTCGCGGCAGCAGGGCGATCTCTATATCCAGGTCGAGGTCGAGACGCCGAAGAACCTGTCGCGCAAGCAGCGCGACCTCCTGAAGTCGTTCGAGGAGGCATCGAGCGCAAGCACGAGCCCGGCATCGACCGGGTTCTTCGCCCGCGTTAAGGATTTCTTCGAGGGCATCCGCGAGTAGTAGGCTACCCTCAAGCTCCATCCTTCACGTAGAGTGCCGGGCGGAGCCACACCCGCTAGGAAGCCTTCGATGCGACTCCTCTTCTTCGCCGGCAGCACGCGCGAAGGCTCGTTCAACCGGAAACTCGCCGCGCTCGCCCACCACATCGCCTCCGCCAACGGGCTCGAGGCGGTGCTAGTGGAGCTCAAGGACTATCCGATGACGTTCTATAACGGCGACCTCGAAGCGAAAGAGGGCGTGCCGGAGCGGGCGCGCGCTTTCAAGGCGCTGCTTGAAGAATATCAGGGCGTCTTCATCGCGAGCCCCGAGTACAATTCCTCGGTCGCGCCGCTGCTCAAGAACACGCTCGATTGGGTGAGCCGCATCAAGGGCGAGGGCGAGAGCGGGATCGAAGTGTTCCGCTCGCGCGTGTTCGCCATCTCGGGCGCCTCGCCCGGCTATTACGGCGCCATGCGCAGCCTGCTGCATCTCCGCCAGATCCTCGAAATCGGGCTCGGCGCCACGGTCATTCCGCAGCAGATCGCGGTGCCGCGCGCGATGGATGCGTTCGAGGAGGACGGCAGCCTCAAGGACAAGGCGCAGCAGACCCTGTGCAAGAACGTGGTCGAGGCGCTCGCCATCGCCGCAAGGAAGTTCATGTCGTGATGGAGGCCAAGGACCGGCTGATCGTCGCGCTCGATGTGCCGAGCGTTGAAGAGGCGCGGTCGCTGATCGAGACGCTCGGCGACAGCGCCGGCGTCTACAAGATCGGGCTCGAGCTTCTGTTCGCAGGCGGATTTGCGCTGGCGGAGGAGCTTGCGCGAAAGGGGCGGCCGGTCTTTATCGACGCCAAGCTCTCCGACATCGAGACGACGGTGGAACGGGCGACCGACGCGATCGCGCGCGCGGGCGCGTCCTTCCTCACCGTGCATGCGCTCGACAGCAAGACTCTCGAAGCGGCAGTCCGCGGGCGGGGTGACAGCGCTCTCAAGCTGCTCGGCGTGACCGTGCTCACCAATCTTGCGGCTGCGGATTTGATCGAGCAGGGCATCGACCATCCTTTGCCGGAGGTGGTGCAGCATCGGGCCGCGCTCGCGAAGACAGTAGGTCTCGACGGCGTGATCGCCTCGGGGCGAGAAGCGGCCGAGATCCGCCGCGCGGCGGGCCGCGATTTCCTCATCGTGACGCCGGGGGTGCGGCCCTCGGGGAGCGAGGCGCAGGACCAAGCCCGCGCGGTGACGCCCGGGCAAGCGATCATGGCCGGCGCCGACTATCTTGTCGTCGGACGGCCCATCACTCGCGCCGCCGATCCGCGCAAAGCGGCCGATGCCATCGTGGGCGAGATTGCGGCGGCTCTATCGCGCTAGCGCGCCGAGGCGGGATTCGATCAGGCGGACAAGTTCACTTGCGTCGCCCTCGATCGCGACTTGCTTCAGGCGCGACTTCGTCCCTTGCGCCACCGAAACGCGCGAGGACGGAAGCTTGAGCCAAGCGGCGATGAGCTTCGTGAGCGCCGCATTGGCGCGGCCTTGCTCCGGCAGCGCGCGCACCCGCGCCTTCAGCACCGTCTCGCCGCCGAAATCCGCGAGGCCCTCGATCGCGTCGCGCGACGATTTCGGCGTCAGCCGTACTTTGAGCAGGACGCCGGATTTGGTCGCTTGGGCTTGCAGCCGGTGCGCCGGGCTCAAAGCTCGGCGGCGGGCGTGACCGCGGGCAGTAGCCAGCCGACCAGCACGACATCGCGAATGAAAATCAGGAACAAGATCAGAATGACCGGCGAGATGTCGATGCCGCCGAGATTGGGTATCACCCTCCTGATCGGGCGAAGGGCGGGTTCGGTCACGCGGTAGAGCATGTCGGCGATCTGATAGACGAAGCGGTTGTGGGTGTTGAGCACGTTGAAGGCGATGAGCCAGCTCAAGATGGCGCCGATGATGACCACCCAGATATAGAGGTCGATGACAAGAACGAGAAATCCGATCAGGGGCACCATCAATGACCTCCGTCGTTTTGGCCAGGATCATGTAGCGGAGAGGCGGCGGCCTCGGCAAGCCTCGGCTCGCTTGACAGGGCTTTGGGCCGATCCCTAAATGCCCCGACCGATGGGGCCGTAGCTCAGTTGGGAGAGCGCAGCAATCGCACTGCTGAGGTCACCGGTTCGATCCCGGTCGGCTCCACCATCCTCCAAGGAAATTGGCTAGGCGGCGAGGCTCGGGCCGTCGCCGGAAGCGGCTTTGCTGCGGGCGCGGGTCTTCGCGCTTCTGCGCTCGGCGAGCGCGCGCGGCAATTGCAGATTGCCGTCGGCGTCGCGCACCCTGAAGAACCACCCCATCAGCGGCACGATGAGAAAATCGGGGGTGAAGCGGCGCAGGAACAGGCTGATGCGATTGAACCAGCCGATCACGATGATCTTCCGCCCGCGCATGAACTTGCGGTAGCCGATGCGGGCGACATCCTCGGCGCTCTTCACCGGAAAGAGCTGCACGTAGCGCGAATACTTGGCGCCGGCCTTGGCATGTATCGCGGTCGCGACCGCGCCGGGCGCAAGCGCCGAGACGCGCACGCCCATCCCCATCGTCTCATAGGCGAGCGCGCGGCTGAGCGAGAGCACGAAGGCTTTGCTTGCGGCATAGGTCGCCTGATAGGGCACCGGCATGAAGCCTTCGACCGAGGCCACGTTGAGAATCCCGCCGCAGCGCCGCGCGATCATGCCGGGGAGAAAGCGGCGCACGAGATCGACCACGGCGCGCGCATTGAGATCGACGATCTGCCGCAGCGTCGCCGGGTCCTGGTCCTGGAAGAAGCCGGCCGTCATGGTCGCGGCGTTGTTGACGAGAATGTCGGCGTAGAGGCCGCTTCGCGCCAGCGCCTTCTCCACCGCATCGCAGCCCTCGACCGTGCAGAGATCGGCGGCGACGAACTTGACCTCGACATTATGCGTCTTTGCGAGCGCCTTGGCGGTCGCGGCGAGCGCCGCTTCGTCGCGCGCAACAAGGAGAAGCGTGTGGCTCGCGCGGGCGAACTCCTCGGCCAGCGCCTTGCCGAGCCCTTGCGTCGCACCGGTGATGACGACCGCGGGCGCGATCGGTTCAACCCTCTTGCTGATCTCATTCATGGCCGATCCCGGCTGCTAGGCGGCGCGCGCCCCGGCGCTAAAGGTTAATGTAGGACGTCCCCGGTCTCCCGGCTAGAATAGCCAACACGCGCCAGAAGCGCGAGTTTCATTGTTCCATCCCGCGAGTCTCCCCGTGAGTCCGATCGTCTCCTTGCTTTCCCGCCTTTCTCTCTTTGCGGCCTTCATCATCGCGACACAAGGCGGCGCGAATGCGGCCCCGACGCTCGGCGAGGCCGTCAAGCAAGCGGACGCAAAATATCGCGCGGCGCCGGATATCGCGAGCAGCGACAGCGCGCCGAAGATCGAGGCCGGCAACGGCAATGAGGACATCGCGCCGGCGCCGCAGGAGATCGCGCAAGGGGCGATCAGGGCCGTGCTGAGCTACACGGAAGAAAAGAGCGAGGACGGCGAGGGCGGCGAGGGCGAGGACGGCGAGGTCATGCGCGCGCCGGTCGTCACCGTATTTGCCGGCGACAAGGAAGTCGCCAAGCTCGCGGGTGAGGGTTCAGGCTTCGCCGATCCCCCGGTCAGCGTGCAGATCGCCGAGATCGACGGAAGCAACCCTTATCCCGAAGTCGTGGTGTCGTTCTACACCGGCGGGGCGCATTGCTGCTCCGACACGAGCGTCGTCACGGCAAGCCCCGACGGCTCGAACTGGACCACGGTCGCGCTCGGCGAGTTCGACGGTGAGCCGCTGCTCGCGACCGACGTGAACGGCGACGGCCGCTACGAGTTCATGATCCGCGACAACGCCTTTCTTTACGCCTTCGCCTGCTACGCCTGCTCGGAGGCGCCGCTCAATCTGCTCGCCATCGACAACGGCGGCGTCAAGGACGTGACAAGAGAGGAACGCTTCAAGCCCGCGCATGCCGCCTGGCTCAAGAGCATGATCAACAACGTGCCGGAGGGGAGCGACGTCAACGGCTTCCTTGCCGGCTATGTCGGCGAGAAGATCCTGCTCGGTGAGGGGAAGAGCGCCTGGGAGACGATGCTCGCCCATTACGACCACGCCTCGGATTGGGGGCTCGAAATCTGCGACAAGCTCTTGAACGACGACGGGGAGTGCTCGGGCGCGACAGTTCGGCTCACTTTTCCGCAAGCGCTCGAACGCATGCTTAACGAAAACGGTTATAGGATAGAGGAATGAGCCTCAAATCGGCAGAATTTGGCCGAAATCCGCCGATTTCTGCTCAGTGTTGACCCGATCCCGGGACCAATTTCGGCCTGGCAAACGTTGTTTTTTCGAGGAGTAATAGTATGGCACCCCGCGCGTTCTGGACCGGCCATTTGCGGCTATCCCTGGTCAATATTCCGGTCAAGCTCTACCCCGCCACCACCGCGGAACGCCGCATCGAGTTCCACCAGATCCACAAGCCGACAGGCAAGCGCGTCCGCTACCAGAAGGTCGTGCCGGGCGTCGGACCGGTCGAGAACGAGGCGATCACCAAGGGCTACGAATACGAGAAGGGCAAATATGTCCTGGTCGACCCGGCGGAGATCGACGACCTCAAGCTCGAGGCCAAGCAGACCATCGAGCTCGTGCGCTTCGTCGACGAGGAAGCGATCGACGACCGCTACTTCGAGACGCCCTACTTCCTGCTCCCCGACGGCGACTTGGCGGACGAGGGCTATTCCATCATTCAGAAGGCGCTGAAGGACACCGGCAAGATCGGCGTCGGCCAGTTCATCCTGCGCGGGCGCGGCAACATCGTGGCGATCAAGCCGTTCGGCAAGGGCCTCCTGCTCGAAGTGCTGCGCCATGCCAACGAAATCCGCGCGGCCGAGCCCCTGTTCAAGGAAATCACCGAGGTCAAGGCCGACAAGGAAGCGCTCGATCTCGCCAAGGAGCTGATCAAGCGGAAGACCGGCAAGTTCGAGCCTGAAGCCTTGAAGGACGCCTACAGCGAAGCGGTATGGGAGTTGATCCAGGCCAAGCTCGAGGACCGCGCGCCCGAGATCGTGACCGAGATGCCAGGAAGCGCCAAGGTCATCAACATCATGGATGCGCTGAAGAGGTCGGTCGGGCAAGGCAAGGGCGCTGCCGCCAAAGCAGCGCCGAAGCGCGGCGCGGCCTCGGCTCGCGGAACCGGCAAGAAGGCGGCGAAGGGCGCGCCCAAGCGGAAATCGGCTTAAGCCATGGCGCGCGCCGGAGGCCGCGATCTCCTCGCCACCTACAAGGCGAAGCGGGATTTCGCCAAGACGCCCGAGCCCAAGGCCAAGGTCAAGCCCAAGGGCGGCGACAGCTTCGTGATCCAGAAGCACGAGGCGCGCCGCACCCACTTCGATTTCAGGCTCGAACATGACGGGGTGCTGAAGAGCTGGGCCGTCACCAGAGGTCCGAGCCTCGACCCGAGCCAGAAGCGCCTTGCGGTCATGACCGAGGACCACCCGCTCGAATATGGCGGATTCGAAGGCGTCATCCCCAAGGGCGAATATGGCGCTGGGCCGGTGATGATCTGGGACGAGGGCACGTGGGAGCCGATCGGCGACCCGGACGAGGGCCTCGCCAAAGGCGATCTCAAATTCCGCCTCGACGGCAAGCGGCTCAAGGGCGACTTCGTGCTCGTGCGCATGAAGCCGCGCAAAGAGGATCGCGGCCGCCAGAACTGGCTCCTCATCAAGAAACGCGACGATTACGCCGGCGACGGCGACGAGCCGACCGAGACCTACGATACGAGCGCGCGAAGCGGCCGCACCATGGAGCAGATCAGGTCGGGCGACGTGCCCATCTGGACCTCGAAGGCTCAAAAAAAAACTCCGGCGCGGCGCGTAAAACGCGCGGGCGCGGCAAAGCCCAAGCGAAAATCCCCCGCGCGCTAGTTCCCGATTTCGTTCCGCCCGAGCTTGCGACGCTCGACACCGAGGTGCCGGCCGGGCCGAACTGGCTCCACGAGATCAAGTATGACGGCTACCGCATTATCGGCCGCAAGGCGGGCGATGCCATCACGCTGTTCAGCCGGAGCGGGCTCGACTGGACCGTGCGCTTCCCGGCAATCGCCAAGGCGCTTGCGACTTTCACGGCGACCAGCGCGCTTCTCGACGGCGAGATCGCCTTCGTGCTGCCCTCGGGCGTCACCGACTTCAAATCGCTGCAAGAGCATATCGACAGCCCGCACGGCTCGATCCGCTATTTCGTCTTCGACCTGCTTTTTCTTGACGGCAAGGACTGGCGCAAGAAGCCGCTGAAAGAACGCCGCGCCAAGCTCGCAAGCCTGATGGAAGAGAAGGGAGTCTCCAACTTTCTCGTCTATGCGGACTCCGTCGATGGTGCGGGACCGGAGTTTCTCGCAAAAGCCTGCTCGGCGGGGCTCGAAGGCATCGTGTCGAAGCGCGCCGACCGGCCTTACGTCTCGGGACGCGGCAAGGATTGGCTCAAGATCAAATGCAAGCGCGGCGAGGAATTCGTCATCGGCGGCTACAGCCGCTCCGAGGTGAGGGGGAAGCCGTTCTCCTCGCTTCTGCTCGGCGAGTTTTCCGGCGGCGAGCTCGTCTATGCCGGCAAGGTCGGCACCGGATTCGACGCGGCCGATTTCACCGCCCTGTCACGACGATTCAAGCCGCTGGAGCGCGCCACGTCGGCCTTCGTCGAGGTTCCCGCCGCGGAGCGCAAGGGCGCGGTGTGGCTCGAGCCGAAGCTCGTGTGCCAGGTGAGCTTTGCCGAGCGGACCCGTGACGGACGGCTCAGGCATCCGAGCTATAAGGGCTTACGCGAGGACAAGCCGGCGCGCGAGGTGAGGGGCGATCAGCCCGAAGACGAGGAGGCGAGCATGGCAAGAGCGAGCGCTTCGAAAAAAGACGAGCCCAGCTTCGACGGCGTCACCCTCACCAATCCCGACCGGGTGCTGTTCCCCGATATCGCCTTCACGAAGCTCGATCTCGCCCGCTATTACGAGACCGTCGCGCCGCTCATGCTGCCTTACGTCGCGCGGCGTCCGATCAGCCTCGTGCGTTGCCCCGAAGGCTACACCAAGGAGTGCTTCTTCCAGCGCCATGCCATGAAGGGCATGAGCGATACGATCAAAGAAGTCGCGATCACGGGCGGCGAAACCAAGAAAAAATATCTCTATATCGAAGGCGAAGCCGGTCTGTTCGGAATGGTGCAGATCGGCGTGCTCGAAATTCACGATTGGGGCGTGTCGCTCGATCACATCGACAAGCCCGACCGCATCGTGTTCGATCTCGACCCCGACGAGAATCTCGATCTTGCGACGCTGAAAGCGGGCGCGATCGAGGTGCGCGACTTCCTCGCCGATCTTGGCTTCAAGAGTTTTCTGAAATCGACCGGCGGCAAGGGCTTGCACATCGTCGCGCCGATCGCGCCCAAGCTCGGCTGGGCCGAAGTGAAGCCGTTCACAAAAGCGGTGGCCGATGCGCTCGTCGCCGCGCGTCCCGACCGCTACACGGCCAATCCTTTGAAGAAGACGCGCGAGGGCAAGATCTTCGTCGATTATCTTCGCAACGGGCGCGGCGGCTCGGCCATCGTCAACTACTCGACCCGGGCGAAAAAAGGGGCACCCGTCGCCTGCCCGCTCCGCTGGGACGAGCTCAAGGGCTTGAAGTCCGCCGCCCCCTACACGGTCAAGACGCTGCCGGCGCGGCTGAAGGCGCTGAAGCGCGACCCGTGGGAGGGTTTCTTCGCAACCCGCCAATCGATCACGGCAAAAGCACGCAAGGCGCTCGGGCTCTAGCTCACCGCAGTGTCAAATTCCGCCGCCTTGCCATGGGCGCGGCGTAAGGCGAAGATCGTTCGGGGCGGAAGGAGCACTACGATGACCCGATGGACGCCAGACCCGACATTTTATCCTTCGCCGCGGCTCGCCGCCAAAGCGCCGGCTGAGACGCTCGCCTATGTCGCGGCGTTCGCGCCTAAGCGCGACGTCCCCGACTCGCTCGCCGTGGTCGATGTCGATCCGGCCTCGCCGAGCTATGCGACGATCGTGGGCGGGGTCGATATGCCGAATGTCGGCGACGAGCTCCACCACTATGGCTGGAACGCGTGCAGCTCCTGTCTTTGCCCCAACGCGCCTCATCCTCACACCGAGCGGCGTTACCTCGTTGTTCCGGGCTTGCGCTCGTCCCGCATCCATATCATCGACACCAAGTCCGATCCGAGACGACCGAGCATCGTGCGGGTGATCGAGCCGGAGGAGTTGATCGAGGCCACGGGCTACTCGCGGCCGCACACCGTGCATTGCGGGCCCGAGGGCATCTATGTCTCCGCGCTCGGCAACGCGAAGGGCGAGACGCCGGGCGGCGTTTTCCTGATGGACCCCGAGACGTTCGACGTGCTCGGCCGCTGGGAGGTCGAGCGCGGGCCGCAGCGCCTCGCCTACGATGCTTGGTGGCATCTCGGCTACGACACGCTGGTGACGAGCGAATGGGGCACGCCCAACACCATCGAGAACGGGTTGGTGCCGGAAATCCTGCTCGGCGCTCAGTACGGACGGCGGCTCCATTTCTGGGACCTGCACAAGCGCAAGCATCTGCAAGAGATCGACTTCGGCCCCGACTATCAGCTCGTGTTCGAGCTCCGCCCGGCGCACGATCCGACCAAGGCCTACGGCTTCGTCAATTGCGTCGTGAGCCTCAAGGATTTGTCGGCGTCGATTTGGTGCTGGCATCGCGACGGCGACAAATGGGCGGTCAAGAAGGTGATCGAGATTCCGGCGGAGCCGGCCGACCCCGATCTTCTGCCGCCGGTGCTCAAAGGCTTCAAGGCCGTGCCTCCGCTCGTCACCGATATCGACCTGTCGATGGACGACCGCTTCCTTTATGTCGCGTGCTGGGGAACGGGCGATTTGCGCCAATACGACGTGAGCGATCCGTTCCAACCCAAGCTCACCGGCACGGTCAGGATCGGCGGCATCGTCTCGCGCGCGTCCCACTCCCGGGCGAGCGGTCCCTTGAACGGCGGCCCGCAGATGGTCGAGATCAGCCGGGACGGCAAGCGCGTCTATTTCACCAACTCGCTCTACGGCGCGATCGATCCGCAATTCTATCCTGAGGGCATCGACGGCTGGATGGTGAAGCTCGACGCGGGCGAGGGCGGCGGCATCGCCTTCGACCCGCGCTTCTTCGTCACCTGGCCGAAGAGCCACCGCCCGCATCAAGTTCGGCTAGAAGGGGGCGACTGCTCCTCGGACTCCTACTGCTATCCGTGAGCTCGAATTGAGCGCCGGCGACGTTTGGCCTTGGCTGGTCCTGATCGGTCTTGGCGCCTTTCACGGCTTGAATCCGGCGATGGGCTGGCTGTTCGCGGTCGCGCTCGGGCTCTATCGGCGGAGCCGCAAGGTGGTGCTCGTCTCCCTCGTTCCCATCGCGCTCGGCCACGCCGCCGCGGTCGCCGTCGTGGTCTATGCCGCGATCGCGCTCGGGCGGACGATCGATGAAGACGCCTTTCGCATTTTCGCCGGCCTCGTCCTCGTTGCATGGGGCGTCTATCACCTTTCCTACGGACACAGGCATCGTGTGCGGATTGGGCTTACGACCGGTTTGCTCGGACTGGCGGCGTGGTCGTTCGTCATGGCGACGGTCCACGGTGCCGGCATGATGCTCGTTCCGGTGCTGATGCCGCTCGTGCAGGCGGGAGAACATGCGGGGCACATGCCGGGGACGGCATCGCTCGGCGTCGCTGCGCTCGCGGTCCTCGTCCACAGCCTGGCGATGCTGGTCACGACCGGCGCGGTCGCGCTCGCCGTCTACGAGTGGGTCGGGCTCGACTTCCTGCGGCGCGGCTGGATCAATCTCGACCTCATCTGGGCCGGGGCGCTGATCGGCATGGGGCTCTGGCTTCTGCTCGCCTCCTGACACCGCGCCTGGGGGCTAGCCGTTATTGAAACATTTTTCAGACCCTTGGCCCAAGTTGGGGGCCATGGGGGCACGAATTCTGTTTCTCGTAGCGGGCGTTGCGGCCGCGATTGCCGTGGCGGCGCTTTCCGCCTGCGGCGGCGGCGGGACCTTCAATTCGGGCCAAAGGGCGCCCTGGCGGGGCGAAACCGAACGGGCCTGCCTTGCGAGCGGCGCCGTGCAGGCGACGGCCTATATCCAGCCGATGGAGGAGATCGACGGGCCCGGCGTGTGCGGGCTCGAACGGCCCTTGCGCGTCTCGGGGCTCGCGGGCGGGCGGGTCTGGGTCGCGCCGGCGGCGACCATCGGCTGCCCGCTGACGGCCGGGCTCGAACGCTGGGTCAAGACCAGCGTCCAGCCGGCTGCCTATCGCTATTTCGGCCGGCCCGTGGTCGCGATCAAGCAGATCGCGTCTTATGGCTGCCGCGGCCGGAACCGCAATTCCTGGGGCGCGCCGTCGGAGCACGCTTTCGGCAATGCCTTGGATATCGGGGGCTTCCGGCTTGCCGGGGGCGAGGAGATCAGCGTGGTCGAGGATTGGTCGAGAGGCAGCCCGCGCGAGCGCGCCTTCCTCCAGGCCGTGTTCATCGGCGCGTGCGACGAGTTCTATACCGTGCTCGGCCCCGGCAGCGACCGCCACCACTACAACCACATCCACATCGATCTCTTGCGCGCCAATAACAGGAACGGGCGTCATCTGTGCAGGCCGTCGATCGACCCGAACGTGCCCGTGGCCGAAGCCCCGGCCGAACCGCGGAGCCTCGCCTCCGGGCTACTCTCCTTCGTACCGGGTCTCGACTAGACCGAAATAGACGGTGACTGTGGCCGGCGCGCCACGTCAAAGCAGCCCAAGAACGGGTATGATCGCGAATCAGGGGAGGATCCGCACCAGGAGCGCAGATCAAGCGGCCGCAGCCATAGGCCATTTGGCTCATGGAATGGAGGGGCACGATGGCAGCAGAATCGTTGGTGCAGATGCTGGAAGAGATCGCCGTCGGGCTCAAGGCCGGGGACGAAGAGATCTATGGCTGGCTGCGCGAGCAACTCAAGGAATGCGGCGGTAGCGAAATCTCCGTCGAACTTGCCATGGGTGTGATTGCAAAGCTCTTGCCGGAAGAGGCGCAAGGCAATCTCGAAGCGGCGAAGGCGCACGCCCGCCGCTGGGCTCACTGATCCAAACAGTCGACTGTCGCCGCTCGAGCAAGGATGCGCCGCGTGACGGCGCATTGTTGCGATCGGCGAGCGGCATGCTATCCAGTTAAGCGTCCATGTCCGCACCGCTCACACTTCTTGCTTTGTTGATCGAGCTCCTGATCGGCTACCCCGAGCGGCTGTCGCGCGCGATCGGCCATCCCGTCACCTGGATGGGCCGGCTCATTTCCTTCCTCGAAAATCGCTTCAACCGCGGCGACGATGCCGAGGCGCGCCGCAGATGGGGCGCCGTGGCGCTGCTTGTGCTCCTCGTCGTGGTGGGCGTCGTTTCCTTCTTCATCGAGGTGGCGCTGCTTCTCCTTCCGTTCGGATTGATCGCGCTCGCGCTCGTCGCAAGCACGCTTCTCGCGCAGCGCAGCCTCTTCGTCCACGTCGCCGGCGTCGCCGACGCGCTTGAGGAGGGTGGGCTCGCCGCGGGTCGCGAGACCGTCGCCCATATCGTCGGACGCGACACGGCCGATCTCGACGAGGCGGGCGTGGCGCGGGCGGCGATCGAAAGCCTTGCCGAAAACTTCTCCGATGGCGTCGTGGCGCCGACGTTTTGGATGGTGCTGGCCGGCCTTCCCGGCGCCTCGCTCTACAAGGCGATCAACACCGCCGACAGCATGATCGGGCACCGCAGCGAACGTTACCGCGATTTCGGCCGGACCGCGGCGCAGCTCGACGATCTCGTCAACCTGCCCGCGTCCCGGCTCTCGGCGTTCCTCATCATCGCCGCAGCCTCTTTCAGCAAACGCACCTCCGCCTCGGACGCATTGCAGGCGATGCGGCGCGACGCCAGCAAGCACACGTCGCCGAACGCCGGGTACCCGGAAGCCGCGCTCGCTGGCGCGCTCGGACTCTCTCTCGGCGGTCCTCGTTCCTATGACGGCGCGGAGCAAGAGGGCGCCTTTATGGGTGATGGACGGCGCGAGGCGACCGCTACCGACATTCACGCCGCGCTCGAACTCTACGCCCGCGCTGACGGTCTTCTCATCGCCATCGTGGTCGCGCTCGCGGCGCTCACCGCGCTAGCTTGAGCATCCGGTCGATCGCGACATTGGCGGCGAGGTGGGCGCCGAGCCGGTCGAGCGTTGCCTCGATGAGGGCATCGTATGCGATCGTCGCGTCCCCCGCCGCGAAGCGCTGAAGCCACGCCGAGCGTTGGCGGTCGTCGGCAAACAGCCCGTGGATATAAGTGCCGATCACGCGGCCGTCGGCCGAGACTGCACCCTCGGCGGCGCCACCTTCGATACGCGCGAACGGGCGCCGGCAATCCGGTCCTTCGGTCGCGCCCATATGCATCTCGTAGCCGCCGAAGGGGAGCCCGTCCGCCGTCGCGCCGCTCGCCGGTTCGAGCCGCTTCTCCTCCGATAGCGTGGTCTCGACATCGAGCAGGCCGAGGCCGGGCGCGCTTCCCGCGTGGCCTTCGATCCCGCGCGGATCGTGGATGGCGCGGCCGAGCATCTGATAGCCGCCGCAGAGCCCGAGCACCATGCCGCCGCGGCGAAGATGCGCGGCGATGTCGATATCGAAGCCCGCTTCACGGAGCGCGGCAAGGCCGGCGATGGTCGCCTTGGAGCCCGGCAGGATGACGAGATCGGCATCGCCTGGGAGCGCCTCGCCAGGGCGGACGCGAACGAGATCGACCGCGGGCTCGGCGTCGAGCGGGTCGAGATCGTCGAAATTGGCGATATGCGGCAGGATGGGGACGGCGATCTTGAGGCGCGCGCCGGGCTTCGAGGGGCGGGCACCGTCGAGCGCGAGCGCATCCTCCGCCGGCAAGAGCCGCGCTTCGGGAAAGTGGGGAACGAGCCCCAGAGCCTCCCATCCGGTCAGAGCTTCGATTCTCGCCATGCCATCGGCGAAGAGCGCGGGGTCGCCGCGGAACTTGTTGACGATGAAGCCCACGATGAGTTTCGCGTCGTCGGGGTCGATCACCGCCTTGGTGCCGGCGAGGCTTGCGATCACGCCGCCCCTGTCGATGTCGCCGATGAGGACGACCGGCGCTTCCGCCGCGCGGGCGAAGCCCATATTGGCAATGTCGTTGTCGCGGAGATTCACTTCCGAGGCGCTTCCTGCGCCTTCCACCAGAACGATATCGGCGGAGGCCTTCAGGCCCGCGAAACTTTCCATCACGAACGGCATCAGGTCGGGCTTCATGCGCTGATACTCGGCAGCGGTGGCGCGGCCATGGACGCGGCCCTGCACCACAATCTGCGCGCCGACTTCGCTCTGTGGCTTGAGCAGGACCGGGTTCATGTGCACGCTGGGAGCGACCCGCGCCGCGCGCGCCTGAAGCGCCTGCGCCCGCCCGATCTCGCCGCCGTCGTCGGTCACGGCGGCGTTGTTCGACATGTTCTGCGGCTTGAACGGCAGCACCTTCAACCCGCGCGCGACGAGCGCCCGGGCAAGCCCGGCGACGATCAGCGACTTGCCGACATCGGAGCCGGTTCCCTGGAACATGAGCACGCGCGCGGCCACGGCTCAGAACTCGATCCCTTCCTGCGCCTTCACGCCGGCGGCGAAGTGATGCTTCACCAGCGTCATCTCGGTGACGAGGTCCGCCGCTTCGACCAGCTCGGGCTTGGCGTTCCGCCCGGTGACGACGACATGAAGATCGTGGCGGCGCGCGGCGAGCGTTTCCAGAACGCGATTGAGGTCGAGATAGTCGTAGCGGAGCGCGATGTTGAGCTCATCGAGAACGATGAGGCTGAAGCTCGGATCGGCGATCAGCTCTTGCGCCTTCTCCCAGGCGCGCTCCGCCGCCGCGACGTCGCGGGCGCGGTCCTGCGTCTCCCAGGTGAAGCCCTCGCCCATCGCGTGCCACGACACGAGATCGCCGAACTTGGCGAGCGTGTCGCGCTCGGCCGCGTGCCAGGCGCCCTTGATGAATTGCACCACGCCGACACGCCTTCCCCGGCCGAGCATGCGGAGCGCGAGACCGAACGCGGCGGTCGATTTCCCCTTTCCGGTGCCAGTGTGAACGATGAGAAGGCCCTTCTCGATGGTCTTGCCGGCGACCTCTTTGTCTTGCACGACTTTTCGCTTCGCCATCTTGGCGCGATGACGTTCGGCATCGCTCGCATCGGTCTTCTCGGTCATGGCGTTTCCTTCAGGGCAAGCGGAAGCCCGGCGACCATCAAGACCACGCGCGAGGCCTTGGCCGCGATCCGCTGATTGAGCACACCTTGCAGGTCCCGGAAGCGGCGCGCGAGCGCATTGTCCGGCACGATGCCCGAGCCGACGTCGTTGGAAACGACGGCCACGGCACCATCATGACCCGCGAGGGCGCGTTCCAGGTCCGCGATCTCCCAGTCGATATCGCCATCGGCCAGAAGGCGATTCGAGAGCCAGAGCGTGAGGCAATCGACCAGCACCGCCGATCGCGGCGGCAGGGCGGCAATCGCGGCGGCGAGATCGTGCGGCGCTTCGATCGTCTGCCAGCTCCGATCGCGGCGCGCGCGATGCTCGGCGATGCGCCGCTCCATCTCCTCGTCGCGCGCCTCCGCCGTGGCAAGATAGATCCACGGCGCGGGCTCCTTTTCGATCAGCCTCTCGGCGTAGCGGCTCTTGCCGGAGCGGGCGCCGCCGAGAACGAGAATGATGTTGCCGCCCCCGTCTTGAGGCTCGGGCATCGGCCGGTCACGCGCCCGGTATGAGCTGCCCCATCAGCGCCATCAGTCCGACGCCCGCGATCGTTGCGCCGGCGAGGCGCGGCGCCATGGCCGAAACGTCGGCGCCCCGTTTGCGCGCGATCACCGCGACGCCGGTGCTGAGCGCGCTCTGAACCACGACGAGGCCGAGGAGGTAAGCCAAGAGCGGCGTCGGCTCGGCGCCGAAGATCGACTCGCCATAGGCATAGCCATGAGCAAGGCCGGCGACGCCGAACAGACACGCCCAGGCCGCAAGCGGCAGCGCGCGCCCGCGCGCAAGCAGGACGCCGGCAAGGATCACCGAAGCGGCGACGATCAGCTCGGCGCCGGGCAGATCGAAGCCACCGACATGGAGGGCAACGCCAATCGCCGAGGCGGCGACGAACACGAGAGGGAGCGCGAGGCTGAGGCCGCCCGCGCCGACGGCAATGCCGACCGCGATAAGGAAGGCCAAGTGATCGGGTCCGATCACCGGGTGGCCGAGGCCGGACAAGAGGCCTTCACCGAACGTTGACGGCGTCTCCCCGTCCATCAGGTGATGGGCCGATGCGGGCGCGAGCGTGAGAAGAAAGGCAGGAATTGCCAGGAAGGCCGTGCGGCGAAGCGATGCGTAAGTCATGCGATCCCCCTTTTCGCCCTCCACCCGAGGGCGCGGGCTAGAGTTGATGCCGCCGGCAGGTCTCCTGGCTCGCGGGTCACAGCCTGCCCTCGGCCTTCCCGGAGGTCACCTCGCCTCCAGTGGCTGACTGAGGGCTGCTCGCCGCTTACAGTTGCGGGGGCAGCCGCGGCTTCGGGCCCGAACCCTCACCGCGTTCCCTTTTGCTTCCCGCACCGCGCGGGAACCGACGACGGGGGGACTATAGCCTTGGCGCCGGGCTTCGCAAGGGCGCCGCGGCCATAGGCGCATTGACAAAGGGCGCGGGCTCGCCGTTAAGTGCCTCGATCGACGGTCTCTCTTTGAAGGAGAGGAACAGGGAACGCGGTAAGGGGACCTCCCGATTCCGCGGCTGCCCCCGCAACTGTAAGCGGCGAGCCTCGAGCCATAGAGCCACTGGGAAGGACCCGGGAAGGCGGCGGAGGCTAAGACCCGCAAGCCAGGAGACCTACCGTCGGTTCCAGTCGCTCGCCGGGCGGGGTGCCTCGGAGCGGTTGGCTCGATGGCGGCCGTTCCGAAGCGAGGCGAGGCCGCCGCCAGCACCCTTGGTCGCAACGGATTCAAGTTCGAGGAGCGGCTTCGGGTGGCATTCAGCGATATCGCCGAAAGCGACGATCGGGACATCGCGGCGAGCCCTGTGACCACGATCTATGTCTGCATCACCTGCCGCCGCCAGGGCGAGGCCGAAGACGGTCCGCCCCCCGGCCTTCGTCTGGCCGAGGCCACGTCGCGCGCGGCCGAAGGCACGGGCGTTGCCGTGCGGCGCGTGCGCTGCCTCGCCAACTGCAATCGCGGCTTGAGCGCGGCCATCAGGCGCGACGGCGCCTGGACTTACGTGTTCGGTGCCCTCGACCCCGACCGTGACGCCCCCGCTTTGGTCGAAGGGGCGCTTCTCTTCGCCGGAACGCGCGATCCGATCATGCCGTGGCGCGGCCGCCCCGAGGTGCTGAAGCGCGGACTGATTGCCCGCGTGCCGCCGATCGATTTCGAGGAGGAGAACGAATGAGCGCGTCGCTTCAACGCGTCCCTTGCACCATCGTCACCGGCTTCCTCGGTTCGGGCAAGACGACGCTGATCCGCCACGTGCTCGCCAATGCCAATGGGCGCCGGCTCGCGGTGATCGTGAATGAGTTCGGCGATGTCGGGATCGACGGCGAGATCTTGAAGGGCTGCGGCGACGCCGCCTGCCCCGAGGAGAACATCGTCGAGCTCGCCAATGGCTGCTTGTGCTGCACCGTGGCCGACGAGTTCGTGCCGGCGCTCGATCAGATTCTCGCGCGCGAGCCACAAGTCGAGCACATCGTCATCGAAACTTCGGGGCTCGCTTTGCCGAAGCCTCTGGTCCAGGCCTTCCATTGGCCCGCGATCAAGAGCCGCGTGACCGTAGACGGCGTCGTCGCGGTGGTCGATGGGGCCGCCTTGGCCGAGGGGCAGGTCGCCGCCGACCTCGCGGCGCTGTCGGCGCAGCGCATGGCCGATCCCGCGCTCGACCATGACGATCCCATCGAAGAAGTGTTCGAAGACCAGATCGCTTGCGCCGATCTCGTCGTGCTCAATAAGCGCGATCTGCTCGATGCGCCCGGCATCGACAAGGCCGTCGCCGTCGTTGCCGGCGCACTGCCGCGGGCGGTCCGCATCGTCACCGTGGCGGACGGCAAGGTCGATCCCGCGGCGCTGCTCGGCCTCGGTGTCGGCACCGAAGACGATATCGAGAACCGCAGGACGCGCCACGACCTTGAGGCCGAGCACGATCACGACGATTTCGAGAGCTTCGTCGTGGCGCTGCCTGAGCTTGCGGATCCCGCGGACCTCATCGCGCGCATCGCCCGCCTCGCCGAGGCGCACAAGGTGCTGCGCGTGAAGGGCTTCGCCGCGGTCGAGGGCAAGACGATGCGGCTCTTGATCCAGGCGGTCGGCCCGCGCGTCAGCCACTATTACGACCGGCCCTGGGGCGACGCCTCGGCGCGACAGGGGAATCTCGTCGTCATCGGGCTGAAGGGCCTCGATCGCGACGCCATCGCCAAGACTCTGCTCGGGTAAGGACCATGCATTTGCTTCAGACCAGTTCGGCAACGCTCGACGACATCGTCGAGCCGCGCGATCTCGGTCAGACGCAAGGGGACATCGCGATCCTTTCTTTTGCCGACAGCGACCTCGCCGGGCTCGCGGCGGCTTACGCGGCCGAGAACGGCTCGCTTCCCAGCTTGCGCCTCGCGCATTTGCGCGATCTCCGCCATCCGATGTCGATCGACCTTTGGATCGACAAGGTTGGGCGTCACGCCAAGGTCATTGTCGTGAGGCTGCTGGGCGGGCTCGACTGGTGGCGCTACGGGGTCGAGGCGCTCTCGTCGGTGGCGCGCGAGCGCAACATCGCCCTTGCGCTTCTGCCGGGAGAGGATCGCGACGACCAGCGCCTCGCTGCTTCCTCGACGCTGCCGGCGGAGGAACTTGCCGCGCTGCTCCAGTTTTTCCGCGAAGGCGGGCGCGAGAACCTACGCGCGCTGCTCCGCCGCTTGGCCGGTCACGCCGGATTCGGCGTCGAGAGCGCAAGCGCTACGCCCGTGCCGCGCGTCGGCGGCTATGTTCCCGGCGAGGGCGCGGTCACGCTCGATGCGCTTGCGGAGCGGCTTGCGCCGGGGCGCGCGGTGGTGCCGATCGTCTTCTACCGCGCGGCGCTGCTTGCCGCCGACACCGCGCCGATCGATGCACTCTTCGCCGAACTCGCCGCGCGCGGGCTCGCTCCCGCCCCGCTCATGGTCACGAGCCTGAAGGATCCCGAGGCCGCTGCGTTCGTGCGCGGAGCGCTCGAGCGGCTCAAGCCTGCTGTCGTCGTGACGACGACGGCGTTCGCGGCGTGCGGCGAAGGGGAGGGATCGCCACTCGATGCGACCGACGCAGCCGTGCTGCAAGCGGTGATCGCAACGACGCGGCGCATCGCATGGCAGGAGAGCCCGCGCGGGCTCGGGCCTGCCGACCTGGCCATGCATGTCGTGCTGCCCGAGCTCGACGGGCGCGTGCTGGTCGGCGCCATCGCCTTCAAGGACGCGCTGCCGCAAGACGAGGCACTCTGCTTCACCGCGTTTGCAAGCAGGCCCGAGCCTGACCGTGTCGCGACGGTTGCCGACCGCATCGAAGCCTTGGTGCGGCTCAAAGAGACGCCGCGGGGGAAGCGCCGCGTCGCCGTGCTGATGCCGGACTATCCCGCCGCCGGCGGCCGCGCGGGCTACGCCGTCGGCCTCGACGTGCCACAAAGCGTGATCGCCCTTCTCGCCGACCTCGCCGAAGCGGGCTACGCCGTCGCCGGCGCGCCCCAAAGCCCTTCCGCCCTGCTCGAAGCGCTCGAAGCGGGCGCGAGCAATGCGGGCACTGCACTCCAAGACTACCAACGCCATCTCGCCGCGCTCCCCGGCGAGATTTCGAGCCGCATCGAAGCCGCCTGGGGCGCGCCCGCGGACGACATCGATTGCCGCGATGGCGCGTTCAGGTTTCGCGCCGCCCGCTTCGGCAATGTGCTGGTCGCGCTACCGCCCGAGCGCGGACGCCTCAGCGACCGGCGCGCGACCTATCACGACCCGAGCCTGCCGCCGCGCCACGCCGTGCTCGCCTTTGGGTTTTGGCTGCGCCACGAAGCCAAAGCGGCCGCGATCGTGCATATGGGCGCGCATGGCACGCTCGAATGGCTGCCGGGGAAGGCCGTTGCGCTGACGGAGTCCTGCTTCCCCGAAGCCTTGGTCGGGCCGCTTCCAGTGATCTACCCCTTCATTGTCAGCAATCCGGGCGAGGCGGCGCACGCCAAGCGCCGCATCGCCGCCATCACCATCGGCCATCTGCCGCCGCCTTTGGCCAAGACCCCGCTCTCGGGCGCGGCGCAGGAGCTCGAGCGTCTCGTCGATGAGTACGCCATCGCCGATGGGCTCGACCGTCGCCGGCGCGAGCGCCTGGCGCGGCTCATCATCCAGACGGCGCAGAGCACGGGGCTCGCAAGCGAGGCGGGGCTCGCGGGCGAGCTCCATCCCGACGAGGCGCTGCGCAAGATCGACGCCTGGCTCTGCGATCTGAAGGACCTCGCGCTCAAGGACGGCCTCCATATCTATGGCCGCGCGACGGCAACCGAGACGAACGATCTGCTGTGGCAGGGATGCGCAGAGGCCGAGCGGCGCGCGCTCCTCGCGGCGCTCGATGGCACGCGCGTTCCGCCCGGTCCCGCCGGCGCGCCCCAGCGCGGTCGCCGCGACGTGCTGCCGACCGGGCGCAATCTCTTCACCGCCGATCCGCGCCTCCTGCCGACGCCGACCGCGATGGATCTCGGGCGGCTCGCCGCCGACGACGTGACCCGGCTCTACCTCCAGACCCATGGCGAGATGCCGCGCTCGCTCGTCATCGATCTGTGGGGGAGCGCCACGCTCAGGACCGGCGGCGAGGAGATCGCCCAAGGCCTCGCGCTCATGGGCTGCCGCCCAACCTGGGACAAGGCGACCGGCCGCGTCACCGGCATCGAGGTCTTGCCCACGGCAGTGATGGGGCGCCCGCGCGTCGATGTGACCTGGCGCATCTCGGGGCTGTTCCGCGACCTGTTCCCGGCGCAGATCGCGCTGATCGATGCGGCCGTGAAGCTCCTTGCCGAACGGGACGAAGACGCGGATGAGAACCCGCTTGCCGCCGCCGCGCGCGGCAAGGGCGGCGAAGGCTTGACCCGCATCTTCGGCGCGGCCCCCGGCGCTTACGGCGCGGGCGTCGAGGAGCTGCTCGGAGGCGAGAGCGCGCGAGAGGCGATCGGCGCGGCCTATCTCGCCGCGACCTCGCATGGCTATGGCGGGGCGGAGGGCGAGGGCACGGCGAACCCCGGCGCCTTCGCGGCGCGGGTCGCTGCCGCCGATGTCCTTTTGCACGGGAGCGATGACCCCTCGCGCGATCTCTTGGAAGGCGCCGAGGACGCCGCCCATATCGGCGGCTTCGCCGCGGCGGCGGCTTCGCTCGGAGGCAAAGCCGATCTCATCGTGCTCGACACGACCGATCCTGCGCGTCCGCGCGCCCGGCCGCTCGATGCGGCGCTCGCCCGGATCGTGCGCGGCCGCGCCGTCAATCCTCGCTTCATCGCCGGCATGATGCGTCATGGCGCGCGCGGCGCCGCCGAGCTTGCCGAGACGGTCGATCGCCTGGTCGATTTCGCCGAGACGACGGGCGCCGTCAAAAGCGTGCTGTTCGATCTCGTGCATGAGGCCTATCTCGCCGATGCCCAAGTCCGCGACTTTTTGTTGCGGGAGAACCCGGAAGCCGCGCGGGCGATTTCCGAACGGCTCGAGGCCGCGCGGCGCTCAGGTCTGTGGCATCCGCGCCGGAACGATCTCGATCTTGCAGCACCCGCGCTTCAAGCAAAGGCATCGCCATGACGGAGGCTCATGTCCGCGGCGCTTGCCCGAGCCTGCCAGCCCCGATGGAGACCGGCGACGGTCTGCTCGTGCGTCTTGTCGTCAATGCGCCGATCCCGCTGCATGCCTTCAACGATCTTTGCACGGCGGCGCGCACGCACGGCAACGGCACGATGGAGGTGACCGCGCGCGGAAGCCTCCAAGTGCGCGGGCTCACGCCGTTCTCCGCGCCGCGCTTCGCCGCTGCGCTCGCCGCGCTCGACATCGACATCAACGACGGCGTGCCGGTCCTCGCCGACCCGCTGCCTGACGATCCCGCTTCGCTGATCGACGCCAATGATCTTGCGGCGCAACTTCGCGCCGCAATCGCTGAAGCGCGCCTGCCACTTGCGCCCAAGGTCTCGGTGGTCGTGGACGGCGGTGGGCGCGTCGATCTCGACGCGATTGCCGCCGATATCAGGCTGCGCGCGGTCGGAACGGGCGGGGGACCGAAATTCGAACTCGCCCTCGCCGGCGATGCTGTCACGGCTGCCCCCATCGCCGTGGTCGAGATCGAAGACGTGATCGGTGAAGTGCTCGCGCTGCTCAAAGTCATCGCCGCGCGCGGATCCGATGCACGCGCCAGCGATCTCGTGACCTCACGCGCCGCGCGGCTTCGCGCCGCGCCCCGGCAATGCCAACGCGCCCATCCGATCGGCCAACATCCTCTCAACGGAAATGTCTTCGCGTTCGGGCTCGGCCTTGCTTTCGGTCACGCCGATTTTGATGCGCTCATCGCGCTTGCCTGCATCGCCAACGAGAATGGCGCAGACTGGGTGCGGCCGGCGCCTGACCGCGCGCTTCTGTTCGGACCGCTCGGCGTGGGTCAGGCCGAGGCAACGCGGCTTGTGGCCGAGCGCCTCGGCTTCATTACCGAAGCTTCCGATCCGCGCCGCCGCATCGCCGCCTGCCCGGGGGCGCCCTCTTGCGCGCACGGCTTGATCGCGGCCCGCGCGCTTGCCGCCGAGGTCGCGCGCCATGTTTCCCTTCCGGGCGATGGCATTGCTGTGCACGTCTCGGGCTGCGCCAAAGGCTGCGCCCATCCGAAGCCCGCGCTTTTCACTATCGTCGGCGCCGAGCAAGGCTGCGGCATCGTCCGCGACGGCTCGGCGCGCGAGGAGCCGACAGAATACGCCGATCCGGCCGATCTCGCCGCCCTGCTCGACCGCATCGCCATTAAGACGCGCGAGGCCGTCCATGCTTAACGCCCCCGATTACTTGCGCGACGGCGCCGCGATCTATGAGCGCTCCTTCGCCATCATCCGCGCCGAGGCCGACCTGTCGCGCTTCACGCCGGCGGAAGCGGAGGTCGCCGTACGCATGATCCACGCCTGCGGCCAGGTCGAGGTGGCGCGGTCGATCGAATTTGCGCCGGGCCTTATCGAAGCCACGCGTGCGGCACTCGAGCGCGGCGCCCCGATCTTCTGCGACGCGGCAATGGTCGCGCATGGCATCACCCGCGCGCGCCTCCCCGCCAACAACGAGGTCGTGTGCACGCTGCGCGATCCTTCGGTGCCCGAGCTTGCGGCGAAGCTCGGCAACACGCGCTCCGCCGCGGCGCTCGCGCTGTGGGGGGAGCGGCTCGAAGGCGCGCTCGTCGCCATCGGCAACGCGCCGACGGCGCTCTTTCGCCTGCTTGAAATGCTCGAAACGGGTGGCCCGCGGCCGGTTGCCATCATCGGCATTCCGGTCGGCTTCGTCGGCGCGGCCGAATCCAAGACGGCGCTCGCCGCCAACAGCTTCGGCGTCCCCTACGTCATAGTGCGCGGGCGCATGGGCGGGAGTGCGATAACGGCCGCCGCCGTCAACGCGCTGGCCAAGGAGGGCCTATGAGAAACGGCGCCCGTCTCATCGGCATCGGTGTCGGCCCCGGCGATCCCGGGCTCGTCACACTGAACGCCATCGCGGCCCTGAAACAGGCCGACATCGTCGCTCATTTCGCCAAAGCGGGGAACGAGAGCAACGCGCGGACCATCGCCGCCTGCCACTTCAAGGACGGCGTCGAGGAGCTGCCGCTTCTCTATCCGGTGACGACCGAAATTCCGAGAGCCGACGCCGCCTATCGCGAGGCGATCCGCGCCTTCTATGACGGCGCCGCCGCCGCGATCGCCGCGCGCCTCGACGCAGGCAAGGTCGTCGCCGTCATCGCCGAGGGCGATCCCCTGTTCTACGGCTCATACATGCATCTCCACGTTCGGCTCGCCCCGCGCTATCCGACCGAGATCGTCGCCGGCGTCACCGGCATGTCGGGCTGCTGGTCGGCGACGGCCATGCCGATTGCGCAAGGCGATGACGTGTTCACCGTGCTCCCCGGCACGCTCCCGGAATACGAGCTCGAACGCAGGCTTGCCGACACGGACGCCGCCGTGGTGATGAAGATCGGCCGGCATCTCGCCAAGGTGCGGCGCGCGCTCGAACGCGCCGGCCGGCTCGATCGCGCCATCTATGTCGAGCGCGGCACCATGACCAACGCCGCCATCATGCCGCTCGCCGACAAGCTCGATACCTTCGCGCCCTATTTCGCCGTCGTGTTGGTGCCGGGTTGGGAGGGAGGGAATTGAGCGGGCATCTCGCCATCGTCGGGCTTGGCCCGGGCGACGAGCGCTATGTCACGCGCGAGGCCGAGGACGCGCTTGCCGCGGCCGACGCGCTTTACGGCTACGGCCGTTATCTCGACCGCGTTCCGCTGCGCCCCGGCCAGGAGCGGCACGCATCGGACAATAGCGAGGAGGACGCGCGCGCGGAAGCCGCGCTCCGCCACGCGGCGGCGGGCGGACGCGCGGCAATCGTCTCCGGCGGCGATCCCGGCGTGTTCGCCATGGCGGCCTCGGTGTGCGAAGCAATCGAGCACGGTCCGGAAGCGTTCCGCGCGCTCGAAATCGCCATTGTCCCCGGCATCACCGCCATGCTCGCGGTCGCGGCGCGGGCCGGCGCCCCGCTCGGCCACGATTTCTGCGCGCTGTCGCTCTCGGACAATCTCAAGCCTTGGGAGCTGATCGAGCGGCGCCTCGATGCGGCTTCCGACGCGGGCTTCGTCATCGCGCTCTATAATCCCATCTCCCGCGCGCGCCCGTGGCAGCTCACCAAAGCCTTCGCGCTGCTTGCGCGCCATCTTCCGGGCGAGACGCCCGTCATCTTCGGCCGCGCCATCGGCAGGCCGGACGAGAGCCTCACGATCGCGACGCTTGCCTCGGCGCCTGGCGTTGCCGCCGACATGGCGAGCCTCATCATCGTGGGATCGCGCGAGACGCGGGTGATCACGCGGCCCGGATCGAGCCCGCTCGTCTACACGCCGCGCGCCGTCGAAAGCGTCAGGGCATGATCGAGAGCGGCAAGGACTTCATCGACCGTCGCGACCGAGGCGACCTCGGGCAGCACGGGACGCTTCAGCATGATGACGGGCAGCCCAAGCGCACGCGCCGCTTCGATCTTGCCGTAGGTCGCTTCGCCGCCGCTGTTCTTGGCGACGATCGCCTCGATGGCGTGGTTCTGAAGCAGGTCGCGGTCCTCGCTCGCGCTGAACGGCCCGCGCGCCGCGATGTATGTCGCATGGGGAACCGCAAGGGGCGGATCGACCGGATCGACGCTGCGGATGAGGTAGAAATGTTGCGGGGCGGCGGCGAAGGGCTGAAGCTCGTTGCGGCCGAGCGCCAGGAACACGCGCTTCGGCGCCTGCCCGAGCGCTTGCACCGCCGCTTCGACATCCTCGACCTCGATCCAATCGTCGCCGGCGACCTTCCGCCAGGGCGGACGCCTGAGCGCGATGAGTTTCACGTCCGCGCTCGCGGCCGCGCGCGCCGCATTGGCGGAGATCGCGGCGGCGTAAGGGTGCGTGGCGTCGATCAGTACATCGATTTTTTCCGCGCCGAGATAACGGGCGAGCCCTTCGGCGCCGCCAAAACCGCCGCTTCTCACCGGCGCGGCTTGCGGCAGAGGCTCGGCGGTACGGCCGGCGAGAGACACCGTCACGGCGAAGGCCGCGCGCGGGCCAAGCGTCTCGGCCAGAGCGCGCGCCTCGATGGTGCCGCCAAGAATGAGGACCTTCATGGGACGCGCTGAGCCGGTCATGCCAGAGCCTGCCTCATCTTCACGCTGGCTGTCCATCGTCGGCGTCGGCGAGGACGGCGTCGAAGGCTTAAGCGCGACCGCCCGCGGCCTGATCGCGGCGGCCGATATCGTCTTCGGCGGCGAACGCCACTTGCACCTCGCCCAATCCCTCATCAGGGGCGACGCCAAGCCCTGGCAAAGTCCCTTCGCGCGCGGCATCGACGAGGTCCTTGCCATGCGCGGGCGTCAGGTCTGCGTGCTCGCCTCGGGCGACCCGTTCCATTACGGCGTGGGCTCCGTGCTCGCGGGCCATGTCCCGCCCGAGGAAACTTTGGTCGTGCCCGCGCCATCCGCCTTCAGCCTCGCCGCGGCGCGGCTCGGCTGGGCGCTGCCCGAAATCGTGCTTCTCTCGGTGCATGGGCGCGCGATCGACCGCATCCGCCCGGTTCTCCATCCCGGCGCGCGCGTGCTTGCGCTTACCTCCGACAGCGAGGGACCAAGCGCGCTGGCGCGGCTCCTCACCGAGTTGGGCTTCGGGCAATCGAAACTCACCGTGCTCGAGGCGCTCGGCGGCGCGCGGGAACGTATCCGCAGCTCGACCGCGGCAGGGTTCGATCTCGGCGGCGTCTCAGACCTCAACACGGTCGCCATCGAAGTCGTGGCGGCGCCGGATGCGCGCATCATTGCCCACACGCCGGGACTTGCGGACGCTCTGTTCGAGCATGACGGCCAGATCACCAAGCGCGAGATCCGCGCCGTGACGCTCGCGGCGCTCGCGCCGCTCAAGGGCGAATTGCTGTGGGATATCGGCGCGGGCGCGGGTTCGGTCGCGATCGAGTGGATGCTGGCCGACCCCTCGCTCCGCGCCATCGCCATCGAAGCGCGCGCCGATCGCGCCGCCCGCATCTTGCGCAATGCCGCCGCCTTCGGCGTCCCCGGGCTCGAAGTGATCGAGGGAAGCGCGCCTCACGCGCTCGCGGCTCTTGCCACGCCCGATGCCGTGTTCGTCGGCGGCGGCGCGAGCGAGGGCGGCGTGCTCGATGCGGTAATCGCGGCGCTTCGCTCGGGCGGGCGGCTCGTGGTCAATGCGGTGACGCTCGACACCGAGAAAGAGCTGATCGCGCGCCACGCCACGCTCGGCGGCGCGCTCACGCGCATCGAAATTTCGCGTGCGGAACCGGTCGGCCGCAAGACCGGGTGGCGCTCGGCCATGCCGGTGACGCAATGGGCCTGGGTGAAGCCGTGATCGCGGCCGGCATCGGCTGCCGCAAAGGCGCGGAGGCCGCCGAGATCGAGGCCGCAATCGCCGCCGCGCTCGAACGCGCCGGGCGCCCGCTGGCAAAGGTCGATCTTATGGCAACGTCGACGGGGAAGCGCGCGGAGAAGGGAATTGCGGAGGCCGCAGCCGCGCGCGGCGTGCGGCTCGTCTTCGTCACGCCGGCCGACCTCGAGATTGCCAGCGCCCGCGGCGCCACCTGGTCGGCCCGCGTGCTCGCGCTGGCGGGCGTGCCTTCGGTGGCGGAGGCCGCAGCGCTCGCCGCTTGCGGCCCGAAGGCGACGCTCATCCTGCCGCGGATCGTGGTCGGCCCCGTCACTTGCGCGCTCGCGAGCGCCGAGGTTACGCCATGACCGTGCATTTCATCGGCGCGGGGCCCGGCGCCGCCGACCTCATCACCCTGCGCGGGCGCGATCTCATCGCGCGCTGCCAAGTCTGCCTCTATGCCGGCTCGATCGTGCCGCGCGAGCTTCTCGGCTTTTGCCCCGAGGGTGCGCGCATCGTCGATACGGCGCCGCTCTCGCTCGACGAGATCGAGGCCGAGTTCGTGGCGGCGCACGATAAGGGCCTCGACGTGGCGCGCCTGCAATCGGGCGACCTTTCGGTGTTCAGCGCGCTCGCCGAGCAGCTCCGCCGGCTGAAACGCCGCGGCATTCCCCACACGCTGACGCCGGGCGTTCCGGCCTTCGCCGCCGCCGCTGCCGCGATCGGCTGCGAACTGACCGTGCCCGAGATCGCGCAGAGCGTCGTGCTCACCCGCGTGCCGGGCCGCGCCTCGGCCATGCCCGAAGGCGAGCGGCTCGCAGCCTTCGCCGCGACGGGCGCGACACTCGCCATTCATCTTGCGATCCACGCGCTTCGTGATGTCGTGGAACAGCTCAAGCCGTCGTACGGCGACGATTGTCCGGTCGCGGTCGTGGCCGATGCGAGCCGGCCCGGCGAGCGGATCGTGCGCGGCACGCTCGGCGATATCGCGGCAAAACTCGCCGCCGAGCCGATCGAGCGCACGGCGCTGATCCTTGTCGGCCGCGCGCTCGCTGCGGAGGATTTCCGCGACAGCGCGCTTTACGATGCCGACTATCGCCGCCGCTTCCGGGGAGGTGCGGCGTGAGCGGCGCGGAGCGGCGCGTGGCCCACGAGCTTGCCGGCGCGGTGGAATACCGCGATCTCGACTTCGATGGGGACGCCGGCGACAACGGCGGCGGCTGTCTCCCATGCGGCGCGGGCGACTTCATCGCCGAGCGCCACGCCTTCTTCGGCGGCATGGGCGAAGGCTTCCGCCGCGGTGTTCGCGGCGAGGATGCGTTCGCCGAGCGCGCGCGAGCCGCCCGCCTTCTCCGCCAGTTCCGCGAGCGCGCCGAGATCGACAGAGCCTCGCCGCGAATGGAGATCGAGCAGGCCTTGCGCGAGTTTCGTCATCTTTCCGACGCCGCCCGCGATGGTGACGCGGGCGACGGGATGAGTGCGCACATATTTGAGCATGCCGCCGACGAAATCGCCCATGTCGATCAGCGCGGTCTCGGGCAGATCGTGCATGGCCTTGACCGCTTCTTCGGAGGCGGAGCCGGTCGAGCCCGCAATATGCGTGAGGCCGGCGGCGCGGGCGACGTCGATGCCGCTATAGATCGAATGGATCCAGGCCGAGCAGGAATAGGGCACGACGATGCCGGTCGTGCCGAGGATCGACAACCCACCTATCACGCCGAGCCGCGGGTTCATGGTCTTGGCGGCAAGCGCTTCGCCGCCGGGAATTGCAATTTCGATTTCGACATCGCCGCTTCCGCCGTGCGCGGAAGCGACCTCGCCGATCGCGTCCCGCAACATCTTGCGCGGAACGGGATTGATGGCGGGCTCGCCCGGCGGGACGGGAAGGCCGGGCAGCGTCACGGTGCCGACGCCTTCGCCCGCGCGAAAGACGACGCCGCTGCCGGGGGCGCCGGCGCGGACCGTGGCGAGGACGAGCGCCCCGTGGGTGACGTCGGGGTCGTCGCCCGCGTCCTTGACGATTCTCGGCGGTGGCCGAGCCGTCGCCGAGCGCGGTGGTGGCAAGGGCAAAGGCGGGGCGCTGCCCGCGCGGCAAGGCCACTTCGACGGGGTCGGGGAACGCGCCGGTCAGAAGCGCCGTGTAGGCCGCCTTGGCGGCGGCCGCAGCGCAGGCGCCGGTCGTCCAGCCATAGCGGAGAGGGCGTTCTGGCATGGCCATGCCCTTCGCTATAGTGCGCCTCGGCGCTTCCGTCACGGCCGGAGGCTTAGCCGATGACCGCGCCTGGCCTCATCGTCTCGGCCCCCCGCTCTGGCGCGGGCAAGACGACCGTGACGCTCGCGATCCTCGCCGCGCTCCGCCGGCAGGGGCTTCAGGTCCAGGCGGCCAAGGCCGGACCCGACTATATCGACCCCGCCTTCCATCAGGCGGCCACGGGTCGGCAAAGCTTCAATCTCGATAGCTGGGCCATGACGCCTGAGCTGATCGATGCGCTCATCGCGAGAGGCGGAAGCGGCGCCGATCTCATCGTCATCGAAGGCGGCATGGGCCTGTTCGACGGCATCCCCGGCGCGCCGCGCCGCACTGGGGCTTCGGCCGATCTTGCCGCGCGTCTCGGCCTTCCGGTGCTTCTCGTCATCGATGTCGCGGGCCAGTCGCAATCGGCGGCGGCCTTGGCGCGCGGTTTCGCCTCCCACGATCCCGCGGTGCAGATCGGCGGCATCGTCCTCAATCGCGCAGGCAGCGAGCGGCATGTGAGGCTCGTGTCCGACGCCATCGCCGCGCTCGGCATCCCCATTCTCGGGGCGATCCCGCGCACCGCCGATCTCGTGCTGCCTGAGCGGCACCTCGGGCTGGTGCAAGCAACCGAGCATGGCGATCTCGCGCACAGGCTGGCGCGGCTCGCCGAAATCGCCGAACGCCATCTCGACCTCGAGGCGATCCGCCGGCTCGCGGTGCCCCCTCGGCTTTCGACCTCAGCTTCGGTGCCCGTGATCGCGCCGCCGGGACAGCGCATCGCGCTCGCCGCGGACGCGGCTTTCAGCTTCGTCTATCCGCATGTCCTCGATGGATGGCGCGAGAGCGGGGCGGAGGTCGCGACCTTCTCGCCGCTTGCCGACGAGGCCCCGCCCGAGCATTGCGACAGTTGCTGGCTGCCCGGAGGATACCCCGAGCTTTACGCGGGACGCCTCGCCGCCGCCGAGCGATTTCGCGCAGGCCTCGCGCGCTTCGCCGCGACGCGGCCGGTGCACGGCGAGTGCGGCGGCTACATGGTGCTCGGCGAAAGCCTCACCGATGGCGACGGCGCGAGCCAACGCATGGCAGGGCTGCTCGGCCATTCGACCAGCTTCGCTGCGCCGAAGCTTCATCTCGGCTATCGCGAGGGGATGCTGCTCGGCGCGAGTCCCTTGGGCGAAGCGGGCACGCGGCTACGCGGGCACGAATTTCACTATGCGGCCTTGGTGAGCGAAGGCAGCGATGAGCCTTTGCTCGAGCTTGCCGACGGCGAAGGCCGCAAGCTCGGCGCATCGGGCGGCCGGCGCGGGAACGTCACCGGCGCCTTCTTTCACGCCCTCGCCAGGGCTTAAGCGTCCTTCTCCGACACTTGCGCCTCGGCAAAGGTCGCCATGCCGGTGTGGCAGGCGAGGCCAGCGCGCAGCACGAGGACGGCGACAGCGGCGCCAGAGCCCTCGCCGAGGCGCATGCCGAGATTGAGCAGTGGGCAAAGGCCGAGTTCTTCGAGCAAGAGCGTGTGGCCCGACTCCGCCGAGAGATGCCCGGCAAGCGCGTGGTCGAGCGCATCGGCGCGGAGCCTCACGAGCGGCGCGACCGCCGCGGTGCAGACGAAGCCGTCGAGCAGCACCGGAATCCTTGCGTGGCGCGCGGCAAGCGTCGCGCCGAGGAGCGCGGCAAGCTCGCGTCCGCCGAGCGCGGCGGCAACGCGCAACGGATCGTCGAGGATCGCGCCATGCCGGTCGAGCGCGCGGTCGATCACATCGCGCTTGCGCATCAGCCCGCTCGCGTCGATGCCGGTGCCGTGACCGGCGAAACGCGCCCCGCCGCCGCCGAACAAAGCCGCCGCGAGGGCAGACGCGGCCGTCGTGTTGCCGATGCCCATTTCACCCAAGACGAGGAGATCGGCGTCCGGCGTGACCGCGTCATAGCCCGACGACACGGCTTCGAGAAACGCGCTTTCGTCCATGGCCGGGCCCAAAGTGAAATCTTCCGTCGGACGATCGAGGTCGAGCGCGATGACGCTAAGCTCAGCTCCCGCGATGCGCGCGAGTTGATTGATGGCGGCGCCTCCGGCGGCGAAGTTCCGCACCATTTGCGCCGTGACCTCGGCGGGGTAGGCCGAGACGCCTTGCGCGGTCACGCCGTGATTGCCGGCGAAGACGAGAATCCCGACCTTGTCGAGGCGGGGCGGATTGCGTCCCTGCCAAAGCCCGAGCCATTCGACCAGCTCCTCGAGGCGGCCGAGGCTCCGCGGAGGCTTGGTCAACCTGCTTTCGCGGCTAGCGACCGCCGCCGCCTTAGCGGCATGACCGGCGGGGAGATCGAGACAGGCCGCGCGAAGGTCGGCAATTGAGGCAAAGCGCGTCATTTCGGCGTAGAATGTCTCACTCGGCAGCGTTCCTGGAAGTTCGAGCGAGCCGCCCGGAGCAGCGCGGCGCCAAAGGGGGGATGAGAATGGCGAACGATGTCTCTCTGAGCGGCCTTAGCACGGAGCTCAAGACCGGCCTAGCCTTCTTGACGCGGCTTCCGGTGCGCGCGCCTTCGCCCTCGGGCGAGGATCTGATCCGCGCGAGCTGGACCTTTCCGGTGATCGGGGCGGGGATCGGTATATTCGGCGCCATCGCCTATTGGCTCGCCCAGGCGTTTGGCCTCCCGCCCTTTGTCGGCGCGACGCTCGCCGTCGCGGCAATGCTCCTCCTCACCGGCGCGCTGCATGAGGACGGCCTTGCCGACACCGCCGACGGCTTCGGCGCGGACGCAAGCCGCGAACGCACGCTCGACATCATGCGCGACAGCCAGATCGGGACTTGCGGCGCGATTGCGCTCGTGTTCTCGCTCCTGCTGCGCGCGAGCACGATCGGGAGCATCGCCGACGCTTCGCTGGTCGCGGCCGCTCTGATCGCCGCCCATGCCGGGGCGCGCGCGGCAATGCTCGTCTTCATGCGGCGCGTGCCGAACGCGCGTGGCGACGGCCTCTCTGCCGATGCGGGGCTGCCGCCGCAGAACACCTCCCTCATCGCCGCCGGCATCGCGGTCGTGCTGCTGTTGCTCTGCCTTGGGCTCGGCGGCACGCTCGTCGCATTGCTGTTGCTCGCGGGGGCGGGCGTCGCCATGGCCTGGCTCAGCCTCAAGCATATCGGCGGACAAACCGGCGACGTGCTCGGCGCCTTCGAGCAGGTCTGTGAAATCCTGATCCTGCTCGTTGCCGCTGCGTGGCTTTGAGCGCTACTTCGCCTTCACCTGGTCGCCCAGCGCTCCTTGGAGCGCCGAGGCCGAGGCCGGGACAAGAAACGCGGCCGCTACGGGTATTACCGGCCGTATTACAGCTATGGCTACAGGCCGTATTACTGGCGCTACGGGTATTGGAATCGCCCCTATTACCGGGGCTGGTGGTAGCAAGGACCGGGGTCGGAGGCTCTGTCTTCCGGCCCTGACCTCTGTTCGCCTCGCGACCGAATTCTTAAGTAACAGCGCGCGCTCGCCTTGTGGCAGAGTGCGCGCCGTGACGCCTCCCACCACGCAAAACACCGCCCGCGCTCTCGATCTGGCGCGAAGCGGTCTCTCCCGTCCCGGCGCGCCCGCGGCGCTTCCCGCCCGGCTTGTCGTCGTCGATGTCGAGCGCCAGCGTGCGATCTTGATCGAAGGAGACGAAGCCGTCGCGTCATGGCCGGTCTCGACCGCGCGCGCCGGCATCGGGGGCGAAACAGGCTCCTACCGGACGCCGCCAGGCTGGCACCGCATCAGCCAGCGGATCGGGCAGGATGCGCTCCCCGGAACGGTTTTCGTCTCGCGCGAGCCGACCGGCGAGACGTGGCGCGGCGAGGGGCGCGACGACGATCTCATTCTCACGCGCATTCTCACGCTCGACGGGCTCGAGGATGGCGTCAATCGCGGGCCCGGCTGCGATTCGCTTTCGCGCTACATCTACCTCCACGGCACGAACCAAGAGGAGTTGCTCGGCCGCCCCACGTCGCATGGCTGCGTGCGCCTTTCGAACAGCGACATAACCGTGTTGTTCGACCAGATCGCCGAAGGCGACCACGTCTACGTGGCGGCGCCCGAGCTCCGTGTCTTCCCCGATCCGACCGGCAAAGGGCGTTTCCACTACGCGGGGCTTGCCGGCGCCGGGATGAGCGCGCTGGCTCAGTTCCAGGTCATGACCGGAGGGGTGGCGAGCGGAAGCGACCGGGCCTTCGACCGCGGCGAGCGCCAAGCTTTGCGCGACCAGCTCGAACGTCTCGGCATCACGGTCATGACTCAGGACGGAAGCGGGCTTGGCCCCGATTGCGCCGCTCTCGTCGTCTCCACCGCGGTCGAGGAAACCGTGCCCGATTTTGCCGCGGCGACAGAGCGCGGCATTCCCATCGTCCACCGCTCGGAACTTCTCGCCCATTTCGTGGCGCGGCGACGCTCGATCGCGGTCACCGGCACGAGCGGCAAGTCCACCGTCACGGCGATGGCATTCGCGATCCTGAAAGGCGCGGGCCGCGATCCTTCCGTCATCACCGGCGGCGATCTGCCGGAGCTTCAGGCGCAAGGTCTCCCCGGCAACGCGTTTGCCGGGGACTCGGACCTGCTCGTCGTCGAGGCCGACGAAAGCGACGGCACCCTCACTCGCTACGCGCCCGCGATCGGCGTCATTCTCAATCTGCAACGCGACCACAAGGAGATCGAGGACGTCGCGGCGATGTTCGCGACCTTGCGGGCCAAGGCGCGCGAGGGGCTTGTCGTGGACGATGCCGAGAATCTCGATGCGTTCGCGGGCGGGGCGCTTCGCTTCGGCCTCAGCGAACGCGCCGATATACGCGGCGAGGACGTGGCGCTCGGTCCCGACGTAAGCCGCTTTCGCGTCGGCGACGTGGCATTCGAGCTTCCGGTACCGGGAGCGCACAACGTCGTCAATGCGTTGGCGGCGATCGCCACGGCGAGCGTCCTTGGCGTGCCGCTCGCGGAGATGGCGTCGCCGCTTCGCGCCTTCAGAGGCATCGGCCGGCGCTTTCAGACCGTGGGCAAAGCGCATGGCGTCGAGATCATCGATGACTTCGCCCACAATGCCGAGAAGATCACAGCGGCGATCCGCACGGCGAAGCTGCGCGCAAAGCGCGTGCTCGCCATCTACCAACCGCACGGCTACGGACCGACGCGGTTCCTCAGGCGCGACTTCGTCACGACCTTCGCGCGCGAGCTCGGGGCGGACGACCGATTGTGGATGCTCGAAGTGTTTTACGCCGGCGGAACCGCGACGCGTGATTTCTCCGCCGCCGATATCGTCGCCGAGATCGGCACGCGCGAGATTGCAGCCGAGTTCGCCCCGTCGCGGGAGTGGCTGGTTCGGCGCATCGCCGGCGAGGCGAGGGCCGGCGACCTGGTTTTGGTCATGGGCGCGCGTGACCCGTCGCTGACTTCGCTTGCGCGCGCAATTCTTGACGGCGTGGAAACCGCTGCGAACCGGGCGACGGCAAAATAGGCGGCTAGTTCCCGAACATTCCTGGGATCGCGTTGGGACGGCCGACGCCGATATTGGCGGCATTGCGTCTCTGTCGCTTTTTCGGCGCGGGCGCGGCTTCAACCGCAATCAGCTCGGACTTGCCGAACAACGCCGCCGCCATCTTCTTGTCGAGCCCATAGACATCGCTAGAGGTCCGCATCTGGCCCACGCCGTCGAAGGCGACGGTGAAATAGGTGAGATGCACCGGCACCGAGCGGTTGAGCGCGACCGCGTTGTTCCTGCCCCTGGCGATGAGGTCCTTGACTCGCGCCGCCGACCAGCCTTTGTCCGCGGCGAGCAGGAGGGTGGCCAACCGGTCCGGCTGATTCACGCGGATGCAGCCATGGCTCAGCGTGCGAACGTTCTGACGGAACAGCTCCGGCTGCAACGTGTCGTGCATGTAAATGGCGTGACGGTTCGGGAAATTGAATTTCAGAACGCCCAACACGTTGGTCGGTCCCGGCTCTTGCGTGAAGGTGTAGCTCCGAATGTTGGCGCGGTTCCAATCGACGGAAGCGGGATCGATCGCGCGGCCCTGAAGGCTGACCGAAAGCTGGTTGTTGCGAAGGACCGAAAGGTCGGGCCCTCCGTTCGGTGCGCGCTGGCGCAAGCGGGGCTGAAGGTCTTCGATCATGATCGTCTCGGGCACGGTCCAGTCCGGATTGAACACGATCGAGTTCATATGCGCCGAGAAGATCGGCGTAGCGTATTTCACCTGGCCGACGATGCTCTTCTCGACATAGATCGACTTGCCGTCTTTCACGACCCTGGTGGTGAAGGCGGGAATGTTGTTCCAGACATAATACGCGCCGAGATGTGACGGCAGCCAGCGCCAGCGCTCCATGTTGACGATCAGGCGCTGAACGGCGGGGTCGCGCTCGGGCTTGCTGCCGCGCGCCTTGGCTTTGGCGATGGCCTTGATGAGCGCTTGGCGGAGGCCCTCGAACTGCTCGTTCCTGGGATGAAGCGCGCGCAAATAGAGGCCCGGATCGGACGCTTGGGCGAGCTCGACGAGCACGGTATTCGGATCGCGCAGTTCCGGCCTCTGGTCGAACAGCGGGCTGACGCGCGCGGGCGTGAGGCGGCCGCCGCGGGCGAAGCGGGCATATTTGAGAGCGGCAAGAGCAAGCTTGAGTTCGGCGACGGCTTGGGCTTCGGCGGTCGCGGGCAATTCCGAAGAGGCGGGCATGTCGAACGCGCCGGGGTCGAGGCCCCAATCGCGCGCTTTCTCGATCTCGGCAATGAGCGCTTGCGCCTTGGCGGAGAAGCCCATGCCGGTGATCCATGACGGAGAGCCTGAGAGCGCGCCGTAATAGGCCTCGAGCGCCGCAAGGTCGTCGGAATTGGCACCTGCGCGCATAGCGGGGTCTTGCAGTTTCAATCGGATCGCTGCGACGACAGGATTTGCCGGAACATCCGACGCGGCGATGGTGGGGGTCGCATCGGCTGGATCGCGGCCGGCCTCGCCGGGGGGCGCCGCGGCGGGGTCAATCTCAGTCTCGCCCGCGGGAGGCGTAGCGGGAACGATCCGGACGTCGTCCTCGCCGCCGGGCACTCCGGCGGGCCCGGGCGCGGCCTGATCGGTGTCGCCGGGCGCCGGAAACGCGGGCTGAGGCGGGGTCTCGGCCGCTGCCGCGCGGTCCACGGCGTAGCCCCCGCCAGCAAGCGAAGCGGTGAGCAAAAAGACCTGAAAAGCAGTGGCGGCGGCCGCCGCCAAGGCTCGTCCGTTCATCGCGAAAACAACCCCTCGTAGCGCCTTTGAAGGTAGTCGCTGAGGCGGGTGGCGGCCACCCCCATCGGTGCCGCGGCACCATTCTTTTGGCGAGCGTTGCCTTAAATCCTCGCTCGCGCATCCGGCGGGATCGCGGCAGATAGACTTCGTCCCGGCCTCGGTTATGATCGCCGTGTCCTTCCTCGCTCAGGGGATTCCATGTTTCCGGTCGGCGACGACAATTCGCAACGGCGCACGTTCCCCTACGTCACAACCGCGCTCGTTGTCCTCAACGTGCTGGTGTTCCTGCTCGAGCTTTCGCAGGGCGAGAAATTCATCACCGACTGGGCTTTCATCCCGGCCAGGTTTTCGGATGAGCCCGGCGCCGATGCGGTGACCATCTTCACGGCGATGTTCATGCATGGCGGCTGGATGCACCTGATCGGCAACATGGTGTTTCTGTGGATCTTCGGCGACAATGTCGAAGACCGGATCGGGCACGTGAAGTTCCTGATCTTCTATTTGCTCGCCGGCCTCGCCGCGACCTTCGCGCAGTATTACGTCAGTTCCAACTCAGCCATTCCCAATGTCGGCGCCTCGGGCGCGATCGCCGGCGTGCTCGGCGCCTATCTCCTCATGTTTCCGCAATCGCGCGTGAACGTGCTGCTCGGCCGGCAAATCGTCGCCATGCCCGCCTTCGCCGTGCTCGGGCTGTGGATCCTGTTCCAGATCATCAGCGGCTTCGCCATGAGCGACCAAAGGGCCGACGTGGGCGGCATCGCCTATATGGCGCATATCGGCGGCTTCGTCGCCGGCCTCGCCATGGCGCTGCTCACGCGCGGATGGTGGAGCACCAGCAACACGGCCTGATGCGCCGCCGCCCGCCCCGTCAGATCCCGCCGAGGAAATCGCGCTTTCCGATTTCGAGTCCGCAGCGCCTGAGGATGGCGTAGGCCGCGGTGGCGTGGAAATAGAGATTCGGCAAGACGAAATGCGTGAGATAGGGCGCGCCTTTGAAGCGCATCTCCTGCCCGCCGACAGTGAGCGCGATGTCGCGGTCCTCCGACCCGTCGAAATCCTTGGCCGCGACGCTCTCGATGAATTTCACCGTCTTGGCGACGCGGGCCTTGAGCTCGCCGAAGCTTGTCTCGTCGTCGGCATATTTGGGGACCTCGCGGCCCGCGAGCCGCGCGGCCGCGCCTTTGGCCATGTCGCTTGCGATCTGAACCTGCCGCGTCAGCGGAAACATATCGGGCGCAAGCCGCCAATTCAGCAATACCTCGGGCGCGATCTTGCGCTCTTCGGCGAAGCGTTCCGCCTTGTCGAGAATGGCGTGGAGATTGTTGAGCATCGTGACGAAGGCCGGAACCGAAGCCTGGTACATTCCGAAAGCCATGGCGGTCTCACCTCATTGGAACTATGACAGGCGGCGATTGTAGCAAGGGCGGCAAGCGGCGCGTCATCACGTTCCGGCGAGCGGTCTTGTGCTCAGCGCGCGGGAAAGGCGTTGACAATCGGCGCAAGTTCCTTGGCGGGATCCCAGGCGCTCTTCTGTAGCGTGCGGCCCAGCCTGACGATGACGATGTCGCGCGATGGCACGATCGCGATGATCTGCTCGTCGTGGCCGAGGAAATAATGGGCATCGTCCGGCATCGGCGGCTCGCCGTATCCGTCGGACTGCGGCAGCTTGAGCCACATATGCGCGCCATAGCTCTGCTCGGGCGCATCCTTGGCCGGCGTCAGGCTGTATGCGACCCACTCTTCCGGCAAGAGCCTCTCCCCCTGCCACACGCCGTCTTGCAGGTAGAGCAGCCCGAGACGGGCGAAGTCGCGCGCCGAGGCATAGAGCAGCGAGGAGCCGACCAGCGTGCCCGAGGCGTCGGGCGCGAGCGCGGCGCTCCGCATGCCGAGCGGCTCGAACAGGCGCTCGCGCGGGTAGCGCAGATAGTCTTCTTCGTTCGCGAACGTCGCGCGCAAAATCCCGGCGATGATGGCCGAGGTGCCGCTCGCATAGGACCAATGCGTGCCGGGCGGATGAAGCAACGGCTTGTTCGCGGCGAACTTCGCCATGTCGCCGCGCGCGAACAGCATCACCGTGACGTCGGCGAGGGGATCGTCATAGCTCTCGTCGAAGGAAAGGCCGCTCGACATGCGCAAGAGATCGTCCAGCGAGATGTCGCGGCGCTGATCGCCCTCGCCCCGCCACTCAGGCATCAGCGCGCGGTCGGCAACCGCGAGCTTGCCGTCCTTGACCCGCATGCCGACGAGCGCGTTCAGCGCGCCCTTGGTCATGGACCAGCCGACGAGCGGCATCGCCGCATCGAAACCCGGCGCATAGCGTTCGGCGATGATGCGGCCCCGATGCACGACGACGAGCGCCCGCGTGTTGCGGGGACGCGAGGGGTCGGGCTCGGCAAAATTCGCGGCCACGGCCGCGTCGAGCGCCGCCCGATCGACGCCGTCAGCACTCGCGCCGAGATCGGCGCGCTCGCCCTCGGGCCAAAGCGCCTCGGCATCGGCAGACGGTTTGCCTTCGAGGCCTTGCGCTTCCTTGTGCAATTCGGCCGCGCTCGCGCCGTCGATCAGCGTGCAGCCGAGCCCGTCGCGATAGACCGCCGTTTGCGGGGCAAAACCATAGGCCGATGCGGTCACGCGCTTTCCGTCGCGGTCAATCGTTTCCTGGAAGAAGCGCAACAGCTCGTAGCCGGGACCGGTCAGGTCTTTGGCTTTCACGTCTTCGGCCGCGCGGCCCGACACGAACACGCCGCCGCACAGGAGCTCGGCGCTGACGCCCGAGCCTACCCTCGCGACGCGATAGGCGTGAAATCCCGCTGCGACGATCAAGGCCGCGCCGATCGCCGCCAGCATGAGCCAGGTACTACGCTTGAATGCAGCATGCAAGCCGCGTGGAGATGGTGCCGCTGGAGAGATTTGAACTCCCGACCTTGGCTTTACGAAAGCCCTGCTCTACCCCTGAGCTACAGCGGCTGATGGGATGCGGCTCGGCGCGCCATTTGCGGCCCCGGCAAGCCCGTCCCGTGATTAGCGGCAATATCGGGATCGCGCAAGCAAAGCGCCACCACGGCCGATTTCGTCAGCGGAACTGGGCGGTGCGCAGGCGCTCGAGCGAATTCGGGCTCTCGTCGGTCTCGGCCTGGGCCACGCCGGGATCGTCGGGCGGGCGCTCCGGCACGAAGATCGCAGGCTTCGGCCGCTGCTCCGGGCGGGCCGGCGGTTGCGCAGGCGCAGGCGGCGTCTTGGCCACGCCGGTCGCAGGCCGCTCGTCTTTCTCTTTACTCATATCGATCACCTCGCCGCTCGCCGGGACTTCTGCCGGGGGCGCTCCGAGCGGCGGCGGCGTTTGCACGGACGCGGTCGCCGGCCGTTCCTCGATGATAAGCGTGTCGTCGCCGCGCCCGATGGCGTCGACCGGCGCCTTCCACTCGAAGCCGTCGACCGCGCCGGTGACCGGGGAGACCGGCAGCCAGCGGTCGGAGATGTAGCCGTCGGCGATCCAGGCGCGGTCGCGTGGAGCGCGAAGGGCGCGCGCGAGCCATTCCCGTTCCCGCCCCTTGTCGCCGAGCTCTCCCGCCTCGATCCGCGCCATCAGCGTGCAGACGCGCGCGGGCGGGCGGCCATCGAGACAGGGCGCGAGAGCGCTCCTCGCTTCCTCCCATTCATGCGCTTCGATGGCGGCGTTCGCGACCGCGATCGGCCCTTCGATATCGATGGGCGTGAGGCTTGCGAGGTATTTGACGCGCTTCAAGCGCTCGCGGGGCGAGTCTCCCGCCCGCGCGAAGGCGTAGACGAGAGCAAGATCGGGATGGGGCGAAAGCTTCCACGTCCGCACGATCAGGCGCGAGGCCTGCCGGCTCTCGCCCTTCGAGGCGAGCACGCGTCCGGCGATCTCGGCGGCCGGAACCAGAGAGGGCGCAAGCCGGAGCGCTTCGTTCGCAAGCCTGAGCGCCTTGTCGGGATCGGCGCTTTCCGCGTCGCGCGCTTCCGCCGTCAAAAGAATTGCGCGGCGGCGGAGCGCGACACTCGGCTCGACGTGACCGTTGTCGCGGGCAATGGCGAGCGTGTTCAGTGCGCCGTCGTAGTCGCCGGCCCGCGCCTGCATGTCGAACAGCGCGGTGACGCCCCAGCCAAGTTTCGGATCGCGCTTCACGGCCTGCTCGGCAAGTGCCCGGGCGGCGTCGTTGTCCTCGCCGCGCTTTGCTTCGAGGAAGAGGCCGCGAAGGCCGAGAAGCTCGGTTTCGGGGCGATCGAGCATGGCCTCGAAGGCGCGCCGCGCGGCGGCCCTGTCGCCCTTGAGCTGGGCGGCCTGTGCTCTGAGAAGGGCGGTGAGCGGATCGCGCGGCAGGTTGCGCCCGGCGATGCCGGCATAGCGCTGGGCCTGCGCCCGGTCGCCGACGCCGATGGCAAGGAGGCCGCGCGAGAGCGCGTCATATCCCTGCTGCCGCCGCCGTTCCCTGACATGGGCGGCGATGGCGGCGGGGCGCGTGAAGAGATAGCGCAACAGCGCCCAGAGCAGGATCAAGCCGACAACCAAAAGGCCGACGGCGACGGTCGCGACGAAGGCGGTGGTTTCGATCTGATAGCCGAGCCACGTGATTGTCACAGCGCCGGGACGATCGGCAAGCCAGGCGAGACCGGCCGCGGCGGCGAGGACGAAGAGCGTGAAGATGAGAATGCGGGTCATTCGGTTACGGCTCGGTCGTCTCGGCGTCACCGCTCAAAGAGATGAGCAGCGCTCCTTCGAGCCGCGTCAGCGCCTCGCCGGCGGAAAGGCGCGCGCGCGCCTCGCCGAGCCATGACGCGAAGGTTTCACGCGGTTTCCCTTGAAGCGTCTCGACCTCTTTCACGGCAACGGCGAGATCGTCGTGATCGAGCGCCTTCTGCGCGCGCGAAAGCGTGGCCTCCGCCCCCTCGCCCGCGGGCGCCTCGTCGATGCGCCTTATCGTCACGAGGGATTCCGCGCTCGCGATCAGGCTGTCCACCACCGACGCATCGGCGGGGGCCGCAGGCGCGGCGAGAGCCTCATCTCTCGTTTCAGCAAATGCGCGGGCAAGCTCGGGCACGGTCGGGATGCCCTTTTCGGCGTAGGCGGGAAGGACTCCGAGATCGCCGAGCGCGGGCGCGAGCGCCGTGATCGTATCGAACTCGGCGGCGTAAGGGCGCCCGTCGCTGACGGCCGCGCGCAAATTGGCAAAGGCGATGGCAAGCGCCGCGGATTTCGCGCCCGTCGCCTCCTTGTCGATCGTGCCGGCAAGCTCGGGCAGCACCGCTTCGAGCTTGTTGAGCCGCTCGATGAGCGTGGCAAGCTCGGGCTGGGAGACGGTGGCGTCGCCCTTGGTTAACTCAGCCTCGGCAAGGGCGTTGAGCTTGGCCTTGAGCTCGGCGATCGCTTTCTCCATGCCCGCGATGGCGGCGGCGTCAGCCACGGAGCCGCCTTCCTTGGCGGTCTTGGCAAGCGACTCGATCGAGGTATCAAGCTCCGCCACGCGATCGGAAAGCTGCGATAACTTGGAGGCGGTTGCTTTCTCGCTGTCCTCCAGCGCCGCGATCCGGTCCTCCATCGCGGCGATCGGTTTCGTATCGGGCGTAGGCCGAGGCGCGCCCTCGAGCTTGGCGAGCCGCTGTTCGAGTGAAGCGACGTCCGGCGACGGACCGCCCGATGACAAGGCGGCAGCGATGACGCCGATCAGCCCGCCGATGAGGCCCGCAACGAGATGGGACATGAAGCTTTTGGCGGCGGCGATCCGCGTCCGCTCCGCGCCGTGCTCACTCTCCTCACCATGGGCTTGATCTTCCTCCTCGCCCCGCGTGGCTTCGGTCGCGGCAGCGGACGCGTCGCCTTCGGCGGGCTCGGCCACGACTTCGGTCGCGGTGCCCTCGATGGTCCGCGCCGGGCGCTTGCTCGCCGGGTCCCTGTCGCCGAAAGGATCTGCCATTACGCCTTACCCTGCCTTTCGCGGGATTCGGAAACCATCAGGATGCCGTCTCGGCGTCCAGGAGCGCAAGGATATCTTCCTCGCGCGGGCGCGCCGCCACGCGGATTTCGCATCCAAGCGGCGCCACCGCTTCTGCTACTGCTTCGGACAGGCAATAGCAAACAAGAACTCTTGGCTTGCGTTACCAGGCCATGCTTGGCGATTAAGGCGGCAAAGGTCTGCGCGGTGCGGGGCGACATGAGCACGACCCTCTTGGGCCGGGCGCTCGCGATCAGGGCCACCGCTTCGGGTGGAAGCGCCTTGGCCGGAACCGCCCGGTAGAGCACGGCTTTCCTCACGGTGAATCCGTGCGCGCCAAGCGCGGCCTCAAGATCGAAAGCGAGCGTCTCGCCGGCAAGGTGGACGAGAGGGCCCCACTCGGGCGCAACGTCGCGCACGATTAGCGCGGCAAGTCCCTTCGCCGTTCCGGGACCAGTCGTAACTTCGGCAAAGCCGAGCTCCCAGGCAGCCTCGGCCGTCGCCTCGCCGACAGCGTAAAGCGGGAGGTTCGTGGCGGTGACACGATCGGGATGGGAGGCAAGCGCGCGCAAGGCATTGCGGCTCGTTACGATCAGGCCGTACGCACCGGCAAGCGGCAGCGCCGCCTTGCACAATTCGATTTCGAGCAGAGGCGCAAGCACGGGTTGGTGACCGCGCGCAGCGATCAGCTCGGCCTCGTAGACCGCGTCCGGTTCGGGCCTGGTGACGAGGACACGCATCAGCCGAGACTCGCGATGAAGTCGGGGCCTGCGCGCTCGCGCAAGGCATCGCCCGCTTCCGTGCCGATGCTTTCGGCGCGGTCGGCGCTGTCGATCAGCTCGGTTTCGAACCATTCGCTGCCGTCGGGCGTGAGGATCAGACCGCGAAAGCGCAAGCGGCCGTTCGCGATCTCCGCGTATCCCGCGATCGGCGTCTTGCAGGAGCCGTCGAGCCGCGCAAGGAAGGCGCGCTCGCAAGCGATCGCCGTCGCCGAGGCCAAATCGTTGAGAGCATCGAGACGCGCGCGGGTCGCATGATCGTCAGTGCGGCAGGTCACGCCGATGGCGCCTTGGCCGACAGCGGGGAGCATCTCATCGGTCGAAAAGATCGCGGTCGCGTGCGCGGCGAGCCCAAGCCGTTCCAGCCCTGCGAGCGCGAGCAGGGTCGCATCGGCGCGGCCCTCGCCAAGTTTCTTGAGCCGCGTCTCGACATTGCCGCGGAAATCGACCACGCGAAGATCGGGCCGGCGGCGGCGCAGCTGCGCTGCGCGGCGCAGTGATGACGTGCCGATGACGGCGCCCGGCGGGAGCGCGGCAAGCGACCCCGCTTTCGTGCTGATGAAGGCATCGCGGACATCGGCGCGGGGCAGCACGGCCCCGACAATGAGGCCCTCGGGAAGTCGCGACGGCAAGTCCTTCATCGAGTGCACGGCGAGATCGACAACCCCCTCAAGAAGCGCCTCGTCGATTTCCTTGGTGAACAACCCCTTGCCGCCGAAGTCGCGCAAGGGCTTGTCGCTGATGCGGTCGCCCGACGTGGTGATGGCCTTGAGCGCGATCGCATGCTCGGCGAGGCCGTGGGCGGCGCGGAGGCGCGCCTCGACATGCCGCGCCTGCCAGAGCGCAAGCGGACTACCGCGGGTGCCGATCAGGAGGGGACGGGCGGACAGAGGAGGACTCCTTCGATCGCCTCAACGCCGAGGCGGCATTTTCGGCCCCTTTAATGACCCCTTTCTTCTTCCCCTTCAATCGAGGCGCTTCAAGGCTATAGAAAGCGCCCATGGACGCCTCCGCCAAAGACGCCTCGCTGACCGTGCTCGGGATCGAGACGAGCTGCGACGAGACCGCCGCCGCACTCGTGCGCCGCGGGCCGGGCGGGAGAGGCGAGATTCTCTCAAGCGTGGTGCGCTCGCAGCTCGACCTGCATGCCGCATACGGCGGTGTCGTGCCCGAGATTGCCGCGCGCGCTCATGTCGAGCTTCTCGATGCGGCGATCCGCCAGGCGCTTGGCGAGGCAGAGCTCGACTTCGGCGCGGTCGATGCCGTGGCGGCTGCGGCCGGTCCCGGCCTCATCGGCGGTTTGATCGTCGGGGTGACAACTGGGAAGGCGATCGCGCTCGGGCTAGGGCGCCCCTTCGTCGCGGTCAATCATCTCGAGGCGCACGCGCTCACGGCCGGGCTCACCGATGGGCTCGACTTTCCCTATCTGCTCCTGCTCGTCTCGGGTGGACATACGCAGCTTCTCATCGTCAAGGGCGTCGGCGAGTACGAGCGGCTCGGCACGACGCTCGACGATGCGCTCGGCGAAGCCTTCGACAAGGCGGCCAAACTCTTGGGCCTGCCCTATCCCGGAGGACCCGAGGTCGAGCGTGAAGCGGCGAAGGGACAGCCACGCATCCCTCTCCCCCGGCCGATGGCGGGACGCGAGGAGCCGCATTTCTCTCTTGCCGGGCTGAAGACCGCGCTCAGGCACGCGGCGCTGGCGCGAGCGCCGCTCGGTGCCCAAGACATCGCCGATCTCTGCGCGAGCTTCCAGGAGGCGGTTGCCGACATCGTCAGAGACAGGACCTCGCGCGCGCTCGATCTCTACCAGGAGCGGCTCGGCGCCAAAGCGCAGAAGGCGCTCGTGGTCGCCGGCGGCGTCGCCGCCAATCAGAGGCTGAAGGCGGCGCTCGAAATGCTCGCGGCCGCGCGCGGTTTCCGCCTCGTCGTGCCGCCGCCCGAACTTTGCTCGGACAATGCCGTCATGATCGCCTGGGCCGGCGCCATGCGGCTCGCGCACGGCCTTGCCGACGATCTCGCGGCCCCGGTCCGCGCCCGCTGGCCGCTCGACCCCGACGCGCCCCCGGCCATCGGCGCAGGGGTCAAGGCTTGAGCCGCACCGGTTTCACCCTTCGCCCAAAACTGGCATAGGAAGGCGGCGAGGTCTTTCGGTCATGGCGCTTCAATCAGTCGGCATCATTGGCGCGGGCGCATGGGGCACGGCTCTTGCTGTCACGGCCAAACGCGCCGGCCGCGACGTTACGATCTGGGCCTATGAGCCGGAAACGCTCGCCGATCTTACCCAGAACCACCGCAACGAGGCCTATCTCCCGGGTGTCAGCCTCGATCCCGCGATCCGCGCGACCGGCCGCTTGAGCGAAGTCGCCGACCGCGACTTTCTGCTGCTGGGGACGCCGGCCCAGCATGCGCGCGCGATCGCAGGCGAGCTCGCGGCGCATCTCAAGCGGGAGCAACCGCTCGTGATCTGCTCGAAAGGCATCGAGCAGAAGACGGGCAAGCTCATCTCGCAGGTCGTGGCCGAGACCGCGCCCGAGGCCAAGATCGCCGTGCTGTCGGGGCCGAGTTTCGCCGCCGAGGTCGCGCGCGGACTGCCCGCGGCGGTGACGCTTGCGACCGCCGAAGAAGCGCTCGGGCGCGCGCTCTCCTATGCGCTGAGCCACGCGCCCTTCCGCTGCTATTGGAGCGACGACCTTCTCGGCGCCGAAATCGGCGGCGCGGTGAAGAATGTCTACGCCATCGCCGCCGGCATCGTCACCGGAAAGAAGCTCGGCGCGAGCGCCCATGCGGCGCTCGTGACGCGGGGCTTCGCCGAGATGGCGCGATTGGGAACGGCGCTCGGCGCGCGCCTCGAAACGCTTGCCGGTCTCTCCGGCCTCGGCGATCTCGTGCTCACGTGCGGCAGCGCGCAGTCGCGCAACATGTCGCTCGGGCTTGCGCTCGGAAAGGGCGAGAGCCTCGATGACGTGCTCGGCCAGCGGCTCGGCGTCACCGAGGGCGTCTACACCGCGAGCGCTCTCGTCGCGATGGCGGCGGCGTATCGCATCGACATGCCGATCGCTCAGGCCGTGCACGCGGTGATCTCGGGACGCGCCACGGTCGATGCCGCGATCGGGGCGCTGCTCGCCCGGCCGCTCAGAGCCGAAGCCGAATGATGGACAGAAAATCGGCCGCGCATTAGCCTGGAGGTTCGATGCTCTACGCACTGATCTGCACCGACAAGCCTGGAAGCCTTGCCGCGCGCAAGGAAAACCGCCCCGCACATCTCGCCTATCTGAAAGGCCTCGGCGACGCGCTCGTCTTCGCCGGTCCCTTCACCGAGCCCGACGGCCAAACCATGAATGGCAGCTTGGTCGTGGTCGAGGCCGCTTCGCTCGAGGCAGCGCAGGAGATTTCCGCTAACGATCCCTTCTTAAAGCTCGGGATCTTCTCAAGCGTCGATATCAGGCCGTGGCTTTGCCTCATCAACAAATCCAAGAAGGAGGCGTGAGCTTAAAGCCCGCTCCGACCCATGGCCTATTGGCTGCTCAAAACCGAACCGCACACCTGGTCGTGGGACCAGCAGAAGAAAGAAGGGCGCAAAGGCACCGAGTGGGACGGCGTGCGCAATTTCCAGGCGCGCAAGAACATGCAGACGATGCAGCGCGGCGATCTCGCTTTCTTCTACCATTCCGGCGAAGAGAAGAGCGTGGTCGGCATCGTCAAAGTCGTCGCCGAAGCTCACCCCGATTCGACCGACCGCACGGGCGTTTGGCAATGCGTGGACGTCGCCGCCGTGAAGGACTTGGCCCGGCCCGTGACGCTCGCCGAGATCAAAGCCGAACCGTCTCTTAAGTCCATGGTCCTGGTACGAAATTCGCGCCTCTCGGTGCAGCCGGTATCGAGCGCCGAATGGAAGACAGTCTGCGCCATGGGCGGCGTCAAAGACCCCCCGCGCGCTTAGTGCCGAAAAGGCCCCCCTGGGGTAAAGTCGGGCATACGGCTCTAAACCAGGGAGGGGGAGGACCATGTCGTTCACAGGCGTGAATTATCTCGCCGTCATCATCGCCACGCTGGCCGGCTTTGGCCTCGGACCGGTCTGGTACACGGTTCTGGCAAAACCTTGGATGCGCGCCGCCGGCAAGACCGAGGTCGACCGGCCGCAAAGTGGCGCGCAGATTCTTCTCTTCGCCACCGCCCTCGTCGCCCTGTTCGTCATGGCGCTGATGCTCGCGGGGCTGATGGGCCATATCGGCGACATCACGGTGCGCGGCGGCGTTATCAGCGGCTTCTTCGTCTGGCTTGGCTTCGTCATCACCACGATGGGCGTCAACCATGCCTTCGGCGGCGCGAAGCCGATGCTGACCTTGATCGACGGCGGCTACTGGCTTGCGGTGCTGCTCATCCAAGGCGCCGTCATTGGCGCATTCGGTGTCTAGCGACAGCGCAAGAGGAGCCAGGCTTCAATCAATACAGTTCGCGTCGGGAGCGAGTGAATGTCCGAGCACAAGACGTACAAGGTCGAGACCGTGAAAGTTCCGAAAGAGTGGAAGAAGCGCGCGTTCATCGACAAGGACGAATACGAGAAGCTCTACCGCAAGAGCGTCGAGAAGCCGGACAAGTTCTGGGGCAAGGAAGGCAAGCGCCTCGACTGGATCAAGCCGTACACGCGCGTCAAGGACACATCCTTCGCCTATCCCGATGTCTCGACCAGGTGGTTCGAGGACGGAACCCTCAACGTCGCCGCCAACTGCATCGACCGCCATCTGAAGAAGCGCGGCGAGCAGGTCGCCATCATCTGGGAGCCCGACGATCCTGCGCAGGAGGCGCGCCACATCACCTATCGCGAGCTGCACGGGCAAGTCTGCCGCTTGGCCAACGTGCTGAAGGCGAACGGCGTCAAGCGCGGCGACCGCGTCACCATTTACCTGCCCATGATTCCGGAAGCGGCCTATGCCATGCTCGCTTGCGCGCGCATCGGCGCCATTCATTCGGTCGTGTTCGGAGGCTTCTCGCCGGATTCGCTCGCCGGCCGCATCGACGATTGCAAGTCGCGGTTCCTCATCACGGCCGACGAGGGCCTGCGCGGCGGACGAAAGGTTCCGCTCAAGGCCAACGCCGACGAGGCCATCAAGAAAGTCGGCGGCATCGACAAGGTTCTGGTCGTGAAGCGCACCGGCGCCAAGGTGCCGTGGACTCAAGGCCGCGATCTCATGCTCGACGAAGCGCTGGCCAAAGTCGGCGACGACTGTCCGCCGGAAGAAATGAACGCCGAGGACCCGCTGTTCATTCTCTATACGTCAGGCTCGACGGGACAGCCGAAAGGCGTGCTGCACACGACCGGAGGCTATCTCGTGTTCGCCGCCATGACGCATCAATACGTGTTCGACTACCACGACGGCGACATCTATTGGTGCACGGCCGACGTGGGCTGGGTCACGGGCCACTCCTATATCCTCTATGGACCGCTCGCCAACGGCGCGACCACGCTCATGTTCGAGGGCGTGCCCAACTATCCCGACGCTTCGCGCTTCTGGCAGGTGGTCGACAAGCACAAGGTCGATATTTTCTACACCGCGCCGACGGCGATCAGGGCGCTGATGGGCGTCGGCGACGATTTCGTGAAGCGCACGAGCCGGAAGTCGCTCAAGCTTCTCGGCACCGTGGGCGAGCCGATCAATCCCGAAGCCTGGGAGTGGTATTACCACGTGGTCGGCGACGGACGCTGCCCGATCGTCGATACGTGGTGGCAGACCGAGACCGGCGGCATTCTCATTACACCGCTGCCCGGCGCGACCAAGCTCAAGCCCGGCTCGGCGACGCTCCCCTTCTTCGGCGTTCAGCCCGGGCTGGTCGACAACGACGGCAATCTGATCGAGGGCGAGGGATCAGGCAATCTCGTCATTCTCGACGCGTGGCCCGGCATCGCGCGCACCGTCTATGGCGACCACAAGCGGTTCATCGACACCTACTTCTCGACCTACAAGGGCAAGTATTTCACCGGCGACGGCTGCCGGCGCGACGATGACGGCTATTACTGGATCACAGGCCGCGTCGATGACGTCATCAATGTCGCGGGGCACCGGATGGGAACGGCCGAGGTTGAGTCCGCGCTCGTCGCCCACCCCAAAGTATCGGAGGCCGCCGTCGTCGGCTATCCGCACGACGTCAAGGGCCAGGGCATCTATTGCTACGTGACGCTGATGGCGGACCAGGGCCCGTCCGATCAGCTCAAAAGCGAGCTTCGCGACTGGGTGCGCAAGGAGATCGGGCCGATCGCCTCGCCCGACCTGATCCAGTTCGCGCCGGGGCTGCCGAAGACGCGCTCGGGCAAGATCATGCGCCGCATCCTGCGCAAGATCGCCGAGGACGAATTCGGCAATCTCGGTGATACCTCGACGCTCGCCGACCCCTCAGTGGTCGCCGACCTGATCGAGCACCGGCAGAATCGGAAGTCGGACTAGCTGACGGCCCGCAACAGCGCCGCGTCGCTCCCGCTCAGGATGCGGGTGATCTGGGTCAGAAAGCTCGACCAAGCCTCCTTGGCCTCGCGCGTGAAGCGCTTCTCGAGCGATTGCTCGAGCGTCCACAGCAAGGCCTTGGCCATGATGCGGTAGTGGCGGACCTTGATGCCGGCGCGACGGTTACGGACGCCGACCAGCCTGATGACGGGGGTGAGACCGTCCTCGTAGTTGAGCGCGATGATGCCGAGCTTGAGGCCTGCCATGAATTTGCGGCTTTGCGCTTCGGCCGAGCCTGCGAACCGGTCACGGAACGAGGCGTCGAGCCGGTAGAGCTTGCGCATAAAGAGCTGGCCGACGAGGTCGTAAGCGGGCTCGAGCGCAAGGAAGCTCTCGCGAATGAGGCGCTTCTGTTTCGCCGTCAGCGCGATTCCCGAAGGGAGCGGTCGATAGGGAAACCTGGCGAGGCTGACATGAGGCGTGGCCGACATTGCGCGAGACCCCCGAAGCTGCTTTGCCGCCAGCATGACGGGGGAGCCGTTAGCGAACGGTTAAGGTAACCGCGGCGGAAAGGAATTCGCGCGGCCGAAAACCTTGAAAAGCCAAGGCTTGTTGCGCGCCCGCGGGTCCCCACATAACAGCCAGGCGATGGCTTTCACCCCCTCGCCCGTGGAGGCCTAAGGTCCGATGAGTTACTTCCGCACCGCTATTCTTCTTGCGGCGCTCACGGCGCTGTTCATGGGGATCGGCTTCCTGATCGGCGGTCAGGGCGGCATGCTGATCGCGCTTGGCGTTGCCGGCGCGATGAACCTGTTCGCCTATTGGAATTCCGACAAGATGGTGCTTCGCATGTACGGCGCGCGCGAAGTGGATTCGCGCTCGGCGCCGGAGCTCTATGCGCTGGTGCGCCGGCTTGCCGCCAATGCCGGGCTGCCGATGCCGCGCGTCTTCATCATGGAGAACCCGCAGCCGAACGCGTTCGCCACCGGGCGCAACCCGCAGAACGCGGCCGTCGCCGTCACGACCGGCCTGTTGGACACGGTGAATGAGGACGAGCTTGCCGGCGTCGTCGCGCACGAGCTCGGCCACGTCAAGAACCGCGACACGCTGCTGATGACGATGACCGCGACGATCGCCGGCGCGATTTCGATGCTGGCCAATTTCGGCTTCTTTTTCGGCGGCCGGAGCAACGACAGCGGCAATATCGGCTTTGTCGGCACCCTCCTCCTCCTGATCCTCGGGCCGCTCGCGGCGGGCCTCGTGCAGATGGCGATCAGCCGCACGCGCGAATACGCGGCCGACCGCGCCGGCGCCGAGATCAGCCGCGAGCCGTTGGCGCTCGCATCCGCCCTTCAGAAGATTGCCGCCGCCGCGCACCGCATTCCCAACATCGAGGCCGAGCGGAACCCTGCGTCCGCCCACCTCTTCATCGTCAACCCGCTGTCGGGCGCGCGCATCGACAATCTGTTCTCGACCCACCCGAACGCCGAGAACCGCGTGGCGGCCCTCGAAGAGATGGCCCGGGCGATGGGCGAGCGCGGGCCTTCAGGCTCCGCCGAAACGGGGCCATGGACACGTGAGCGCCGGGTTGCCGGACGCGGACCCTGGTCCTAGGCTCCAGCCTCAAAGGCAATTGATCCCATGACACCCCCTCAGAGCGAAGCGAGGGCGAGAGCCCGCGCGCGCGACGCCCAGGTCGGACTTCCGGCGCGCCGCGCCGCCGTCGAGCTCCTTGTCGCCGTTCTCCAGAAGAAGCAGCCGCTCGACGACATTCTCGGCCGCTCGCTCGAACGCGGCGCGATGTTCGATCTGCCCGCCCGCGACCGCGCGCTCACCCGCGCCATCGTCGCGGCGAGCCTGAGGCGGAAAGGCCAGCTCGACCACGTGCTCGCCGCCTTCCTCGCGCGCGGTTTCCCTGAGAAGTCCGGCACGCTCTATCCGATCCTCTTGTCGGCGGCGGCGCAGCTCATCTTCCTCGACACGCCGCCGCATGCGGCGATCGATCTCGCCGTGACGCTCGCTCAATACGACCCGAGGGCTTCGCGCTACGCGAAGCTGGTCAATGCCGTCCTTCGCCGCGTCGCCGGCGAAGGTAAAGCGATCGCAGCCGGGCTCGACGCGGCGCGGGTCAATACGCCCGACTGGCTGTGGTCGCGCTGGACGAGTTATTGGGGCGAGGAGCGCGCACGGAAAATCGCCGAAGCGCATCTCAACGAGCCGCCGCTCGATCTCACCGTCAAGCACGAGCCTGCGTTGTGGGCGGAGAAGCTTTCGGGTCGCGTGCTGCCGGGCGGCAGCGTGCGGCTTTTGCCGAAGGGCCGCATCGACGCGCTTCCCGGTTTCGAGGAAGGCGCATGGTGGGTGCAGGACGTTGCCGCCTCGCTGCCGGCGCACCTGCTCGGCGATGTGGGCGGCAAGCGCGTTGCCGATCTTTGCGCCGCGCCCGGCGGCAAGACGGCAGAGCTTGCGCTCGCGGGTGCTTCGGTCGTCGCGGTCGACAGCTCGAAGACGAGGCTCGCGATGCTCAGCGAAAACCTCAAGCGGCTCGGGCTTCAGGCCGAGCCGGTCAAAGCTGACGCCGCGACCTGGCAGGCGAACGAGAGCTTCGATGCGGTTCTGCTCGATGCGCCCTGCTCGTCCACCGGCACGATCCGCCGTCACCCCGACATCCCTTACGTCAAGTCGGCCGACGACATCGCCGCGCTCGCTGCCCTCCAGGAGCGGCTCCTCGACAATGCGGCAAGGCTCGTGAAGCCGGGGGGACGCCTCGTCTATTCGACCTGCTCGCTCGAGCCCGAGGAAGGTGAAGCGCAAGTTGCGGCCCTGCTCGTGCGAAACCCGACCATGACCCTTCAACCTATTGAAGAAGCTGAGCTTTTTGGCCAGGCGGCGTGGATCGAGCCCTCCGGCTGCCTCAGGACGTTCCCCTATGACCTCAAGCTCGATTCGCCCGAATGGAGCGGAATGGACGGTTTCTTTGCCGCGCGCCTCGTCAAAGCCCCCTAGCCGAAATCGCGCATCGGGCTTGATCGGAACGCGTCCACGCCCGAATATGCCCCCCTCAGGATGCACGGGGAGGCTGCGCGCTAGGGTCGTCGCGCGTGGCTGCAGCTTGGAGACAAGGCAGCATGGCGGCTGACTCTCAGCCTTTCGAGCGCGGCAGAAGCGCACCTTCGCCGCGTCCGAGCGGGCCGGGCGCATTTCGCCGCTTCATGCTGGCGAGCATGGCGAGCGTCACCTATCCCGGCACCAAGGCCGAGCAGCTCCTGCTCGCTCCCCAGGAACTCAGGACCGCCGATCCGAGCTTCGCGACCGAACTCTATAATGGCCATCTCGGGCTTGCCGGGCGGCTCGCCGAGGTCGAGGCCGTCTCGCCCTTCGATATCACGCCGCCGTCCGAAGCTTGGGCGCGCGAGCTCTACGGCTTCGGCTGGCTCAGGCATCTGCGGGCCACCAATTCCGAACTGTCGCGCGAGCAGGCCAAAGCGCTGGTTCAGGATTTCATCGCGCTCAAGCGTTCCCATCACGGTCTCGCTTGGCAGCCGGAGATCGTCGGGCGGCGCGTGATTTCGTGGCTTTCCAATTCGGTGCTCGTGCTCGATACCGGCGACCCCGAGGGCTACGAGGCGTTTCTCAAGTCGCTCACCTCTCACCTGCGCTATCTCTCGGCGAGCTATCGCGACGCGCCCGACGGCGTGCCGCGGCTCGTGGCGCTGATGGCGCTGATCTATGCCGGGCTCTGCATCGCCGAGCAGCAGGCGGTGGTGGACCGCTATTCGCGCCCGTTCGGCAGGGAGCTTTCCCGCCAGATCCTCGCCGATGGCGGACATATCTCGCGCAACCCGGATGCGCTGGTCGAACTCCTGCTCGACCTCCTGCCGCTCCGGCAGTGTTTCGTCGCGCGCGACCGCCCGCCGCCGAAAGAATTGACCGACGCGATCGACCGCATCATGCCGATGCTACGCTTCTTCCGCACCGGCGACGGCACGCTCGCCCGCTTCAACGGCGCGGGCCCGACGGCGACCGACGCGCTGGCAACCGTGATGGCATATGACGACGTTGAAGGCGCGCCGGTCAGGACCGCGGCGAATTCCGGTTACGTCCGGCTCGCCTGCGGGCCGACCACTTTGATCTGCGACATCGGGCCGACGCCCGCGCCCTCGCTCAGCATGGGTGCCCATGCCGGCTTCCTCTCCTTCGAGATGGGCTCGGCCAATTGTCCGATGATCGTCAATTGCGGAGCGCCCGCGCCCGACCATGACGCGTGGCGCCCCTACTCCCGCTCGACCGCGGCGCATTCGACGCTCACCTTCGAGGACTCGTTGTCGGCAGGATTCGCCGCGACCAGCGCCAATGGCGACGTGAACGTGGGCGATGCGGCCCTGACCGGCCCGGCCAACGCGCAAGCCACCTTCACCGATCAGGGCGACAACTACCGGATCAAGGGCTCGCATGACGGCTATGTCGCCGATTTCGGCGTGAGCCATGCACGCCAGATTCTGGTCGCGCCGAACGGGCTCCTCATCTCGAGCGAGGACAAGCTGTCGGCGCCGGTCGGGCTGAAGAGCCCCGAGGGTGACTTGATCGCGGGCGCCTACGCCATCCGCTTCCACCTGCACCCGAGCGTGCGCGCGAGCCTTGGCACCGACGGACAGAGCGCGGTGCTGACACTCAAGAACGGCGAGACCTGGAAGATCAGCTCGAACGCGCCCGAGACCAAGATCGAAGAGAGCTTCTTCCTCGCCGATGCGCGCGGGCCGCAGGCGACCTCGCAAGTCGTGCTCGCGGGCTTTATGGGCGAGGCGAGCGAAGCCCGGATCGTGTGGAACATCGAGCGCATGGGTTCCGGAGACGGCGGCCAAAAGGCCGATAAAGACGCCGCGCCCGCGGCGGCATAGACCGCATGGACCAGGATAAGATTGCCCGCGCGCTGCTGTCGGTCAGCGACAAGACCGGTCTTACCGATTTCGCGCGCGCTTTGAGCAAGCAGGGCGTCGAGATCGTCTCGACCGGGGGCACGGCCAAGGCCTTGCGCGAGGCCGGGATTGCCGTCACCGACGTCGCCGAGATCACGCAGAGCCCCGAGATGCTGGACGGGCGCGTCAAGACGCTGCATCCGCGGATTCACGGCGGGTTGCTCGCCGTGCGCGGCAACGAGAGCCACGAGCGGGCGCTCGCCGAGCACGCGATCCCGGCGATCGACCTGCTCGCGGTCAATCTCTATCCGTTCGAGGCAACGGTCGCGGATGGCGCCGATTTCGCGACCTGCATCGAGAACATCGACATCGGCGGGCCGGCGCTCATCCGGGCCGCAGCGAAGAATCACGACAGCGTCACCGTCGTGGTCGAGCCGCAGGACTATGCGCGCGTGCTGGCCGAGATGGCCGAGAACGGCGGCGCGACCACGCCGGCCTTGCGCCGCGCGCTCGCCGCGACGGCATACGCGCGGACTGCGTCCTACGACGCCGCGATCGCCGCGTGGTTCGCGAAGGAACTCGGTGAGCGGACGCCCGCTTCGCGCGCGATCGCCGGACAGCTTGCCGAGGCGCTCCGCTACGGCGAGAACCCGCATCAATGGGCCGCGTTCTACCGCACGGCTGAGCGGCGCTTCGGCGTCGCCACGGCGACGCAAGCGCAAGGCAAGGAACTCTCCTACAACAACCTCAACGACACCGACGCGGCCTACGAGCTCGTCGCCGAGTTCGATCCCAAGGCATCAGCCGCCGTCGCCATCATCAAGCACGCAAATCCATGCGGGGTGGCGACCGCCAAGACGCTGCGCGAGGCCTACGCCAAGGCGCTCGCTTGCGATCCGGTCAGCGCCTTCGGCGGGATCGTCGCGCTCAACCGCAGCCTCGATGCCGAGGCCGCGCAGGAGATCGTCAAGATTTTTACCGAGGTCATCATCGCGCCGGATGCCAGCGACGAAGCCCGCGAGATCATCGCCGAGAAGAAGAATTTGCGGCTCCTGCTCGCCGGCGGCCTGCCCGATCCGATGGCGGAAGGCATTGCGTTCCGCTCGCTCGCGGGCGGGTTCCTCATGCAGTCCCGCGACAACGGCGTCGTCGCTGACGGCGGATTGAAGGTCGTGACGAAGCGGAAGCCGAGCGAGGAAGAACTTGCCGACCTCTTCTTCGCCTTCACCGTGGCGAAGCACGTCAAATCGAATGCGATCGTCTATGCCAGGGACGGCGCCACGGTCGGCATCGGCGCAGGGCAGATGTCGCGCGTCGATGCGGCGCGGATGGCGGCGTGGAAGGCGGGCGAGGCGGCCGCCGCGCAAGGGCTAAGCAAGAGCCTGACCGTAGGCTCGGTCGCGGCGTCGGACGCGTTCTTCCCCTTCGCCGACGGGATCAAGGTGATCGCGGAAGCCGGCGCGACCGCCATCATCCAGCCTGGGGGCTCGATGCGCGACGAGGAGGTGATCGCGGCGGCAGACGCCGCGGGCCTCGCCATGGTGTTCACGGGCATGCGCCACTTCCGGCATTAGCTTATCATCATCCCTCCCCGCGAGGGGAGGGTGGCGAGACGCGCGCAGCGCGACGAGCCGGGTGGGGCGCGCCCCACCCACCGCCTGACGGCGGTCCCCCCTCCCCTGACGGGGAGGGATCGAGCCGGGCGATGACATCGGGAAAAAGAGCGAGGATTACTTCGCTCTCACTTTGAGCAGGAGCAGGAGGCCGGCGGCGAGGAAGATCAGGCTCGAGGCGATGCCGAGCCGCTGGCTGCCGCTCGCATGCGTGACGGCGCCGATGAGAAGTGGCGCGGCAAACGCGGTGATCTTGCCCGAGAAGGAGAAGAAGCCGAAGAACTCGGTCATCTTGCCGGGCGGACAGAGGCGCGCGAGCAGCGTGCGGCTCGACGACTGGATCGGGCCCGAGGTGATCCCGATCAGCATGGCGAAGGCGAGATAGACCTGCTCGCCGACGGAAGAGAACGGCGCGCTCCCCGGAACCTTGGCTTCGACCGGAACCACGAACAGGACGTGACCGGCATCGACTGAAACCACGCCGATCGCGGCCAAGATGAACACAAGGAGCGTGAGCACGATCACGGTCTTCGACCCTCTCGCGTCGTCGAGCGGTCCGCCGAGCGCGGCGCCGATCGTTCCGGCGAGAACGAGGATGATGCCGAACAGGCCAAGCTCGGTTGCGCCCCAGCCGAACACGGTCGCGGCATAGATGCCGCCGAAAGCGAACACGGCGCCGAGACCGTCGGCATAGAGCATGCGCGCGAGCAGGAACAGCGCCACTTGCCCGTGATCGCGAACGAGCTCCTTCACCGAGCGCACGAGCTGCCCGAGACTGGCGCTGACCGGGCGGGCATCAAGTGGGGTAGCGCGCACGTCCGGCGTAAAGAGAAAGAGCGGCAGCACGAACACGAGATACCAGAGCGCCGAGAACGGCCCGACGAGACGATCGCCCTCGCGCGTCGCCGGATCGACCGGCACGAGCGGCTGAAATCCGAGCAGCGTCTTGCCGGTCGAGGGATCGGCGACAAGGAAGCCAGCGACAAGCACCAGGCTCACGAGGCCGCCGACATAGCCGGTGGCCCAGCCCATGCCCGAGAGCGTGCCGAGTTTTCTGCCAGAGACGAGAGAGGTCATCATCGCGTTGTTGAAGACGGTGGCAAGCTCGGCGCCAATGATGGCGAGGCCGAAGGCGATCAGCACGAGCGGCGCAAGATCGGTGCGGCCGGGCGCGGCAAGCCAGAGACCGCACATGCCGACGACCAGCAACACGGAGAAGCCGGCGATCCACGGCTTGCGCGGCTGGCCGGTATCGGCGATCGCGCCGAGCACGGGCGCGAGCACCGCCGCGATCAGCTCGGCGATGCCGGTGGCATAGGCCCACAAGCTCGCGCCGCGCGCGGGATCCGCCATGAAGCCGTTGACGAAATAAGGCGCGAACAGGAAGGTGACGACGAGCGTGTAGAAGGGCTGCGACGCCCAATCGAACATCACCCAGCCGAACAGCGCGCGCTTTCCCGGCTGCTCGACGCCGCCGCCCGCGGCGCCCGCCCGCTCACGGCCGTCCATAGGCATCGAGCACGATCAGATGATTGGGAAGTTCGTTGCTGGGCGCGCGGCCCGGCGGGAAGTGCCTCGCGAGCATCTTGCCGCAACGCTCGATGGCGCGGATGAAGCCTTCGGTCGTGGTGCCGCGCGCAAGATGATTGGTGAGCTCGCCGACCACGTCCTCCCAGGCCGAAGGCGGAACCTTGCGGTAGATGGCCTCGTCGGCGATGACCTCGGCGTAGCGCTCGACGAAGGAGACGTAGATGAGCACGCCGGTGCGCCCTTTCGTCGTGTGGATGCTCTGGACGAGAAACTGCTCGACGGCGCGCTGGTGGGCCCGCGCGCGCTTCACCGCGGGCGGCACCAGCCAATAGCGGATGCTATTGAGCTGGAACAGCACGAGAAAGAGAAGGAACGCCGCAAGTTGAAGCAGATAGATGTATTGCACCGGCCACTTGGTGGCGAAGATGAGCGGGATCGGCACAGCGAGCGCGACAAGTGCCGCCCACAGCACCCCGAAGGAGCGATAGCCGTCGGAAGCGATCGCGGCGACGACCACGATCTCGCCGCTCGTCTTCTGTTCGGCCTGCGAGATCGCCGTCGAGATCGCGGCGCGGTCTTCGGGCGCGAAGGGTGCAGGGGCGAGTCCTACCATCCGCCCGAGGCCCCGCCCCCGCCGAAACTGCCGCCGCCGCCGGAGAAGCCGCCACCGCCCGCCCCGCCGCCCCCGCCGTCCCAGCTCGGCCCCGGGACGAAGATCGGGCCGGAACTGCCCTTTTGCCCTGAGGGCGCGGCGTAACGCGCGCTCCGCCAAATGCTGTAGGCGATCCATAGGAAGATCGCGAGCCAGAGGATCAGCATGAGCCAGAAGAACAGCGGACTCTCGGCCTCGTTGCGTGCCCTGGCGCGCGACTCGACCTCGGCGGCATCGCCGGTGAGCACGAGGGCGATATCGCGCACGCCGTTCTTGATGCCGCCGGCGAAGTCGCCTTCGCGGAAGCGCGGCAGGATTGAATTCTCGATGACGATTTTCGACAGCGCGTCGGTGAGCGTGCCCTCCAGCCCGGTGCCGACCTCGATGCGGACCTCGCGCTCGTTCGGCGCGATGATGAGGAGAACGCCGTTGTCCAGCTTCGCGGTGCCGATGCCCCATTTGCGGCCGAGCTGGTAGCCGAACTCCTCGATGGCGTAGCCCTGCAAGGACGGCAGCGTGACGACGACAAGCTGATCGCTGCTCTTGTCCTCGAGCGCCTTGAGGTCGGCGGTGATGGCGACCTTTTCGGGATAGGTCAGGAGGTCCGCGTCATCGACGACGCGGCCAGTCAGCTCAGGAAAGCGGGGCTCGCCCGCGGCGGGCGCGGACGCGAGCGCGAGCGCGATGGCCAGCAGCACACCGCCGAAACGCCGTACACCGGCCATCGAGGCCCCCCATTGGACCTAAGCTAGAATTTGACCTCCGGCGGCTTCTCGGTGCCTTCCGCGATGGTGAAGTTCTGCATCGGCTCCGCGTCGGGATAGAGCACAGCGCGCCACCAGCGGCCGGGGATCGTCCTGATCTCGGTGTTGTAGTCCTTGACCGCGGTAATGTAGTCCTGCCGCGCCACCGCGATCCGGTTCTCGGTGCCCTCGAGCTGGGACTGAAGCGCCAAGAAATTCTGGTTCGACTTCAAGTCGGGATAGTTCTCGACGATGGCGAGAAGCCGCCCGAGCGCGCCCGTGAGGTTGTTCTGCGCGTCCTGAAACTTCTGGAACGCCTCGGGATTGGTGAGGATATCGGGCGGGACCTGCACCTGGGTCGCCTTGGCGCGGGCCTCGACCACATCGGTCAAAACCTTGCTTTCCTGCGCGGCGTAGCCCTTCACGGTTTCGACCAGGTTGGGAATGAGATCGGCCCGGCGCTGATACTGGTTCAACACCTGGCTCCATGCGGCCTTGGCCTGCTCCTGCAGAGTGGGGATGGTGTTGATGCCGCAACCGGCGAGCATGAGGCCCGCAACGAGCAGACCGGCGCCTCGGAGCAGTTGGACCGGCCGGACGTCTGTGATTGCCAGCATGACGGATACTCCTCTCAAGAACAGCGCTTCGCCCGCTAGGCCCATCCCTCTATTGAGCGCCCGCCGCCGAAGCAAGAGCTTTCAAAGCACAGGCAAGGGCAAATATCGCGGGAGGGCCGAGAGCTAGAGGGGCAGTCTTTCGGTCGTAAATCGCCAAGTTCGAAGTGTTGCGCGAAGGAAACAGAGCGAAGTTTATTCGTGCTCCGCCTTTTTTAGCGTGCAGCCATACCGTGAACTCAAAATCGCCCAAAGCGTGGGGTAAGTCCAAGAAGCCACGTAACTTTCGCTCCGAGAGCGGCTCTTGAAGCCAGAACCGGGGCGAGGGCCGGGGCGTTAGGTGATTGGAAGGCTTCCGCTGGTCAAATAGGGGTGCCTCTTTTAGTGTGATTCGTGCAAGTCGGGGGATCACACGGGGGCTCGCCTATGGGTGCGGCCGACGACTGGGAGCTTGTGTCTTGCGTATCCGATTACTGAGGGGACGGGCGGCTCTGACCGCCGGAGGGACCTCATCGACTTTTTTTGCTCTTCTTGGCGTGGCGGTGCTGGCCGCGGCGGTCGGTACGTCATTGCCCGCCGAAGCCCAGAAGCGAAAGAACCCCGCCAAGCCCGCGGAAGTCGCGCTCCCAGATCCGGCCGACGGCGAACCGATGACGCTCGTCGTCTCGTTGGGCCAGCAGAAGGTCGATATCTATCGCGGGCTGACGCTGGTCACGACCTCCAGCGTCTCGACCGGAATGCGCGGCTACGCGACCAAGGCCGGCGTCTTCAGCATTCTCGAGAAGAAGAGAATGCATCACTCCAACCTCTATAGCGGCGCGCCGATGCCGTGGATGAACCGCATCACCTGGTCCGGCACGGCGCTGCACGCGGGCGTGTTGCCGGGCTATCCCGCTTCACATGGCTGCATCCGGCTGCCGTTCTCCTTCGCCCCCAAGCTGTTCAAGATCACCACGGTCGGCGACAACGTCATCGTGACGCGCGACCGCCCGGCGCCGCAGCTGATCGAGCATGCCAACCTGTTCCAGCCGCTGCCGCCGCCCCCCGTACCCACGATGGTGAAGGAGCAGGAGCGGCCGAAGCATCAAACGCAGAACGAGATTCTGCCGGTGGCGCCGGCGAAGGCCCGCCCGCGCATGCTCGCCAGAGCCGACGTGTCGAATTCCGCCACCGACGTTCCCTCGGTCGAGGCCGAAGCGGTCCGCGAGCGCGTTGCGACGCCGCCCAAGAGCGATCCCGCCGCTGTCGAGGACACGCATGCACATGCCTTCGATCCACGCGCGGATGCGCCGGCCGAAATCTCTCACGACAAGCGTTCGAGAGACCAGGCGGCGAAGGCAAGCGCGCACGCGCTCGACGAGGAGGGCGCGCCCGAGACCTCGTTCGCGAAGGACGAGCCTGCGCCTGCCCGCGCGATCGAGAGCGCGGCCGCGACCGCGGCTCCCGCCATCGCCCCGACACCCGTCGCTCACACGGAGCCTGCGCCCGCTTCCGCGCCGAGCCCGACTGTCACTGCAATCGCCGAGTCGAAGCCGGCCGAGACCGCGGCGGCTTCGCCCGTCCTGCCCGCGGAGGTTCCGGCCGCGGCCGCCGAACTCGAGCCTGCCGATGCGAGCGCGAGCGCTGCCAACGCAGCCGAGCCCGCAAGCGCGGAGGCCAAGCCTGCGCCGGCCGAACAGGCGCTGGCGCTGGCAAGCCCGGTCACGGCGAGCCCTCTGCAACCGCTCGACACGCCGCCATCGGACGCCGCCGCCAAGCTCATGGCCGGCACCAAGGAGATGGCGCTTCTCGCCGCCGAGCCGCGCTCGACGGCGCCGCTCCGCATTCTCGTGACACGGCGCACGCAGCGCGATCGCGTCATCGGCGTCCAGCAAATCTTCGCCGATATGGGCTATCTCGAGCGGCTGGAGTTCGACGGCACTCTCGGCAAGCCGACCGTCGTCGCCATCAAGAAGTTCCAGGCGGCGAACGGCATGCCCGAAACCGGCGCCATGAACGAGGAGCTGATAAAGAAGGTCTACGAGATCGCGGGCAAGGGCGAGCCGCCCGCGGGACATGTCTATGTCAGGCAGGAATTCGGCCGCGTGTTCGATGCGCCGGTCTCGTTCAAGGACCCTGAGACGCCGCTCGGCACGCATCTTTTCACCGCGATGAAATTCGCGCCGGGCGAAACCTCAACGCGGTGGATCGCGATGAGCCTCATGGGCGACAGTTCCGCCGCCGCGCTCGACCGGCTCGAAATTCCCAACGACGTTCGCCAGAAGATTTCCGAACGGCTCACGCCCGGCTCCTCGCTCATCATCGGCGACACGGCCATCAACACGGCGGGCTTGACCAAGGGCAACGACTTCGTCGTTTGGGCCAAGGAAACTCCGGCCAAGATCACCGCGGCAAGCGCCGACGGCGATTTCACGCCGCCCAAGCGCAAGAAGAAAAAGATCGTGCGCCGTCCCTATTTCGATTACGGCGCCCGCTATCAGCGCGCGCCGGGCTTTACGCGGGGGTCGGGCTGGCCCTGGTAGGCTGGGCCGGCGCGCACGTTGTCGCGCCACGTGAAAGCGGCCCCGGATTGGGGCCGTTTGCGTTTCTTGAGTTGCCTTTGAAAAATGGAGCGGGCGAGGGGATTCGAACCCCCGACCCCAACCTTGGCAAGGTTGTGCTCTACCCCTGAGCTACACCCGCGAACTCCAACCGGCGGCCGGCCAATACGATCTAGTTGATCGCCGCTTGAATGTCTACAACCCGCCGGAACGAGGCTAGACCAGAGCATCCATCGCCTTAGGCTAAACCCATGCCCGCAGACCGCAACACCCTCGACGCCCGTCTCGCCGAACTCGGCATCGCCACGACGACCGTCGCGCACAAGGCGGTGTTCACGGTCGAGGAGTCGGTCGCGTTGCGGGACAGCATTCCCGGCGCCCATACCAAGAACCTGTTCCTGATCGATCCCGATGGGCGCATGGTCCTCGTCGTCGCCAAGGACGACACGCGGGTCGATCTGAAAGCGCTCTCAAAGCGGCTCGGCTCCGGGCGCTTCAGCTTCGGCAAGGGGGAACGGCTCGAGGCGGTGCTCGGCGTCAGTCCGGGATCGGTCACGCCGCTCGCCCTCATCAACGCCTCAGCCGCAGGCGTCACCGTTGTCGTCGATCAGGCGATCATGAATTTCGCCGAGGTCAATTGCCATCCGCTGGAAAACACGGCGACGACGAGGATGGCCACGGCCGATCTCCTCCGCTTCATCAAGGAATGCGGCCATGAGCCGCTGATCTTTGCCCTGAGCTAAAGGCCCTCGCCGACGGTTGCCAAACGGCGCCGCGCAGCCCATCTTTCGGGGGTCGCAGCGTACCGGCGGGCAAGCAGCATGAGCGTCGAACCTCCCATTTTGAAGCAAGCCGGTGCGGGCACGCCCGACGCCGAGCTCATCAAGAACACCACCACCAAGGATTTCATGCGCGACGTCGTCGAGGCCTCGCGCGAGGTGCCGGTGCTGGTCGATTTCTGGGCGCCCTGGTGCGGGCCGTGCCGCCAGCTCACGCCGAACCTGGAGAAGGCCGTGCGCGCGGCTAAGGGCGCGGTCAGGCTGGTCAAGCTCAATATCGACGAGCACCCGCAAATCCCGGGACAAATGGGCGTGCAATCGATCCCCGCCGTGTTCGCCTTCCAGGACGGGAGGCCGGTCGACGGCTTCATGGGGGCGCTGCCAGAGTCGCGCGTCAACGCCTTCATCGCCAGGCTCACCGGCGATACGACTGCCGACGCGGCGGCCGATCTCGAAGCGGCGGAGGCGGCGCTCGCCGCCGGCGACCTCAATACCGCGGCGCAGACCTTCGGCGAAATCCTGCAAGGGGACCGCGAGAACGCGCAGGCGGTCGCGGGCCTCGTCAAATGCTACATCAAGACCGGCGACCTCGCCCGCGCCGAGCAGACGCTCGCGCTCGTGCCGCCGGCGAAAGCCGAGAGCGCCCCGGTCGCAAGCGCCCGCGCCGCGCTCGAACTGCAAAAGAAATCGGCAAGCGTCGGTGACATCGACAAGCTCCGCGCCAAGGTCGCGGCCGATCCCAAAGACGCGCAAAGCCGCTTCGACCTCGCTCTGGCGCTGAACGCCAAGGGCGATCGCGCCGCCGCTCTCGAAGAGCTGCTCGCGATCATCGCCAAGAACCGCGCCTGGAACGACGACGCCGCGCGCAAACAATTGTTGCAACTTTTCGACGCCTGGGGCGCCGCGGATCCCGCCACGGTCGCGGGACGCATGAGGCTCTCCTCGCTGCTCTTCGCCTAACGCAAGGAGCAAACCGCGTGGGTATCACCGACCGCTACCGCAACGCCGCAGACATGCCGCGGGAGCTCGCGATGTTCCCCTTGCGCGGCGCCATTCTGCTTCCGCGCGCGTCGCTGACGCTCAACGTGTTCGAGCCACGCTATCTCGCCCTCGTCGATCACGTGCTTGCGGGCAACCGGCTGATTGGCGTGGTGCAGCCCGCCCCGGAAGCGGGCGACGCCGAGTCGCCGAAAGGGCGGACTTTCCCCCTGCGATCGGTCGGCTGTGCCGGGCGGCTCTTCTCCTTCACCGAGAACGATGACGGCCGCGTCGTGATCGCGCTTGCGGGCGTCGCCCGTTTTACCATCGGCGGCGATATCGCGGGCGACACGCCATTCCGGATCTGCGAGGTCGACTGCTTGCCTTTCGCCGACGATTTCATCACCGGTTGCGGCGAGGAGGAGGTCGATCGCCCGCGCCTTCTCGCCGCGCTCAAGAATTATCTCACCGCGAGCAACCTCAACGCGGACTGGGACCGCATCAACGGCGCCTCCAGCGAGCGGCTGGTCAATACGCTCTCGATCCTTAGTCCCTACGGGCCCGAGGAGAAACAGGCGCTGCTCGAGGCGCCGGACTTGAGGAGCCGCGCCGAGGCGCTGGTCGCTCTCGCCGAGATGGAGCTTGCCACGCGAGACGACGGCTCGGGGACTTCGCTACAATGACCGACACGCCCGAACGCGGCGGCGAACGCCGCATCGACCCGAAGCTGCTCGAGATCCTGGTCTGTCCTCTGACCAAGACCTCGCTCGAATACGACGCCGCGCGCCAGGAGCTGATCAGCCGCGCCGCCGGCCTCGCCTATCCGATCCGCGACGGCATCCCGATCATGCTGCCGGAAGAAGCGCGCAAGCTCGACCAGAGCTAGAACCGCTCGCCTCTGAGTAGGCACGGCACCGTTCCGGTGCGTCCCGCCGCTTCGCTCACAAGGAAGCGCTTCACGGCGGGAATGCGATCGACGAGGCCCAGCCCTAGATCGCGCAACGCGCGCAACGGCGCGCTGTCGTTCGAGAACAGACGATTCAGCCCATCCATGACGGCGGCGGAGAAGGCGCTATCGAAACGGCGCCAGCGCTCGTAGCGCTCGAGCGGAACTGCGCTGCCGATATCGAGGCCGAGCCGCGCCGTTTCGATCAGCGTCTCGGCGAGCGCGGCGACGTCGCGTATGCCGATATTGAGCCCCTGCCCCGCCAGCGGATGCACGACGTGCGCCGCATCGCCGACGAGCGCGAAGCGATCGGCGACGAAGGCGCGGGCAATTTGCATATCGAGGCTGAACGACTGACGCGGCCCGGCGAGCGAGAGCGCGCCGAGGCGGTGACCGAACCGCTTCCCGAGCTCTTCAAGGAAGCGATCGTCGCCCCCCGCCATGATGGTGGCGGCGAGGCCGGCGTCCTCGGTCCACACGATCGAAGACCGGTTCCCGGTGAGAGGGAGAATGGCGAACGGGCCAGAAGGAAGAAAGTGTTGCACGGCCTTGCCGTGATGCGGCCGCTCATGCGCAACCGTGGTGACGATGCCGACTTGCGGATAGGACCAGCCCACGCATTTGATCCGGGCGCGCTCGCGCAAGGCCGAGCGTTTGCCGTCGGCGGCGACGAGCAGGCTCGCTGCGATCGGCCCGGCACGTTCGAGAGCAACCTCGACCGCAAAGGGCCCGCTCGCGAACCCGGTCACGCGATCCAACTCATAAAGCGTTATGGCGGGCTCCGCCGCCACCGCCTCGGCGAGCACGCGCGCAAGATCGGCATGCTCGACCATGAACGCGCCCTTCGCGTCCTCGCCAAGCTCGTTATCGAAGCCGAGCAAATGCGGACGAAGCGCCGCGTTGAGCGCGCTGTCGGTGATCTCGATCGTCTCGATGGGTTGAGCGAACGGGGCAAGCTTCGGCCAGAGCTCGAGCGCCGAAAGCAGGTTCTTGCTTGCCGCCGAAAGCGCAAGCGAGCGCGCATCGCCCGCGCCGTTTCGTCCCCTAGCCTCCGCGCCGATCAGCGCGATGCGGAATCCGCGCGGGCCAAGGCGCGCGAGCGCAAGCGCGAGCGATAGGCCGAGCGGGCCGCCGCCGGCGATGGCGACGTCGAACCGTCCAGTTCCGTTTGCGCCTCGTTCCGCCATGGGAGAGCAATGCCACGTTCCGCGCCGCGCGTGAACCTGCTAAAGGCTTCTCACCAAGCAAGGATTCGCCCGTGAGCCGCGCGCTGGAACAGCTTCTTTCGATCCTCGATCTCGAACCGCTCGAGGTGAACCTCTTTCGCGGCTTGAGCCCGCAGGTCGGCTGGCAGCGCGTGTTCGGCGGACAGGTGATCGGCCAGGCCTTGGTCGCGGCCCAGCGCACCGTCGAGGGAAGGCTCGCGCATTCCTTGCACGCCTATTTCTTGCGGGCCGGCGATCCCGCCGTGCCGATCATCTACAACGTCGATCGCATCCGCGACGGCGGAAGCTTCACGACACGCCGCGTGGTGGCGATCCAACACGGTCAGGCGATTTTTTCCATGGCCGCTTCGTTCCACAACGCCGAGCCCGGCCTCTCGCACCAGATGGCCATGCCGGAGGTGCCCCCGCCCGAGGCGCTGCCGAGCGAGGCCGAGCTCAAGGCGAAATTCATCGACAGACTGCCGCCGCAGGTCAGAGCCTATTGGGAGCGCGAGCGCCCGATCGAGATCAGGCCGGTCGATGTCTCGCGTTACTTGTCGCCGCAAAACCGAACGGCAAGCCAGCAAGTCTGGATCAAGGCGACGGGCAAGCTCGGCGAAGACCTCGCGCTGCATCAATGCGTGCTCGCTTACGCCTCGGACTTCACGCTGCTCGACACGGCGCTGATCGCGCACGGCCGCTTCATTTTCGATCCCTCGCTGATGCTCGCGAGCCTCGACCATTCGCTCTGGTTCCATCGCGACTTCAGGGCCGACGAGTGGCTGCTCTACGCGCAGGACAGCCCAAGCTCGGGCGCGGGCCGCGCCTTCTGCCGCGGCACGCTGTTCACGCGGGACGGGGTGCTGGTCGCCTCGACGGCTCAGGAAGGGCTGTTGCGCGAGCGCCGCCCCAGAGGCTGATGCCTATTTCATAGGCATTGCCTCTATTTAGCTCATATTTCGGGCAGTAGGCGACGACCCTGGCACCGCCTCGCGTGAGGGCGCCGAGAAAACTCCAAACCTAATCAAGCACTTGTATTTTTTTCCCGGAGTTGGCACGGGGCTTGACTCTCTCCCCGTCCGCGCGGCCGGAACCGGCTTCGGGCCTGTTCGGCTGCAAACATGGAGGGGTGAGACAGATGAAGCTCGTGATGGCGATCATCAAGCCATTCAAGCTCGATGAGGTGCGCCAAGCCCTCACCGAGCTCGGCCTGCAAGGCATGACCGTGACCGAAGTCAAAGGCTACGGGCGGCAGAAAGGCCATACGGAAATCTATCGCGGCGCCGAATACGCCGTGAACTTCCTGCCGAAGATCAAGATCGAAATCGTGGTCCCGACCAAGATGGTCGACAAGGCCGTCGACGGCATCGTCGCCGCGGCCAAGACCGGACAAATCGGCGACGGCAAGATCTTCGTCGTCCCTGTCGAACAGACGGTGCGCATCCGCACCGGCGAAACCAACGATTCAGCTCTGTAAGAGGGGGAGAAAAGATGACCCTTGCCAAATATCTTTCCTCGGCGGTCCTCGCGCTCGCTGCGCTCCTGATCGCCAAGCTCGATCCCGCGCTCGCGCAAGAGGCGGCGGAAGCTGCCGCGGAGGCGGCCAAGCCCACCATCGACAGCGGCGATACGGCGTGGATGCTCACATCCACGGCGCTCGTGCTGATGATGACCGTGCCGGGGCTCGCGCTGTTCTATGGCGGCATGGTGCGGAAGAAGAACGTGCTCTCCATCGTCATGCAGTGCTTCGCCACGACCTGCATCGTCACCGTGGCATGGATGGTGCTCGGTTATTCGTGGGCCTTCACCGACGGCGGCGCCATGCAGAGCTATCTCGGCGGCGCGTCGCAATTCATGCTCAAGAACATGACGCTCGACAGCACGAACGCGCTCGCGGCCACGATTCCCGAATCGGTGTTCATGACGTTCCAGATGACGTTCGCGATCATCACGCCGGCGCTCATCGTCGGCGCCTTCGCCGACCGGATGAAATTCTCGGCACTGGTGCTGTTCATGACGCTGTGGGTGCTCTTCGTCTATGCGCCGATCGCGCATTGGGTGTGGGGCGGCGGCTTCCTCGGCGGCGCGGGCGTGCTCGACTTCGCCGGCGGCACCGTCGTGCATATCAACGCCGGAATTGCCGGGCTCGTCACCGCGATCTATCTCGGCAAGCGCACCGGCTACGGCTCGGAGAACATGGCGCCGCATAACCTCGTCTATAGCCTGACCGGCGCCGCCCTGCTCTGGGTCGGCTGGTTCGGCTTCAACGCAGGCTCCGCCGTGGCCGCCAACGGTCGCGCGGGCATGGCGATGGCGGTCACTCAGATCGCCACGGCAATGGCCGCGCTCGCCTGGATGTTCGCCGAATGGGTCGTGCACCGGAAGCCGAGCGTGCTCGGCATCATTTCCGGCGCGGTCGCGGGCCTTGTCGCCATTACGCCGGCGTCAGGCTTCGTCGGTCCGGTCGGCGCGCTGTGGATCGGCGCGGCGGCGGGCGTCGGCTGCTTCTTTGCCGCAACCACGGTCAAGCGGGCGCTGGGCTACGACGACTCGCTCGACGTGTTCGGGGTGCACTGCATCGGCGGCATCATCGGCGCCATCCTGACCGGGGTGTTCGCGGTCGAGGCGATCGGCGGCGCCAAGGGCGCACTCGAAGGCAATGTCGGCCAGATCTGGACGCAGATCGAAGGCGTCGCCATGACGCTCGCCTGGTCGGGGCTCGCGACCTTCGTCATTCTCATCGTCGTCAATCTGCTGACGGGGGTGAGGGTGAGCCAGCCGGTCGAGGTCGAAGGTCTCGACATCAACCTGCATGGCGAGGTGGTGCCGTAAGGCTCCTTCGCGCCAGGCGAACGAGGACAACACTAAGAGCTGAGCGAAGTCTTCCTCCCTTGACTTGGCTCTCGCGACGAGCCCCGGCCTTTCGCCGGGGCTCTTTTTCTATAAGGCAAGCGGCGGCCATTGCCGCAAGCCGCGCGATCCCGTACGACCTGCCGCATGTCACCTCGCGACACAGTTGCGAGCCTCGATGAACTCGTGCGCTCGCCGTTCGCGCGCCTCACCCTTCTGCTCGAAGGGCTTGCGCCGGGCGCGCCGCCCATCGACCTTTCGCTCGGCGAGCCGAAGGCGCTGATCCCGTCCTTCCTCGGCCCGACGCTTCAAGACCATCTCGGCGAGTTCGGCCGCTATCCCCCGATCAAAGGAATCCCGCCGCTCCGGAGCGCGATCGCCGAGTGGCTCGCACCGCGCTATCCCGTGCTCGAAGGCGTGATCGATCCCGAGAGCCACGTGCTGCCGCTCAACGGATCGCGCGAAGGATTGTTCTCGGCGATCTTCCCGGCCAAGGCGCGGAAGCCGCATGTGGCGGAGCCCGCCGTCCTGATCCCGAACCCGTTCTACCAGGCCTATGCCGCGGCCGCGGCGGCATCGGGCGCCACGCCCATCTTCCTCGAAGCGAGGGCGGAGGATGGCTTCCTGCCGGACCTCGACCGAATCGACTCCTCGGTCCTTGAGCGCGCGGCCGGCTTCTATCTCAACACCCCATCGAACCCGCAAGGCGCGGTCGCAAGCCGCGCCTACCTCGCGGCCGCGATCGCGCTGGCGCGGGCTTACGATTTCGTCCTCTTCGCCGACGAATGCTATTCGGAGATCTACAGCGACACCCCTCCTCCGGGCGCGCTTGAGACGGCCTTTGCCGAGACGGGCAGCCTCGCCAATGTCGTGACCTTCCAGTCGCTGTCGAAGCGCTCGGGGCTGCCCGGGCTCCGTTCGGGCTTCGTCGCCGGGGATCCCGCCTTCATCGCCGCCTTCGGCCGGTTTCGCAACGTCGCCTGTCCGCAAGTACCGCTCCCCATCCAGCACGCCTCGGCAAGAGCCTGGGCCGACGAGAATCACGTGGCGGAGGGGCGGGCGCTCTACCGGCGGAATTTCGCCGTCGCGGAGGAGCTCCTCGGCGGCCGCTACGGGTATCGCCGACCCCAAGGAAGCTTCTTTCTTTGGCTGAAAATGGCCGATTTCGGGGGCGGGGAGGCGGCGGCGAAAACCCTTTGGAAAGGGTGTGGTGTCAGAGTGTTGCCGGGCACTTATCTCGCACAAGCCGGACCCGACGGCGTCAATCCGGGGACCGATTATGTGAGGATCGCGCTCGTGCACGATGCGGACACCACACGCGAGGCCTTGACGCGGGTCGTCGCCAATTTGGGTTGAGGGATGGCGAGCAGAGGAAGAGCTAAAGCGCGCCGGCGCCTCCTGCCGGGGGCGGTCGAATCGGGCTTGCGACGGCTCCTATTCGGCGGTTACGGCATCGTGTTCGTCGCCATCGCCTGCGCCGCGTGGGCGAGCCTTGCCACCTGGTCGGTGCACGACCCGAGCCTCAACAACGCGACGCGCGTGCTGCCGAGCAACTGGCTCGGCTCGTGGGGCGCGGTCCTCGCCGATATCACCATCCAAATGCTGGGGCTCGCCGCCATCATTCTTTTCCTGCCGCTCGCGGCGTGGGGCTGGCACCTCGTGTTTCACTCAACGCCCGACCGCCGGAGAATGCGGCTCTTGGCCTGGCCGGCCTCCGTCATTCTGCTTGCCGCCGCCTTCGCCGCACTGCCGCAGCCGAAGAGCTGGCCCCTTCCCAACGGGCTCGGCGGCATTCTCGGCGACTTCCTCATGGCCGGCGCCCACGTGATCGGACCGTTCCTGCCAGAGGCCGCCGTCTCCTTCGTCGCCGGGCTCATCTTTCTCGTGCTCGGCACGATGATGCTTCTCTTCGCGTGCGGTACCTCGACGTCGCGGCTCATCGCGCTATGGGCGCCGCGGAGCGGCGCTGCCGGCGAGTGGGCCAATGCCTCGCTCGGCGCGGCGATGCATGTCGCCATGCACACCGGCGCAAAGCTACGCCACACCTTCCGCCGCCGAGACCCCGACGAGGAAGCGGACGAAATCGACGATGCCGATGACGGCGAAGACGAGAGCAGCGACCGGCCCGGACGCGCCGTCTATGCCGATGGACGCATCGAACCCTCGTTCGGCCCGGCCCCGATCGGCGAAGAGTTCGACGAGGATGAGGACGAGGAGATCGACGACGACATCACCTCGCCGAATTACCGCATCACCCGCCTCGAAGCGGCAAAGAAAAAGAAGAAGCACACCGGGCTCAGCCGCCAGGAGCATTCCGGCGAGCCTTACGAGCCGCCGTCGATCAAGCTGTTGCAGCCGCAGCCCAAGGGCAACAAAGGGCGCGGCATCAGCGACGAAGTCTTGCAGGAAAATGCCCGCGAACTCGAGGGCGTGCTCCAGGATTTCGGCGTCAAGGGCGAGATCACCAATGTCAGGCCCGGCCCCGTGGTTACGCTCTACGAGCTCGAGCCCGCGCCCGGAACCAAGTCGTCGCGCGTGATCGGCCTTGCCGACGACATCGCCCGCTCGATGAGCGCGGTTGCCGCGCGTGTCGCCATCGTTCCCGGCCGCAACGCCATCGGCATCGAGCTTCCCAACGACCGCCGCGAGATCGTGGTCCTGCGCGAGATGATCGAAGCGACGGACTTCGAGGAGACGGACGCGCGCCTCGCGCTCGCGCTCGGCAAGAATATCGGCGGCGAGCCGATCATCGTCGATCTCGCGCGCATGCCGCATCTCCTGATCGCCGGCACCACCGGCTCGGGCAAGTCGGTCGGCATCAACACCATGATCCTGTCGCTGCTCTACCGGCTGTCGCCCGATCAGTGCAAATTCATCATGATCGATCCGAAGATGCTCGAGCTTTCCGTCTATGACGGCATCCCGCATCTGCTCGCGCCGGTGGTCACCGATCCGAAGAAGGCGGTGGTCGCGCTCAAATGGACCGTGCGCGAGATGGAAGAGCGCTACAAGCGCATGTCGAAATTGGGCGTGCGCGACATCAAGGGCTACAATTCCCGCATCCTCCACGCCGAGGCGAAGGGCGAAGTCCTAACCCGGACGGTGCAGACCGGCTTCGACCGGGCCACGGGCCGCGCCATCTACGAGCAGGAGGAGATGGACTACGATCCCATGCCCTATATCGTGGTGATCGTGGACGAGATGGCCGACCTGATGATGGTCGCGGGCAAGGACATCGAAGCGGCGGTGCAGCGCCTCGCCCAGATGGCGCGCGCGGCCGGCATCCATCTCATCACCGCGACGCAGCGCCCGAGCGTGGACGTCATCACCGGCACGATCAAGGCGAACTTCCCGACGCGGGTGAGCTTCCAGGTCACTTCGAAGATCGACAGCCGCACCATTCTCGGCGAGCAGGGCGCAGAGCAGCTGCTGGGCCAGGGCGACATGCTCTACATGGCGGGCGGCGGCAGGATCATGCGCGTGCACGGGCCGTTCGTGGCCGAGGACGAGGTGGAGAAAGTGGTGCGCCACCTGAAGAAGCAGGGCTCGCCCGCCTATCTCGACGCCGTCACCGACGAAGAGGAGGCGGACGGCGACGACGAGGATGGCGAGGGCGGCGAGTACGGCTCATCGGGCGACGACCTCTACGATCAGGCCGTGGCGGTCGTGCTTACGCGATCGCAAGGCCTCGACCAGCTATGTGCAGAGGCGGCTCGGCATCGGCTACAACCGCGCCGCGTCGCTCGTCGAGCGCATGGAGAAAGAGGGCTTGATCGGCCCGGCCAATCACGCCGGAAAACGGGAAATTCTGGTCGGCGGCGACGATGCCGAACGGCCCTATTAGGGGCCGAAATCGGCTCTCGGGCCGCCAAGAAGTTGACCAGACTTCTTGCCGTCGCGGAAACTCAATAGGTTCCGGGGTAAATTGGCACCGGATTGGCACCGGACGCTCAGAAAGACAGAATCAGCCGTCTGTGGTTGCATCAAAGGTAGCAATTGAGCCGCATCCCTGGTCGCTTGCCGCTAGGACCCGGGCTAGCTGAGGCGTAGCGTCACGGCCGGTGCGTTGCTATTCGCCGCCTGCGTCTCGAACGAGGGCCTCCAGCCGCGCCAGATCCTTGATCCACAGCACCCGGCTCCGTTGCTCGAGAATGCCCATTTTAGTGAGCCGGTTGAGTTCGCGGGTGACAGCTTCCCGGTGGGTACTCGTGCGGCTGGCGATTTCAGCATGCGTGGGCGCGGGATCGATGCTCGCTGTCTTGCCCTGGGCCGTCGGCGCGCTCCGGCCAAGCGCAGCACCTCCGCTTGAATGCGATAGCGAACAGCAAGCGTGCTGAATTCGAAGACTCGAAACTCCCGGATCCCCGAAACAAAGTGCTCGAGCAACTTTTTTGCGACTCTCAGTTCCGTCTCCAACATCTCCCTGAACGCGACCGCGGGAATTGACGCGACGAGACAGTCCGTGCGCGCCTCGACGGTCGCAGAGCGGGGCCTGCCATCGATAGCGGCGTGCTCCCCGAACATGCCGCCGGCCGTTAGTTCGCGAAACATGACAGCCTTGCCGTCGAGAGCGCGGATTGTCACGCGTGCGTCGCCCGTCAGGAGAAAATGCACTCGTCAGAGGCGTCCAAGTGACCCACGATCGGTTGGTCCTGCCCATAGCGGCGGCAGAGGCAACGGCTTTTAATGCGGCTCAGAATCTGCGGCGGGAGGCCGTGAAAAAGGGCAATGCTTTCGAGGCAATATTGCGGCTGCTTGACGGGAGACCCGGTCATCGGCGTTGCCCGGCGCTAGATCGTCGAACGCTCAAGACAATACTGCAAGGCAATCGCCGACATAAGGCGTTTCCCAGCCAGTCATTTTGGCTCAGGTGGTATCGTTAAAAGGCGCCGCGGAAAAATGCGCTCCTTTGTGGCAAAGCTCACAGCGCATTTCCGCCACCTAGTTCAGACTCGTCTAGAGCTCAGAATGGTTCTGAGCCTGGTTGAAGGGAGACACACATCATGTTCACGCTTTTCAAATCACTGAACTTCGTGGGAGTGGGGTTTCTGCTCGCTCTGAACGCCTTGAGCCTGCCAGCGCGCGCGGATGACTTCTCCCAGAACCTCGGCCCGGTCGGGCCTCATGAGCCCATTCTCGCCACCGTCGGCGGCAAGCGGGTGATCGCCTTCTACGAGCCTCACTCCGGCCAGTGCGGAATGCACGTCGTGGTGTGGAATTCGGCCGATGCTAGCGGCGAGTCCGCGGCACGCGTTCGCGTCAGCCTGGATCCGCGGCAGATGGTCCATGTCGACAACTCAGACAACAAGTCGATCGACCTCAAATGCGGCGACCATGCCGAGACGCTCTCTCTCATCGAGACCAGCACGCTGGTGACGGCGACGAGTACGCGCTAGCCCGAGTTCAGAATAAAGACGCCCCATGTCACATGCCAAAAAAAGCCCCTCGGGTGTTGACGTGAGGGGCACCTTTTCCAAGGAGGAACGCCGTGACCAGTACCATCGCCAGGATTTTCGCCGCGCTGATACTGACGTGGCCGCTCGGTTCAGGGCACGCGGCGGAGGGGCCGGCGCCGACGCCATTCGAGACCGCAGTCAACACGCCTAGAGGCGAATTGCGCAATCCCTACACAGACTTCGCCAAGGTCGCCAAGGAAGGTCACAAGATCTATCTGTCGCATGACTGCAATGGTTGCCACGGCGGCGGTGGCGGAGGTGGGATGGCGGCGCCTCTCACCAACGAAGTTTGGGTTTATGGCGCCGATGACGACACTCTGTTCCGCGTCATCGCGCTCGGCACGGGCGCGCTCAGTCCGGGAAACGCATTCCAAAAACAGGGCTTCGTGCGCAAGGGTTCGGAGAACGTCGTCGGCCCTATGCCGCCGTTCGGCGAAATACTCAGGACCGACGACGATATCTGGAAGATCATCTCCTGGATCAGGCTCGTCTATTGCGAGCGTCATCCAACTGCGTGTTGAGCGACCCAGTTCAGGTCCGCCTCAGCATGGATAGCAGGCGGTCACCTCGCGAGCTTCGATCGTGTTTCGCGGATTACATCATCGAACGGCAGCGCGGCGCTCTCGCGGTTAAAGACGTAACCGCCTAACTCAAATGGTTCGTAACGCTACCGACGAGTAAGCAGTTAAATTAGGTCAGTCGGGGAGTATACTCTCGGGCGACGATAGGCCGTCGGTACGAACCTGAACTCATCCGTGTAACCGTGGATGAGGAGTCGGAGAGCCGAATCATCAACGTCACGAACTAGGCCGTGTACTCATAAATCGAGATTGGTAAGCAGCGCTTGGTCAATGTCCGCTTTGCTCCCAAAGGCAGACATTCGTCAGCGCATTGAGCATGTCTGCTTTGTGCCAGAAGCAGACGTTGATTATGCGCACAAGAGCAGCTGCGGCCCTCTTGGGCGCTATGAAGTGAGAAAAGCCACAGCGGCATGAATGCCGGTAAAATTACTCTTCTGAGGCTGGCTCTGGTTGAGCCGGTGTCTTTACCTTCTTCCTCCATGGAGCCCTGGTGCCCAATTGGCATCAGGGCTTCCCGTTTAGGGCACCTGCTTACTCGGTGATCGCGGTGTGACAATTGCCACATCGCGATTTCTAACTGTGCGCCATTCTCTGCTTGGGTTTCGAGCTCAAGGGGAGAAGGACCTATGTTCAACCTTAGTCATATCCGGCTGGACGCGAAGGGACGCGCTCTGACGGGCGAGCGGCGATACACAATCACGTTTAAGCCTCCCATGCCCTTTGCCGAGCCGACGATCCTGACGGGCTTCTGGTCGTCGGTGACAATCTATGACGGCATTACCAAACTCGCCGTCCAAAACCCGATCAACCGGTATTCGCTCGGCAGCGACGTTCTTAAGAAAAAACCGGACGGGTCGTTCACGATGTACCTGCAGGCGGACACGCCGGGCCCGGATAAGGAGGCCAATTGGCTCCCCACTCCCAAAGGTCCGTTCTATTTACTGTTGCGCGTTTACGGGCCCATTCCGGGTGAAGTCGAGGCAATTGAGGAATCCTAACGCTTTCCCGATGCCGCCTATCGTACACAGCGAAGCGCCGTTTGGATGATCGCGCTGTAGCCAAGCAGTAACCGAGTCCGCTATGGGTCGTCAGCGGACATACTGACAAGTCCGCGCCATGTCCGCTTTACCTCCAATAATGGACGTTGGGCGGCACATCCAAGTCCGCATTTGGCCGTCGGTTTATGAGTACACGCCCTAGGCAGGCCGATGGTTAGACCGTCCGTGGACATGCGTGTCTTTTGTTAACGTGAGGCTGCAGGTCGAGTCATGCCACCAGTAGCGAGTATCGAGCCATGCCACCAATAGCTCGTATGACACGGCCTTGCTCTCGGCGCTGTCCGGCGAGACGGCAGAAGCGATGGGCGTTGCCGCTACCCGGCCAGCCGCCAGAGGGGAAGCATGGATTCACGAAATCAAACACGATGGCTCCCGCTCTCTATCCAAACGCGCTATATTGCGACTGCGGTAAATGTTCTGCAGTGGAGGATACTATGCTCGACGAGTCCACAGGCGCCCTTGCACTGGTTATCGACAAGTGGGATGAGAAGGAGGTGGAGAAGGGTCACACGTTGTCAAATATGCTGGCCGAGGCCTAGGCATTCCCGACGATCGTACGGAGGCGCCGGCCGTAGGGAGCTTCGTAGGAAACTATGAGTTTAGGCCTGATAGGAGTTGGACGGGCTCCGGTACCGGTACTGAAACCTTTAAAGATGGAAGTACGACAAATTACACCTGGGAGGAGGGCTCGCTCCTCAAGGAAGGCACCTACAAATATACCGGTGGCACTGGCAAATACGCAGGCGTCAGTGGCGGCGGCACTTACGAATTATACGAAGGATACGACACTTACAAACCGGGCACCCTCCAAGGCTGCCGATACAAAGACCAGATAGTATTGCCCTGAGGCGCGATCTTTTTGCTCAGCCTCAGACGATCCATCCCATTTACGTGCCTTGTCATTGGCCGCCTTCAATACCGCCGCGAGCAGCTGTCGCTCTTACTACGCTCGCGAAGTATGAGCTGCGGTTGACCGGCAGGCTTGTAGTAGGTGGCCTTAAACTTGCGACCGAGGGTCACGACGATTCCACCCTCAAACTCGACCCGAGCCAGTCGCCGGGCTCCTTCAACCTCAGCAAGATCGAAGAGCGATTAAGGGGAAGCAACAAACTAGGGCAGATCTAACTGCGGCCCTGACCGTTCTGGTTGGGGCCGCTTGCCCATCTGCGAACGGACCATTCTGCAGGCAAATGTCTGCTATTGGCACTCAGCGGACATTGATTTCGACGCTTAAGCAATGTGAAGCAGCGGTGCGTCAACGTCCCTTTCCGCTACCCCTCGGTCGAACTTGCAAACGTGAAGTCGTGATGCGCAAAGGAGGTTGCAGCGTCACCCGCTCTTGCCGAGGCTTGGTGCTATGCCAAGATCAGTCTATCCAATGGAAACCTTGACCGACCCAGCGCCACGGCGATCATCGCCGTCATCGAAGGTTTTGCAGCAAAGCAGGCATCGTCTTGACCGGAGGTTTCGCGCGTCACCAGACTGCGCGTTCACGATCACTTCACGGTGATTGTCCCCCTCATCGTGCCGGGATGGAAAATGCAATGATACTTGACAGTGCCGGGTGTCTTGAATGCCTGTTCCACGGGAGCGTTTGTACTGAAGTCCTCGGTCTCCTCAAAAGCGTCACTCGGTGAATCTCCTTTGAGGTGATGGTCTCCGACTTTTGCGACCCATCGTACAGTGTCGCCATCCTTGATTTCGATTTCGGGATCTTTGAAAATGAATTTGCCATTCGCGTCTTTTATGATTTCAACCTCTCTCGTTTCAGCCATGGCGTCAGGGGATTGACTCGCTCCGGCAAGCACGGTGATTGTCCCCCTCATCGTGCCGGGATGGAAAATGCAATGATACTTGACGGTGCCGGGTGTCTTGAATGCCTGTTCCACGGGAGCGTTTGTACTGAAGTCCTCGGTCTCCTCAAAAGCGTCACTCGGTAAATCTCCTTTGAGGTGATGGTCTCCGACTTTTGCGACCCATCGTACAGTGTCGCCATCCTTGATTTCGATTTCGGGATCTTTGAAAATGAATTTGCCATTCGCGTCTTTTATGATTTCAACCTCTCTCGTTTCAGCCATGGCGTCAGGGGATTGACTCGCTCCGGCAAGCGCCCCGGATGCGAACATGATCGCCATAACGCAATGCTTCGAGTGTTGCACCACGGTTCACCTCCAGTCGTTGCGGCGTTCCAGATATTCAGTCCAAGTCTGCTGCGTCCCACACTTCGATCGGAGCCATAAGTCCTTTGTCCTCGTGCTTGAGAATATGACAGTGAAAAACGAATCGCCCAATCTGCTGATTGGCGTCATCGAAACTCATGATGAGAAAGACTTTGCTGCCGTCCGGCGGCATTGGAATGGTGTCGTGCCACTCGCGATCCGAAATCTTCGGGTTCTTGTCCGCCGCAATCGAAGCGACAGTCTCAGGGCACTTTGGAAGCCCGCGATCATCAATTTCCAGATCATTTACGTAGAGTTTTTGGTTGGGCTGGTCGCATTCCCCCTCCTGTGGGCACGTCTGCGACTCCGCGGGCGGCTGTATTCGGCGAGCGCAAAGCTCCGAAGCCTTGGCCAAACGAAACTTCATTTGGTGAATGTGAAAATTGTGCAGTGCATCCGTGTTGTTGTACAGAACCCAGAGCTGCTTATGACTGTTCCCTCCCGGGTCTAGTCGAATGCAAACGTGTTCATTTCGCTCTCCGGTCCAATCGATAGTGCCGTTGATGTTGTAAGCTTCGAATGGAATCCGGTTAATCACAGCATCCGATCTGAAGTGGTCTTCATCCACCGGCCCTGAGCCCGGTGGAGGCTGCCTGATTTCGGTTCTAATACTCCAGTCGGTGTCGAGCTCCTCGTCCCTAATGCGGTAGAACGTTACGCGGCGGTGTTCTTTCGTAACGTCGTTCAAGTCGCGAACGCATCCTGCGGGGCGCCGTTCCGGCTCTGCGGGGCGCCGTTCCGGCTCTATTGCCGGCCCCTTCTCCACAGCGAACGGGAACTCCTCCCTCGTTGGGATACTGGGAATTTGTCTGGTTGCGATGGACCTGGGTTTCTCGATAGGAGCGTTCAAGCCGGTCCCAATCTTGCTCTGCGCCTGGTTCCGCTTGAGCACGATACGCGCGAGTTGAATCTCGGGCCACCAATCCGTCCCGGCATTGAGGCCTTTGGTCCGGAGAATATACACTTGCTCGTCCTCGTGCAGTTCGACATCGTTGCGTATATAGATCTCAACCCTTGAGGCGGGCATGAGGAGTAGATCGGGGACTTTGTCCGCAAGGACGGGCTTGTTGCCCGCGTCGGGCGGGACAGGCTTTGCCGGGACGACGCCGTCCAAAGCCAAGATCGTTAGAGGCTTTTTTTTGTTTTCATCTTTCTCGTTGTAGAGCTCAAGCCAATAAGCGACGTTGGCGCTGAGATTGCCGAGGCGGAGAAGAAGATTTCTGTTTCCCTCAATGGTGATCGTGGGAAAGCGTTGTCCGTTGAGTGTGAATAGCCACGCCGTGTCTTGCTCAGGCTGGCAATAGCCCTTACGGAGCGTCTTATCGTTGTCCCCCTGAGAACTGCCTTTCCTCCATACCGCGCATTGGTTCGGCCCGGGGGGATCGCCTCGTGGCGGGAAGTCGCGACGCTCCGGCGCCCAAATCGCGCTAGCGCCGTCGGCCAATTCGGGAACCTCCTCGATGTTGCGAAGCATGATGTCGCGCAGCAGCGCGTATCTCACTTCGGTTTTCCATTTGAGTTCGGATGTCTCTTGCGCGACAGAGTTCAAGCACTTGTCGCTTGCCGAAGGATTCTTCCGGCATGCAGCTTTCACATTAGCGTCGTCCTCGCCGACCGAAAGCAGTCCCGTCATGCCGCCCATTACCTGGTCCGAGGAGACTCGGTGTAAATGCGAGTGATACCAGTTGAGGCCGGGAGGATGAGCTATGGTAGCCGGGCCATCGCTCTCCAGGACGCGGGCATCTAATTCTCCTTCACCCGGGATAGGAACGTTGAAATTGAAGCGGCGCGCTTTGCCCTGGGCGTCGATCCCGTTGGCAAGATGGACATAGACGTTGTCGCCGGTAATGTTGTCCTCCCCTTTTCCGGCTCCAGCGTCGATATTGTCACGCCGCCTGTTTTGGGGAGAAACAATTCCGCCGTGGAAGTAATGAAGATTGGTCGGGTTCTCGCACGGGCGTTTGTGATCCGTGCCGTGAACACACGCTTTCTCGCGCGGAGCAAGGAGGTTCACAAGCTCCGCGGCAACCACATCGCCCGGCCGCGCCCTGACGACGGGCGGCAGATAGGCGTTGTTGTAATGCTCGGTGACAACTCGATAGCCGCCGACCTCGATGGGTCCGGTGTTGACGGTGAGATTGACCTTCACCTTGTCGCCGGGGCGGCCATCGTCCCTCGGCGTGACCTCGCAAAGGCCCTCGAGTTCGGGAAACTTGCCGACAGTCGCTGCCGAGCAAACGGGCGGCTGGATCAGTTCACGCGTGTCTTTGGCTTGTGTCGGTCCGGATTGCGTGAGCAAAGCGACTGCGAACGTCACAATAGCGGGCTTATGAAAAGGTACGGAGGAAAACCCTGCGTGCAATTGGGACGTCGAATTCCGCGGCACGCCAGATGTCCCACGAGGTGGACCCTACCCTCGATCAAATCGTGACAACCACAGGTTGTCAAGCCTCTTCTTACGCGGCCGATCCGGCGGAGACCAGCAGCGCTGCCCCCGCGACCACGAGGATGGGCATGACAGATGTGGCACGGAGGGTGTGACGGATCCGGCACACAAATACCACTAAGGGCAGACCACTGAAGGGGCTTAGCAGGAAAGAGAAAAGAGGCAGGTCATGGATGAAAACGCTGGAGCGCCCAGCGGCCGCGACCCGCGGAGGCTTCATCGATGCAATTCGCTCCAACCCATGTCCAAACCAACAGAGGAATTACTGGATCATGGACAGCTTCGCTCTAAATGCAGAACAAGCCGGGCTTTTGCAAGTGATCAGCCGCGCCGAAGCGCCGGGGCTTTTTCCAGTTCCGCTGTGAGTGACAGTGAATGAGCACCGCCGCCGCCAGAATGCGGGAATACCGCGCCCGCAAGAAAGCGGATGAAGAGATTTGGAAGGCGAGAGCAAATCGGCACAGGCTCGCCCTCTTCTTGGAGCAGCACCAATTCATCCCACCAGATACCGAGGACCGGGCCGTGATCGCCGCCGGCTTCCAAAAGCTGGTCGAGCTGCTTTGCTCTGATGAGGCGGAGCTGCTTCGCTAGGTCCGTGTACTCATAAATCGAGATTGGTATGCAGCCGTTGGTCAATGTCCGCTTTGCCCCAAAAGCGGACTTCGTGAGTGCGTTTACACGCCCGCTTATGCCAGAAGCACGTTGATATGCGCACAAGAGCAACTGCGGCCTCTTGGGCGCTATGAAGTGAGAAAAGCCACAGCGGCATGAATGCGGTAAGATTACTCCTCTGAGGCGGCTCTGGTTGAGCCGGTGTCTTTACCTTCTTCCTCCATGGAGCCCCTGGTGCCCAATTGGCATCAGGGCTTCCCTAGGGCACCTGCTCACTCGGTGATCGCGGTGTGACAAATGCCACATCGCAATTTCTAACTGTGGGCGCCATCCTCTGCTCGGGTTCGAATTCAATAAGGATCTTGAGGAAGGAGATGGAGGGGACCTATGTTCAACCATAGTCATATCCAGGATTGGACGCGAAGGGACGCGCTCTGACGGGCGAGCGGCGATGACACAATCACGTTCAAGCCATCCAATACCCTATGGCGAGGCGATGACGCCCGGCTTCTGTGTCGGTGACAATGTATGACGGCACTACCAAACTCCCCGTCAAAAACCCGATTAACCGTTATTCGCTCGGAAGTGACAACGATCTTAAGCAAAACCCGGACGGGTCGTTCACAATGTACCTGCAGGCAGACACGCCGGGCCCGGATAAAGAGGCCAATTGGGTCCCAGCTCCCAAAGGTGCGTTCTATTTACTGCTGCGTAATTATGCGCCGGTTCCGGAGGTCGTCGAAATATGTGAAAAATCCTAACGCTTTCCGATGCTGCCTATCGTGCCCAGCGAAGCGCCAGTTTGGATGATCTCACTGTAGCCAAGCGGTAACCGAGTCCGCTATCGGTCATTAGCGGACATCAGACGGGTGATTGGGGATGTCCGCTTTACCCCCAAAAGCGGACATGCTCAGCCCCGGCATAGATGTCCGCCAAGTGCCACAGGCGCGGACAGTGCTAGAGGCTTGCGCGAAACCGGCGGATCTCAACTATCCGTAGCGGAGTGCTCGCCGATTCTCTGCTCGGCTCTTCCCACCCACAAGTGCTCTTGACGACTGGGGGCACAATGGGGTGCGCCAGAGCAGCGGGCTTACACCCGTCAACAAGAAGGGGAAGCGTCAATGCTCTATGTTTTCATTTTTGTTAGGGCATACGACCGTTTCGGTTCGGCAAATGGGAGCGCGTTCGCGCTCACACTCGCCGATGGCCGAGATGGTCGTGGTTTAGGTTCGCCAGAGCCTAAATGACCGTCGGCGGCACTATCACTTCCCCCTCTGCCGGCCGAACAGCTGATTCGAAGTCTCTCTCGGCCGGACTCCGAGCGTCAAGTTAGTTTTGACCAGCAAGAAGCCGAAACGCGAAGTAGGTACGAGGCAAAACTCCGAGCAGGGCTACAATCACGCGCGCAGGGAGGGAATTCATGAGCATAGAAGACCAGCCAGCATCTGAGGCGTTTAGGGATCGGCTAAGAGCTGAGCTGACAAGAAAGCTCGGAAAGCTGGCTTCAAAGGTCCCAGCGCGTTTCAAGGGATGCGGACGCGCTATGGGGACAAGCGTGCCGCCGCGATGCTCGCGAATAGCGGCGGATATAAAAGGGTACTCGTTTGGTGTTACGACAACAACCTCTTGGAAATCTCTGTTGAGGCAGCTGTCGTAGATTTCGCTCACGAGTTTAAGCCGCTTACGGTTCGGCACGCTCAAGAGAAGCTGGCCTTTATCAAGCAACATCGGAATTCGCTTCCGTAAATGGTTCCTCACAGCCCCAAGCGCCGATTTCAGTAAGCAACCTCACGATGTCCTAAAGATTCCGCTCGCCAAAAATCTGCTGCGCCGCTTGCGGGGTCGGTCCGGGGTCGGAACCGCAGAGCACAAAAATTTCAACGAAAACGAATTGGGCTGGCGGAGAGGGTGGGATTCGAACCCACGGTACGGTTACCCGTACAACGGTTTTCGAGACCCCCCTCTCAGTAAGGCTCGGCTGATCGAGCCTAGAGAACTCGCATGAGTCAAGGTGCAAATAACGCTGGTTGCGAGTCCCCGCAACCACCGACAGTTCACTCCCCGAGGCGGCAGCGGCGTAGCCGCAGAAGGAGGGATATTCGAACGCCGGATCGGCGTGTATCGATACGAACAGGACATCGTCACGGTCATAAAAGATATCCTGTGTGCCGTTGCCGTGATGGTAATCCACATCGAGAACCGCAACCCGTTTAGCGCCATCGTTTGTAAAAGCCTGTGCCGCGATGGCCGCGTTGTTGAGATAGCAATAGCCGGCGGCCACCCGGCGCGTAGCGTGATGCCCAGGTGGACGGCACAGCGCGAAGACCGATAAATCGCCTTGCGCTTCGGCAAGTTGCGCGGGGTCCTTTTGGCCGCCGGGCTTCGTTTGGTCGGTTAGCCGCTTGCTCGTGTCCCTTGTCCGTGCGGTTGCTCGCGGTCACTGGAAAGCGTAAGTTTGCCGCCTGTTCCCTCGTGGAGTGGGCGATGGCCGAGTGCAGCAGCCGACGCAAGCTCGCCGCTATCTTGAGCGCGGACGTGGTCGGCTATTCCCAACTGATGGCGGCCAACGAGGCCGTAACCATTGAGACCCTTAAGTCTTATCGCGACATTATCGCACGCTTGGTGGTGCGCCACGGCGGGCGTGTGGTCAACGCGCCCGGCGATGCACTCCTGGCCGAGTTCCCGAGTGCGGTCGAGGCTGTCCAGACCGCGGTCGAGGTCCAAAAATCCCTGGAAGCGCACAACATCGAACTCAACTCGGAACGGCCCATGCAGTTCCGCATTGGGCTCAACCTCGGCGATGTGATCGAAGAGGCGGACGGCACGATCTATGGAGACGGCGTCAACATCGCCGCACGCATGGAGGAGTTCGCCGAAGGTGGCGGCGTCTGCATCTCCTCCATCGTCTATGACGCCGTCGAAGGCAAGCTTTCCTACGGGTTCGATTTTCTGGGCGAGCAGCGGGTCAAGAACATGTCGAAGCCGATCCGCGTTTACCGCGTGCGCTACGAGCCCAAACCAATTTCGCAGCGTTCTGTCTCCGGTAAGTCGCTAGCCGACAAGCCGTCTATTGCCGTCCTTCCCTTCGTCAACATGAGTAGCGATCACGCGCACGACTATCTGAGTGACGGCATAACTGAAAACATAATCACGGGCCTTTCCCGCTTTCGCGATTTGTCAGTTATCGCCAGTCAATCGACGTTTGCTTACAAGGGGAAGGCGCTGAGAATACAGGATGTGGCGAGCGAGCTCCGCGTGAGATTCGTGCTCGAAGGCAGCGTCCAAAAATCAAGCACCCGGGTCACGATAACGGCTCAGCTGATCGATGGTCTCAGCGGGGCACACCTGTGGGCAGAGCGCTTTGACCGGGGAGTTGAGGATATTACCAGCGTCCTTGACGACCTCACCGAAATAATCGTGGCCCGTTTGGCGACGACCTATGGCGGGCGCCTGCGCAAGGCGTGGCGAGGCCGGACGGAACGAACGAGCCCAAAGAGCTTCCAGGCCTATGATTATTTTCAGCAAGGTGTGGACGTCTTCAATCTTTTCACCAAAGGCTGCACCGCCACAGCCATACAGTGGTTTGAAAAATCTATCGAACACGATCCGTCCTATGGAAAACCGTATGCGAAGATTGCGTGGGCGCACCTAGTCGATATCTGGCTAGGATGGAGCGAAGACACCTCATTCTCGATGGCAGAGGCCTTGAAATTTGCGACCGCCGCTATCCAGCATGATGATGATGAGGCCTGGGGTTATTGGGCCATGGCAGGTTATCATATGTTTGGCGGACACCATGATCGCGCCATATCCGCATATAAGAGGGCTCTGGAGCTCAATCCTAATGATGCGGATGTGCTCAATGACTTCGGCCAGTGTCTCAGCTTTGCGGGGCGTGCAACGGAAGGCGTTGAGGTCGTGCACAAGGCCATGCGGCTCAACCCACACTATCCTGATTACTGGATCATGCAGTTGGGGCCTATCTACTTCGATGCTCGCCGCTATGAAGATGCCATCTCCACACTAGAGAAATTGCATTCAAACGACACGATGGCTGTTCAGCTGTACCTCGCCGCAAGTCACGCTGCCCTAGAGCATACGGACCAGGCCCGGGCGACTATGGGAAGGATCATTAGGCTCGAACCCCTGGCCACGCTTGAGCGGCTCGCGCCAACTGTTCTGGCTCCCTACAAAAATGCATCTGATCGGGACCATTTGCGGGACAACCTCGTCAAGGCTGGGTTGCCGGAATGATGCGCCTCAACTCTGGGCTTGGCCCTTACCGGTCGTAAAACTCAGTCCCAACATACTTCTACTTTTGAGGGCTAAGCTGACGTGGTCCGACGGGAGTGCAATCGGTTGGTAACGACACGACCCAGGAGTTGTCGTTATCAGTTCGCTGGTTTTTGTGGGTCCGATGTGTCCAATCACTCCACGGCAGAACTCGCACATCCTCCTCCACAGTATCCAAAAAGCCCGCGGTCGCCATTGTGTCCAAGCAGCCCGCGGCGAAACCACCACCAGTGTCGTGTTGGCAGTCGGCTCGGTTAGTCAACTGGGTTGAGACAGCCAGCCCGTCGCAACTCCGATGACAGTGGCCCCGAAACCCGTTTCGAGCACGGCGGCCTCGGGCAGCTCGAGAATGCGCTCTTTAGTGTGCGCTGTCCTTGCGCGGCGTCTCCTGCAGCGTCCCGGACGGCGGTACGCGACGAGCCCGCCAACGCGGACACGTTCATATCACGCCAATTCCGAATTTGCAGTTCGTGCACCGCGAGTCGTCTGGAAGGCGGTCTGACGAGAGCTCACTTCACTGAGACTCCTACAGGATTCTTTTGCTCAAAAATGGTCTTGAACAAAGAAACTCGAATCATTCCGTTTGCGCGCCGACCGCATTTCTTTTCTTGTCAACACTAAATGCTCGCCACCCCCCGACGAAGACGGCCAAAGCAACGATGGAAATGATTATTGTCGCAAGCGCATTGACCTCGGGGTTCACGCCAAGGCGGATTTTTGAAAAGATCACCATAGGAAGGGTGGTCGAACCTGGACCCGAGACGAAACTCGAGATGACGAGATCATCCAATGACAGGGTAAAGGCCAGAAGCCAGCCTGACACAAGCGCGGGCGATATCACCGGCAGAGTGACGTCGGTGAAAACCCGCAAGGGAGTCGCGCCAAGATCTTGTGCCGCCTCCTCCAATGACTCGTCCATACGTACAAGCCGCGACTGAACCACCACGGCCACAAAGGCCATACAAAATGTCGTATGTGCCAGAATAAGCGTAGTAATGCCGCGCCCCTTTGGCCAACCGAAAAGGCTCTCCATTGCAATGAATAGGAGGAGTAGCGACAAACCAGTGATGACCTCGGGCATTACAAGCGGCGCTGTCACCATGCCGCCGAGCAGGGACTTGATTCTAAATTTGCCGAAGCGGGTGAGAACAAGAGCCGCCAGGGTCCCAAGGCATAGGGCTAGCGTCGCGCTGGTAAAGGCGATTTTCAAGCTCAGCCAGGCGGCCTGCAGGATCTGGGAGTTCTGGAGCAGCTTCCCATACCATTTGGTCGAGAAGCCGCTCCAAACGGTTACCAGTTGAGATTCGTTGAAGCTGTAGACAATCAGGCTAATGATTGGCGCATAGAGGAAGGCGTAGCCCAGCACCGCGACGATGGGAAGAAAGTAACCGTTCCTAGGCATCAATGCACCTCTATCTGTGCGCCCCGCGCTTTTCGCAGAATCATGATCGGAATTACAAAGACAACCAGCATGACTATGGCCAAAGCGGACGCCACCGGCCAATCTCGGTTGGGGAAAAACTCATCCCACAAGACGCGACCAATCATCAGCGTGTCGGGCCCACCGAGAAGTGAAGGAATAACGAATTCTCCAATAGCGGGAATCAGAACCAACATGGAGCCGGCGATTATGCCTGGAAATGAAAGCGGCAGTGTCACTGTGAAGAATGTCACGATGGGTCTGGCACCCAGATCCGACGCTGCCTCGAGCAGTGTACTGTCAAGTTTGACCAGGTTGGCGTAGAGCGGCAGGATCATGAACGGTAGGTAGTTGTAAACGATGCCGATGTAGACGGCGAAATCGGTCTGTAGCATCACGAGCGGCTGCGAGATGAGGCCGGTTTGGAACAGGAAGTTGTTGACCAGCCCGTTGCTCTTCAGGAAGCCGATCCAAGCGTAGACACGCAGCAGGAATGATGTCCAAAACGGCAGGATGATCAGCATTAGCAACATGTTGCGCCGCCATTCCGAGCTGCGCGCGATGTAGTACGCAATTGGGTAGCCGATCAAAAGCGCAATGATGGTCGATATCAGGGCGATTTTGATCGAGTTGAGATAGGCGTTCACGTACAGCGGGTCGCTGAAAAGGAACTGGTAATTTGAGAAGAAAACGTTGAACTTCAGCGAACCATCGCTCGTCCACTCGTAAAGCGGGAGGAAGGGCGGTTGGCTGATGGTCGCCTTGGAGAGGGAAATCTTGGCGACAACGAAGAAGGGGATGAGAAAGAAAACGAAAAGCCAAAGCGTCGGAACGGCGATGACGAGACTCCGACCCGAGAGGCCGAGACGGCCAAACAGTGTGGCGGTAGCCCGCAGCGGCGCATAGCGGTTTATCTGCTGCTCCAGGCGGCTCAGAGTTCTGGCGGGCGCTGTTATGGCCGCACCACGACGCCAGATGCGCCGCCCCAGGTCAGGAAAACGCGCTCAGACCCGTGCGTTGCGCCTGAGTCGTGTCGTTCCAAGTTCGATTGCAACACACGGACCTGCTTGCCGCTCGCCAGTTTGATCAAGTAGACGGAGTGGTTGCCCATGTACGCGACCTCTTCGACCACGCCTTCGGTAATGTTTGCATCACCCGCCGGGCGGGTCCGGTTGATGTGGATTTTTTCCGGTCGCACTGCAAACCACAGTTGCTCATCGGGCGAGCAGCTGATGCCATGGGCAACTTGGATATCGCAGCCGGCATCGTCGGAGCGAAGCCTGACGTGGTCTGCCGCGTCCTCGATTACCCGGCCATTGAACATGTTCACCGAGCCAATGAACTCGGCCACGAACTTGCTATTGGGGGACTTCATAGATCTCGTGGGGCTCGCCGACCTGGACGATCTTCCCACCCGTCATCACGCCCATGCGCGTCGACATGGTCATGGCCTCTTCCTGGTCGTGCGTGACGACGATGAAGGTCACACCAAGCGTCTCTTGAATTTCTTCAGCTCGAACTGCGTCTCCTCGCGCAATTTCTTGTCGAGTGCGGCGAGAGGCTCGTCCAGCAGCAGGAGTTTGGGGCGTTTGATGAGGGCACGCGCCAAGGCCACGCGTTGGCATTGGCCGCCCGAGAGCTGATCGGGCTTGCGCTTCTCGAATCCACCCAATTTGACGAGGTCCATGATTTGAGCGACGCGCTCGTTAATCGCGCTGGCCGGTGCGCCGTCGCGGCGTAATCCATATCCGATGTTCTTCTCCACCGTCATATGAGGAAAGAGCGCATAGGACTGGAACATCATGTTGGTGGGCCGCCGGTAAGGCGGGGAACCCGCCTGATCCTGGCCATCGATTTCGATCGTCCCGCTGGTCGGCTTCTCAAAGCCCGCCAGCATACGCAGCAAAGTCGATTTGCCGCTTCCCGAACCGCCCAACAGGCAGAACAGTTCGCCTCTATAAATGTCGAGAGAGACGTCATCCACCGCTACAAAATCACCGAATTTCTTGGTGACGTTCTTGATTTTGATGAACGGCGTGGCGTTGGGGTCTTTCCATGTCTGGGCGCCAGACACTAACTCGGCCATCAGTATCCTCCTATAGGATCAGTGGTGCGGCGCACACAAACTGACGCGCCGCGACTCTTCTTTATTGTTGTTATTGATTTTATTGTTGTTATTGACCCGTCTTGATTCTCGTCCAGGCACGGGTCAGGTCTCGGTCGAACTCCGGAGAGTGCGGTGTAGCGCTATAGAGCTTGGTGCGCACCTCATCAGGTGGATAAATGCCTGGGTCGTTGCGAACCTCCACGTCGACGAGCGGAGTTGCTGCCTTGTTGGGGTTCTTGTAGAAAACGCGGTTGGAGATCGCCGCAGCCGTTTCCGGACGCAATATGTAGTCGATAAATTTGAGGGCCGCTTTAGGGTTTGGCGCATCACGCGGGATGGCCATCATGTCGAAGCCCACCTCTGCGCCCTCACGCGGGATGGCATAGGCAATATTGACGCCTTTACCAGCCTCCGCTGCACGGTTCTTGGCCTGCAAGACGTCGCCCGAATAGCCGAGCACAAGGCAGATGTCGCCGCTGGCAAGACCGTTGATTTATAGCGCCGTATTGAAGTCACGAATGGAAGGACGAATCGACTGCAGTAGCGCCGTGGCCTTGGCAAGATCTCCCAAATCCTCGCTGGTCGGCTTGAGATTCAAGTAATGCAGCGCGGCGGCCATCACCTCTGACGGCGAGTCTAGAGCGACAACACCGCAATCTGCCAGCTTGGCCACCGTATCTTTGTCGAAGAACATATCCCAGCTGCCGATCTTGTCGGCAGGGATGCGCTTGGCGATCTTGTCAACGTTATAGCCGAGCCCATCGGTATACATCATGTAGGGCACACCGTACGTGTTGTCGGGATCATTGATTGCTACTAAATCGAGAATGCTCTTATCGAGATTTCCGTAGTTGGCCAGCGCCTTCTTGTCGATTTTCTGGTACACACCGGCCTTGGACCTGGCGGGCCATGAATTGGATGCTCGGCACTACGAGGTCGTAGCCGGTGGAGCCGGCTCAGTAGCTTGGCTTCCAACATTTCATTGTCAGCGTACATGTCGTAATGCACTTTGATGCCGCTGTCGGCCTCGAATTTGGCGACGGTGTCCTCGGCGATATAGTCCGACCAATTGTAGATGTTGACAGTGTTCTCTTCCGCCGCTGCCGTGGCGCAGAAGGCCACGGCAATTGCGATAGTCGCAAACAGCTTTTTCATCGATTTTGCTCCTTCGTCTGATTTCTCGTGAGCGACTAGATTCCGAACTTGTCGGCCCGAACCAAGGAACCGACAACAGAGTACGGCACCCGCAGCGTTCGTCAAAGAGAAGCCAAAGACCGGCTCGAAGATGTCGTAGTCGGTATGTGGTTGTACCGATCGCGGCCAGCATAGAGCCGAAGAAAATGCCGGCATGAGCAACACCCCAGCCGAGCGGTCGCGCCGCCTCAGCGCACGATGGGACAGCACTGAGCAGAGCATGGCCGCGGCCCCCCCGCCGCAAATCGACGTTGGTACCGGCGCTCCGCCGCCGTACTTTGCTATATGACGCTAACAAACGAGGAGAAATACGACAATGGCCCCGGTCCCAAGCACATAGAAAAGGGCGATCTGTGCAGCATTCAAGGACCAGAAAAGTGGCTGTGGCCTTCCCAAAAAGTAGCGATGCCTCGCCCATCACTTCGCTTGCCAATAAATAGGGGAAGCAATCTACGAAAACCTCAAACTTGGCCTTGCATCACCGAGCTTCGGGTAGGTTTCCCGACCCCAGATTTGCCGCTCGCGAATGAAGGGAAGAGGATACTGCGGGTGCAGCGATTCAAACTCTCGTGCCAGCCGGTGGCCGTCGAAAATCGCGTTCATGAGATGCCGCGGCGCATAGCAGTCGCCGATCCGGTAGACGGCCTGTACCTCCTTCTCTTCCCAATCGGACCGTCGGCGCAAGAGCTCGTGGAAGAGCGCGGCGTTCGGTACGCGCATCGTCACGAGGATGAGCGCGTCGCAATCCAGATCCACCGAGTCGCTCGACAAGCGACGACCCCATTTGCCCTCCTCCACTTCGTAGAGTTCGGGGGTATCTCGATAGACGTAGAACAGCGTAAGTTTGTTGCCGACGTACTCATGTCCCCAATGGTTAGTCATGGTTTTGATTTTTTTCTGGTACATGAGGCGTTTGTTGTTCGCCATTTCCATGGTGTAGAGCGAGAACTGTACGACGTCGTGCATGTTGGTGACCAAGGTCACCTGCTTGCCGAGGTCCGCCGCCAGTTCGGCCATCGCAATGCCGGTAAAGTGGCCGTCGCCGTCCAACACCACGACTTTTTGCCCGGGGATGGGCTTGCCCGCCATGATTTGCTCTGGCGTTAACACGTTCGGCAAAGACGCATCGGCTCCGGGAATTGGACGGTGACTTCTGCCCCCGTGCCGTCGATCGACCAGTGGGCGCCGGTGGCAATCACGACCTTGTCGGCGCCGTATTCCAAAACATCGTTGGCCGACATTTTCCCCACACCGAGATGGGTTTCGACGTTCTTCAGCTTATCCAATTGGATTTGCCGGTAAGTAATAACGCGTCCGAACTCGGAGCAACGCGGGTAACGGGCTACGTCGCGCCAATGCCCGCCGAGTTCGGTCTCTGCTTCGCGCAGATGAACGTCGTAGCCCCTTTTGCCGAGAACGATGGCGCATTCCATGCCAGCAGCTCCCCCCCCGACGACCAACACCGAACACGGATTTTTTGTTCTTTCGAACTTCTCGGGATGCCAGCCCCGGCGATACTCCTCTCCAGACGTCGCGTTCTGCGTGCAGTAGAGCAAGCCTAGTTCCTGCACTCGAGATACGCACATGTTGCAGCCGATACATTCGCGGATGTCTTCGATTCGACCCTCAGAGATCTTGGTCGGCAGAAAAGGATCGGAAATGGAAGGGCGGGCTGCGCCGATAATGTCGCACTGGCCGCCGTTGATGGCTTCGATCATGTCATCCGGATTGGTGAACCGGCCGTTGCTAACGACTGGAATTGCGCTGCCGACGATACCCTTTACATCTTGAACAAAGGGGCGCATCCAGTTCGTCTTATGGAAGCGGGAACTGCCGGCGTCTTCGCCCCACTCTTCGTAGTTGCCGATCTTCAACGCCCAGAGATCCACCACTCCTTCCTTGTGCATAAGCTCTACGAAGCCGATGCCGTCCTCGAAGTGCTCTATGCGGTGGTCTCCATTCACGGTATCGGTTTCGAAACGGATGGTTACGCCAAGCCGGTCACCGACGGCCTTTTTCAAGGCCGTCATGAGCTCGACGAAGAAACGCGCTCGATTTTCCAGAGAACCGCCGTACTTATCATCGCGACGGTTGTAGCGCTTTTCGAGGAACTGCATTGGCAAGCAGTTGTCCCCGCCGGAAATCTCAACGAAATCGAAACCCGCTTGCTCGGCGCGTTTGGCGGCCAACACATACATCCCGATGAAGGTCTTAATATCGCTCTCATCGGCAACGGCGGCATAGACGTTGCGCTCGGGAAAAACATTCGAAGGCAACCCACTGGGCGCTCTGGGAACCTCTCTCGAACTCGAGCCCAGGAGCGTGTAAGCCATTATACCAAAGTTGTACGCCTGCCAGGCTTCCATGCTTGTGCAGCTCCTCGCACATCTTACCGAGGTTGATCACATCGCCCTCATCCCAGAGGCGCGCCAAGTGCGTCGGGTAGTCGTCCGACTCCGGATGAACAGAGCAAGCTTCAGTGCAAACGGCCGCCCAACCGCCTTCTGCCTTCATGCCACGGAAATAGGCCTGTGTTCCCGGCCGCTCTGACCCATAGCCGGTGCAGTGAGATGACTGCCAGAATCGGTTTCGCATGGTCTTTGGGCCGAACGAGATTGGCTCGAACAAGATGTCGTGTTTTGGATTTCTGGCCAATTTGATGCCTCCTCTACACCGGCCCTGTCTCGAATTGCATGCTCGGCTGTTGGTTTAGGTTTGGGCGACTGGCCTGACCGATATTTTGTACCAGGCGAAGTGAGAGATTGTTGATTCAGGGCACCGCAATCGTTCGGCTGAATGTCGAAATCTTAACGGCTATCAGGCATCCAAGCTCTTGGGCTTGTAGTGCACACGCCGTCATCTCGCTCCCAGTTGTCGTGGTCCTATCACAACTCAGGTTAGCAGCTTTTAAATCATATTCGTCGAGAAGTTTAATCATGGGCAAGATCAGAGAGTTCATCCAACACCATTACCGGCACTTTAACGCCAGGGCGCTCATCGACGCGGCCGGTGCTTACGAGCGCCACCTCGAGCAGGGCGGGCAGATGCTCGTGACGCTGGCCGGCGCCATGAGCACGGCCGAACTCGGCCTGTCGCTCGCCGAGATGATCCGTGAGGGGAAGGTTCACGCCATCAGCTGCACCGGCGCCAACCTGGAGGAGGACATCTTCAACTTGGTGGCGCACGATTACTACCTGCGCCTCCCGCACTATCGCGAGTTGAGCGCCGAGGATGAGGAGAAGCTCAGGGTACGGCATCTCTACCGCGTCACCGATACCTGCATCCCCGAGGAGGAGGCCGTCTGCCGCCTGGAAAGGGCCGTGCTCGAAGAATGGCTTGCCGCCGACCGTAAGGGCGAAACCTATTTCCCGCACGAATTCCTCTACCGGATCCTGCTTGCCGGCAAGCTCGAGCAGTACTATCAGATCGACCCAAAGGAGAGCTGGTTGCTAGCCGCCGCGCAGAAGGGCCTGCCGATTTGGGTTCCCGGCTGGGAGGACTCCACGCTCGGCAACACCTTCGCGAGCCACGTTATCAGCGGCGACATCAGGAATGTCTATACGGTTCGCACCGGCATTGAGTACATGGTTGAGCTGACCCATTGGTATCAGGCGACGTGCCGGAAACATTCCATTGGGTTCTTCCAGATCGGCGGCGGCATAGCCGGGGATTTCCCCATCTGCGTGGTGCCCATGCTCGAACAGAGCCTGAAGATTCACGATATTCCGCGCTGGGGTTATTTCTGCCAGATCAGCGACTCGACCTCGAGCTACGGGTCGTACTCGGGCGCTCTTCCGAATGAGAAGATCACTTGGGGCAAGCTCGCGGCAGCGACACCGAAGTTCATCATCGAGTCAGACGCCACCATCGTGGCACCCCTCATTTTCGCCTGTGTCCTGGGCCAATAGCTGGTGGGCGTGTCTCTGGCAGCCGGAAAGATCGCTAGCTGTAGCCGGATAACTCTAAGTTTGGCACACCGGCTTCAAGCAATAAGACGACCCTTTTCCTAATCGTATCTGCTCGCAGGGCCCATGAGCGCTGCGGCCGCGGCTGAAGAGTTCGGCTGGAGACCTTGCCATGGCGAAGTCGTCTTACCATGCAGGTCGATTCGGACCCCCAGTCGTCTGGGCTGCCTCGAGGTTGAAGGCGTCACTCCGCTGCGCGGCGCAAGGAATCCGAGGGCGTCCACGGCAGAAAAGCCTGCTGCTCGGGATCGTCAGCGGAAAGCTCGGCGGCTGCAAAGACGTTCTCTCCGGCGCACCAGCGGAGGATGGCGTCCGGGTCCTCGAGTATCACGCGCAGGGCTGCGGTCAGCTCGAGAAGCGATGCCGGCCTCCCGCTTCGGGCCAGCGCCTGCAGTAACCCCGCCTGAACGCTCTTGTAGAACGACTGATGTTCGGCATCGACCGGGACGTCCCAATCCGCATAGCTCTCGAATGCGTCCCGGCAGGCGGCCACCGAACGAGAATTGTAGGCGCGGCAATCGAGCGGGCGCACCGGATAGGCGCTGCACTCGTTCGCAACCAGGAGCGGACAAGGCAGGCGCGCTTCACCCCTTGCCTCATCGCTCATGCCGCGCGTCTGCTCGTCGGTAGTCGCGACCCGCCGGGCGAGCGCTTCGCGCTCTTCCACCGAGTAGGTATGCTCGAAGAAAGCGGCAATGCGTAGGATTTCCGGTGCCGTAACGACTACACGCATGTGACAGCAGAAGGAGCAGCCCCTGCCGCAGGCGATCCCGTCGTCGCTGGGAGCCGCGTCGGCCTCACTTGCCGCAATCAGCTCATCGATCGTAGCGCAGACCTCGCCGAGGTCGACGCCGGGACTGAGTGATCCGTCGACCCGAGCGCGTGCTGCTTCGGCGAGCTGATGCCATGTGCGCCTCCCTGGCATAATCGCCCTACCGCGTGTCGTCCAGCTGAACCTCTTTCTCATAGGCCAGCCAGAACAAGAACAACTTATCCGTGGGGGAATTTTCGGGATCGAAGTCTGCCATTGTGCCCCCGCTCACATCTTCTTCACCAACCTCAGCGCCGCCGCCGGCGCGCCGCGCTCAAGCCGCGACAGACCTTCGGCAATCGAGGCAAGCTCGCCGTTGGCGTCCCGCCGCACGGTCTCAGGCGCAATGCCGGCTTTGAGAGCCATAATGAGCCCGGCGGCCTCCCAATAGTTCCCGACGCAATGGTAGCGGCCGGTGCCGGCAAAGAGGCGCTCCAAGTCATTGCGCATCAGGTTTCGGTTCTCACGCACGGCGATGACGTGAATGCCCTGATGCAGGGCGGCAAGCGTGGGCAGACCGAGGCAGCCATCGGGGATGACGAGGCACGAGACGTCCTCGGCCGAGACGACGCCTCTGCCGGTGAGAGCAGCTGCTCCGGTCACGATGCGCGGGCTGCGCGACAGGCCCTTGATGACGCTGTGGATGCAGGCGAACGAGCTGCCCTCGGCCGCCTTGCGCGGCTCGTAGATGCCCTCGTCGCCGTTCATGATCTCGAAGGTGTCGTACATCGGCGCATGCGCGGCGGGCATGTCATAGAGGAGCGCAACCGCGTGGGTCAGCAGCGCCTCGATCCCGCCGAACGGATTGATTCCCTTGTCCCCCATGAAGTAGGCGCGCTGCACCTCTTCCGGCACGTCGACGACGCTCGAGATGGCAATCGCCTCGAAGGTGCCAAGTCGTTTCTCGATCAACTCGCATAGGGCGTCGAAGCCCTCGATCACGCCCGTCGCGCGCCCTGAGGCCGGGGAGACGTGCGGCGTCATGACGAGATCGACAGGCAAGGGCACGATCGGAAGGCAAGGAAATCCTCCCGCACCATAGGCCGCGGAGACGGCATTGACGAGCGTGTGCCAGATCGCGGCCTCGGGGTGTTCCTGAACCAGCGGCAGGACGCGGTTGGCGCGGACCAGTGCCAATCCGGCCGTTCCCATCATCAGGCGCGTGAGTACGCTGCCCTCCACATAGAGCGTGTTCTCCGGCATCTCGTTGATGTCGGCGCCGTTGACGACATTGGGGTGTGTGATCAGCCGGTCGCTCGCAGCCGCAAGCAGGCGGGCCACTGGTCCGGCATCGCCAGCATGCCCGCCGATATCGGCATCTATGCCGGTCGGCACAATCAAAACGGTGGTGAAGCGCTCGCAGCTCTCATGCGTCCGGGGACGAAAATCCAATACCGAGCGTGATCGCGCCGGGTGATAGTGCGCCAGGCCGACGAGAACACCGATCTCGCAATCAATCTGGTCTTCGCCCGTTCGGGTGGCGACGAGGCGCAACGGCATGGCATCGGCGGGGAGATTTTCGCCGAGATAGGCAGTGAGGTGCGACAGGAGCTGATCGCTTTGGGCTGGCAGAGGAATCCGTATCTGCTCTTCATAGAGTCGCATTGACTAATGCCTTCTCGTTGTCGCGACTTGGCAAAATGCCGGTCAGATGGTTGATGCTGGCGAAGTCCCTGAAGCTCGAAGCCCTACGCAGCATGACAGAACCGTCGCCCATTTCCAGATAGATGTTCGGCAAGGGCTGGCCATTGAACATGTGGGCCTTGACCAGGGAGTAGGCGCCCATACCCGGGAACACGACGCACGAACCGATCATCAGCGGCTCGACGAACTGGTAGGTGCCGAACAGATCGCCGGCGAGGCAGGTGCTGCCGGCAAGGATGTAGCCGAAGCCTTCGTCCGCCGGTAGATCGTCGCGGTGGCCTAGGACTTCGGGCTCGATGCCCGGCAGGTCGCTGTACTCGAACACCTCAGGCATGTGGTTGACAGACGTATCTAGCACTGCCACGGTCCGTGCATCCGTGTCGATAAGGTCAACCACGCTCGCCATAAAGGTCCCACCATCACGCACAAGGGCCGCGCCGGGCTCGATATAGATGTCCTGGATTGCTGTTGACCTGAGCAATGCCGTTGCCTCGATGAGTTGCCCGACTGCGTGGGGGGCGCGCCAACCGTAACCGCCGCCCAGATTGATCCAGCTAATCTGCGCCAAGATGTGAGGTATCTCACATTGCAGCCGCTCAATCGTCGGTTTGAGGCCGGAGAAGTCTTCCGCCTCGCAGTTGTTGTGCAAGTGTATTCCTGAAATGCCGGGGGGAAGCGCCTTGAGCCGTCTCAGGTTGCTAACAGGCTCACCTAGCTTCGAGTGCTTGCGGCATGGATCAAAGCGCTCGTCGTCGATCTGCGAGATCTGCGGGTTGATGCGAAGACCCGTGCGCTTGTGGGAGAAGTAGCCGCCGAGACGGGCACTCTGCGATAGGGAGTTGAAGGATATGGCGTCGCAATACCGGGCAAGCTCTGCGCAATCCCGATCGCGCAGCCCGGGCGAGGTCACCTGCACTTCGGCGTGCGGCCCTACGACATAGCGTACTAGCAGCGCCTCGAAAAGCGAGCTTGCCGAGAAGCCCGCCAGCTGAGGGACCATAAGGTGCAGCACGTCGGGAAGTCCGAGTGCCTTCAGGGAGTAGAGCGCACGGCAGCCTGCCAGCCCGCACAGCCGGGCCAACTCATCCCGGCTCGCCGCAATGGCTGCCGGCCTCACGATGAACGCGGGCGTCTCGACAGAGTCGGCGTGGAGATGCAGATTGCCTCCTCACGGCACGACCTCCGCATCACACTTGCCGACGGCAGGCATTTGCGGCTCGAGCCGCTCCTCATGCGGCGGGGCATAGGCGATGATCTGCGCAAATGTCTCCCAGTATCCGCGGCTCACCTGCTCCACGATTTCGGCCTTGTGGGCGCGGTAGGCCTCGGGCAGGCGGAACCAGGGAATGCTGGAATACTTGTGATGTAAGGCATGGTAGCCGAGGTTATACGAAATGAAGGTATTGTAAGAACCAGTTCAAATCCGAGCGCGTCTTCGCTCCGCTCACGCGGTAGTGATCTTCGACTTCGGCCCAGTAGTCTGAGTGTTAAAAAGATGAAGGTGTAGGGGATCAGCCAGTAGAGGATCAACTCGCGCCAGAGGGAGAAGTAGGCCGCACCGGCTATGACCACTGCCCAGGCAGTCAGCATCAGACGCGTCTCCCACAGATCGAAATCGTAGCCAAAATTCCGTACTGTCTTGAACAGATGCATGATGCCGGTGAGGCCAATTGCGGGCCGGAGGACGAGAAGCCAGAACGCGCAAGCAAGGCCGAGCGTCCGGCTCGGAGCCGGCAAGCCCCAATCCTCGTAGTCCTCCCAGATGCTGTTCTCCGGGTCGGCAATGTCAAGTCCGTGGTGCAGCCTGTTGTGGAAGCGGCGATAGGCAGCGAGGGACGTGAAGACCGGCCAGGCGAGGATCGCTCCAAGCAGGTCGTTGACAGACTTCGAGTTGGAGAGGTGCCAGTGCGACGCCTCGTGCAACAACGCCTCACCAAGCGCATACTGACGCGTACCGATAACGAGGATGGCAAGCGCCTTTACTGGCCAGCCTATGTCCGGCCCGGAAGCGGCAATAGCGATCGCTCCTGTAATGATCGCGTACTCAGCCGCGATCGTGAGCAACGCGCGCTTGGTCGAACGACGCGTGAAGCGGGACATTGTCGTACCACCCTCCGTTAACGAACTTATGGCAACAGGCACGGCATGCAAACCCCGGAAATCCAAGCCAATCAGAAGGCCAAGGTCCAACATCATACGAGCCTTCCCTAGGTAATGATCCTTACTCGTGCCGACCATCCGCTCCAGCAGGGGCTGAAGGTCATGAACGCCGCAAAGGCTATTTTTGCACATGCTGAGCGTCGTTCTTAACTCGAATGCAATGCTGTCGACCCTCGCCTGCTGACACGTGGGCTCCATACGGGACCCTGCCTTACGTCGTCGAGGCCAAAAAGCGCGCGCGCTGCTTCGACGGCCTGTCGTTCGCGCAAGACGGGCCACAGGGGTTGTGGGACCGTGGGAATTAGAAAGAATGCGGCCCGCGCCAGCTTCATCCATTCGCCTCCAATCCGTAGGTAATCGTCCGGCAGCACCGCGCCACGACATTGCGCCGCGCCGCACGAACAGTGGAACGGCTCACGCTCACGCGGATTGAACGTCCCATAGTCTTCGGTCAGCTCCTCTCCGGCTGCGATGTCGCGCACCGCCATCTGAAAGTCGTCGCAGACACCCAGGCAATTCGCATCACACGAGTGATTGTAGAAGCGGGCGTGGTCCCAGCACAGAATGTGGTCACCGCGGCCGTCGATGTAGGCGTATTCCTCGACGAGCTCCCTGTCATAATCTGGCAGTCGGCGAATGTCCTCATCGGACAAATGCTGGTCCAGCACGTCTAGCGCCCAGGTGATCGTGCCGGTGGGAATGTCACGAGTAGCGAACACACCCCGCCCGATGGCGGGGCTGACAAATCGCAGTTCGGTATCCGGATGCACCATGTCTAGTCTAACTCATAGTTCAGCGTCAGGGGATGCTCAGTGCCGTGCCCAATCGCCGACGTGCCCTGCCTGGCGTGATCGAGCAGCAGATCGCGGATGTGTGGCGGCACCTTTAGCTCCGCCAGCTTCGTCGCCATGGTGTGCCTAAGCGCATGGCGAAAGAAGTCGGCGATGCATGACAGCTTCTGCACCTTCCCACCACCAGCGAAGCAAAATCAGGCGAGGACAACGCCTGGCGCCATAGGAAAGCAACGCTCAAGCGATCAAAGCGGCGATACATCTATTTGAGCGGCGCCATGACTTCGATGAGTTTCTTGGCAGCGCGGTTTCCACTTCGCACGCCGCCATTCATAAAGCCCTGATACTTTGCGCCGCTCGTGTGCTCGCCGGCAAATTGCAGGCGGCCGCCAAGACCTGGTTTCCACGCCTCGTCAAACATCGTGGTGTATTGCCCGACTTTGGCGGCGGAGTAGCTGCCGAGGGTGTAGCGATAGTTGCTCCAGAACATTGACGTGACTGCCGCCGGGTCCGGGTCGAGACTTTCGGCCATCTTCGGCGCCATCTTGGCGAGGCCGGCGCGGAAGGCGGCAAGCGCAGACTTCTCGTCGTTCAGGCCAGCGTTGCCGCCCAGGAAGTTGGTGAGAATGCCGGCCTTGCCCGGCTGGCTGTCGCTTGTTTGCCAAAATTCGTGGAACGCAAGATCGGATAAGGCGCTGCCATCGGAGGGCACCGGCAAGCCGGACGCCGGGGGGGGGTCCGCCACACCCGCGACGTGGTGCCAACCATGATCTTTGCGCCATGCCCCATGCCAAGGTTGCGAATGCAATCTAGCTTTCCATTACTGAGGCCCAGGCCGTCCAAACCCTCGACGTTGCGCAGGCAGGTGAATGGCAGGGCGAGGATCACTGTTGCTGTCCACGAACTCGCCGCCCAGTTCGCAGAACATACATTTGCAGAAATTGTATCTGGTGAACATGCGTCCGCCCCAACGATTGCTCGCTTCAAACACAATCGGAGTCTTGCCGGCTTGGTGCAGGCGATACGCGGCGGTCAGCCCGGCAACACTGCCGCCGACGATCGCTATCGGCCCTTTTGGTTGCCCTCTGGCGTAAGCGCTGCGGCGCATGAGAGCCCCCGACCGTCACAGCCGATCGTACTCTCGAAGCGCTGACCGACTCAAGTCCGATCTCGCCAGCTTCCTGACCCGCTGTAGCTTCTTAATGGCACTACCGCCACACCGAACGCCCCTTAACCAACCCGGCTATTGCTCGCCATCTTTGCGCATCCTTCGGGGCGACGGATCTGTTCGAGAGTTCAAGTCAATCTAGCGTATCGCTCGCCTTGTGGTCTGAGCTCGAGGACAGGATCCCCAACGCCGAGCTAGTGCAGTCACCTGCATCGCTTACTGATGGCAAGACGTCGACGCTGATCAAGGTGGACATGAGCCAGACGACGCGTATGCCGGGAGATGTAAATAACGCTTAACTCACTTCGGACGACGATCGCGTTCTCATAGTGTGTTACTCACCGGTCGCCTCGTGAACCATTGCCGTCAAACGGTCAACGTCCTTGATAACTAATACGTCGCCCCGTCGCTCGAGCACTCCGAGTTTCGATAGGCGATTTAGCTCGCGTGTAACGGCCTCCCGGTGCGTGCTGATGCGGCTCGCAATATCTACGTGGGTAGGAACAGGCGTGATACGTGCACGTTTGCCCTCCTGCGGTGTCAAATTCGCTAAGCGCAGTAGCTCCGCCTGGATTCGATTGTTCACCGCTAGCGTACTAAACTCGTAGACACGTGTGGTCAGCCTACGAATCGTCATTACCAATTGCCGCAACAGCACCCGCTGCACCTTGGGTTCACGCTCCACGAGTTCGAGAAAAGCAGGAGCATGCATCAGGCCGACCGTACAGGCGGATCGTGCCTCTACACTTGCAGAGCGCGGGCCGCCGTCAATGGCAGGATATTCTCCAAACAGGTCACCGGAGCTCAATTCCCGGAAGCTGACGGCCTTTCCGTCGACTGAATAGATAGTAACGCGAGCCACACCCTTGGTGAGGAAGAAGACGTTTTTGGAAACATCGTCGTAATGAATAATCTGCTGACCCGGCTCATAGAGCCGCCAGTCGCAGCTTCGTTGAATTCGCTCCAAAGTAGCTGGAGGGAGGTCCGCAAAAAGTGAAATTTGCCCGAGAGACTGAAGAATTTCTGCTGCATTCGAGCGCTGCATCGTTCACCCCACTACGAGAACAACACGAGAATTATAGCGCAACCTTACAGAAAGGAGATTGCTAATTGAGGCGGCCGAAAACGGTTGACGGTTGTGAGCCGCGAGGTTCTGACCGAGCGGTGTCCGAAAGACCAATGGATGGATATATGAACGCCGGCGGCATAAACGAAGACGTCGTCCGTGCGTCCTTTCACACCGCTGATGAAAGGGAAATGGGCGCCGCACGAGCAGGGTTTATCGTCCGGAACGGGGATATCCGTTAGCTCATAGCGGATCAGAGGCAGGGTTCGGCCGAAGAGGTCTGTTTCAACTGAAAGGCAAGACTGATCCAACTTCTATCGTGTGAGATTCTCGGATGTCACGACATCGCCAAGCCGGAACTTCAGGACCTTTGCGCACGATTTGCCGATGCTTTCGCCGCCTTCCAGACCAAAGAGTGGCAGCGCGCGATGAGCCTATTTGAGGCAATCGCCAGCGAGTACCACGAGGACCGGCCAAGTCACTTCTACGTCAAAGATATGCTGACGAAGCGCCCGTTCATGCCGGACCCGTGTGCATCCAAATGAGTGAATGAAGCCGCCTGTCTCCGGCTGGTTTGATGGCCGCTAGCTCTTTGAAATGTGGGAATTATCACAGTGTCAAATGTGGTGATTGTCACAGCCTCAAACCGAGAAACCATGCAAGAATCTCCTCAGGCTCAGGATGGTCCTGTGCCCAGCCAAGAAGGAGACTTGCAATGTATCCGTTCATACGGAAATGGTGCTTAGGCTCTGTTGCGGCCCTTGCGCTCACAGCAACGAGTACCCCGACCTACGCCGAGGAGCTTGCGGAGAACCTTGGACCGGTCGGTCCGAACGAACCCATCCTCACGACGGTTGGCAGTAAGCGCATCATCGCCTTCTTCGAGACCAGCGGCGACAACTGCGGCATGCACATCGTGATATGGGATCGCACCGACGTTGGTGCTGTTTCAGCGGCGCGGTTTCGGGTGACATTGAATCCTCGTCAGATGGTTCATGTCGACAGTGCCGACAAAAAGTCGCTCGATCTTCAGTGCGGCGAGCACGCCGCGAACCTGGCGATTGTTGATACGAGCAAATTCGTGAGCGCGGGGGTTGTCCAATAAACCGGTCGTCAATCGGGATACGTCACATGATGGTTACTAACGGGAAAGCCCCCTCAGGCGCACCACCTGAGGGGCGCTTTTTGATGACCAACTTAGCCTGCCTGATACAATGGTTAAAATGCCAAGTTCCGGACACCGGAGTTGGCACCGGACAGGCGTGTACTGATTGAGGGATATCGACCTTCGCGCCTTAACCCCAGAAATGGCAGAAATCTGCGCAATTGGGGACATCCGGAAATTGCCAGTGATGCTGTCTAGAGATTGACCAGATTTGCCTGAATCATCTATCGGTTCTCGTCGATTTCGGGCCACGCCGGTTGCCGGAGGGGGGTAAATGACTAGCCGCAGAGCCGCCGCGCTGTTGTTTGCGCTGCCGCTTGCCCTGCTTCTCTCGCCCGGGCCCGCTCCCGCCCAGGACAGCGGGAGCAGCGTCGCCAAAACCCCGCCAGCTGCGCCGAAGCCCGCCCCCGCCCCGACCCCGCAAGGTTTGACCGAGCCCGAGGATACGATCGCGCCGCCGACCGGCGACCAGACCGGGGCGACCGGGGCGCCGCCGCCGTCACAAGAAATGGTTCCCCCAACGGTCGATGAGGGCGCCGGCTGGGAGGCCGCCGTCGAGGAGGCGCAAAAGTCCACGCCCCTCATCGGCGAGGAGCAGACCCAGGCGGTCGAGCGCATCAACGCCTATTTCAACAACATCACCAATCTGCAAGGCAGTTTCGAGCAGGTCGATGCCACCAACAAGCAAACCACGGGGCGCTTCTACGTGCAGCGGCCGGGCAAGCTTAGATTCGACTACGCCCCGCCGAGCGCGCTCCGCATCATCGCCGACGGGAGTCATCTCGCCATCGAGGATTCCGACCTGAAGACGGTCGAGAAATATCCAATTGGATCCACCCCGTTCAAATTGCTGCTCTCGGACGCAGTCGATCTTGCGCGCGATGCCCGGGTCGTCGGCGTCGAGACTGGGGACGGGACGCTCGCCGTGACGCTGGAAGACAAGTCGGGCGACGCCGCCGGCAGCATCAAGCTCGTTTTCCAGAACGGCGCCGAGCTCCAATTGAAAGAGTGGAGCATCACGGATGCGCAAAACCTGACCACGCGGGTGACCGTCAGCGACGTCGTCCCGGGGCGGAAGGTCGCCTCCGACTTCTTTACCGCCAAGGAGGGGTTCCAGCCCTTCCGCTAGGGGGATCGGGGCCCGGCTCACGGCCATTTTACCCCAGGGGCCGTGTACGAATTTCCTTCTAGATCAATGGTTTAAGGCGCCAGAAAAAGCGTCGTTTACGTCGTATTAAATTTTTCCCGGGGCTGGCGTTGAAATCGATTCGAAATCTACTTATGTCTGGTGCCTAGAAGCGGACCACGTCGCTTTTCATCGGTAGTGCCCCCCGTCTAGCCGAAGATGTGGTTCGCTCGTGCCGGCTTCCCTCCCGGCACGCGCGCGAAAACGCGCTTCTGGCGCCCAACCACGCGCAGCGGTTGGGCGCCTTTTCTTTGCCTATAGGCCTTCCAATTACTTTCCGCTTACTTCGAGGGGATTGAAACGGAACCTGAACAGGCTATTTAGGTTGCAGTGGCGGGATTTCCCTCTCCCGCCACAGGTTCCCCCCATACGGAACCGGAGAAGCCCCGAGTCCCCCCGTCTCCGGGGCTTCTTCCTTTTTGGCGGCCGGCTAACGGCATCCCGGGACATGTGGACGGGGCCAAGGGGCGCGTTGCTTTTCACCGCCCGCGCACCGATCCTTCGCCTCCATGCGCTTCCGCCTCGCCACCTGGAACATCAACTCGGTCAGGCTCCGGCTCGATCTCGTCCGCCGCTTCGTCAAGGCGCACAAGCCCGATGTCCTCTGCCTGCAAGAAATAAAATGCATCGAGGAGAGCTTCCCGGCGCGCGAGCTCGGCGCGCTTGGCTTTCCCCATATCGCGGTCGCGGGCCAGAAGGGCTATCACGGCGTCGCCACGCTCTCGCGCCTCCCTTTCACGCTTGTAGAGCGCCGCGACATTTGCGGGCGCGGACACGCGCGCCATGTCTCCATCGCTATTGACGGCGCGGGCGCAAAGGCGATCGTCCTTCACAATGTCTATGTGCCCGCCGGCGGCGACATCCCCGACCCCGCGCTCAACGACCGCTTCCGCCACAAGCTCGACTTCCTCGAGGCGCTCGCCGCCTGGTTCGAGGCCATGGGCGGCGAACGCAAGAGCCGCATGATCATGGTCGGCGATCTCAATGTCGCGCCGCTCCCCACCGATGTGTGGTCGCACCGGCAGCTCCTCAAAGTGGTGAGCCACACGCCGGCCGAAGTCGAGCGGCTCGAGCGCGTCCAAGCCTCCCAAGGCTGGATCGACGTGATGCGCCGGCATGTTCCGGCCGAGGAAAAGCTGTTCACCTGGTGGAGCTATCGCAATCGCGACTGGCGCGCTTCAAATCGCGGCCGGCGCCTCGACCATATCTGGACGACGCCGTCTCTCGACGGCGTTACGCATTCCATGACGGTCCTCGACAAGGCGCGCGATTGGAAGCGAACCTCCGACCACGTGCCGGTCATCGGCGACTTTTCGATTGAATGAACTCCGCCGCGCGTCAGGGCACGAGCTTGTAGCCGCCGGTTTCGGTGATGAGGAGCTCGGCCTGGGAGGGATCTTTCTCGATCTTCTGCCGCAGGCGGTAGATATGCGTTTCGAGCGTATGAGTGGTGACGCCCGCATTGTAGCCCCACACCTCGTGCAAAAGCACCTCGCGCGTCACGACCCGTTCGCCGGCGCGATAGAGATATTTCAGGATCGAAGTTTCTTTCTCGGTGAGCCTGATCTTTGCGCCGCCGGCGTCGACCAGAAGCTTGGCGGCGGGCTTGAACGTGTAAGGGCCGATGGCGAAGACCGCGTCCTCGCTCTGCTCGTGTTGCCTCAACTGCGCGCGCACCCGGGCGAGCAACACCCCGAGGCGGAACGGTTTGGTGATGTAGTCATTGGCGCCCGATTCCAGTCCGAGGATGGTGTCGGCATCGGAGGTCTGAGCGGTGAGCATGACGACGGGGCCTTTGAACCCGCCGCGGCGGAGCAGCTTGCAAGCTTCACGCCCGTCAAGGTCGGGGAGGCCGACATCGAGGAGGACGAGGTCGATATGGCCGTTGCGCGCCTGCTTCAACCCTTCCGAGGCCGTCGGCGCCAGCACCGTCTCGAACTCCTCATGCAGGCTGAGTTGTTCGCTCAACGACTCGCGAAGCTCGTCGTCATCGTCGATGATGAGGATCTTGCGGGCGTTGCTCATGGGCGTCCCTAGCCTGTTCACTTTCGCCCCGGAGTTGTAAGGGGGGCAAGGTCCCCGGACAAGCCTGTCGCAAGGCCCGGTCTGGCGCGAAAAAAGGCACATGGCTCATGCGGGCTAAGCGAGCTCAACACGTCTTCGTGAGGCGCGCGCCGAAAAACCGCTACGAGGCGCGGGTCGCGCTCGGCCATGAGGTGAGGCGGGCGGCGCTCGGCCGCGGCGGCGTCCGGGCGCTGAAGCGCGAGGGCGACGGCGGAACGCCGCGCGGCCGCTTTCCGGTGCGGCAAGTGCTCTATCGCGCCGACCGAGGCCAGCGGCCGCGCACGCGCTTGCCAGTGCGCGCAATCCGCGACCATGACGGCTGGTGCGACGATCCCGCCGACCGCAACTACAACCGTCTCGTCAGGCTGCCGTCGCGGCGAAGCGCCGAAGGCTTGAAGCGCGCCGACCCGCTCTACGACCTCGTGCTGGTGCTCGGCTACAACGACGTGCCGCGCGTGCGTGGAAGAGGCAGCGCCATCTTCGTTCACCTTGCCCGCCCGGGGTTCACGCCGACGGACGGCTGCATCGCGCTGTCGCGCCGCGATCTCACCATGCTGCTCGCACGTTTAGGCCCGCGATCGGCGATCGTGGTCGGCTGAATTCAACCGGCGCGCGGGCCGAAGATCGACGTGCCGATGCGGACGTAAGTTGCGCCGAAGGCAATCGCGCGGGCGAAATCGCCGCTCATGCCCATGCTCAGCTCCTTGAGGCCGGTTTCTTGCGCGATCTTGGCGAGAAGGGCGAAATGCATCGCGGGCTCTTCGTCGAGCGGCGGAATGCACATGAGCCCGTCAATGGCGAGCGCGAAGGTGTCGCGGCAGAGCGCGATGAAACTCGCGGCCTCGCCGGGAGGAATCCCGGCCTTTTGCGGCTCCTCGCCGGTATTGACCTGAACGAAGAGGCGCGGCCGCAAGCCAGAGCGCATGATCTCTTCGGCGAGAGCGCGCGCGAGCTTCGGCCGGTCGAGCGTCTCGATGACATCGAACAGCGCGACTGCCTCGCGCACCTTGTTGGTTTGCAGCGGCCCGATGAGATGGAGCTCGATGCCGGGATGACGGTGCTTCAGCCCGGGCCATTTGCCATGCGCCTCCTGCACGCGGTTCTCGCCGAAGCAGCGCTGGCCCGCGGCGACCGCCTCGCCGATAACAGGCGCCGCCACCGTCTTCGTCACCGCGACCAGCTCGATGTCGCCGGGCTCACGGCCGGCCGACTCGGCGGCGAGCGCGATCTCCTGGCGCACGAGCGCGAGCCGCTCGGAGACGGGGGCGGAGCTTGCGGGGCCTCGTTCCATGACCGCTATCTAACAGGCTTGCGGGAGCGCGTAACTTGACCGCTCTCGCCATTCTGGTTCATTCCGCATGCGCTGACGAAAAGACGAGCGAGGACCATGGCGGCGGAACGCTACGACGCGCCGAAACGGGAGAGACATTGGCAGGCGGCCTGGGAGAAGCGGGGCATTTTCCGCGCCTCCGAGGACGACCCGCGGGCGAAATATTACGTTCTGGAAATGTTCCCCTACCCGTCGGGGCGCATCCATATGGGCCACGTGCGGAACTACACCATGGGCGACGTCGTCGCCCGCTACATGCGCGCCAAGGGCCATAACGTGCTGCATCCGATGGGCTGGGACGCCTTCGGGCTTCCGGCCGAGAACGCCGCCATCGAGCGCGGCGTCCATCCCGCCAAATGGACCTACGACAACATCGCGTCGATGCGCGGCCAGCTCAAGAGCATGGGACTATCGCTCGACTGGACGCGCGAACTCGCGACCTGCGACCTCGACTACTACCACCAGCAGCAGCGCCTCTTTCTCGACCTGCTCAAGGCCGGTCTCGTCGATCGCAAGACCCGCAAAGTGAACTGGGATCCGGTCGATCAGACCGTACTCGCCAACGAGCAAGTGATCGACGGGCGCGGCTGGCGCTCCGGCGCGCTCATCGAGCAGCGCGAGCAGCCGGAATGGGTGTTCAAGATCACCGATTATGCCGAGGATCTGCTTCAGGCGCTCGACCGGCTCGAGCGCTGGCCGGACAAGGTCAGGCTGATGCAGGCGAATTGGATCGGCCGCTCGGAAGGGCTTCTCGTTCGTTTCGCCGTCGCAGGGTCAGCGCCCGATGGGCACGACATCATCGAGGTGTTCACGACGCGCCCCGACACGCTCTTCGGCGCAAGCTTCATCGCGATTTCGCCCGATCATCCGCTCGCCAAGACGATCGCCGATCGAAGCGCGGAGGCGGCCGCCTTTATCGAGGAATGCCACCATCACGGCACGAGCGCCGCCGCGCTCGAGACGCTGGAGAAGAAGGGTCTCGACACGGCTTTGCGCGTGCGGCACCCGTTGATCGAGGGCGCGACGCTTCCTGTCTTCATCGCCAATTTCATTCTCATGGAATACGGCACGGGCGCCGTCTTCGGCAGTCCGGGGCACGATCAGCGCGACCTCGAATTCGCGCGCGCTTACGGGCTTCCCATCATTCCCGTCGTGCTGCCGCCGGGCGAAGATCCCAAGGCCTTCACGATCGCGGACGAAGCCTATACCGGCGACGGGGTCATGATCAATTCGCACTTCCTCGATGGCCTCGACGTCGCCGCGGCGAAGGAGGCCGTCGCCGAGCGTCTGGTCAAGACCAAGCTCAAGGGCAAGCCTGCTGCGGCGCGCCAGGTTCAGTATCGCCTGCGCGACTGGGGCATTTCGCGGCAGCGCTATTGGGGCTGCCCGATCCCGATGATCCATTGCCCGTCATGCGGCATCGTGCCGGTGCCTGAGCGCGATCTCCCCGTGAAGCTTCCCGACGACGTGAGCTTCGACAGGCCGGGCAATCCGCTCGACCATCATCCGACATGGAAGCATGTGACGTGCCCGCAATGCGCCGGCAAGGCGACGCGCGAAACCGACACGATGGATACGTTCGTCAACTCGTCGTGGTACTTCGCGCGCTTCTGCTCGCCAAAATCCGATGCGCCGACCGACATCGCGGCGACCGGATACTGGCTACCGGTCGATCAATATATCGGCGGGGTCGAGCACGCGATCCTGCATCTCCTCTACGCGCGCTTCTTCACCCGCGCCATGCACAAGACCGGTCACGCTGCCATCGACGAACCGTTCCGCGGCCTCTTCACTCAAGGCATGGTGACGCACGAGACCTATAAGGACGTACACGGAAAATGGCTGCTCCCGGAAGAGGTGAGCCGCAAAGAGGGAAAGGCGGTGCACGCCAAGACCGGCGAGAAGGTCTCCGTCGGCGCCGTCGAATCGATGTCGAAGTCGAAGAAGAACGTGGTCGATCCCGAGACCATTATTGCCGCCTACGGCGCCGACACGGCGCGCTGGTTCATGCTGTCGGACACGCCGCCCGAGCGCGACATCGAATGGTCGGCGGGCGGGGTGGAGGGTGCGCACCGCTTCTTGCAGAGGGTGTGGCGGCTCGTGCGCGAGGTCGCAGCCAAGACCACGGCGGCGGCGAAGCCGCAAAGCTTCGGCCCCGAGGGCGAGGCGCTTCGCCGCGCCGCGCATCGCAGCACAGCGGCCGTGACCGCGGCAATCGAGAAGCTCCGCTTCAATACCGCCGTCGCCCAGATTTACGAGCTGACCAACGCCCTCTCCTGTGGCTTGCAGAGCGCGGGACCACAACCTTCCCCCGACATGGCCTATGCCTTGCGCGAGGCGGCCGAGCTTTTGGTGCGAATCGCCTCCCCCATGGTCCCACACCTGGCGGAGGAGTGCTGGGCTGAGCTCGGCCATGAATCGCTCCTTGCCGAAGAGCCCTGGCCAGCCCCGGAATCGGCCCTTTTGCTCGAGGAAACCGTCACAATTGCGGTCCAAGTCAATGGTAAAAGACGGGACGAATTGACGATTGCGCGGGACGCCGCAAAGGAAGATATTGAAGCAGCGGCGCTAAAGCTCGAAAATGTGGTTCGCGCCGTCGGGGGACGCAAAATCAAGAAGATCGTGGTCGTACCGCAGAGGATCATCAATGTGGTGGCGTAGCGCTGCCCTTATTGCATCGCTCATCGCCGGGCTCTCAGCCCTGGCGCTGGCCGGCTGCGGCTTCCAGCCCCTTTACGGGGGGACCACGGCCGGAGGCGCGAGGCTGGCCGAGGTCATGAAGGGGGTGGACATCACCCCGATCCCGGGCCGCGTCGGGCAGAAGCTCCGCAACGAGCTGATCTTCGCCAGCACGGGCGGCGGGGTCGCCGGCTCGACCCGCTACCGGCTCAACATCACCATCAAGGAAAGCGTGACCGACCAACTGGTGCAGATCACGGGCGATGCGACCGGTCAGGTCTATCAGCTCGACGCGACCTTCAAGCTCATCGAACTCGGCCACGGGCACGGTTGTCTACCAGGGCAAGGCCATTTCGCGCGCACCCTACAATCGCTTCCAGGAAATCTTCGCCAATGTGCGCGCGCGCTACGACGCCGAGAACCGCGCCGCCCGCACCGTGTCCGAGAGCATCAGGGTCCAAGTCGCGGCGCATCTCAGCAACGCCGCCTAAGCTTTCGCCGCCGCCATCTGCGCTCCTCGCAGCCGCATCACGCCCGCATGGTCGCTTACAAATCGTCAGCCGTCGCGAGCTTCGTCAAGACGCCGAAGCCCGAGTGCCGCGCCGTGCTCGTCTACGGACCCGACGCCGGTCTCGTCGCCGAGCGCGCCGACGCGCTCACGCAAGTCTTTGCGCGAAAGGGGCAGGGCGAGACCGAGATCGTGCGTCTCGACGACCGCGATTTCGGAGAAGACCCGGCGCGACTCGAGGTCGAGCTCAGGACCATTCCCATGTTCGCGGCAAAGAGCGTCGTGCGGGTCATGGCCGGGGCAAAGCTCGATGTGCCGGCGCTCAAGGCATTGCTCGCGGAGGATTTCGTCAACGTCCTGATCGTCGAGGCGGGAAATCTCCGTCCCGATTCAGGCTTGCGCAAAGCGTTCGAGGCGAACAAGACTGCGGCAGCACTTCCTTGCTACAGCGACGCGCGCGACCTTTCGCAAATGATCGAATCGGAGCTTGCCGACGCCGGCCTCAACATCGACCGCGAAACCCGCGACTACCTGATGACGCGGCTTGGCGCGGACCAGGCTCTGTCGCGATCGGAGGTCGTGAAGCTCGCGCTCTATGCGCGAGGGGCAGGGACCGTTAGTCACGCCGACGTCGAAGCGATCGTCGGCGACGCGGCCGAGACGGCGCTCGAAAATTTCGTCTATGCGACGAGCGGCGGCGATGCGAGAGCGGCGCTGTCGGAACTGCAACGTCTTGTCGCCGCCGGCACCGACAAGGGTTCTGCGCTCTCGGCGCTCGGCCGGCATTTCACTCAACTCCATCGCGTCGCCTCGGCAGTCGCGAGCGGGCGAACCGCGGACGAGGCGCTCCGTTCGTTGAGGCCGCCCCCGCGTCCGCGGACGCGCGAGGAGGCCTTCCTGATGCGATCGCGCAAATGGGGCGCGGGGCGCTTGGCCAAAGCGCTGCCGCTGATCCAGGAGGCGGTGCGGCGCTCGCGCCGTTCGCCCGATCTCGAGAGCGCCTTCGCCGAGCGCCTCGTGCTCTCGCTCACCTCGAAGGTTTGACGACGGCGCGCGGCGCTGTAAGCATGTCGCGACGAATGAGGCGAGAGACATGAGCAAGCGCGAGAGGACGGCTGAACTGCGCAAACAGCTCTTTCTGCTGCTGAAGGAACGCGCGTTCCGGCGCGGCCGCATCGTGCTCGCCTCGGGGCGCGAGAGCGATTTCTATTTCGACATGAAGCCGGCGATGCTTGATCCCGACGGCGTCGGCTCTCATGGTCGAGCTAATTCTTCAGGAAATCCAAGAAGTTGCGGCAGATTGCGTGGGCGGATTGGAGATGGGCGCGGTCCCGCTTATCGCCCCTGTCGCGATGCGGAGCCCCGACTTCGGACGCCGCCTTCCCGGCTTCTTCGTGCGCAAGGCGGTCAAGGACCATGGCACCAAGAAGCGCGTGGACGGCGCCGATATCGCCGGCAAGACGGTCGTCATCCTCGAAGACGTGACGACGACCGGCGGATCGGCGATGGATGCGGTCAAGGCCGTGGAAGCAGCCGGCGCGAAAGTTGCGCTCGTGCTTGCGATCCTCGACCGCGGCGAGGGGGCGGCCGAGCTCTATGCCAAGGCCGGAATTCCGTTCACCTCGCTGTTCCGCGCCGAGGAGTTCCTCGCGGTCGCTTGACCGAAATCATCCTCACCCGGCTCTCTCCCATGAGCGGAGTGGGAATAAGGTGCGTGCTTCGAGGCGCCCTTCGGGCGCACCTCAGCATGAGGATTCCACATCGTACCCTCACCCTTGTGGAGGGCCGGAACGCGCCCGTCTCGAAGGGCTGCCCCCGTTCGCTCTCCCCTGGGGGAGAGCACGCGAGGGCGAATTCGATGCGCTAACGCCTCCGCTGCTTGAGCGCGAGCCCGAGCGGTGAGGGGTTAGGCGCGGAACGCGCCGTCACACCGGAAGACTAGCGGCGGCGCAGCAGCCGGTGACGGATCTCCTCGAGCTGTTCGAGCGTCGCGTAGCGGATGCGAAGCTCGCCCTTCTCGCCCTTGCCTTTGCGGATCTCGACTTCGAGCCCGAGCGTCTCGCGCAACTCCGCTTCGGCGGCGCGCGTATCGGAGTCCTTGCTCTTCTGGCGTTTGGCCTTGGCGGGGCCGCGATCCTGCGTGAGCGCCTCGACCTGACGGACGTTCAAGCCCCGACTCACGATACGCTCGGCGAGCGCGGCGGCGTCGGCGCGCCCGATGAGAGGCCGCACGTGGCCCGCGCTCAACGCGCCCGAACGCACCAGGTCTTGCACAGCCCTCTGGCAGCTTCAGGAGGCGAAGCGTGTTGGCGAGGTGACTGCGGCTCTTGCCGACGATGCGCGCAAGGTCCTCTTGGGTGTAGTCGTGGCCCTCGATCAGGAGCCGGTACCCCTCCCCTTCCTCGATCGCGTTCAGGTCCTCGCGCTGCACGTTCTCGATGATGGCGATCTCGACCGCTTCCTGATCGTTCAGTGTACGGACGATCACCGGCACGTCGTGAAGATTGGCGAGCTGGGCCGCGCGCCAGCGCCGTTCGCCGGCGACGATCTCGTAAGTCTCGCCCGATGACGGCCGGACCACGATCGGCTGCACCAGCCCGCGCTCGCGGATCGAGGCGGCAAGCTCCTCGAGCTGCGCCTCGGAGAAGCTCCGCCGCGGATTGAACCGGCCGGGTTTCAGCGCCGCGAGCGGCACGGTGCGCCGGTCCTCTTCGGCGCCGAGCGCCTCCTCATCGAAGCGGTCGCCGATGAGCGAGGCGAGCCCCCTCCCCAGTCTCGATTTCTGCGCGCTTGCCGCCATAGCGAGCCTCCTCCCCCTAGTGCCGCGAGTGCGTCACGCCGCACGCATGCGCCGCTCGCGCTCGATCACCTCCGAGGCGAGCTGAATGTAAGCCTGGCTGCCGGAGCAGCGATAATCGTAGAGCAGCACCGGCTTCCCGTGCGACGGCGACTCGGCCACCCGCACATTGCGCGGAATGATCGTGGCATACACCTTCTCGCCGAGCACGCGCCGGACGTCGTCCACCACCTGGTCGGACAGGCTGGTGCGCTGGTCGTACATGGTGAGCACGATGCCGTGGATCTGGAGCTTCGGGTTGAGGCGGACCCTGATCTCCTCGACCGTGCTCAAGAGCTGCGCCAGACCCTCGAGCGCGAAGAACTCACATTGCAGCGGCACGAGCACGGCGTCGGCAGCGGCAAGCGCGTTGACGGTCAGCAAGTTCAGCGAAGGCGGGCAGTCGATGAGGACGTAGCTCGTCGCCATATCGGACGTCTCGCTGGCCGTCATCGCGGCGAGGCAATCGCGCAAGCGATAATGCCTGCCGCCTCCGCTCGAATCGCGCTCGAACGACATCAGGTCGATCGTCGCCGGAACGATGGAAAGCCGGGGTACATGGGTCGCGACCTTCGCCGCGGCGAGCGTCGCCCCGCCGTTCAGCACGTCGAAGGTCGAGAGCGGGCGTTCGTCGACGCCAAGCCCCGTGCTCGCGTTGCCTTGCGGATCGAGATCGATGATCAGCACGCGTTCGCCAACGGCGGCGAGCGCCGTGCCGAGATTGATCGCCGTCGTCGTCTTGCCGACGCCCCCCTTCTGATTGGCGAGAGCAAGGACGCGCATGCCGCGTGAGCCGAAGGCGTTCATGGCGCGCTCGCCGTCGCTTTACGCCGAAGCTCCGTCACATCGACGATGCAGCCGTGGTCCGCGGTGAGACTGGCATGGATCCGGCAGCCGAAATCGAAGCGCGTCCGCGCCTCCGCGATCTCGGTCTCTGCGTCACGCCCTTTCAAGAATAGCCCCCTGGTCTTTTCCCCGAAGAAGGGACTTGCGAGGTCGAGAAGACGCGGCAGCGGCGCCAGCGCCCGCGCGCTCACCACGTCCGGTCTCAAGGTCTCGGCACTTTCGGCGAGCTCTTCAATGCGCATCGCGTGAATGTCCACAGGTGCCTTGGTCGCGCGCGCGACCTCGGCGAGGAAGGCGCATTTCTTGCGGTTGCTTTCGACGAGGTGCATGCGGAAATTCGGCTTGCCCGATTGCAGAATGGCGACGACGAGCCCCGGGAAGCCTGCCCCTGAACCAAGATCGAGCCAGAGTCGCGCCTCGGGCGCAAGGGCGCAGAGTTGCGCCGAATCGGCGAAATGCCGCGACCACGTCGCGGGCAGGGTGGAGCGCGCGACCAGGTTCTTGGAGCTCTTCCACAGAGCCAGGAGTTCGGCGTAACGGACGAGCCTGTGGATTGTTTCACGTGGAACTTTAAAGACTTCGGCGAAGTCGGCCGGCCCTTCGAGGCACACGGCTCGCTTCCCGCCGGGCATGGCGCGCTTGTCTTTCGCGCTCAAGCGGTCCTCGCGCTCGCGCCTTTCTTCAGATGCGCAAGAAGCAGCATGAGAGCGGCGGGCGTCATGCCGTCGAGCCGGGCGGCTTGACCCAGATTCACGGGCCGGTGCCGGTCGAGCTTGTGGCGAAGCTCGGCCGAGAGGCCGGGCAGGGCCGCGAAGGCGAAGTCGGACGGGATGGCGATGCCCTCGTCCTTGCGGAAGGAGGCGATGTCGAGTTCCTGCCGCTTCATGTAGACGGCGTAGCGCGCATCGATTGCGAGCTGCTCGGTGATCGCGGGATCGAGCGTGCCGATCTCAGGCCAGATCGCGGCGAGGCGGGCGACATCGATGCCCGGGTAGCTCAATAGCTCGAACGCGCTTCGCTTGCGGCCATCGCGATTGATGGCAAGACCGAAGCGCGCGCCCTCGTCCGGCGTGAGCGCGAGCGCCCCAAGAAGCCCCGCGCCATCCGCAAGCTTCTTCGACTTCGCGGCGAAGGCCTCGGCGCGCGCCCGTCCGACGCAGCCGATCGCGAGGCCAAGCGGCGTCAGGCGCTGATCGGCATTGTCGGCGCGGAGCGTGAGCCGGTACTCGGCGCGGCTCGTGAACATGCGGTAGGGCTCGGTGACGCCACGGGTCACGAGATCGTCGATCATCACGCCGAGATAGCCGTCGGCGCGGCTGACGCTGAAGCGCGCTTCGCCGCCGCCGGCGACGAGCGCCGCGTTCACGCCGGCAATGAGCCCCTGCCCGGCCGCTTCTTCGTAACCGGTCGTGCCGTTGATCTGGCCCGCCAGGAACAGGCCCGCGACGGCTTTGACTTCGAGCCCGCCCGTGAGTTCGCGCGGATCGATGTAATCGTATTCGATAGCGTAGCCTGGTCTGATGACGCGAGCCGTCTCGAGCCCGGGGATGGTCGCGAGGAAGGCGTGCTGGACGTCTTCGGGCATGGAGGTCGAGATGCCGTTCGGATAGACGGTGTCGTCGTCGAGGCCTTCGGGCTCGAGAAAGATCTGATGGCTGCCGCGCTCCTTGAAGCGCACTATCTTGTCCTCGATCGAGGGACAGTAGCGCGGGCCGACACTCTCAATGGCGCCGGAGTACATCGGCGTGCGGGCGAGGTTGCGCTCGATGATGGCGTGGGTCGCGGCATTGGTGTGGGTGATGTGGCAGGCGATCTGCGGCGTCGCGATCGTCTCGGTAAGAAACGAGAAGGGCCGGGGCGGGCGGTCGCCGTTCTGCACTTCGAGTCCGTCCCAGCGAATGGTGCGGCCGTCGAGGCGGGGCGGGGTGCCGGTCTTGAGCCGGCCCATGGCGAGGCCGAGAGCATAGAGCCGCGCGGAAAGCCCAAGGGCAGGGGCCTCGTTAATCCGTCCGGCGGGGATCTTGCGCTCGCCGATATGGATGAGGCCGCGGAGGAAGGTGCCGGTGGTGAGAACCACGGCGCGGGCAGGGAAGCGCCTCCCGTCTCCGGTGGCGAGGCCGGTGACGGCGCCGTCCTCGACGATGAGATCCTCGACCGCGGCCTCGATCACCTCGAGGCCGGCGGTCGCCGCGATCGCGGCCTGCATGGCCTTACGGTAAAGCTTGCGGTCGGCTTGGGCGCGGGGGCCTTGGACGGCGGGCCCCTTGCTTCGGTTCAGCACCCTGAACTGGATGCCGGCTTCGTCCGCCACCCGGCCCATAAGCCCGTCGAGCGCGTCGATCTCGCGCACGAGATGGCCCTTGCCGAGGCCGCCGATGGCCGGATTGCAGGACATTTCGCCGATTGTGGAAAAACTGTGGGTGACGAGGGCCGTCCGCGCGCCCATCCGCGCAGCGGCGGACGCGGCCTCGCAGCCGGCATGGCCGCCGCCGATCACGATCACGTCGAAGCCCTTGTTCATGGCCCGTACGTAGTCGGTTCGCTCGCTCTCGTCAAAGCGGCGCCCAATGTTTCACGTGAATCAGAAACGCGGAGGTCTACTTGCCGATGCAGAACTCGGCGAAGATCGCGCCGAGCACCTCCTCGACATCGATCCGGCCCGTGAGCCGGCCGAGATGATGCGCGGCAATGCGTAGCTCCTCGGCCTTGAGTTCGGGAGCGAGAGCGCGATCGCCGTAGCGCTCGAGTGCGGCCTGCGCGGCTTCGAGCTCGACCCGATGGCGCGCGCGCGTCAGGACCGGAGCGCCGGCCCCCTGCCCCGTGCCCAGCGCCGCTTTCTCTGCCAGCGCGTCAACGAGCTGCTCGATGCCCTCGCCCGTCTTGGCCGAAACGCGCAAAGCGTCGCGGCCCGTTCCCGCATCTGACGCGAGATCGATTTTGTTCAGGACCGTGACGACGACGGCACCGCCCTCGCCCGGCTTGCGCGATGCAATCCCTGGCGGCGCGTCCCATTGCGGCGCCGTCGCATCGACGATCCAGAGAACGAGGTCCGCGTCCCCTGCCCGCGCCAACGCGCGCCTTATGCCTTCCGCTTCGACCTTGCCTTCGGCCTCGCGCAAGCCCGCCGTGTCGATCAGCATGACCGGCACGCCGCCGAGATCGAGATGAACCTCGATGACATCGCGCGTGGTGCCGGCCTCCTCCGACACGATCGCGGCGTCGCGCTTGGCGAGCGCGTTGAGCAGGCTCGACTTGCCGGCATTGGGCGCACCGGCGATGACGACCTTGAACCCGTCGCGCAGTCGCTCGCCGCTCTTGTCCGCCAGATGGCGCGCGATCGCGGCGCGAAGCTCTCCCACGATAGGATCGGCTTTCGCCGCGACGTCGGCGATCACGTCGCCCTCGTCGGCGAAGTCGAGGCCGGCTTCGATCAGCGCTTGCGCCCGCACGAGATCCGCGCGCCAGCCTTCGTAGAGCGCGCGCAAAGACCCTTCGGCTTGCGCCAGCGCCTGGCGGCGCTGCGCTTCCGTCTCGGCGTTGATGAGATCGGCGAGCCCTTCGACCTCGGTCAAGTCGAGCTTGCCGTTCTCGAAGGCGCGGCGCGCGAACTCGCCGGGCTCGGCAAGGCGCGTGCCCGGCAGGGTGAGCACCGCATCGATCACGGCACCGATCACCGCGCGGCCGCCATGCACGTGGAGCTCGGCCATGTCCTCGCCGGTGAAGCTCGCCGGGCCTTCGAACCAGAGCACGAGGCCGCGATCGATGCGGGGTCCATTCGGGAGCCCGATCGCGCGCAGGCTCGCATGGCGGGGAGGGGGCGCGCCGCCGCACAACGCATCGAGCACGGCGCGCGTCTTTGCACCCGAGATGCGGATCACGGCGATGGCGGCAAGGCTCATGCCGCTCGCCGGCGCGACGATCGTGTCGGCGGCGCTCATGACGGGCCTGTTCATCGCGTGGGCCATTTCCGGTCAGACGCGCTATCCTAGGCCGCGGCGAAAGGAAGGACCATGCAGGAGCGCGCTGACAGTAACCAGCTGGCAAAAGAGACGAGCCCGTATCTCCTCCAGCACAAGGACAATCCCGTCCATTGGCGGCCCTGGGGCGAGGCGGCGCTCGCCGAGGCGCGCGCGAGCGGCAAGCCGATCCTGCTCTCGGTCGGGTACGCCGCCTGCCATTGGTGCCACGTGATGGCGCATGAGAGCTTCGAGGACGAGGCGACGGCCGAAGGTGATGAACGACCTCTTCGTCAACATCAAGGTCGACCGCGAGGAGCGTCCCGACATCGATGCGATCTATATGGGGGCGCTGCATGCGCTCGGCGAGCAGGGCGGCTGGCCGCTCACCATGTTCCTCACCTCCGGCGCCGAGCCGTTCTGGGGCGGCACCTACTTTCCCAAGGAGGAGCGCTTCGGACGCCCGGCATTCGTCCGTGTACTGAATGAAATCGCGCGGATCTATCGCGATGAGTCGAACAAGGTCCGGCACAACGCCGAGGCGCTGAAAGAGCGGCTCGCGCCGCGACGCGGCGACTCGCGCGCCGAGCCGCCGCCGGAACCGCAAGGCTCGCCGAGCTCGCCCGCCGCTTCGTGCCCGCGGTCGACCCGGTCTATGGCGGGATCAGCGGCGCGCCGAAATTTCCGCAGCCGCAATTCTTCTCATTCCTGTGGCGCGCCGCCCTTCGCTACGGGCTCGTCAACCCGCGCGAGGCGGTCGAGCTCACGCTGACGCGGATCGCTCAAGGCGGCATCTACGACCATCTCGGCGGCGGCTTCGCGCGCTACAGCGTCGATCAGCGCTGGCTCGTGCCGCATTTCGAGAAGATGCTCTACGACAATGCCGAGCTTGTCGGCTTGATGACCGAGGCCTGGCGCGAGACGAAGTCGGCGCTCTACGCCGCGCGGATCGCCGAGACCATCGGTTGGCTCATGCGCGAAATGACCGTGGAGGGCGGCGGCTTCGCGTCGTCGCTCGACGCCGACAGCGAGGGCGAAGAGGGGAAGTTCTACGTGTGGAGCCTCGCCGAGATCGAGGACGTGCTCGGGCCCGACGACGCGAAACTCTTCGCCGAAATCTACGACGTGACGGCGCAAGGAAATTTCGAGGGCCACAACATCCTCAACCGGATCGACGCGATCGAATTGCGCGATGCCGCGACCGAGGCGCGTCTTGCGGCGATGCGCGAGAAGCTGCTGGCGCGGCGCAGCGCCCGCGTGCGCCCTGGCTTCGACGACAAGGTGCTCGCCGACTGGAACGGACTGATGATCGCCGCGCTCGCCAACGCTGCTGATGCCTTCGATCGCGCCGATTGGCGTGACGCCGCGGAACGGGCCTTCGATTTTGTATGTACACGGATGATGTCGAAGGGCCGGCTGTTCCACGCCTATCGCGCCAACGAAGCGAAAGCGCCGGCGACCGCCAACGACTACGCCAATATGATCAGAGCGGCGCTCGCTCTCGCCAACGTCACGGGCAAGCAGCGCTACATCGCGCAGGCGCGGGAATGGGCCGACGTGCTCGACCGGCATTATTGGGCGGAGGATCTCGGCGGCTACTACTTCGCCGCCGACGATACGTCGGACCTCATCGTGCGCCCCTTCAGCGGCCAGGACGATGCGACGCCGAACGCGAACGGCGTGATGGTGGCGAACCTCGTCGCGCTTTCGCTGTGGACTGGCGACGAGCGCTATCGCGAGCGCGCCGACGCGATCTTGCGCGGCTTCGCCGGCGCCGTGAACGAAAACCTGCTCGCCCATGCCGGGCTGCTCGCGGCGACGCTCGACGCTTACGCGCCCGCGCTGATCGTGCTGATCGTGCCGAAGGGCGGCGATGCGGGCGCTTTACGCCGCGCGCTTGCCGATGTGTCGCTGCCGAACGCGGTGGTGCAGGAGGTAAGCGTCGGGGAGGGCGGTCTTGTCTTGCCGCCATCGTCGCCGGCCTACGGCAAGACGGCAATCGACGGCAAGCCCACGGCCTATGTCTGCATCGGCCCGCAATGTTCCCTGCCGGTCACCGACCCTGCGACGCTTGGTCGAAACGTGAAGGCCGCGCGCCAGCGCGCAGCCGCCTGATTCAGCGCAAATCCCCGCGACAAAACGGCACGGGCGCGCGCCTCCTTGTACGCGCCCCAATTTTTTTGCGCCGCGCCGTCGCATAAAGCGGGGCCTGAGGCGTTATCCAAGCACCAATGGAGTCGTTGCCGTGTGGTTCCTGCGTTTTTTCGCCCGCTATCTCTATGTCCCGGCCATGCTCCTCGGGTTCGTCGGGCTCGCCGTCTATCTGATGGGGAACGGCTACCACTATCCGTGGCTCGCCTTCGTCATCCTCGCGGCCATAGGTCTGTCGTTCTCGATGGAGCTTGTGCTCCCGTACGAAGAAGAGTGGAACCGCACTCACGACGACATCGGCAAGGACGTCGCGCATGGCGTCGTTTACGAACTCGGGAACTTGGTCACGCTCGGCCTCTTGCTCTTGATCAGCCTCGGCCTGCCCGCATTGGACCTCTGGCCAAGCTCGCTGCCCTTCGCTGTGCAGTTCCTGCTCGCACTCCTCATCGCCGACTGCGTCATGACGATGATCCACTATTTGAGCCACCGGGTGGGATGGCTATGGAAGTTTCATTCCATCCATCACGGCGTCAGCCGCCTTTACGGCTTGAACGGCTTTGTCCGCCATCCGCTGCATCAGGCGATAGACGTCGCCTTCGGCACGCTGCCTCTCGTCGTCGCGGGCTTGCCGGTTCCCGTCGCCGCCGCGCTTGGGGTCGCCATCGCCATCCAGCTCAACTTGCAGCATGCGAAACGTGAACTACGCGATCGGGCCGTTGCAGAAATTGCTTTCCATCGGTCCAGTGCACCGGCTGCACCATGTCAATTGGGCCGGCGACGGCGACGTGAATTTCGGGCTGTTCCTCACGCTGTGGGACCGGGCGCTCGGCACTTTCAGGCCGGGTTCGGACCGGGCGCCGCGCGTCGCCGATATCGGCATTCAGGACTGCCCGCATTTCCCGCAAAGCTATGCGCGGCAGCTCAGGATCCCGTTCGAGCGCGGGTCTCCGTGCGAGCCGCGGGAGACGCCGGCCGTACGCGGAGGGAAGCCGCGAGGCGTCGATCGCGAAGGGATGATCTCAAGCGCAAAACGGCGCGCGGCGAGGCGCACTTTGCGCGAGCCTAGGTATTCATCGAGTCGAAGAAGCCGGCGTTGTCCTTGGTCTGCTTCAGCTTGTCGAGCAGGAACTCGATCGCGTCCTGGGTGCCCATCGGATTTAGAATCCGGCGGAGCACGTACATCTTCTTGAGCTGATCGCCCGGAACCAGGAGCTCCTCTTTGCGCGTGCCGGACCGGGCAATGTCGATCGCGGGGAAGATGCGCTTGTCGGCGACTTTGCGGTCGAGCACGATTTCCGAGTTACCGGTGCCCTTGAACTCTTCGAAGATCACTTCGTCCATGCGGCTTCCGGTATCGATCAGCGCAGTGGCGATGATGGTGAGCGAGCCGCCTTCCTCGATATTGCGCGCGGCGCCAAAGAAGCGCTTCGGCCGCTGCAGCGCGTTCGCGTCCACGCCGCCAGTCAGAACCTTGCCCGACGAGGGCACGACGGTATTGTAGGCGCGGCCCAATCGCGTGATCGAGTCGAGCAGGATCACGACGTCGCGCTTGTGCTCGACCAGGCGCTTCGCTTTCTCGATCACCATCTCGGCGACCTGCACGTGACGCGAGGCCGGCTCGTCAAAGGTCGAGGAAATCACTTCGCCCTTCACCGAGCGCTGCATGTCGGTCACTTCTTCCGGCCGCTCGTCGATGAGCAGCACGATGAGGTAGCACTCGGGGTGATTGGCCGTGACCGAATGGGCGATGTTCTGGAGAATGATCGTCTTGCCGGTGCGCGGTTGCGCCACGATCAGGCCGCGCTGGCCCTTGCCGAGAGGGGCGACGATGTCGATGACGCGCCCGGTCAAGTCTTTGTTCGTCGGCTTCTCGATCTCCATCTGCAGCCACTCGTCCGGGTAGAGCGGCGTCAGATTGTCGAAATGAATCTTGTGTCGCTGCTTCTCGGGGTCCTCGAAGTTGATGGTGTTGACCTTGAGCAGGGCGAAATAGCGCTCGCCGTCCTTCGGGCTCCTGATCTGGCCTTCGACGGTGTCGCCGGTGCGGAGACCGAAGCGCCGGATCTGCGACGGCGATATGTAGATGTCGTCGGGGCCGGCGAGATAGTTCGAGTCGGGCGAGCGGAGGAAGCCGAAGCCGTCCAGGAGAACTTCGACGACGCCGGTTCCGGTGATCTCGACGTCGCGAGCCGCGAGCTGCTTCAAAATCGCGAACATGAGCTCCTGCTTGCGCATGGCGCTCGCGTTCTCGACTTGAACCTCCTCGGCGAAGCTCAAGAGCTCCGTCGGCGATTTCGTCTTCAAATCTTGCAGCTTCATTTCCTGCATGCGCTGCTACTCCAAAGGGGGAATGACTTAAGCGGTTCGAGTTCCGCGCTGGCGGTTAGGCGCGGCTATACGGGAAGGGGATCGGAAAGCGCCTCGACGGGGCGGAGGTAGGCTGCTCCAGTCCGGGTGACCCGATTCTTTTGGGGAGAAGCGGGCCGCGACAGCGTCCCGAATTGGATGCGACTCGCCTTATAGCAGACCAGGACTGGGTGCGAAATAGCTTTGGCACGTGACTAGAAAGGACGGGCGATGGCGAGAATCACGATGAAAATCAAGAGGATGGTCGGAATCTCGTTGGCGATGCGATAGAACCGCGGCAGGCCGCGTGTTGCGGTCGAGCGCAAAGTCTCGGGTCCAGACCGCGCACAATCCGTGAAAGGCCGAGAGCGCCAGGACGAGAATGAGCTTGGCGTGAAACCAGCCGTCGCGCGACCAGTCGATCGCCCCGGAAAAGGCGAGCCATAGCCCGAGCAGCCAGCTTGCGATCATTGCGGGCGTGGTGATGTAGCGCAAAAGGCGCCGCTCCATCACCTTGAAGGTCTCCGACTGCTCGGAACCGGTCTTGGCGGCCGCGTGATAGACGAAGAGGCGCGGCAGATAGAGCAGCCCCGCCATCCAGGCAATGATCGCAATGACGTGGAAGGCCTTGATGTAGGCGAGAAGCATCGACAATGCCAGGAGACGATCAGGCGGACCCCGCCTTCACCAGATGAACGAGCCGCGCGACATGATCGAGCGGCGTCTCGGGCAGAATGCCATGCCCGAGATTGAAGATGAAGGGGCCCGAGGCGAGCGCGGCGAGGATCGCTTGCACGCGCCGGTCAAGCGCTGCGCCGCCGGCGACGAGCAGGACCGGATCGAGATTGCCCTGCACCGGGACGAGCGCTTGCAGCCTGTCCTTGATCCAGCCGAGCGGCTGGCCGGTGTCGCAGCCGATCGCATCGACGCCCGTCTCTCTCGCGTAGCGCTCGGCGAGGAGGCCTGCGCCGCGCGGGAAGCCGATCACGGGCGTCCCCGGCGCCTCTTCCTTCACCCGCTCGACGAGCCGCCTGGTCGGGGCGATGCACCAGCGATCGAATCCCTCGTCTGAGAGGCTCCCGGCCCAGCTGTCGAAGATCTGCAAGGCCTGCGCACCGGCCTTGACCTGTTGCACGAGATAGCCGGCGGAGACATCGACCAGGAGGTCGATCAGGCGCTCGAAGGTTGCGGGGTCGCTATAGGCGAGAAGCCGCGCCTTAGCCTGGTCCTTGCTGCCCCCGCCTTCGACCATGTAGGTCGCAACCGTCCACGGCGCGCCACAGAACCCGATCAGCGGCACGGTTTTGGGCAGCTCCGAAACCACACGCTCGATCGTCTCGTAGACCAGCGCCAAGGCCTTCCCTGCAGCCTCAGCTTTGAGGTTCGCAATCGCCTTGCCGTCCCCGACCGACTCGAGTCTCGGCCCTTCGCCCTCGACGAACTCGACCTTCTGGCCCAGGGCATAGGGAACGATGAGAATGTCCGAGAAGACGATCGCCGCGTCGAATTGAAAGCGCCGCAGCGGCTGCAATGTCACTTCGGCCGCAAGCTTGGGGTTTAGGCAAAGATCGAGGAAACTCGCGACTTTCGCCCTCACGCTCCCGATATTCCGGGAGATAGCGGCCTGCCTGGCGCATGAGCCAAATCGGTGGAGGCGAGACGGTCTTCCCGGCAAGCGCCGAGAGGAGCGAGCTTTCAGATGGCCGCACGCGCAACATTGGCAGGTTCTAAAACACTAATAGAGAGTCTCTAAAAGGTTTCTGTTGTTTCAGTTATGGCGTGGATAGCGGACATTCCGTTCTGTCACCAGGCTCTCTACAGAGCTTTAGACCGGGCTCAAGCCAGCGACATGAACGCGGCACGACAGTTGTGGCTATCGCCTCCATTCGGCGCGGTTTTCGCCGAAGATTATCCGGCCATTTCGCCCCGTTCTCCGCTTGGCAAATCCCTGGACAGTTTGTGGACAGCACCCGCGCGGAACTGGGGAAGGGCGAAGGTATTGCCGGCCCGGCTGAAAACAGCGTCACTTTCTCGACATAAGCGAATCTGTGCAGAACTTGCTCCTGTTTTCAGGGCGGGGAGCGGATAGGGTCCAGCCCTCGCCGTGGTTGCTCCCTTAACCCATCGCGGTTATCCAAAGGATGGCCATGGATATCCTGCGAACTTTTCACCTGCATATGATCTCCGACTCGACCGGCGAGACGCTGATCACCATCGCCAAGGCGGTCAGGGTTCAGTATGCCGAGGTCCGGGCGATCGAGCACTTGCACCCCTTGGTGCGAAGCCGGCGCGAGCTCGAGCGGGTGGTGCGCGACGTCGAGGCCGCCCCGGGAATCGTGCTCTACACCCTGTTCAACCGCGAGCTCGCCGAGGAACTCGAAGGCGCCTGCAAGAGACTAAACGTCCCTTGCGTGCCGGCGCTGAAGCCCATTCTGCAAGTGTTCGAATCCTATCTCGGCACGCCCGCGACGCCCACGGTCGGGGGCCAGCACGTGCTCGACGCCGACTATTTCCGGCGCATCGAGGCGCTCAACTTCACCATGCTCCATGACGACGGCCACCTGCCGCAGAACCTGAGCGACGCCGATATCGTGCTCGTCGGCATCAGCCGCACCTCGAAGACGCCGACCTCGATCTATCTCGCCAATCGCGGCTTCAAGACCGCGAACGTGCCGCTCGTGGCGGGCATGCCGCTGCCGCCGCAGCTCGAAGCCCCGACTAGCGCCTTTGTCGTCGGCCTCGTCGCGAGCGCCGAGCGAATCGCGCAAGTGCGGCAGAACCGGGTGATCGAGCATGCTCACAATCACCTCGAGGATTATGTCGACCGGGAAGCGATCGCGGCCGAGATCGCGCAGACGCGGGCGCTCTGCGCGCGCCATGCCTGGCCGATCATCGACGTCACGCGCCGCTCGATCGAAGAAACCGCCGCCGCCATCATCCGCCTCTACCATGACCGCGAAGCGCCGGCGCTCGAGGCATGACGAGCTTCCTTCAGGCCGGGCGGCCGCCGCTGATCCTTGCGTCCGCGTCCAGGTCGCGGGCGCGCATGCTCCAAGCGGCGGGGCTTTCCTTCATCGTCGAGCCGCCTGGCCTCGATGAGGCGGCCATGCGCCAGGCCGTCAGCGGGGAGGGGTCGCTCACGCCCCACGACGTCGCCGAGGTCCTGGCGAGGGCCAAGGCCGAGGCGGTGAGCGATCTTGCGCGAAAAGCCTATGTCATAGGCGGCGATCAGGTGCTGGCCTGCGGCGAAACCGTCTACGCGAAGCCCGACAGCATGGAGGCGGCGCGGCGGCAACTGCTCGATTTAAGCGGAAAGAAGCACACGCTTCACACCGCGGTCGCGGTCGCCACCAACGGCGAGATCATCTGGGCCGAAACGACGGTGACGACGCTCACCATGCGAAAGCTGTCGCCGGCCTTCATCGGCCGCTATCTTGCCGCCGCCGGCGAAGAGGTCCTTAGCTCCGTCGGCGCCTATCAGATCGAGTCTCTCGGCGTGCAGTTGTTCGAGGCGATCGACGGCGACTATTTTTCGATACTCGGCCTGCCCCTCATTCCGCTCCTCGATACGCTTCGGCGCGAGGGCGTCATCGAAGGCTGACAATCCATGCGACGCGCCTGTGTCATCGGCTGGCCGGTCGAGCATTCCCGCTCACCCCTGATCCACCGCTATTGGCTCAAGCAGTACGGTCTTGCCGGCGCCTACGAGAAGGAGGCGGTGACGCCTGAGGATCTGCCGGCGTTCCTCGGCGGGCTCGCGGCGCGAGACTATGCCGGCGCGAACGTCACCCTGCCGCACAAAGAGGCGGCGTTGCGGCTTGCGGCGGTTGCCGACGAGGCGGCGCGGACGATCGGAGCGGCCAACACGCTGTGGCTCGACGAGGCGGGGCGGCTCAACGCGAGCAACACCGATGCCTACGGTTTCATGACCAATTTGAACGCTGTCGCGCCCGGCTGGAACGAGGGGCGCCGGCCGGCAATGGTGCTTGGCGCGGGCGGCGCGGGCCGCGCCGTCTTGCATGGCCTCCTTGCGGAAGGGGCAAGCCGCGTTCTGCTCGCCAACCGGACGGCCGGCCGCGCCCAGGAATTGGCGGACGCCTTCGGCCCGGCGGTGACCGTGGTCGACTGGCGGGAGCGGGACCGTGCGCTCTTAGGCTGCGGGCTCCTCATCAACGCGACGAGCCTCGGCATGACCGGCAAGGAAGCTCTCGACCTCGATCTCGCGTTGCTCCCGTCCGACGCGGTCGTCGCCGATCTTGTCTATAGCCCGCTCGAAACCCGCCTTCTCGCCGCGGCGCGCGGCAGGGACAATCGCGCCGTCGATGGGCTTGGCATGCTGCTCCACCAGGCCGTGCCCGGCTTCGAACGCTGGTTCGGCGTCCACCCCGAGGTGACGGACGAATTGCGGGCCCATGTCGCGGCCTCGCTCGGGGGCGCATGATGCTGGTCATCGGGCTCACCGGCGGGATCGGCATGGGGAAATCCGCGGCGGCCGAGCGGTTCGCCGAGCACGGCGTCCCGGTGTTCAACGCCGATCTCTGCGTGCATCTTCTCTATGAAGGAGAAGCGGTCGGAGCCATCGAGGCCGCCTTCCCCGGCGTCGCCAAAGTTGGGCGGATCGACCGGAAATTGCTGTCGGAGAAGATCGCGGGATCGGCGGAGCGTTTGCTCCGGCTCGAAGGCATTGTGCATCCGCTAGTGGTTGCGGCCGAACTCGACTTTCTCCGCGCGGCGGAAAAGGAGGGTGCGCCGCTCGCGGTCCTGGAAATACCGCTCCTGTTCGAGACCGGAGCCGATTCCCGCGTCGATGTCACGGTGGTGATGAGCGCGCCGCAGGACGTGCAACGCGCCCGCGTGCTCTCCCGGCCCGGGATGACCGCCGACAAGCTCGAACATCTTCTCGCCCGCCAGCTTCCCAATGCCGAGAGAGTGGCCCTAGCCGACTACGTTGTGGACAGCGGCCTCAGCCTCGCGGACATGCGAATCGAGATCGATAAACTGATCGAATCGCTTAAGAGCAGGGAAGGGCGCGTCATGGACCGGCTGCGCCACAAAGACTAGCGAGAAGACGTTTATGCGCGAGATCGTCCTCGACACCGAGACCACGGGGCTCGACCCGTTCGACGGCCACAGGGTGGTCGAGATCGGCTGCGTCGAGCTCATAAACCGCATCCCCACGGGCCGGGTGTGGCATTGCCATCTCAACCCCGAGCGCGACATGCCCTACCCGGCCTTCGAGGTGCATGGCCTTTCGGCGGAATTTCTGCGCGACAAGCCGCGCTTTGGCGATCTCGCCGACGACATGCTCGCCTTCCTCGAAGGCGGCATGCTGGTGATGCACAACGCCACATTCGATTTCGGCTTCCTCAATGCCGAACTCGACCGCATCGCGCGGCCGCCTCTCGTCTGGGACCGCGTCGTTGATACGCTGGCGCTCGCGCGACGGAAGCATCCCGGCGCCCCATGCAGCCTCGACGCCTTGTGCAAGCGTTACGGGATGGATCTGTCGCTGCGCGAGAAGCATAGCGCGCTTCTCGATTGTCGCCTTCTCGCCGGGGTCTACGCCGAACTAGTCGGCGGCCACCAGGCACGGCTCGAATTCGCCGTCAACGGGGCGCAGGCGATCATGCTCCGGACGTATGCCGGAACCAGCTCTCAGCGGCCGCGGCCGCTCCCGCCGCGGCTGACCGCGGCGGAAATCGAGGCGCACGGCGCTTTCGTGGCGACGCTTGGCGCCGAAGCCCTGTGGCTGCGCTACTAGCGAGTTCGCCTAGTTCTTTGCCGGAAGATTGCCTTCCGGCGTGAATTTGTGGGCGTAGAGCTTCGCGAAATCGATCGGATCGAGCAAGAGCGGCGGGAAACCCCCGTCGCGGATGGCGTCGGCGAGAACGCGGCGCGCGAACGGAAACAGGATCGTCGCGCAATCGACGAACAAGACCGGCTGCAGCAGATTCTCCGGAACGCCACGCAAACGGAACAAACCGCCATAAGACAGCTCGACATTGTAGATGACGCCGAGGTCGCTGCTGGCGTGGGCCTCAAGTTGCAAGGCGGTCTCGTAGGTGTCGTCCCCGCGCGGGCCCCCATTCACATTGACGTTGACCCTGAGTTGCGGATTCTGGCCGGGGCCTTGCAACGATTTCGGTGCGCTCGGACTTTCGAAGGACAAATCTTTGACATAGAGGGCGAGCATGGTGAGTTGAGGCGAAGGCTTGGTTTGAGCGCCTTGCTCGGGTTCGGCTTGCGCCGATCCCTTGTCCGGCCCGTCGCCATTCGTCTTCTTGGGCTGATTGCCCGCGGCCTTGTCTTTCGCCATCGGTCCCGATCCCTTCACATCTTGGCTAGCATGGGATTGAAGCGGCCTGCAATTCCATGTAGCCGGCATTGCCTCCGGGGCAAGACCCGATTAAGCGCAAGGGGGTTTTGGGTTGGCTTCGCGTCTCCGAATGCCGTAAGCTTAAAGACGCGGGCAAGTTTGGGACTTTCCTCCCTTCCGGCGAGGACCCGCTGGCGAATCGAGAGGCACGTCCCAATATCCCGCCAAGAGAGGTCGCCGCCGGGCGCGGGAATGCGGCTATTGGTATGATTATGAGTGAAGCTTTCGATATTTATACGCTTTTGTTCCTGGTGCTCGCCGTCGTGATTTTCATCCGGCTGCGCAATGTGCTGGGACGGCGCACGGGCAACGAGCGGCAGCCTTTCGATCCCTATTCGCGGCCCGACGCCAAGCGTGCAGGCGCGCCCGAGGGCAACGAGCAGGTGGTGGCGCTGCCGCGCAGCCGTCCGGCGCGGCCCACGATCGAAGCGTCGGGTCCGTCGAGCGAGGATATCGAGGCCCGGCTCGGCCGCCACGCCGCCAAGGACAGCCCGCTCGGACAGTCGCTCACCGGCCTCATCCGCGCCGACCCCGGCTTCGATCCGAACCAATTTCTCGAGGGCGCCAAGACCGCCTACGAGATGATCGTCATGGCCTTTGCCGAAGGCGACGAGGCGACGCTGAAAAATCTCCTCGGTGCCGAGGTCTATGAAGGCTTCCATCGCGCGATCCGCGAACGCGAGGGCCGCGGCGAGAAGATGGAGTCGAGTTTCGTCGGCATCGACAAGGCCGATATCATCGAGGCCGAGATCAAGAACCGCACCGCCTTTGTCACGGTGAAGTTCGTCAGCGAGCTCGTCTCGGTCACGCGCGACGCCGAAGGCGAGGTGATCGAGGGCGACCCCAAGAAGGTGCGCGAAGTCACCGATATCTGGACGTTCGCGCGCGAGGCTGCCTCACGTAATCCCAACTGGAAGCTCGTCGCCACCGAAGCCGCCAATTAGCGCTTGGACGACAAGCCGATCAGCCTGAGCCCGACGCGTTTCGCCGATCTCGAAGGCTGGACGGAAGACGACCACGCGGCCGCTTTCCGCGCCTTGTTGCGGTCCTGCGCCGCCGATCCGAAATCGCCGCATGCCGCCGCTGCGCTCGCGCTCGGGCCTGGCGCAAGCGCCGATGCCGCTCGCGCTTTCTTCGAGGGCCGGTTTCTCCCGCACCTCATCGCGGAAAGCGCACGGCAGGGCTTCGTCACCGGCTATTACGAGCCCGAGATCGAGGGGTCTTATGCGCGCGACGGGCCTTTCCAGGTGCCCGTTTATCGCCGGCCTGAGGACCTGATCACGCTCGCGCCCGAGACGGAGCGCGCCCGCTTCAACGACCGCATCACCGGCCTGCGGGAGACCGCCGACGGCCAAGTTCCCTATTACACGCGCGCCGAGATTTGGGACGGCGCGCTTTTGGGGCGTGGGCTCGAACTGCTCTATCTCAAGGACATGGTCGAATTGTTCTACATGCAGGTGCAGGGATCGGGCTGCGTGCATCTGAACGAAGGCGGCTCGGTCAGGCTCGGCTATGCCGGCAAGAACGGCCATCCCTACACATCGATCGGCAGGCTCCTCATCGAACACGGCGCGATCGCGTCCAATGCCATGTCGATGGCGGCGGTGAAGGCGTGGCTCAGGGCCGACGAGGCGCGCGGGCGGGCGCTGATGGAGGAGAACCGCTCCTATGTTTTCTTCCGCGAACTCGACCCGAAAGAGGGGCGCGACGGCCCGCGCGGGGCGCAAGGCGTCGCGCTCACGCCGGGGCGGAGCCTTGCAGTCGATACCGCGTATCACCGGCTCGGACTGCCGGTCTTCGTCACGGCGGAGCAGCTCGTGACCGGGGCACAGCCGTTCCGCCGGCTGATGATCGCGCAGGACGTTGGCTCGGCGATCAGGGGGCCGGAGCGCGGCGACATTTTCTGGGGAACAGGCGAGGACGCAGGCGCGATTGCCGGCAGCACCCGCCACGCGGCGCGGTTCTGCATCTTGCTGCCGAGATAGACTTTGTCATTGCCCGGCTTGACCGGGCAATCCAGTAACGCCTGTAGTGTAATTATGGGCGCTAGGGTTGCTGGATTCCGCTTTCGCGGGAGTGACAAGGTCATGGGCAGGCAGAGAGACGAGAGCGACGAAGAGTTGTGGAAGCGCGTGGCCCGCAGCGCGAAGCCGCTTGCCACGGGCAGACCGGCCTCGCACGCGGATCGCCTGAAGAAGGAGCCTCAGCGCGAAACGGCTAAGGGCGAGGCGCGGGCGCCGAGGCTAGCGCCCAAAGTCGCGCCGAAGCCTCCTCCAACTGCGCGCGGGGAAGTCCTCAACCGGCAAACGGCGCGGGCGCTCGAACGCGGGCGGCTCGCGGTCGAAATCACGGCTCGATCTCCATGGCATGCGCCAGCGCGAGGCGCATGGCGCGCTCCGGCGCTTCCTCAAATCGGCGCAAGGAAGGGGCCATCGCCATGTGCTGGTCATTACCGGGAGGGGCACTGAGCCGGACGCGCGGCGAAGCTTCTACGAAGCCGATGAACGCGGCGTGCTGCGCCAAGCGGTCCCGCACTGGCTGGAGCAGCCCGACCTCGCCCCTCTCGTCGTGAGCTATGCGGAAGCGCCGCGGCGGCTCGGTGGCGGCGGCGCGCTCTATGTGCGGCTCAGGGCCGCGAAGCGCCGGTAGCTTATTCCGGAGGGCAGGTTTGCCGACGTTGCCGCGATGCTAGGCCCAATGCCGATGGGGTTCGTCCAGTTCCAGATCGACAAGGACGCCAAGCTCAATCAGTTCCGTGGGCAGCCTTTCGACTTCAAGCGCAATAGGGCTCGCGTTCCGCCGCTTCAGCGTAATCACAGAATAAATTTGGACAGGTCGGCGTTCCTGGCGAGGTCGCCGATATGCTCGCGCACGTAAGCGGCGTCGATGACGATCTGCTCGCCCGCCTTGTCGGCCGCGTCGAAGGAGATGTTGTCGAGGATGCGCTCCATCACCGTCATCAGGCGGCGAGCACCGATATTCTCGACGGCAGTGTTCACCTCGACGGCGATGTCGGCGATGGCGTCGATCGCGTCGGGGGTGAATTCGAGATCGACGCCTTCGGTCTTCATCAGCGCGACATATTGCTTGATGAGGCACGCCTTCGGCTCGGTGAGGATGCGGCGGAAATCGTCGCGCGTGAGCGGGCGGAGCTCGACACGGATGGGAAGCCGGCCCTGAAGCTCGGGCAGGAGGTCCGAGGGCTTGGCGATGTGGAAGGCGCCCGAGGCGATGAACAGAATATGGTCGGTCTTCACCGGTCCGTATTTGGTGCCGACGGTCGTGCCTTCGATCAGCGGCAGGAGGTCGCGCTGCACGCCTTCGCGGCTGACATCGGCGCCGATGCGCTCCGAGCGCGCGCAGATCTTGTCGATCTCGTCGAGGAAGACAATGCCGTTATTCTCGACGTTCCGGATCGCCTCCTGCACGATCATGTCATTGTCGATCAGCTTGTCGGATTCCTCGCTCAAGAGAATGTCGAAGGAAGCCCGCACCGTGACTTTGCGCGGCTTGGTGCGCGTGCCGAAGGCTTTGCCGAGCATGTCGGAGAGATTGATCATGCCGACTTGGCTGCCGGGCATGCCGGGAATTTCGAAGGACGGCATCGACGGCGTATCTGCGACCTGGATCTCGATCTCGCGGTCGTCGAGCTCGCTTGAGCGCAAGCGCTTGCGGAAGGCCTCGCGGGTCGAAAGCGCGGCGCCGGAGCCGACCAGCGCATCGAGCACGCGCTCCTCGGCGTTTAGCTGGGCCTTGGCGGCGACCTCCTTGCGTTTGGCGTCGCGCACGAGCCCGATGCCGGCTTCGAGCAGATCGCGCACGATCTGATCGACGTCGCGGCCGACGTAACCCACTTCGGTGAATTTGGTGGCTTCGACCTTGATGAAGGGCGCGCCCGCGAGCTTGGCCAGGCGGCGCGAAATCTCGGTCTTGCCGACGCCGGTCGGGCCGATCATGAGGATGTTCTTGGGCAGAACCTCCTCGCGCATGTCCTCATCGAGCTGCTGCCTGCGCCAGCGATTGCGAAGCGCAATGGCGACAGCACGCTTGGCGTCGCGCTGACCGATGATGTGGCGGTCGAGCTCGGAGACGATCTCGCGGGGGGAAAAACTTGTCATCGCTTTACGCGCTACTTGCCTATGTCGAGCGTCTCGACCACGACCTCGTCATTGGTATAGACGCACAAGTTGATAATGTCGGCTAAAACCAGCTGCCGTGGATACACTTGTTTGCCGCCAAAAATGAGCTTATGTTAGCCCAATGATAGCCAGGGTAACGGGGACAATTTGTTAGCCCTGCGACGGACCCGGCTAACGGCGGGAGATATGCAAAAGATACGGTTCACGGAAGCCTCGATTGCTAAACTCAAACCACAGGCCGCACGCTATCTAGTCCGCAATGCAAACCTCGCAGGCCACTATATAAGGGTCTACCCCTCCGGGACCAAAACCCATTACGCCCTTACGCGCGACCCTGAGGGCAAGCAAGTCTGGCACCCTATCGGGAACGCTGGGCTGTTGAAGGTTGACGAAGCGGAAGAACAGGCCCGCGTTGCCCTGAAGGCCATTAAGAAGGGCGAGGATAGGGCTGGACCACAGAGCTTCAAGGCGATTGCCGAACTTTGGTTTCAGCGCCACGTCCTTAAGCGCGGTCTTCGCTCGCACGCACATACTCGCTATTTCCTCGACCGGCACATTTTGCCCGAGTGGGCTGGCAGGGAGTTCTCCACGATCCGGCGCGGCGCAGTGACCGCCCTTCTTGATAAGATCGAGGACGGCTCTGGGCCGGTAGCAGCCGACAAGGTGCTCGCCATTGTTAGCAACATCATGAATTGGTACGCCACGCGAAACGATGATTACAGCAGCCCAATCATTCGCGGCATGCGTCGAAGCAATCCGAAGGAACGTGCTCGGACGCGCATACTGAGTGACGATGAACTCGCAACCATCTGGAAAGCTGCCGAAGCCAACGGACCATTCGGTGCTCTGGTCCGCTTGTTGTTGTTGACCGGTCAGCGCAGAGAGAAAGTTGCGACCATGAAGTGGTCCGATGTCCAAGATGGAGTGTGGACCATCGCAACTGATGACAGGGAGAAGGGCAACGCAAAAACTCTACGATTGCCGAAGATGGCGTTAGAGATCATCGAATCGCAACCCCGCTTTGCTGGCAGCCCTTTTGTTATCGGCCGCAAGAACTACCACACGAAAGCGAAGGAATCCTTCGTGGCCAAGCTGCCCCCGATGCCGCAATGGCAGCTGCATGACCTTCGCCGCACGGCCCGGTCACTTATGTCTCGAGCCGGAGTAAGCTCGGAGCACGCCGAGCGGGTGCTAGGCCACGCCATCCCCGGAGTTGGGGGTGTCTATGATCGCCACAGATATGAGGAAGAGAAGGCCCACGCGCTAAAGGCCCTGGATGAGGTGATCGCAAATATCATCAATCCGCCCGCCGACAAGGTGGTGTCGCTCTCAAATTCGAGGGCGTAATGAAGGACTGGCGCAAAATCGGGCGAGAACTATACGAGCGGCTGAAGCCCACGCCTGCGAGTACTTACAGAGTTCCCAAGCGCCCCCTGACTCAGGAAGAGGAACTGGGCTCCGCGCTTCTCCAGAGTGCCAGGGGCAACCCAGCCCGCCTGATAGCGTATTTACGGTCGGACATGCCGCTTCCATTAGATTCCAATTCCCGCGAACACCTCGCGAAGCATCTCGACGTAAAGAAGAGGCGTGGGCCACGTCCCAACAAAGCGGTCCGCCAAGTAGCCAACTGGGCGCTATTGATCTATGAAGAATGGAAGCGCGCCAACCAAAAAGCTGGAATTTCAAATCGCGGCCTCGGGGATGCGATGAAGGACGCTTCTTGCGAATATGCCCTTAAGAATTCTCGAACACGACGAGGTCAACCCCGACGCCGCTAGGGAGTTAATGGAGCGGCCGAAACACCGCCGAGTTTCACCCTAAAACCTGGCGTACAAACTCAAGCTGACGTGGGCTAATTGGACTGCACTTCTCAATTGACGGAGTGCATTCCTATGAACTGTCTGCTTCGCTTTACCGATCTGCAAGAACGCAAGATCGTCAACAATCACGTCACCCTGAAACGCTGGATTGAACGGGAAGGCTTCCCGCCCGGCTTCATGCTTGGCCCGAATACTCGTGTCTGGCGTGAGTCAGAAATAGAAGACTGGCTCGCCTCTCGTCCGACTGCAAACACGCAGCTTCGTGGTGCCGCCAAGCGCCAAGGCGGTGCGAAATGATCCGCGCCGATATGACGATCACCGAGATCGTCCGCGCCACGATTGCCAATAGCCGCACATCAGTAAAGCAAAAGCCCCGCCACGGTGGTCAGACCGCAACGGGGCAGAAAGGTAGTGCAACTGTGCAGGCCCTGATTACCAGACCGAGTCAGCCCGTGCAACCCCAGGGGGGTGTGCGATGACCACCAAGCAAATCCTGGAAGCAATGGCCAAGGGGGCCGTCCTCTGCTGTGGGCTGGAGGGCGGCGAGACTGTGTATTGGCTAGAGCCACGGCGCATCATCATCCGCTCAGACGTAGCCCGAGCAATTATCTCCATGCCCGGGTTGGCCCCGGGAAGGGACGGGCTGTTCGACGACAGTTACTCGCAAACATGGCGCATCGCCAGCAATGGAGGTGCGCGGAATGGCTAAACGCCGCAAAGAGGAACTGATCTTCGACAGCGATGGCGCGGTTGATGTCGAGGCCATGCGCGAAGACCGTGGCGAGCAGCCGACAGAGTTCATCGCCCCCGACAAGGACCAGAAATGGCGGGCACGGAATGTCATCACCATCCATTGGCTGTTGACCGGGATCGAATGCCCGTATCCGTCCTTCGTTCATATCATGGCTTGCGTGATTGACCACGCCAACCCGACCACGGGACGCTGTGATGCAAGTCAAAGCCTCATGGCGATCGAAACGGGTTTTCATCGGGATACCGTCCGCAAGGTGTTGCAGTGGACGGCTGACAACACTCCCTTCCTAAAGATCGAAGGCCGAGGCCGCAGGCGGTTCGGGCAGTTCAGAACCAACGCCTACCATGTGCAATGGCAGGCATTTGAGTTGTTCTGGATAGGTCTCGATGAAGACATCAAGGCGCAAAAGGAAGCCCTTCGTGACGGCGAGCCATGCCAACTCAAGGGTCAGCACGGCCATGCTAAGTCAAGGGTCAGCACGGCCATGCTGAATGCAGGACTCAGCACTAAACATAAAGAGGGAACCGTTAAGACTGAACATCATCCTGAAAGGGCGCATCCGCCTTCGGCGGCTGACGCCATGAATGATTCTCAAGAAGAAAAAGAGGGTTTGCAGGGGGTGCATGTTGCAGAGCCCGTAAGACCTTCAGAGGCAGAGCGAGAGGCACAGATTGCAGAGATCGAAAAAAGGATTGGCCGCAAGTTCGGAGACAGGAGGAGAAGCGAATGATGAAGTTTACCGGAATCCCTGGAGTTCGGTTGGCAGCTCTTTCTTTTGCCTGCCAGGGCAAGACCCGTGATGAGCTTGATGAGTTTTTGCAGGATTGCATTAGGGTCAGCCGCCGCGAAATCACACAGGAGTTGCGGAAGCTCTGCATCACGGAGGCAGAAGGCCGGTTGCTGTTGCCAAATAATGTCCGGCCGTTGTGGCGGCAGATTTATGCCGTCGCGACGCAGTGTCTCCAGAGTGCGGGGGATGCCGCCTAAAATGGACAGTCCTCTTCGATGACGGCCGCAGCCAAAGCAGCGCAGCGGAAGCGGCGCAAGGCTGGCCTCGAAGAAGTGCGGGCCATCGTCAACATGCCGAAGTTCATTTCTTGGCCTGTGTGGGATGGGCGGCTTAGGGAGGAGGGCACCGGGGGGGTATTTTAAAATTCCTGGTCGAATGCCTGCAGGACCGCGCTGGGGTCTCAGTGTGTTGGATTTACGTTTTTTTAGGTTGAGGAATGAAGAAAAGCGCAGGAAACCGCGAAATATCGCCCCGACGCAACGCATGAGAGCTCGGTCGATGCCAGCTACACATTCGAAGACCACGATTATGAAATGCTCGCCTGCCGGTCCGGATGGACACCTTTCGGCCTCTGCATCGAAGCGGTGACAACTCAGCAAAGGAAGCTCGGTGCGCTAATGTGAACTGGTAAAGTTCTGAACTGAAAGATTCATGAGGAGCGCTCGCTTCGCGGGCGCCTCTCTTATTATCGATCTTGGGCTGACGCTGTTAATCAGGAGGCGTTCGATGTCTCAGAAGTCGGTGAAGACCGCTGCGGAACTCGAAAGCATGATCACCGCTGAACTTCGCGAACATCCGGAGTGCGAGAGTGCCGGGGTAGAAGTCATTAAGCCGACGGGCGTTGAGTGGGACGCCGCACTAGTCGGCGATGGGCTGCAACTCAATGTCGAGTGCAAAGAGAGGCTCGTCGAAATCACCACTCGGCTTCGCCAGGAGTTCGATTTGGCTGAATAGCTGTAACTCAAGGCTTGTGGGTTCTAGCGCGCTTCAGCAAAAAGGCGCGGCCACTGCAGTGGTGGGCGTTCCCTTTCCCATCACATGGTCCCCCATAAGGACCCGAGAAGCCCCGATGGCCCCCGTCTTCGGGAGCTTCTTCTTTTCTAGCCTTGGCGGGTGCCGTGCGTCGCTCGGGGGCGGGGCGTCCGCTGATGGCACTTTTCGGACATCCCACCCGCGCTGACCAATGTCCGCTATCGGGGGTAAAGCGGACATGACACGAACGGACCATTATGTCGGCTAATGACCCAAAGCGGACATTCAAACCAAGTCATATGCGAGCCAGCTCACCTTCCCGGCCGAACGACCGAAAATGCCGAACAAATCGAGCGATGCGCTACTTTCCCTTCTCGCCATCGGCGCTGACCGCCGAGAGGAACTTGCCGGCCTCAACCGGGAAGGGGAAGACGATGGTCGAGCTCTTTTCCCCTGCAATCACCCCGAGCGTACCCAGGTACCGCAGTTGCATGGCTTCGGGACGTTTGGAGAGGACGTCAGCGGCTTCAAGCAATTTTTGCGCCGCCTGTTGCTCGCCTTCGGCATTAATGATCTTGGCGCGTCTTTCACGCTCCGCTTCGGCCTGCCTGGCAATGGCACGCACCATGGTTTGGTCGATATCGACATGCTTTATTTCGACGGTTGACACTTTGATGCCCCAGGCGTCGGTCTGCGCGTCGAGTATCTCCTGGATATCGGTGTTCAGCTTGTCGCGCTCGGCGAGCATCTCGTCGAGTTCGTGTTTGCCAAGCACCGAGCGCAGCGTCGTTTGGGAGAGCTGGTTCGTTGCCTGCAAGAAATCTTCGACCTGGATGATGGCCCGTTCGGGATCGATGACGCGGAAATAGATCACTGCGTTGACCTTCACCGAGACGTTGTCGCGCGAAATGACATCCTGGGTGGGTACGTCGAAAACGCGCGTCCTGAGGTCGACGCGCACCATCTGTTGCACAAAGGGGATGATGATGATCAGCCCTGGCCCTTTCACCCCAGTGAAGCGGCCGAGTGTGAAAACAACACCCCGCACATATTCGCGCAGGATCTTGATCGCCGCGGATAGGAAGAGCAGGACGAGGAAGCCGATAACAGCGTAGAAGGCGAGGTCGTAGAACATAGCGGGGATCCTCCATTAGCTCCTGTCGATTTCGGGCTCGACCCTGAGCACCAGCCCATCCACGCCCTTCACCCGCACAAGTTGGCCCTTGCTCAGCGGCACCGCAGAGACGGCCTTCCAACGCTCGCCATGAGCGAAGACGTGCCCCGCTCCGTCCTGCCAATCCTGCACCTCACCCCGCGCTCCCGCCATCTCCTCTACGCCCGTGGCAACGCGACGGCGGTAAGAGGCGATCGCAAGGCGCCCCACAATCAGTGTCAACGCAAGGCTCGTCACGCCGACGGCGCCAATCACGGCCCATGAGATCTGAAAGCCGGGCGCCTCGGTATCGACCAGAATGGCCGCGCCAAGCGCAAAAGAAGCAACTCCTCCAACGCCAAGAACGATCGATGGCGTGAATGCTTCGGCGATCATCAGGGTAATGCCGAGTGCGATAAGACTGAGACCGGCATAGTTCACCGGCAGGACGGCGAAAGCGTAGAGGGCGATGAGCAGGCAAATCGCGCCTACAGTCCCGGGGATCAGCGCGCCAGGATTCATGAATTCGAAGATCAGCCCATAGACGCCGATCATCATCAGAATGAGCGCGATGTTCGGATTAGTAATGGTTGCCAGGACTTGAGTGCGCCAATCAGGCTCAAAATGCTCGAGCGCCAAGCCTTTTGTATCCAGAGTGACCTCTTGCGTGCCGACCTTGACTTTGCGGCCATGGGCCTGACCGAGGAGGTCGTCTATGCCGCTGGCCAGGATCTCGATAACGTTCTCCTCAACCGCCTTGCTTGCCGAGAGGCTTGCCGCTTCGCGTACAGCTTCCTCGGCCCAATCCACGTTTCGCCCCCGCAATTCCGCGAGCGAGCGGATATAGGCCACGGCATCGTTGATGGCCTTTGTTTCCATCGAGCCGGGAGCTGGCGGCTTCTCCTGCTTCTCCTTGTCGTCCCCGCTTTTTTTGTCGTCTTTGTCACCGCCGGGAAGGGGCAATCCGCCGCCGATTGAAACCGGCGTCGCTGCGCCCACATTCGTGCCAGGCGTCATCGCCGCGACGTGACTTGCGTAGAGGATGTAGGTGCCGGCGCTCGCAGCCCGGGCACCGCTAGGGTGGACATAGGTAGCGACGGGCACCGTTGAGGCGAGAATGGCTCGGTTGATGTCCCGCATCGAGGTGTCGAGTCCACCGGGCGTGTCCATCTGGAGCACGACAAGTTTGGCGCCGCGCTCCGCTGCCATGCGCAAACCTCGCACCACGTAGTTGGCCGTCGCTGGGCCAATAGCGCCATCAACTTGTATGACGAGGGCCCTGCGCTGGCTGGACTCCTCGACGCCCCCGATTGGTGCAGCAGCCAATAGCAGAGCTGCCATTAGAGGCGCAAACGCAACGCAGACTGGCCCTCGGGGACTTGCCATGAGAAAGCTCCGGCTTTGAGGTCAAGTCTCTGCCAATCCACATTTGGGCACGTCAAAAGCGCGCCTCAAGACACCGAAAAGGCAGGTTTGTCTGCATTCAAGTAAAGCCCTCTCAACGCGGGAGAATAGTGGCCCAGGTGCTTATTGTTGGTTGCGTCAAAGACATGGACCGCCTTGTCAGCGGACATGTCGTCGAACCTGGCGGTGAACACTACGCCCAAATAGGTTTGCTTGACTTCAAAGCGCAAACTGTTGAAGGCCTCTGGCCTTACGTAGACGTGGACTGACGTGGGGCTGATGGTCTCGACTCTCTGGAATACCCCCCAGTAGATCAAATCGGCGATCAGCTTCTGGCGTTGCGCCTGCTTCCTTGGCGACTTGTCGATCCTAGCCGGGGCCTGTGGTTCTTGGTTGAGGTTGGCCGTTAGCGGGGGCTCATAGAGCCTTGCGGCTGGCCGCAACTCATAGAGCCTTTGATACGTCGCTGCTCCAAGGACAGCAAGAACAGCAAGCCCCAATGCCATATCTGTTTGGGGCATGGCGCTCCTCCTCCGGTTGGAAGTAGGGCTGTGCATTGTCTGTTAGGCCATTCCCCGTGGCAAGCAAGTTTGGAGCGGCGCTGGCTTGATTATAGTGCACGCTGCCCGGGCTCCTCTTGCGCCCTCACTGCGCTCATTGTTCCGTGGCCGTAGCGGGATAGGCAATGAACGGCGCCGATCTTGTCGACAAATTAGCTGAGATGCGACATCATCTAGTCTGCTTGAAGAGTGCGCCTGACGCGGTGGCGTCCCTTGTCCGCTTCTGGCACTTAACGGACGTCGTTGGTGACGCTCAGCATGTTACATCCCAAATCCGCACTCTAATGTCCGCCAATGACGGTCCCTCACTTGTTTTTCGCTTGAGTGTCAGATCACTGGAGGCCCAGAAGAGCATGGATTCAAAACTCGAGTTCCAACAGATGGTTTTCGAGAATTTAACTCTTGTAATCCCACGGCCCGTTGATGCCTTCGAGCTGCAAGTACCACTCGGCAGTTTGGACCAATACTTCAGCACCGATCGTGCCGCAGATTTGACCGGCAATGACATTCACGCCGTAGCGGGCAGCCTCAGACTTGAGCAAGTTGAAGACTCGGTGAATTGGTGTCTTTAGGGGGTTGCTGATTTCGCACGAAACTGCGACGCACGCCTCGCCAGTACGGCGGTGCGTTTGGGGAAGCCCAATGACGCCTTGGATATTGGTGAAGCCACCGGTCTTTCCGCGAACATAGCTAGCGAGTTTTTTCGCTATCGAAAGATCCGTTGTGTCTAGGACCACGTTGAAATATGCGTCGTGTTCATCAACGGCGCCGACAATCGTGGCCCCGGCCGTCGGATGCAGCTTGGCCGGTCCAAGGTCAGGAGCGCGCGAGGGATCCTTGAGAACAGCTTCCTTGAGTCCCTCATAGTTTCCCTTTCGAATGAAGGTCAGACCTTCATTTTCCGGTTTGCGCGCGTTCTTACCCGTAAAGTAGATCGGGACGGCATAGCGCTTGAACAGTTCTTTGCCGAGGTCCTCGGCGAAGTCTCGGCATTCCTCGATGGTGATGTCTTTTGCAGGATAGATTTCGATGGTATCGACCGCCCCAATCCGCGGATGGGCGCCATGTTGTTTCTCCATGTCGATGAGTTCATACGCTTTACCTGCGGCGGCGAGCAGCGACTCTCGCATCGGTTCGGGGCGACCGAGCGCCTCAATCGGAAGGCGATCGAAATCGGGGTCGGGCTCATATCCAATAAGTTTGACGCCACTACGCTCGCGAAACTGATCAACAATTTTCTCGATTACGTTGCGCCGCGTACCGTCGCTAAAATTGGGATCCGAAAGGATGTATTGGGCCATGGTGTACCCTCCTAAATGGAACCTCGTTCTTGCCCGCGCGTGATCGCCCGGTACGAGTGGCCGTTTCCTCAAGCCCTGGACTGTCATGGTTCTCGGCGGACTTTGCTCCCGAATCCGAGTTCCCGTCCATTGTCTCGCAGCATAGCATGCTGCGAGGATCTCCAGGTCGGAGCGCTTTTCGGGTGGACGGCCGGCCATCCGCTTGAGGTCGTCGAGAAATATAAGGAAACACTCAAGAAATATCCGAACCCGCCCGCCGGCAACCTGACGCGCTTCTGATGGTTGCCCATCGTCCGGGGGCGCGGCTCGAAGCCCCGATCAAAGGAAATCAGGGCTGCCGTCGCCCACCGGGAATGTCCGTTATTGGCACTTAGCGGACATTAGCGCCGATGCTGAGCAGGTCCGCTTTCGGGGCCAAAGCGGACATCCCTGACCCGCTCCCTAATGTCCGCTAATGACCCAAAGCGGACATGAAAGCCTTAGCGGAATGCCGCTGCTGGTCACTCACGCCACACGCTGAAGACGTAATCGTGGTCCTTCTGCGCCGTGTGACATCCGAAGCAAGCGGTGGCGGCGTCCTTGCCGACCACCGGGCGGGCTGGGTCGCCTGCGGCGAAGCCTTCGAAGCCCCAGCTGCCGGTTCCGGCAAACCGCTTGCCGTCCTTCTGCATTACGCCGAGCACCTTACGTTTGCCCTCGGTGATCGCGTTGTCGGCAGCGGTGGCTTCCAGCAGGTCGAAGATGATGACAGAGCCGTCAGCAAACGATCCCGTTCGGTAGCCTTCCAGGGCGGATTGGTTGGCGTAGATGTGATGGATCCCGCCGAAGGAGTCGTAAAGCTGGTGTCCGGGTTAAATCACCATGCTCTTGACGTGCGTCCAGTCGCGATAACCCGTAGGGTAATCGACCTTCGCCGCTTCCTGAGCGACCGCCGAAGCAGCCGATCCGAGCGCTGCCAAGCCGACGGCGAGAACCACCATGGCGGTGGCTGCGCCCGTATGACTGAGTTTCGTTCGACTAGATCGTCGTTTGGCTGAAGGTAGGGATAATCGCATGGGTGCCTCCTGATTACGGATGCCCCTCACTAGCGAGAGCCAATCTCTGCCTGAGCGCTGTTAAAATCAAGCAACCTTTGGGGCGATGCCGCCTCGCAGTAAAGGTCCGCTTTTGGCACCTAGTGACATGCCACTCGCGCTGAATGTCTGCTTTGAGGGGAAGAAACGGACATGGCGTGGTAGCAACGTCCCCGCACGCTGGTAACACCGGTTATTATGGGTGCGTCCATTCGCCCGTACTCGGCGTGAATTGTCATTCCGATCCCGCCCGTGCGCATCTTAATATGCAACTTTCTCGGAAAAAGACTTTGAGGTGGCAAAGAAAAAGCGAGAGAATGAACAGGAGTTCGGATAGGCGGAACTACGCCTAGAGCGATCATGTGAATTTACAGTTGCAGTGATCTTGCTTCTGGCGAATTGCGCAGCGGAACAGGCGAGCGCGTCAACCTGCATCTTCGCTTCTTCGCCGTGCTGCGACTTTTGCCCCGAGATCCTGGTCGCCTCATTACTGAGGTTTGCGAAGGTATCGCACGACGCTGGCGTCATCGAAGCCTCCTTCGCACGGCGACACAAACCCGATTGGGTCAGCTCGTATGGAACGTGAGCATAAAACCAAAGACCAACTCATGGACGAGCTGCGCCAACGGGTCAGCGCACTAGAAGCTGACCGCAAGCAGGCAGAACTCGTGGCGCTTGAGACGAAGCGATACCTTACCCGACTGATAGACAGCTCAACTGACGCCATCATCTCTACCGACAAAGAAGGGAAGGTCGTGCTCTTCAACGAGGGCGCCCAGGCCCTGTTGGGCTATCGGGCCGACGAAGTTTTCGGCCGGCGGGTATCGGTGCTCTACGGTGGTGAGGCGGGGGCAAATGAAGTCGCGCGCGAGATGCGCAAGCGCGGGGGCACAGTTTTGGGCTTTGAGAGCGCCTTGCAGGCGAAAGACGGTCGCAGCATTCCCGTCCTGATCTCGGCTTCAATTCTCTTTGACGAGGAGGGTCAGGGGGTCGGGACCGTCGGGTTTGCTAAAGACCTGCGAGAGCGCAGGCGGACAGAGGAGAGGCTTCAAAGGACACACGACGAACTGGAAAAGCGGATCGAAGAACGCGCCGCCGAACTGAAAACGCACCGGGAGCGGTTGCAGTACCTCATGACGGTCAGTTCTGGAGTCTTATACACCAGCAAAGGTTCCAGCGATTTCGGATGTACGTTCGTCAGCGAGAATGTGGAATCGGTCATGGGGTATTCCCCGTGGGAGATGCTTGAAGACCCAGGATTCTGGTTTTCGCGTCTCCATCCGGAGGATGCCAAGCGGGTGAAAGAACAAGTCTTTCCTCTGCTTGAAAAGGGTGGAGGGACTCTAGAATACCGGTTCCGGCATCGGGGAGGGAACTATATCTGCGTCCAGGACACCTTCAAGGTCATGCGTGACGATGCTGGTCGTACGTTGGAGGTTGTCGGGTCCTGGGCGGACATCTCCAACCTGAAGCGGGCGGAGCAGGTCATGACCGAGCGCATGGTCTTCATGCAAAACCTGCAAGAGCTCGTCGCTGCCAGTCCGTCGGTCGTATACACCACTCAGATTTTGGGTAGTCTTGCGTGCACGTTCGTCAGCGACAATCTGAAATCGCTTATGGGATATGCACCGTGGGAGATGCGTGATGATCCGAAGTTCTGGGCGAGGCATCTCCATCCAGAGGATGCCCAGAGGGTGCTCGCCGAGCTCGACAGGCTGATCGCCGCCGGCGGAGGGGCGGTTGAATACCGCTTCCGGCATCAGAAAGGACACTATATCTGGGTTCAAGATTCCTTTGCGGTTAGGCACGATACCGACGGCAAGCCGAAGGAGATCGTCGGCTCCTGGGCGGACATCTCCGACCGCAAACGGGTCGAGATCGAGCTGCAGCGACTTGCCGAGAAGGTGCAGCTGCGCAACCGGTTCATTCGCGAGACGTTTGGCCGCTACCTGACGGATGAGGTGGTCGAAACCGTGCTCGAGTTCTCCCAGCGGACTGCAAATGGGAGGGGACAAGCGCAAGATCACAATGATGATGGCCGATCTCCGCGGCTTCACATCGCTGTCGGAGCGATTAGCACCGGAAAGGGTCGTGGCCGTTCTCAATCGCTATCTGACGACGATGGTCACAATCATTAAGCAGTACCAGGGCACCATCGATGAATTCATTGGCGACGCGGTCTTCGTCCTTTTCGGGGCTCCCGTTTGGCAAGAGGACGATGCGGAACGGGCGGTGGCTTGCGCCGTGCAGATGCAGTTGGCAATGGCTTCAGTCAATGAACAGAATAAACAGGAAGACCTGCCCGAGGTGGAGATGGGCATCGGGGTCCATACCGGCCAAGTGGTGGTGGGGAATATCGGCTCGTCCGAACGGATGAAGTACGGGGTGGTGGGAAGCCACGTCAACCTCACCTCCCGCATACAGTCTTACACCACTGGCGGCCAGATCCTGATCTCCGAGACAACACGAAAAGAGGTAGGGCCTATTCTCAGAGCCGGGAAGCAGATGGAGGTCAAGGCAAAGGGAATCGAACACCCCGTCACCCTCTCCGAGGTGTTGGGGATTGGCGGGTCGCATAGGCTCTTTCTGCCCGAGACGACTGAGGCACTCGCTCCACTGATTGAGAAGATTCCTTTCAGATATGAGATCGTCGAGGCAAGTCATCTTGGTGGAGAAGTCTACAAAGGAACTTTGACGAAGCTGTCCCTGAAAGCAGCTGAAGCACGTTTGGAGAATCCAGTTCCCACCCTAACTAACCTCAAGATGCACCTCATTGGCACCGATGTTCAAGAGATCCCTGGAACTCTCTACGCGAAGGTCGTAGGGACGGTGGGCAGTAGCACGGATTTTTCTTTCCGCTTCACGTCAGTGTCCCCGGAGGTGGAGACGTTCTTACGTGTTCTGCTTGCGCAAAGAGCTGGAGGCGAAAGCAAACCGTCGGAACCAATGAGCTTGGCGTGAGATAAACAATCTTTGGCTCATCGAAATCAGACTGCGAAGGCCGACGGAATGAGGTCCGATTTTGGCACTTAGCATTGATGCCGACGCTGAGCATGTCCGCTATTGGGGGTAAAGCGGACATCCCTGATGCGCACTCAAATGTCCGCTAATGACCCAAAGCGGACATTTCCCAAATGCGCCGCCGAGGGGGCTGTTCCTAAATCCTTTCGCAAAAATCGCCTACGCCGGGAGGATGCGTCGACTTAGGCGATCTTTTGCATCCTCAGCTTGCCTAGCTTAGAAGCGGGTATGGCGGATTCTTACGATGTCGTCGTTGTGGGTGGAGGCGCCGCGGGTCTTAGTGCGGCCATCGTTTTAGGGCGATGCCGTCGCAACGTATTCGTGTGCGATGTGGGGCAACCCCGGAATCAGGCGTCACGAGCTGTACACTGCCTGCTTGGTCACGAAGGAACACCCCCCCGTGACTTATTGGGCAGGGCCAAATTTGAACTCGAACGGTACCCCACCGTAAAACTGCACGCGGATCGCGTAACCAACATAACGCCATCGCGAGATCAATTCTCAGTCGTGTGCGCTGAAGGTTCTACTTTGAACGCGCGCAAGGTGCTGCTCACCACCGGCCTCACAGATGACGTACCGCGACTTGAAGGTATCGAACGGCTCTATGGTCGGAGCGTTCACCACTGTCCGTATTGCGATGGATTTGAACATCGGGATCAGCCCCTCGCAGTCTACGGCGTGGGCGATAAGGCTGCCGGTTTGGCGCTCATGATGAAGCAATGGTCTTCGGATGTCGTGCTCTGCACCGACGGTCCGCCGCAAGTCTCGTCCATCATGCAGGAGCGTCTTCAACAGCACGGGATTCCGGTATGTTACGAGAGGATTTCAAGCTTGGAGGGCAACGACGACGGCATCCTCCAAGAGATCCATCTGCAAAACGGTAAGACACTAAAGCGTGAGGCAATGTTCTTCACAACCGGTTGCCGTCAAAGTTCCGACCTTTCCGCCGCGTTGGGCTGTGCCCGGGATGAAAAGGGCAGCATCATCACCGACCCCCTCACCGAGGAAAGTAGCGTTCGTGGTGTCTATGTTGCCGGAGACGCGTCTCGTGATGTTTTACTTGTCGCCGTCGCTATCGCTGAAGGCGCCAAAGCGGCGGTGGCGATCAATCGGGCGTTGTTGCAGGAGGACGGGTTAGGCTAATCCCGCCAAAGGATGCTCCGACGCTGAAGGCTCAGAATGGTCGCCAGGAACGCCAGTAACGCACGATCGGCCGCCTCCTCGAGGAGGAAAGCAGCGCGATCCTCAGTCACGTCGGAAGGTGAAGCCAACTCAGACTCGCTTTCGCTGCGCGAGAGACTGCGGCTTCTCTATTTCGGCAAGAGCGAGACTGCCCATCGCTTCCGCTATGGTCTGCTGATCTTCGACATCAGCACCATCCTATTCATTATCGGCACCTCCTTCGTGGCGCGGGCGCCATGGCTTGAATGGCTTGATCTGATTTTCGGTCTCCTGATCCTTGCTGATTTTTGCGCCCGACTTTATGTGAGCCCGCACCCGATACGCGAGTTTGCCCATCCATCGACTTGGGCGGACATGGTCGCGATCTTTTCCTTTCTCGCGCCTGTTGTCGGCGAAGGTCTAGGTTTTTTGCGCATTCTGCGCACGCTTAGGCTCTTGCACACCTACCAGCTCGTGGCGCGTCTGCGTGCTGACAGCCCGTTCTTCCGCCGCAACGAAGAGGCCATCGTCGCGGTGGTCAACCTTGGGGTGTTCCTCTTCATCATGACGGGCGTCGTCTACGAGACGCAGCATTGGCGCAATCCAGAGATCGCCAACTATGTCGATGCGCTTTATTTCACCGTATCAACGCTAACAACTACAGGCTTTGGTGACATCACCCTCGAAGGGTCGCTCGGTCGGCTCATCGCTGTTCTAATAATGATCTTCGGGGTGACGCTTTTCCTCAGACTGCTGCAGGCACTCCTCCGCCCACAAAAAGTGCGGTTCCGCTGTCCAGCGTGCGCGCTCGAACGCCACGACCTAGACGCAGTTCATTGCAAAGCCTGTGGCAAGCTACTTAAAATTCCCGATGAGGGTCTATAGCGACCAGCACTCGCATCGCCGACGTCTGCTTATGGCACTTAGCGGACATTCCCGCCGAACTCCGCGAGGTCAGCTTCTGACCCAAAGCGGACGTCCAGCGTTCCACCAACGCTGTTAGTCTTCTGGGAAGTCTACTCTGCCCGCACTTCGGAGGAAGTCTGCCGCAACTTCAAGTACAAGAGCCCAGCAAGCAGCGCCAGGCTGATGCCATTAGCTAGGATAATGACGATGTCCTCGCGCAACACTCCATAGACTACCCACAGCCCTAGGCCGCAGGCGAAAAGCAAGAGCGTCTTAAGAGAGATGTCGTCAGTCTCACCGGTAGTCCACGCCTTCTTGAGCTGCGGCAAGTTGGCTGCGGTAGTGCAGGCCGCTGCAACGAGGCCAATCACCGTAGCGAATACACTCATGGTTCTTCGTTTCCCGTGACGTCAATACCTGACCCGAAGGAGCGTGGCTCATCCAGGTGACTTTTGGCTCGGTGCTACGCGTCGGAGGATTTATCGGGAGGGAACATCACGCTCCAGTCCGTTTCATATCGACGATAGTCCAGCCTCTGGCAATTGCTTCATCGAGTGCCTTGTCAAGACGGCCCACATCGGATTTGCGGTCGTAAGCCCATTCGCGGTCCGCATCGGTGTGATGAACAAGGCCCATGAAATGCAAGCCAACATCCGCCGCCGTCCATTCGAGCATCTCCTTGTCGCCGTCGGAATTGCCAAAGGCGAAAATCGGACGCTGGTACGATCACGCGCGCACTCCCATTTTTCCGCCAGTCGCTATGCCAGCGTTGATTGCGGGCGCGGTGATTGTCACCGTGGTGCCCTGAGGGCCACTCGTTTTCTGCACCGTGGCCTCGAGTTGATGCGCCAGGGCCTCGACGATGCTCGTGCCAAGGCCGGTATGTGCAGGCTCGCCGTCCGCTTCTTGGGTCGCAGATCCATTGTCGGAAACCGAGAGGCGCCAGCCAGAATCTTGCGCGTCGTAGCTGACCAGGATTTCGCCCTCCGCTCCGCCTGGGAAGCCATGCTTCAAGGCGTTGATCACGAACTCCGTCACGATCAGCCCGAGGCTCACCGCTTCGCTGGATACCGCCCTGCCAGAGCTTGCTAGCACCTTGATCGAGAGCGCCCGGCGTTCGCCGACCATCGAGGCTGCAAGACTGGCGCACAGCTTCGTCAGATAGGGCCCGATCTCGATCCTTTCATTCAACCCAGAGGCGTGCAGCTGTTGTTGCACCGTCGCCACCGACATGACGCGCTGGTGGGCATCGTGGAGGTGCAGCCGAGTCTCCTCCGATTGCACGGTCCTGGCCTTGAGCAGAAGAATGCTGGCGATGATCTGAAGACTGTTGGCAACGCGGTGCTGCATCTCCTGGAGCAGAATTTCCTTTTGTTGAAGCAGGTCGTCCTTTTCGCGCTCAGCCTCGCGACGCCGAGTCACGTCCTCTATCGCCAAGAAGAATGGCGGAGGCCGAACCATCTTCGTCAAACACCCGGCGGGCATTGAGGAGCATCACGCGTCGGCCGATCGACGGGAATTCGTGCTCGACCTCATAGGCCTCGACGGTGCGGCGCTTCGGAATGATGTCTTCGAGGAGCGCCCGGAGCCCGGGAATGTTCCACTGCCCGTCGCCCAGCTCGAAGACCAGCTGGCCTTCCGTCTTTCGTGGCGTCACGGCGAAAGTCCGGTAGAACGAGCGGCTCGCGACAATCACGCGCAAGTCCGGATCGAGCACCAGAAGGGGCTCGCGTATGGCGTCGACGATGGCCTCGGCCAAGTCATGCCCATGCGCGATGGCGGCGAAAGGATTGCGTTTGGCCACGAGCGATTCCCACTTTTTGCTCTATCTTCGATGTGGATTTTAGCAAACCTGGCGGCGGGATCGAGCCTGCCGGATCACGCAAAAGGAAACGGCCCCAGGAAACACCCGAGGCCGCTTCATCACGCGCCGTTACACTACGCGGCGCTAAATGCTTAGAGTTTGGCTGCGGGGTCATTTCCTTGGTGGTCGAAGCGTCGGCGCTCTGGACCCAACCCTTCAAAATAATGCCGACAACTCCGGAAGCCAAGAACGTATCGCACGTGGTGTCCCGTGACGCCTCCTCTGGCCTTATTCGTGGATAGCGCGACGGGCTGCGCCTGGGCGCCAGAAACATTACTGTCGCAAGGGTCTGACGCGTGCCAATAAGCACATATGGCGCATTCGAATGTCTGTGTAACTCCCGCCATATCGCCGAGACCCCCCTCATGGGTTATCGAGCCGTGTGAGGCGCATTGCCGTAGCCATGCGAGGCTCGTCCCAACTCTCTCCTTGGTCAGCGGAGAATATGCTGCGATCGTGCTCGAGCCAGTCATCGACCATCATCTCGCGCGCATGCACGCGTAGAATAAAGTAAAATCAGATGAAGGGAGCAATTGAAATGGACGAGAAGCTACTCAAGCTGCGTCAACAGTTGCACGCCAAGACGATGGAAATCCAAGCATTCGTGGCGAAACAGGAGGGCATGAGCGACCTCAAGGATTTGGACCCCGCGGCCTATCAGCGC